>JBBRAB010000006.1:0-200672 GCA_038207155.1 Polyangiales bacterium
ATGAACCACCTGGACGAGCGCGAGGGTCATGAACGTCACCGTGATCGCGTGCTTCACACCATCGGTTTCCGCATCGTGCATTCGCATTCCGAGGAAGAACGCCAGCAACGTGACTGTGGCGAGCAGGAGCCCCTGCCACCCGATCATGACCAGGACCCGCGCCGGGAGAAGAGACGCCTTCGGATCGTGCGGCGGCCGGCTCATCATGCCGGGCGCCGAAGGCGCGAGTGCCAACGCGAGCGCTGGGAAGATGTCGGTGATCATGTTCAGCCACAGGATCTGAAGTGCGCCGAGCGGTAGCGGCCAACCCACCATCAGAGCAAAGAACACGGTGAGGAGCTCCGCGAAATTGCACGAGAAGAGGTAGTGGATGAACCGGAGGATGTTCGCATAGATGATCCGTCCCTGTTCGACCGCGCGGACAATCGTGGCGAAGTTGTCGTCGACGATGACCATGTCCGCCGTCTCCTTGGCAACCTCCGTCCCTTTGATGCCCATCGCAACGCCGATGTCGGCCTTCTTCAAGGCCGGAGCGTCGTTCACACCGTCGCCGGTCATGGCCACGATCTGCCCCTGCGCCTGCAGCGCTTCGACCATCTGGAGCGTGTGCTTGGGCGACACGCGGGCAAAGACGGAAGCCCCCTTCACGGCGTCCTGCCATCCCTCGGCGTCGAGATTGGTCAGCTCACGCGCATGCACAATCCGAAGCCGCTGGCCGTTGAGATCTCGGTCGATGCCGAGCTGGCGGGCGATCTCGGCCGCAGTGATCTGCTGGTCGCCGGTGATCATCACCGAACGAATGCCAGCTTCGCGACAGGTGGCGATCGCGGCCTTCGCCTCCTCTCGGAGTGGATCGGTCATGCCGACGAGGCCGACGAAGACCAGGTGGTTCGTGGCGTCGGCGTCATCCTCGCTCTGACCTTCGGTCATGTCGCGATAGGCCAGGGCGAGCACGCGTAGTGCGGCCCCGGCGAGCTCCTGATTCAGCTCGTCCCACCGCGCGCGGTCGTCAGAGGTAAGGGGCGTCACTCCGTTGGCGCGAACCTGGGAGGAGCTCGCCGCGAGCAAGGTAGACGGCGACCCTTTCACGAACATGATCAGCCGGCCCTGGGGCGTCCGGTGCACGGTGGCCATGCGTTTCGTCGCACTGTCGAAGGGCTGCTCGCGGATGCGGGGGAACTCGGCTTCGAGCGCATCCTCCTTCAAGCCCGCCTTCTCCGCCGCCACGATCAACGCCGCCTCAGTGGGGTCGCCAAGCACGGTGTCCGTGCCATCGGCGTGAGCGACCTTCGCGTCGCTGCACAAGACGCCGATGCGCAGCGCAAGAGAGAGGTGCGCGTCAGCACGAGGGTCCACCGGTTGACCGCTCTCTTGAAACTCGCCGATCGGCGCGTAGCCGGCGCCGGTGACGTCGATCCTCCGGGTATCCAGGACAAACGCCGACACCGTCATTTCGTTTCGGGTCAGCGTCCCCGTTTTGTCGGTGCAAATGACCGTGGTGGAGCCGAGAGCTTCGACCGCGGGCAGCCGCCGGATCAGTGCGCCCATGCGGGCCATGCGCTGCATCCCGAGCGCAAGAGTCATCGTGGATACGGCGGGGAGCCCCTCCGGCACTGCGGCGATCGCGAGCGAGATGCCCACTTCGAGCATGTAGAGGAAGCCGTGACCGCGAAGCCAGCCGGCGAGAACAATGACCACACAGAGCACCAGCACGATCACGAGCAACACACGACCGAGCCGGGCCAGCCTTTTCTCGAGAGGCGTGTCGTTGCTCATGGCTTCGTCTATTAGGGCCCCGATCTTTCCCATCTCGGTCGAGGCGCCGGTGCCCGTGACAAGAAGATGGCCGCGACCGTTCGTGATGGTCGTTCCCATGAAGGCCAGGTTGAGCCGATCCGCGAGAGGTGCCCCCGCGTCCGCGATCGGAGCGGTCGACTTCGTGACTGCCTTCGACTCCCCTGTGAGCGCGGCCTCTTCAATCTGCAAGCGCACGCTCTCGATAATCCTCCCGTCCGCGGGGACACGCGCGCCCGCCTCAAGCACGACCAGATCCCCCGGAACGAGCTCTGCCGCAGGGAGCTGGCGCTCCACGCGCTCGCGGACCACACGAGCGATCCGCACCGTCTGCTTCTGGAGAGCCGTCAGCGTCTGTTCCGCTTTCCACTCGGTGAGAAAGCCGATCGTCGCGTTCAGGACGACGACCACCAGAATCGCACCCGCCTCAAGATGCTCGCCCATGACGAAGGCAATCCCGGCGGCCGCGAAGAGCAGTAACACGAGCAGACTCTTGAACTGGTTGAGAAGGATGGCGAAGGGAGCCCTGCCGCGCGCCTGCGCGAGCCGATTGGCGCCGAAATGCTTGAGGCGCCGAGCTGCCTCGTCGTTCGTCAATCCGCGCGCCCCGTCGGTTTGCAGCTGCCGCGCGGCTACGTCGCTCGACAGCGTGTGCCACGCCTCAACCACAACAACCGGAGGTGGCTCTCGACCGGTCTGCCTGTGCTTTGGCTCTACTTTGGCCCAGGGGTCCCCGGTCGGTGTTGCCAGACCCCCAGTATCGGAGCCAGAGCCCCCCTCGTCTTCCCAGCGCTCCAACGCACGATGTTTGAGGTCCGTCGCCGCTGTGCGTTGGGTCTCGGTGCCTTGCGCCGGTCCAGCGGTGCAAGGTATCGCGGTCTTGTTCTTCGTAAGCATTGGGAACCTCGTGGAGAGCACCGCAACAGCGTTAGCGATGCTCGTGCAGCCGCTCCACCTTGCTCTCGACGGAGCTCTTCAACTTGGCCGCCGCACCAGCAACGGCCTGGGCCAGGGTCTCGGCCTCGCAAGTCACTGCGGTGGGCGGCCGCCCCTCGAGGCGAGCTTCCATCATGCACCGTTTGTCATCTGGGCCACTCTTGTCGCCGTTTTCGTCGCTCAGATGGACTTCCACGCGGGTGATGTAAGCGCTGACGTGGCTCAGTGCTTTGGTGACCGTAGCCTCGACGTGGGCCGCGAGCTTCTCGTGTCCTTCAATATTCTTGTCGGTGTTGACTTGGATTTGCATGAGTCGTGTTCCTTATCGATTTGGGGGGTCGTTCAGCGCGTGGCCATGCCGCATCGTGTTTCCTACTGGCCCTGTACCGGGGGCTGCTCCTGCAGCATCCAGCACTCGCCAGAATGCATTCGCTGCTGATGCAATCGAACATGCTGGCGCAGGGCGTCGAGCTCGGATGCATCCTTCGGACGGAGCTCAAGGCGGGCCCCTTTGTCGGTGTCAGTGACCGTTGAGCTGGCAATTGGCATCGGACCGCCGCCCGCCATGTGCCCTGGTCCCATTCCTTGCCCTGGTCCCATTCCTTGCCCTGGTCCCATTCGGTGCCACATCATGGAACCGCGTCCCCGGTGCGTTTCGTACATCTGCGCCATGCTTCGGACGCGTGTGCGAAGGTCAGCCACGTCGCCGGCTTGAGTCGTGAACGTGAGTGCGACGCCGCCTTCGGTGTCGGAAACAGCGGCGTCAGCCCCTTGCACGACCATGGGACAGCTGGTGCGGAGCTGCTGCGGCATTCCTGCGCTTGCGCCGGGCATCGCCTGTGAAGACGACTGCTCCCCAGGCAGGGGGCTCACGCGCGGTGAAGACTGCACGTTGTCCTTGCTGCACGAACAGAGCATCGAGCCCGAAAGGGCTGCCAGGACAATGACAAAAGCGGTGTGTTCGAATCTCATCGGAGCATCTCCTTGCCGGCGATTCCACCAGGTGTGCGCGCTTGCTTTGCAAGGACCATGCCAGCTCTCTGATCATGCTGCAGGTGGTCACCCGCGAGGATTCCTGCAGCCAGATTCGTGCACTTGTCGCGCGGTGCCAGCTCGGCGTGCAGAGCACCTGCCCGCAGCGCCCGCTTTGGGGGAGCGCAATCAAAACGACGCGCAAAATCCTTCAAGGTGAAGGAGAGAACGGCCCCCATTCGCACAGAGCCCCGCTGGCCGAGGGCGTTGACTCGCCTTCACTGACGCGACCGCGTGAGCAGATCCTGCAAGCAAAGTGCTTGCTCGGGCCGGCAATGTCCGATCAGCTTCATCAGCTTCATCAGCTCCATCAGCTCCTTACGACGAGGCGGCACGCTTCATGCGTACGGAACACTTAAGCTGATCGAAGAGAAAGCGAGACACCAATGATGGGCTTCGGGTGGTTGTTATGGATGGTCTTCATCTTGATATTTCTCGTGCCGCCGCTTGGTTATGGCTGGGGCTACCGCAGATGGGGGCCGCCATATCCGAGGTACATCCAGCGACGCCGGGCTGCCCTCATGGGTAGCTCCTCGACGGTCAATCATCAGGCCTGGGGCTGGGGTGGGGACCTCGTTTGGGTGGTGATGGTGGTCGCGGTTTTCTGGGTCCTCGTGGGCCTTTCCTGGCGGTGAGTTGACCGCGTCCCGTACTGACTAATGTGCCGCGCCACGCGCCGGCGAGGAGATTCCCATGTTGCGAAGCCTGAAAGAGGTTGAGAATTACACCGTCGTTGCCACAGACGGCGACATCGGAAAAGTAGTAGATTTTCTCTTGGACGATGACCGCTGGACAGTTCGGTATCTGATCGTTCAGCCCGATGGTCCTCTCTTCATGGACGGTCGCCGCGTGTTGATTTCGCCCATGTCCTTTCGCGAGGTCGCCTGGTCCACCCAGCGGTTCCATCTTGCGTTGACCAAGGACAAGGTCAGAAATAGCCCGAGCGTCGACGTTGACAAGCCAGTCTCCCGCCAGCACGAGCGTGAGTACAACGGCTACTACGGGTATCCCTACTACTGGGGATACGAGGGAATTTGGGGCATGGGCGCCTACCCCGGCTCGTTTTCGGCGGGCAGATGGAACGATGCGCCTGTTGCCCAGGCCGACACATCTGGAGACGTTCACTTGCGCAGCGCCAAAGAGCTGCGCGGATATCACATCCAGGGTAACGACGACGCGGTTGGCCACGTTGAGGACTTCATCGTTGACGATGAGACCTGGGGGATCCGCTACCTGGCGATCAACACCAGTAATTGGTGGGTCGGCAAGAAGGTGCTGGTCGCGCCCCATTGGGCCAAGGGCGTTAGCTGGGAGGAGAGAAAAGTCTTTGTCGACTTGTCTCGTCACGTGATCAAGAGCAGCCCCGAGTGGGACGCTAGCGCCGCCATCAACCGCGAATACGAGGCCCGGCTCTACGACTACTACGGACGTCCGGTGTACTGGGAAGACGGCGCTCGCTCGGTAGATGCGCCGCCGGTCCACCGCACCAAGCATCCCCCGGCGTGATGCCCGCACCCTGAGTCAACCGTCGAGGGCCAAAACGCTGGCTGCTCTGGTGGGTAAATGACGAACCACTCACAGCGCAAAGCAGATGGCGGGCCCCATGCTCTTCAGAAACCCCCCTAGCGAAAGCTGAGGGGGTTTCGTCGTTCCAGTGTGCGAAACGCCGTTCTGCTGCAAGAAACGCCGTTCTGCTGCAAGAAACGCCGTTCTGCTGCAAGAAACGCCGCTCTGCTGCAAGAAACGCCGTTCTGGCGTGAGAAACGCCGCTCTGCTGCAAGAAACGCCGCTCTGGGTTGGTTCGGCGTGGTGACGGATGCTGCTCGGACTCGGTTCTAAAGAGAGTGCGGAGAGCGGAACCAGCCCTCACACCCTGCTCGTGCGAATTTGCTCATGTTTCCGTCGAAATCTCTGCGTCGTCAGCGGTATGTGCTGCGCCAGGTGCGATGACGGTTGGCAGCAGCAGACGACCGAGCACGAGTCCCAAAACCGCTGCTCCGCCGCTCGCAGCAAGCACACCGAGTTTTGCTGCCGCAAGTAGCCTAGCGTCCGTGAAGGCGAGCTGCGCGATGAACAGCGCCATGGTGAATCCCACGCCGGCAACCACACCGAGCACCAGAAGATGCCGGAACGTCATTCCCACAGGTAAAATCCCCACCCGAAGTCGCAGGGCCAGCCAACTGGCAATCAGCACGCCAACAGGCTTACCAGCGATGAGGCCAACCGCGACCGCCGTAACGACGCTCCATGAGCGAGCATCGAGGGAGCGTGCGGATACGGCTACACCGGCGTTTGCGAGTGCGAACAGCGGCATGATCCCAAAGGCAACCCAGGGATGAAGCGTCGCAATCAGGCTTTCCGCCGGTGACATGGCCTCGCGGCGGGCGGCGTCGACATGGTTGAGTGACTCGGCTAACTCGTGGGAGGTGAGCGCGCTCGGGGTGGCTTGCTCCATGCTATCTAGTTCTTTCTGCACGCCGAGGACAAAACCGTCGGGGCCTAGCCATGCCGTGACAGGCGTAACGAGCCCAATGAGGACTCCGGCGATTGTTGGGTGAATCCCGGCGGAGTAGACCCCTGCCCACACCACGAGCCCCGGTACGACGTAGGCGAGTTTTGAGCGCACGCCGAGGCGCTGCATCGCAAAGATCCCGGCAAACCCAAGCGCGGCCACGGCCAGGCCAGAGAACGCGATGCCCGAGGAGTAGAACAGCGCAATGACCACGATGGCCCCGAGGTCGTCGATGATGGCGACGGCGAGGAGCAGCACGCGCAGGGCCGCGGGGACGCGCTTGCCGAGCAGCGCCAGGATGCCCACCGCGAACGCGATGTCGGTCGCCATCGGCACGCCCCACCCGGAACGGGTTGCGGGAGCACCGGCGAAGACGAGGTAGAGCGCGGCTGGCGCGAGCATGCCGCCCAATGCTGCGGCGGCGGGAAGCGCAGCCCTCCGCCACTCGGACAGCTCGCCGTGGTGGAGCTCTCGACGGATCTCCATTCCCACGACGAAGAAGAAGATCACCATCAGGCCATCGTTGACGAGCCACTCAAGGGATCGTTCGAAAGCGAACATGCCGACGCGGATGCCAACAGGCGTGTGCCAGAGGCGAACATAGCTCCCGGCCCAGGGCGAGTTTGCCCAGGCAAGCGCGACAGCCGCCGCGACCAGCAGCAGGATCCCACTGGCGGCCTCAATGCGGAGAAAGCGCTCAAGCGGGCGCCCAGCAAAGCGAAGGAACCGGAGCAGCGGCTCCCAGGCTTCTGGTGGCGATGATGGAGGGGGGTTCTGCCCTGGCTGTGTGGCGGTCGACATGCTCTATCCCTGTCGGTTCGTGTACCGGCTGGGATGGCGGCCCGACCATCCGTTGTCCTGCAGCGAGGCTCGCTGCACCCTTCGTCTATTTGTTAGCCCCCATGCTTGCACAGCTCGGGAGCCGGGTCGAGGAGTAGGCACGGACGCTCCGCCTGACCGAACCCGGCACTGGTCACGCCGAACCAATAAACAAGCTTACCCAGCATCAGCACAGGTGCGTTCGCAGAGCGCGGTTGTTGACGCGCTGGGTGCAGTTGTCTGCGCGCCTGTCGGGCAGTTTCCCATGGGAGTGCTGCCGGAGTCCGCTCAGTGCTTGGCGCGCAGCTGCGACAGCAAAGAGGGGAAGTCCGGTGCACCGACAAGGTATTGGGGGGCCTTGCCTTTGGGTGCTCCGGGCGTGTTGAAGTCCGCTCGTTGATCCCAGACACCGACGCGCAGTTTCCCTGCGGGGCTCGACAGTGCCACTACCGGAAATGTGTAGGAACCGACGCGCGAGCTAAAGGTGTAGGCCTCGACGTGCCAGTTCAACTCGGAAAGTCGCAGGGCCAGCAGGGTCACTCCGTGGTCTTCCAGGGCAAGCTCGGTGGGTGTAAACCGAAGCAGATATTCCCTGGCGGGGCGGCCTGCGCGGCGAAATGTGAAGTAGAGTCCAAGAGCGATTGCGACGAGCGTGGCGCCAAAGATCAGCGTCCGTCCGAAGGACGTTTCCAAGAGCGGCTGTCCCGCTACCCCGATCAGTCCGACCACACCCATGGTTCCGAGCCAGGGGAGCATGACTGAAAGGGCCGACTTGAAGCCGCGATGTGGTACCAGCACGAAGCTCTTTTCGGACGGCTCTTCAGGGGAATGCTGCGTCTCGAGTGCGCCCAATACTGAGCAAAGAGTCCGAAACACTTCGGCTTGCAGCATGAAGTCGGCTCTGTCGCTAGTTGCGGCCTCACGGGGCGCGCTTTGACCGTCGGTCACGACGAACGTGAACTTAACCTCCTTGGTTCCCTGGCGTCCTGAAACCACCAGGGCGTCGCCTAGTCGCGAGCCGATGGAGGGCAGAACCCAGCGACGAACCTCCGCGCGAAGGGGGCGAAAGACGATGGGGCGACCCTGATAGCCGACGATGCTCAGGCCCTCAGGGCCGACCTCGATAGTCAGCGGCTTCCGCCGCTGGGCGAGCACGAGGTACGTGAAGGCTGCGACCATCGGCAGTGCGCCCAACAGTGCCATCGGGCGGGTCTTGTCACTTAGCGAGAGCAGCGACGAAGCCGCCATGCTCAGGCCTGCGCCAACGAGCTGCACCAGGGTTGGGGAGAGCCGTGGTCGCAGGGACGTGGCTGCCAGAGTGATGGTGGGTGACGTCATACAACCTCCGTGGGGCTTCATAACCACAGCCGACCTCTGCTCGTAAGCGCATGAGCGACCGTCAGGCAGGGGCAGTGTGCTACTACCAACGAGCGCTCCAAACATCAACCCAATGCTCAGCGCTCGCGCTCGCTGACGACGTCTGGTGATTGAAAAGGATTGCGATGGTTCTGGTCATGTCAGACACGCTCACGGACAAGCAGGCGGAGTTCAACGATGCCATGGAGCGATATGACCGTCTCCGGTGGATTCGTTGGACGAGCAAACTGGCGTCCTTCTTCAACGTGGCCTTGCAGCTGACACTGGCCGCGCTGGTGTTGCCGATATCGATCGGGTGGGCATGGCAACTGGCAGTCCTCGTGGTCGCCTATTTCGTGGCTGACTTGGTGAACGGCTGGGTGCATCTGTACATGGACTGTAGCGACACCTACAGGTCGATGACGGGCCCCTTCTTTGCGGCCTTTCACCTGCATCACCGCACCCCGCGCTATCGTCGTCGTTCCTTGCCGTTGGTCTACTTTGAGGAGTCCGGCGCCAAACTCTGGTTGGTCGTCGTGCAGCTCCTGATGGTTGCCGGACTTTGCCTGCACCTGGTCTCCGGCGTATTTGCCTACTTTGTCCTCTATTTCGCGGTTCTGTCGTCGGTGGCAGAGGTTTCTCACTACCTTTGCCACACGCCCCAAACGCGCGTCGGACAACTGTTGGCGCGTATGGGCTTACTGCTATCGGCTCGCTACCATGCGCGGCACCACCGTGAAGACAACGTGCAGTACGCGTTCCTCAATGGCATGAGCGACCCCTTGCTGAACCTGCTCGCGCAGCGGTTTTACACCGGCTACAAGACCACGACGGACACCCACTACGCGCGGTACGCCGGTCCCGAGACGCAGAATCGTGGGTGAGCAGGCTCAGAATAGCGTGGCCGCTGAGCGGGCGCCCCTGCACCAGCTCAGTTTGGTCGTGACTTCGCAGAAGCTGCGACCGGAGGGGGGATTGCAACACTCACCCGCTCTCGACGTCGCGAGCGGGGTCACCCACCATCGCCTCAGGTTTGACCCATTCGGTCCAATTCTCGGGTGTCACGCCGAGTGAAAGGGCCGCTTCGCGCAGCGAGATGACCCGCTCGTGCGCGAGTTTAGCGATGGCGGCCGCCTTGTCGTAGCCGAGGTGGGGAGACAGTGCCGTAACGAGCATCAGCGACTCGGCGAGGTACTTTGCGATCTGCGGACGGTTTGGTTCGAGCCCGATCACACAGTGCTCGCGAAAGCTGTCCGAACCGTCGGCGATGAGGCGGGCGCTCTGGAGAAACGCGTCGATCATGACGGGGCGGAAGACATTGAGCTCGAAATTGCCGCTCGCACCAGCAAATCCGATCGTCACATCATTGCCGAAAACGCGGGCGCAGACCATCGTAAGCGCCTCTGCTTGGGTAGGATTTACCTTGCCCGGCATGATCGAGCTCCCGGGTTCATTCGCCGGAATGGTAATTTCCCCGATGCCGCAGCGCGGACCGGAAGCGAGCCAACGAACGTCGTTGGTTATCTTGAAGAGGCACGCGGCCACGGTCCTCAAAGCCCCATGCGCGAAGACGAGCCCGTCGCTCGCGGCTAGCGCCTCGAACTTGTTGGGAGCCGGCACGAAGGGGTGGTCCGTTTCCCCGGCGATGGCAGCAATCACTCGCTCCGCGAAGCCGGGAGGCCCATTTAGTCCGGTACCGACGGCGGTGCCTCCGAGGGCGAGCTCCGACAGGTGCGGCAGCGAAGCCTTCACGTGGACGATGGCATGATGCAGCTGGGACACCCAGCCGGAGATTTCCTGACCCAGTGTGAGGGGGGTCGCGTCCATCAAATGGGTCCGACCGATCTTGACCACGCCCTGGAAGGCGCGCGCCTTCTCGCGAAGCACGTGCGCGAGCGCCGTCAGCGCGGGAATGACGCGGTCGCGAATAGTCAGCACAGCGGCGATCTGCATTGCGCTCGGAAATACGTCGTTTGACGATTGTCCGAGGTTAACGTCGTCGTTCGGGTGAACGAGCCTCGACTGGCCGCGCACCCCGCCGAGCAGCTCGCTGGCGCGGTTTGCCAGTACCTCGTTCAGGTTCATGTTCGTCTGCGTGCCGCTCCCCGTCTGCCAGAGCGAGAGGGGCAACTCGTCCCAGTGGGCACCGCTCATCACCTCTGACGCAGCTTCCGCAATCGCGCTCGCCTTGCGCGCGTCGAGGGCCTCTGAAGCGCCGTTGATCGCGGCAGCGTGCTTTTTGAGCCGGGCGAGCGCCGAAAGCAGCTCGAGCGGCATCCGCTCGGCACCGATACGAAAGTGCACTAACGAACGTTGGGTCTGCGCTCCCCATAGGCGCGACTCGGGGACTTCGATGGGCCCGAACGAATCCGTCTCAATGCGCGTCATTGTCGGAGCATACTCTCACCTCCCCGGGTATGTCGCTCCGCCGATCCCTCCGACTGTCACCCCGACGGTAGTCATGGCCCGCGCCTTGCACTGACCAGGTAGGAGTTTGTGAAGTGAACCTCGTTACGCAGAATGCAGAGGCTATTGCCGAGGTTAGGGCTCGCGCAGAACAGGACGTCGGGCGCCCTCAGCGGACGATCGAGACCCTGACTGCCGTGATCGGGCGTCCGACGACGATCTATGCCGTGCTCGCGGTAGTCGCGGCATGGACGGGACTCAACGTGGCGCTTCTCTGGTCGGAAGCCTCCGCGCCTGACCCTCCCCCATTCTTCTGGTTGCAGGGCTGTATCGCGCTGGCAGCGCTCATCACGGCCATCATGGTTCTGACGACGCAGAATCGCCAGTCACGTCACGCCGAGGAGCGCGCGCAGCTCGATCTGCAGGTTAATCTCGGGGCCGAGCAGAAGATCGCCAAGATCGTAGCCCTGCTCGAGGAACTGCGCCGCGACCTTCCCAACGTGCGCGACCGCCTCGACCCGGTAGCAGACGCGATGAGCGAAGCCGTCGATCCCCATGCGGTCGTGTCAGCACTGAAAGAGACGTTCGAGGGTTCCGACTTGACCGAAGGCGGACAGGGGTCGACCACGGAGTCAGGCAAGCGCTGACATTCGACGAGGCTGATTTCTGGTGTGAAGGTCAAGCGCTCGTCGCGGCGCGGTAGGCATTCACTTTGAGTGATTCGACCCATCAAAGGGACTGACCGGATCGTTCTTCCCGGAGTCGATGCCAGCGATGGATCGTGGACTCCGACGCACCGCGCCTGGTCCGGAAGATGCAGCGCATAAGACAATGCCAACGTCACGAGAAGGTCAGCAGGTTCCCTCTGTCACGTTCCCGATACGGGTGGGGAACGAATGGACGAAGACTACCAGCGACGAGGTGTTCGGAGGGAAGACGGTGGCGCTGTTTGCGCTGCCGGGGGCCTTCACGCCCACCTGTTCCAGTGCTCACCTGCCCCGCTTCAACGAGTTGGTCGCGGTATTCAAGGCCAGCGGAGTGGACAGCGTAGTCTGCCTGGCCGTGAACGATCCCTTCGTCATGGATGCGTGGAAGCAGAACCAGCAAGCGAAAGACATCCAGTTCCTGCCCGACGGCAATGGCGACTTCAGCAAGGGCATGGGTCTCTTGGTCGACAAGACCGCCATCGGGCTGGGATACCGGAGCCGGCGCTATTCGATGCTGGTCAAGGATGGCCAGATCGAGAAAATGTTCGTTGAGCCCGAGGAGCCCGGGGATCCCTTCAAGGTGTCGGACGCGGATACCCTACTGCGATACATTAATCCGAAGGCCGTGCTGCCGCCGCGGGTGACGATGTTCAGCAAACCGGGCTGCCCCCACTGCGCCCGTGCCCGCAAGATGCTTGAGGACGCTGGCGATCGCTTCGAGGATATCCCGATGGGAAGCCACGGCATCAGCTACAGCACGCTGCAGGCAGTGACTGGCAAGGGCACTACCCCACAGGTCTATGTCGACGGCAAGCTAATCGGCGGTGCGGATCAACTCGAGGACTGGCTAAGGAGTCCCAAGCAATGACTCCCGTCCATGTCGACGTAGCCATCATCGGTGCGGGCACCGCCGGAATGGTGGCCTATGGCGCTGCGCGTGCCCATACGGCCTCGGTGTTGCTCATCGAGGGCGGCGTCTACGGCACCACCTGCGCCCGCTTCGGGTGCATGCCGAGCAAGCTACTGATCGCGGCAGCCGACGCCGCCTACAATGCGCGACGGGCCGCCCCGTTTGGGGTGCGAGTGGAGCGGGTCTCAATCGACGGCCGCGCCGTGATGGCGAGGGTGCAGAGCGAACGCGACCGCTTCGTGGGGTTCGTGGTGGACTCCGTCCAAACCATTCCGACTGCCGAACGGTTGACGGCAAAGGTGAGATTCCACGAGCCCACGACCCTGACCACCGCGGATGGGCGGCTGATATCCGCCGGGCGCATCGTGATCGCCACCGGGAGCATTCCGGTCCTGGCCCCGCCGTTGAAGGCCCTAACGACGCGACTCCTGACCAATGAATCGGTGTTCGACCTCCCTGACCTGCCGCGGACTCTGGCGGTGTTCGGGCCGGGCGTGCTCGGTCTCGAGTTGGGGCAGGCCATGAGCCGGCTCGGGGTAGAGGTCAAGGTGTTCGGCTTGGGTGGTGAGCTCGCCGGCATACGAGACGAGGCGATCCGGGCCTGTGCCAACGATGCCTTCAATGAGGAATTCTACCTGGACGCTTCGGCTGAGGTGGAATCGGTCACCGAAACCAAGGGCGGGGTCGCCGTGCGCTTCGTGGATCGCGATGGCGCGCGAAAGACCGAGCAGTTCGACTACGCACTGGCGGCGACGGGGCGCGTGCCCAACGTTGCTGCGCTCGCGCTCGAGCGGACTGGTCTAGAGTTGGACAAGCGGGGTGTGCCCGTATTCGACCGGCTGACGCTGCAGTGCGGCGGTAGTCCGATCTTCATCGCGGGCGACGCCAGCAATGAGTTACCACTTTTGCACGAAGCGGCGGATCAGGGCCGAATCGCAGGTGACAATGCCGGGCGCTATCCCGAGGTTCGGCCGGGTCTGCGGAGGACTCCTTTGGCGATCGCGTTCACGGACCCGCAGGTGGCATCGGTCGGACTGCATTTGGGTCAAGTCCGCGAGCAGTATCCGGATCGGTACGCGGTGGGGGAGGTGTCGTTCTCCGACCAAGGTCGGAGCCGCGTTCGGCTGCGGAACAAGGGAATGCTGAAGGTCTACGCGGAGCTCGGCACTGGCTTGTTCCTGGGAGCAGAGTTGTTCGTTCCGGACGCCGAGCACATCGCGCATCTCCTCGCATGGGCGAGGCAAAAACGGATGACGGTCGCCGAGATGCTTGAAATGCCCTTCTATCATCCTGTGATCGAGGAGGGACTACGCACTGCCCTGCGAGATCTGGACCAGGCGCTGCGCCCCGGCCCGCGAAGGGTCGAGGGTTGCATGGACTGTGGACCGGGGGCGTAGCCCGGGGAAATCGCAGCAAAAAGCGCTGGCGTGGCGGTGCGCAGTCGACGTTTTCCCAGCCACCGGTCGTTCAGACCTGAGAGCGCTTCTTCGAACACCGTCGTAACTGCATCGGCGTGAGTCGGCTGGTTGTCTTTCAGGTCAAGCAGATCGTCCGCTTGCGAGGCGACAATCTTCTGTGCGATGTCCTTCTGACACCCCATGGCGTCGATCGTCACGAGGCGGCCACGGCGCACGAGTAGCTCCATTAGCCGCGGAATGGCGGCTATCTCATTGGATTGGTCCTGCGTCGCGAAGCGAGCGAAATCGTTCCATGTTTGATGCGATGGTCCTGCGTGGACGTTCCGCCTGACCGAAACCAGTGGCGGTCACGCCGAACCAACAAACAATGCTAGCCATCAGCACAGGTGCGTTCGCAGAGCGCAATGCAGGTGTGCGGCGGCGCCCAGAGGAGTGGTGATGGGCGGCTCCGGGGAGGTCCGGCAGGAGCGGATCCTAAGGCCCGGCGGGGCCGCGACAGGTCGCGTGTCCTACTTGATAATCCGGGCGATTTCGCGGTCTATTCGACAATAGCGCCTTGCCTGCTCGTTCCGGACAGCGCGATGTTGCGAAGAGTGGCGGACCCATGACAGATCCCAAAGACAAGCTGGCTCCAACGTGGGGACCAGGGCGGCAGGTACAGGGTGGAACGGCCGTCATTCCGAAGGTTCCGGTGGGCAAACCGGGCACTCAGGTGATCCCGGTCATGTCGGAGCCGAGGCCAGCTGCGCCAGGTGCGCCTGCCTATGCACCACCGGTCTACGCAGCGCCACCGGCCTATGCACCCCCACCGGTTTACCCACCGCCGCAACGGGCAGCGGCTGGCGGGGAGCCTTCCGCGGTAGCCACGAGCACGAAAAAGTCTGCGTCGCGCTGGCCTTTGGTGCTGGCGCTCGTGGTTTGCGTTCTTGGCGTAGTGAGTGCTGGTGGCTTTTTCTTGTTCAAGTCGGGTCGACTGCTGACGCCCGGCAGCAAGGACTTCACGCTGAAAGTGCTCATTCAGCGCGAGCTTGACGCCAATCCGACCCAAGCTACCACCGTCGACGCCGGCAGCGACGCGCGAATCGTGCTGCCCCCGCGCACTCTCACCGGCAAGACGAAGCTCTCCGTCAGTTCTGTAGCGGGATTGCCCGTCCCCGCTTCTGCGACTCTGGGTAACACCGTCGACGTCCGCTTGGGCGATTTACACCAGTTCGAGCAGCCGATCACCGTCGAGTTGCCCTATGCCCCCGGTCTGGTTCAGGGACGGATCGCGGGTCATCCAAACCTTGTCGCGCTCTCGTATTCTCCTGAGCGAGGCGCGTGGGAACCTGTCCCCTTCACGATCGACGAAGCTCGCAAGGTGCTCCGCGTTAGCACCACGCACCTGTCGATGTTCTCTTCGGTCAACCTGACCGCGATCAAGGTGTGCCCCACTGCGCGCATCGAACACGCGATGTTCCCCTATTTTTCCTTTGAGGATGCGGCAACCGCCGAGAATATCCTCAAGGGCAGCGACGCCGCGGCTGCGGAAGAGGGCTGGAAATTCAGCATGGAGTGGTTTGGCATCAGCCAGGCCGTGGCGACGCTGGGTGAAGAGGGCTCGGCCATCTGCCAGTTTGGGAACGCCTCTGCAGCCCTCGGCAAGGTCAATGAACTGGCCGGCAATCTCGGCGTGGCCTTTGCTCTGGTGCAATTCGGCTTGGATATGTCCAAGCCCGATAACAAGACGATCGCGGTGGGCAATGCGCTCAAGGCTATCGGCATGGATGCCCTCGGACGATGGGGCACCTCTGCCATCAAGATCGCGGGAGTGGGCGTCTTTGCCATCGACTATTCTCTAGGCAAATTCATCGATCGCGCCTGGTCCCAGAGAAAAGACATCTGGGTGAAGGCCTTTGCCTGCTTCTACCAGCAAAACCCGCGAAACAACGCGCAGTGGCTGATGCGCTTCAAGGCCCTGACCAATGAAGCCAAGGATCCGGCGGCGTTGAACGCTGCCATTCGTGCCGAGGTGGAGAACTACTCCAAGCTCTTCTGGGAGGATGAGACTGAGCAGGCCCTATGTCAGTCGCAGGTCGGCGCGACCAATTCCGGCTCCGGTGGCGGCCTGAACGAGGCCATGGAAAAGAGCATTTCAGAAGAATATGCCCACCAGCTCTTTGTCGATCTGCAGCCCGTTTTTGCTCAGTTGAGCGACTGGGTGCTGCTTCAGCAGCAGCAGCGCACCATGACTCTTCTGGGGGAGCTCCAGGGTCGCTTCAACCAGCAAACGCTCATCCACGTGGTGCTAAGGAGCAAGGATCCCAATCGCAAGCTCGAGGGGATGGGCGTCGCCATCACGACTACCCGTGATCCCAAATTGTGGGCTGGCGCTGCGGACAAGTCCGGCGTCTTCGACATGACGGTCACCAATCTAGGCTACATGCTCTACGGCTCTCCCAAGGAAGTGGTGGTGACGCTGCCAGCTGCCCCGGGCGCCGTGCCCGAACAGCGCAGGCAGACCTTCACCTATGTGCCTGGTAGGACCGTGGTGGAGGTGCAGCTTGATGGCGCCGTGGGGACCTTCGATGGTGAGATGAAGGGCAGCTACTCAGGTCCCGGGATCGATGGCGTGGTTCCCAGGACAGGGCCCATTCACCTCAATCTTGACGCAGCGGGCGTGGTGACCGCAACCTTCACGATGAACCTGAAGTTCACCGCGGGCCGTGGGCAGTCCACCGTGACTACCAGCTCTACGGGAAGCCTCACCGGCAAGCTGGAAAGCGTCACGATTTCAGCGCAGGGCACGGTCCGCAATCAATACAGCACCGTGATCAACATCCCCGGCATGAAGGGCATCAACAAGACGGGGAGCAATTCCGCTCCCGTTCGCATTGAAGCCCACCTCGTCGGCGACACTCAGATCGAAGGGACGCTCAAGGGCGGAACTGGCGCCAGGGACGTGCCTTTCACTGCCAGCAAACGCTGAGGCGGTCGAGCGGGTGAGGACGGTCCGCTTGGGCCGGGGCTTATCAACGCGAAGTCCGCGCCGACGCCCACGTGTTGGGATTCGGCGCTCAACTCTCCTTGCAGCATTTCGCGGCGCGCTCGACGCGCCGAGGGCTGGAGCGTGTCGAGTCGGCGACACTGCGATGACGTCGGTGTGCGGCTGGAGTGGCAGAGTCTTGGGTATCCGTCAGCGATCAGGGAGTTCTAGGGATTGTCGCGGCTCGGCCCCTGAACGAGGGAGACTGTGCGCCCCATCAGCGATTGTTTCCTGTTCGTGACGTCATCGTCACCGCGTGAAGCTCATAGTGCGCTCGGTCGTCGGCGCCGTGGAGGCGCCGGCGATGTTTGCTCCGTTGGGCAGTTGCGCGCGCGGTCTTGCGTGCGGGATCGCCAACGTTGGATCGCCCGCGCCGCGTGGTTGCTAGTTGCGCGGCAGCGCGATTGTTTCCCGGGTTCACTCCAACATTCCATCGAAGGATCTTCAACATGTTCCGACCCAATCCTCGCTTTACGCTTGTTCCCGTCGTCGTATTGCTAGCGGCCTGTAGCGCCGAGTCGGGCGAAGATGGTAGCTCGTGCAGCGTGACGTCCAATGCGGACGGTTCAGCGGCTGTTTCGTGCACTGACGGCACGAAAGCAGTTGTCCAGCCCAAGGCCGCTGCGGACGGAAAAGATGGCACCAATGGCAAAGACGGCGCCTCCGGCAAGGACAGCGTCAACGGCAAGGACGGTCTTGCGGGGGTAGACGGGGTGGACGGCAAAGGCGGTCTCGCCGGGACGAACTGCACTCTTGCGATCGACAATGGTCTCGAGGTTGTTAAGTGCGGCGATGGCACGAGCGCTGTGCTCGGCAGCGCCCCGACCGCCAGCGGAGCCAAGCGCCGCCACGTCATTCTCGTCATTGGCGACGGGATGCAGCTCGCGCACGAGCTCTCTGCGAGTCGCTACCTCTTCGGTACGGACAAGGGGCTGTCGTTCCAGAAATTCCCGGTGAAGTCGACCTGCACGACGTGGGACGTGACGGCCTACAACGCGTACGCGCAGGTCGCCACGAAGCCCAACTATGCGGCGACTTCCTTCGATCCCTACCTCGGTTACGACCCGGCCAAAGGTGGAATGAAGCCGTATCCGCTTCAGGTCGACGGCTCCGGAACGGGCGCTTATCTGCTCACGAGTGCTACGGACAGCGCCTCGGCTGCCACGGCCATGTCTACGGGCAAGAAGACTGATGGTGGCAACGTCGCCTGGCTGCCGGGGGATCCCGCGAACGGTGCTCTGGAGACCTCGGCCGAGCGCCTGCGCCGTCAGCGCGGAATGGCTATTGGCGTCGTGTCGACGGTGCCGTTCAACCACGCGACCCCAGCTTGTTGGGTCGCTCACAACGTCAGCCGGAATAACTATGAGGCCATTGGGCTCGAGATCATTCAGAAGACCAAGCCCGACGTGGTCGTAGGCGCTGGCTACAACTCGCCGGACTACAAGGGAGTGGTGATGGACGCCGCTATCGCCGCCGACACCGATTGGACGTACGTGAAACGCGCTGCCGGTGTGGACGGCGGCCAAGCGTTGCTCGCAGCCGCGGACGCGAGCGCGAAGAGCGGCAAACGGCTCTTCGGTCTGTTCGGCGATCCCGTGGGTGGCAACTTCGAATCCCCGATTCCTGCCAATGCTCCGGGCAGTCCGGCGATTGTCCGGGCGACCACGGAAAACCCCACTTTGTCACAGGTCTCAGTCGCTGCCATCAAGCGACTGGCCGCCGATCCGGATGGCTTCTTCCTGATGGTCGAGCAGGGCGACATTGACTGGGCCAATCAC
Organism: Polyangiales bacterium; assembly: GCA_038207155.1. Lineage (GTDB taxonomy): Bacteria > Myxococcota_A > Polyangia > Polyangiales > Polyangiaceae > FEN-1139. Next base: position 18,694 of record JBBRAB010000006.1, read on the forward strand.
AGCAATGACTTTGCCCGGATGATTGGCACGGTTTGGGACCTGGACGAAACCGTCAAGTCAATCCTCGCCTACGTGGACCAACCCGGTGATGCGCTTGACTGGTCCAACACCACGGTGCTCGTGACTTCCGATCATGGCAACAGCATGCTGCGCCTGCCTCAGACGTTCGGAAAGGGGTTTCTGCCCAAGCAGGTGGCCAATGGCAGTTCGTTCACGTACCCGGATGGCGACGTTACCTACGGCACGATGAGCCACACGAACGAGCTCGTGAATGTGTACGCAATCGGCGCCTCCGCGTCGTCCGTCTACAAGTACGAGGGCATCTATAGCGGGCTGTCTATCATGGACAACAGCTCGCTGTACAACTGGACGTTCGACGCCGCCGGATACTGAGCCCCGCAGCGTCGAAGTCGCAGCGCCGACGCCAGGCTGCGGGCGCACGACAGGGTCGCCTCGTCTCTCGATGGGGCGACCCTGCTCAGTATTTCTGACCCAGCATTGGGTTGCCTGCCTTCTGCTACGGCCTTGTCAAAGGGTCGATAACGGGAAACTGCCTCGCATTAGCCTCGCTGCCAACCGCTGCGTCTCGCCGAATGGGCCCCCTGGCTCACTCAATGATGCAGCGGCTGGCGACGGTCGTTTGGGTGTTTGCGAGGCACTCGAAGGTGAGCCCCTGGAGAGCCTCAGTGATGCAGTCGCTCACTGTCTGGATCGGCGTGGTGACGGCGAGGTGCTGGCGACGATCAGCTGCCCCTCGAGCAAACCCCGAAATACCGCCATGGCTTCTCCGAGCCTCGCGCGCGCAGGTCCCGTGAGCTCCGAAAACAGCGCGTCGCCACGCGCCAGCGCCGCCGTGTTCGGCAGCGCCTCGCGTGGGTGCAGTTTCAAGCGACGGAGCCGTCCAAGCGTGGCTTCGATATCGACTTCTGACGGCTTGCCTGAACGCTCGATGACCACCTGGATGACTATGCCCGTTGCCAGTACCTTCGCTTCCACTTCGAGTGCGCCATTCATGTCGTAGGTGAAGCGAACTGCCACACCTTGCGGAGCGAAAGTTGGGGGTATGTCGTTGACCAAGAGCTCTCCGAGCAGCGTGTTATCGCGCACCATGGGGTGCTCTCCTTGGTAGACACCAAGCTCTATGGTCGTCTGCCGAGGTGTCACCGTCTAGTATTCATGCTCGCGGCTGACGGGCAGTACGCAGCCGCGGTCGAGAATGGGCGAAAAGATCCCGGCTACCATGGCCGCACCGACGCCCTGGCTCACCTCGACACCCATCGAGAAGGGCGCGATGTCGGTGACGACTAAGTCGCCAACGACGCGGCTCTGCGCCTTGAGCGCTGCCTGCACTGCCGCGCCAAGGGCTACCATTTCATCCGGTGGCAACTTGCGATTTGGCAACCGCGAGAACTGGTCGGCGGCGAGCCTGATGACTTGCGGCACACGCGTGGCGCCCCCGACCAACAGTACCTCGTCGAGATCCTCGGGCTTCACGTTTGCGTCGCGCAGAGCGCGCGCGATTGGGGCGCGCAGTCTGTCGATCACGGGCAACCAGCGAGCCTCCACGGCCGTGCGCTCGAGCTCAAGGACTACGTCGAGAGGGCCCCGCTCGGTGGGAAGTCCGGGCAACGCGAGCGCGGTTTTTGGCTCCAACGAGCGCCCGCGTTTAGCCCGCTCACATGCGGCGCGCAGGCGGGCCTGCACGACGGGCTCATCGAGCAAGGCGCGATGCTTCTCCTTTAGAATTTCGCATGCAAATTGGACCAACATGTCGAGGAAATCCTCTCCGCCAAGACGCGTGTCGCCGGCGCTCGATTGGATTTCCACGACTCCCTCGAAGATCTCAAGGACCGTCACATCAAAAGAGCCTCCACCCAAATCCAGCACGACCGCGCGCAACTCCCGTGAGCGTTCGTGGAGGCTATAGGCGAGGGCGGCAGCGGTTGGCTCGTTGACGATGCGCTCGACATGGAGGCCCGCCAACGCGCAGGCCTCTTGAGTGGCTCGGCGCTGCAACTCGCCGAAATAAGCGGGAACGATTGCTACCGCTTCCACGACGGGACAGCCCAAAGCAGCTTCGGCGTCTTCCTTGAGCGACGCGAGCACGAAGGACGAGAGCTCGATGGCGGTGAATTCGCGATTTCCCAGGGAAAATCGCTTGTCTGTGCCCATGTCGCGCTTGAACACCGCCGCTCCGCGTCGCGGATCAAGCTGCATCCGGGCCAGCGCTGGCGTGCCAACGAGCACTTGACTGTGCTCGTCAACGTAGACCGCGCTGGGGGTGAGCATTTCGGACATTGCCTTGGGCAGCACGCGATGACCGTGCTCGTCGAAGACGGCAACGAGCGACTAGGTCGTTCCCAAATCGATGCCTACGACAGCTCCCTTGGTGCTCACGGGTTTGGTCTCCTTGGCGTGGAATCGGGAGGGGTGTTGCGGGCGTTTGTTGATGCGTCGTGTGATGCGTTGGTTTTTCGGTCCACGGGATCGTCCGATGACATGCCGCCGCCAGCGACTGTTGTCGCGTTGTCCTCCCGCACGCTTGGGGGAACAACCTGTGCGCGCTCGATGGCTGGCGGTGGGGCAGCGGCGGATGGTCCCAGCTCAGTTACAGGATTGGCTCCAACGCGACGATCTGAAGGCGGACTGAGCTGGCGGCGGGCCTTGTGCCGCTAGAACTCGTACGCCCCCGGATCAGGCTGGGCGTCGCGCGCTTTGCCTTGGATGTCTTGCGCGGTTGGCTCCTTGGCGGTGCCGGCGTTGATGGCAAAGCTGCCAGCGGCGAGGGCTCCAAGCTGACCACCCTTGGCGAGGAACTCATCAATCGTACCGGGAACGGGCGCGTACGGCAGCTCCGGGCGCACGAGCTCTCCCCGCGTGAGCTTCGACGCGGGGTCGCGATAGATGTTGTTCGCCACCAGGGCATATTCCGGGACGAGTTTGTTCATCGCAAAGACGTTGTTGTAGAATTTGTAGCCGGGGTCCGCGTTGTCCCAGAGACACAGGTGTACTCCTGCCCGGCCATGGCCCGACCCGCGATGCTCGTCCATCGATCAGCGGGGGCGTAGACGAAGGTGTTGTGGCGGAAGATCATGCCCTTTTTGATGTCAGCGCCCAGGTGAAATCCGATGCCTCCGACCGGGCCGAACACATTGTTCTCGAACAACCAGTTCTCATAGAACTGCCCCGTGACATTCGCGTTGACCATCACGCCCATCGACTCGAGGTGGTAAAGGACGTTGTTGCGGAACACGAGGTGCACCATGTTCTCGGCGTATTTCGAATTGGTCTGCCCGACCATGTAGGTCTGCATCCCGTCCACGTGCATGTTCCAGTCCGAGCCGTCGTTGTCGTTGGCGCCGTCGTCCAGATCATGGATGGTGTTGCCCTCGATCAGGGTGTTTTCGCCTCCGATCATCGAGAGGCCATCGTGCGCGTTGTGGTGGATGTGGTTCTTGCGAATCACAAGATCGCGGGACATGCTCTGAATACCGATACTGGTGTGGCTGATGTCGTTGCCTTCGAGCGTGACATACTGACCGTTGAAGACGGCGATGCCGGACTTCTGCATGGTGGAGTGGAGATCGCCCAGATTGTGGATCTCGCAGTTGCGGATCTGCACGTGGCGGCTCCCCTCGATCCGGACGCCGTCATCGATCAACAACCCGTCAAAGCGCATATAGAGATCGCTATTGCCCTTCTGGGTAAAGGGGATCGCCTTGCCGTCGCTGTCGTTCCAGGTGCCCAGGTTCAATTGCGTGCTTTGGGGCTTTTCCCCGGGGGCTGCCCGAAAGGTGACCCAATCCTTGAAGACCACGGCAATGGGCAGCTTGTTGGCAGTGCGCCCCGCCTCGAGCGTTCCGTACTTGCCCGAGTGCATGAGCACGAGATCCTTGGCGACCACCCTGCTCAGCGCGTAGTTGAACGTCTTCCAGGGCTTGGCCTCGCTGCCGTCATTGCTGTCGCGACCCTTGACCGCGTCGAGGTGGTACGTATGCAGCGGGGGCGCCTCGACCTCCGTGCCCCCCATCCCACCCGCACCCGCACCCGCACCCGCACCCGCACCCGCACCCGCACCCGCACCCGCACCCGCACCCGCACCCGCACCCGCACCCGCACCCGCAACTGCTCCTGTTCCGTCCGCAAGCCAAGGGTCGACTCCGGGGACTCGATTCGTGCTGGCAGGCGACTTCGCGGTTCAGCGCGCGTGCTTAGTGCGGGCCCATGACCTTCGCGATTTGCGCGGAGCTGACTTCTCCCTGGAGTAGCTCGATGAGCCCGCCCTTGGCGTCGAGAAAGTACAGGGCAGGGACGGCCATCATCGGACGTAGCTGATGGTACTGCTTGGACTCTTCGGGTTGCGTGTCCACATGCAGCCGTTCGATGGTCGGAGCTTGCCTGCCTGTCGCGACGGTTTGCAGCGCTGACCAGCCCGCCTCGACCCGCTTTTTGGTGCAGTCGCAGCCGTGTTCCTTGTCAAGGAAGACAACGCGGGTTGTGACCGTAGCCCCCTGCGGAGAGGCAGAGCGGGCAGCCGCCGTCGCCTGAGCCGTGCTCGTGTTCGACGAGCGACGTGATTCCTTGCAGGCGCTGCCAAGCAGGCCGGCGAACAGGGAAATGACGACGAGTGACGGTACAGACTTCATGATGACAATCCTCGGTACGCAAAGTAGAGGCCGATGACGATGATGGCGGCTCCAGCTACCCGTCGGAGCACGCCCAACACCCGATTGGCTTTACGATTCTCGATCAGGGCTCGCGCTGCACCCATTGAGGTACCAGCCACCAGAACCAGTGCGCTGTGACCGAGTGCGTAAACGAGCAGAAGCAGTCCGCCCCACGCCACCGACGCACCGGAGCCAGCAAGATAGGTGAGCAGCACGATCAAGATGGGGCCCGCGCAGGGAGCGGAGACCAAGCCGAACAGCAGCCCCAGGAGCAGCGCCCCCACGACGCCTCGCGTCCTTGGCTGCAGCCGTCCGCCGAGTGACGGGATCGGCAGATTGACGACTTCCATGAGATGCAATCCCATGAACACGCAAACCACGGCCACAATCCAATTCCAGACGCGCGAGACATCGCCGTACATCTTTCCGGCAAGCGCGGCGACCATGCCGAGCCCCGTGAAGGTGATGGCGAGGCCAACCACGAACACCAGGGAGAACGAGAATGCTCGCAGGATCCCTGGCTTTTGTTCCCTGGATCCAGCCACAAAGCTCATCATGAGCGGGACCATGGCGAGCACGCAGGGGTTGGAAGCGGTGAGCATTCCCCCCAGGAAAACGGCCGCTAGAGCTAACCCGGGATTGGTATGGACGTATGCTTCCGCGTTTCCTACAACTGCGTCGAGCATGGCGTCTCCATCAGAGAGCTCCCTTTGCTGTGGCAGCCGCAATCCACCCAGTGATCTCGGTAGTACTGGGGATCCTTCCTGTGGACTTCACCTCGCCGTCGATCACCAGCGCGGGGGTCATCATGACGCCGTACTTCATGATCTCGTCAATCTTCTCGACCTTTTCGAGGATGACCGACGCGCCCGAAGCTGCGATGCCCTTCTCTGTCGCGGCGTAGAGGGTTTTGCATTTGGCACAACCGGTTCCGAGTACCTTGATGTTCATTGGGGATTGTCCTTTCAAAAGGGTCCGGGGAGCGCGAGAAAGCGTCACCAGTTGAGGCGCGAGGGCGCTTACAGCAGCGCGTTGAAGAGATAGCCTACGATCAGAATTCCGGTGCCCACGACAGCAGCGAACGTGATGATCAGTGGGATTTTGAGCACCTTGCGAAGGATCACCATCTCCGGCAAGGAAAGACCGATCACCGCCATCATGAAGGCGAGCACGGTGCCGAGAGCCGCTCCCTTGCCGAGGAGAGCCTGGACAATGGGGATGATCCCTGCGGCATTCGAGTACATGGGGATGCCCAGCAGCACAGCGAGCGGCACGGACCACCAGACGCTCTTGCCCATGATCGAGCCCATGAAGTCCTGCGGAACGTAGCCGTGGATCCCCGCGCCGACCGCGATGCCTGCAAGGACGTAGGGCCAGACCTTGCCGACGATGTCCTTGACCGCGTCGATGCCTGCCTGGCTGCGGCCCTGCCAGGAGGTGCCCGCTTCACTCTCGCCTGGGGAGGTCGCTAGCTTGGTGTCATAGACCCAGGCTTCCACCCACTTTTCCAAATGCAGCTGCCCGATCACCCAACCGGCGAGGATCGCGATGATGAGTCCGGTGCTCAGGTAGAGCGCAGCGACCTTCCATCCGAAGAGCCCGAACAGCAACACGAGCGCAACCTCGTTGATCATCGGCGCAGCGATCAAGAACGAGAACGTGACGCCGAGAGGCACACCCGTGGTCACGAAACCGATGAACAGTGGAACCGCGGAGCAGGAGCAGAATGGGGTGACGATGCCAAGGAGCGCAGCGAGTACATTGCCGACTGACTCCGCCTTGCCGGCGAGGATGAGTCGGGTGCGCTCAGCGGTGAAGAACGAGCGGATGATGCCCACCCCAAACACCACGAGCGTGAGGAGCATCAGCACCTTCGGGAGTTCGAAGACGAAGAACTCCACCGCCGAAGCCAGGTGGCTTCCCGGCGCTAGGTGGAGCAGTCCGTAGCTGAACCACTTCGCCAGCGACTCGAGGTTCCGGTAAAGGAGCCACCAAGCCACGACGGCGACGAGACCCGCGCCCCCCCGCAGAAGTGGAAACTTCGACCGCGGATAGCATAAGGACATCGACCCTATTTTCGCTCGCGAAGCAGCTGAGTGGCGCAGGAAAAGAAGGTCATCACGCAGGGGGTCATCAGCGTGTAGTAGACAACGTTCCCCTCGCGCCGATCCCGAACGATGCCGTGGGAACGCAGGACAGCGAGGTGCTTTGACACCGTCGAGGGATCGGAGCCGATCAGCTCCGTCAAGGTGCCCACCGAGCACTCCCCCCGAGACAGGCGGTCAACGATCTTGAGACGGGACTCATTTGCCAGCGCCTTGAGCACCTGAGCCTGTCGACGAAAAACGTCTTCATCGACGCAACGGCGAGACTTGCAGGTTGTGGAGGCGCGCGGCATCAAGGCAACGGTATGGCGACTTGGCCATGTTGTCAAGCTGCCGAGCAAGTGCAGCGCGGACCTCATGGCCTCTGCCACTCACGTCACCGCGCCATCGAGCTCGCGTGAGTGTCGTGCTTCACGCACTCTTGGCGCCTCCCACGACAACTTCTCTGAGACTGCTGGCCCGACTCACAGAGCAGTTCCCGTACAAAGACGCTTCCACTCCCGCCTGATAGTCTGGCTTAGGCTGGGTGCGATTGTTTGTTGGTTCGACGTGACCACTGCGAGTTTCGGTCACACGGTTGCGGCAAGGTGTCCCCGCGAGTTTCGGTCCGCGCCGCAAGCGCAGCAGGCCGACCGCAGCGCCCACGAACCCGGTAGAAGCGGCTGGTAGCGGTTGCGCCGCTCCGCGCTGCGTGAAGGAGGGCGGATACTCGCGCTTTCGACAGTCCGCCGCGTGGCCGAGGTGACGGCTTTCCTGAGACCGTGGGCTTCCACGGGACCGGGGGACCTCAGCAGCAGCCCTCTTTGCTTGTGGTGGCCGGTCCTCGCGGGTAGTTTGGCGCTCCGGATTTCTGTCAAGTTGGGTCCGTCAAGCGTGAAGGGTGAAGCTAAAATATGCGAACGTATAAAAAATCCAATGCCTTGGTGACGGCGCGCGTTGCTCAGAGTCGCGTCCGTGATTGGCTGAGCTTGAGTTTGATAGCTGCCGCCACCGGAGCGGGAGGCTGTAGCTCCACCTCCTCCCCCGTGGTGACCAATGATGCCGGGGGTGCGGGAGGGGACTCAGCCACTGGAGGCGTGGTGAGCACTGGAGGCGTGGTGAGCACCGGAGGCGTGGTCAGCACCGGAGGCGTGGTGAGCACCGGAGGCGTGGTCAGCACCGGAGGCGTGGTCAGCACCGGAGGCGTGGTCAGCACCGGAGGCACCAGTGCCACCGGTGGCACTGGCACTCCCGGCGTGCCCGGTCAGTCCTGCACGGGGCTCGGCACCCAATGCCAGGGAGAGTCTTGCTGCGCCAACGCAGTGGTCCCTACTGGCAGCTTCGAGATGGGACGCAGCGAGAAGAGCGGTAGCGACGTCTATGCGAAGGGCGCTGCCAACGAACTCCCCGCGCACAGCGTAACCGTGAGCAGCTTTACGCTGGACAAGTACGAAGTGACGGTCGGGCGGTTCCGGCAGTTCGTGGAAGCCTACAGTGCAGGTTGGCGTCCCAGCGCAGGCGCTGGCGCCCACCCGAGCATTTCTGGTAGCGGCTGGAAAGTAGTTTGGGATGACTCAGCTAGTAAAGGTACGAATCTGCCGCTGACCGCGCCGACCACCAAGACCATCTTCGCAAACCGGCTCAAGTGCAACGCCAGCTCGCAAACTTGGACGGAGGACTCTGGAAAGAACGAGGCGCTGCCCATCAACTGCGTGGATTGGTTCGAGGCGATGGCGTTCTGTATCTGGGACGGCGGCAGACTCCCTACTGAGGCGGAGTGGGAATACGCAGCGGCAGGCGGCAGTGAGGAGCGGCTCTTTCCCTGGGGCAGCGCCCTGCCGAGCGTGGAGACGACCAAAGCTAACAGCTCTCTCTCCGACAAATCGCCCATCGCCGTGGGAAGTCACCCGACGGGCGCCGGTAAATGGGGACAGCAGGACCTAGCGGGAAGCATGTGGGAGTGGAACCTCGACTGGTACGACGGAGACTGGTACGGGAAACCGAGCGCCACTGGTGCGAATGTATGTTATTTGACTGAGTCCTCCGCCCGTGTCATGCGCGGTGGTAGCTGGAGCAACAACCTAATCGACGACTTCCTCCGCGTCGCGAAACGCCACGTCGTCTCGCCGTCCAACCACTACGAAGGCAGCGGCTTGCGCTGTTCGAGGACCCCCTGATGCATGTAGGGATGTGAGCCTTGGCAGGCTGGTATCTAACCCCTGACCCTTGACTCCTGAACCCCTGAAATAAAGACGGAACGACAAGCGACAGGGATGCAGTGTCTTGACCTCCGAGGAGGTTGACAATGAATCTCGGAACGAGCGTCGCTGCGCGGGGACTCTCGCGCAGCGCCCACGAACCCGGTAGAAGCGGCTGGTAGCGGTTGCGTCGCGCCGCGCGAAGGAGGGCGCATTCTCACGCTTGGCTGCCGGCACGCGCGCAGCAGCGTCTCGCGCGTTTCCACGCCGGGCCAAACCAAAACGAAAGCGTTTTGGTTGACGCCGAACCAACAAACCATTGCAGCCAGACCGGCTCGACTATCGAGCGAGCGCGGCCCAAAAGTGCTAACCAAGGGGCGCAAATCGCGCAAAAAGCAGTGACTGTGAGCGCCGAGCCTCAATTCGGCTAAAAAGGGCAACTATCATGGCCACCAGGAAGAAACGAACCGGAGTCGAGTGGGTGGGCGGACTGGTCTCGCTGCCAGCGTACGTCACGGGCGAGGCGAAGCCATATCGTCCGGAGACGCTATTCTGGTTAGGCCCCAAGGGTGAGGCGCTTGGTCATGCGGTGGGCAAGCCGGGAGAGCTACTCGGATTAGCCGCCGAGAGCCTGCAGAGCACGATCGAACGACCGATGTTTGGTCCGCCCCAGGTGCCTGAGCGCCTGCGCGTCGCGTCGGAGGCGTTGGCTGTTGTGCTGCGAGCAGCGCATCCGCGAATCGAGGTCGTTTGCGCGCCAACGCCCGAGATTGGCGCGATGCTTGCGGCGAAGACGGCGAAGACGGCGAAGACGGCGAACTGGAGCTGTCGTACCTGACCTCGGGTATCAAGCCCGAGGCCGTCGGAAGCTTCTTTCGCGCCGCTGCCGGCTTGTACCGCGCGAAACCGTGGGAGCTGGTGCCGAGCGACCAGGGTCCGCTCTCGGTGACCATCACCAAGCTTGGGGTCCGCGACGCCGCTCATTGGGCAGCTGGATGACAACCTGGGGCTTCTTTTTTTCTCAGGCATCGATGAGTTCGTGGAGTACCTCGAAGCGGCGGCTGCTAGCGTGGACGGTGAAGCGCCAATCGGAGTTCCTCCCCATTTTGCGCTGAATTTCCAGCGTGGCGCGGACCTCAGCGCAGCCCTCCGCAAGGGGATCAGCCAGCATCGCTGGGAGGTGGCCGCTGCGAGCGCCCACCCGTGGCTGACTGTCGTTGACGGGGACCTTGTGGCGCGGACTACGACCGCCAAAGAGCTTGCGATCGCTGAGGCAATTGCGCTCGCTCTGTCGAAGCTGCTCGCGGACAAGAAGGCCGTGCACGCCGCATGCAGTGGCGGAGAGCCGCTCTCGCGCACCCTGTCCGTGGTGAGCCACGCCGGCGCGCTCGAGGTTATCCTGCGGCTGCCGTACCGTGCGGGGAGTGACGAATATCTGCCGCCGTACGATGTTGTTGCTGGTCTGTCCAAGCTAGTGCAGCAGGGGAAGCCGCTCGATTCCGATACACGCCTCCTGCTCGAGATCGAGCTCGTGCACCGGTTCGTGGCCTCGCCGGAGGCGAAGGCGTTGTCCGGCATCGAGTGTTGCCACTTTATGATGGACGCTGCGGACAGCCAATTCGGTGCCACGATCGCGACGCTCAGCGCCGCACAGCTCGGAGAGATCGTCTTTCATACCATCCCTGAGAAGGTCCGCGTCTTAGCGTCAGCGGCCGCTTGGATCATCGAAGACCTCCGAGCGTTCTACAGCTACCTCAAGCGCGAGTTCAGGCTAGAGCAGGCCGATGCGTGCCTTGGCGTGCTTGGTGGTGCTGCCCCGCAGAAGCTCAGCGCGGCCCTTTCGGATCCGAGCAAGTTCTGCCTGGCAAAGTCGCTCCTCACCGCAGGCCGCGAGGCAGGTTTCGACATTGAAACCGACGCGGGCGCTGAGGCTTGGATTCGCGTCCTGGACGCGCGATTGCTGACAGGTGAGGCTCCGGCGTCGCTGCTAGGCGCGCCAGCCACGCGCTCCGCAAAAGCGCCAGCCACGCGCTCCGCAAAAGCGCCAGCCGCGCGGGCGAAGAAGACTCCGCGCAAGGCCGTCCGCGAGGCGAGCAAGTCGCACAAATGGGAGTTCAAGGCGCGCTTTCGGCACCAAGCCTTCGGCTGGAAACCACAGCCCGCGATCACTCGTATCAAGCAAGCCGTCTCGGAAATCAAAAAGGTCGCAAAGAAGGAGCCAGTGCTCGCCGGCGAGGGCGCCGTCGTGTTTCTTGAGCGCGTGTCTCCAGCGCTCGAACAGGTGGACAGCTCCTCGGGCTCGATCGGAACCGCAGTTGGCAATGCCATCGCCGAGCTCGTGCCGCTGATCGCGAATGCACCCGCTGACCCAAAGACGCGGCAGGCCTGGCTCGAGCGGTTGTTCGAGGCGCATCACGACGACGAAATCCCGTATATCGAACGCCTCGGCGACCACTGGGGCGAGCTGTGCGCGTCAAAGGAGCTTGCGTGCACCTGGGCGGACAGGCTTGTCGGCGCCACGCGCCTGTCGCTCAGTCGGGACAGGGCCGTGCATGCTCATTTTCACGGGACTTGCGCCTGCTTCAGTGCGCTATTTCACACTGAACGTTCTGACGAGCTGTGCGATCTTCTGCAGGCCGCCATGATCTGGCCCCACAAAGTGTGGACCGTGCGCGCGCTCGCCGCCAAGGGGCAGAAGGCTGAGGCCCTGCGGTACGCTGAGTCCTGCAGAGGTCCATGGGCGAGCGACGATGAGATTGATGCGATTTGTGAGCAGATCCTGCTGTCTTCCGGGCCAATCAACGAGGCTTGCACTCGCTAGGGCTTGCGCACTAATCAAAGGGCTGCTCTCGCTGCACTGGCTGGTGCAGGGCTACGGCTACGAGCTCACCAACGCTGATGTGCAAGAGGCCCACCGCGCGACGCCGGCGGCAGCGGAACACCAGGCGTGTGGTTCGGTCGCGAACTCGGGTTGTGACGCGCTTGCCCGAACACTTCTGCCCCGCGGTCGCCGCGGGGTAGCTCCCTGCCGCGTCCCGGTACTTATTGGTCGCACAACAATAGCCGACATTACCGCGGGAAACAGTGGTAGTCAGAACCCTTCTGCCTGGAGGGGTTTTCCATGCTCAACATGTCGATCGCTCATCGATGGGGTCTTGCCATCGTGGTAACAGCGCTGAAGTTCGCGTTTGCCCCAGAGGCTGCCGCGCAGACGCCCGAGTGCGTGCCCCAGTGCCGGTCCGGCTTCACCTGCGTCACCGGGGCCTGCGTGTCCGCATGCAACCCAGCGTGCGGGGCCGGGGAGACCTGCAGCGGGGCCGGCGAGTGCATGATGACGGCACGCCCCGCCACCACCGCCTCGCCAAGCGCGCCTGTGCCGGGGGCGACCGAGATGGTGTTGCCCCGCATGGACCATCGCTGGGAGCTGGGGGTGCGGCTCGGATATCAGTTCGCGGGCGAGGTGAGTCCCATGCACATGCCCGGCGGTAAGACAGGGGGCGCTCCGCTCGCATTCATCGACGTCAGCAGGCTGGTTCACCCGTTCTTTACGGTGGGTGTGTTCAGCCAGTTCAGCAATTCGAGCTACCACCAATACGCGGGCGACATATCACTGGGAGACGGCCGCCTCACGCTCTGGAGCGTCGGCGCGGTGCTCAAGGCGCGCATCCCTGTCAGTGACGCGTTCACGATCCGCGTCGGCGGCCTGGTGGGAACGAACCTCCTCTGGGCCTCCGGCAAAGACAACGCGGGGGTTGAATACAGCGGGCACGGAGCGGGCTTTGACTTGGGAGCGACCCTCGAGGGCGCGTTGCGCCTCTCTCAACGCTTCGGCGCCTCCGCGCAGTTTGGCTTTTCTTCCCAGATACTAGCCGGATCCGTTCACGTCGACGGCGATCCGGATAGCCACGATCTGGCGTACGCCCCACTCATGTTCCTGGCGGTCGGACCTGAGTTCTACTTCTGACAGACACCACCGACGCTGCGAACCCTGTCTCGCGCCGTCATGGGCTACGGGCCGCAACTCTGCCGACACCTCGCCGCTTTGCGCCACTGTAGGCGACCGCTCGCCTCCTCAACAAGTCCCAGGCTGCGCAGCACTGCGTGGGTCCAGTCTTTGCAAGTCCCCTTCGTGCCCGCGAACAGAATCGCGGGCACCACGGCTGGATATGTGCGAACGAAGCACTGCGCGGAGAGTCGGAGTGGCGACATGAACAATACGGGTCTGATGGAGACGTTGGTGGCGACAGTTCCGCAGTGGTATCAAAGCAAGTTTGCGCGAAACACCTACGAGCTCGGTCGGTGTAGCGACACCTTGAAATTCTGCAGCCACGATCCCCACACGACTAGGCTGCAGATGCTCCATTCCTTCATGCAGGGCCAGCTCGAATCCTGGCAAGCACGGCTGACACCCATCCCAACGCCGCGGGCCCTGCAACAGGTCGGGGAAGATGTGGCCGTCCGATGGTTGGAGATCGTCGATTCTTCGGTGAACTGGAGCAAGTTCATCGCCTATATCGAGTCCGTCAGGTTCAGGACCTATGAGAACGATCCGGTGATGATGAACGTTGTTATCGGCGCAGGCCAAGGCGTGTTGCCGCTATCAGACCGAGGCATACAGAAGGTCGTCGATCCGCTCTCAGCGAGCCAGCGAGTCCACTTCCGGGTCGACCGGCAGCTTCGGTTCCTGGATTATCAGGAGATCTTGTGGAAGCAGATCCGCGAATCCTCCGAGTACAAGTTCATCCCGGGATTCCTGGAACCGTTCGGCTCCATCCTGCTTGAAGGCGAGTTTTCAGTGCATTTGACGCGGCACGGCGACTTTTTCATCATGGACTCTGGCGGACTGCTCGCTGCCAACAGGAAAGGGCGTTGGCTCGTATACGACGCGGAGCCGCTCAAGAACGCCGTTCGCCGCATCGTTGGCAACGTGACCGTGGGAAACAACCTATTTGAGCTGATGTTCGACATCAGCTATCGACGACACGGGGCCCTGCTCGTGTACGATCCGGACCACAAGGTACTGGCGCAAGTCGTGAACCCGCAGTCGATCATCAAAGGCGAGTCCGCCTCCCCCGACGTAGCTCGTGCGATGCTCACGCCCGCGATCCAGAAGATCGGGCTCGGCGGCACAGACCACCCGATCCGAAAAAAGAATCTCTTCCTAGAGATCGCCGGGCTCGACGGCGCGGTAATATTCGATAGCGACGAGATACTCGCGATCGGCGCGATGGTAAAACAGCATCCGAATCTGGGCGACTATCTCGGTGATCACCTCGGTGCGCGAACCATAGCCAATCTATCCGCGTTCAGATACGGCGGGATCCCCATCAAGGTCAGCGCGGACGGAGAAATCCAGATCCCCTTCGAGAGCAGCGACAGCGCGGGTCGCGTGAGCGAGGCCGAGATGACGTTTAGTTGAGACTTGCTTGGCGCACTCCGCCAACGTCCGTACGGCCCGGGGTCGCCTCCGGGAACGCTGCGTGACTGTGCCTCTGTGCGCGGCTCGTCTGTGGCCTCGCGATGACGCCCCACAGCGGCGACGAAGTCGCCTTGTCACTACGGCACTGGCAACGCAAGTTCCTCGATTGATTGCCGCAGAATGGCAGCAGACTTCTCAAGAGCGCTTTGCTCGTCGGGAGACAAATCAACTTCCAGGATTCGTTCAATGCCGTCCTGAAACACGATGCAGGGAACCCCCAGACTCACACCGCGAAGCCCGTATTCCCCTTCCAGGACAGAGGAAATCGTGAGCACTCCGTGTTGGTTGCGCAGGACCGCCGCGGCGATCTGCGTCAACGCTAGGCCGACCGCGAACGATGTGGCCCCCTTGTAGTCAATGATGTGATAGGCGGAATGCTTCACATCCTCGGCAACCTTGTCGCGAGCTGCCTGCCAATCGTCGCATCGCAAACAGCGACGGCAGAAGGTCTCGATTGGCATTCCAGCCATATTGGTCATCGACCAGGCGGCAAATTCGCTGTCTCCATGCTCGCCGAGGATGTAGGCGTGGACGTTGTGCACATCCACTCCGCAGTGCTGGCTCAACAAGTGGCGGAAGCGCGCGCTGTCCAGCACGGTGCCCGAACCGATGATGCGTCCGCGCGGCCAGCCAGACCGTTGCTGAGCGACATACGTCAGAACGTCCACCGGGTTGCTGACCATCAGGACAACCGCTGACGACTTCTGGCGCACAATCTCGTCAATGATATTGTGGATGATTTTCACGTTGCGTTGAAGCAACTCCAGGCGAGACTCCCCAGAGCGCTGCCTGGCGCCGGCCGTGATCACAATCAACCGAGCATCGGCATAATCCGCCGCATGCGCCTCTCGAATTTGGACGGAGGGAAAAAATGCTTGACCATGGGCTAGGTCAAGAACCTGTCCCATCGCCATTTCATGATTCTCATCCAGCAAGGCGATCTCATCGGCCAAACCAGTCTGAGACAGTGCGTAGGCGAAGGTGGAACCCACGGCGCCAGCGCCGACAATCACGACCTTCCTTGGTCTCCAGTATTCACTATTCATCAAGTCTCTCCGAGTTGGGATGCGGACGGGTCGGGCGGCGCGGTCCGACTCGATAGCAGGTGTGGGTCACGCGCGCGGGGACTGTAGGTGAGCGGTTTGCTGCAAGGACTGTCGGCACTCCACGCCGTCTTGCCGGCCATCTGCGCGAATCCTCAGGCAGTCGCAGCCGACCTCAACTGCCCATAGAGCAAGCGGCTGCAAAGGACGAGCCAGTCGGGTCCTGAAAGGCCAGCGGCGAGTCGCGGAGAGGACTAGTGGTCCGGCTGCGAGCGCAGGCGGAACGCACGAATGAAGTCGAACGGATTGCGGACAGACGCGGGGCTCGCGTCCCAGTCGACTTGACTGCCTCATCGCTTCATTTTGATTGCTCCACCAATTGCTCCGCTAAATGAGTGAGGAGTGTACGGAGCAGGTCACGCGACCTGCTCCGTCATTTGCCCGCGCAAGTGGGTTCCGAGCTGGCGGAACTGCGACCAGAGCGATTCTGGCGCGAACCTTGCTGCACACGGCGTCGAATACGGAATTGGCGTCCACGTCTCGCTCGCCCGGGCGAGCGGATCGAAGGACAGCGAGGGAAAACCGCATGGCGTCCGACAATTATCACGAACCGCTGGAACTTCTGTCGGGTGAAACGATCGACATGCACCGCGCGATCGCCAGTCTAATGGAGGAACTGGAGGCCATCGATTGGTACCAGCAGCGCGTTGACGCCTGTGCAGATTCCCTGTTGAAGACCGTACTGCTACACAACAAGAACGAAGAGATCGAGCACGCGATGATGCTGATGGAGTGGATTCGGCGCCACAACGGCTACTTCAACGACATGATGCGGAGGTATCTGTTCACCGAGCAGCCGCTCGTCGGGATCGAGAAGGGTACTGAGAAACCTGGGCCTGCCGACGTCGTCGCCAAGACGCTCGGTATCGGCGGAATGAAAGGGAAATAAGCCGTGGACCTTCTGAAGCGCGAGTGTGCTCCGATTACCCCGGAAGCATGGAAACAGATCGATGATGAGGCCAAACGGGTACTAAAGCTCAACCTGGCAGGACGCAAGCTGGTTGATTTCGATGGCCCACATGGCTGGAAGTACGCGGCGATCAACACCGGGCACCTGACGCTTCGGCCCGACGGGGGCCTCGGTGTGCCATGGGGCGTGCGCGACGTAGTCCCGCTTATCGAGGTGCGCGTGCCGATCGAGCTCAAGCTCATCGATCTCGATGATGCAGCCCGCGGCGCCGTGCTCGACCTTTCTGCGGTCGTGGATGCGGCGGAGAAGGCGGCTCACGCGGAGGATGCAGCGATCTTCAACGGGTTCACATCTGGCGCAATAGGAGGGATCATCCCGAGCAGCCCGCATGCCGCGATTCCCATCCCGGACGACTACGCGCAGTATCCGTCTGTGGTCGTGGACGCCGTCGAAACGCTGCGGCGTGGTGGCATCAATGGACCCTATGCCCTGGCGCTCGGACCCGCCTCCTATGCGGGATTGGCCCAGGCCGCAGAGGACGGGCATCCGATCCGGGCGCGCGTCGAGCATTTCCTCGACGGTCCGATGGTGCTGGCTCCCATGGTCGACGGCGCCGTGCTGCTCTCGCATCGCGGTGGTGACTATCAGCTCACCGTGGGACAGGACCTGTCTATCGGATACGCGGGCCACGACAAGGACAAGGTCTACCTTTTCCTGATCGAGTCTTTCGCATTCCGTGTGTTGGAGCCCGCCGCGTCGGTGCATCTGAAACCGCAGCGCGGCAACGACTGATGTAGGCAACAGTCTCAAGGCACTCATCAATTGGGACTTCGCGCTCAAAAATCTGAAGAAGTCGGACTGAGCAGAACGGAATATCATGAGCACGATCACCACGAAGGACGGCACGCAAATCTACTACAAGGACTGGGGCTCAGGTCCGCCCGTCGTTTTCAGCCATGGCTGGCCCTTGAACGCCGACGCCTGGGAATCCCAGATGGTCTTCCTCGCCTCCCACGGGTATCGCTGCATTGCCCATGATCGTCGAGGCCACGGACGCTCCAGTCAACCATGGGCCGGCAACGAAATGGACACTTACGCCGACGATTTGGCAGAGTTGTTCGATGCGCTCGATCTGAAAAGCGCGATGATGGTCGGGCACTCCACCGGTGGTGGCGAGGTCGCACGTTACATCGGTCGTCACGGGACGGCTCGCGTCGCCAGGGCAGTCTTGATGGGCTCGGTGACGCCCCTTATGCTGAAGACCAAGGCCAATCCCGGCGGACTACCGAGCGACGCATTTGACAAGATCCGAGCAGGCGTCACCGCCGACCGCTCGCAGTTTTTCAAGGAGCTGAGTGCCCCATTTTTCGGCGCCAACCGCGAGGGGCACAAAGTCACGTTGGGCATGCGCGAGGCATTCTGGTTCCAGGGGGGATGCAAGGAGGTCTGAAAAACGAGCTCGACTGCATCAAGGCCTTCTCCGAGACCGACTTCACCGAGGACTTGAAGAAGTTCGACGTGCCTACGCTGGTTCTTCATGGCGAAGACGATCAGATCGTTCCGATCGCAGCCTCAGCCGCGCTCACGGCGAAGCTCGTCAAGAACGCCACATTGAAGACCTATCCGGGCGGTCCGCACGGCCTGGCTGACACGCATAAGGACCGCCTCAACGCCGATCTACTGGCCTTCCTCAAGGGCTGATCTGGACCAGTCGCCGCGCCGCGCCGCACAATCAACTCACAAAACGGGATGAAGGTGCGCGTGAACAGAGGTCATCAGCCTGTCGCGGGGTGGTCCGGAGTTTTCATTTCAACAAACTGAAAGAGAGTCAATCATGCTTTGGACAATCGCAATCGTGTTGGTGTGTCTGTGGATACTCGGCCTCGTAACCTCGTACACGCTGGGAGGAGTTATCCATCTGCTGCTAGTGATCGCCGTTATCTCGGTGGTGGTGCAGTTGGTTCGCAAGCGGTAGCGCAGTATGACGGCGAACTCCACCTTCGTTCCAATGCGGCCAAATACGGTCAAGATTGAGCCGGCAAGTGCGAGATGCTGCGAGAGGGATAAACATGTCTTGGTTCAATTCATGGTTCGGGTACGGCTTGGGAGCAGGGACGGCGAAGGCTCTCTTCGGCGAGCGAAAACCGTCGAGCGACGCGCCCGTGCGCTGGCCGCTCAAACAACAGACCGAGCAGGAGATCGTCGCGGACGAGAAGCGATACGACGAGGATGAGAAGAGGCTGGACGCGCAGGGCGCTACCGCGCAGGCGCGAGTACCCCGCGGATAGTTACCGTGTGAGTCGTGTCCTTGGCCTCGACCACAGGCCCTCAGGGCGTTCTCCTTCAATTTGAAGGAGAACGCCCTTCGTCTTGAGTGCAGCGACGGCCCTTGGACGTGATGCGTCCCTTCGGCGCCCCGAAGGCTGCGCACGACGCGACCCATCCAGATGTTAGCGATGCGCAATCATTTCGAATGAGTTGTTGGTCATGCGCTGAGCCCCTTGTTCCCCCACTGCGCGGGAAAGCTGCTGTTTGCCCCGGGATACCACCTCTAGAGCGACGCGGCGCGCATCTTGCAAGTCAGCAAAGCATCATGTCGACACACACCCAAGCAGTCAAACACAAGAACGGCACCTCTCGCATTGGTGGGGTCATCGACGGCGCGGAAGCGCTGATCGCTGCTACCGCAGAACTGGGCGAAGGCAAGGTCATGGATATTCGCAAAAGCCTGGAAAAAGACCTCGAATCGGCGCGCGAGCACCTCAGCAAGCTGGAAGCCGGAATCAAGACTCAGGCCACCACGGTGGACGACTACGTTCATGAGAATCCGTGGCAAGCCATCGGAGTCGTGGCAGGAGCGGGCGTTCTCGCGGGCG
Source organism: Polyangiales bacterium (assembly GCA_038207155.1). Taxonomy (GTDB): domain Bacteria; phylum Myxococcota_A; class Polyangia; order Polyangiales; family Polyangiaceae; genus FEN-1139. Next base: position 38,011 of record JBBRAB010000006.1, read on the forward strand.
TTCTGATGGGTGCCGCCTTTCGGCGCTAATCGCCATGGCTGCGCATTCACCCCGTGCTCAAGGGCTGCTGGATCTGTGGGCGGCTCACCGCGAATTGTCGACGCTCGAATGGTTGGAGTTCCGACAGACCGTTTGGGCGGCGGCGGGATGGCTCATGTGCATGTTGATCGGTGCCCTGGCCGCTTGGCTAGCCTTGAATGCAGCAGCGCTCATCGCGTTTCGCGAGCAGCCCCTCAGGGCTGCGTTGGCTGTCGCGGCCATCAATTTCGCAGGGGCCGCTCTGGCTGGATGGCAAGCGCACCGTCTCCTGCATCGCCCGTTCTTCGCTGTGACTAAGCGTGAAGTGGGGCGTGACGTCGGCACTCTGTTCAAGGTGATTTCATGACACACGACGAGGCCGTGCTACGCAAAGAGCTCGCGCTGGCACACATCCGCATCGCGCGCGCGGAGCTGGCGCTGGCTCGCGTGCAAGGATCTGATTCGCTCGCGGTGGTGGACTCGGCGATGGACCTGGCCTCCACGGTGATCTCTCGGCCGGGCTACGGCAAATGGAGCCAATATGCGCTCCTTGCGCTGAGTGTTGCTCACGTGGCGCTCGGTGTGCGGCGAGCGATCTGAGCGGCCCCGCGCGCCGGCTCTCCGTCCTCCACGCCGCCGCGATAGCGGCAGTCCGCTCGCTGCGGATTGTGCTGATGCGGCGTGGCAACGTGCCTTGGGGCTCGTCGTTTCCAAGCAGGTGGCCGCGCTCTAGTATCGTCGCTTCCAGACCAGATCGACGATGGAGGTCCCCTTGTCTCCCACGGAGGTTTCGATCAACCAGCGGGGTCGAAACCGGTAGTCGAGGCGAAGCGTCGAGCGATCGAGGTTCTGACCCGGCACGGGCACGCCGAGCCGGTACGACACCGAGGCGCTCAATTTGCTTGATATCGCCACGGCCACTCCCGGCCTCGGATCCTGGGAGTCACTAGTGTCCACGCGCGTCGTGATGTCGACCGGAGTGATCTCTGAAAGCGCCTTGTTGAGCCCCTGGGTTGCGACGCCCCCACCGACGCTGGCCGCCGTCCCAACGGCTCCTGAGCTGTTACCGCGCGAAGCGTCACCTCCCTCGCGTGTACCGAACACGATGAGCGAGAGAATCTCGGTCTGTGCCAGCGCCGGTTCCGAGTAGAGTCGCAGCTTGCCCGCCTCCGCGGTTCCGGTGTAGTTGGCGAAAATCCGGGTCGCGTCGGGCGCGTCGTACGCCGCGGTCGCCGTGATGGTTGGATCTCCCGGCGCACCCGCTGGGTCAAAGCTTGCTGTCGCGTGCTCGATGGCGAAGCGCTTGCCTCGGATCTCCACAAAGCCGCGGTTAGCCTGGACGGCGCCGGAAACCGCGGTGCGATCGCCCCGCACGACGGCCTGCACGTTACCACTCAGCCAAGCGTCGATGACATTGGTGCGATAGACCCGCACGTCTTGCCCGAGGGCGACGCGCACGATCATTGAGCCTGTGGTGGGCGGGGGCTTGTTCGCCTCCCCGACGGACGGCGATGGCGGTGGCTTTGGAGGAGGTTCTCGACGTAGCGTCACAAACCCCTGATCGGTGTGGGTTCCGATCTGGACGGTGGGTTCGTCCTCGAGCTTCTGGGTCGTTCGGGCCGGCGCTTGGGGCAGTTCCAGGTGGAAACGAGGGACCGCGACCTTGATGGCGGTGACTCCCTTCGGGTTCCTCGCCGCCGTCACATTGACCTCTCCCCACGCGGTCCCAAGCGCCATGCCCTCGTACGTGAGGGACATCGCGTCGGCGCGCGGGATGCGAACCCTAGCCTTGGCGTCACGAAAGGCGAACGCATCGAGGTGCGCCGTGGCGTCAACCATTACCCGCCCGGAGGTCCCCTCGGCGGAGGCGTCGAGGAGCCGGAGCTCGCCGTCGCGTGAGATCGTGAGCTTGCCTTGGATCGCCCGGAACTCCTGGCCGAGCACCGCCACGTCGACGACACCGTCACGCACCGACGCTTCGCCTTCCACGTGCGACCCCAAACGGTCCGAAGTCCGCCCCCGGTAGCGCAGATCGGCGTCCAGTACGCCATCGACTTTCCCGAGGTAGTCGCGCAGGAGTGGGCGCAGCGGCGCGAGACGGAAGGCCACGGCCCGCACTCTGCCCTCGGGGTCCCGCGACTTGTCCAGTGAAGGCGTCAGCGCGCTGCCCCACGCGATTCCCAGCTTACCCTGCGCGGTGAGCTCGCCGCTCTCCTGCACGAGCCGCGCGTCAAGGGTGGCCACACGCGCCCCCGCGCGCACCTTCACTGTCGCATCGCGAAACAGCGTCTGGCCGACACGGAACCCGTCGAGGTGCAGATCGGCGTCGAGCATCGCTTCCTTGTGGAGCTCACGCAACGACAAAGTGCCCGTCGCGCAGCCGCCGATCCGCCTTCCGACAAGCCAGGGGAGCGAATCGAGTGGGAGCGCGGAGACCGCAAGATCACCGCCTGCGCTCCACCGAGGGCCGTCCGCACGCCCGTCGACCAGGTCGGCAATGCGCAAGGCGCCCTCGCCGCGTGCGACGAGCACGGTCCGTCCTCCCGATGCGACCTCGGCGCTCGACGAGCCGTGTCCATCCGCAAACGTAGCGTCAAGGCCAACGTCGAGCCGCGTCTGCTTGGCGCCCCGTGCGTCCAAGGTCACGTCGTTGGCGCGGACTTTGACGGTCACCGTGGGATCGCGCAGCGTGCCCGAGGCAAAGAGCTTGAGGGAGGCGTTCCCGCGAAGCCCTGCCCACCGCACGAGCTCGGGCAGGCGCTGGAGGTCGCGGCGAGGAACGCTGGCCTCCAACTCGAACTCCGTTCGCAGCAATACCTCCCGCAAGCCGTTCGGACTGGAAAAAACTGCACCGAGCGGAGGCTTTGCCGCAACGTGGAGCTGGGCGAGTTCGCCGAGCGCATCGGAGGCGACGGAGTCGAGCGCGACCCACCCCGCGTGAGCGTGGAGATTGCTGCTGACATCGAGCTCGACTCCGTGAAGGCTTGGGCCGGCGACTCCGTCCACGGTCTTCATTGCGAGGTCAAGGCCTACCGTCGTCACGCTCACGCTCACGTCTGGTAGTGGTCCCTCGCGACGACTCGCGCGCAGATTGACGAACGCCTTTCCGGCGACGTGATCCAGGGGCAGTTTTCCCTCGGGCAGGAGCGCGGCGATCTGCGCGAGCTCAGCGACCACCGTGGCGGTCACCGCTCCCGTCGCGGTTCGGTACGACGACGCTGTTAGCAGGTCTCCACCGAGCCGAGCGCCGTCGGAGTCGATGACCAGGGTGCCGAGCTTGGGCACGTTCGCCTCGGCGTGCAACGCGATGGCGCGTCCATCAAAGAGCACCTCACCATTGACCTGCGCGCCGTGCTCGTCTGCCCCCAGTACGACATCTTTCGCGTCAAACCGCGCAAACCCGTTGGCACCGGTGGGTGTAGCAACGACGTCAACGTCGATTGTCGCCGTGCCGCTGAGCGCTGGCAAACTGGGCCCGACGAGTGCACGGACGCGGGCGAGGTCGAACGCGGTCGACGCGAGCTTGGCCTGCAGCCTGCCGTGTTCGGCGCTCACGCGGGCTTTTAGCGAGCCCCCGGCACCTTGGATGCTGACGCCGTCGAGGGCTGCTCCGGCCGCGCTCACCCGCGCCGAATTCACTCGAACGGATACTTGTTCGTGGTTGCGGACCAGTCGCGCATCCACTCCACGCACGGTCGTGGTGGGTCCAATGACCACGCTCGCAGAGGCTGCCAACGTGTCGCCGTCGCGTGTCTCGGCAGTTACCCGCACCCTCGGCGCGAGCACCTTGCCATCCACGTTCACCGCGGCGCGCTTCACCCAAAGGCCAGCTGTGTGCACGTTGCTGGCAAGCAACGCGGCTTGCACGGAGGGTGAGCGCACGGTGCCCCGCAGCCGAGCGGTGACGCGAGCGTTCGAGACCGTCACCTGCCCGGCGCGTAACCCCGCCGCGCTTGCCGTCACCAACGCCTCGAGCGCCAGCCCCTCGTCGAGCGTGAGGTGACCCAGCAAACGAGCGCTTGCCGCGCCTCCTACGGTTTTGCCGAGCCGGCGGGTACGCTGAAGGTCCGGAATCTCGGTGCGGACGTCTACATCAAGTCCGTGGACTTGCGGTCGCTTGTCCTCGGGCGCGAGAACGTAAACGGCGCTGGTGAGCATCCCGGGCTCGTCGATCGTCGCCTCACCCGCAACGCGTTTCCCGTCGAAGGTCCCGTGCGTGGCGAACGCCGGAACTGCCTGGCCGTCAATCGTCGTCGCCGCGCTGCGTAGATCGTAGAGCGCGCGGAGTGCACCGCTCTGCGCGATGCTCGCATTTGCCTTGATTTCGGCGTCGACGAGCCCGGCAGGCGCCCCCGCGATGCTCTCCGAGAGCGACAGGTGAACGACCTTCGCGGTGAGCTCAGCAGCAAGCTCGGCGGCGAGCTGATCGCCCCGATTCACGACGCCAACGAAGTCGAGCTGACCCTCTCCCACGTTGATGCGACCCTTCGCGCGCGCAGACGTTCGTCGCCCGGTTACGAGCGGATAGCTGATAGCGCCTTCGACGGAGCCTTCTGCGGCAGCCGCGGGGATGGGGAGCGCGCGCGCATGAAACACGACGGGACGGAGCGCTGCCGAGAGTTCAGACGGGTCAACGCGAAGGCTCGCGGAAAGTCTGTCGACGTCGACGTCGATCGGCTGAGCCCCGAGTCTGCCGTGAGCCCACGTGTGCCCGAGCGTCAGCGCGTTGATGCTAACCACAACCCCTCTTCCCGGCGTCGCCGGGTCGGTGGAGGGCCGGGGCTTGCTGGAGTCCTTTGGCGAGAAGGTGTTTGCGAGTGAGGTCACGCCAGCTGCGTCGTCGCGCAGAGTGAGGTCGACGCAGTCGATCCGCACCCGCTCGAGCCGCACGACTATCGGCCCGTTGCCGACGAGCGAGCGGAGCAGGGGGATCAGACGGATTTGCGCGGAAGCCCAGCGTGCCACAATAACCGTGTGCCCCTCAGCGTCTCGCACGGTTACGTTCATGCCCTCGACGCGGCCCGAAATCAGCGCGATCCGCTCGATCCTGTCGAGCGTGATGGTGCCGCTCAACACTGGGGCCAGCGCGCTATTCAGTTTCTGGGCAACAATCCGACGCGCGACCGGGAGGTCGAGATGGATCGCGACGCCAGCGACCGTCGCGGAGACGAGGATCAGGGTCGTTCGAAGCACACGCAGCGAAGTGCGTGCGACGCTGCGTAACCTCGGGTGTCCGAGAATAGGTCGAACCATGTTAGAAGGCCTCTCCAATGCCGAGGGATACGGCGACGGGCGCCCCGAAAATCGTTCCCGGGACGCCATCCACTGCGGCATCGGGCTTGCCGAGAATCTGCATCCTGGGGACCCGGTAACCGATGTCCAGGCGGAGCGGGCCCACCGGCGTCGCGTAGCGGAGGCCCGAGCCGCATGACAGGTGCAGGTAGCGGAATCGCAAGTCTGCCCTGCTTGGCGAGACGTCGCTGGTGTCGCAGAACAACGCGCTCGTGACGGGACCAGAGACCGGGAATCTGAATTCCACGGACATCTCCCACAAAGACATTCCGCCGAGCGGCAGCGCGCAGCGCGCCTCGTCGTAGCTCGGGTTGCCGCGCTCGCAACCGGTGGCGAGCTCTGTCGCAGCAAGCGCCGGGTTGAAGAACGGAATCGCGCCGTGAGGCCCCACTCCGCGCAGGGCGTATCCACGGTTGGAGTTCGGTCCCCCCGAGTAGAACGCACGAAAGTAAACGAGTTGAACGTCCTTGACCCACGCGGCGCGATCTGCGGCGAGGGACGTCCTTCTGCCGTTGGCGTTGTCGACGAGAGTCGAGCCGTAGTTGAAGGGAAACAGAAATCCGATTGAGCCGCGGAGCGCAATCGTGGTGCGCTTGCTCGTCGGCAGGTAGACACGGAACTCGGGCTGCACGCGGACGTCGCGAGCGTCGCCCAACCCTCCAGCGAGCTGTAGATCGTTGGAGAGCAGGACCCCCTTGTGGGGTGAAAGCTTGTCGTTACGGAAGTCAAGCTGCGTCAGCAGGTCGACGTAGGAGAGCGTCACTCCCGACAGCGACGAATCGAGCGGCCCCACGTAGGTGAAGGGAACATTGCGCTGGAAGTTGTAAGTTACCTGCGAGAAGAGCTTCCACAGGGTGCGGTCCACGCCCATCGCGCCGCGAAACTCGCGGTACCCAAGCACGCTCGCCAACGGGTCGATCGTGGGCGAGAGCAGCACTGGATAAATGTTGTACTCGGCGCGAAGTAAGCCTCGCGTGCGAGCCTCGATGAACCCCGGCTGAGAGAGCTCGATGCGTGATTTCTCCTCCGGCAACAAGTGCTGAGGCGACTGCAGGCTGGGGAGGCGCGTGGGAAAAAAGACCAGCCCAGGACGAAGCTCGATGGAGAGCTTGCGCAGGCCGCCAAGGAAGTTGCTGTGCTCCCAGCCGATGCTCCCGTGGACGTCGGTGCGGATGAGGTCGAGCTCCACGCCTCCACCCAAGCGAATAGTATGCAACTTGGTGGGCTCCAGATGGACCACAATGGGGATCGTAGCTGTCGGCGCGTTCGTGGGGGTCAGGTCCGGCCGGACCTCCACGTCGGCGAAGACTCCGAGGTCGAGCACGGAAACGCGGGCCGCGTCGAGCTCAGCGGTCGAATAGGGCAAGCCGGGCTGGAGGTTGAACGCGCGCACCACGGGCGTTTCCGGAATGCCGCCGAGGTTCTCGAATGTGATGTTGCCAAGAACAGCCGTCGGCCCTGCGGTGACCACGTAGGTAACGTCCGCAGCGTGGGTTACGAGATCCACCTGCGCACGGCGTGTCACGTTTGCAAACGCGTACGCCGCGTCGGTCAAGGCCCGCGTGGCGCCCTGCTCGCCTTGTTCGTAAGCCTCCTCATCGAATAGGTCGCCGACGGCCAACGTACGGGCGATCTTGTTAACCGTCGTGGTCCGAACGGCCTCCGGTAGCGATGCGACTCCCTCCACCGTCACGCTGCGCACCAATACAGGCGTGCCTTCCTCGACCTCTATCGTGACAGCGACGTGACCGTTCTTGGTAGTGGTCACGCGACCGCTCAGCGCCCGCGCGTCGTGGTAGCCGCGCGCCCGGTAGTAGCGCTCGATCCGCTCGAGATCGGTGTTGAGAGCGCGTTGGTTGAAGACTGTGTAATCGTAGACCAGACCTCGGAACAGTCCGAGAAACTTCGGGCTCGGCGCAGTGACCAGGCGCTCTTCCACTTCGTCCGCATCAACCGAGCTCGCACCCGTCACCTCAACGGAGTCGACCACGGTGTGGCCCGCGGGAAACGAGGCGCAGCCACCTGCCAGTGCGAACGCAGCAAACGCCATGACTGGGATTTCACCCCTCGTGGGGCTCGGCGAGCGGCGGCTGGGATGCATCGGCGCGGCCGTCATAAACGGACTCCTCTGGAGACCGTTGCAAGTGTCATGCCCGCCTGTCGGCACGCTATATGCTTACGATCCTGCATCGTTGATGTTCCGCTACGTCACTATCGTCTGCGCTTCACTGATTGGATGCGGCTCGTCGCTTCCGCTTGCTCCAACGTCGCCTCACACCGCGGACGAGTTCGTCGCGGTGCCGTTTCCTCCGCCGGCGGTGCGCGCGGGCGTGGTGCCACCCCGCTTGCATCCCGACTCGGTGTGGGTCGACGGCGAGTGGCAGTGGGTGCAGGCGCGCTGGGAGTGGCAGCGAGGCGCCTGGCTGCAGCCCCCCGAGGGTTCCACCCTCGCCCGCTCGGAAACGCATCGTGCGGGGGCCCAGGTGCGGCACGCGGCCTCCGTGTTTCACCTCGCTGGCGGCGGCTCCCTCGCTCCCGCGGATCTCCGTGAGCGCAAGCGCAGATTTCCCCCCGACGCTGCCTGCGCGGCGCCGGTTCCTGCATCCTTCGAACAGCGAGCGGCGTGGCCGGCCGCGAATGCGCCGTGAGTGCCGCGTATCGCCCCGGAGTAGCGCCACGCGCAGGGAGCGCACTATATGACCCGTGAGCTTGCTGTGCTAGGTGCGCTTGCCCTCCTGACGGGCACTTTCCTGACCGCACACGTCATCATCGTTGCCGGCCTCTTCGTGCGGCGCCCGCGGTGGCGCGCCGTGATCGCGCTCCTGATGCCCCCCCTTGCGCCAATCCTTGCTTACAACGCCGGCCTGCACGTCCGTGCGATCATCTGGGGGCTTGCGACGCTCACGTACGTGTTGGTGCGAGTGAGCTTCCGGGTTTGAGGAGGCTCGAGCTGATGAGCAGCCGACAACCCACGACGGCCATCTCAGTCAATATGGAGTACTGTGACCGTCAATTTGACGTAGCAGGCGACTGGCAGCTGCGGCTGCGGAAACGAGAGAGAGTCACTCATGACGATACTTCGCACTGTGTGGATGCTGACCAGGGAAACGTTCGACCAATGGTGGAACGATAAGGCCCCGCGGTCCGCTGCTGCACTTTCGTACTACACACTGTTCGCCCTCGCTCCGCTGCTCGTCATTGTGATCGCGGTGGCGGGAGTGCTGTTCGGTCGCGAGGCTGCTCAGGGGCGGCTGATCGGACAATTAACCAGCGCCGTCGGTGCGGACGCGGCGAGGGCTCTTCAGTCCATGCTCGCCAACGCCGGGAGTTGGGGCGGAGGCACCATCGCTACGACGATCGGTCTAGCGACCCTGGTAGTTGGAACGACCGGCGTAGTTTCCGAACTCCAGGATGCTCTCAATACCGTCTGGAAAGTGGCAGAAAAGCCGGGTCGCGGCATCAGAGGGCTAGTGCTCGACCGGCTCGTCGCGCTGGCGATCGTCATGACCTTCGGCTTGCTGCTGATCGCGTCGCTGTCAGCGAGCGCCATAATGGCAGCGGCGAGCAGTTGGTTGCACGGTGTGATCCCCGAATGGCTGTTCCTCGGGCACCTCCTCGGCTACGGACTTTCGCTCGGTGTGCTCGGTGTGATGCTGGCGGTGATCTTCAAGGTGCTCCCTGATGTGAGGATGGCTTGGAGCGACGTGTGGATCGGCGCTGGCGTAACGTCCGTGCTGCTTCACTTGGGCAAGTACTTGATCGTGCTCTATCTCCAGAAAGCGGGACTGGTGTCGGCCTTCGGCGCTGCCGGTTCGGTCGCGGTACTATTGGTCTGGATTTACTACATCAGTTTGCTCGTGCTGCTCGGTGCAGAATTCACCCGGACCTATGCCAAGCACTTCGGCACGCACCTCGGGCCTGACAAGTGAGGCCCAGCGGTCCCCGAACTGCCTCTCGCGCGGCCAGCCGCCGGGAAGAATGACAACGAAGGAAAGGCACCGATCCCTGGCGAGCAGTAAATTGTCGCGCACCGGGTCAGTGCGGGGAGTCTCTCGGGCTTTTTGGCTGAGCCGGCGTGACCACGTCGCCTTGGCGCACGTCAGTCTGACGTCGACGAGCGTGGTACGCATGGGACAGGCTAGCGGCGCCACCGGCACAGCCGAGTCGCTAGATCGGCTTACGCCGAACCCCCAGTCTCAGGGAAGTGTCGCCTCGGAGCGATGGAGACCGCGTGACAAACGGCGTCTGCCGCGGCCCTCATTCAAATTGGCCGAGGGCACGCTCCACTCTGACTGAGTCTTAACGGGCTTGTCCCGCATCGGGGCAGGGCTATGCCGGAGACAAGCCCATCCAAAATGGTTCAGACGTGGAGCCCGAAGCAACGTCGCGCTCCTCCGTCCGAACGGGTCGAATCCACAGGTTCACTGACTCGTCAGGTTACACGCTTGCGACAAGTTCGGATAGCGTGCATTTCATGCGAGCGTTCGGACCGAGGTCTCGCGCTCCCACTGTCGCGTTTTCGCTGCTGCGATGAACTCATTTATCTTGCGAAGGTCGATCACGCCAACATCTTGTTCGATGCCGGAAATCTTAAGCAGCGTTCGGCCACCGCCGTCGACGCCAATCGCTTTGAGGTGACCAAATGCGTCGCGCACGAAATCTATTGCCGCAGATTCCTTGGAGAGAAGGAGAGCACCGGTCTCCGACAAGATGAGAGCAACAGCGTCAAAGATGACCGAGGGCGTACCGGCAAGCTGGCCATCCGCGGCAAGCAGCGTTCCGTCCGACAGTCGCGCGCCACCAATCTTGGGCGCCACAATCTTCGCGTTCGCACCGGCCGTCACTATAGCCTTCCGTGTAGCCTCAACGACTGCGCCGTCGGAACCATCGGCGACTAGGATTCCCACCGAGCGTCCCGCGAGAGTGTCCTTCATCTTGCCGATAATTTGCAGCGCCGGTGAAAGCGCCATCTCCGTGACGGGCGCCGCTGCGTTGGGGGCGTGCGGCATCTCTTCGAGTGACAGACCATCCGCCACGCGTTCAGCAAGATTCTCATCGACGTGACGGAGGTGACCGACCATCGCTTTGCGAACGTGCACGTGGTCTACTTTGGAAAGCTCAAAAACGAGTGTTGACGCGATGTGAGCCTGTTCGTGCTTCGTCTGACTACGGTAAAAGAGGCGCGCTTGCGTGTAATGGTCAGCGAAGCTCGCCGCTCGGATGCGGCCCTTTTCACCACTTTCAGTCGCGGGTGTGCTGCGAAAACCAGCCGGAGTTTCGCGAGGCGACTCGCCGGACAACGATGTCGGCTCGTAGGCGACTCTCCCCGTCTGGTGCTTCACCTGCATGTGTCCATCGCGCTGATGGTTCGCGAAAGGACACTTTGGCGCGTTGATCGGCAGCTGATCAAAATTGGGGGAGCCGAGGCGCGACAACTGCGTATCGAGATACGAGAATAGACGCCCTTGCAAGAGCGGGTCGTTCGAAAAATCGATCCCAGGGACGACATGTGAGGGGCAAAAGGCGACCTGTTCGGTCTCAGCGAAGAAGTTGTCGGGGCATCGATTTAGCACCATTCTCCCGACGACCTTCAGAGGTACCAGTTCTTCAGGGATGAGTTTGGTCGGGTCTAGATGGTCGAACGGAAACGCATCCGCTTGCTCTTGGGTAAAGAGCTGCACTGCGAGCTCCCACTCGGGGAAATTACCTGCCTGAATAGCTTCGAACATGTCGCGGCGGTGAAAATCCGGATCCGCACCAGCGAGCTTCACGGCCTCGTCCCAGAGCGTCGATTGAAGTCCGAGCTTGGGCCTCCAATGAAATTTCACGAAGGTCGCATGGCCTGCGGCATCAAGTAGACGAAAGCTGTGAATTCCGAAGCCCTCGATCATCCGCAGCGAACGCGGCAGCGTGCGGTCAGACATGATCCACATGACCATGTGCATCGATTCGGGAGTGAGCGAGATGTAATCCCAGAAAGTGTCGTGTGCCGTCGCCGCTTGCGGGAATCCGCGATCGGGCTCCATCTTTATGGCATGAACCAGATCGGGAAACTTGATGGCGTCCTGGATGAAGAAGACTGGGATGTTGTTGCCAACGAGATCCCAGTTCCCCTCCTTCGTGTAGATCTTGACCGCAAAACCACGCACATCGCGCGGTGTGTCTACCGAGCCGGCGCCCCCGGCCACCGTTGAGATGCGTGTAAAAAGCGGCGTCTTTTCCCCAACTTCAGTGAGGATCCGTGCCGTCGTGTACTCCGCAAGTGAGTGGGTAAGCTCGAAAAAGCCATGCGCCGCAGTGCCACGAGCGTGAACGATCCGCTCCGGTATACGCTCATGATCGAAGTGCGTGATCTTCTCTCGGAGCAGGAAGTCCTCCAAGAGCGTCGGCCCCGTCGGGTTCGCCCGAAGGGAGTTCTGATTATCGCTAACCGGTACGCCTTGATTAGTCGTCAGCATCGGCGCTTCGGCGCCGGATACCTGGTGAACCTCACCCCCCGCTCCGACGGATGACGAATCCGTCGGAACGCAGGGCGTCTTAGTCGGATCGGACGAAACGCTCGTGTCGTTTTTTTTCATGGTTTGCCCCGAACTATTTCTGTGTGGATCTTACTTGGAAGCGCTCACTTCACCCTGCTGCGCGTCTTCGGACGGCTCCTTCACGGCGATCTTCGCCTGCTGCAGATTCTGCTCTGCGAAGTGAGCGATCGACGTCGTCGCGTCGTAGACTGCGTCCCCGGCGCGATGAAGCACTCCGTCCCGCGTTTCGCCCATGAGGACATCTTCGCCGTGGGTCCGGGGCAGCGAGAATCCTACCACTGCACCCACCGCGAGCGCTGCGACGCCGAGCGCCACTGGGTTTTCTTGAAGCGTGTGCTGAAAGCCGTCCTCGACGCGCTTAGCCCCTTTTCTCGCACTTCCAGCCACCGACGAAGCAGCATCGCCAGCTTGATGAGCGAGGTGCGACGCGGTGTCAGCCGCCCCGTGCGCCAGCGTCATCGCGCCTTCAGATGCGCCATGAAGGACCTTTCCGGCAGCGTCGGACGCCTGATGCAATCCATGACCAACGGCTTCAGACGCCTGGTGAGCCGCTCTCCCCACTCCCGATCCCGCGTGGGCGATTGCCCCGCCGATCTGGCCAATCACTTCTTCGCCTGTGTCTTGCCCGTCGCGGGTGAAGCGCTGGTCGCCTCCGTTGTTTCGGAGCGAACGGCTTTCATCGAAGCGGCGACCATCGGACGATCCGTGGTTCTGCCCTGCCGCGCTCTGTGCACGGTAGGGCGCCGCTTTGCTCCGATTCATGAGAAGCCAAACGAGTCCTACGCCCATGACGGTGGCCGGGACGGGATTGTTGCGAATGGTGTCGACCAGGGTATCTCGCGTATTATTCATTTTATCTCCTAGATTTGTAGCGATGTCTTCGACCTTGCCCAAGGTGTTTGCGCGAAGGGCCTCCTTCGCGCCGGTGAATGCGTCGTGCAGCTCTTTCTTTAGGGACTCTTTCGCTTCTGCAAGACCTCGCTTCAACTTTTGCTCGGCTTCGTTCATTTCGCCACGTAAGAGGTTCTTGGCTTGCACCAGCTCGCCTGCACAAGCGTTTTGGCTTCCGCCAGCTGCTCGCCAACGACCACGCGTATACGGTCTTCCACGTGCTGGAGTTCGACGCCGACCTTGTCGCGCACCTCAGACGGGCTCAGACGTGTTTCGAGCGCGGCGATAGTGCCGGACATGTCGGCCCGTGTTTGCTCGATATCGTGTTTGAGATGCGCTGTCGCGGGATCGGTCGCAGTTTCGCCGGAGTCGGTGGTCATATCCGTATCGCTCTTCATCGGAGTTGCTCCTTTGCCCAGACGACGTCGGCTTTCAGCGTTCCCAGCGCCTGCCCGGGTATGGCGTCGAGACGGCGAAGTGCGCCGAGGCCCTTTTGAACGAACGCGAATCCCGCACTCATGACGGCGACGCCGAGAATGACTGCCGAGAGCCAGAGTGGAAGCACTGTCTCAAGCCCAACCACGCCTGCAATGATCAGCGCGAGAAGGCCCGCGTGGATCAGTGCTCCTCCTGCGACCACGAGAGCCGTGTTGCGAACCGCGATCTTCGCTTTTGCCGTCATTTCGCTCGCAGCAAGTTGAACTTCCTGCCGGACGAGTACGCCGGTGTCTCGCGCGAGCGCGCTCAGAAGCTCACCGACGGTCGCCTCGTTTTTCTCGGCGTTCGTCACAGGACTCCGGGTATCTTCTCGGCGTTCGCGCCATTGGTCTTCGAGCCGTCGCTTGGCGCAGCTGAGGGCATGTTCGTGCTGCTCGACGGGCCGGGCTTGGGCTGACCAGCGCCGTCGCTGTGGAGTGCCTTGTTGCTCTGGTTTCCGTGGTCCAATTGCATCGGCGAGCGGGGGCGACCGTCCTGCTTGCCTTGCGCCTTGGGGTCACCATTGACGATCGCTTGATTTGGGCAAGAACTCTTCAAAAAGCGACCGCCGATCAAGCCGACTACGAAGGCCCCGCCGAGAAAAAGGGCGGGCTCGCGGCGCGCTAAGCTCTCTACGTCCCCCAGGATTTGAACTGGTGTTCGGCTCTTCAAACATCCAGACGCTGCTTCGACCTGGTCTGCTGCGCGTACGACGTACTCGTGAAGGCCCGTCTTTTCCTGCGTGCCAAGATGCTCACCGGTTTGGCGAAGAGCATCCGCCACACTGCCAAGACCATCCGCTGCGCGATCCTTTTCACCGGAAAGCTGCATACCGGCTGACTTTCGGGCCTGATCGGCAACGTCGCCTGCGATGTGCTTCACCTCGCTTGTGATATTGTGAGCACTGTCCGTCAGTGCTCGCCTGTAAGGCGACAGCAGCCTCGTCGAGCTGCGGCTTCGACGGGGTCGAGCTTGACATGTTTGAACTTGTGAATGACTCACTCGGCTTCTGATACATGGTGGCTTCGTCTTTCATTTCAGTTTTCGATTGCGTCTATGCGTTGGTGGGAGCCAACGCAGACGTTACAGCCGCACCGCGACTACTCACCGTCTGCTCGTAGCCCGCCTTGATCGTCGTCTTGAAGAGCACCTTCATCTCCGCGCAAAGCGTCTGGGACCTGTCCTTCAACTCCTTTTCTGCTTTGGGGAACATGTTCTTCTCTTCTTCCTCAATGTGGTCTTCAATGATCTCTTTGAGCGTCTTCACCTTCGCCTTGAAGGTGCGATCGGTGGGTGACGTTTTCATCAGACGCTTGAGCGCAAATCGGGCAACGGCATGCTCCTCGTAACCTTCAAGAACAAGGTCTTCTTTGACCTTCAAAACCGCTGGATAAAAGAGCTCCTGCTCAATCACCATGTGCGACACGAGGTTGACGGCGAGCTTTTCGAGAACGCTTGAAGAACGGCCGGTGCCATTCATAAGCTGTCTAAGAAGCCCGAGAACCTCGGCGTGTTGTTCCTTCAGCAAAGCAGTGGCTTTCATGATCGTCTCCTCGTGGTAACACCGCACTCGTTGGTAACCGTGACTTCGTTCAGAGCGCGCACAGCACGCAGCCCGGTCGCGCGGCTACTGTTACGCGTGTGAACTTGCCTCCTTCGCCTTAGGAACGCTGGCTTCGGTGGTCGAGCAGATGTCCTCAGCGCGTTCGGCCTTGAAGATGTCCTCTGCTCGCTTCACGGCGTCACTCGATTCGGCGTGAACCGAGATAAGAATGTTGCCGCCCTTGATCTTGCCCTCGTATCGCTTGGCTTCAATCTCGGGGATACCCATGCCGATGAGCGCGCCCGTGATGCCGCCGACCGCGGCTCCCGCAGCTGCACCGCTCATGGCTGCAAGCAGGGGCCCTGCCGCGATGAACGGGCCGAGCCCCGGAATCGCAAGCGCTCCGATTCCTACGAGGAGGCCGAGCGCACCGCCAAACACGCCGCCGGCGCCCACTCCGGCCACTGCACCTTCGGGTGCCTTTGTGTTCTGCTCGTGCGCAAAATCCTTCGTCCCCTGCTTATTGGGAAAAAGAACCGAAATGTCGTTGTTCGAGAAGCCTCCACCTTGAAGCTTTTCGACGATCGACTCGGCGTGATTCTGATTCGGCACAATGCACATAACGACTTTTTCCATGATAATTCTCATTCGGTTCATTTAACGGTTGCGACTTCGAGATGATTTTCGACGCGATTCGGACCTGCTAGCTGACGCGCCTTCGCGTCGAGGTTCTGCCGCTCCGCGTCGCTGTTGACGGGCCCGCGAAGCACGACCACGCCGTTCGCAGTGATTATTTTTGCGTTCTTCGCGTCGGTCGACAGCGAGTCGTCGGCCATGAGCGCCTTGCGAATTTTCTGCGAGGTGTCCAGATCGGCCGCGTTGTTGCCCTGATCCATCGGCGTCACGGAATTGCCCCTGTCCCGCTCGTTGACCTTGGTGTTGTCCGCCGCAGCCGGGCTGGCAGCGGCCGTCTCCGTATTGCCCGTGGCTTTGTCCCTGCTGCACGCTGCCGCTAGCAGGAGCGGAGCCATCAGAAACGGGACGCATATTTTTTTGGACAGTCTCATAGGTAAGTCCTTGCCGTAGGCGTTGAATGTTTTGCGCATGATGAATCTTCTTTCGATCTCACGTGGTCCGTGACCTCATGGGTCTCCGATTCCCCACGGCGCTCCGTTCTGTGCACATGCTGTTCCACGCCCAGTTTTTAATGCGTTTAGCGTGTCTCAATCAGATGAGAGGCTTTTCCCGTCAATATCGTTGGAGCGCTTATTCAATTTGACGCAACAATTCGTGCGTTCGAACGGAGTTGGCAGTTTTGGGACGGCGCTGCGTCTCAGTACCTCGCCACGCTGGATGCGAACTCCTCGAACCGAAGCGTTTCACTCACTCGGCGATCGTCCTCAACGCTTCGATTGGCATGAGAAACTCTGATGCTGGCAATGATCGGCGCCAAGTGCGATCAGATGGTCGCTCCCACGTTGAAACTAGAATCGAACTAGCAAGCTCTCAGCGCAGAATCCCGGTCCGAGCGCGGAGATGAGTCCGAGCTCTCCGGTCGGTTTGGTCCCCCGACTTAGCGTTTCTGCCAAGACGAACAGTACGGTTACCGACGACATGTTTCCGTACTCGCGCAGGATCTGCCGACCGATATCTAACTGCTCGCCGAACAGCCCGAGTGCCTTTCCGTAGGCTTCGATTACTTTTGCCCCTCCGGGGTGCAGAATGAAGTGGGAGACGTCGCCAAGCGAAAAGCCGTGGGCGGCTAGAAACGCGTCCACGTCCGGACGGGCTAGCGAGGCCACGATGTCAGGGATCTTCTGGTTGAACACCACCTGCATCCCCGTGTTCATGACATTCCAACCCATAACGTCGAGAGAATCCGGCCAGAACGTGCTTCGCGTGCCGAGTACGCTCGGGCCGTCGCCGCCGACTTCCCCGCCGGTAAGGAGCACGGCTGCCACACCTTCACCAAACAAAGCCATGGCGACGAAGTTGCTCTTGGACATGTCGCCGTGCTGAAACGTGAGCCCGCAGAACTCGGCCGCCACGACCAGGACGCGCTCACGCGGGTGGCCCAACAGATGGTGGTACGCATGGGACAGGCCAGCAGCGCCACCGGCACAGCCGAGTCCCCAGATCGGCGTGCGCCGAATGTCGGACCGCATACCGAGCCGATTGATCAGGCGAGCGTCGATCGAAGGCGTCGCTAATCCGGTTGTAGACACGAAGATGATGTAGTCGACGTCGCTGGCGGAGACTCCGGCGTTCTGCAAGCACTCACGAACGGCGACGGCTCCCAACGTGTCGCAGGATTCAATGTAGATCTGGTTCTTATCGACCAGACTCTTGTCCGTTTGGAACCATTCCGCAGGCACCGAGAAGTAGCGACTGTCGATATTGGCGTTGTTGAACACGCTTCGAAGGCGCTCGAGATCGAGCGTGGACGCGTCGAAGTGCTCGCACGCGAAGCGGGCCACCTCCGCCTGGGTCAACTTGTAAGGCGGTAGCGCCCTGCCGATCGCTGCGATTCTTGGCATCCGACTGTCAATGACCATCTTTGTCTTCCTTCAACGAGCCTTCCGTCCTAACGGACGCGGGCTCGAAGTGTGTGCGGTTACGCTGTGCGGCCATAGTCATCCCAGACAGAGTGATTTGCGCCCCGGCGACCTACGAACCTATGCGGCTACGCTGTGCAAGGGACATGCCGATGCGCCGGCTGCTCGCCCACCGACCTGGCGCCGTTAGGTCAACGGTATCGCTCACGGCGTGATCTGGTCGAAAAACGACGCTCACCGACGGGGGTACGCGCGGCAACCGACACGACCGAGGCTTCGCGCCATACGAGACTCGATGAGCGGGTCGGGACCGGTCGCGCGATAGCGACTGCGCGGCGCACGGTGTCCTCCGCGACGCTCATGCAAATTGGCGGAGGGTATGCTCCACTTTGACTGAGTCCGCCAATACGGAAGAATCGACGGAATGCAAGAAGTCGAACCGCGACGCAAGCTTGCCTGAGACTATCCGCCGCGCAGCTGTTCATGACAACCGATCCATGTTTGACGTGATGGCCCTGGATTACCCATTCGGTAGTACGGATGACAAGCCGCTGCACCCAGGTATTTATTTGCGGCTTGGATGTTGCACTGCGAGTGCCGGTCCAGAGGACGCGTCCCAGGGGGCGACAACTATTCCGACGCACCCGACCCGCTTGGTAGCGGAGGCGACCGGGTCGCGTGCGGGGGCGCGAAACAAATTGGACAAACAACCATCAATAGAATGGACTGATCGATGAAGACACTTGTGCTCTTTTACTCCACCTATGGACATGTACACCGACTCGCGCAGGCGGTCGCCGAGGGAGCCCGCGAGGTGCCCGGCGTCGACGTCACGCTCAAGCGGGTTTCCGAGACCCTGCCACCCGACGTGCTCAAATCCATGGGCGCGACCGAAGGGCAGAAAGCCTTCGTGAACGTGGCCGTCGCCAGCATCGACGACCTGGCGGGCGCCGATGCCATCATCTTCGGGACGCCTACCCGGTTTGGCAATATGGCGGGGCAGATGCGTCAGTTCCTCGACGCCACGGGCGGGCTCTGGGCGCAGGGCAAGCTCGTCGGAAAGGTCGGCAGCGTCTTCGTGAGCTCCGCGACCCAGCATGGTGGTCAGGAGTCGACCATCCTGAGCTTCCACACTACCCTGCTCCATCACGGCATGGTCATCGTCGGGTTGCCCTACACGTTCCAGGGACAGACCCGCATGGACGAGATTACTGGTGGGTCACCCTATGGCGCCTCGACCATAGCTGGAGGCAAGGGTGAGCGCATGCCCAGCGAGAACGAGTTGGCGGCGGCGAAGTTCCAGGGCCGGCATGTCGCCCAGATCGGAAAGAAGCTGTCGGTCTAGTCAACACGGATACGGTCGGTTTCGTGCAGCGACAGCGCGCTGATGATCGCTGGCCTGCAGGTGGTGCCGGCCGTTGCTGTTTCCCCTATTTCACGGATGCGCCCCAGCCGGCAGGTCAGCGGGAACGAAGAGTCACCTCCCAATGCTGCAGCCGCCAGATAGACCACGATCGCGAGCGTGTCACAGCGCGACCAGTCAGGCCGCGCCGTAGTCGAGGGTGGCGTGGAGGTTGGTGGAATGTCCCCCTCAGTGGTGGACGACAGCTGAATGACTGAAAACGTCTTCCTTGGCCGTCGCCCAATGCGCACTGAATTCTCTATTCCGTCGTTTTGCCATCGAAGTGCTCGGTGTTGGCCTGTGCCTCCGCCTCTTCGCGGGTATGGTGGACGACGCCGTCCCGATGATTCGGGGGTGAATAAAGCGTATAGAGCTTCATCGGAACAGTACCTGTGTTGATAATGTTATGTTTCGTTCCAGCCGGAACGACTACGGCAAAACCGGCTCGGATCGCTGTTCGAACTCCATTGAGAACCGCCTCACCGGAGCCCTCCTCCACTCGAAAGAACTGGTCGAGCTTGTGGACTTCCGCACCGAGCTCTTCCTGTGGCTTTAGCGCCATGACAACGAGCTGGGAGTGTTTTGCCGTGTAGAGCACGCGACGAAAATCGCTATTTTTGATTGCTATTTCCTCGATATCTTGCACAAATCCGCTCATACGTGCTCCTGTTTCTTCAATGCCGTTGGGGGCGCTTGAGGGCCGACCAGCCGCCGGCGTGACTGCCGAACGTTGGCTGCGAGATTCTGGCTGGGGTGATTCGCGTGAACAAGCGAGCGTTGCAAGTGTCAGCGCAATCACAACTGCGCCCCGAATACAACATGTCATCATCGTGAGTCTCCCGTCTCGTGGACCCAGGATGAAGCATATCCCGTGCCTCAATCGTCGGTGCGCTTCCCCCGTCACCCTTCGAGTAAAATGTTCGCCCCTCGAACGGAAAACGGGGCATAGCTTGCATGGTGGGCGAACTTGGTGGCTGAGCCTCTGACGGTCCGCATCGCTGCGCTCCACTTCAAACTGACGGCGATGGCCGCTCATAGTGATTGCTCCAGCCAGCCCGGGCATGGTCAATAGGACAAGCGCTTGCATTTACGGGTGTCCTATTAGTGGCCCAAACGATGCACAGCCCTGTGCCGAGCTCAACAGGCTCGTTTTTAGTCGGACAACTGTAGATGCCGTCATTCACAGTCATCTCGCGACCTCAGCCCCTAAGAGCAAGAGCCTTCCATGACCATGTCTTTCGTGCCTAACAGGAGGGGGGGTCCGGAGCTGATCGATCTCCCCCCGGAGAACTACAGTCACGCCGAGTATATTGGGAACCTTGCGGACCAAAGGACGGTCAACCGCTTTCTGGGCGACTATTGCGCGGTGCTCAAGCACCTCAAAGCCCTGGTATCGGGTCTCGAGGCGTCCCCGGGTAGACCGATCAAGGTGCTGGACGTTGCGGCCGGATCCGCGGACATTGCCGCGGCGATCGTGAAGTGGGCGCGCAGGCACGGGTTGAATATCGCGGTGACCGCAGCGGACAATAATCCCGTTGCCGTCCGCGAAGCGACCGCGTTGACCCAGGCGTTTCCGGAGCTCACCGTGGTCGTTGCCGACGGCCTCTCGCTTCCGTTCGAGGATGGGAGCTTCGACATAGTAATGTGCAGCAAGACCCTGCATCATTTCACTGAGGAGGACACTGTCAAGCTGCTCCAGGAAGTGAACAGGGTGGCTTCTGCTGGCTGCCTCGTCATGGACCTCAGGCGAAGTTGGTTGGCGTGGCTGCTCATATCCATGCTCACGCGGCTCTTCTCGCGAAACAGGCTTACGCAGTACGATGGTCCTCTGTCTGTACTGCGCGCGTACACCGTCTCCGAAATGCAAGCCCTGTCACGCAGGGCGGGCCTAGCGAAATGCAGAGTGGCGAAGGAGCCGTTCTGGCTGATGGTAGTGTCGTGGAGGAGGGCTTGAGAGATCCACGCCAGAAGCGATCATCAAGAAGCTACACTGCACACGTTCTGCCCGTGCTCGAGCATTGACTTGGAGCCCGCGTGTTACACGTCCTGGTACTTGCGATTGCTCGTCCTCGGGAACGCTGATGTCCAGTGCCTCTCCGCAGTGAACATCGAGGGTCAGAAGCCGGCGGGCGTCATCCGCGTCTGGGGTGTTGAACGTAGATCTCCACGTTCTTGACCGCGTAAACCTCGTGGCCGCAGAATCGCTCGAGACGAAGAGTATTTGCCTGAGTCATGCCGGCGACCACAATACCAGGGCAGTCGCGACGCACAAAGCAACAAGTTTGAGGCGTTTTGTAGCGGCAAAGCACAGCTCAATCCATGGCACCTACCGAGTTGCATCGTTTCGTATTGCTCCCGTGATGACACAAATTGGCGGAACTCACTAGCCGCGGTTGTCCGCAAAGACGCGGATCCTCCGCGCGAGCGGTTGCGATCCTTCAGAGTGACGCGTCCAAACAGCCATTTTGATTGAATTGGGCGACGTTGCGCGCACGGAGTGTGGGCGGACAGGACCCCAAGCGACGCAATTGGAAGCGGGGCAGCACGCAATATGCGCGGGAGTCGAGCGACACCGCGACCGCTCTCGGCGCCTCGCTCGTGCGCTTTCGCGAGATGGCACGACAGCTGCAACTGCTACGCGTATGGATCACTACTATTGGAACAACTGGTACAGCGGCTGGGGCTGGTTTCTGTGGTTCGGCATCATTTTCTTGGCATTCTCGAGCGTCGGAAACTGGGGTTACACCTACCGCGCACACCGCCGCTTTGCCACCACCGGAAAGGGCGCAGCTGACATCCTGAAGGAGCGGTATGCGTCTGGCGAGCTTTCGCGCGAGGAATACTACGCGATGAAGGTCGACATCGGCGCAGTCTGAGATTCGCTTCGAGCACCTGCTCCAGTCGTACCTGCATGCCTGGGTGCCCGACGTCATTCTGTGCGGAGACGCGCGGGCGGGACACCTAACGCGCGCGAATGTTGAGTTTAGAGGAGAGCTGTGATGCTTGAGAAACTCAGAGATCTTCCTGTAGGAATCGAGGGTGTCAAAGCCGTCGGTAAGATCACGAGGGAAGACTACGAAAAGGTGCTTGAACCCCTCTTGGACGACGCGCGACGCGAGGGTCGCCGCCTTAGATTCCTGTACCAGTTGGGAGCGGAGTTCGACGGCTTCACGCTGGGTGCAGCGTGGGAAGATGCCAAGATGGGGTCGCACTCGCTGCAGCTCTTTGACGGTTGCGCCATCGTGAGCGACGCCGGCTGGATCCGCGAGTTAACGCGCTTCGGCAGCTTCATGATGCCCTGTCCGGTTCGCGTTTTTGAAAACCAGGTGCGAGGCGAAGCAATTGAGTGGCTGAGCGCCCTGCCCGAAAGCCGTGCCACTTCGCAGCGGTTGATTCCGGAGTACGGAGTCATCGTCGTCGAGGTCAGGGGCGCCTTGCGCGCGCAGGACCTCGATGCCTTGGCACTCACTGCGGACTCCTGGATCAAGGTCCGCGGCGACCTGCAGGGAATTGTGATTCACGCGCACGAGTTCCCTGGTTGGGAGAGCCTGGGCACTCTTCTGGAACACGTGCGGTTTATCCGCGACCACCACCAGAAGGTAAAAAGGATTGCGCTCGCCGCCGACAGCAAGCTGGCCAACATCGTTCAGCGTATGGCCGGGCATCTCGTGAAGACTGAAGTGAAGACCTTCAGTTACGACGCGCTCGAGAGCGCCATTGACTGGGCCCGTGGAGCCGCGGAGCCTGGAGAAATATGAAGCGCGACGCCACTCCGCCGAATCTCGGTGTGGTCGTCGCCGTGCGCGGTAGCGTCGTCGATGTTCGATTCGATTCGGACCTGTCGCCCATTTATTCCTGACCCATCGCGCGCCGTGCCGATCCTGGCGCTGTCGCGTGAGCACCGGTGGAGTCCTGCGATGGCCAAGCCGCAGCTCTATGTCAGCACCGATGTCGAAGCGGACGGTTCCAGTCCGGGGCCGCACTCGATGCTGTCGTTTGGCTCGGTGGCGTTGGACGCGACCGGCGTCGAGTTGTCCAGCTTTATGCGCAACCGGGAGTTGCTACCGGGTGCCTCGGGGCATCCGAGCACGACGCAATGGTGGGAGCGGAACCAGGCAGCGTGGGACGCCTGTCGAGTCCATCCGACGTCTCCCGAACTCGCGCTGGTTCCCGGCCGCGCCTCACACCCATGTGGCACTCGACGATGCGCGTGAACAGGGTCTGCTGTTCATAGCGATGTTGCGAGAGAACTGTTCGCCGACCGGTTAGCGCAGGGTCACCGTCCTGCGCGTGGTCACGCCGTGCCAACAAATCAGACCAGCAAGCTACGATTCCGTGAGCCGAACGTGGCTTGGGTCGGGACTACGCCGGGGAGTCCCAGAAGGAGAGATCTCTATGAGTAACGGCAAATTCGGCGCTAGCACGATCGCAACCAAGAGACCAAACACGAAGACGGGGCTTTTTGGCGCTGCCTCGTGCCTCGTATTGATGGCGCTGCCCGACCCCGCACAAGCGGCCGTGCTCACGATCGGTTCAAAGAACGTTCAGAGCGATTTTCAGGGATTTGGGGTCAATCTGAAGAACAACCAGACCAGCAGCGCTGACTGGAATACGGCAATCGCTACGCGCCTGCGTGAGGTCAAGCCACGTCAGATCCGGCTGTCGCTCAGCCTTGGGGCGTTCGCGCCGGACGCGGCCACACGCCACTGGGACTCTGCCGAGCTGCAGAACGCCTACGCGATCATGGACGTCGCCAAAGAGCTCGGATCCGGAGCTGGGACTTTGCGACTGCGTCGCCCGTCCTCCTTGCCACCGCTGACGAAATCATCGCAGCCGCCGACTTCGACGTTCAAACGAACGCCGCTCGCCTCGCAGAACTGCCGGACTTCGATCAGCAGGTCGAGCGATACCTTCGGTGCTCTCCCACGGACACCTTTGGAGGTTGGCTCAAGGTCTTGCTCTTGGCGCGGCAAGCGCAGCGCCGTCAGACCACCATCCCCGCTCAGTACCACGGCTTGATCTCCCCCCAGATAGCGGAGGTGTTCAAAGGGTGGCCGATGGACATCATGCAAGAGGTGCGCGCAGCGCTCCCTTCGGAGGCGCGTGACGGGAGCGTCCTTGGGCAGCTCGAGCCACCCGCCTGGGAACGGTTCAAGCTCGCGTCACGCCCCGCAGCCGCGGCGGCGATGATTCCGCTGATCGCGGGCTGGCCGCGCGGGATCTTCACTCAGCTGAAGAAAAAGTACCCAGATTCAGGCCTTTCGAGCGGCTATGACTCCAAGGAGTTTTGGACGGGGGCCGAGCGAGCCCTGGTGGCGCTCGGAGTCGCCGCCATCGAGCCGTTGCAGCTCGCGGTCAACAGCAAGTCTCCTCACCAGAAGGTGTTCGGTGCGGCTCTCCAGAAACTGCTGGCGCGGCGTAAGTCCTGAGCCGTGGCGCGGCCTTGGATGCGGCTCTTGTCGACTCACCAAGGTGTCACCACGTCGGCACCAATCGCCACCGAGCCGTCGCTGTGGGGGCACTAGCCCGGAGTAGTAACGCCCCAGGTTAGCGTCCTGACCGCCCGATGCCCGGGCTGGCGGGGTCCGCGCCTCATGAGGGACACGACCATGCGAATCCAACATCTCGGGAACATCTCCACCGCAGCTCTTCTCTTTGGGACCGTCCTGATGCTGGCCGCCTGTGACGGTAGCGATGGAACCACCGGCAATGACGGAGCCACTGGCAAGGACGGCAAAGACGGGGCTTCCGGCCTTGACGGTCTGAGCGGCAAAGACGGGGCTTCCGGAGCCGCCGGGCTGAAGGGCAAGGACGGGGCTCCCGGCGTCGACGGCGTGATCGGCAAGGATGGCAGCAACGGGACCAACGGAGCGGCTGGCGGTAAGGGACTAAGCTCCCTCTTGCTCGCTGACGCCGAGCCGGCGGGTCTTCACTGCTCAGCTGGTGGCGTCCGCATCTCGACCGGTCTGGACAGCAACGCCGACGGCGTCCTGGGCAGTGTCGAGATCACCTCCACGCACTACATGTGCAACTCGACGGCGCACCAGAAAACGCGCGAGCTGCAGTTCGTGTACACCTCGGATCCGCATTTCGGTATCACGCGCGCCGCGTTCCAGGGTGCCACGACCGTCAGCGCAGTCACCGTCAATACCGAGCTCGTTTCCCAGCTGAACCTGTTGCCGGCAGTCACCCTGCCGAATGACAACGGAGTCTTTGCCGGACTCCCGGTGGGCGCGATCGACTACGTCATCGAGACCGGTGACCTCGCCAACCGCGCCGAAACCGGGCTGCTCAAGGCCGCTGTTTCCTGGGGCCAATTCGCCAGCGTGTATCTGGATCAGGTCAAGGTCTTGGATCACAACCAGAAGCCTGCACCCATGCTGCTCGCTCCGGGCAACCACGACGTCTCGAACGCCATTGGGCACGCCAAGATCGCTGCTGCTTCAGTCGATGCCACCTCCATGGTGGAGATCTTCAATCGGATGATGAGTCCAGCCGTCCCGCGCACGACGGCAACCTACAACTATGCCGCCGATCGCGTTCACTACAGCGTCGATGTGGCGGGCGTTCACCTGGTGTTCGTCAACATGTGGCCCGACAGCGGCGAGCGCGCCTGGCTCGATACCAACCTGAGCTCGGTCGATGCCAGTACCCCGGTGCTACTCTTTACCCACGACGAGCCCAGCGTCGAAGCCAAGCACTTTACGGCGCCTGTTGGCGTGGTCGACAGCAAATTCGAGAATCTGCTGGTGGACGCCTACGCCGATGGCGCGAGCAGCACTGGCGTCACCACGCTCGAGCAGCGTGCGTTCGCCCTGTTCCTTGCCAGCCACAAGAACATCGTGGCGTACTTCCACGGCAACAGTAACTTCAACGAGTTCTACGACTTCCAGGGTCCGGATGCGAATATCTCGTTGCCCGTCTTCCGCGTGGACTCGCCGATGAAGGGCGCGGTGTCGGCTGCCGACGAGACCAAGCTCTCATTCCAGGTGATCTCAATCGATCCGGAAGCCAAGCGCCTCACCGCGCGCGAGTGCCTCTGGAACAGCGATGCCACCCGCGCGGGCGAGC
The DNA here is from genome assembly GCA_038207155.1 of Polyangiales bacterium. GTDB lineage: Bacteria > Myxococcota_A > Polyangia > Polyangiales > Polyangiaceae > FEN-1139. The sequence goes on from JBBRAB010000006.1 coordinate 63,799, forward strand.
CGCTCGTGTGGGGTGCCACGCGCACCATCAGCTTGGCCCCGCGCGCCAACTGAGCCGCGCTGCGCTGCGACCATCCTTGCTGCGCGCTCAACGCTCCGTCACGCTTCGCAAAATTCAGTGAAGCCTGGCGGAGAGTCGTAGGACGCCGCTGCGGTACTCAAACTTCGCGTCATCGAAACTCGGAGGACCGAACGTGCCTCGCGCATCGCGCGACGCGCAGTAGTCTTCCGTCGGTAGCCCGATCGCGTTCGTGTCGAGCTTTCCATTGTTGTTGGCGTCGTGGTAGGCCGACATCCCGTACGTGCCTGGCTTGACGTTAACGAAGGTGCACACCGCACGCTTTCCTTGGATGCGAACCCACGCGGGCTTCACGGGTCGCTTCAGCCAGCCGTCTTGGACGAAGAGTCCGCACACGACCTGACCTTGATCACTGGACGGGTGCGTGACGAACTCGATGCGCGACGCAGTCTCTGGCTCACCGTCGGCATGCCCGGCCTTGACTACCAAGAGCAGCGCGGAAACGAGCGTCAGCATGCCAAGGCGGTGTAGAGCCATGCTCAATTCTTTGTACCATCTGGCCCCCAGTCAAGTCCCATCAGGGCAAATAGCCCCCACCCGCCTCCCGTGGGCGCTATTTTACCGTAAATTGCGCGATTATCTTCCGAAACACGGGGCCAGCGAGGGGCACCGCGTCGAGCGCAGAGCTGACCACATCGTAGTAATCGTGCTGCTCGACAATGCGCCCGTCCTCGACCACACAGCGCGTCAGCCCCTCAATTTCAAGCACCCGACCCAGAAAGCCGGGCTGAAAGCTGAGCTGAAAGCGCCCAAAGATCCGGTCACTTGACTCGACTCCGTCGTCGATCCGCATCGAGAAGGGTGCCCAGCGCGTCGCCATGTGCCCCATCAGTTTCAGAAAATCCGCTCTCCCTTGAACGCGCTGAATAGGGTTTTCGTAGCGGAGCTCCTCCGCGTAGAGCTCCTTGAGCGCGGCTAGACCCTGCTCGGGAGCCCCGGTCAGCAGTGACACGGCGGACTGAAGCGATGGGAGCAAGTGGCCTGACATGGTGTCGAGAGCATGGGCGATCTGCGGCTGCCTGCCAAGACTGCTGATGCTGACCCGCAGCGCGCCGTTAGCCGACCGTTATTTCTCGCGAAGTTCACGCGGGCTTCGCTACTTCTCGCGCCGTTCACGCGGGCTTCGCAGGGCCTCGTAGACCACCGTCGTGAGCAGCAGCATGCCCAAGCTGTAAAAGGAGTCCTCCACTGGGATGGTTCCGATGCGCCAGCCCAGGATCTCCTTCGGGTTGTACCAGACGATTTGCCCGGGGATCCCTGCGCCCGTCAGTACCCCGTTCATCATGAGAAAGGGGCCAAGCGACACGAGATAGGTGAGCAGGAACCAAGAGAGGTACGCGGGGCGCAAGAGATACAGGGCTGCCAACAGCCCCAAGCTCGTCGCACCCAGCTTCAAGCTTGTGTAGCGCTGCAACGGGTGGGTGACCGCGACCGCGAGCCCGACTGACGCGATGCCGAGGAGTATGGCGCGATGCGAGCGCACCAGCGGCGGACGCCGGACGTACTCCCGCAGGCACTCGTAGATGAAGAGGCAGGCGTAGGCCACGACGGGGAAAAACAACCACTCCTCAATCGGAAGGTTGCCCAGCCGCAGGCCTAGGACGTAGCGCGGGTCAAACCCCCAGATCCCGAGCGCCACGAACGCCATATCCCAAGGAACGAACAGCGCCATCATCGCCGCAATGGCCCAGCCCAGTGCCCGCCAGTGACGGTAAAAGGCAACACGTCGATCGAAGCTCAGGGCCAGCGGACCCGCCAGTACCCCGAGATCGAGTGCCAGGTACAGCCATTTCACGGGCCGCTCCGCCCGAGCAAACGGCGGGCCTCGTCAAGATAGCGCCCGCCCACCCACAGCAGACCGAAGCACTCCCCCTGGTCGCTGTCGAGGTGCCGGTGATGCTGCATGTGCGCGCGACGCACCGCCAGCCAATACACGTTGTGGGTCTCGCGCCAGAACTTGAGTCTGCGGTGGATGAAGACCTCGTGCACGAGCGCGTACGCGACCCCGTATAGCGCGATCCCTGCCCCGATCGCCACCGAGAGCCTAGAGCCCGCCATGCTTCCGAGCATGATGCAGAGCCAGCTGGGCACGGCAAAGACCACGAAGAAGGCATCGTTACGCTGCAGCCGCCCGCTGCCCTCACGACGGTGGTGATCCCGGTGAAGAAACCAGCAGAAGCCATGCATGAGGTAGCGATGAGCGAGCCAGGCGACCCACTCCATTGCTAGGAAGGTCGCAAGCACTACCGCGGCAATTTGTAACCAATTCATGAGCACCGGATCACCAGCGAGCTGCCCCGAAGAACACCAACATGACGGCGAGGACCCAAGGTGCCAGCCGGTTGTCGGGGCGGATCCTCAAACGTTCGACCACGAATAGCAGCAGGAAAGACAGACCCCACCATGCGGCGTAGTTTTGCAGGGGGATGGTCTGGTTTTCCCATGACCAGAAGCCGAGCGCCACCGCAGCGGGCTCCATGACCCAATCAAACGCGGTCATGGCCGTGGCGCCGACTGCGGCCACAGCAAGAGGAGTGGCGAGCCTTGGCCCCAGCCAAGCCTGGACCGCGTGGACCAGGACCGCCCAGTTGAGCCCGATCACTAGCGGCACCCCAAGCAAGCGGGGGCCCATCCGCCCGCTGTATTGGTAGACGCCGAAGATCCGTCCCGTCGCCACCCCGAGGGCCTCTGTCGCAAACCCGACGACCGCCACACACCCAAAGGCGAGAGCCAGCTTGAGCTTTGGACCCTTGGCAGCCAGCCCGAGCAGCGCTGCCGTCAGAATCAAGTTGGCGCAAGAGAGGCGGACGAACAGCTCGCGATAGGGGCTGAGGACACCGACCGTCCCCACGCCGTAAAAAACCAACAAAACCCCAATCAAGAGGCGATGCCGCCGCTCCCCAATCAAGAGGTGATGGAGGCGTTCTCCCCTTAGGAGACGGTGGCGCTGCGCGTCATCAGCCACAATCCCTCGCTATCCGCTCGCAGGTGATCTTGGCAGACAGCAGGCACAGGGGAATGCCTCCGCCTGGGTGCACCGTGCCACCGCAGAAATAGAGCCCGCCGATAGTCGAGCTGGCGTTCTGATGACGGAGAAAGGCCGCCCAACGCGAGTTCGAACTGGCGCCATAGAGTGCGCCTTGATGCGACGAGGTTCGGGCCTCAATTCCGCGCGGATCAAGCACCTGCTCGACCACAATATGGGGCTCGAGCGGCTCTCCCAGCTGACGTTCGAGCTGATTGAGGACACTGCGACGCACGCGCGCAATGAGGCTATCCCAATCCTGTCCGACGTTGGCGGGAGCATTCACCATCACGAACCAGTTCTCGCAACCGGCGGGGGCATCGGCTGGTACATCCTTGGCCGTGACGTTGAGATAAATCGTGGGCTCCTCAGCGATGGTTTTGTCCTCAAAGAGTGCCCGAAACTCCGCCGCGTAGTCGCTGGTAAAAAACACGTTGTGCAAATCCAGTTTGGGAAAGCGTTTGCCCATCCCAAGATAGAAAATCAGAGCCGAACTCGAGCGTTCCTGAGTGAACAGGCGCTCTGGTGCGGGCTGGTCAGCGAGCAATTGGCGATAGGCCGAAACGACGTCCATGTTGCACACCACCAGGTCCGCCATGCGCGGACCACTGGCGGTGCTCACTCCCCTGACGCGCTTGCCCTGGACCAGGATCTGATTCACGCGCGTCTCAAACTCAAAGCGCACGCCCAAGTCCTCAGCAAGGCGATGCAGGTTGCGCGTGATGCTAATCATGCCGCCATCCGGCACGAAGGTCCCGACGTTGTGCTCCAGGTGAGGAATCATGGCCAGTAGCCCGGGTGCGCGGTACGGGCTCGAGCCGTTGTAGGTCGCCATCCGATCGAAGTACTGCACGAGCCGTGGCTCCTTGAGCCGGCGCAGGTTGGCCTCGTGCAAGGTCGAAGACAGGTCAAGCGAGCCCGCGTGCATTACAGCATTGAACACTCGGGAATTGACCCAGGTCGACCAAGCGTCGAGCGGGTTCTCCAGAAATAGGCGACCCACGAGCTCATAGCAGTGCGCCGCGTGGCGCAGGTAGGCCAAGGTTCGCTCCTGCGGAACGCCCAAGGCCTGCTCTACTTCGGCAGCAAGCGCGGTGGGCTCGGTAAACCCGCGTAGGAACGTGCCATCCGGGAAAAAATAGTGACAGCCGACCGTCTTGCTTCGGTAGGAAAAGCGCCCCTCGGGCGATTGCCCAGCCACCTTGAACAAATCGAGCACCAGCTCAGGCAGCGTGAACAGCGAGGGCCCTGCGTCGAAGCGGAACGCACCAAGCTGCAGCGAGCTGAGCTTTCCGCCGGGATAGCTGTTGGCTTCGAGCACGGTGACCTCCCAACCGGCAGCACGCAGGCGAATCGCCGAGCCGAGTCCGGCCACTCCTGCGCCAATCACGATGACCTCTGTTCCCACCTGGCTCGCCTCCTTCGTTGTCGGGCCGGGAGTATGTCACATGGGGCTCGCGCTTGACTACCGCCCCCGGGTCTTGCCCGCGCGACGAGCTGGCCCTACGGACGCCTTGCGCTCCCGTCACGAGTCCGTCTTCCGGACTCTAGGAATGTGGGGGTTGACGGTGCCTCATGCGCGTGTCCAACATGCGGTCTGAGAAGAGCTCATGAACACAATTGACTCCAAAGGCTCCGATTCGCGGCGCGTCGCCATCATTGGCAGTGGTTTTGGTGGCATTGCCGTCGCACTGCGCCTGCAGGCCGCGGGTCTGAGCACTGTGCTCTTCGAGGCGCGGGACAAGCCGGGCGGTCGCGCCTACGTTTACGAGCGCGATGGCTTCATCTTCGACGGTGGCCCCACGGTGATAACGGCGCCTTCAGCCTTCGAAGAGCTGTTTGCTGCAGCCGGCAAGCGCCTAAGCGACTACGTCGAGTTTCTGCCGGTAAAGCCGTTTTATCGCCTAATTTGGGACGATGGTGACGCCTTCGACTATGTCGGGGACTCAGATCAGATGGTCGAGCAGATCCGGGCCCGCAATCCCGATGACGTGGAGGGCTATCTCAAGTTCGTCGACTATAGTCGCCGCGTCTACAAGCGCGGCTACGAAGAGCTGGCTGCCGTCGCCTTTCAGAAGCTGACGGACATGCTGAAGGTGGCCCCGGCGCTGGCAGCCCTGCGGGCCGATCGTTCCGTATACGACACTGTTGCTCGCTTCGTGAAAAATGAGCACGTTCGGCAGGCGCTGAGCTTTCATCCGCTGCTGGTGGGCGGTAATCCCTTCGAGACCAGCTCGATCTACACCTTGATCCACTACCTCGAGCGCCACGGTGGGGTGTTTTTTCCTCGCGGTGGCACCGGGGCGCTCGTGCAGGGCCTGCTGCGAGCCTATCAAGAGCTGGGAGGCGAGCTGCGGCTGTCTTGCCCAGTGCTCAACGTGGCGGTTGAAACCCAAGGCACGCGGACTCGTCATCTGGTCACGACTCCAGGCAATCAGCGCGAGCCGTTCGACTTGGTTGTATCGAATTCCGACGTTCATCACACCTACGCTAAGCTCTACCAGGGCAACCCGGCCGCGGAACGCACCGCGCGCAGCCTCAAGCGCAAGCAATGGTCGATGTCCCTGTTCGTGCTCTACTTTGGCACTGACAAGCCGTACGACATCGCGCATCACACGATCCTCTTTGGGCCGCGCTACAAGGAGCTGCTCGACGAGATCTTTCACGGTCACAGCCTCCCCAAGGATTTTAGTCTTTACCTGCACTCGCCGACGGTCACGGATCCCTCGTTGGCGCCACCCGGTTGCGGTTCATTTTACGTCCTCAGTCCAGTGCCACACCTCGGCAACGCGCCACTCGACTGGGACAAACTGGCTGAAGGGTATGCCGACCGCATCCTGAGCGCGCTCGAGACGCACATGCCCGACCTGCGCCGCCATGTGGTGGTCAAGCATTACCTCACGCCCAAGAGCTTCGAGCGCGACCTATTCGCCTATCACGGCTCGGCCTTCTCCGTGGCTCCCGTGCTCTCTCAGAGCGCGTGGTTCCGTCCTCACAATCGCGATCCGAAGATCCCCGGGCTTTACCTGGTTGGCGCAGGCACCCATCCGGGCGCGGGCCTGCCCGGCGTTGTAGCCTCCGCGCGGGCGACGGCTGACTTGATACTCGCTGAAACGACGCGAGCTTGAGCGAGGCGAGCATGTCCGTTACTCATGAAGCCGTTCGTGTTTCCCTGGGCACAGCCTTCTCCACAGCGGCTCTGACGTCACTTGCCGACGGAGCCGCGTCGAAGGTTCCTGCAGCGCTCTGGGAGCGCGCCCTCCACCAGCCGCTCGAGAGCTTTCTCGGACGCCCTGGCAAGGCTCTGCGTGCCGAATTGGTGGAGGCGGGCTTTCGCATTGCAGGTGGCTCCCCTGAGCTGCCCACGGCCCTGCCCGTGCTGCTCGAAGCGCTTCATGCCGGCTCTCTCATCATCGACGACATCGAAGATGATTCAGTACAGCGCCGCGGTCATCCAAGCCTGCACCGCAGCCACGGCGTGCCTCTGGCGCTCAATGCTGGCTGTTGGCTGTATTTCTGGACCTTTGAGCTGCTCGAGAGCCTGCCGATGGCGGAAACCACCCGGCTCGCCGCGTACCGGATGACGACGACGGTCATGCGCGAGTGTCACTACGGCCAGGCGCTTGACCTGTCCGTTCGTCAGGATGACGTCGCACCTGAACAGCTTGAGTCTGTCGCGCTCGCCTGCTCTGAGCTTAAGACGGGGAGCCTCGTTGGCCTGGCCACGGGTCTTGGCGCCCTGGTTGGTGGGGCGAGTCCGCACAGCGTCGCCGCAATTCAACGCTATGGACGTGCCCTCGGAGTCGGGCTGCAGATGCTCGATGACCTCAGCAGCTTGCTCAGTTTGGGCAAGCAGGACAAAGCCGAGGAGGACCTCCAGCTCGGGCGCGTCACCTGGCCCTGGGCTTGGCTCGCCAGGACCCCCGAGGATGCGCGATGGTCTGCTCTTTTGCAGGAGGCACTGGCAGTGCGCGCGGGTGCCCCGTTTGGGCCGCTCGTCTGCCACCTGGTCGCAGCCCTAGAGGATCGCGGGCGCCTCGCCATCGAAGAGCTATTTAGCCGCGCTTGGATTGAGCTTGAAACGCAGCTCGGCGCAACCCATGAGTTGACACCTCTGCAGCGGTGCGCCGATCGCATGAAGGCAAGCTATGTGTCCCGGTTGACTTCAGCGGGGATACCATGACCACCCCTGGAGTGATCGGGGCGGAAGAGCTGGAGCTGTGTCGTCAGACCATTCTCAAACACAGTAAGAGCTTTTCCCTGGCGTCCAGGTTCTTGCCGCCCGCCCTGCGTGATGACGCGGTCGTGCTCTACGCTTGGTGCCGCCGGGCCGACGACGCCATTGATCTGGTGGCAGTCGAGCAGCAACCCTCGGCGCTGGAGCAGTTGCGTTCGGAGCTCGACAGCATCTACTCCGGTTTGAGCCAATCCGACCCAGTTCTGCGTGCCTTCAGTGCGCTCGTCACCAGCCGCACCATCCCCCGCGAGTATCCTGAAGAGCTGCTGGCTGGTATGGAGATGGACGTGCTCGGCGCGCCCTACGACTCCGTCGAGCAATTGCTGCTCTATTGCTATCGAGTCGCGGCCACGGTTGGGCTGATGATGTGCCACGTTCTGGGCATTTCTAGCCCGATTGCCCGTCGCCACGCCGCGCACTTGGGCATGGCAATGCAGCTCACCAACATCTGTCGCGACGTTGCGGAAGACACCGAGCGCGCACGGCTCTATCTGCCGCAGCGCCTGCTCGGGCGCCATGGCGTACTCGTGCCTGCCGGCAGTCTCGCCAAGGACTGGTCCCCCGCGCAACGTCAAGCCGTCCGCCTTGTCACCTCAGAGCTGCTCGAGCTGGCCGATGGTTACTACACGTCGGGCGAGCAGGGGATCCGCTATCTGTCCGCTTCCGGCGGTTACGCGGTGATGCTTGCCCGCTTGATGTATTCCGACATCGGTCGCGTGCTGCGTCAGCGGCACTGCGAGCCCCTTGCGCCGCGCGCGTACGTCACTTCACCGCGCAAGCTGGCTCATGCCGTTCGGGCGCTGGGCGTGCTGCGGCGACAGCCGCGCAGCATCGTTCCCATTGCACTGGGTGAGGGTGCCCCGGCGCCCCTGCCGAACGAGCCAGATCCCGTCGCGGATGCTCGCCTTGCCGTGAGCTTTCAAGCGCTGCTCTGACTGCTGCAGGTTGCTCCCCCCAGCTCCGCCTTGAATTGGCAAAGTAGCTCGGGGGCGCCTTGGTTCTATTTGGTTTTGTGCAGCGTGGAAGCGACGCCGCGTCAGCAAGCGGCGAGCAGCACGAACGCGATACTGGTGCCAAACGTCAAGAGCGGAACCGCCCACAGCAGGAAGCGATAGGTCTGCTCATGCACGTAGGAGCCGAACAGTCGATGCACGAAGTTGCAGCGAAACAGCAGTACGACGATCCCGAGTGATATCGCCAGGGTCGCGTAGTTGAGCGCGAACAGGCGCGTTACGGTGTTGTCGCTTCCGGCAATGCTCCCATAGGCGGACGAAACCGCGTAGCTGAGCGCGATCACCGAAAACAGGCCGCCGATCCCCATGTTGGCGAGTTCAAACGCCTCGATATCAAAGCCCTCGGGCGTCGCTTTGTTCATCCAAAGCGCCAGGAGTGGGATCAGCAGAGAGGCGATCAGCGGGATGAAGATCGTGGTCATCCCAGTGCCCGGGTAGCGGGAGACGATGAGCGACGCGGTGACTCGCGAATATTTGTCACCGTTCCAGCCGCCGGCCAGATCTGAGTCGAGATCAACATCGCCTATTTTCCAGGAGTCGAGCGCGACCTCGGCACCCGCGCGGCTAAACTCCTCGTCATCCTGGTCGAAGCGCAGCATGACTTGGTCGGCGGTCTGCTCGCGGAGCAGCACGGTGTGCTTGAGCGACTGCACGTCGAAGGGGAAGTTCTGCACGTCGACGCCGATCTTGTAGCGACCCGTGGTTCGAACGATGGTCTCGATCTGGCCATCCTCGAACACGCGCAGGCGGTGACCGACGTAGCCGGTGGTCTCCGCCCGGTTGACGACGTCAACGTTGGGCAACCACAGCTTGGCCAGTTGTTCCTTGGCCTGCTTGCCGCGATACTCGATATAGCGAGCCGTGGAACCGGTCGCAGCAAAGCGCAGTCGGGAATCGCTCCAACGGAGCCGCAGATCGGTAGTGGCCTCGTACTCGCCCTTGACGTCGTCGAACGACAGAAGCTCAACCACGAACGTCCCGATATTGACGAATACGGGTAACCCGCGGCCCAGCGGCAGCGAAGTCAGGTCCGGTTCCTTCGAGGCCGCGCCAGCGGACGGTGCGGCGTCAGCTGCGGGAGCTAGGTCCGTCGGGGTCGGTGCGGCACTCGACGCCGCCGACGGACTTGAGGTCGCAACGGCTGGCAAGCTTGAGGCTATCGCTGCGGCTGGTGCAACCTTCGCGCCCTTCGGCAAGGCCGCGGCAGCGCGTGGGGAGGCGGCTTCGACCTGCTTGGTCACATTGTTGTCGCCAGCCGCGCGTGCCCCGTGAGTTGCCACAAACACGCTAATCGCGCAGGCGACCAGCACGACTAGCGGCATCAGCCACCGGACGGATCGCGCTCGGGTCATCCTTCCCCCCGTTTGCGCAGCTCTTCGCAGTGCTTGGCCAGCGTCTGCAGTTCCTCGCAGTAGTCCTCGAGTGGCTCAGCCGGCTGGGCTTCGGTGCCTGCCCCAAGCGCGCAAATCCGCTCATTTAGCCCCGCGAGTGGCGCGAGCAAGCGGCCACGAATGACAATCAGGATCGCGCCCGACATGATGACTATACCGAACAGCGAGGCGAGTCCCAGCCAGACGAATGAGCGTCGCGCCGCCGATTCGTCGTCGCCAAAATCATGCGCGAGCGACACCACCCCGATGCGCTTGTGGGCATGATCGTATAGCGGGATCAGCTGAACGCCCCAGGTGGTTCCGTCCGCGCTGCGCTCATAGCTGCGCGGCTCGGGCACATCGACGTCACGATCCGTGACCAGTCCTTCGAGTAGGTCTTCGTGCGTCGAGTGAAGTCGGATGTAGGGGCCGACGCGCTTTCTGACCGACAGGGCGTCCGCGGGCATGTTGGTGGCCACATCGCGGAGCAGCCGTTCGTCAATGAACACCGCACCCTCGAACTCGAATGAGGACTTGAGCTCGTCCAGCACGGGCTCAAAATCCAATGCCATCTCAAAACTGCCGAAAAACGCGCCAGCATTGTCGAGAACAGGAACGATCGCGGAGACGGCCGGGCCGAACGAACCGACCTCGATTCCCTGGCGAATCGCCTTGTTGCGATGGGCCTCGACTAGCATCGGACGGTTCTTGGTGTCGTCGTCGCCAAACTTGTCGGGTTGCTGAAGGCGTAAAAAGGTCATGCCCGACGCCTCGTGGAACTCCGAGCGATCGAGGCCGTATTTCTCCTTCTGAACCGTGAACATCGTCTGACACTCGTAGACCAGCTTGGCGCGGTCACGGGCGACAAACGCCTGACGGATGGTAGGAATGCTGACGACGAGCTCGGATGCCTCCGACGCCTCGTCCTCCAGAGCGGCGAGCTTGGTCGCGAAGACCTCGCGCATCAATTTGTAGGCGTCGTCGTGGGCTCCCCGGAGCAAGCGTCCAGTGAGGAGCATCGCGACGCCGGCCAGGGCGAGCACGACCAGCGTGCTGCAAACAATGAGGGTACGGGGTCCGGAGCGTCGAAAGCGCATGGGGGCACAGTGGCCCAGGGGTCCCTGGACCGTCAAGCCAGGGAAAACGGATATAGGGGAATTGACGCAGGATCGCCCTCCGAGCGCCCGCCGGACTCGCAGCGAGCGCAGTGCAAATCCCTAAAACTGAAGGGACCAAGAAGCATGAGCTGCTCCAACCTGGTCGTGGTAAAAAGAGCCATGACGACCAAGTCTCGCGCCGAAGTCTGCGCCCTGGTTTGCGCATTTGGGGCTCTACTCGTTGCCTGCGGTTCGGGTTCTGATGGAAGTGCTGCAGGCGCGGGCACTGCGGGGTCTGGTGCAACGGGAGCGCGAGCCGGGGCAGGCGGGGCAGGCGCGGAGCTCTCGGCTTGCACTGCGGGACTCGTGCCGGGCCCATTGGTCTATCCGAAGGATTTTCTGACGAGCGTGCGCGACTTTGGAGCCGTCGGCGACGGGCTCACCGACGACACCGCGGCGATTCGAAAGGCCATCGAGTCCGCGTCGAAGCTCTATTTTCCCGCCGGGACCTATGTGGTGAGCGACAGTCTGCAATGGAATCATTGCTGCGTTACGATCCGCGGGCAGGGGAGCGGGGTCACCACGATCCGCCTAGCGAACGGTTCCGCGGGATTTGCCGATCCGAAGTCACCGCGCGCTGTCTTTCGCACCGGCGAAGGCAACATGTCCTTTGGTCAATACTTCTTCGACCTGACCGTGGACACTGGCAGCGATAACCCTGGCGCGATCGGGATCGACTGGATTTCGAACAATGACGGCGCCCTTCGCAATGTTGCCGTGCGCAGTGGGGACGGTAAAGGAGTCGCGGGAATCGAGATGACTCGCGGCTGGCCGGGGCCGTGCCTTGCCAAGCATGTTCGTGTCGAGGGATTCGACTACGGGATTCGCGTGGCTGGTTCCGAGTACGGACCCACCTTCGAAGACCTCGCGCTTGTGGGACAACGCGTTGCCGGCTTCGACAACCGGGACAATCGCGTTGCCTTAAGGCGGCTCTGCTCGCGTTCAAGCGCTCCCGCAATCGTATCTCACGGCGGCTCAAGCATGTTCACCCTGATCGATGCGGTTCTGGACGGAGGTGCAGCGGAACAGACAGCAATCGTGCAGAGTGACGGCGCCTTCTACGCGCGGGGGGTGACTAGCAGCGGATACGGCAAGGTGCTGAGCGAAAATGGTGTTGAGCTGGCGGCTGCAAAGCTCGATGAGCATCTCACCGGGCAAGCGCGAAGCCTCTTCGCTGCGGGCTCACCAGCGCACTCGCTTGGCCTACCCATCGCGGAGACACCGGAGTTTCACGAGATGGAATCGGCGCGTTGGGTGAAGTGGGACGCTCCGTACTACGTCCCTGGGGATGGTGGTGGCCTGGTCGAGGCGCTCGCCACTCCCGGAAAGTCAACGGTCTACATTCCAAACGGTCTTGTTCAGACCAACCAGGAAGTGCGAATCGTCGTGCCTGCGGGCATTCGACACATTCGCGCGAATCGCCTCACCGTCAACCCGCCTGACGCAGGGGCGGCCGCACGTGCCGGCATTTGGCTCGTGATAGACCAGGACAGCGAGCAGCCCCTGATTGTTGAAGGTTTGTTGGGAGTCCACGTCGAGCATACCGCGAAGCGGTCCGTGGTGTTTCTAGACAGCGGAGTGGACTATCAGAGCAAGCCCGGTTGTGGCGACGTCTACTTTGAAGACGTCATGAACGCGTCACTGCGAATCCAGCCCGGACAACAGGTCTGGGCGCGGCAGCTCAACAATGAGGGACCAGGGCCCAAGGTGGTCAACGACGGGGGCGTCCTGTGGATTTTGGGGCTAAAGACCGAAGGCGCGGGCACCATCATCGAGACACGCCAGGCGGGTCAGACAGAGCTACTCGGGACTCTGATCTATCCCGCCACCGCAGTACCGTCCGGAGCGCCAGCATTTCTCAGTGTCGACGCACGCATGTCGCTCATCTACGGCACGAGTGCCTACGTGGCTGGTGGCGACTATGCGGTTCAAGTGCGCGAGACGCGTAAGGGTGTCACGCGCGAGTTGAACGCTGATGCCGTTCGCGGACAGATGGCGCTCTACACGGGCTATTGACCCCACAAATCGGCCTAGCTCACAGGGCGCCCGCCTCCAAGCGCGCCGCGAGCCGGCGCTGGTAGGCGCGAAACACCTCGAGATCCACTTGCGCCGCGCCGGCGGCTCCACCCCCACTACCGCTTGTCGCCCCCCTTCCCCATGATTGCCTGCGCCGACCGGACAGCTCATTGGGGCGCTCAAGGATCACCATGCCAAACACCACTACGCACATTGATAGCAGTGACACGAAAGCGGACGTTCGGCCGGAGGCTGTGACCCGTCCACGCCGCTTCGGCTTGGTCGTCACCACCGCACTGCTTGGAACCCTGCTTTTCGGCTGTCAGGACAAAGACACCCGTCGTGCCAGCACGTCTGCCCCAGCGGTTGAAAATGCCGCAGCCGTTGTTGGCAGCACGGCCCAGGAGACCCTGCGCGTGGATGCCGCTGCGTCGCGGATCACTTTTACCGGGCGAAAGATCACCGGCCGCCATGAGGGTTCGTTCTCTCGGTTCAGTGGAGCCGTCGAGCTGGTAGCCGGCAAGGCAGAGGGGAGCTCGGTCTCGATTGAGATCGAAATGGACTCAGTTACCGTTGAGCCGCCCAAGCTACTCGGTCACCTCAAGAGCCCCGACTTTTTCGACGTGGCGCGCTTCCCCAAGGCAAAATTCGTCTCGACCGCCATCAAGGCCGGCGCGCCTGGCTCGCCGCAACAGGTGACCGGCAACCTGACGCTGCACGGCGTGACCAAGACGATCTCGTTTCCTGCGACCATCACCGTTGCGGCCACTGGCGTCGAGGCGTCAGCCGAGTTCAGCATCAATCGCAAGGATTTCGGGGTCGTTTACCCCGGGATGCCCGACGATCTCATCCAGGACGACGTTCCGCTCAAGCTGACACTCAAGGCCCCGCGCGCGCACTGAGCGTCGCGCGTGCACTGAGGCCGGCTTGGCTCGTTGAGCGCCGCTCACGCTCGACATTCTGAGTGCTCGCAGCTAGGTGTCAGCCTCACTGAGCGACACGGATAAGAACGGGGCTGGCGCACCGGATAGGGAACCGTTCTGCGAGCGCCTGATTCGCTGCTTCTGTCCCCTTCACTTCGCCCGGTTTTTCTCGGGGCCTGACGCCGTTGCGGCCGCCACTTGTGCCAAAAGACTGCTGGCGTTTTTCAGGAGCCACGCCCGGAGCGCTGGTCCGTCCTGGCCCCCGAGTACCTGCGCCGTAATCCTGTCATCTGACTTTGCCCGGGTCCGCTCAAGTGCCTCCCACGGATTTGGACCCAGCGCCTCAACACCGAGTTCATTAGTAGCCGCGGCAAGTGCATTCACGATCTGCGAGTCGCACCCGGGAAAACGCTGAACGTAAGTCTTCCGCAACGAATCCATGTAGTTCAGTAGCCACATCGAGAGGTACTCCCGAAGGCTCGAGCAGCGGTACTCAACGGACTTGCCAGGGACGAGAGGGACTTCGATAATCCCCTTCCCAACTTCGTACTCGTGCTGGAAGCACGGAACTTCCAACCTGAACAGCTTCTTGACCTCGAACCTTGCGCTGTCCTCAATAAGCGCTGGATCATCAACGTTGTACACCCCGAAGCGCTCCGCGTTTGCGCTATACGCAGGGTCGGACTCGAGCAAGTCGAGAAGGTCACGGAGGTGCTGAAGCTCATGCTCGAGGTCAGCGGGTTGAGCCCGTGGCGTGAGACCTACGTACGGTAGGTAGTATCGCTCAGTTGGCGGGTCCGGTACGACGCCTTCCAGATCCAGATACATTCCGCCAGCGAGGGCGACGAACCGCTCGCTCGCCCCGAGCTCAAGCCTCAGGTAAGGCCAGGGTTCGCCCTCCACGATCCGCGCGCGCTCAACTGTCAGCATCGAGGGGTAGCCCTGGTCGGCGATGACCTTGAGCAGTGCCTCCCGGTACTCAACTGACAACACCTGCTGGTATCGCTCGCGATGGCTTAGCGTCACGGTGACAACGAGCCTACACCGGAAACGTGAGTCAATGGAACCGAGCTTGCCAGCCCAGATGAACTTTGCCGAATCCGGCTCGCAACTGGGTCAACCAGGCCGAGGTAGACACCGTTTGGCGCAACCAGACGCTCTCAGCTTGGCCGAGCTGTGACTCACGAGCGGGCGAGTCGACTCTCGCCGCGTCGACTCCCTGTCAAAGTCCTGCCAATAGACGTCGGCCCTAGCCACCGCCACGTCGCTGAAGTACAGATCGGTCCATGATCAGCCAGAAGATGCAGGACGCCCTCAATCACCAGATCAACCTGGAGCAGTATTCTGCCCAGCTCTATCTTGCAATGAGCGGCCATTGTGACGCCAAGAGCTACCGCGGATTTGCGGCCTGGCTTCAGGTGCAGTCGCGCGAAGAGACGGCTCACGCGATGAAGCTCGTGCAGTTCCTTCTGGATCGCGGTGGCAAGCTCGAGCTACGTCCGATCGCCGCGCCGCCCCAGGATTTTGGCAGCGTGATTGAGGTCTTCGAGAAGACGCTGGAGCATGAGAAGAGGATCACGGCCAGTATCAATGGACTGTTCGAGGCCGCTCGCGCCGAGAAGGACTACGCCAGTGAGATCACCCTGCAGTGGTACGTGACCGAGCAGGTTGAAGAAGAGGCCAATGTGGGGCAGATCGTCGACCACCTGCACGCCGTCGGTGAGAAGGGTGGCGGGATCTGGTACCTCGACTCGAAGATGGGCAAGCGCGGCGCCGCAGCCTGACGTTGCAAGAGCGATTCGTAGCGAGCGGATGAGCGACAGCTCGCCGCTCGCCGCGCCGCGGTCATGCGCAGCGGATTGCCCCCTGGAATCCAGCGTTGTAGGCTAGCGCGCCATGCGAACGATTAAAGTGCAGCATTTCATTTTTGCGCCGATCGAGCGCGTGTTCGAGCTGCTCACGGAGCACGCGGGTTACGTCCGCTTGCCTGGCGTCAAGAGTGCGAAGCTGACGCGTCTCGGCACGACTGAGCCCAACGGTCTTGGCGCCGTACGTGAGCTCCGCCTGGGGCTGGCCTGCTTCGTTGAGGAGATCACTGCCTTCGAGCGACCGACGCGCTTTGAGTATCGCATCGTCCAGAGTCGCCCAAAGCTCGAGCATCAGCTGGGGCGCCTCACCTTCCGGGCGGTGTCTGGCGGTACTGAGATCTGCTGGACCTCGACGTTTCGCGTCGCGGTGCCGCTGCTCGGCGGGCTGCTTACGTTCGCTGCTGCCCGCCAGATGACGACCGCCTTCCGTCACGCGCTGCGGGCCGTCGAACAGCTCGCCGCAGCGTCGCCGGACTGACGGCCCCAGCCCGCCTCGGCATCGCCCCGGTCAGGTGCTATAGCGTCCTCCCATGAGGTTCATCTCAACCCGCGGTCAGACCCCCGCTGTCTCCTTCTCGGAAGCCGTTGCCCTCGGACTTGCTCCCGATGGCGGCCTGTTTCTCCCGGAGACTCTGCCGGATCTGTCGGCGGTTTGGGCGAGCTGGGCTGAGCTGTCTTACCCCGAGCTGCTCGCGCGCTTCTTCTCCTACTTCGCCACGGACATTCCGCAAGACGTGCTCGCACGCATGGCGCGCGACTCCTACGCGCGCTTTGACCATGCCGAGATCGCACCGCTGCGTCAGCTCGACGACCACACCTGGGTGCTTGAGCTCTTTCACGGTCCGACGCTCGCGTTCAAGGACTTCGCGCTGCAGTTTCTCGGTCAGCTCTACGAGTACCAGTGTTCGACCCGCGGGGAGAGCCTGACGGTCCTGGGAGCCACCTCGGGGGACACCGGAGCCGCGGCCATCCACGGGCTGCTCGGACGCGCTCACGCCCAGATTTTCATCCTCTATCCCGAGGGTCGGGTCTCTCCCTTGCAGGAGCGGCAGATGGCCTGCACCGGTGCGGAGAATGTTTTTGCCATCGCGGTCGACGGCACCTTCGATGATGCGCAGGCGATTCTCAAGACCCTGTTCGGGGACCGCGAGTTTTGCGAGCGCCATCACCTCTCGGCGGTCAATTCGATCAATCTCGCGCGCGTCTTAGCACAGTGCGTGTACTACCTCTGGGCCTGGTTGCGCCTTCCCGCAGCGGCACGGTCTGAGGTCGAGTTTATCGTTCCGACGGGCAATTTCGGCAATGTGCTCGCCGGCTGGCTCGTGCAGCAGATGGGCGTGCCGATCCCGACCCTGCGCGTCGCGACCAACCAGAACGATATCCTCTACCGCCTGTTCACGACGGGTGACTACGTCGTGACCGAGGTCAAGCCGAGCCACGCTCCGTCGATGGACATTCAGGTGGCGTCCAACTTCGAGCGGTTCCTCTACTACGCCGTGGGGCGCGATTCAGAGCGCGTGCGCGCTGTGATGAGCGAGTTCAAGCAGACCGGTCGCTATCATTTCGAGAGCTTCCCGATCGGCAGCTTTTCGACCTCGCGCACGAGTGATCCGGAGATCGCGCAGATCATCTCGGACGTTCAAGCTCGCTACGGCTACGTGGTTGATCCCCATACGGCCTGTGGCTTTCAGGATCTTCCGAAGGATCGCCCGGTGGTGGTGCTGTCAACGGCGCATCCCGCCAAGTTCCCCGACGTCATCACCGGCGCGGTCGGTCACGAGGTGACCCATCCGACGCTCGAGGCCCTGCGCGCCCGTCCGCTCGTCAAACACCACCTCCCCGCGACGGTTGAGGCGGTGTGCGAGTTCATCGAAGCCCGCGCCAAATAGCGGACCGAGGTCGACGCCCCTGACGACGGTAGAGGAGCGCCGCACTGCGCAGGGCTGCTCGTCAGTCCTTCATCCGATCACGCACGAAGGGTCCGTGACCGTTCAACCAGTTGTCAGCGAAGGGCCCGTCCGCCGGAGCTCCCTGCTTGAGGATGCAGCTGCTGTCAGTGCAGCCGTCAAGCTTCCAGGCAGTCCAGCTGATGCCCTTGCTCTTCATCCAATCGTGCCAGAGCTGAGCGTCCGTAAGGCAGAGCTGACCGTCGATTCCTCCGTCCGAGTTGGTGGCGCCCCACTCGGTGACAAACAGCGGTAGCCCCTTGGCGAGGGCCGCAGAGCCACGATCGCGCAACCATTGCTGATGCGAGCAAGAGTAAAAGTGCAGCGTGTACATCAGGTTCGAGCCTCCCAGCGGATCCGCTGCGGCCTTGTCGACATCCTGCGACCAATTGGACGTTCCGAGAATGATCACATTGTCGGGATCCTGAGCCCGGATCGTAGCGACCACGGCGCTGTGATAGGGCTTGAGGACTGTGCTCCAGTCAACTTTCAGCGGCTCGTTGTAGGTCTCCCAGAGCACGTTCGGATAACCGCCATACTTTTTAGCGAGAGTCTGGAAAAAGCCCTGAGCTTGGCTGAGGTGGTTTTGCGCATTGTGATCGTGCCAATCCACGATCACGTAAACGCCGAGCTCGAGCGCGGTGTCGATAATCTTCTGGACTGACGCGTAGGCCTTGTCGGGATTGCTAAGGAACGCGCCCGTTGGCTCGACGCCGACCGCCGCGCGAATCACCTGCAGCTTCCAGTTGTCCCGCATCCACTGGAGCGAGGCCTTGCTCCCGGCGTAGCCGTCGCTTTCCCAGTTGAGCCACATGCTACTCGGACCCTTGAGCTGCACGGCCTGTCCATGCTCGCCCGTGAGCTGCGTTCCGCTCACATGCAGCTGCCCGTGAAGGGCGACGGGCGAGCCTGCCGGGGCAACGTTGTTTGGAGTGCCACCCGTGGAAACCCCGCCCGTCGCGACGCCACCCGTGGAAACCCCGCCCGTCGCGATGCCACCTGTGAAAACGCCACCGGTGTAGACACCTCCGCTCCCCGTTCCGCCCAGTCCTTGCCCGCCCGTGCTTACGGCAGGAGCCCCGGATTGAGCCTGATTTCCCCCGGAGCCCGCGTCATCACTCGCGGAGCCTCCGCAGCCTGGCACTGCGAACATGAGGAGAGGGACGAGGCCAAAGAGATGACTCGAACGGATCATGGAGACGGTTCCTTCTGGTCGTGGTTGGGGTCGACCAATACCAGCCGCGCAGGGCTGCTAAGCTCTGACGCAGTTAGCATTCGCGCCGAGTGCCAACGGGCTCAATCGCCGAGCACTGCGAGTCAACTCGCGTTAGTTCGTCTAGCTGCAAAGCCGTTGTCTGCCGTGGGTAATCAGGTATCAGCGCACGGGCCCAGCAGAGCAGCCGTGCGCGCGTTGTCGCAGCGTCCGCGCCGATTGTTGGCGCGCACTTGCAGATAAGCGCCCCGGTAAGGAGCGTTGGTGAAGTCCGTCAATGCTGCCCTCAGCTTGCGCAGGAGCTACCGCGTCACTCGAAAATTCTGCCGATGCTTCTGCGGTGCCCCTCTGCGTAATTACGCGCGACATTGCCTTGAGCGTGACCGAGTAAGTCGGTTCCGCGACGAACAAACCAACCTAGCCTCGCGCCAGCGAACGGCGTCAAAGCTTGGCTCCTTTTCGCTCGTGCACTCCGCCCACGGCAGCTACGCCGAGTTGCGGGGCGCGCGGCCCCACATCGCGTGCGCGTCGCGTCCAAGCGCAGCTCGCGAGCGTCTGAACGATTTCTGCGTAACCAGGCACGAGCTCAAGCGTACCGACCGACGAACACAGTCGCACGACCTGAGCGCGCCGCCTAAACCTTCGGAGCGAGCATTGGTCGGGGGTCGCGACTGCATCACTTGGAGATTGACTATGAAGACGGTAGGACTTGTCTCTTGGATTGCTCTCATGTCGCTCGCGACGGCCTGCACCGGTATGGACGGCATGGATGGAAAAGACGGCATGGCTGGAGGCGCGGGCCCGATGGGCAGTGCCGGACCGGCTGGACCCGCTGCGTCGGGCACGGGCGCCATGGACACGCCGGTAAAGTTCAAGGTGAAGCTCGACAACATCGCGCCCTGGACCGTGTTGAAATCCGGTGCCACCGCGATACCCGTCGGTGCCGCTGCGGCCGGACCGATCGGTCCCGGCGGAGCCTATGAAATCGAGCTGACTGCAGGGAAAAAGCAGTCGTTTAGCTTCGTGTCGATGCTGGGTGAATCCAACGATTGGTTCTTCGCTCCTGGTCCTGACGGCATCGCGCTCTATGACATCGACGGGATGCCGATCTCGGGGGACGTCACGAGTCAGATCAAGCTGTGGGATGCGGGTACCGAGGTTGATCAGGAACCCGGCGTCGGAGCAGACGTTGGCCCCAAGCAAGCGAGCCCGACGCAGGGTGCTGCGGATCCGAACAACAAAGTTCGCATGGTCCCGGCCCTGGCGCCCCTTACGGCAGGCGGCACGTTCGCGCTTCCGGCCATCACAGACATGATCAAGGTGACGGTCATGTCCAAGGGCGGTCAGCGTTTCGTCATCCGCATCGAGAACAGTTCGACGGCCTCGACGCTGATGACCTCACTGGGAGATCGCCCAGTGCATCTGTCGCCGCCGGTCTGGGCTTCGCACGTGGCCATGGCGCCCTTCTTCAAAGAGGGCACGGTCGATCGCGGGCAGGGTCTCGAATATGTCGCAGAATCAGGTCGTTTTGGCATGCTACTCGATGTGACGCGCGAGCTCACCGGACTCGCCACCGGGGTGTCACCAGGGGTGTGGGCGGTGCACCAGAGTGGTGAGCCGTTTTACTCCCTCGGACTCATGGATCGCGGTCAAGGTTTGGCGGATATCGCTGAGTCGGGTCGCGTGAAGATGCTCGCGGAGCGATTCGCGACCACGCTTCCGAAGGGAACCTCGTCAGCTGGGGCATTCACCAAGCCGATGGGCGCGAGCGCGGACGGTCCAGCGGCGCCTGGCAAGTCCTTTGAGTTCATGATCGAGGCCAAACCAGGGGAGTATCTGTCGCTGGCGACGATGTTCGGCTGGTCCAACGACTGGCTATTTGCGACCGCGCCCATGGGGCTGCCGTTGTTCGATGCTCACGGCATGCCGAGAGCTGGTGACGTGACCAGCGGGATTTCGCTCTACGACGTCGGCAGCGAGCTCAACCAAGAGCCCGCGATTGGTCCTGACACGGCGCCGCAGCAATCCGCCCCGGAGCAGGGCGCGGCCGATCCGATCGATCAGGTGCGCTTGGTGAGCAGTGCCGAGTACAGCCGTCCGTCAAGTGCTCATCTTCGCGTGACGCTGACTCCCATGTGATGCAGCTAAGCTGCGCTCGCTTGCGGTCCTTGCTCTACTGCCCCCCGTTGCGGAGCGCGGCAGTGGAGCAGGGGTGCGCAGGCGCGAGCGCGCCACCGCAACGCTATCGAAACTCGGGGTGCAAGCGCGCGAGAATGGCGGCATCTGCGAGATCTTGTTCCCGCGAGGTAGCGCGCTTGTTCGCGATAAGTGCGCGCAGACCGATGATGGGGATGGCACGGCCGTCGAGTTCGAACAACTCACAGCCCGTGAGCGCTTCAGCAGTTGATACACCACTGATCGAAGTCAGGATGTCGATCTGCAGTGGTGCGACACCAATTTGCAGGACACCATCGTAAGCGGCAAAATCCTCGCGTGTGACCTCGAAGGCCTGAACAGGAGCCCCAAAGGCAACGAGCGCACGATAGACGCGCTCCGGGTTGTCACTTGTGGTCCCAACCAGAATGTCTAGATCCTTGGTGGCACGCGGATGGCCGTGAAACGCCACCGCATGCCCCCCAACGATGGCAAACGCAGCCCGTTCGTCTGCCAACGCGATCAGTATGTCGCGAAAGTCGTCTGGCAGCTCGATCACGACCGTCTACCTGGGATGAACCGACAGGGAAGCTCCTGACGCGAGAGCGGCGTCAGGGGTTACCGGGTAAAAGCCCAGGAGATTCTCGAAAGCGCTGTCACCAGCGACAGCGCTTGCTCGCCGCGCACTTCCCCCAGCGTCTCCGTCTCGTCGGTGCCTCGCGTCGTCAAGGTGACGCGAGGCCTTCTGGCGGCGGCTCGTTCGGAAAACGTAGACATGCGCCGCCAACCATAACATCGACCGCAGCCTAAACACGTGGGACTGAGGCCAAGTCGGCGAAAATATCGATCCGAGCTATGCGTCGCCGGCTCGGGCCGCAGTATGCCGCCGCGAACGTAGGACGAGTCCCAGCAAGAGTAGGGTTGCCAGCGCCGAACTCGGACCGGGCGAGTCTGTGCTGGTCTTACAACCACAGCCACCGCTATCCGCGGCCGGATCGGAAGCGTTTGCGCCTGGGCTGCTGTCGCTGGCTGCGCCCGAGCCGTTAGCTGCGCCCGAGCCGCCAGTGCCATTGGCTGCGCCCGAATTGGTCTTTCCTCCCGTGGAACCGCTAATTCCGGAACCGCCCGCGCTGCTGCCACCCGTGGCGGCACCTGGCGGAGGCGGAGGCGCTGGGGCCGTCTCCACGCAATCGCCGGTGGGGCACCAGCCATACATCAGCACATTGCCGAGGTAGTCGTCCTCGACGAGCACCAGGTATTCCCCATTGTCGCGCTTGTACGCGCTGAGCCCGTAGCCGATATCGACCCAGCCCATGCGACGCGGCCCGACTACGTCATCGGTTGCGCGAATCGTCCCAACCGCCGCGCCATCCGAAATGCGCCCTGACCAGTCCAGATATTGCCTTTGCTATCGACGGTCCATCCGCTGTCATAGCCGCCAGCGTAGTTGGCGTACTCGTCGCCTTGCATCTGACCGTCGCCGTTGTTGTCACGCCAGATGGTGAGTCCTGGCTCGAGTGAGGCGTGGCGGGTATGGCGTAGGTCGCCTGGTAGCTCGCGGCGATGCCTCCCTCGGCCCCGAGTGCGAACTCCAGCTTCGGCGTGCCCGAGACGTCATACACCAGGACCTGAAGCGGCCCATTGTCGGCAATCAAGAGCTTGCCTTCGAGTGGCCAGCGTCCGAGCGCGATCGCGACGGGCTTAGTTAGCGTGATAGTCTGACCCCCCCCCGACCACGGTGCTTCCCGCGATCGACCAGGGGCCCGTCTGCTGAACCTGCGGATCCACATGAGTCTTCCGAGCAGTCAACTCAGCTCAGGAAAATGAGCGAGCTAGGCAGATTATCGCTGACGTTCCAGCTCGGCCACAATTGTCCATTCAGAGCCGCGTCGGTTCCGCCTGTGTTGTTTGCGAGGGTGACCGTGACTGTGCTGTGCTGCCCCGGGAGCAGGCCGTTGCTCGGAGCCGCGGAGCGAGTCAGGGTGATGTTTGGTTCGATGACTGTCAGG
Organism: Polyangiales bacterium; assembly: GCA_038207155.1. Lineage (GTDB taxonomy): Bacteria > Myxococcota_A > Polyangia > Polyangiales > Polyangiaceae > FEN-1139. Next base: position 86,808 of record JBBRAB010000006.1, read on the forward strand.
GCAGTAGGATGCTGATCGACGGCGTAAGTCGCGCCGAGCACAGTCTCCAGGGAGGTGCCGCGCGCAGCGGTGTTCGCGACCTGTCCCCTGATGTACAGGCGGATGGAGCAGCCCGCCGGCGTGGCGCAGGTGACATTACCAAACGCGAACGTGGTGGAAGCTTCGGCGGTCACCGTCGGGGCAGTGCAGGAGCCGACTCCGCACGTCATCGTACCCGTGATAACGGGCGTGCTGCTACTGACGTAACTTAGCCCGGTGGGGAAAGCATCCGTGATCGTGACCGGCCAAGCGTAGTTGTTCGGGACGTGGACAGTCACCGTATAGTCAGCGGTGTCCCCGGGACGCACCCTCGCCAGATCGGAGTTCGACGTGGCGGAAAGGGTACTCACCAGGGAGATGCCATCGAACTTCGCAGCGATGGTGGCATTGCCGGCGACGGTGGTTACGCAGGTGCCACTGACCCCACCGCAGGTGCCACTCGCACCGCCCAACAGCGCCCATCCCGCGAAGGCGGAGCCCGGAGATGTCGTCGCCGTCACCGCAACCGAAGTGTCGCTGGCGAAGGACTTCGTCAGGCCACTGCAGGCTGTTCCGCAGCTGAAACCCCCGGGATAAGCCACGATGACGCCGGTGCCGGTTCCGGCCACATCCTTGTTTATGGCCAGGCTGTAGGCGGTTGAATCGTTGTTGTTCAGATCGGTGGCTTGGTTGTTGAAGGCCACGGTCTGCACATACCCCGCCGGCAGAGCCGCCGTTATCCTGTACAGCGCATTGCCTGGCCCACTGCCGCCACCAGTCTTGTTGATGGCCGTTGCCTTAATGGTGTAGGTGACCGATTCGCCCACCGGCAAGTTCGCCGTCGTGTTCAGGGTGCCCGCGCCGCTGGCCCCACCGCAGGCCCCACGTGAGGAATGGGTGCAAGTCCAGTTCATGCCGCTGAAGGCAAAGCCGTTCAGGGCATCGGGGATGGTAACGCCGTCGACGGGCGTGGGCCCATTGTTCTTGACGACGAGGGTGTAGGTATCGGGCTGTCCCCACTGCAGACTGGCAACGCCATCAGTGAGGGTTGCCGAGATGTCCACCGGGATGCTGGTAGTGACAAGGGTCTGGACCAGGTTGCCATTCAGCGTGGAGGTCTGGTCGGAAACGACGCTGTAGGTACCCGCGTTCACGTAGACGGGGAGCGCGTACGCGCCAGGGATGGTGAGCACCCGTACGGTCACGGTGAATGTGTAGCTGCCTCCAGCGCCGAGCGTCCCGATGTTGCAGGTCACCGTGCCAGCGGTGCCGACGTTCGGAGCAGTACAGCTGACGCCGGCGGAGTTGACGGCGACGAACCCCAGCCGCGAGAGCTTCGCTGGGTTGCTCGTGTCGGTCAGCATCGGCGTGTTGAACTGCACGGTGGTGTTTGTCGTCGCGAAGCCTCCGCCGTTCTTCACCGTTACTCTGTACGTGAGGTCCGAGTTCGCCACCGCGTAGTTCGGAGCCGAGACGCTGATGTTGGGCAGAGCGAAGGCCGTGGCAAACTGGTCGACGTAGACCTCCCCGAAGTGGCCATTGGGCTGGCACCCCGCGGAAACGACCGTCACCTCAACCGTGTCGCCAATGTTGAGCGCGCCGCCCATCGGTGCGACGTTGAAGGCTTGCCAATCCGTTCGGGTGAAGACGTTGCCGCTTTGCGACACTTCATCGGGTTGACTCAAGCACGGTTCGCCTGTGCCATGGGCATCAGTGTTCATACCCTGCGTAACTGGGAACAAGATCGTCGCAGCCCTGAAGGGCCTGCGCTTGCGCTCCTCCGAATCGCGGCGCGCCATCCACGCATACTGCGCGAAAATCTGCGAAACGTCGCCTGAGGCCGTCCGACTGTCCACGCCCTCCCACTCTCGCAAAGCGGTGTTTCGCGCAGCCTATCGCCGGGCATTTGCTTCCGAATTCCGCGGTTCCACGACGCCACAAACATGAGGGCCGGGCCTCGCAAGGCGGCTCAGCGCGACTCAGCACAGCGCAAACGCAAACGGGCAGTCGAACACCGGCTGCCCGTTGTCATGCGGAACTCCGCGTAGCAGCGCGCACAGACGCGCTGCCAAGAGCCCTCTCAACCGCCGGCGTGCGTGAGCGTCTCGTAGGCTAGATTCCAGTTGGTTCGCGGCGCGCTAACACGCACCTTGGTTCGAATCAGCTCGTCGGTCTTGGGAAGAGCGAGCTTTTTGCGATTGTGGAAGTGGTTGTAGCCGATCTCCCAGGTGTCGTAGAGATCCGTAGTGGTGGCCGCCTTGCTGCAGGTGCCCTGCATGTCTCCGGTCAGGAGCTGGGTCGCGAGCAGCTCCATCGCCGCCGTGTAACGCGCGGTTTGTGGAGTGTAGAGATCCACACCCTGGTGCCAGGCAACCTCGGCAGCATGAAGGGCTGAACCCAAGGCAAATTGGGAATGGTGACCATTGTCGCGGCAGGTCTCCTGAGTGAGACCATTGACCCATTTGGTTGGAGTCGACCAGAAGGTCAGCGGGTTGCCTCCATCTCCGCCGATCGCTGGGACCGTCGGACCGTCGGCTACGAGGTAAAAGTAGGACGGGGTTCGCGTATTCCAGCGCGCGACGGCCAGATCGAACTCGGCCTGGTCGTCATTGAACACGGCGATCGACATCATGGCGTCGATCTGAGTGAGATCGACGTTGCCATTCCAGGTGCTCATGGTGTTGAGCTGCGGGTAAAACGCCCGCTTGAACATGCCCTGCATGGCCGCGATGTCCCCTGGTGCCCAACCGGAGTAGCCGCGCATGAGCTCAGCGGCAGGCCCGAACAATGCCCCGATCCAGCCCGCCTGCAGCTTGTCTTGATCGCTTCCCGCCGTAAACCCTTCCAGCTTAGACCAGGCGTTGAGGATCGCGATGGAGCGGTCTCCGTAGCCGGCGTCGCCGGTAATGTACCAGACCAGCGCCTGGCCATAGGCAGCGGTGGCATCGTCGCGGGAATTGTTGGCTTGGTTGTCGTCGTTCGACTTAATCGTGGTCGCCGCATTTGGAACTCTGAGTGCCGCGTACGACGCCTTGATCTTGTCGCTCTCCGACTTCCAGGGCTCTGCACCCGCGGCGACCTTCGCCTTGACGAAGTCCAAGTCTTCCTTGGAATCGAGCGCCCCCGGATGCTTGAAGATCACGGGTGCCGGCGTGCCGTTGCTGACACCACCGGTCGCAACACCGCCAGTCGCCGCGCCGCCGGTTGAAGTCCCGCCCGCTGCAGCACCGCCGGTTGAAGTCCCGCCCGCTGCAGCACCGCCAGTTGCAGCACCGCCAGTTCCCGCGACTGCCCCGCCAGTTCCGAAGGCGCCCCCAGTTGCATCGTTGAGGCTGGACCCACTGTCGCAGCCGAGAGTGAGCAACACCGCGGCAGCGGCCAACAGCGCCGTGCCCACCACTAGGTGCGCGCGCCGAGGAACAGCTACGAGATAAGACGGCCGAGGGCTCTTCATTCCCCAGGTTTACGGCGGGCAGGTCCCCGCTCTCAAGGCGAGATCGGCATCCAGGGCGAGTTGGGCCCCAAACTGATCAGTCCTTGCAGGACCCTGATCAGGGATTTCCGGTGGAGCCACTGTCCTCCGTCGGCGGAGCTCCGCGACCGAGCGATCCAGACAAGCGGCCCCGCGAACTCTGCGCTTGCCTGTGCTGCGATGCCGTGCATTCTAGCACCGCCCGATCTCCAGAGTGCTTCGTTCTGGTACTCGCTTGATGGTTGGGGCTAGGAGTCGCGAATGCTGAACATCACGAACAAGTGGGTACTACTGACCGGCGCGAGTCGAGGCATTGGCAAACTCGTCGCCTGTGCCTTAGCGGAGCAGGGGTGCAAGCTGATCCTGCACAGCCGTCGTCGCGAGCACACGCAGGCGCTCGTGAGTGACTTTGAAGCACGCGGACTCGTCGTGCATGCGCTTGAGGCGGAGCTCTCGGACCAAACTCAGGTTGTGCGCCTCGCTGAAGAAGCGCTTCGTATCTCAGGTGGCATCGACATCCTCTACAACAATGCCGCGCTCATGACGCCGTACCATGAAGACATCTTCTTGGCCGAACAAGCCGAGTACGCTCTCAGCTTTCAGGTCAACACGATCGCTCCGATCACGCTTTGTGGCCTAATTCTACCGGGAATGAAGCAGCGTGGCTTTGGTCGCGTGGTGAACGTGAGCTCCGGCATCCGGGACCAACCCCAGCTCATGGCCTATGCTGCCTCCAAAGCCGCCCTCGATAAGTACGTTCGCGACATGGCGCCGCATCTCAAGGGGACTGGCGTGCTGATGAACCTGCTCGATCCTGGCTGGTTGCGTACGGATCTTGGTGGGCCGACTGCTCCCAATGCCGCCGAGGCCGTTCTGCCCGGCGCGATGGTGCCCGTCCTGCTTGAGGACGACACATGCGGCAGGCTGTTTTGCGCGCAGGACTACCGATAATGGTCGGGGTCGCACGAGCCGTGAGAGCTTCTCACCGGCTCGTGCGCGACCGCGCTTCAGAGGACAGCTTCGCAGTCTTCGCCTCGTCTGCCGACTGGATGTAGACGAGCGTTTGGCTCTCATCTGTCGACGTATTGTAGGTTCCCGCGTGCACAAAACCCGTGATGATGACGTTGAGCGCACTGCCGTCGGGCAGGCCGTCAGCAGTAGCGGCGGGCTGCAAAGCAGCAGGCAGAGCAGGGGGTTGTAAAGGACCGATGACGAGCAAAGTGCAGTCCGGACGCGCGCGCGCCGTTCTCGGACTGCCGGAGGTCCAGCGTCGAGCCTGGGTTGGGCGCTCCGGTGGCCCGCCGTCGATTTCCGAGATTGGCTGGGCCGTTCCCGAGACTCGCCGCAGTCATGGTGTGAAAGAATGACCCTTTCATGACTCAGCCTCGCACCGTCGCTCCCGCGGTTCGCCTGATTTCGCCCGTTCTCCTGGCGCTGATGGCGTTTGCCTGTGGCTCGTCCGAGGACGCCCCGACCGCCAACCCAGGCGCAACAGGTGCAGCATCCGGCACGGGCGGTAACGTCGGCACGGGCGGTAACGTCGGCACGGGCGGTAACGCCGCCACCGGAGGTGGGGGAGGAGCAGCGGCTAACTGCGACTTCCACGTCGCCACGACGGGCAGCGATTCCCCTTCCGCGGGCACGGCAGCGAGTCCTTGGAAGACTCTGGGTTACGCGATGGGCCTTGTGCCTGCGGATCAGGGCAAGGTGGTCTGCGTCGCTGAGGGCCAGTTCAGCGAGCCGAGCATCATCAACATTCCCTCCGGCGTGAGCGTGATTGGCGCTGGTGCGGACAAGACAAAATTTACGGTCAACGCGCATTTTAGTCTGACCGACGCAGTCGCTAACGCCAATCCGCATGTGAACACCTTCCCCGAGCATTTCGTGATGCAGCTCGCCGACGGTGCGCAGAACATGACTCTGCAGGGCTTTGCGCTCGACGGACAGTCCAAGCAGTGTCACGGCGGGATCTTTGCCCAGAAGGCGAGCAACACTGTCTTCGACGATCTGAGTATCACCAATTTTCGCTACAGCGGGCTCTGGGTTATCAAGGCTCAGGACGTGACGGTCCGCTACAGCCATTTCAAGGACAATACCTACGGCAACCCTTCGTCGTCCCGCAAAGGGGGAGGCGACAGCGGAGCTTTGCAGTTTCATCGTGGAAACAACTTTGTCATCCACGAAAATTACCTCGAGGAGACGGGGAACCTCGGGCCCGACAAGGGAGGCTACGCCCTGAAGGGCCAGAATCGCAGCTATGGCGGCGACCCGATGCCGCTCTCCAATTTTCAGGTCTACAACAACGAGGTGATCGTCCCGAGCTCAGGCGCCTGGGAAAATGGCATGGCACCGGCGATCGCGATGGAGTTCCTGACGGTCACCCTGAAGAACTTCGACATTCACCACAATCGCATCAACAATCACGTGTCGATGCCTTCGGCGACGGACGGTTGGGGCGGTCGCATTCATCACAACTATTTCAACCTGGGACGCGCTCGCTATGCCTATGCAGTTGAAACGGCTCTTGATCGAATCGAGATCGATCACAACTACTTCTGGGGCGGAATTTACCCCTTCTCGAACTGGAGCGGTGACTACAGCGACCATCGCATTCACCACAACATCTTTGATGCGGTCTGCGCGGGCAGCTTCAAGGGTCGCGAACTGCTTCAGTACTCGGGCCACATCACTCGGCTCAGCTTTTTCAACAACACGATCCTCGACAATGAGGGCATTGGTCGGCTCTTCGCGCTCGATGGCGGCTCAAGCTCAGCTGACATTCGCAACAACCTGATCGTCAGGACCGTGGGTTACCTCGACAACTGGGGCACGAACCCGAACGGAACCGTGTCGAACAACTGGTTCGTCAACGCGGCTGCCCACGGTTCCAACAGCCATACTGGAGAGCCAAGTATCACCACGTCCGGTAGCTCGCCCTATGCGGCGCCGTACTACCAAATCGATGCGGGCTCGGGGTTGTTGGACGCCGCCGAGGCCATCTCGCCCTACACGGACGGCTTCGACGGGTCAGCGCCTGACATCGGCGCGCTCGAACACGGACGGCCCTTCCTGGTTGGACCGCAGTAACGCGCGCCAACCGTCGGAAGCTCAAGTTGTCGCGCGCCAGCCCGGTTAGGACGGCACGATTTTGATGTAGGTCACGGCGTCGTCAACCACGAACCGAACTCCGCCCGCGTTCTTCGTGACAACGGAATCGAGCCCGTTGGCACCGTCGTCCCTCAGAACCGTGAACGTCCAGGTTCCCGGCACGCTCAGGGAGGCTGCAATGCTCGGGTGGGCGACCTCCGTGAAGGCGTCGGCATTGAAATTCATGGCGCCGACCTCGTGCCAAATCGCTAGTAGCAGCGAGCCATCGGATTTCTTGTAGAGGTTGTGATGTACGAACTCGGGGTGATCGTAGCCCTGCGGCATCTGAAGGTGGATGCGATAGGACACGTCCTCCAAGGATTTGGGAGACGCCTGGTCCGCGACGACGCTCAGTAGGCTTTTGAACGCGTAAAATGCGGTTTTTGGAGTGGCGTCCGCGCGCAGCAGGCCCCAGCGCCCGTCTGCACCGGGCGGCGGATCATCGTCCATGAATGTGTACTGCTGCACTGACGCAAACCCAAGCCTGTTGCCCTCGAGAAAGAGTCGCGGAATGTATTTCTTCGCCAGGCTGTCGGTGCAGTTGGCGTAGCGCCCTTGGTTGGTGGCAAACCCGATCTCGGTGATGACTGCGGGCTTTTTGCCCCAGATAAACCCGATGTGAGCCTGGTAAAATGAGTCCTTCACGTAGTAGTGCGTGCCCGCGAAGGCGTCGATGCGCATCGACGGGAACGTGGTGTTGTTCCAATAGTCGTCGATGCCGCCGTAGCTGAACGGTTGGTCGTCATAGAGGGTTCCCGGGTACGGATGTGCGTTGCCGAAATCCACGTAGGCCTCAAAGGCGCCCGCGCCCAGGAATGTGGCATTGTCCGCTGAACCACCCGCGTCGAGGCTGGTATACACGCCGGCGATCGAAGGGCCGTAGACCGGGAGCTTTCCAAGCACGGGATCTGCTTTGACGAGCCGGTAGAGGTCCTTCTGCTGTTCCAGGGCACCCCGCAAGATCGCGCGCTGAAGCTGCTCCTTGGATTGGCCCTGCTGCTTGGCGCCAAACCCCTTGTAGGACACGTGCTTGTCCGGCCAGAACAGATCGGGCTCATTGGGGCCCTCGATCGCCGTGATGATGCCGTACTCGGTCTGGCGCTTTGCGATCGCCTGGAGCTGGTCCTTGATATCTTGCTCAGTGCCGTCGTAGTCGTTGTATTGGGCACTGGTCGCATCGACCGAGGCTGTGAGCCCAATGCCATGCGCCTTGTAGAACTCAAACAGAGAGGCGAGGTAGCCTGCGGGGGTGTAGCGATTGGTTGGCATGCCGCGCACTAGCCGCACGCCGCTTTCGGCGAGTCGTTCCTTGATCTTGTCGACGCGCGCGAACCACTGCGTGTCGGTGTAGTCAAAATGCTGACCCACTCCGATCGAGAGATAGAACTCTCGAGAGGACTTGGGCAGGGTCTTGTAGTCCTGGCCAACGCCGCCAGTCTCCGCGAGTCCACCGACACCCGCGCCGCCGCCGACACCCGCGCTGCCGCCCGAGAGGAGTGGCTGCCACCCGTCGTGCCGCCCCCGCCCCCCCCGCCGGTGCTCGCAGCGCCCCCGCCGGGCTGTTGAGTCGAGCCATCACCGCTCCCCCCCCCGCAGGCGGCGAGCGCCAACCCGAGAGCAAGGCAGCAATACAAGTGACGGTCCGGGAAAAATTGGGGATCGTGCAGCATTCTGAGTCAATCCTAACTAAGGCGACATCGCGCCGTGGCCCTATGTGGTCTGAGTCACCGGAACCGGCTCAAAATGAAATCGCCATGGCGGGTCAGTTCTCGAGCTTGCGGAGCTTGCGCCAGAGCGTATTGCGCCCAATCCCAAGGATTCGCGCGGCCGCTGCCTGCGAGCCGCCACAGGCGTCGAGCACGCGCAGGACGTGGGCCCGTTCGACCTCAGCGAGCGTGACCAGCGCGGAGGAATCCTCGGCAACGGCGTTTGTGCTCCCAGCAGCTGACCGCAGCAGCTCGTCAGGAAGATCCTGCTCCTCGATCTCCTCACCCATCGCGAGGGCGGCGCCGTGCTTGACGGCGTTCTGCAGCTCGCGCACGTTGCCGGGCCAAGCGTAACCGAGCAGTCGAGCCTGCGCCTGCCGACTGAACCCGCGCGCCCGAGTCTTTTCCTCCGACAGAAGACGAGACGCGAGCGGCAAAATGTCCTCATGGCGCGCACGCAGTGGCGGTACCTCAAGCGTGAGTACTTTCAAACGATAATAGAGGTCTTCGCGAAAACTGCCGTTGCGGACCAGCTCGCCGAGGTCACGATGAGTGGCGCAGACAATACGCACGTCGACCGAAAAGGATTGGTTCTCACCCACCCTCCGAACCTCGCCGTCCTGCAGAGCCCGCAACAGCTTGACTTGGAGCGGCAGCGGCATCTCGCCGATCTCATCGAGGAAGAGAATTCCGTTATTTGCCGCCTCAAATAGCCCTTGTCGCGCGGTGGCGGCGCCCGTAAACGCCCCCTTGCCGTGTCCGAATAGCTCGGACTCCAGGAGCTCGGAAGAGATCGCTGCGACGTTGACGGCAACAAACGGCTGCTGCGCTCGCTCGGAGTTGGCGTGAACGATGCGCACCACGACCTCTTTACCGCTCCCGGTTTCCCCCAACACCGCAACGGGTGCATCGCTGGCGGCAAACCGCGCGGCGCGCTTGAGGACCGTCTGCATGGCGGTGCTGCGGGCGACCACTTGGGTTGAGCCGTTCACGCGATGGGCTGAGGGTATCAGCCCGCAGAGCTGACAGGGTTTCTCGGATACGCGTTCCACCAGTTCCACTCTGGAGCAGGGGCTGGAACAGAGCCAGCCCATTTTCAGCGACTCACGACGAACGAATGGCCCTTAGGGTGCAATTATCCAGCTGGTACGGGTGTTGCTCAACGACTGCTCAAACCATGCTCAACCTTCAGCAGTCCGTTGCCAGCACTGTCCTCGATCACTCGGAATGTGCCGCGGTGTTTCAACAGCATCGCATCGATTTTTGCTGTCGCGGCGAGCTGACGATCGAGGCGGCCGCCAAGGAAAAGGGCGTCGTGCTCGAAGAGCTCGCGACGGAGTTGGCGCAAGCGATTGCCCAGCGGAATAGCCCGAAGTCGAGCGATCCGCGGGAGCTCAGCACGCCTCAGCTCGTCGAGCACATCGTCTCCAAGCATCACGAGTACCTGCGTAAGGCGCTACCCTTCGTCACGGGACTTGCTGCCAAGGTGGGCCGTGTTCACGGCGACCACAATCCCAAGCTGCGGGAGCTCGATGTGGTCACCGGCGAGCTGGCGGGAGCCCTCGTGCCGCACCTCGACGAGGAAGAGCAGATCCTGTTCCCCGCGCTGGTCGCGAGCGAGCTCGATCAGGTGCTCGTGCAGCGGCATCTCGGTAGCATGCACACCGACCATCTCGCAGTAGCCAAGCTGCTCGAACGCATTCGAGCCGCCACGGACGAGTTTACTCTGCCCGATTGGGCCTGCAACAGCTACCGAACCTTGTTCTCCGAGCTCGAGCAACTCGAGGGCGACATCTTCACCCACGTCCACCTCGAAAACCATGTGTTGATGCCGCGCTTCTCGGCGCAGGCGTGAGCTGCTGCGCACCTGCTAATGCAGTCCCCCTCCCGCACCCTGACTAGTCGAGGATGTGCCGACAGCTGTCTAGAAAGGCGACGCGCAGTTGACGTTTGTCCTCGGGTGATAGCGGACAATCCCCGAACGAATGGGTCGCCGCCAGCAGCAGCTGGCGGTCGATTGTCGCGGGGATCGTGCCGCCGAACGACTCTTGAAGGACCAGGTTCAGCTCGCTTGAATCGAGCTGAGCCGCCAGCTTTTTCGCAATGACGACCAGCAGCGCCGGTCGGAAATCGGCCCCAGGATCGCTCGAACTCGCGCCGCCACCGCGCGCTCCGGTGCTGTCCGGCACATGCGACAAGAACGACTCCACCGCGTCTCGCTCAAGCTCGTGTCGGGTGTCGGCTTCCTGGACGAGGTAGCTCGACTGATTGCGGTGGCTCGGCGCGATTCCAAGCAGATGCACTCGAACACCGAATTCTTGCGCTTGCTGAACACCGAGCCGCAGATCCCCATCCCCCGAGAGCAGCAGCGCGTCGGCCATCGCGTGATTGCGCGCCAGCGAAAGCAGATCGGTGAGTAGGAGCGCATCGACGCCCTTCTGACGACCCTCCGGATCGAGCAGGCCGAGTCGCAGCTTGACATTCGGGCGGTGCGAGAGTGCCAGGTGCTGCGCGCTTGGTCCGCTCGCAGCGCCGTCGTACCAGTAGATGCGCAGGAGCGGCAGTCCCGTGAGCTCCGTGGCCAATCCAGCGAGCAGTTCGAGTAACCGCTCACAGTTGAGCGTGAGCTCACTGCGCGGTCGTCGTTCACCCGTGAGCAGCCAAGCGCCTGACGCAAAGAGGTAACCAGCATCGACGAAGACGGCTGTGCGATCCATTGCCCTAGCCTAGCAAGAATGGGGCGTTGATAGGGGTCAACGGCCCCAGCTACGGTCCGATTCCCCAAGTCCCCGCTCCACTCGCTCAAGGCGGGTGACGGAGGAGCAACTGGTCGCGCTTGCTGCTGTCAGTAGCCCCCAGTCGCGGCAACGCTCGCAATCGCGTTGGAGCTACGGTAGACAGGACCTCGTCACCAATTGCTGGCGAGGTCCTATGACGATCACTCTCTATCATCATCCCTATTCGCGCGCGGCCACCTCCGTCTGGATGCTTGAAGAAATCGGCGTACCTTACGAGCTAAAGTTCGTCGATATCCTGGCAGGTGCTCACAAGTCCCCTGAGATCCTCGCGCTCAATCCGATGGGTAAGCTGCCGATCCTAACCGACGATGGGCAAGTCGTGACCGAGAGCGCGGCGATCGGGCTCTATCTCGCGGATCGTTATGCGCTGGGTCGCTTGGCACCGAATCTCGACGACTCAGCGCGCGGTACCTACCTGCGTTGGTCCCTCTATGCTCCCGCCGTGATCGAGCCTGGGACGATGGCGAAGATGTCGGACTGGCAGTTCAAGCCGAGCCAGGCTGGCTGGGGCAACTACGACGTGATGCTCGATGCGATGGACACCGCGATCAACGGTCGCGACTTCATCCTTGGAGCGCAGTTCTCGATGGCCGATCTGATCTTCGGTGGAACGCTACGTTACATGCTTGAGTTCAAGCTGATCGAAGCGCGCCCCTCATTTCAAGCCTACGTAGCGCGCCTGACCGAGCGTCCCGCGCACCAGCGAGCGCTGGCCATCAACGCCGCCGTCCGCGCCGAACACGGCCTCGGAACCTGAGTTAAGCGGGTCCGGCGCGACGCTGGGGTCGTCCGCTCCCACTGGATACGCGCTGCACCAAACCACAGGCGCGCACAAAACCTGCGGCTGGCATAGAGCGTCGACCGGGTGTGGCCGTTTGTCGGTTACCATAGGGGTTATTTCCTCTGCCGGTTCGGAGCAATACCACGATGACCCAACAGACCCATCGTCCCGTTCGTTGTTCAGTGACGAGCAAGACCCAATGCCAAACCATCGCTCGACAACGCGGCGGCCTGTGGCTCTCGCTCGGGCTCAGCCTGTGGCTCGTGGCTTGTTCAGGCAACCCCGAAGTCACGGCTCCCGCTCACGAGACCGGCGAGCCTGACGCGGGGCAGGGTGCATCGGGCGGCCGCGATGGTGGCATCCACTTGGGGCAGGGGGGCGTTGAGAATCCACCGCCGCCTCCAACGTCCATTTGTGGCAATGGCAAGTTGGAGCCAGGCGAAGTCTGCGACGACGGTGGCAAGAAGGACGGCGACGGCTGCTCTGCGAATTGCCGCACGCAGAATCCGGAATTTGACTGTTCGACGCCGGGCAAGCCTTGCATTGACACCGTGGTTTGTGGCGACGGCGTGCTCCAAGGCACTGAGGTCTGCGACGATGGTGGGACCAGTGACGGCGACGGATGTTCCGCGAACTGCAGCAAGATCGAAGCGGGCTACAGCTGTCCGCGCCCAGGGAAAGCCTGCGTAGCGTTGTCTGTTTGCGGCAACAGCCTCAGAGAGCGCGGCGAGCAGTGCGATGATGGACAAGCCACGCCCGTCGACGGCGATGGTTGCTCTGCCAAGTGTCAGCTCGAGAGCGGATTTGTCTGCCTCACGCCTGGCCAAGCCTGTTTGGCAACGGTTTGTGGCAACGCTACGAGAACCCCGGATGAAGTCTGCGACGACAGCAATCTCGTCGACGGCGATGGCTGTTCAAAGCTGTGTCAGGTCGAGGCGGGTTATCGCTGTTCCAGCGCCGGATGCGCTGCAATTTGCGGTGATGGCTTGCTGGTCGCGGGTGAGGCTTGCGACGACGGCGCGCGGGTGAGCGGGGATGGCTGCTCGGCGGCATGCAAGGTCGAGCCCTTCAGCAAATGCACCGCAAGCCCCAGCGTCTGTAGCTCGACGATCCTCTGCGGCGATAGCATCGTGAACCCCGGCGAGCTTTGTGATCCGCCTGGCGTGAACGGTTGCGAGGCAGGTTGCAAGAGTTTCTCCCCCGATTCTGGGATGCACGCGGTTTGCGGCGACAACATCATCGAGTTCGGAGAGACCTGCGACGGCCCAGTGGTTCCGTTCACCGGTTGTCTCGCGAGCTGCCTTGCGGAACCCGGTTTTGGTTGTCCGCGGCCCGGTGAGTGCTTTGTGATCCCCGCCTGTGGTGATGGCATCGTCCAGGTCGGTGAGAAGTGTGACGTCGGCGCCGTCAGCAGCGCCGCTTGCGTCAATTGTGCTGTAACACCAACTTGGTTCTGTTACGGCGCGGGACCGTCGCTCTGCGAACAGTCGGTGTGTGGGGATGCCACCCGGGCTCCGGACGAGGAGTGCGAGGACTCCAACAAAGTGGCCGGCGACGGCTGCACCTCGTGCGTGGTTGATACCGGCTGGGTCTGTCCCACGACGGGCAAACCCTGCGTGCCAAAATGCGGTGACGGACTCGTGCGCGGACTCGAGGCTTGCGACGACGGCAATACTATTGCGGCGGACGGTTGCAGCTCGACTTGCCGCGTTGAACCGGGGCGCTTTTGCGCAGCAAACCCGTGCGTGGACGGGGAAAAGCCAAAGGCGACCAACTGCGGCAACGGGCTCGTCGAGGGCTCGGAGGCCTGCGACGACGGCGCCAACGATCTCCCCTTCGACGGCTGCTACGAGTGCAAAAAGGATCCGCTCTGCACCGCTGGCATCTGCGCCTCCACCTGCGGTGATGGTCAGCGCTTCGCGGACGAGCAGTGTGACGATGGCAACACCTACAACGGTGATGGCTGTTCCTCAACCTGCAAGACGGAGGACGGCTTTGGCTGCACGGACTACGCGGGCACGCCCCCCGCATCGATCAAGCTACCGGTGATTTTCCGGGACTTCATTGGACAAGGTCGCACCGCTGGAGGTTCCACCAATCACCCAGACTTCAACCAACTTGGTGGCTCGGGTCTACTTGGACTCGTCAAGACGCGCCTAACCGCTCAGAAGAAGCCGGACTGGGCCTGGGTGCCCTACCTTGCAGCCACGGGCACGGCTGCGCCTGCGGCCAGCTGCACCTGCTCGGCCACCGGCGTGCCCTCTCAGGCCACCAACTGCTATTGCGATAACCCGGGGCACCGTTACATCAGCGGGCGCGCGAACATGAGCGCGCCAGCGAACTTTGCGCAGTGGTACACGAACGTGCCGGGCGTCAACGTGACGATGGTGACGAAGCTCGAGCTGCCGCGCGTAGTGGCGACCGGGCAGTACATCTTTGACTCTGGCTCCGCGCCAAATCCTGGCTACATGGATCCGTTCAACACGGGCGGTTGGGTAGCTCTCGGCAAGGAGACGATGTCGGGCTGCTCGCCTGATCGCAACGTGTCTTGGACGTCCGAGACACATTTCTGGTTTGAGTACTCAGGCGGCGAGCGCTTCGATTTCTCGGGTGATGACGACACTTGGGTCTTCGTTGACGGTCAGCTGGTGGTCGATCTGGGCGGCCTGCACGGCCCCCTCTCCGGCTGGTTCCAGCTGGATGCGGACACCGATGGCGCGGGGCCTGACACGGCCAGCGGTGTCGCTGCGGTGACCCAGGACTTGAAAGCGGGGGTGACAAACGTCTCTCTCGGTCTTGTTCCCGGAGGCACCTACGAGGTCGTGATGTTCCAAGCGGAGCGCAACCAATGCGGCTCCAACTTCAAGGTGACCCTGAAGGACTTCAACAGCCCCAAATCGGTTTGCACGCCGACCTGCGGCGACGGCAAAGTGGTCGGGCCTGAGGTCTGCGACGACGGCGTCAATAACAAGGACGGCGTCTATGGCGCTTGCAGCACCACCTGCAGCGAGCGCCTCTTCTGCGGTGACGGGACCAAGACCACCCCGAACGAAGCCTGCGACAACGGCAAGAACATCGACACGTACGACATTGGACAGGCCAATGCGTGTGGGCCCGGCTGCGCCGTTCCCGGAAAATGCGGGGATTCCCTGGTGCAGGGCGCGTTTGAGGTCTGTGACAACGGCGCTGCCAACAGCGACACCAGCTATGGGGCGGGCAGCTGCACCAAGGGCTGCGGTCTCGGGGGCTACTGTGGTGACACAATCACGCAGACGGGACATGAAGCCTGCGACAACGGTGCGGCCAACGTCGCCTATCAGGCAGCTCCGGGGGCCTGTGGTTACGACTGCCAAATGGCTCCGCACTGTGGTGACGGGCTGCGCAATGGTCCGGAAGAATGCGATGACGCGCTGCTCAACGGCACCGCAGGCTCTAACTGTTCTGCCAGCTGCAAGCTTTTACCCTACTGCGGGGATGGTCTGGTGCAGTCCGGTGAGCTCTGTGACTACGGACTGTTTGCCTCGAATGCCTACGGCGGTTGTACGGCAAGCTGCGTTTGGGGACCGCTCTGTGGTGACGGAAAGAAAGATCTGCCCTTCGAGGAGTGCGATCTGGGAGCCGGCAACAACAACGAGTACAACGGTTGCACCGCTAGCTGCACCTTCGGGCCCCGCTGCGGCGATGGCGCCAAGCAGGCAAGCTCGGGCGAGGCCTGCGATAATGGCTTCAACGACGATATCTATCAATTCAGCGCTGAATCTTGCGCGTCTGGTTGCAAGCTTCCCCCCTCCTGCGGCGACGGTGTGGTTGCCAATGGGTATGAGCTTTGCGACGCGGGAGCGGCCAATAGCGACAGCGCCTACGGTGGTTGTACCTCGCGCTGTGACTGGGGCCCGTACTGTGGAGACGCCAAACTCGACGCGACTGAAGTGTGCGACGACGGCGTGAACAATCGAGCCTATTCACCCAAGGGAAGTGGCTGCGGGTACGACTGCAGGCCCGCGCCGTCCTGTGGGGATGGTCAACGCAACGGCCCGGAACAATGCGACTTGGGCAAGGCCAAGAACACGGGTGCCTATGGCGCGTGCAACGCCGACTGCACCGACGCGCCCAGCTGCGGTGATCTCATCGTTCAAGCGGACCACGGCGAACAATGCGACGACGGTCCCATCGGTAGCTTGACCTGTTCGGTAACCTGCACTAAACGCGGCATCCTCAAGTAGCCGGCGCCTAGACCAAACGCGCCCATGGACAGCGGCGTGACCAGCCTCTCGGGGCCAGTCACGCCGCTCGTTCATTTTGGGGTGTCCGCCAAGTTGGGTGAAGTTCACTCGCGACCTCAGCCCAGAACACCACGACCGCGCTGCGCAAAAGCCCGTCGCTCCTGACGAGTTCCCGAAGAACTTGAGCGGCCCCATCTGTTGTCGGCGGGCGACTGCTATTGACCGGACCAGCGTTTGCGCGCTGGCTCGCAACTAGCGCTGCCTCGCTGAGTCCTGCGGGCCTGTCCCGAGTTGTGGTGGGGGTTGTGAGGACTCCCGTCAGTTCGGACAGCGAGCCGCGGCGCGCGGATAGTCGCGAGGTGAGGCGGCGCCGCCCGTCACGCTCTCGTCACGAAAACCCAATTATGTGGCATATTTCCCCAGAGTTCCCATGCTGAGCGCGAGCTCGCCGGTCCGCTGGGGGCGGATTTGCGCCGGGCTGCCCTGAATCGAGTAAGGTTTCCGCCGCCGAACTATGCGCATACCGGAATGTCTCGTCTCGCTACACGATCAAGGGGTCATCTCAGAAGTGCTTCGGCCACTGATGAGCGGCAAGGAAGCCCAGATCTACCTCGTGACTCTCGGCGAGAAACTCTGCGTCGCTAAAGTTTACAAAGACGCGCAGACCCGCAGCTTCAAGAATCGTGCGGCCTATACCGAGGGCCGCAAGGTGCGAAACTCTCGCGACCAGCGCGCGATGGAGAAGCGCTCCAAGCATGGACGCGAGCAGGAAGAAGTGGCCTGGCGCTCGACCGAAGTGGACGTCATCTACCGTCTGCAGGCGGGTGGCGTGCGAGTGCCGGCTCCGTACTACTTCATCGATGGCGTGCTGCTCATGGAGCTCGTCGTTGGCGCCGATGGCAACCCGGCGCCGCGACTTGGGGATGTTGCTTTTGAGCCCGCGGAAGCGGAAGCCATTTACGGCAAGCTGATGCGCGAAGTGGTGCGCATGCTGTGCGCCGGCGTCGTGCACGGGGATCTCTCGGACTTTAATGTGCTGCTCGCAGCCGATGGTCCCGTCATCATCGATTTCCCGCAGTCCGTGGACACCGCGCACAACAACAGCGCGCGACAGCTGCTGGTTCGCGATGTCGATAACCTGCACCACTTCCTGCAGCAGTATGTGCCTGATGCCCGACGGTTCCCGTACGCCGAAGAGATGTGGGACCTTCATCAGGCCAACGCATTGACGCCTGAAACCAAGCTCACTGGGCGCTATCGCGCAGCAGAGCGGCGCGTCAACGTGAGCAATGTGCTCGGCCTGATCGACGACGCCAATCGTGATGAGCGCAAGCGCCGCGATTCCCTTGGATTGCGCGGAGGCCCCAGCGCCCAACCGGAATCGCCGACTGGACGTTACGGCGCTTCCTCGGACGCCCGTCCGTACAACGGCGGTTCCGCGCCGCGCCAGCAAAACGGCGGACCGCGTCCGTACAACGGTGACAGCGGGCCGCGCCAGCAGAACGGCGGACCGCGTCCCTACAACGGTGGCGCTTCCGCGGGTCGTTACAGCGCGCCGGCGGACACCGGTTCGCGCCAGCGGTCGGGCGCGCCGAACCAGCGCAGCTCTCAGTCGCGCGCGAATGACGTCAGTCAGCAGAAGCCGCGTGAGGTTGAGGTCGTCGTGATCCGTCGACCATCGCGCTGAGTTTGCGGGCTTGCGGCCGTTGCCGCGCGGTCGCGCCGCCGACAACATCAACGGTACCAACGCCGACGACTTCCATGCCCAATCCGATCGGTCGTTGTGTGCCCGCAGAGCTCACGACGATTGAGCCAACGTCGCTCTCACTCGGACATCACCATGGCTGCGTTCTCGGCAAGGAGGGGCGGCCCTTCTGTTGGAACGAAAACGGCAACGGAGACGGCGGTCCGCGTCGACCGGTGCCTGCAGTGGCCGACGTCGCAGCGCTGAGCACTGGCCAGGCTGAGACTTGCGCTTTGCTAAAAGATGCGACCGTAACCTGTTGGTCGGCAGCCTTCGCAATAGCCCTGACGCCGCCGCCCCTCGCGCCGCACCAAAAGGGTCTTGCGAACGTGACCCAGCTGGCAATGGGAGAGCTCCACGGTTGCGCGCTGCTGACCGACAAAACGGTTGGTTGCTGGGGCTCGAGTGAAGACCATCCGCGTGAGCCCGAGCAGCAATGGCTGCCTTGGGTAGTAGACGGCGTGGCGGACGCCAGCTCGATTGCCGTCTATGAGAGTCGGGCCTGCGCGGTTCTGCACGGCGGAGCCGTCGCCTGTTGGGACATCAAGAGCGCCACTCCTCACGTCGCCACGGTCGTTGCCGGCTTGCCGCCCGTCGCCCGTATCGCACTTGGTGGGCGACATGCCTGCGCGATGCTTCAGAATCAGCAGGTGACCTGCTGGGGTGCGAACTTCGACGGGCAGCTCGCGGACGGCACCGAAACCGACCGTGCGTCGCCGCAATTGACGCCGGACAAGCGCAAATTCAGCTGGATTGCCGCCGCGAGCAATCACACGGTCATGGTCGCCGACGGCGGCTCACTTGAGTGTTGGGGCGCCTACGATCGCGTTCGCTACCAGTAGAGTGAGAGCAGTCGTTGCGCCTGCTAAGGTGCTCGGACGATGACTGAGCCCCAATCTCGGGACCCGCTTCACGGACTGACCCTCGAAACGATCGTGACCCAGCTCTCCGAGGAGCTCGGTTGGGAGGCGCTCGGAAAACTCATTCCCGTGCGCTGCTTTCAGTTCGACCCGAGCGTGGTCTCGAGCCTCAAGTTTCTTCGACGCACCCCCTGGGCGCGCACCAAGGTCGAGCGACTCTACCTCGCCCGCTTTGCGCGCAGGTGAAGGCCAGTTTTCACCACAGGACGTCGCTCTCGACGGCTGTCGTGACGACTCCCGAGTGCGTGAAGCTGCGGCTGTACGCTTGGTCGTGAACCAGTAGCGTGAGCTTGCCTTCGGCACCCGGATCGCCTCCGACCAGCAGCGTGACGTAGCGTCCGGTGCTGGTGCGCGTGAGCGCGACGCGGCTGGCGCTGGCGCGGGCGAACTCGGGCGACCAGGGGCTCACGATGCGCCCATAGGGCGTCACGATGACGGGGACCGGGCAGCGCTTCGTTTTTGAGCTGCACTCGAATCGGGCCTCAAACCAACCACCGAGGTCCGTGAGCGGCTCATACGCGGGCAGCTTGCCAGTCTCGGGGGCGGCTTTGGCGCCGTCCAGAGCGCCCAGGCGCGCGCGACAACGCACGGATTCACGCCGGGCCAACCCAAGCTCACCAAGCTCTGCAGCCGCCCGCCAATGGGCGCAGGCTCGCGGCCAGCCAGCTCCAGACTGGACTGATGCGCTTGGTCGAACCGACCCAGGCGCAGCTGGCTCGCTACCAGCTGACTCCAAGCACTGCGGCTGTCGGGTCGCGTCTGCGTCGCTTGGAGGGCCTTGTCCAGCTGCGACCGTTCCTGATCGCGTCATTGTTCCGTCCCCGGGTGATGAGTCGCAGGGCTGGAAAAGCCGGAAAATGACAGCGGAGCGCCGTTCGGTCGGCGATCCGTCGAGTCTTCTGCGTTCTCGAACGTGAGCGGGTAGACCGAGGTCACGATGCCCTGCTCAACGCTGGGAAACATGAGGGCATAGAACGCCTTGGCGATACACTGTCCGACGCTCGGATCCGGAAGCGTTCCCCCGGAGCGGAGGGCCTGCACGACGGCTCCGTCCCGACCGATTACGAACTTGGTAATCACGCTTCCTTCGAGCGCGGGACTGCGCATGAGTCCCTGCTCGTAACACAACCGGAATCGACCGTAGTTCTGGCGAACAATGCGCGAAATGACCTCCGGCGGCAGTCGTCCAGTGACAGTCGTGGCGCCCGCGCGGATGCGCGGTGAGGCAGACTTGTGCGCAGCTCCGAGGCCACCGCTAGCCGCCCCAAATCCTGCGCCCGAGCCATGCTCAGCTGCGCTGACAGCGCTTGCTCGCCCTGGCCAAAGGAGCGATCCACGACCACCACGCGCGCAGTCGCCACGCGCGGCAGCACAGCCGTCTCAGGCGGCATGCCGATCGGCAGCGTGACGGCGAAATACCCGCCACCGTCCGCTTCCTTGGCGACCTCGGGCAGCTCCGGCTCGGCCTTGCCCCATTGCGGTTGGTAGAGATTGAGCGGGAGTCCGCTGCCTAGCGTATTGCTCTGACCAGGCGGCACCTGATACTCGACGACGAAGTCCTGACTGGGCGCAAAACCCTTGGTCGCAAACTCGACCCTTGTTCCATCTTCATGCGGCTGGATGCTCGCCGGATAGTTGGGGCTTTGAACGTCGTGCAAACGGCCCCGACTGTCGTAGGCGGTGACGCTCAGCGAAAAGTCATCGACCGTCGTGCTGCGGTCGGCACCAAGCGCGATGGGGTAGCGAAAGCGCAGGGTGCCGGCCTCGCTCGGAAGGGTCTCATTGTAGGCGAACACAACCCGCCGACTCTTGTGCGGCTCGAGCGGAAAGAGCTTGAGCGAAAGTTCGGTTCCGGACACCCACTCGAGCAGCGCGGGAGCCCTGGATCGCACCGTGTCGTCCACGATTCCGCGAAAGATCTGGGCCGGGCGCTTGCGCTCGACTATCTCGCCCTCGACCAACTTGTCGCCAACCCAGAGCGCCAGGCGCGACAGACTGGCGCCCGATGGCAGAGCGAAAACGTAACGACCCTCAAGCACGAGTCCGGTGGTGTTGAGGAACTCCTCCTCGATCTTTGTGCGAGCTAGTCCATCCTTGATGACGGTGCGGACCTGATGCTTGACGAGCCGCACGCCAGCCACGACCTGGCTGTTGCCGGGGCGCCGGGCCGTGATGTTGCCAAAGCCGCGCAGAACGCCGGGGTTTGGCGGCGCGACTGCCGCATCAAGGTGCACGCACGGCACCGGAGCGGCGCGTCCGGAATAGCCCGCGTTGCGATCGAGCAGCTTGCCCGCAGACAGCAGCGCGGTCTGCCCCTGCACAAGCACGGTGACGTAGGGATTGACGTTGAGCGTGGCCGTTCCGCGATGCACCGTCAGGCGGCCCTCGAGCGGTGCGGTGAGCTGCATCGCGAGCTCTAGGGCGGGCTGAGGAGGGACGTCCACGAGCGAACCCGCAACGTAAATCGTTAGCGGGAAAAGACCCGCCGTTTGCGCAAGCGAGCAATGACCGCGCTCGAGCTTCAGGGTGCGCGAGCCAGGCTCCGGAACCGTCAGCGCGGAGTCCTCGGCCAGGTTGACGACCGTACTTGCATCGAGACGGAGTCGCGCGGAAACGCCGTGCTCGGTGACGACGCGCCCTGGCAGCTCAATCGCTGCGTATTCCGCGACGGCCTTACAGTTGTCCCCGACCGGCGAGCAACGGGACACCGCGGCGGTCTCGCGATTCCCGCTGACGCGCTCCAGCTTGGCTGCCCACTGCACCGTCGGCTTGGGCTTGGGAGCCTGCTGGCAGGCGCTCAGGGCTGCAGCGAGCAGCACCAGCGACAAGGAAATGCGGCTCATGGCTGGGTTCGACAACCCGCAGCGCGAAAGGTTCACGGGCATCTCACTCACGACCGAAATCATCAGGGTTACTCTGGCGCACCACTGTCACACTATACCAAGGCGCCCTGGACCGCTGCAGCAGAGCCGCCCAATACCAACTTGAGACATCCGTCCAGTGGTTCCCCTGGGCGTCGGCGATGCGTTCGCACACGTCAAGCGAGTGCTTCCCCCGGCGCGCCCAGAAGCACCCGTAGCGCAGGCCATCCGCCAGCTGGCGTTGTCGCGGGTGCTCGATGCGGTAGCCAGAGCCGCGGTAGCAATGCTCGCCGGGATGCAGCTTGCGAGTGGGCTCAAGCAGGCGGCGCAGCACGAGCCTCTCCTCGCTCGTGCGGAAAAAGCCGACATCTCCCGGAAAATCTTGATAGAAAGGCGCGACCTCGATCGGCGCGGGTTCCGGCACAAGCTTTCGGCCGTTGTACTGCGTAGGCCAGTCGGGCTTTGAGCTTTGGTGCGTTTTGGTTTGGCGCGGCGCGGAAACAAGGCTCATCGCGAGTGCGAACAGCGCGAGTCCTAGGGCGAGGCGCGACGCGCCACCGGACCGCGCGCAACCAACCTGACGTAACTGTCCCGCAGCGCTGTCAGTTGCTAGGCGCCTCCAGCAGCCAAAGCGGGGCAACCCGAGTCGGACCTGGTTGCTCGCGCTGACGTGCAGCGGAGTCGTCAGCCCAATGCGCAGCTTCAGGCCACCGGGCACGCAGCGCTTGCCCGTGACGCGATAGTGCAGCCTGGCCGCCGTCTCTTCAGGGATGTCCCAATATGCAGCGCCCTCGAGCGGAGAGCCATTCTCTTTGCGACCAAAGTGGGGCGAACAGAACTGTCGCAGCAGCGCTGCGGAATCGAACGAGCGCAGCCCCGCGAGCGCCGCTGCAGCGCGAGGGGTGTTGGAGTCTGCCTCCACGACGTAACGGTGAATCGCGTACGGCTTGAGCAACGGCTGAACGAACAGTGCCGTCAGCGCCAGTAGCGGCGCCAGCGCCAGAGCGCCCATGCCGTAGACCACCACTGCCATCAAGGCCAGCGGCGTGACTGGCAGAAAGAGCAGCGCATAGACGCCCGTAACGGTCAGGGCAATGCCAAGTCCCATCCGCGCCAGGCGCGGGTAGCGGAGCGCCGGAGGCGTGAGCGCAAGCAGCACCGGCACCAATCGACGACTCCTCACAATTGCCACTCGCGACCGCTGGTGGACTGTGCAGCCTGTGCAGGCGCGGCGTGGAACAGCACGGTTCGGACCCGCGAAAGTGGTATTGTCGGGGCGATTCGCTCGCAGCCAGAAGCTCCGGACGAGCTGCGGCCACGCCAGCTCAGCGCACGCTGCGCTGGCTCGCCAGCGACGCCCTGCGTGAGCTCAAATCGGAGCAAGTGCAGGCTAGGTTGAACAAGCGCGCGAGCCCTCAACAAGCTCACCATCGCGCTCGGACCCGAAGGCGGCGGGGGTCGTTCCAGCGGAAAGGGTTGCCGCTGGAACGCGACCTATTTCAAAGGAACCTGCTCTGCTCCCGGAAGCTTCTGGTCCTACAATGTCGGCGCAGCGGACCTCACCAAGGCCTATCTCGTCGGCTTTAGCGCGGGGACTAGCTCCGACAAGGGCAGTTAGCTCGGATCAAAATCTGCGGTGGCGCGGGCGCGCTGCGTGCGTAGTGCTGCGGCAAGTCCCTCCGGTACGGGCGGCGCCTCCAGTACGGGCGGCACCTCCGGTACGGGCGGCTCAGGTACGACTCCGTCCAACAAGTGCCCAACTCCCTACCGTTGCAATAGCGCCACCAAAGTAATTGACGGCCTTGTACGCACCTATAGCCAAGAAAAATGCGACTCCGCTACCGGAGACTGGACCGAGTTCGTCGACTGCTCGTCGATGGCTTGTTCGTGCAAGGCCTCCACCGCGAACCCCGTTGGCACGAATTACGCGGAGTGTTCCTGGGCTGGCAAGGTGTGTTCCGGCAACAACTACACCTGGTAAAAACGACGCCAATACCGTCGCCGAGCTGCCCAGTGTCCCGAGCTTCTCGAGGCCGTCTTGAACGGGCCCGAGGAGTGCCGGTTGCGCGCCTCCTCGTGACCACGCCGCATGAACCAAAAGATCAGAGGGCACCGGGCGCTGATGAAAGTTCCGCCGCAGGCGACGCGAATCAGTCCGACGCAATCTCGGGCAACGGGTGCAGTTTCCGCGGGACCCAAAACGCGCGCGGTGCTTCGAGTCTGTGGGTGGTCATGGCAGGCCTGGTGCTCGCTCGGCGGAGGCGAGGCAAGCGCGTCGAAGCCGCTGCTCTCCCTTGAGCTCGGGCTGGTTGGCCCGGCGTGGAACCAAGAAATTCGTTCGCCGAGCTGAGCCGGTTTGAGACCCCCCAAGGGCACGCTAGGGGCTCGAGTGATTCTGAGCAGCCTTGCGGACTCCGGTTTGGAGGCTCTCAGTCCCGAGCGATCGCCATTTGCCCCAATCGCGAGCCCGTCAATGAACCTTGCCCAGTCTAAATCGTTTGGTGTCCTGCTCCTTATTCCGGCCGTATTGGCCTGCAGCAGCTCGGACGAGACGTCGTCTGGCTCAGGCCCGGGTACGGGCAGCACGGGTACTGGTGGGGCCTCAGTCGGCACGGGCTCAGTGCCCGGCACGGGTGGCGCTGGCGGCGCTGCGACGGGTGGTGCTGGCGGCGTGGCCCAGGCGCGCGCGAGCGGACATGCCCAAGCGCCGCTCGAGGGCAGTCAGGAGCGCAGCATGGTTGCGCTCGCGTCAGTGCGCGCCGCGCTGGGCTTACGACTCGGACGTCGTTTTCGGCTACGCGCAGGGCTTGCTGCGGACTACGCATTTCCCGAGGTCACGCTGCGCCTAGCCGGTCAGGATACTGCCACTTGGGGGCGTCCCAACGTGACCGGAGGCGTTGCTCTCGAGTGGTTCGCGTCATTCCAATCGGAGGGTCCCTGATGAGCCCAATCGCGTTGATGCGAGCTCGCTTGTCGTCGCCGGGTTTCGGCGTCACCGTCGCGCTCACGACGTTGCTCGCTTTGGTTGCCTGCGATGGGACGCTGGAACCGGTGCGCGGTCAGCAGAGCAGTCCTCGCGGTCCGCTGCTGGCGCAGCCCGTAGAGCCGGGCGTCGTGAGCAATGTAGATGTCACCTTCACGGTGCGCACGGATCAGGACTTGGTCTACATTTCTCCCAGGATTTACGGCATTTGCTCCAATTCGAAATATGGCCTGAGCTACGTCTCGAGCCTGCGTTGGTCGGCCTATAATTGGGAGAACAACGCGTCCAATGCGGGCGTGAGCTATCACTATCAGAACGACGCTGAAGTGTCCGCTTCTGATGTTCCCGGTCAGGGAGTGCGGACACAGCTTGACGAGGCTCAGCGTCAGAGTTCAAGCCTGGCGCTCAGCTTGTCGATCCTCGACTACGTGGCGGCGGACAAAGCGGCTGACGGTGACGTGAGAAACTCCGGGGCGAACTACCTCACCACTCGCTTCAAGCAGAACCTTCCAAAGAATCCCAAAGGCGCCACTAACGAGCCGACTACGGCCGACGCGTTCGTCTATCAGGACGACTACGTGACCTGGGTGCGTGGCGCATACTCCGGCACGGATGTCTGCTTTCTTCTCGATAGCACTCCCGATCTGCGGTCGAAGTTTCATCCCGAGCTCCATCCCAAGCCCGTCGGCTACCAGGAGCTAGTCAAGCGAACGCTCGACTATGCTACCGCCGTCAAAGACGCTTGGCCCGAGGCGCCGGTGGTCGGACTGGGCAGTTACGGTTGGACGGGCTGGGAAACTCTCGAGGACTCGGTGACCCACAAACAACCCCCCGATGCTGCGGGAAATGGGCAATTTCTCGACTATTGGCTCGACCAGCTGCATCAAGCTGACCAAGTCAGCGGGCGCCGCGTGGTCGACATGGTGGATCTGCGCTGGTACTCAGAAGCCCAGGGTGGCGGCGTGCGCGTCATCGGCACTGCGACCACGCCCGCGGTCGTCGAGGCCCGTTTGCAGGCCCCGCGCTCACTCTGGGATCCCACTTACGTCGAGTCGAGTTGGATCGTCAACGTGCACACCAAGGGCGCGGCGATTCAGTGGCTCCCGACGACCATGACGCGAATCAAAAAGCACTATCCCGGCACTCAGCTGGCGGTGGGGCAATGGAATTTCGGCGGTGATGAGCACATCAGCGGGGCCCTGGCCACGGCAGATGCCCTCGGTATTTTTGGTCGTTACGGCGTGGCCATGGCGGCGCACACCGAGACGAAGGGCGCGTTCGCATTGGCGGCATTTGACGCCTATCGCAACTTTGACGGCAAGGGCGCGCATTTCGGTGATACCTCGATTGCGGCGGTCACGAGCTTCAGCGGGGTCCGGAGCTGACGGGCGTTGACGTCAACGCGTTTCGCTGGTCGCTACCAGCGCGTTCGTTGACGGTGCTGGTTCCGCAGCCGTGAGCGAGTCTGTTTTTGGCGCGGCAAGGCTGCGCTGTGGGCTTCAGCTTGGGTTGAAGCTCAGGTGTGAGTGAGGTCGGCCACGATCCAATCCTCAACGAGCTTGGCTCCAAGCTGCTGAACCGGACCCCACAGCGTCGCGCGGTCGGGACGCTGGCCATAAAGGGCTTCAATTTGGTCCATCGCCGCACCGACGCTCACCCGCCCAGCGCCAGCTTCCAGGCAGCGTTGGAGGACCTCCTTGCGCGACGGGAACCTGACGGACTCCCATTCCGACAACCCCACCGCACCCCAGCGACTCAGGTGAAAACGGGCCTCTGCACGGAGCACGCTCAGTAGCATTTCCTTGGTCCACAGGGCGTGAAGAGCAGAGAGGCGCTCGATTTCCAGGCACAGCTCCGTGACCATCAGGCCCTTGCCCTTTCGGGTTAGCAGTGATTCGAGCTGCTCCCCCGCTTCCTCGATAGCTAGCGAGCCACCGGGTAAATCGCGGTCCATGAGTCCGATTCGATTGGCGTCCATCTTGACGAATGGAGGGCGTAATGAGACGAGACCGACCGAAGCATCGCGGAAATCGAGCTTCTCCCGCAATCGATTCCGAAGTAGGTCCTCGGCCATCGGTGCGCCGTTATCTCGAACCAGACTTGCCATCTGGTCGCGCAGCTCAAGCCGCTCTCCGTCTTCGGCTACGCACTGGCAGTGCAAACCGTCCTCTCCCGAGATACTGAAGCTCGCTGGCTTGCCTCAAGACGGCGCTAAGGTGCCAGTGGTCGAGCCAAGCGGGCAGCACGATGTCGTCGGAAACCTCCATGAGTAGTTCGACGTCGAGCCACTGACGAGCCGGGCCCTGACCCCGAACCACCTCCAAGGCTAGGGGGACCAGCCGCGCCACCCACTGATCGAACTCGGGGAAATGCTCGGCAAGACCGATCCGTCCCCCGACAAAAAACAGCATTTCCTCGGGCATATTGCTCATGCGACCCAGAACCTCGACCACCTCGGCGACGCGGATAGGCGCGTCCGCTGCGCGCAGCAGCGCCAATAGCCGGCGACTCTTGGTGCCTGCCGCATTCACAACGAACGGCTGTCCAGCGCGCTCCTCAATTTGCAGTGAGTCCTCAAGCTCCTGCCACAAACCTTCTGTCAGGGTGTTGCCGAGTCGGGCGCCAATTGAGCTTCTCACTTGATCAAAAGCCGCCAACGGCGCGGGCAAGTTTACTCGCAGCAAGAACTGCTTGAGCTCGCTCCGAGCAGTCTCCACTGCTTTCTTGTCGCAGCGGCTGAGCCAATGCGTGTCAGCCACGACGACGACGCTCCAGCGCTCATTGAGTAGCTTTTCGCACAAGTACTGGATGGCGGCTGGTACCTCGTCGACTCGCGCAAACCAGGGTAGTTTTGCCAATTCTTCGAGGTGCACCGCTCCGAGCTGCGCGGCGGCCGAAATCGTCACGTTGGCCGAGGGCGGGCGCGCCAGCTCAAACGCGACCTCAGCCGTGGCTGCCTGGGCGCCGCGCAGGCGATACCCGAGCATGCGAGCCAGAGCCATCACGTTCTTGCGCTGGGTGGCGGTGACGAGGCGCGATTCGCGAGCCAGGTTGTCCTGGTAGAACGTGAGCACGTCCCCCACGAAGGCAAACATCTCCAGCAGCACGTTGCCAAAGCTCGCGACCTCGAAGTCCGTCCAGTCCGGAAAGACGCTCTGCACGAGCGCGATCAGGCGCGCCCGCAGGGCGTCGAAGTCGCGGTCGGTGAAGTCGACGGAGTCAGGGAGCAGCGCCACGGATGTCTCGGGAAGCAAAGGGGCCTTTTTGACGAACTGGGGACGCCCTTCGCCCCGAAAGCGCATGCCGGAGCTGCACACACGCGCCCGCTCCTGCTAAGCTGGATCAACAATGCCGGACAAGGACGCAGTTGCCCAGCTTCTCGCTGACGCTCACCGACAGGTCGATACGTCGATTAGCCGAATCGTGCGACTAGAATCGGATCAGGAGAACGATACCCGAGACCTGTGAAGCTCCTCGAGGTGAATCCACATACGTCGCCGTCGGGTATCATGCCGATCGCGTTTGGGGCAGATCCGCCGAATGTCCCGTATCCGTCAGTCATTGTGGAAGTGACAGAACTGGAGTACAAGCAAATCCAGAGTGGGGTACTTCCCCTTCCATTCGGATGGCGTATGGGCGCTCCTCTCTACACGGCGGTCGCTTGATCGATGACGAGTCGATCAGAGGCATTCGCGGCACAGGCTGAGGCTGACTTTCGGGCCTACGAGTTGCTTACGAACTCCGGGCTACCAAGCAGTCATCGTCTCCACTACCTCCAAATGTGGCTGGAGAAGCTCTGCAAGGCCTACCTCTGGTTGCCTGCAGCTCCCGCTGACGACTTCCGCACGACCCACAACGTCGTGGCGAAGGTCTTGCCCCGCATGATCTCTGAGCATTGGCGCCGTATCGGTTTCGAAGAACGGCCCGATCAGACTGGGATTCGGCAGATTTGCCGAGACGTAGCCTTGCTCCACCCGCAGGTTGATGATGGCGGACGTAGACCAGACAACGTAGAGTATCCGTGGGACGGACAGTCCGCAGGGTGTGAGGTTCCTGCGCGCTGGAGTTTCGCCTTGTCGCAAAGGCTGCACTCACCCGAAGGACGGCTGCTGCTGAAGGCGGCCATGGCCCTCACCCGGAATCCGCTGATCTTCATGGGTGACCGGTAGTCGTCTCACATAGAGACAAGAAGTTCTGCGGTGGCAGCCACTGGGGGATGGCCTCGCACCCGAATCCGCAGCGTGAGCGCCGCCCAGTCCTGCTCGACCTCGAGGCTCACGAGCTTCGCTCCCGGCACCCAGCGTTTCAGCGCCGTCACGCAAAGCTCGTGAGCGCTCGCAAACAGACTGGGCAGGTTTGACAGCACGTCCTTCACAGCACCATCGGGGCCGCCGCTGCCACGAATGCTCTCGAGCAGCCCCTCCAAGTTCATCGGCGCAACCAGCTGCGCAGTCTGCGGCGCGCCGGCGGGTTCATCGGGCTCGTTGAGCAGTGCGAAGAGATCGACGTCATCGCTAGCGGTATCCGTCGAAAGCTCGATCAGCGTCGCGTCCGTCGAGAGCTCGGCGGTATCCGCGTCCGTGGCGAGCTCGACCCCATCCGCGCCGGGGGACGGGCGCGCTTCAGTGACAGGCGCCCTGGGCAAGTCCGGGATGATTTCCACGCTCCGACGGCCCTTGGCGACTGCCTCGGTGATGTAATTCTCCTCGGTCTCGGCGTCGTACAGGCCCAGCAATGCCCCCACGTCACCGAGCTGTTGATGAACCACTTTTTCCCGCTCGAGCAGCCGAGCAATGATTTGTTGATCTGCCGCGACTTCGTCACTTTTCGTGACCAAGTAGTGGAGCTGAGGCGCTTGTTTCTGCCCGTAACGATCGATGCGGCCGTTGCGCTGCGTCAGCCGAATCAGCGACCAGGGGATATCGAAGTGAAAGAGCTGAGCGTCTGCAGGCTCGCCAGTAGCTCCAGATCCTGCTGCAAGTCTGCGGCAAAGGGGTGCTTGCCCTTGCCCAGGGCGTCGCTGGTCGTCTTGTTGCGATGGTCAATCGACTCAAGGCAAGCCCGCGGGCTCGACAAGAATGCTTTGACCAAGTTCCAGCGCTGTAGGGCGTCCACGCCGCCGCGTTGGGTTCCCAGGGAGTGCAGCTCTGTCGCGCGCAGGGCGGTCAAGGCCGTAAGCTCGGCGCTGCTGCCGGCCACCGCGTGACTCAGGATCTGGCGATCTTGGAAAGAGCTGCCGGCTTGGTCCTCGATGTCGCGCTTGAAGCGCCGGACAAACAGGTGCTCGATCTCCTCACGCGTGAAGTGCTCAGCGTCGGCGACCGCCGTCGGATCGAGCATGCGCAAGAGATTCGCAAAGCTCTCCGGACGGCCATTGTGCGGCGTGGCAGACGTGAGCACGAGCGCATCACAACGGGCGGCCAAGAGACGCGCCAGGGACTCACGCTGGCTGCCTCGGTTGGCTACGTTCTGGCACTCGTCGACCACGATCACGTCCCAGTGGATCTGCTCGAGCTCGGAGCGGTATTTCCCGTTATTCTTGAGGGTATCCACTGAGATGATGTAGCGGTCGTAGTAGCTGAACGGATTGCGATTGCTCGGGATGCGCGCCTGCACTTGGCGCAGCCCCTCCGAATCAAGCCGCACGAGCGGGATGGTGAAGCGCGCCCAGAGGTCACGCTGAAACTGCGTGAGCAAGGCCTTGCTCGCCACCACCAGGATGCGGCGTGCACGCCCGCGCTTGATGAGCTCGGTGAGCAGGATCCCCGCCTCGATCGTCTTACCGAGACCAGTCCCGTCCGCGATCAGGATGCGCGGGCGCACCGCCTGCCGCTGCGTGTTCGGCATGGGCTCACCGAGCGCGCGCCGCGTTGGCACGAACTGATACGGCATCGGAGCAATGGCGGCGTGGTGCGCTAAGTGGATGCGCGTGTCGGTCGGTGGCGTGCGTCGCAGCAGGGTCTCGAGATAGAGCCGGGTTTGACGAAAGCCCGTGGAATCATCGCTGACCAGGCGCGTGTCCTCGGGCCGCAGGGCCCGGATCTCGTCCAATTTATCTAGAAAAATAGCCTGATGACCGCGCACGAGCTCTGTCAGGCCCTTGACGTGAACGGCGTGGCCACCCGTGGGCAGCGCCAGGCATTTCTCAACGGCCCACTCCATCGCCGCGCACGCGCACTCGCGACCCGAGCGCAAAAGCTTGATCGGTAGTCACGCGTCCTCCACGAGCAGCTCTGGCCGCCCAATGGCTGCTATCACGTAGTTCAAAACCAACAGATCATCATCCAGACCCATCGCGTCCTGCGTGTCTGGGCGGTGGTCATCATCTGCGATGAAGTAGCGAGCCGCACCCAGCACCAGCGCTTGGTGCTCGGGCGAAAAGCTCTCGAGCGCATCCAGCAGCTCGGTGAGACGCATCGCCATGACTTGCGCCAAGTCGACCGGCAGCAGCTCGTTGCTGACGGCCGCGGCACGCATGGAACCGACATGACGCACGACCTTCGAGCGGAGCTTGCGCGGACTCTGGTCGTCGTCAGTGAGAAAGGGCTTGAGGAGCTCTTGGGGAGTAGGCATGGGGTCCATCGGGCGGCACGACGTGGACCGTCAGCGATCGGGCCGCACCTGACCCTTGCGTGTACAATCAAACCCCGCCTCGGATGGACGCCAAAGTACGGCCAGCGGGCAAGCAATTCTTGCGCGACCGAGTCACCCCCTGCGGGATTGCAATAAATTCTGGTAAAATCAGGGTGGAACACGAGAGCGGTGGGGAGAGAGGGCGCGGGCTGGTTAGCTGACCGCACAACACGAGCTTGACGGCGGTTCGAAGCGACGCGGGCAGAGCGCGCGCCACCAAAGCGCCTGCGTCGTTCACGACGAAGCTGCCCCTCCACTCCGGTGACGTCGCGCCGGTGGCGGCACTCAGTACCGTCGCCTCGCTCCCTTGACCATCGCCATCGCCACTGACCATCAGAAAGCCTGAAGGTCCCGCAAATTCAGCTGCTCTAAGCGATTCCAGCCCAAGGCCGTCACCCACGATTGACGCGAGCTCCAGCGCGTAGGAGATCACCTCTGCCAACTCGCGTGCTTCAGGGGGGCCCGCCAGCAGCGTTCCCTCGGCGCTCAACTTCAAGATCTGGACACCAGTGAGCTCAGGGGACAGTTGCATCAGGCCACTGACATCAGTAGCGACTGCCAGCCCTCTGAAATGCTCGGCTTTTGCGGGACATTACCGGCACAAGCCGTGAACGGGCCCTGCTGCCATGACAAGAGCGTGAGTGCCGCTGAAGGGAGCAGTCCGGCAGGTGTAGCGATCAACGCAAAGCGCAATCCCGCGCGCCGCCCCCAGTCGTTCCGGCAGATTCTGTTTTTCGCGGCGTGGAGCAGGCGCCTTGCCGGACGTCAGGCCACGCGTCGACAACGCTGCCGTTTGGCGCGCGGCAGCCTTCCCTCACTTACGGTGGAGGCGATAGCTTCCCTGAGACCGGGGACAATCGCGCAGTCGATGCGACGACCCCCACTTGAGTCCGGGCATCCCCGCGCGTCGATTCTGCCAATTTGGTGCGCAAAACCTGTCCGAAAGCGCTCTGGCCAGGCAAGTGTTTGCCTGGTAAGCTTTGGATGTGTCCACGAGTACGAGTCCAATGCGCGTCACTACGACCAAGGTGATTCGCGCTGGAGAAGCACTCCCAGAGGACGACTGGGCTGAATTGTCGATGGTTGAACGTATCGACGCCGTTTGGGAGTTGACGCGACAATGCCTGGCTTGGCACCAATCGGTAACGGATGAACCAAGACTTCAGAGATCTGTTAGCCGAGTTCAACGCTCATGGCGTTGAATACCTCGTCGTTGGTGGGCACGCTCTAGCCGCCCATGGATACGTACGTGCCACCAAGGACTTTGACGTTTGGGTTCGACCAACTCCAGCCAACGCCCCACGAGTTCTCACTGCCCTAGCCGCATATGGCGCCCCGCTTCACGACCTCTGTGAGACCGATCTGGCGTCGCCCGGCACCGTCTTTCAGATTGGTGTCCCACCCTTGCGCATCGACGTGCTCACAGCGATCGACGGGGTTGCGTTTGACGAGGCTTGGCCCATGCGACTCTCCGCGCAATTTGCCGACCAAGTGGCACCTGTCCTATCGCGCGAGGATCTGATCCGAAACAAGCGCGCTGCGGGTCGTCCACGAGACCTGCTCGATGCGAAGTGGCTCGAGACGCACCGTCCTACGAAATAGCAGCAGGCTCAGCCGGTCTCACGGCACACGACGCGGTTGACCTCCTCGTGGCTGTGACGCCGCAGCCGTCAGCCAGGGCGCGCTTTTCCCCCTGAAATCACCGTCCGAACCCCTCGGAGCCACGCCGCACCTACAAAGGAGCACCTGCGCGGGCAGCGGGGGTGTCCACGCGGGCATCTGGTGCCGCTTGCGGGGCCATGCGACTCTGGGCTCAAGCCGATGAACAAGGCAGCGCGGATTGTCGCCTCGTTTCTTCCTGGGATGATCGAAGTCGCACGTCAGAGAACATTTGGGTCACTCAGAGTGGCGATGGCTCAACCGATTTTGCAGGTGATTTCAGCACCAAGGACTGCGTCAACTACGTGGCGCAAGCTCCGATGTTTGGTTGCGGCGACGGACGGGACTACTTCTGTCCCGCAGATCCCGGGATCTTGCATCGCGGCTGGACCGGCTCAAAGTTGATCGTGATGCTCGCGAACATGGACTTTGATGACGCGCAGCTCAAGTCCTGTAGTGATCCGAGCAAGCCCGACGCACCCGGTCCCTGGATCGCGTTCGTGGCCTCCGAGCTCCTGCGAGACGGCGGTCGCAAGTGGAATGGTCTCTGTAACTGCTACAGCAAGACCGGCAGCGTCGGAGACGGCTGCGGGGAAATCAACCTATTTGAAACCGTCATGGACGGTAACGCCTTTAGCAATCGCGAATTCATCAGCACCGGCATGCGCTCGTTCCAGTCCGGTCATGTCGGAGGCAATGTCTGCGGCACTGCCCGCCAACGCGGGGATTTTCGTGCCGATTCTCAACTCACGCCACTTGGTTCAACCTACGTTGGACTCGCCGAGCCCGCCGAGTGCGTGCGCACGCCGTGAAGCCAAAGATTTCCGAGGGACAGCAAGGCAAGGTATGGACGTAAAGCTGCTCATCGACGCCATCATGCGGCAGACCACGGTGCTGATCGCCGAGCTTGCGACGACGGCTGGTCTGCGTGCTCCGTTGGCTCACGTGGCCGACACCGTATTTCTCGAGCTGTCCAAGGAGCTGGAGTCCCAGGGCGTGCCTCGTAAGGTGGTCGCGGACATGTTTGGCTTGGCGCTGCGGGGTTATCAGAAGCGGATCCATCGCCTGGAAGAAACGGCTGGAAATACGGGCCAAACGCTGTGGCAAGCGGTGCTCGAGCAGCTCACTCGTCGCGGACCGACCACGCGCAAGCAGCTCTTTCGCGATTTTCAGAAGGACGAGCCGGGCGCGGTCGGCTCGGTACTGAGTGATCTCGTCAGCTCGGGGATCGCGTCGCGTACGGGCAGCGGTGAGTCTTCTGTCTACAGTGTGACCCGGGACGAAGAGCGTGCTCTGTTGGCGCAAGAGGGCAGCGTCGAGACGGCTTGCTCGCTGTTGTGGCTCGAGATCGCCCGTCGCCCGGGGCTGACGCAAGACGACTTGGCGGCCAGTCTGCCGATGTCGGCGGACATCAGGGGAAAAGCGCTCGCGCTCTTGGTTGACGATGGTCGTGCCAGATTCTGCGAAGGGCGTTACAATGCTGACGGCATGAGCATTCCCGTCGGCGCCACTCAGGGTTGGGAAGTCGCAGTCTTTGATCATTTTCGCAGTGTCTGCGGTGGTATCTCGCGCAAGCTGCGTCGGGAGGGGCCCCGCTCGGAGGCGCAAGACGTGTGCGGTGGAGCCACGCTCACCTTCGATCTGCAGCCGGGCCATCCGCACTACGCCGAGACGCGCGCCCTGCTTCAAACCGTTCGAAGGCAGCTCAATGAGCTGTGGGAGCGGGTGGAAGCGCACAATGCCGCTCACCCGATCTCCACCGGTGACGCCGAGCAAGTGACGTTCTATTTCGGTCAGTTTACGGATTCGGAGAAAGAGGACTCGTGAGCGGTCGCCGCTGGTATTCGCGCGCGCTCGGCTGGGTCGCCATGGTCGGTCTGGCCCTTGCTGCGTGCAATCCGGGCAACCCGAACGAGCCCAATGTCGGGACAAATACCAACTGGCTGCGCAGCTGCAAGGGCACAAAGGACTGCGCTGACGCCAGCCTGAGTTGTCTCTGTGACGTCTGCACTCAGGCCTGCAGCGCGGGCGCGGACTGCTCCGAGCTCGGCGGAGCATGCTCGCCGCCTCTCAGTACTCTGCTTGAGTGTGGCAAGGCGACGCCGCTCTGTTTGAAGTCCTGCAGTCTCGATGACGAATGTCCGACGGACGAACGCTGTGTTCAGGGTACCTGCAGCCGCGCGCCGCAGGCGAAGGCCTGTCCTAAGGATTCCAATACGCTGGCTTGCGCGAACTTCGATGGCGCCATTGACCCCGCGTGGACCGTCGTGAAGGGCGCCGGGGGGCAGGTTGACGTCGTTTCGTCTCCGTCGGTTTCCGGAGACGCATTGCGTGCACGCTGGCCCGATCAAGCGACCGTGGTGACAAGCCTAGGCCCGTTCGCTTCGGGCAGTCTCTACGGGCGGTTCTGGCTTCGGCTGGAGGCTGGCGCGCCTGGGCTTCAGTTGCGTGGTCCTCAGCTCGGTAACGCGGCGCTGGTGTCTGCCCTGCGCTTCGATATTGTGGGAGAAAATGCCGAAATTTGGAATTCCAAGGGCTTGATCGCCACGAGCGCGCGACCCTTCAGCCGTCAGATCTGGCACTGCGTGCGCTTCCAGGTCGACATCTCGAACACTGCGGGTCGCGTGGTGGCGTATCTCGACGAAGCACTGATGGTCGACGCCGCAGGGCTCGATAGCCTCCCTGGCGCCGCCATCGATTACTTCGAGTTCGGTGCCAACTGGTCGAGCGCGCCAGCCACGCTGCTGCTCGACCAGGCGTTGATCAGTCGGGTACCCGTGGGTTGCCTCGGACCGTGAAATTTTCCGCCCAGTGACGGATGCCCTCGCGGACATCTGGTGCGCGAGACCGCGATCTCTCACTGTAGTGACTGGAGGTACGTCACGTGCAAATTCGAAACGCCTTGGGCCTAGGATTGGGGACTCTGTTCTGTCTGGTTGCTTGCAGCGCGAGTCAGGAGGATCCCGGTCTCACTGAGACGGGCGGTGGTGGCGCCTCGCCAAGCGGCGCGACCGGTGGCAGCGCCACCGGTGGCAGCACGACCGGTGGCAGCACGGCGACGACTGGTGGCGTCAGCGGCACGGGTGGCGTCAGCGGCACGGGTGGTGTCAGCGGCACGGGTGGTGTCAGCGGCACGGGTGGCGCGACCACGACGCCCCCCGAGTTCTGGGATGCAACCGGCATCCCCGCCGCCAACAACGTGATGGTCTTCAAGTTCCTCAATCGCACCAACGGCAAGTATAAGGACAGCGAGGTGTTTTGGAGCTTCAAGAGCGGGGGGATCAATGAGCTGCATTCGATTGCCGAGCAGCCCACCTACGACATGCCGGCAAACTCATCGGGGCGCATGTATTTCTACATCTGTCCCGCCGGCGAGGCGAGCTGCGCCAGCGATCCCACCAAGAGCAAGTACTACGATTTCATCGAGCACACGATCGGGCCCAACCAATACAACGGCAATACGACGCGCGTCGATGCCTTTGGTCTCAAGCTAGCCCTGAAGATGCACTGCGCCGATGGCTACGAGGCGGCGGTCGGTGAGAACTACGACACCTTCAAGGAAGACCGCGCGGTGACCTTCCAGAAGTTCATCGACTTTGTACCAGCGGAGTTCAAGCCGCTAGCGCAAGCACCGTTTGCGCCCTATCGCATCGTTGAACCAGGCGCGGGTGGCTTCAACGCGGGCGGCGCTCACGCCAACTATTTCAATTCCTTCGTCGACGCGCTTTGGGCAGCCAACGGAATCACGATCCCTAAGCCCGGTCCCAACGGCAGCGGGCTCGCGGCGTATCCTGATCTGTCCGCGGCCATCGCTCGGCATGTGGGCGCCAAGGCCGGTACCTTCGATTCCAAGGGCGCCGTCCTGGAGCACGATCTGTGGAAGGACAGCTCCACGTTCTATCAAGCCGCGCCGGCTAACTACTATGCCGCCTTCTGGCACAGCCGCGCGCTCGATGGCCGCGCCTACGGATTTCCGTACGACGACGTCGGCAGCTATTCGACCTACATTTCGCATCAAGAGCCCCAGTACCTGCTGGTGGCGATCGGCTGGTAGCCGGCTGCGCGCGCAGGGCGGCGCGGTCGTCGAGAGGCGACCGCGCGGGAGCTCGCGTGGCACCACAGCTGGATAAATCCAGCGAGTTGCGATTTCTCGGAGCCGGCTGGGCGCTCCCCAGGGATCCGCGGCTCGAGGCTCATTTTTCTGAGCCAAGTCCGAGCTAGGCGGGCTCCCTATTGGAGTTCCCGTCTTGCGCCGTCTGCCGGTCAGCGGAGCAAGGCCCCGCGCCCCGCCCACAGGTGAACCCACTATGAGCCCCATTCGTCCGTTCTCCGCCGTTTCCCTGCTTGCCGTCCTGGCTTCGCTGTCCGCCTCAGCCCTGGCTGCCGGTCCCACTGCTTCATCGTACTTCGGTGGCAGCGGTGACGACTCGATCGAAGGAGTCGCGATCACCGACGACGGCTCGATCATCATCGCCGGCAATTCCACCTCGACGTCTCTCTTCGCACAGGAGAAAAAGCTTGAAGCGGGGGACGGCTTCGTCGCGCGGCTCAATCGCGATGGCACCAAGGTGGTGTGGCTGAGTCGCCTTGGGCACCTGGCAACGGCGATCGATCTGACCAAGAGTGGTGATCCCGTCGTTGCCACGGGCAGTCGTCTCGTCAAGCTCTCGCTCGCGGACGGCGCGCTCGCGACCGACGCAGAGCTGGGTGGTACGGTCGCGGCCTTCGACGTCGGCGCGGATGAGCGCGTCGCGGCGGTCGTGGGCACGGACCTCGTGGTGCGCGCAGCCGACTTCAAGACGGAGAGCCTCCGCAAGGGCATCGGCAGGTCCCACCCTTGGAGCGTCGCGTTCGCGCCCGACGGGGCCACCATTTACGTCTCGGGTGACACCAACGCGGGCAACTGCCCCAACCCTAAGGACCCGTATCGCTCGCCATTCCTCTTTGGGTTCGATGCGGCCGGGGCCCGCGTCTCCACCTTCCTCGACCCAACCGGCGCCGTGGCTTGCGGCCAATACTCACTCCAAGCCGACTCGTTCTTTCAGCATGTGACCTTTGATTCTACCGGGGCGCTCTGGCTGACTGGTGCCAGCGATGGCGGTAACACCGTGCTCGGTCGCGACGCCACGGACCTCGCCAAACCCAGTCCGGCGCTCACCAGCGCGTGCTACAAGTCGGCTTGCTACGGCTGGAAGGGTGCCGCAAAACCAGGGTTTTTGGGGCGAATGAACGCGGCGCGCGACAACTTTGACAAGGCCACTTTCATGATCGGTCACTTCAGCGTGGAGCACGAGCCCTGCTCTTGCGACATCAAGAATCAGGTGGACGGCTCGACGCGTCCGAACTCCGCAGGTCTCGATTTCGTCTTCACCACCTCGAAGGGCACAGTGATCGGCGCGGGCTCTTCCGCTTGGCATTTCCCGAGCAAGAACGCCTGGTATCCCGCAGCCGCGTACACAGCTGGCTACCCCGCCGTCGTGGGCGAGCTTGATGCCAACCTCTCCTCGATGACGATGGCCACCATGCTGCCCGGAACGGGGAGCACCAAGTGGGCCGCCTATCGCGGCGGTCGTTTGGTGGTGGTCGGTGGCGCAGCGAACAACAGTGCCTGGACGCCGCCGGCGGGACAGGAAAGCTACGCGCAGGCCAGCATCACCCCGCTCCCCGCGGGCGCGGCCCTGCAGGGCGCTTACGGTGGTGGCGCTAAGGACGGATTTGTCTACGTCGCCTGCGTCACGGATGACGCTGAGTGCGGCGCGCCGCCACCTCCAGTGACCGGCACCGGCGGCGCTGGCAACGGCACCGGGAGCACAGGTAACGTGGGCACGGGCAGCACGGGCAACGTCGGCACGGGCAGCACGGGTAACGTCGGCACGGGCAGCACGGGTAACGTCGCGGGAGCTGGCAGCGGAGCTGAGGGCAACGACACCTCAGCTGATGGCTGCGGCTGTTCTGTGCCGGTGCGGCGTGGAAGCTCCGCGGCCTTGGTCGCGTTGCTAGCGGGCCTTGCGCTCGCGAGCCGGCGACGCAGTCGCGCGTAGCTCGCGCGCGCGCCTGGTCGCTTTGAATCGGGGCGCCTTCCTTCGCGGGAGGCGCCCCGTCGTTCGCGTCCTTGATGACTTGACCGGGAGGGTTCGCTGCTCTATCGTCGTTTGGCGATGAGTCAGCGAGCCCCCGTCAGCCCCTGTTGTCCCCCGGCAAACGAGCAGCCGGATCTGCGGCCGATCGAGGGAGCCGACGCGGATGAGGAGCTCTCCGTCCTCGCCAAGGCGCTCGGGCACAGCTCGCGTATCCAGATCCTGCGGCTGCTCTGCCGCAAGGAAAGCTGCATTTGTGGGGATATTGTCGATGGACTGCCGCTCGCGCAGTCCACGGTCTCCCAGCACCTCAAGGTGCTCAAGGACGCTGGACTGATCCGTGGGGAGGTCGACGGTCCGCGCGTTTGCTACTGCGTCGAGCCGCGGACTCTGCGTCGACTCAAGGCCCTGATCGGCGGTCTGTGAGTGCCGCCAGGGCGTTGCCGTATCGTCACTCATCGATAGGAAAGAGGTGCCCCATGACCGTCACGATCCGCGTCTTTGATCCAGCTATGTGCTGCCCCAGCGGCGTTTGCGGACCCAGCCTTGACCCCGAGCTCGTCCGCTTTGCCGCGGATCTCGACTGGCTCAAGCAGCAAGGCGTCTCGGTGGAGCGCTTCAATCTTTCGCAACAGCCGGCGGCGTTCGCGGAGTCTGCCGCTGTCAAGCAGGCACTCGCGCGTGGCACCGACGTCCTGCCGCTCGTGCTCGTCGACGAGCGCATTGCCGTCGAGGGCAAGTATCCTTCGCGGGAGACGCTGGCAGCTCTCGCGGGCATCACGCTTCGCAAGCTCGACGTTGCACCCGCGCCGTCCGGCGGTTGCTGCGGTGGCAAGAGTACGGATGACAAGGCTGCCGTTGACAAGGGTACCGGTCCCAAGACCTCCTGCTGCTGAGCCCAGTGATGGACTTTCTCGTCAACGCTCCGCGAAACCTGTTCATCACCGGCAAGGGGGGCGTCGGTAAGACCAGCGTCGCCTGTGCCGCGGCTGTGACCCTCGCGCAGCGTGGCGCGCGCGTGCTCCTTGTCAGCACCGATCCGGCCTCAAATCTCGATGAGGTGTTCGGCGTGAAGCTGAGCAGCGCACCGAGCGCGGTGCCCGGAGCCGAGCGACTATTTGCGCTCAAATTGGCTCCAACGGCCGCGGCCGCCGCTTATCGCGAGAAGATGGTGGCGCCATTTCGCGGAATACTTCCGGACGCTGCCATCGTCAGTATCCAGGAGCAGCTGTCGGGCGCCTGCGCCGTCGAGATCGCCACCTTTGACGAGTTTTCACGGTTACTCGGTGACGCGGCTCACACGCAGGAGTTCGACCATGTCCTGTTCGACACCGCACCTACGGGCCACACCCTGCGTCTACTTGAGCTTCCCGCGGCAACGGCTCTGCGTGACGCGGCGCGCACGCCTCGCGAGCTCGCCGAGCTCGGAGTCACCCGTCAG
This sequence comes from Polyangiales bacterium, assembly GCA_038207155.1. Classification (GTDB taxonomy): domain Bacteria; phylum Myxococcota_A; class Polyangia; order Polyangiales; family Polyangiaceae; genus FEN-1139. Next base: position 127,271 of record JBBRAB010000006.1, read on the forward strand.
ACACTCGTGCTCAACGGCCTCTTTCGCGCCACCGATCCGAATGATCCGCTTGCGCAGGCTCTCGAAGCGCGTGGGCGCCAGGCACTTTCCGAGCTTGCCCCAGAGCTCGCACTCTTGCCGCGCACTGAGCTTGCCGCCAGCGTCCCGACCGCAGCCAGTGAGCTTTCGGCCAGCATCACGAGCGCGGCCAGTGAGACCCTGGAGTCCCTTCTGCCAATGCTCGACGCAGATTTGCCAGCGCTGCGCGTAACGCGGCTCGATCCAGAGCTTGAGACGCGTCGCTATTGCCAGGAGGTGCTGCTTGGCGCAGGTGCGTGCTCTGGCGCCGCGCCTGGCGATCGTCCCCTGGCAGTCGTTTTTCCGCTTGAACCCCATCGCCCGTGAAGGTTTAGTGCCATGAATCAGCCAGTGGCCGGCGTCGCCGGAAAACTCTCCTTTCTCGATCGCTACCTGACGCTCTGGATCTTTCTGGCCATGGGCTTTGGAGTGATGCTCGGATCGTTGGCACCCGGATTCACCGCGGGCCTCGGCCGGATGAGCGTCGGTACGACCTCGATCCCGATCGCGGTTGGGCTGATCGTGATGATGTATCCCCCCTTGGCTAAGGTGCGTTACGAGGAGCTCGGTCGGGTACTGCAGAACAAGCGCGTGCTTGGCCTGTCCTTGATTCAAAACTGGGTAATCGGCCCGGTACTGATGTTTGCGCTGGCGATCCTGTTCCTGCGCGACAAGCCCGAGTACATGCTGGGGTTGATCTTGATCGGCCTGGCGCGCTGCATCGCGATGGTGATCGTCTGGAACGATCTGGCCAAGGGGGACACCGAATACTGCGCCGGGCTGGTCGCGTTCAATTCGCTGTTTCAAGTCTTGTTCTTCCCGCTGTACGCCTACATCTTCGCGACGCTGCTGCCCCGGCTGCTCGGGCTGGAGGGCGCCGTGATCCACATCTCGATCTTGGACATCGCCGAGAGCGTGGCGCTTTACCTGGGGCTGCCGTTTGCCGCCGGCTATCTCTCGCGAAAATTCCTGGTGCGTGCCAAGGGGCGTGACTGGTACGAGCAACGCTTCCTGAAGAAAATTGGCAAGCTGACCCTAATTGCCCTGCTCTTTACGATCGTGGTGATGTTCTCGCTCAAGGGCGAAAATATCGTTCAGCTGCCGCTCGATGTGCTGCGGATCGCAGTCCCGCTCGCGATCTACTTCGTGGTGATGTTCCTGCTCTCATTTGTGATGAGCAAACTCGTGGGCGCCAACTACGAACAGTCGGCGACCCTGTCCTTTACGGCCGCCTCGAACAACTTTGAGTTGGCCATCGCAGTGGCGATTGCCAGCTTCGGGCTCCACAGCGGAGCGGCGTTTGCAGCCGTAATCGGTCCCCTCGTCGAAGTGCCGGCGCTGCTCGCGCTGGTGCATGTTGCGCTCTGGGCACGCGATCGCTACTTCACCCAGCCAGCGTCACCCAAGATTGTGCCGACGAGCGTCTAAGAGAGTGTCCCCCCAACACCAACCCTCAGAGGTCCTGAGACATGCCCCAAAGCATCCTATTTCTCTGTGTCGCCAACTCCGCTCGCAGCCAGATGGCTGAGGGGCTTGCAAGAATGCTGTTCGGTCAGCGCGCTTCGGTTCAAAGCGCTGGCAGCAAGCCTTCCAAGGTCAATCCCTACGCCATCGAGGTGATGCGTGAGCTCGGAGTGGAGCTGACGACCCATCATTCCAAGTCCGTCGACACGATCGCTCCCGAGAGCGTGTCGACCGTCATCACGCTCTGCGCGGAAGAGGTCTGTCCGGTGTTTCTCGGGGCCGCGCGTCGCCTGCACTGGCCCACGCCCGATCCGGCCAGTGACGATCCAACGCTGACGCGCGAGGAGCTGCTGGCGCGTTTTCGCACAGCGCGGGACGCCCTCCGCGCGATGCTCGAGCGCTTCGACGCCGACGAGCTGCAGGGACAGTGACGCTCGCGCCAGCCGCGTCACCACGCCGCATAAGACAAATATTACCCGGGTTTTATTGACAAGTATTATTGCCAGGGTAATACTCCTTGCATGGAACATCCCGAAATCGTTACTGCTTTTGTCGAGGCGGGTCGGGTCGCCGAGGGGCCCGTGGCGGAGGTACTGGCGGTTCTCTGGCAGCGACACCGGCTCGACCCGAGCGAGACGCAGCTGGTGTTCGAGCTCGAGACCGGGCGGCAGCTTGATTATGATTTGAGTGGCTCGCTCGAGGACACGCTGGCTCGTCTGTCGCATGAGCGTGCGCGCGGGCCTGGCCGACCCAGGCTGGGCGTCGTGAGTCGCGAGGTGTCGCTACTGCCGCGGCACTGGGAGTGGCTCGAGCATCAGCCGCAAGGGCTCTCAGCCACGCTGCGGCGTTTGGTCGATCAAGCGCGCAAGGCCGCGCCAGGTGAAGAGCGCGCGCGCAAGATCCGAAGCGCGCTCAACAATGTGCTCACGGCGCTGGGAGGCAATCTGCCAGGCTACGAAGAGGCCACGCGCGCGCTGTTTGCGGGGCACACCGCACTGTTTGAGCATTGTGTCGCTGGTTGGCCAACGGATCTTCACGACTACGTGGTGGCACGAGCGCGCGCTGCCGAGATCGCCTTGAATGAAGTGCTGCAAGAGTGAGCTGGTGCGAGTGAGGTCGCAGATGAGGTCGCGTGCCTGTTTACGCTAAAGCGCGACCGCAAACGGCGCTACGCCAGCTCAAACACCAGCACCTCGGCGTCCTCGATGCCCTCGATGCCCTCGATGCCCTCGATGCCCTCGATGCCCTCGATGCCCTCGATGCCCTCGATGCCCTCGATGCCCTCGATGCGTAGGGTGTTCTGGTCTGAGAGCGCCAGGCCGTCTCCCGTCGAGAGCTGCTGACCGCTAGCGCGCAGCTGCCCGCGGGCGACCTGCAGCCAGGCAGGTCGATTCGGCGCGAGTGCGAGCTCTTCTGCAGGAGATGCGTTTGCTCGCGTTTGGTGCGGTCTAGTGTTGGCCCGTCGTGGCCAGCACTCCGGCTCGTGGCGGCGGTGGCTCAGTCCAGGGCGACCTTGGCCGTTGCGCTGGCTCCAAGCTGAACCGTCGAGGTCTTCTTCTTGCCGCCTTCTTCGACCGTGACCTCGTAGGTTCCACGGAAGCCGCGCAGGCTGGCGGCGCCCTTGGCGTCAGTGACGAGGCTGGCGTTGGTGACCCAGTCACGCTCGACGAGCTGCCGATAGGCGGCGCCACTGGCCTTGAGGCAGAACGAGTTCTCGAAGAGCGGCGCGTCCTTGTACCAGTGCGCGCCGTCCCAGAAGCCCCACATCATGAAGCCCGCGCTGCTCGCATGGCTGAAAAACAGGGTCATGATGTCTCGCGTGTAGCGCGCGGCCAGGTCCTCGTCGTCCAGCACGATGTCGTACTCGGTGACCCAAAGCGGCTTCTTGAAGGCTCCGAAGCGATCCAGGATGAGCTTGGCGTCCGTCATGCCCGTGAGCGCGGTACCAAAGTGACCCTGCACGCCGATGCCGCCGAGCGGTGCACCCCCGTCGATGAGCTTCTTGATGGTGGCCTCGTAATGCTTACGGTGAGCCGTGTCGCCCCCGCCACCGGCGAGGATCGCGTAGTCGTTGATGAACAACTGAGCCTTGGAGTCGGCGGCGCGCGCGAGCTTGAACCACTCGATCATCTCTGGCTCCCCGACGATGTCGGTCAAGTCCTGATTGTCGAAGGGCTCATTGACGACGTCCCACATGTCCAGGAGGCCTGACATGGCCGTGGCATACTCGGTGACGTGCTTGCGAATCGCGTCACGCAGTACCGTGACGTCTGGATTGGCGTCGTACGCCGTCTTGATGGACTTCGGGGAATTGCGCCAAGAGGGCCAGACGAGCACGTGACCCTTGGTGCGTAGTCCCTGAGCCTTGGCCCACTGTATCGAGGCTTTGCCCGCGACGAGCCCGAAGCCCGCGCCCCATTCCGTTGCCGCCCATTTGAGCGCGTTTTCCTCGACGACCGTATTAAAGAGCTTCGGGATCCAGCTCTTGTAGGTGAGGTCATCAGCCGCGGTGGAGGTGGTCACGCGAGAGGCGACGATCGCCGAACCAAAGCCGAACTCGTTACGGACGAGCTTGGCTGTGACCTTTGCGCCGGTCACGGCCTTGCCGCCGCGCGTGACCGAGACGGAGAGCTCACCCTTGCGGAGGGCTTCGATGCGGGCGGCGGCCTCGGCGCGCCAGGGAGCGTTGGCCTCTTCACCCTGATAGGCGATCTTGGTGCGCGGAAGATCGGCCAGCGGCACCGTCTTGGCGTAATTAGTCAGCGTGAAGTCTGCAAGATCCAACGTTTGATTGTCGTAGCCGATTTGGAAGCCGACGGTCGGGGCGCCCGCGGCGAAGTCTGACAGGGCTTTGATCGGAATCGTGTACTGGCGCCACTCGATGCCTGGGGTGATCGGCATGTTGACGGACTTGGCGTAGTCCGGCGCTCCGCCTTCCAGAACGAAAGAGGCGCGGCACTGGGCGCTCTCGAGCAGTGACTTTTCGCAACGTGCCCAGAACGTGGCGAGCAGCACGTCGTCCTTGGCGATGGCAGCGATCTTGTTGGTGCCAAACTGCGAAGCCCAGTAGTTGAGGTAGGGGCCGACGCTCGTGATGCGCGTTGCGGCGGTAAACGATTGACCCGTGACGGTGATCGGCGCCGCGGTGGAGCCGTAGACCGTAAAGGCCGCCAGCCCTGCCGTGGTCATCGCGGAGGGCGCCGCCGGGAGTTGCTCCAGTGGCTTGCCGTAGTTCGGCGCCGCGGTTGCGCTGGGACAGAGGTTCTCGAACGGAGGCCAATTCACGGTGCCGCCGGTTCCCGTGCCTGCCCCCGTGGCTCCCGAGGCGGTTCCGGCGCCGCCGCCGGCGCCTCCGGTCCCCGCTGCACTGGGCGTTGAGTCAGAGCTGCTGCAGGCGGTGACACCGGCAAGCAGCGCGAAGGTGGAAACAAGACCGCCGAGCGACGAAAATTGAGTTGAGCGCACCATGTGGCCGACAGTCTAGCTCATTCCGCTCACCGCGCTGTTGCACCCGCGAGGAGCGCAGGGTTCAAGTGGTTGGAGGTGTGACACGGGCATGGTCGTGGGGACTGCATTCGTGCTCGCCTGTGCGAATTGCAGCATAATTTTCCTCGTTTCACGCACTGATCTAGCACCGCCAGTACGCAAATGCCTGCGCCGCGTAACAAGTTGTGGGCGTGTCTTGTTTGGCTTGCACGTCGCGGCGAGCATGAGGCGCGGACCTATTTCTGCGCTTCGCAATGCCAGTCAACCTGGTCGATGCTCCAATCCTGGTCACGGCAGGATTTGCTCTCTGCAGTGCTGCGATGTGGTTGCTCGCTGCCGTCGAAACTGAAAGACAGCACCGCCCGGAACAAGTTCCATGAACGCTGCCAATTGCAGGATTGCGGCGCCAAAATCGCCACACTGCGGGGGCCTCGCCAAAGTCAGGAGCTTTCGTCAGTGGACAGCTGTCTCCGGTTGCTCCTGCCACGCCCCCGCCTTGGGCGGAGAGTAGTTCGCTTCTACAACCCGCAAATCAGCACTATTTGCGCAATAGCTTGAAGGCGTGGGACCAGCTGCCCCCGCGTAGACCCGGGATGCACCAGAGCATGCATAGCGGTTCGATCGCGCGGGCGGCCTCCACCGCCCCAAGGTCTTCCACATCCCAGCCGAAGGCCTTCAGCAGCTCGGTCGCCTTCGCCTTCGCTGCTGCGTCATTGCCGCAAATGAACATGGTTGGTGCCAGTCCGGAAAAATCTGGCTTGACCATGAACGCATTGCCAACGCAGGAAAACGCCTTCACAAAATGCGCCTCAGCAAAGCGTGTCTGGAGCCTCTCCATCAGAGACTCGTTTGGACCGGTGAAGAACTGAAGGACTCCGTTGACCGGCGGCAGATCGGCGATCGGATTGGTAGCGTCGAGGATGGTCTTGCCGGCCAGATTTGCGTCGCCAGCCAACTCGAGCGCTGACTCGGCAACGGTGCCCTTGACGGCCAGCACGAGCAGCTCGCCGAAGTCCGCTGCATCGGCGAAGCTCCCGACGCTCGCGTTGGGACCCGCCAAGCCGACCCAGTCCGCGAGTTTGGCAGGAGTCCTCGTGCCACGTTTAACGCGGTAACCCTGATTGAGTAGTCCTTCCGCCAGCACCTGTCCCACGACGCCAGAACCCAACACTCCAACAGTCTTTTGGCTCATCTCACCCTCCTCGCTCAGGGGACTGTCGTCCCCGTCAATGATCGGGATAAGCCTGGGGAGCTGGCGCGGGAGGCGCAAGGGGCAAGGGGTTCCCCCCCCAAAAACAGGGCAGCAAGCCGCAGTCTTGCTGCGAGCGTTCCGCGTCGCATCACGCTGTTCGAGAGTCAATTGGACTTTCGGACCTGGTATCCTCGAAAAATCAGGTAAAATCAGCGCAGTCTTAGGTAAAGAAAGCAACCGAGCGCCACGACCAGCGTGAACAGCGCGAACACAACGTACTGGGTTCGTCGTGCTCTCTGCGTCTGGAGGTCACTGGCGTTGAGCCGATGGCGCTCCATGGTGTGTTCCTCCGCGGCAGTAGCGAGCGAATCGGGGTCACTCGTGCCCATTGCACGGGGACTGCGCCAGACCTGCGTGGCGTCATCGGGGGGTAAATCCGGGCGAAACGAGGGGTGAGCGCGCAGCCGAGCGATGGTCTCCGCAGTGGTTTCCTTTCGCTTGCCCGCGCTGGGCGGTCCACTGACCCCGACCCGGGTCTGAATGATCTCAACGTCTTGCTGGTAACCGTTGGGCAGGTGAATCGCGATCGTCTCGTCTTCAGGTTCGAGCTCGGCGAACGGCTTGGTGAGGGTGAGCGGAGTCTGCTCGTCGCTTGGGGATGGGACGCCCTGGTCGCGACGCAGCCCCGTCACCTTGCGGAGACTCTGAAGCTGCTCGGCGCCAACCTCGGTGAAGAACTCTGCGACGTCCAGGGGCCGCGCCACAGGCGTCCCCGAGTTCTGAAGCGCGAGCGAGAAATCGTGCAGCGTCTGAAAGCGTGCCTCGGCCTGGGGTTGCAAGGCTCGCTCGAGGACGGCAACCAGGGCGTCGCTGACCTGAGGATTCTCCATTGCTGGAGTGAGCTCAGCGCGACCTTCCGCCAGCAAGCCCTGCATGTGCGCGGCCGAGCCAACCAGCATGCGCTTGCCCGAAAACATCTCCCAAAGCAGCACCGCGATGCCGTAAACGTCCGTCCGCGGCCCGATCGGCCAGTCCGGGGTCACCTGTTCATGCGCGAGGTAGCCCGCGCGATCAACATGGTTTTTCCAAGGTGCGTGACCTGCAGTGATGGCCGTCAGCCCGACATTGGCAACCTTGGTGACCCCTTGCGGGCCGACCCAGAGCTGATCCGGGGTGACGCCGCCGCAAGAGTCGGGCGCGTGCAGGTGCATCGCGGAGAGGCCCTCCAGGGCGTCCAGCGCGATCCGCAGAGACACGCCGATCGGAAACAGAATCCCTTTGACGCGAGCATTGAGCAACAGAGTCCGCAGGGTCAGAATCTCCTCGTAGGCGGTCGCAACCGTCAGTTCCCGCGTGTTGTAGTTAACCAAGGACGGGGTGGCGACATAGGTGCCGTACAGATCCCGGCAGGCCGAAGCCGCATCGACGAGCTTGCCGAGCACGGCACCCGCCATCTTGGGCGGGAGCTGCAGCTTCTCGACGAGCTGATGGAGCTGACCTGCTCGGACTACCCAGACCCCGCCAGAGTGGGACTTGGCAATTTGGTGAAGGAATACGGGTTCGGTCATCTCGTTCTGTTGCTCAGCCCCAGCGTTGAGCCTGCGTCCTGCACGCGGTGAGATCGGCTAAGGGCATCAAGAAGTGATGGGGAGCAAATCCGCCCAACCATACGCGGAACGGGTTCTGAGCGTCTAGTGTTTCAGGCGCTGCGGAGTGCCGTTGGTCTGCCCAGCCGACCGCCAGCCTTGGCCCACAAACGGCGCAGACAGGCTTCCCATAAGCAGTTTCCCGGCCGGGGCGTGGAGCGGATACACCGTGGGTGGATGTGGCTGATTTCCTGCGCCGGCCCATCGGAACGTGCCGTCGTTGCCTGGCTGGCGCAGTAAAACAGGCCGCTCACAACGACGAAGGTGCTCAGGCGCCAGGGTCCCAGTTGTGGCCCGAGGGGACTATGCTGCAACCAGTGCCAACCTCGAGCGCAACCCCAGACGCAACAGGCCTCCTCTCATTGGCCTTCGGGGATTCGTTGTTGGGTGAGTTCGTCGTGGTGACGCGCGGAGTCGAACTCTGTGCACTGCTGCTGCACGACGACAGTGGGTCCTTCGAGTCGCAGTTGAGTGAGCGCTTCCCAGGGGAGTCGCTTGTGAGGTCGACAGGTGCGGCCAAACCACTGGTGGCTCGCATCGCCGAGCAGCTCGCCAACCCTAAGGGCGTTCACGATCTCACGCTGGCTCCGCGCGGTACCGCGTTTCAGCAGGATGTGTGGAAGAGTCTGCGAGGCATCTCTCCGGGTCACACCCAGAGCTATTCCGAGCTCGCCTCAACGATGGGGCTCCCGAAGGCGACACGTGCCGTTGCCCGAGCCTGCGCCGCCAACCCGATCGCCGTCTTGATCCCCTGTCACCGCGTGATCCGCACCGATGGCGGACTCGGTGGCTATCGCTGGGGACTTCAGCGTAAACAGCAGCTGCTCGCTCTCGAAGGGGCGCCAGGATTTGTGCGAGACCCGGTGCAGTGATGTCACGAACCGACACGGTGAATGACTCCGCGCCCGTTAGCGTTCGTTTGCTCACGGAGCGGACGCTGAGCAGTCGCGCGTTAGCGTCGTTTGCTCACGGAGCGGACGCTGAGCAGTCGCGTGCTGCCCAACGCAGCGCGTGGCGGAAAAATCGGCGATCCAGCGCGCGGAGCCCAGGCTCGGCCGACGCGGGACCCTCGAGATGGGGGCCCGTTAGCAGCACGCGACCCTGGCCGTAGCTGAGCGAGAGCGCGGCCGCTGCTCCGTTCGGATAGCGGAGCAATACCTTCACGTTAGGAGCGAGCGGACTAAACGAAGCTCCCCCATAGTAGTGCGCGCGCAGCGAACCGGCGCTGCCAGCCTCGGCGTCCTCGGGCGCGCGTGCGAGCTCAATCGTTCCAAACCCTGGCCAACTTGGCAGCCCCGCGATTGGCCCCTCAGCGACGCCGTCGAAGAGCGCCAGCGGATAGTCGTAGTCTTGGCCCTCCCAGCGCACGGTGCGACTCGCAAGGTACGCGCCCGCGCAGATCCCGACGTAGCCGCCGCCTGCTCTGACGAAACGTTGCACTTCGGACAGTCCGCGCGGGCCAAAAGCGTCGCGCTGTGACGGTGCCCACCCGCCTCCAACGAGCAGGAGCTCTGCATCGCGTGCAACGAAGTCCGCACCGCGTGTTTCCACGATGGACCAACCCAACTCATTGACGGTTTCATGGAGCGCTGCAACGCCCTCCGGCCAAGCACCTGCGCCCGCATAGAGCACGACCCTGGGTGCCTTTCGGCAGGTAGTGGCTAGGCCTGCGGGGGCGAGTGACGGCTGTTGATTGCGCGCTGACTTGCCGCGCGCACCGCAGCCAAAGAGCGGGAGCGCCGCAAATAGGGCAAATAGTCGGGGTTTTTGCAAGCGCATGGGGAAGAGGCGAGTGGCGTGCGTCCGATCGAACGGGACTCAGCGCTAGCCTCGACGATCTTGACTGCCCGCGCAAGACCAGCGACGCACCGCATTCCTCGCGTCGGCTGTAACCTCCGGCGGGCTGGCGCGTAAAGCCAACGATGCGAGCATTGTACTATCCGCTGCTACTAGGTTCGATCGCGTGGCTCGCCCAGACAGGCTGCCATTCGCGGGAGTCTTCGGGCTCGGGGGCGGCGCAGCCCTCCTCATCGAGCTCGGCGTTGGGGGCCCAGGGCCCATTGCGTCCGACCGAGACGGCCCTCACCCTCCAGAAGAGTGGCAGCGTGGTGACCGCCCTGATGGCCGCGCCGGTCGAGCGAATTTTCGGGGAAGCGCGGGACGCGACGGACGGTGAGCTGTTTCTCGAGCTTGGTGATCTGCGTAAGCTGCGTGGTCTGGTGCGCGTGGATCTTGACCATTTCATCCTGAGTCAGCAGAAGCGCGCGACGGCGGACGGCGAATTCGGTGAGAAGGTGACGCAGCCGCGCCAGAACGAGCACATGAAGAACTGGCTCGAGATTGGCGCGGACGCGCCCGAGGAGGTGCGCGAGGACAATCGCTGGGCCACCATGCGCATCGACGGTCTGCGAGCACCGTCCGTGGCTTCGCTTGCGGACCGCCGCGACGGCGATGTTCAGGTTCGCGCCGAGGCCTTCGGGTCACTTCGGCTGCACGGGCGCACGGTGCCGCAGAGCATGGCGCTGCTGCTCGATTTCCATTTTGACCGAGCGCGCCTGACGCGCGTCAAGATTGCTAGTGCCGCGCCGATGAACCTGTCGCTTGAGGCCTACGACGTCCGCCCGCGCGAGGCCTTTGGTAAGCTTGCTCAAGCAACGCTTGGCGCGATTGGGCAGAAGGTGGCGCCCATTGCGGCGCTTCAATTGACCTTGAGCGCGGTCCCGAAGAGCTAGCGTCGAGCCCGCGACCTTAAGGCACTTAGCGGGGCGTCATCCTTGGTGCGAGACCCGCGGCACCGGCAATCGCGCCCACCAGGCCAAGTAGGGCAACTGGTGCGATGTGGGCCACCAGCAAGTGGAGGGGCTCGCTGACACTGCAGTGCAGGGACATCGCCAGGCCAGCCCAACTTCCCGCGGCAGCTCCGATACAAGCGCCCGTGTAACCGGGTCGCGTGGGCACGGCGCGCCAGCGCGCGGCGAGTAGCCCCAGGAGTGGACCGAGTGCAAGCCCGAGCCCGGTCAGCAGACAGCCGAGATGTGCCTTCGGAGAGACCGGAGCACAGAACAGTCGAAACGGATCGAGCAGCAGGAGCCCGGCGATCAGAAACGGGGGGATCGCCAGAGCAGTCGCGAGCAACCAGGGGCGCGGGTAGCCCAGGGCAGAGCCACCGGAACGCAGGATGAGTCCCGTTGCCAAACTGGCAGCGAGCAGCCAAACGGTTAGCTCGACCAACACCGAATCGAACGAGCGTGGTCCGAGTCGAATCCCGATCGCTGCGGTTCCAAGCACCAACCACAGACCTGTTCCAAGCAGGGCTAGGCGGCGCTGCGCCGCCACGTGGCGCGCCGTCGGGCTGCTGCGGTGAGCAAGCTCTTGGAGGAGTCGAGCCTTGAGCGGATCGGTTTCAACCACGAGGGCTCTCCTGCGCTGCCAACGCACTTCGAAGGGCTTCGACGGCACGATGCACCCGCAGCTTGATGCCGCCCACTGTGGTTCCGAGTACCGTGGCCGCTTCAGCGTGACTCATGCCTTCGTCTCGTACTAACAACAGCGCCTCGCGTTGAGCTGCTGGCAATGCAGCGAGCTCGGCTCGAAGGAGCTGGGCCGTTTGGCGAGCCACGGGCTCGTCCGAGGGCAGCTGTTCGCTGACAACCCGCAGCTCCGGATCGGAGTCCCGACGCGACACAGGTTGGCGCTTCTGGCGACGCACCGAGTCGATGAACGCGTTGCGAGCGAGCGAGAAAGCCCATGGTCGCACGGGCGCCCCAGGCAGGAAGCGCCCTCGGGAATCGTGGAGTTGGAGGAACGTCTGCTGCAGCAAATCCTCAGCCTGACTGCGGCTGCGCGCCAGTCCGAGCAGGTAGCTCCGCAGTCGCGGTGCCAGCGCGTCGTACAGCGTTGAAAAAGCTGCTGCGTCGCCCTGAGCGTAGCGAGCCATCGCTGCGTCGGCGACCTCGAGAGCTTCCCCAACGGGGCTGACCATGGAGGATTGCTACGATGAGCGCAAAGCGTCCGCAAGCCGTCCGCACGCATTCGGACCTGCGGAGCGCGGAAACGAGCTTCCGAGTGAGGATTCGACTGGCAGGAGCCGTGGGGCATGAGTCATCAATACGCACCATCGCGGCTGCGGTTACTCAGGCGCGCCAGCTCGCGGACGCCACCTACCTCCAGAACCTCTCCTGGGAGGCGACGCGGCAGCACTCAACCATCGCGCGACGTCACGCGAGGCTCAGTCGTGGAGCAGCAACGCAATTTTCCGACAGAAGCTGACTTCCTTAGCGCCTGCACCTGACCCCGTAGTTGCCAGGGGGTGGTAGACTTCGGGTCTTCCCGCCCCAGGAGGTCTGCATGACTGCCCCCGAGCAAGACAACGTCAAGCTTTGTCCACGCACCGGACTCTCACGGAAATCGCCCCCGTCGCTTACTCGCTGGAGTCGTTTCGTCGCCTTGGCATCAGGGGCGCTCGCGCTGCTCTGGTATGTGCTGCGCGTTACGCCCAAGCCGAGTCGCGCCGCCTATCCCTGTCAGCAGGCGGCAGCGCCGCTCGCCCTGGGGTTTCTCGCGTACCTCGGAGGGACTGCGCTGCTCGGCGTCGCGCTGCGTGGCGCGCACTCGTTGTTACTTCGCTCGCGCTACGTTTTGGCTGCGCTCAGTCTCACTGCCGGCGCCGGCGCTGCCTCTTACGGTCTCTACGTTTCGACCAGTCCAGCCGACGCCGCACCCACGGGTACGTTCACCCCGACGGATCAACCGAACGCGCCGCTCGGCAAGGCGCGCGGGATTCATCCTGGGCGGGTGGCTTGGGCTTGGGATCCCGCGGCCACGTCCTGGAACGCAACGGGCACCTGGTGGGACGACACCTGGAATGATCAGGCCGCGATCGAGGCGATGCTCACCGGCGCCATTCAACTCACGGCGGGTGAGGCCAAGCTCGCGGATGCTTGGGCCGCCATCTTCAAGTATCACAACGCCGCCCGCGGTCGCGCCGCTCAGGGCTATTTGGCGGGCGAAAAAGTGGTCGTGAAGGTCAATCTGAACAATAGCTACAGCGCGCCACAGATCGACAGCTCGCCGCACCTGGCGCTCGCGGTGCTGCGTCAGTTGGTCGAGCAGGTGGGCGTCGCGCAGGGCGACATCACCGTCTATGACGCCCAGCGCGGTGGCGATGCCATCAGCGCGCTGTGGGCCCATTGTCAGCCCGTGTACCCGGACGTGCACTACAACGACATCGGCGACTGGGTGAATGACCGCATCACGTACTCCGCTGGTAGCATTTCCGCTGACGCGCGGCGGCTGCCGCAGGGTGTGGTGGACGCGACCTATCTCATCAACTTGCCGGTGCTCAAGCGTCACTGTGCGCCCTCGGACAACTACGATGAGGGCCTGGGGCAAACGGGCGTCACGCTCGGTGGCAAGAGCCATTGCGGTACCGTGGGCTCCTGCGCTGCCTTGCATCAGGAGCTGCGCGACTGGAATGAGCCTGGTCCGAGCTTCAATCCACTGGTCGACATCTGGGCCAGCCCCGAGGTGGGCGGCAAGACGCTCCTGACGGTGCTCGATGCGCTCTATGGTGGCAATCAATGGAGCGCGACGCCCAAGCCCTGGAAGCTTGCGCCGTTTAGCAATGACTGGCCTTCGAGTCTGTTTGTTTCCCAGGATTTCGTAGCGCTCGACTCAGTCGGGCTCGATTTTTTACATGCCGAGATGGATTTGACGGCGCGCGCGGACAACTATCTGCACGAAGCGGCGCTGGCCTCCGCTGCACCCTCCGGGTTCAAATACGCAGCTGACAGCCTCGGGGTGCACGAGCATTGGAATAGCCCAGAAAAAAAGCAGTATTCGCGCAACCTTGGGACCGGCGCTGGCATCGAGCTGCTGCGTACGGATCAAGTCCCTCCCACTACGGGCGCAGGTGGCGCGACGAGCACAGGAGGAGCGCTGGGCAGCGGTGGCGCGCTCGCCAATGGCGGCGCTCAGGCATCGGGCGGGGCGAGTCAACCGGGTGGCACTGGCGCCAGCGGTGCGACGCTGGGCAACGCCGGCGCGGGCTCCAATGCCGACCCGTCCGAAAGCGACGCCGGCTGCGGCTGTCGCACGGGCGTGGGTCACCCCGCGCGTGGAGCCACGCCCCTCGGGCTACTCGGACTGCTCGGTGGGGCGCTGCTCGCGCTTCGCCGCAACTCACGCGCGCGCTGAACCGGCTCACCCCAGCTACGAACTCACGGCGCCGCGGGACCTTGAACGGATCCGGGGCGCCGCGCCGTTTCCCGGACGCCGCTCAACCGAAGCGAACCGAGCGCATCGACAGCGAACCGAACGAAAAGCCCGCGACGGGGTAGCTCACTGCATCGGACGGTCGAGAAGCCCCGTAGGCGTATAGCAGCGGGAGGTAATGCTCCGGCGTCGGATGAGCGAGGCGACCGTTGTCGGTCGCAAGGAGGCCACAGAGCGCCGCGTCGTCCCGCTGCTTGAGCGCGCCCGTCACGGCCAGGTCGAACTCCCGGGCCCAGGGGGCGAGCTCAGGGCTGCGCGACGAAAATGCGTGACGCAGGTTGTGAGTCACGTTGCCGCTCGCCATGAGCAAAATGCCTTCCGCTGGCTGCTATTGCGCATTGGGTCGCACGCGGCGATAGGCGGCCGAGACGATTGGGGTAAGACCCGCCGTGGCAAGCAAGCGCAGGGGCATCGTGAGCTTGGTCGCAAGCCAGGCTGCGAAGAACGCTCCGACATTTCCTCCGCTGCTCTTCGTGTGAAACCCGAGCTTGATGGCCGTGAGAAAGCCGAGGTAGGTCAGCGCGAACAGCACAAAAAAGATCACGAGCCCGATGCGACCGTACTCTTCGAGGAGGCGATTGAGTTTTTCACCCATGAGCAGGCGTTAGCACGCGTGACCCGAGCCGCGCCGCTTCGACGGCAAATCACCCCAAAAGCAGCCGACTTTTGAGGTCACGGGAGCCGGAAGGACATGCCCGCGGCGGTGATGACGGTCGCGGTGCCCGGGCCCCAGTGTCTGGCGCGCGAGTTGGTCCGGGACGAGCGGCCCAAATGCGGTCAGGCAGCGCGCCGCTCACGGTCCAATGATTCGGCCTGGGCCCTGTTCGTAGACGTAGTGACGGAGTCGGTGATGTCGATAGACAATGCCGGCAGGGCGCGTGACCGAGCCCTCGCGGAAGGCCTTGCGATAGGCACTGGGAGTCATCCCGTAGCCCTCGGTGAAGGCCCGCGAGAGGTGAAACGAGCTGCTGTACCCGAGGCGTTCAGCAATTTGTTTGAGGCTCAGCTCGGTGCGATCGAGCAAGGCGCCCACCTGCTCGAGTCGCAGCAGTTGAAAACACTGCATCGGACTAGTGCCCAGGCTCTGCTTGAAAAGCCGGGTCAGGTGTTGCTCGGAGACGCGAGCCACGCGTGCGAGCTCGGGCAGGCGCAGCGGACGAGAGGGACGGGTTTCGAGGTGAAGCAGTAGTGCCTGCATGGCGCGCTCGACGGCCTCGGGGAGGCGCGTATCGGCAACCGCACCAGCGCCGCCGTGACCGGACACGATGAAACGCAGGAGCTGCTCCACGGCATGAACGAGTACGTCATCGTGCCGCGGTGAGGATTGCTCGGCGGTGAGCACGTGACGCCAGAGGGCGAAGGTCACGTCATTAGCGGCGAGCTGACGGTGCAGTGGCCAACGCTCAAATGCGGGCCAGCCGCGTTCGAGCTTGGGTAGCTCAAAGACGATGAAGGCCTGAAAGCTTTGTCGAGCGCCCCAGTCATGCCCCAGGGGCCTGCGTTTTCCCACCCCGGCGTGAATCTGCGTTTTGCGTTCGAGGCTGACTCGCTCGATCTTGAGCTCGAAGACTTTGGAACCGCAGGGGTGACTTCGACCAACTACTACTCCGTTCTGCTGGACGGAGGTGCCCCCTGGACCTTCAAGGCGGAAACGGGCCGTCATCGCTATCCGCTGCTTCGGCAGCTCAAGCCAGGTCCGCACGTGGTCGAGCTGTTCAAGGAAACCGAGAGCTCGCCTCAGGGCAATCGTGAGGCGGGGCGTGGGATCTTTCGTGGCATCTACCTCACCGGCGGAAAAGACCTGCTGCCACTGGCTCCACGCAAACACCGCGTCGAATTCGTGGGTGATTCCATTGCCTGCGGTTACGGCACGCGCCTGTCCACCGCGACTCCGGATCTGTTCAAATTCACGAGCGCCAACGCGAGTGCCTGGCTTGCCTGGGGGGCTGTTGCAGCGCGAAGCCTTGAGGCTGAGTACGTCGCGGTGGCCCACTCTGGGACCGGCATCTACCGCAACTACGCAGGTGCCGCGAGTGAGAAGGCTCCGGACTACTACCTCGACATTTTTCCGGACGGTCAGGTCAACGGGGATTGGGACACCCAGCGCTATCACCCCCATGTCTTGGTGGTGAACCTCGGGACGAACGACTTTTCGTCCCTGGATCTGTCCCTCTTCGACTGCGAGCAGGCCGCGTCCGCGCTCACAGGTGAGGCTTGCTTGAACGCGATGCTCGATGCCGCCCATGTCAAATACCGAGCCGCGAACGAGGCCTTCCTGGTTCGACTGCGGGGTTACTATCCGGATGCCGAGCTGTTCATCGCGACGTCACCGATGGTGTCGGATTTCTATCCAACTTGGAACGTCGGCACCGCGGCTGCGCCCGTGATGCGCGCCACGCAGGCTAGCACGCGTATCGCGGGGGATCTCGTCGCGATACAGCCTGCCCGAGCGGCGGCGGGTGACACACGCGTCTCCATCATTAACGTCAGGACGCAGTCCTCGCCTTACGGGGAGGATTGGCATCCGACGGCTGCGACCCAAGCCGCCGACGGTGAGCAGGCCGCGACCACGATTCGCTCCAAACTCGGCTGGTAGTGTGGCGCGCTGGGGGCTGGCGCAATCCGCCTGGCGCAACTTGCGCCAAGCGGGGGCGCGGACTGCGCCACCGGCTCCTCTTGGCCAGCGAAATGCCGCCAAATGCGGCCTGGGCATGTCCTTTGCTGTAAGCGAGCTGAGCCATGGCAACGTGCCATTGCCCCACCAGAGGAGCCCCCAAGTCGTCGCTCGAGTTATGTGTTCACCGCCGTCCCGCTGCTGATTGCGATGTCGCTTTCAGTTCAAGCCGAGGCCGCTGAGGTCAGCGTCGACTTTTCGTCGACGAGCTACACCATTCCCGTGGGAGCTTTTGGGATCAACGGCTTCAAGGCAACGGATCCCAACGAGACCACCAGCGCCGGCTACGTCGAGAAGATGAAGTACATGCTGGGCGAGCAGGGGGGCGGCTTCATTCGGATCCACACCTGGGAAATGCTGAACCCTTCGTCCGAGGCCCGTGGCTGGCTCGGCAGCGACGAGGGTTGGGACGCCGCCAAGGTGCAAAAGGCCGTGGGGGGCCTCAAGAGCGCCGGCTTCAACACCATGATCAATATCCCCGCTGGGCCGAACGGCATGGATAGCCCGGCGAATTTTGCCAAATTCTGCGCGGCGCTGGTACGCATCGTCAACGTTGACGGCAAACTCGGGGTCACGCATTGGGAGCTCCCGAACGAGCGCGACGACGTGCTCAAGCCCGCCGAGCATGCGGCCTTTTACCTGGCGGCGCGCGACGCCATGAAAGCCGTCGATCCGACTATCCTCGTCGGTGGTCCGGCGTTTCAACACGCTTGGCGCAGCGATGACGTTCGGGCCTTTCTCGAGCTGACTTGGCAGAAGGTCGACTTCGTCAGCCACCATCGCTATGCCGGTGGCGGGGACAAGAGCGACGTCGAGGTCTGGGACAGCGCACGCACGGAGTACTACTCCCAGTTCTTGCGCGACTACCTTGACGGCAAGAGCCCTGGTAAGCGCATCCCGATCTGGTACGACGAGTACAACGTGAGCTGGACCTGGCAAGCCGGGCAAGCTCAGATGAACGGGATGTGCGGCGCGATTTACGACGCACTCACCATGTCCTACGGCCTCGATCACGGCGCTGACGTGCTCAACTCGTGGAACGAGAAGGACGGCAGCTACGGCAAGATGAACGACGCTCTTGAGCTGCGCCCTGCGGCTCACGTGCTGCACATGTTCAATCACTACGTGTCCGGCGAGCGCGTCAAGACCACGACCTCCGATGAGAACTCGGTCGTGCCCTATGCGTCGCATCATGTTGAAGCGGGGCGCTACAGCCTGGTGCTCACCAACCGCACCAAGAGCGACCAGTCGCTCAATTTGTCGCTGACGCAGGGGCCTGCAGCGGACTTCGAGTGCTTTCGCCTAGTCGACTCGACCTACGCACCCTGCGGCAAGCTTTCGGCGACGGCGCTGTCGGCCGGCGTGACCCTGCCGAGTGAGTCAGTGACGCTTCTCTCGGTCGCTGATGGGACCGGCACGGGGACGGGCGGTAGTTCCGGCACCGCAGGCTCCGGCAGCGCCGCTGGAGGTGGTACGCACAGCGGCGGTTCCACGCCGACCGCAGGCAACAACGGAGGCGGCGCAGTTGCTGGCATCCGCGGGACCGCGTCGGGGACGGGCGGCGGGGTCAGTTCGGGCAACGCGGGTGCGTCCGACAGCTCAGCAGAAGACTCGGGTTGCGGCTGCAAGGTTGGTCCAGGGCGACCCGGGCGCGCTTTTGCGGCGCTCGCTGGCCTGCTCGGGTTGGCACTGCTGCTCGGTCGCAGGCGGGCAGACAAGACCAGAAACTAGGCAAATCTAAGCGTTTCGACGCAGTCGGGAACTTCTGACGTCGGGTGTGGTCGGACTGAGTCGCCATGACCCAGCTTCGTTTGCTTTCTTGGTGCCTGTTAGCTTCACTGACCAGCGCTGCTGCGCTGGTCGCGGGCCAAGCAGCTGCGGATACTGCGTCCCCGACAGTACCCGCGCCCGCGCTTGATTCCACGGACGCCGCGCTCAGTGAGGTGCGACTGACGCCGAGTTCTTGTGAACAGTTCGAGTCCGAGCGGCGGCTTCAGCTCGAGCAGCAGCTCGCCGAAGCCGATCGTCGCTACTGGGACGAGCTGGTTAGCGGCAAGGTTTGGGGCGACGAAATTGGCGATGCTTATGGCTACGGTGGTTTGGGTCTATCCGGGATCGGTGAAGGGGGAGGGGGAATGGGCTACGGGATTGGGCATGGCTCGGCAATGGGTCAGGGCTTTCGCGCTGCGGCGAGCAGTGTCCCGCGGTTCTCGACCACTAACGTGCAGGTGCAGGGTGTTGACGAGGCCGACATAGTCAAGACCGACGGTCGCTATCTGTACATGGTCGCCAACGGGGCCCTGCGCATCGTCCAGGCCAATCCCCCGAAGCTACTGTCCGTGACGCCGCTGTCGAGGCACCCCACCGATCTGTACCTCGACGGCGAGCGCGCGGTCATCTTCGCTTCGCGTGGTTCGGTGCCCAAGCCTGCTTGTACGTACGGCTATGATTGCGAATTCCAAGGCAACGGCAACGCCGCGCTGATTCAGCTTCTCGATGTTTCCAAGCGCGAGGCGCCTCGCCTGGTCCGTGAGTTCGAGTTCTCTGGTTCCCTGTTGACGTCACGTCGCGTCGGCAGCCTCGTGCACCTAGCCATCGTGTCGGCGAATCAGGAGCAGGAACCTCAGTTCGAGGCAGGGTTTCCGAGCGAAATACCGCACTGCGGGATCCGCGAGTCGGCAGTGCGAGCCATCGTGGCTCGCCTGAAACGCGCCAACGCCGCGTCTGCACGGGAGGCATCCGTCTCTCCCTTGCCGCGCGTGACCGAGCGCGGAAAATCCCAGACGCTCTGCAGCGCGTACTACCAATCGACGCTTCGCCCCAAGGGAGGCTATCTCAGCATCGTTTCCTTCGAGCTTCACGACGACCAGGCCAAGCTTCAAGCCGCCACGATCGCCAGCGGCCCCGGCGCCGTCTACGCCACTGGCGAGGAGCTCTATGTCGCGGTGCCAGAGCTCAAGCGCGGAGGTCGGAACAAGTGGTACGCCCATCAATCCGAGGTTCGAGAACTGACCGAGCTGCACCGCTTCTCGCTAGGAAAATCGGGGGCGCCACCGGCGTACCTTGGGACCGGGCTCGTCGCAGGTCACGTCCTGAACCAGTTCTCGATGGACGAATGGCAGGGCCATCTGCGAATCGCGACAACCACGGGCAGGGTGCCCGCGCCGGACGTGGTGAGTCAGGTCACGGTGCTAAAACCAGACGCGTCAGGCGCGCTGCGCGAGATGGGTGCCGTGCGAGGGCCTTGCCCCGGGTGAGGACATTCGCTCGGTGCGCTTCGAGCAAGAGCGGGGCTACGTCGTGACCTTCAAGAAGACGGACCCGCTGTTCGTGCTCGAGTTCGCAAAGCCCGCGGCGCCAAGGGTCGTGGGTCAGCTCAAGATCCTCGGGTTTTCGACCTACATGCATCGCATCGATCACGATCACCTGCTGTCGATCGGCTATGACGCCGACGATAAGGGCGACTTTTCCTTCTTCAACGGCATCATCCTGCAGCTGTTCGACGTGCGTCAGCCCACGGAGCCAAAGCTGCTGTTCAAGGAGACTCTCGGCACCCGCGGCACGGGCTCCGAGGCAGCTACCAACCATCTGGCGTTCAACTACTTTGCCGCGCGGCAATTGCTCGCTATTCCCGTGTCGCTCTGCGAAGGGGGCGGCAATGGGCAGTTCGGTGACACTGTGGGGTTCAGCGGGCTGCTCGTCTACAAGGTGACGGCCGAGCAGGGGTTTCAAGCCCTGGGCCGGGTGTCGCACGCCAAGCGCGGGGGACGCTGTGAGCAGCGCTGGTGGTCCGATGCCACATCAACCGTCAAGCGCAGTGTCTTCATCGATGAGCGGGTCTACTCGCTGGCACCGAACCTACTCAAGGTGCAGTCGCTTGGCGCGCTCGGCACGGATCTCCCCAGCATCTCGCTCGCGCAGGGCAAGTACCAGTGACTCGTGCTACCTACAACCAATGCGCGTCCTCATCACAGGTACGACCGGCAATGTCGGGCGAGAGGTAGTGAACGCGCTGCGAGGGCAGCATGAGCTGCGCTGCGCAGTGCGCCGGCTCGAGCAAACCCCGGACGGCACTGAGGGGGTCACGTTTGACTTTCAGCAGCCTCAAACATTTCCCGACGCGGTGCGGGGCTGTGAGGGCCTATTTCTGCTGCGTCCGCCTGCTATCGCCGACGTCAAGCGCACCCTCAATCCGCTGATCGACGCCGCGCTCGAGGCTGGCGTGAAGGTGATAGCGTTTGTGTCCGTGATGGGCGCCGAATCGCAACCCTGGCTTCCCCACTCGGGGGTGGAGCGTCACCTACGTCGTCGAGGCGCGCCGGCTGTCATCCTGCGACCGGGCTTTTTCGCCCAGAATTTCCAGGACGCCTACCGCCGCGAGGTCGACGAGCGGAGCCGCATCTACGTCCCTGCCGCGCGCGGTCGGGTTGCCTTCATCGACATGCGGGACGTCGCAGAGGTCTGTCTTGCTCTGTTCAGTGAGCCTTCGCTGCACGTCGGGCAGGCGTATACTCTGACGGGTCCCGAGGCGGTCGATTTCACGCAGGCCGCCGCCATGCTCTCGTCGGTGCTCGGTCGCGAGATCCGCTACGAGCCCGCCTCGCTGCTCGGCTACCTGCAGCAACTGCGCGCCACGGGGCTCCCTTTGGCGCAAGCCTTGGTCATGACCGTGCTGCATTGGGGGCTCCGTCGCGGCGCCGCCGAGCGCGTCGATCCGACCCTCCCGCGGCTGCTCGGTCACCCTGCCACCCCGCTATCCGCCTATTTTGAGCGGGTATTTCGACCGTGATGCCGCCGCTCTGACGTCCGAGCTGGTTGTTGGGGCGGCGTGGAATCGGTTCCGTGTCGATTTCGGAAACGGCTGCAGTGGCTCTCCAAGCGATTGCGTAAGCTGGCGTCCGTCGTCGCGGTCGCACTGACCGCAGTCGCCCATCGGAGGTAGCCATGCGCGTCCGCCTACTCACGTCATTGTTGTTCGGTCTCGGGATCCTCGGTTGCAGCAGCGGAGGTGACGACAATCCCGCAAGTGGCGACAACCCGGGAGGCGGTCAGGGCAACGTCACCTGTCAGTCGGGGTTCAGTAGCTGCGAAGCCAGCTGCGTCGACACGCAAGCCTCGCGCAGTGACTGCGGGGCCTGTGGAAAATCTTGTGGCGTTGGCTAAGCCTGCAAGGCGGGCCTGTGCGGTTGTGAAGCGGGCAAATCAGCCTGTGCTGACGTTTGCGCCGATCTCCAGGCCAGCGTCAATCACTGCGGCGCCTGCGGCACCCGCTGTGAGGCGGGGCAAAGCTGCGAGGCCGACAAATGCACGGGCGAAATCATCGCGTGGAAGAAACCCGTGCTCAAAGCGGACGGCACGCTGGATCCCGCTGCCTACGCTGCGTTCGCCGAAGCCCAGGACGTCAAGACGCAAGATCAGAAGCTTGGTTCGTATTACCAGTTTTTCCACGGGTCAACGCCTGGCGTTTTGGCCCCAGTGACGCCACGGGCGATGGTTGCTACATCCTGCGCACCGACATCGAGAAGAAGGACCCCAACGAGAACCTGTGGTTCCCGCACGAGCCGGATCCCGGCATCGAGCAGGCGAGCTGGGCCAAGCTTGGTGGCGGCGCTCCGACGCATCCCGTGGCGCTCGAACGCAGTCACTACGACTGGTCCCATGCGGGCATCGTCGCCTTTCCGAACGGCGTGGTCGGCGCCACCGGCTACGGCAACAACAACGATCAATTCCCAGCGATTTACCTGGGAGTGAACAAAGTGCCCACCGCAGTGGCCGTCAGCAATAACAACGAACTGGCGTTTGTAACGGTGTGGGACACCGCAAAAACCAAGGGCCAGCTCGCCGTCATCGCACTTGAGGGGCGCGTGCTCAGCAACATCGGTGACAACAAGGACAACGTCCTTGGCTACATCGGCCTGATGAACATCGGTGGCTACTCGCGCATGAAGCTGCTCGGGTTCGTGGACTTGCCCGTGAACGCGCCCACGGCCGTGTCGGTGATGACCGATGGCGCCAACGCCGGAGCGTTCCTTGGGGAGCGCTTCCCCGGGGAGCGTCCGTTCCCGAAGGAGCTGCTCGATACCCAAGCGGCGCGTGATTTCTGGGCCAATGAGCCCGCGGCACCCCAAGGTTACCGGGCTCGCGGTGGCTTTGCCCTCGTCGCGTCTCGTAGCGAAAATCAGGTCGTCGTAGTCGACCTCGGGCCGCTGATCCGTTGGTTCCGCACCATGTATTTTTCGACGCAGGAACGCTTCGACCAGACCAAGCAGGCAGGGGACGCTGCCAATCAGTGGCCGTTTGCCTTCAGCGTCGCGCCGCCAGCCACGCCGACCGTTGCCACCGTGCTCGACATTCCGCAGCCGACCGCCATCCTGGCGGGCTGGCCCCAAGCTGACGGTCTGCAGGATTCCGCCAAGGAACCGCGTGAGCGCGCGTACATCGCGACGCTCAAGGGTGAGCTCCAGCTCTACCGCATCGGGGGCTGGCTCTCTGCCAAGCCGATCACCGCGGACAACCTCGGCGTCGTGCCGGTCGGACGCAATCCCACGGCGCTCGCGGTGGGCCATGAGTGGAACGTTGAAGACCGCCGCAACCAGCTGCTCGTCGTCTCCCGCGGGGATCGCGAAGTCGCCGTCATGACCGCCGAGGCCGTGCTCATCAAGACCCTGCGCGATCAGCGCATGAAGGATCCGGTCGCGGTTCAGACCACGGAAAACCATGATCTTCGCATCTCGGATTTCCACGGCAAGCAGGTGCTCACCTATCTCTACGGTCCCCTCGGCGTGAGCCCCCTTGCCTCGGAGTACATCTGGCTCCCCGGGGCCGATGGCAAAGCGGACTTCGAGTTCTCCCAGGCCTTTGCGCGCAAGGGTTCGGTATTTTCGACCTCCAGCGTGCTGTTTTTCTGAAACCCTGGCGGACCGGCGCTCCCCGAGTCATTTGGGGAGCCTAGGTCCCACAGCTTCCGAGCCAACCGCAGTCGATCCGAGCGCCTGGAATTGTTACCGGCTCACCGAGGGGCGACCCGTCAGCGAATCAGTCAGAGGAAAACCAGATGAACAGTGCAATAGGGATGAGGGTTGGCACTCTTGCGGTCATCGGCGTCGTTTCGACAGCCGCAGCGCAGGATGGCGCTCCCGCGCAGGCAGCGCCCGAGGCACTTCCTGCCGCCGCTCCCGAGGCAGCTCTCGCACCCACCACGACGAGTGATTTGACTTCGGACGAAGCACGAAAGGTCCAGCTCGGACTGGGCGCAGGCTTTGCGATCCCGATGGGCAGCGCTTCTTCAGAGTACACGTTGAGCAACCGCGTGAACGCGACTATCCCGCTGCAGCTCGACCTCGGCTACCGGGTGATTCCGTGGCTCGTCCTTGGCGTCTATGGAGGCTACGGCCTCGGTCTAAAGCATTGTCCCGACGGTACGAGCTGCTCTGTCAGTCAGTTCCGCCTGGGTGTTGCGGGGCAGTATCACCCGCTACACGCTCAAACCTTTGACCCCTGGCTCGGTCTCGGCGCTGGCTACGAGATGCTCAATCGCGCTACCGACATTGGCGGGTTCAAGTCGCAGCAAACCCTGTCCGGTTTCGAATACGTGAACGTTCAGATCGGTCTCGACATCAAGGCCGGCAAGGTCCTCGCCGTCGGGCCCTTTGCGGGCTTCTCGCTGGGTCAGTACTCCAGGCTCCACGAGCAAGACCCCTATTCCGATCAGACCGGCGCACTCGCTTCGAACAACCAGACCGTACACGAGTGGCTCACTGTCGGTCTCCGCGGCGCGTTCAAGCTCTAGTCGCTCAACCACCTCACAGAACGGCCGCTCTCCTTTCAGGGCGGCCGCTTGGTTTTGTGCGGCGTGCCGACGTGCGCGAGTCATTGCTCCGGAGCGGGCAACGACGGCTCTCCGCCCAGTGCGGCGCAGTTCACCGGGCACGCTGGCTTCGCGCACTCGCTCTCGACACCGCCCCGTGCCCGGTGTATAAGCGCGTCATTCGGGGGATCGCGGCATGACGAGCTTGGGGCTCGTTTCGCGCATTTCCTGTGGATGACATGATGAACAACACGAGGTGGATGGTTCTGGGCGCAGTCGCGCTGATGGGTGTGGCGTCCACGGTGACAGCGCAGGAGCCTGCTCCCGCGGAGCCAGCGCCCGCAGCGGCCGCCGCCGCGGCGCCTGAAGCGGCTCCCACGAGCGAGGCAGCTCAACCCGTCTCGGCAAGTGCGTCACCTGACGCTGCGGCAGGCACGCTTCAGCTCGGACTTCGCGCCGGCTTCTCGTTTCCGGGGGGCGACGCCGTGAAACGCGCGGCCATGTCGGATTCCTTCACCGGCGCGGTGCCCGTCCAGTTCGACGTTGGCATCCGAGCCTCACGGGCGTGGATACTCGGGGCCTATGCGGGCTACGGAGTAGTCCTCGTAAAGGAGTGCAGCGCTGAGTTGACCTGCACAGCGCAGCAACTTCGCGTCGGCTTCCAAGCAGAGTTTCATACGCGAACCAGCCCCGGCGCCGATCCTTGGTTCGGCATTGGCACCGGGTACGAGGATTTGCATCTAGCGGTCAAGAGCTCTACCCGCAGTAGCGACGGACACATCTCAGGAGCCGAATTCCTCACCCTTCAGGCGGGCGTCGCGCTGAAATTGGGTAACGCACTCACCATCGGCCCCTTCGGCAGTGCCTCGTTCGCGCAGTATGTCCATACCTCCAATGGGGACCGCTCCGAGTGGATCGACTGTGATCTAGAGACTCTCCATCACTGTTGACCCTTGGCGTTCGCGCCACGCTCGATCCATGAGCGACGCGCAGGCTGCGGGGCGCACTCGAACCGAGGCGTCGTGTAGTCGCCGCGCCACGCTCGATCCGTGAGCGACGCGTAAGCCGCGCGCCACCTTCGAGCCGAGGCGTCGTGTAGTCGCCGCGCCACGCTCGATCCGTGAGCGACGTGTAAGCCGCGCGCCACCTTCGAGCTGTGAGTCGCCAAGTGCCGCGATCCTGGGTGACCAGAGACGAAAAGGCCCGCCGCATCCCTCAGGGTGCAGCGGGCCTTTTTGGTGCGCGCGCCGCGACTACTTGCGCGGATTTTCGTTGGAGCCGTCGGCGATGGTCAGGGGACCGCGGCCCGTCAAGTACTGCAAGAGAGCGAGCGACATCAGCCCACCGGACTCCCCGCCGGAGCCACTGCCTCCGCCACCCCCGACGTAGATGTCGGGGATCAGCTTGACGTGCTCCTCAGCGAGCTTCTCGACGACTCGGATTTGACCGAAGATGTCCTTGCCCATTGAGGCGACCTGGAGCTTGTACGCCTCGGCGGTCGATTTGCCTTGCTCAAGGATGATGAGCGCTTGAGCGAGGCCCTTTTTCTCAATCGCCTCGGCGTCGGCAAACGCGGTCACGCGGGTGGCCTCAGCATCGGCACCGGCCTTGAGCTTGGTGGCCTTGGAGGCGCCCTCGGCACGGATCTCGATGGCGCGAGCGTCACCGGTCGATTTCTCGACCTCGGCGCTGGCGAGGTTCTTCGAGATCTCGACGCCGCGCTCCGATTCCACCACCTGAGGCTGCATGTTGGCCTGCGCCTTGGCATTCTCGAACAGCTTGCGCCCTTCTTAAGCCTGCTTCTGGGTGGCAAACGTCATCCGCTCCTGTTTGGCGATCTGACGGTCCGTCACCGTGCGCGTCAGCTCAATCGGGAGCACCACATCGGCGATCATCGTGTCTTTGGACTCGATGTGGTGATTGCGCAGCACGCCTTGGATATGTTCCTTCGCTCGCGCCTGGAGCTCGGCGCGCTTGGTGTACAGGTCAAGTGCCTTGACCGACTGCGCGGAGTTCCTAAAGTGCGACGAGATGGCGGGCTCGAGCACCTGGGAGATCATGTTGTCCACCGAGCCCAGGTTGGCGACCACCTTCGGGGCGTCCGCCATCGCGATGTGGATGATGACGCTGACGTCCATGCTGACGTTGAAGGCGTCGGCCGTGCGCAGCGTGATGGTCTTCAGGTTGGAGTCCAGCTTATGCGCGCTCGATTCATTGTCGGCCCAGTTGAGCAGGATCTGAGTCGTCGGCACCTTGTCGACCTTGCAGACTCGCGTATTGATCGGGTGCTTTCCAGGTCCGAGCGGCTCGGTCCAAATGCCGCGCTTGCCATTGGGCACAATCTTGGCGTTCACGTCCGCGCTGGTGGTGTCTTCACCCTCGCCACCGACAAAGCTCGTCACCACGCCGCACTCACCAATGCGGACCTCCACCATCGGAACCTGCTCGATCGAGGCAAACCAAGGATTAATCGCGTAATTTCCCGAGCGAAGTACCGGGATTTGTAGGCCCTTCTGACCACCGCCTGCCAAGAACGCTGCGGCGTTCTGGAAGTTGCTGTGCAGATCCAGCGACAGCTCCTCAGCGGCGATCTTGGTCGGATCCAGAATTGGGCGACCTTCGAGTACAGTCACGATGCCAATCGTTTCGGAATCGATGTAAGTCCAGGGGACCACGGCGCTAACCGAGAAGAGCGCGGTGTTGATGCGGTAGGTGCCCGGCATCAGCATGTCGAGCTGGTGACCCTTCTGGCCGCCATTGACGATGAAGGCATTGCCGTCCTCGAAGTTCGAGTGACCGTCCACCTTGCGTCCAAGCAGGTTGACCTCCGGAATGCGCGACCCGTCCATGGCCGCAATTAGACCCATGTGGCCGTTTGGAATGACGGTCACTGGCTGCCGCTCCACCCTGAAGAGTGAGGTGTTGATGCGGTAGCTGCCGGGCGGCAGGATCATGATCTGCGGACCCTTCTGTCCCCCGTTCTGGAGGAACTGATCCGCGTTCTGAAAGCTGTCGGACTCAACGGGCTCGGCAAAGGTGCGACTCATCGGGCAGGGGTGACCGGCAACCGACTCAATGAGGCCGATCTCAGTTTCCCCGATAATGACCACGTCCTCGATCTGCACCGTGAAGAGCGCCGGATTGATCTGGTACTCACCGGGAGGCAGGATCGCTAACTGCGGGCCCTTTTCTCCAGCTTTTCGGAGGAAGGCCTCGCCGTCTTGAAACAGGCTGGAGTCGACCGTCTTGGCAAAGAATTGCCCAGCCGGCATCGGCATGCCGGTGACGGCCCGCACGATCCCAACCTTGTTCATCCCGAGCGAGATGAACGGGTGCTTGGAGATCTTGTAGACGAACGGGAACATCACATGAAATCCCGGTCCAAGCGTGCTGGCCTGAACGCCGACTTCATTGCTAAGCGCGACCGTTCGACCATTCGCCATTGGACTGCCGAACCAGCGACGCTCGCGCGTGATGAACTGATTGCCACCGGCATTGGCGATACTTTGGGTGAACAGCAGCATCAGGCCTAGCGCCAGTACGAAGTATTGCGGGGATTCTCTGAGGAGCAAAAGTATCGCTGACATGGTCCCTCTGCTGGCTCCCTGAATTAGCGGGGCAGCCGATCGCGCAAGACTAGAGCCGATTGCCGCGGCTGGATATGTCAGAAATATCGACCAGCACGGCCCTCGGCGATGCTGCGAAATTGTCGCAAAATGCAACACATTGCACGGTTATTCACGGCGCTGGTAGCAATGCTGCGGTAGAGTCGACCACGATGCATCGCTTGACGCTCCTCTGCTTGGCGACCGGTACTCTGCTACTAAGCTGCGCGCCCCCGGGTGGACCCAAGCCGCAACCGACGCCCTGCACGGATAGCATCGAGCTAGTTGAGCGCGGACAGGAAGCACCCCAGAGCATTCTGCGTGAAGTCACCGTGTCCTGTGACAGCGCTGGCAAGGACGCTTGCCGTCACAAACTTCGCGCGCGCGCCTGCGAGCTTGGTGGCTTGCGTGTGATCATTCGCTCGGAGGGATTGGAGAACTCGCCCGCGCCCGACTGGGTGACGGTGGCGCCCACGGGGGAAGTCGCTAACACGTCGCGCAGTCAGAGGCGGGTGGGTGGCGGTGAAGCAAAGTGGATGGTGTCGGCGTGGATCACGAATGAGTCGTCTCGAACGGTGAAGTAGCGTCGCGGCGGCGGGCGTCTTTACTGTAAAGTTCTCGTCTGCAAGGAAATCTGCGCGCTGTCGGCCGATTTTTCCCACTTTTCTGAGCCTTCCGCGGGCGCGGCGCAACTCATGCTCCAATGCCCCGGCTTGCCCCGTTTCGTCTAGGTTCGCTCTCGAGCCCAGGCCTACTCGCTGTGTTGTTGCTCACGCTGGCCGCAAGCGGCTGCAAGAGTGACGGGCCCTGCGGCAAGGGTCAGTACTGTGAGTGCAGCGGTGGGGACGAGTGCGTGCTCAGCTGCGGCGAGGAGCAGTGCAGCATGGGCTGCCACGATCTTCGCAGGTGTGGGGCCGTCTGCGGAGACGACTGCAGCTCGGACTGCAGAAAGTCTGATGACTGCTCGATTTCCTGCGGTGATCGCTGTCGCTTCACCTGCGCCGACATGCAGCATTGCGCTGCGATCACAGGCAGCGACAGTGACGTCACCTGCTCCGGAATGAACGACTGCAAAGTCGAGGTTGGGCCTGGAAGCGTTGTGCATTGCACGTCGCTGCAAAACTGCACGGTGGTTTGCCACGGCGCGTGCCAGGTTCCCTGGTCGGGCAACTCTCACGAGCCGATCGTGACTTGCGCTGGCGGCGGTGCCCCGCTGAGCTCTCCCGGTTTGGTTACCTGCAACTAGTTGGCAAGGCCTATCCCAATGATGCGTCATATCTCAGTCGTTGCCGTTGCAGGTCTCTTCGCGGTCGCAGTTGCGCGACCTGCACACGCTCAAAGCATTCTCAAGTCTCCCGGCAGCGGTCCCAAATACTCGGTCGAGCTTGAGCCTCACCTTCTGCTCGGACCCTGGGAACCGCCGGGTAGTGGCCAGGGTCAGGCGGGTGGCTACGGCGGCGGGATGCGTGCGAGCATTCCGATCATCCCCGAGGGCTTCATCAAGAAGCTGAACAACTCGGTCGCGCTTGGCTTCGGCGTCGATTACCTGCATTACCCAGCAAGCAATCGGATTGGGCCCTGCACGCGCTGGGTCACCAACGCCGCCGGCGGAAACGTGTGCGTGGAGACTTGGGGCAACCGCGCTGCAAACGTCTTTTATATTCCCGTCGTGATGCAGTGGAACTTCTGGTTCACGAAACAGCTGAGTGCGTTTGGCGAGCCCGGCCTAGCGGTGAACTATGTCAAGGACGATGGCGTTGGTCTCACGCCGGTGATGCAGGTGGGCGGGCGCTGGCACTTTGCCGAGAGCGTTGCCCTGACGCTGCGGCTTGGGTACCCGTCCCTGTCGCTCGGAGCGTCCTTCCTATTCTAGCTGCTGCGGTTTTCCCGCTTTGGGCAACTCGGCGCGCGCCTCACGGTGTCGCTACGAGTTGCTGCGACTCTTGAGCTCCTCGAGCTCACCCGGGGCGAAGCTGAAGCGTTCAGTCGGGGCATCGAGACCGCGCGAGGTGAGTTGGACCAGGAGCGTCCCAACACTGGTGTCACCCTTGGCCTGAGCCTTCTCGAGGTACGCCAGGGCCGTCCCCAGGGCGATCGCCGCCTGTCGATCATTGCGTGCTTCAACTGCCGTCGCGACATCCCGGAGTAGCGTAGCGAATTGCGACCGCCAGTTGACGTTTGACATCCTTTTCAAGGTACCGTTTCGAGTCAGAAAAGCAATCGCGATCCGCCGAGTGACGCCTGCAAGGCCAGCGGTACGTCAGGTAAGGTGCGAGAGAGTGAGCTTGCCGCCTTCCGCCGGTGCGGGGCGGGTGAACCCGGGCAGGGTGCAGGTGACGCGAAGCCCACCTCCGCTACGGTTCTCCAGCAGGATGGAGCCTCCGTGAGCCTCGATGATCTCTCGACAAAGGGCCAGTCCAAGTCCCGAGCCCCGCTCCTTGGTCGAGAAGAACGGCAGCATAGCGCTCTCAAGCACCTGCTCACTCATGCCCTGACCGCGATCGACGACCTCGAAGCGGGTCGTGCCGTCGGCCTCGACGGCCGAGCTCAGTTCGATCTCCGCTTCGGGGCTCTCAGACTCCAGAGCGTTTTTTAGCAGATTGATCAGGACCTGCTCAAGCTGTCCCTTGTCGAAATACGCGGACGCAATGCCCGCCGGCTGCACGCGGGCGCGCGGCGACAGTAGAGCGATTTGTTCCAGGAATACCGCCAGATTTACATGCTCGCGGCGCGGTGGTGGTAGCCGCGCAAAGCGCGCATAGCCCTCGACGAAATCTCGCAAGTGCAGCGCGCGCTCTTCAATCGTCTCAAACACCGTGTCGAGTCGTTCAGTCTTGCCAAGCTTGAGCAGCGCTCTGGCCGAATGCACCAGAGAAGACACAGGCGCGAGCGAGTTATTGAGCTCGTGGGTCAGTACGCGTATGAGTCGCTTCCAAACGTCCACCTCTTGTCGGCGGAGTTCCCGGGTCAGGTGCTTGACCATCAGGAGGGTGAAGGTCGTGCCACTGAGGGAAAAATGGCGTTTGGCGAGGTGGTAGCTCTCGGCGGTGCCAGCCTGATCGACCGTAAACAGGCGATCTTCCGCGTCCAGCACAGCGTCGCGCAGCGGGGCAGGCGCGCGCTCTAGCAACGTGAGAAAATTAACCTGTCCCAGCGGGCGTCCCTCGAAGAACAGCGCTCGCGCGGCCTCGTTAGAGTAGGCGATGGTGCCCACCTCCTCGAGCAGTAAAACCGCCATGGGCGCGGCATCCATCAACGTATAGAGCAGTCGTTCGTTCTGCTCTGCGGCATCCTTGCTCGCGCGCAAATGGGATTCGAGCTTGGTGAGGTTCGTCTCAAGCGAACGCTCCGGGCTCTGACGGCTCGTCGCGCTTGACGTCATGCTCGCTGCGCCCGACATCTCCCGCAAGCGTAGTTGCGCCTGTCTGACCAAGACAGCGAGCGCATGGGAACGCCTCCATTGCAGCAAGGCCAGCCCCAGCAGCAGCCCCACCAGTAGCCAGGGTAGCCAGGTGCCGGGACTGTCGACCACGCTGGCCGACGCCAGAAGCAATGAGGGGCTCATCACCAGAAGGTCCTCGTGCAGACCAGCCTAGCGCGGGTCGGGTCGGGCGCGGGAAAAAAGCCCGCTTGGTGCGTGAAATCTAGAGCGCGGCCTGGTACGCTGCCGACCCTGACGCCATGTTGAAAGTGCTCGTTGTTGATGATCAGGCTTCGGTTCGCACGGCACTCGAGCTGCTGTTCGAGTTACACGGGCTCTCCGTCTTGTCCGCTGAGAGTCCCGAGCGTGCGCTCGCACTCGTGACCGAGCAGGAGCTCGGCCTCGTTGTGCAGGACATGAACTTTCGGCGGGACACCACGTCGGGTGTGGAAGGGGTTGAGCTGATGCGGGCGATCCGCAAGCTCGATCAGGACCTGCCGATTGTGCTTTTGACCGCCTACACGTCGCTTGAAATGGCGGTCGACTTGATGAAAGAGGGTGCCAGTGACTATTTGGCGAAACCCTGGGACGACGAGAAGCTGGTGGCCACCTGCAAGAACCTGCTGCGGCTACGCGAGCTGCAGCAGCAGAATTTGCGACTGACTTGGCAGGGCCTGCGCGCCAGACGTGAACTCCAGGCCAAGCACGACCTGTGCGGATTGGTCTACGAGAGCCCCAGAACTCACGAGGTGGTCTCGCTGGCCGTGAAGGTGGCGCCCGCCAATGTGCCGGTGCTCATCACGGGGCCGAACGGCGCTGGCAAGGAGAAATTTGCCGAGATCGTGCAGGCCAATAGCCGCAGAGCCAAGCAGCCGTTTGTGCGTGTCAATTCGGGGGGGCTCAATGACAACTTGATCGATGCCGAGTTGTTCGGGGCAGAGGCGGGCGCGTTTACCGGCGCCACCCGGCTGCGTCTCGGTCGCTTCGAGGAGGCAAACGGGGGCACGCTGTTTCTCGACGAGATCGGGAATCTCAGTTTGGCCGCCCAGATGAAGCTGCTGCGCGTGTTGCAGACCGGTGAGCTGCAGCGGCTCGGCAGCAACCAGACCCGTCAGGTGGACGTGCGGCTGATCAGCGCCACCAACGTCGATCTGCTCAAGGCCATCGCGGCCGGGACTTTTCGCGAGGACCTGTATTTCCGCCTGAACGTGATCGAGCTGGTGGTGCCTGCCTTGCGCGAGCGGCTTGAGGATATCCTTCCCTTGGCCGAGCATTTTCTCGAGGCCCTCGCGCAGGCAGAGCAGGTGCCGACGCCGCGGCTCTCGCCGGAGGCCAGCGCGGCCCTGACCGAGCAGGATTGGTCCGGCAACGTCCGCGAGCTGTCCAATCGCGTCAAGCGCGCGTTCTTGGTGCGAAGCGCAGAGCTGATCCACTGTGCCGATCTCGGGCTTGGGTCACAACCGTCGGGGCGTGCAGCAGCAAGTGACACGGAGGATTCGCTGCGAGCGGTCAGCAGCGATCCTGAGTCGGACGAGGCCGCGCGGCGGGAAACCGAGGCGGCCCTGATCGATGCCAAGGGGGTCGTTTCGCGCGCTGCAGCGCAACTTGGCTGCAGTCGCCAGGCGCTCTATCGACGGATGGAGCGCCTGGGGATTGAGCTCGAGCGTCGTCCGAAGGTTTGAGTCAGAACCAACCCGCCTGAAGCTGACCGCCCAGACTGAATCCGCTCACGTCTCCGTTGGAGAGCCCTTGGGTATTGACTCCTGACACCACGCGATAGCTCGCGACTGCCCCGAATCGCAGCCAGCGCGTGAAGTTGGCGTACGCACCGACCTGAGGCTCAAACACAAACACGGCGTCACTGTGCTTGTGGGTGTAATCCTTCTCCCAATTGTCGCCCGAGCCATCCCAAGTGCCGATCGAGAGGCCACCGGCGCCGACCAGTGCGCCTACCGCAAAGTTGACGAGGCTGCGCGACATGAAGTGGTAGCGAACGATCGCTCCGCCGTAGCCAAACGACATGCGATCCCGCGGATTGTGCGGGCCTGGGCCGTATTGTTCGGCTTTGAGCTCCGGCGCGAGTCCGCAACCCCCGGCACCTAGCGTCAGCGCGTGGTCGAGCACCAGTGCGCCCTCGCCGCAAACCTGAGTCACGTTCTTGCCAGCGAACCGCGTGTACGAGACGCCAAGACCGCCGAAGCCGCCGATCGCGTAGTCTGTGCTGCCGAAGAGGGTTGCCGGCGCGTTGGGGTCTTTCGGTTTCTCCTGGGTTGGCCGAGCGAGGGGGGCCTCGTAGGGCGAGGCCTCCAGTGAGGAAGCGTCCGCCGAGCGCGGCGTTGGCGCAGCCGCGGCAGGCGCAGCAGCTGTTGGTGCTGCTGCGGGCGTGGGAGCATCGGCCGCCGAGGGAGGCTCGGCGACTGGTGCCGCCGGAGCGGTCGCGCCGGTCGCCGTAGGCGCCTCAGCGACCGGCGCCTGCGCGGCCGCCTGCGCTGGCGCTGCTTGCGCGTTGAGTGCCAAGGCGAACGAGCCAGACAAGAGACAGAGGGCGGTAGCGGTGGTGGAAGGCTTCACGGTGGACTCCAGACGGATGCTCGAAGGTTTGGAAGGGTGAGCGACAAGGTTCACTTCAGCAATCTGCGTGCCATGGGTCGTCCGGGGGCGACGCGCCAGTTCCACGCCGTACCAACCCTAAGGGCCGCAGGAAAAACGCCCGAATATCGCAAAAATGGCGCGATTCGCGCGGGGGTCGAGCGCAGGACAGTTGCGCGCGCCACGCGGACAGTTGTCCGCCGACGCGGTTAGCATTGTCGACCTGCAGTGGGGGAGGACTATACTGGCGCCCCGTGCCGAAAGCTCACCTGGCGCCTGCCGAGCTCGACTCCCCATCGGGGGAGCGTGCGGGGGCATGGCGTGGGCAGCTGCTTGCCGCGGGGACGTTGGTGGGTGAGTATCGCGTCACGCACAAGCTTGGCGAGGGTGGGTTCGGAACGGTGTTTGCGGCGGCCCATCCGGTGATTGGCAAGCGTTGCGCGATCAAGGTGCTGCACGCCCAGTTCTCGGAAAACGAAGCGGTGGTGGCGCGCTTCGTGGCAGAAGCCCGCGCGGTCAATCAGATCCGCCATCGTAACATCGTTGATGTGTTTGCGTTCGGTGAACTCGCTGATGGTCGCAAGTACTACGTGATGGAGCTGTTGGATGGCGTCGCGCTTGACGCCTACCTTGAACGCGCAGGGACTCTGCCGCTACCAGAGGCCCTCGCGGTCTTGCACGCGATCGCACGCGCGCTTGGTGCAGCTCACGAAGCCGGGATTTTGCATCGCGACCTGAAGCCGGAGAACGTGTTTTTCGATTGCGAGGATGCGGAAGATATTCGGCCAAAACTACTCGATTTTGGCTTGGCGAAGCTGCTGGCGCCGGACGTTCAGCCTCAGGACAACACGCGCAGCGGCGCGCCGATCGGTTCTCCCCGCTATATGTCGCCCGAGCAATGCCGCGGGCAGTCGGTCGATCATCGCACGGACGTGTACGCGTTCGGCTGCCTTGCGTATCGCATGTTGGTGGGGGTCGCTCCCTTTGAGGCGAGCTCCACCCTCGACCTGCTGATGTCGCACGTGAGCCTTCCTCCTACGCCGCCGTCACGACGAAATGCGGCGCTTGGACCTCACTTTGACGCGCCGCTGCTGGCGATGCTTGAAAAGCTTCCGGAACGGCGTCCCGCCTCGCCGCTCGCGGGCTACGAAGCGCTCGCTCAGGCGGCGGCCATGGATGGTGTCTCACGCCCCGAGCGGCTGACTGCCTCGCCGGACTTGAGCGCGCTCCTGCAGGAAACGCGCAGCCGTGATGCGCTGCTCTCCAGTTCAACCCTGCAATCCGCTTCGATTGCAGAGGTCCGCGTGAGCAGTGCTTCTGGTCGGTCGACATGGTGGTGGGCGCTGACCGCCGGACTCGCTTTGTTGCTCGTCGGCGGACTCGCCGTTGAGAGAAGTCGTGCCCGGCGTGCCGCACTTGCCGTCGTTCCAACGGCTGCGAGTGCTTCGCGTTCGGCGCCTGAGGTCTCAAGCGCGGAGCCACCCGCGGAGCGCGTGCCGGCTGAGTTCCGGCTCTCTGGTGTGCCACAGAACGCAGAGATCTACGTCGATAACCTGCGGCTCGGCCTCGGTGCCGGCCCGTGGCTGCTGACCCGCTCGACCGAACCGCGCAATCTGCGTATTGTCGCCAATGGGTACCAAGTTGCTAGTCAGAGCTTCGTGCTGCTGCAGGATACCAACCTCAAGGTAACGCTGATCCCGCTCAAGAAACACGCGACCAATCCCCGGATGTCTCGCGATCTCGAGGATCCCTACTGATGCGGCATCGCTGCCTACTGGCTTTGGCGGTCGGATGGTCCGCAGTTCTGGGCTGCGACACGCTCCCTGAGATCCCGTCCGGGCAATGCGGTAACGGCGTGATCGAAGCCGGGGAAGACTGTGACCTGTTCGCTCCGCCGGGCCTGGCCTGTCATCCCAGTGGCTCGCCGAACGCATGCCGCTTTGCTTGCGAGCCAAGGGGTTCGGTGGGGCCAAGCTGTCCGACGGGCTCGAGCTGCGGCCTGGATAAAACCTGCAGCTACTCGTCTGACGAGTACGAACCGCTCGGGCCGCTGTTGGCGACGCCCGTCGAGACCCTGCTCTCGGCAGATTTTGACGGCGACGGGCGGGTCGAGCTGCTCACACTCGGTCATGCCAATGCCCAGGGACAGGCCATCCCGCGCGTGCTCTTCTACACGCCGACCGGGACGCTGCGCAGCAGCTTCGAGCCTGAGATCCCCGCCAATTCTCCGGTGATCCTGCCCGCGGTCGACAAGGACGGGGACCTGCCGAAACACGGGCTGCTGCTTGGGACCAGTCACGGACTGGCTGCGCTTGGCGGTTCGGCCGAGCGCGGGATGTTCGCGGTTCCATTTCCCTACCAGGTGATGCCTAAGGGTTGGGACTACCGCGTGCTTCGGGTGAAGGGCAACCGTGATGTTCCGCTCGGCGAGGGGATCGTCGCCTACTTCGGGCATGCAGGAGTGAGCTCCCTTGGTGAAGTCGACGGTCTTGGCGAATTCGCAGTGTTCCCACGAGCGCTCAGCGCGGCCTGCGGCGTTCCGCAGGCTGGTGAACTCGTGGAAGGCCCACTCTCGCCTTGCGAAGAACTGGTTCTGACGTTTCACGATGACGCGCAGGCGTATCGCCTCGAGCCCTGCGACGCGGCTGGCCACTGGCAGACCAAGCTGCAGGACCTTGTGCCGATCGCGCGGCTTCCTGCGGGCAAGACGATTGCGCGGCCCGCCACTCTGGCGGATCTCAATGCTGACGGACATCTCGACCTCGTGCTGACTGACAGCGCGGGCGGCAACTACGTGAGCTTTGGATTAGGTGACGGAACCTTCGCAGCATCGCTCGAGTCTAAATCGCTGACCCAGGGCCAGGCCTGGCCTATTACGTTTGCGCAGCTAGCTTGCGCGATGCCTGCGGCGCTTCCGACGGGGCCGGTGCTGGCGGTCGGTGTTCTCGACGCTGACGGCCTTGCCGATTGGGTGAGCCCTTCGGGCGTGTTCTTGCAGCGAGCATTGACAACCGATCTCACTCATCAGCGGGTCTTGTGGAGCGGTTGTCCCAGCAATGCTCCCTTTGGAAGCCCTTGGTCTTTGGCGCGCGTCGCTGATTTCAATCGCGATGGTCGGCAGGATCTCGTGACCGCCTCCGAGACCGTACCCGATCTCGAGTATCTGCTCGGCACCGGTCGCGAGCGGCTCAATCGCTTCGTGGTGCCGACCGATGGCCCCGTCTCTGCGCTGGTCACTGGCGATTTCGATGGTGACCTCCTGTTTGATGTGGCGGTCGGGGTTCGCCCAGTGGGTCGCAGTGACCAGCTCACGCAGCTGTCGCTGGTATTTGGTAGCGCCTTTGGCGCGCCCTCCGCTCCGGTTTTTGTCGGTGAATTCAGGCAGATGAAGCAGCTGGCGGCAGCAAACTACGACACTCGCGACGTGATCGAGGAGCTCGGCGTGATTGGGCAGGCGGCGCCGGATTTGGGGGATTCCTTGACGGTGTTCATCGGCAACACCGGGCGGCGCCCCGTGGCACCGCTTGGCCTCATTCACGTGGAATCCGATGGACTCGGCGCAGTTGGCTCACTGCTCGGTTCGACTGCACTGTCGCTCGGGTCCACTCCCACCGTGACCGGCGTCGTCTTGGCCGAGGATCAGTCGCACAGCTCCAGCAAGTCCTTGCGATTCTGGGTGGCCCCCAATCTAGACTCTACTTATCGCGAGGCGCCACGGCCGAGCGCAGCGCTTGCCGACTTCATTCCGTGGGAGCCAGACACCGGTCGCTATGCCGCGGCGTTTGTTGTCGGCGACCTTGACGGTCAGCTCGGACAGGAAGCCCTGCTGCTCTCCCCCGGGACCACTCCAACATCGCTTCGACTTTGGCAGCTGAGACTGCTCAAGGACGGAACTGGTTTCGAAAAAGGTGACCTGCTCAAGCCTCTTGGGACGCTGGCGGGGTTGCGTCTGGGTCGAGGCGCGCCGCAGTTGGTCGACTTGGATGCCGATGGCTTGCGCGATTTGGTGTTCATCGCCGACGACGCGCGGCATGTGGGGCGTCTTGCTGTGGTTTGGAACGACGCGGGAACGCTTCGATTCGAGCAGCCCGCTTGGGCAGACTTTGGTGGCGAGAGCCTGCGCGGCTTCGTCGTGCAGGAGCGAAACAGCGCGAGCCGAATCCTGGCGGTGACGGCAAAACACGCCTATTGGCTTGAGCTTTCCTATTTGAAGCGAGCGCCGCTTGCTGGCACTCTCGTCGCGGGCCTACCAGGCGGCGAAGCCGTGAGCCTCGGGGATATTACCGGCGATGGACTCGAGGACGTGAGCGTCGCAGTCAATGAGGGCATTCAGCTGTTTGCCCAGAAGGCGCGGCGGCCGTGACCCGAAGCCATCGTTGGTCAGCGGGAGGCCTGGTACTCCTGCTCCTGGCTTCATCGCCGCAGCGCGCCAGCGGCGGCGAGGACGAAGCGGTCGCGCGTGCACGCGAGTATTTTTACGCGGGCGCTCAGGCCTACGCCAGCGGTGAGTACGCTGCGGCGGTTCAGGCTTTTGAGCAAGCGCAGGTGTTGGCGCCGCGGCCCGCGGTGCTGTTCTCAATCGCTCAGGCGGAACGTCGACTCTTCATTGTCACGCGTGAACCCGGGCACCTTTTGCGGGCCATCCAACTCTATCGCGAGTACCTGGCTTCGAGTGGCGAGGCAGCGCGACGTCAGGATGCCGAGTCCGCCTTGCGTGAACTGCTTGCCATCGCGCCCGCCGAGCCGGGTCCGAGTGCCAGCGTGCCCACCCAGCCTGAGGCCGTGCCGCGGCAGGACCCAACGCGCTTGATGGTCTTTTCGTCCGCGGAGAAGGCGCAAATCTCGCTCGACGGCGCCGCGCCCACCGTGTCTCCGCTGATCCAGGAAGTCGAGCCCGGTTTGCATCGCATCGCGGTTTCGGCCTCGGGCTATCTTCCGGTTGAGCGTGCTCTGTCGGCGGTCAAGGGGGAGCTCGTGGCAGTGGATGTGGCGCTCCGTGAGAGTCCGGCGCTACTGGTGGTCGAAGGTCGACCCGGCGCCATGCTGAGCATCGATGGTCGAGTGCAGGGCACCTGTCCCTTTCCTCGTTCGATTGAGGTGACTCCCGGCGTGCATCTCATCACGCTCACCAAGAGCGGCTACGTTGGCGTCAGCTCGGAGAGGAAGCTGAGCCGCGGGGAGGTCACGCTGCTCAGAGAGCCGATGCCTCGCTCGGTTCAGCGCACGGCCTCTCTGTTGATGCTGGGCGCGAGTGCCTCGTTGGTCACGGCTGGCGGCGTCATCGGCTATTTTACCTTGGCTCAGGAGCGTTCGGCGCGCGCATTCGTGGATGCGCGCGGCCGCGCGGAGCTGACGCCCCAGGATCTCAGCGAGTATGACGCGAGTCGCAAGGACCGGGACAGACTCCGCACGGCAACCCTCGGCACGGTTGGGCTTGGGGCGGTGCTCGGCATGGCCGGGGCGGTGTTGTTCATGACCGACGATGGTTCGGTCCCTACGCAGAAGAGCGAGCGGGCGCGCGCAGCGCGAGCGCTCGCCCCGCGTTCGGTCACTCTGGTCCCGTTGCTCGGCACCGATAGAGTCGGCGTGAGCGCAGGCATGCGCTTCTGAGAGCGGACTGCGGACGCGGCCCCTCACGCCTGCTATTGCGCGAAAATTCCCCACAGCTAGGCGTTATTGGCGTTCTGAAGCGTGAGCTTCAAGCGCCGCGTGAGCGGCGCAGCGAGATCAGCTCCGCGCCTTGGGCGGGTTCCCAGCGTTGGCGATAAAATAGGTGTAAAAATGCGTCGCACGCCTCCGCGTGCAGAGTGTCGCCGACGTGATCAGCTGCGGTGATGAACTGCTCTTCGATTTCGCAGAGCACGCCGGTGATCTTGCCCATCTCGCCGGTGAGAGCTACGTGCTTACAGCCGCAGTGGCTGTCGCAGCGCGAGCGCAGGGCGCAGTCGACGCAGATGTCATCGACACGCTCCTTGGACTGCTGCAGCAGGGCGATTGCGTCGGCGTCGAAGCCGCGCTCGACGTGACCGATGATCAAGTCGGGGTTGCGATCTTCGCCGACGATTTGGGCGCAAGTGTAGAGGTTGCCGCTGGGGGCGACCGCGAACTCACGTCCAGCCAGCTGACAGCGAGCCGTGCAGGCCGAGCCGCCCGAGGCCTCGCGCAGTCCACCGGCGGCTGCGGCCAGCTGCTGCTCGTCCCAGGTCGCGCGGTAGTTGGGGCTCAGAATGATCCGGTCGCAGTTGAGCCCCAGCAGCTCCCTGACGACGTCACCGAGGCGGTGCACCGTTGGCGGGGCCATCGACGGAGACATAGGCGGCCACGCGGGGCAGCATCCGGAGCCAGTCCAGCACCGACTGATCCACCAACATCGCGTTGGTGTTGAGCACGACTAGCAGCGGCACGCGTGACGAGCGCTCCGCCAAGCGCAGTTGGGCGTAGGCGGTAGCATCACGCAAGAGCTCCAGCTGCAGCAGGGGTTCCCCACCGAAGAACGAGAGCTCAAGCGTCGAGGGCTGGCGCGACAACGCCAGATCGATGGCGCGGCGCGCTGTGTCCAGCGACATCGGTCGCCGGAACTTCTCCCCGGTGTAGCAGCAGCTGCACCGCAGATTGCAGGCGTGTTCGACGACGAGGCAATGGTCCATGGTTCAGGGCGCGGGTGGCAAGGTTGGCGGCGCTCAGGGGACTTCGGCAGTGAAGGCATTGCGATCAAACCCCCGGGTGAAGAGCCCCCCACTAGAAGCGCCCGCGGTATTCGTGGTCCCAGCTGTGGGTACCCAAGGCGCAGTCAATCCGCCCGCCACCTGCGGTTGTCGCTGTCCCGCGCTGTCGTCGCCGGCGTTGGCGCCTGGGTCGTCGACGAGTCCGGCGCAAGCGGCTACCCCGAGGGCGAGACTCGCCAGAGCGGGGTAATGGGGCGCTCGACGACTGCGACGGGGACGAGGCGGTATCTGTGACATCGGAGACTCCTTGCCTTCCCCAAAAGCACAGAAGGTGCCAAGTCCCACCGGACTCAGAGACCGCGAAAATGACGGGAAATAGCGCAGCTCGACCGTCTTTGACTGTGCCAGGACTGTGCTACGCTGTGCCAGCTTCGGGGTTGCCCGCTGGCATGCTCGCCGGTGCCGTGGGGACAGCGCCATCGAACGTGGTGCGGACGTTGAGCCGGAGCTTCGCGGCGCCCGCTCCACAGGGTGGACCGAGTCTCAGCTCCCGCTCTTGTCCTTGTCTTTGTCGTTCTGAAGGGCCTTCGGGGTGGCGCCGGTCGTGGCGCCCAGGCGAGCCCTCCATGAGGGACTGGCGCGGCGCGGCTTGGCCTGCTCTCCGGCAGGCGCGCCCGCTCCCGCCACCAGCTCGGCCAGGCTCAGAACGCGGCCGTCCACCTCAAGAGTGGCCTCGGGCGACAGGTCACCGCGTCCAGCCAAGTCGGCGATCACTGCGAGGGAGTGAGGACCGCTGGTGGTCCCGTCGGCGAGCATGACGAGGTACTTCTGATCGGGCATGGGCGGCTCTCGGAGAGGGTAACGCTGGCATGCTACGGCCTTCGGTCCGGCGTGGCAACCCCCGACCCGAGATCGCGTCAGCGCTAGGGGCAAGCGCTTAGTAATCCCGAGTCAGTGCCGTATCTTGGCTGCCTCGACTCGGCGTAGGATAAGCTCGATTGGTTAACTTGAAACGCCTCTACCTCGCCATCCCGGCGGTGGCGGTCCTGCTGCTGGCCGCTCTTGGTGGCTACCTATGGTGGTCGAGCGGGGTGATCGCCACCCTGAAGGCTATCCAGGTTTCCGCGCAGCGGGACACGGCGGGAACGGTGGGGCAATGGCGGGCGGCCCAGATCCGCGACCGTTTTCGTGAAGGCGACGGCGCCAAGACCGGAGCCGGTCAGCAAGCGGACTTCGATCTCTTTACTGGCGCACGCCTCCAGCTCAAGCCCGCCTCCCAGATCCGCTTTTTGCGCCGTGGTGGAAGAGGCGCTGTTGGGCTGCAGGTCGATATGGGAGAGGTAGATCTGTTCACTAGTCGCGGGCGCATGACCGTGGACTCCCAGTTCGGCGAGATCCTGATTGAGGCCAACAGCGCGGTCGTCATTCGTCGCGACGGAGTGCACCTGTCGCTCGAGGTCGACGTCGGCGCGATTGAGTTCACCCGAGAGCATCGTCGCTTGCAGGCCCATGAGCGCGTCCAGTTGGAGCTCGGCGGGCTTGAACTCGAGGCTCGAGCAAAGACTGCACGCACAGCCATCCCCGCACCCTCGGCAGTCGCGCTGGTGCCCCCACGAGCGCTCGTGGTCGGCAACGGCGTGAGCGACGCAGATCTCGTTCTGAGTCCCGGCAAAGACTCCACGATCCACGACCCAAAGCCGCCCACCGCCGTTGGGTTTGCCGCTCCGCCTCAGTGCCGCAGTGGGCTCCTCGTGACCGTGGGAAAGCTGCACACCGAGGGCAATGCACAGGGCAATTTGCGGCTTCCCGTCGGCGCGCATCACTACGAACTGCGTTGCATCGAGGCCCCCACCGTCGTTGCCACGCGCGGCCAAGTGATGATCGTTCAGGACACGGGCCAGCGTCCGCTTCCCTCGTTCAAACCGTCGGCGACCGTCTCCACCGACGGACGAAAGTACACCGTGCTCTTTCAGCGGGAGTTGCCGACCGTCACAGTGCGCTGGCCTTCAGCCCCCAGCGCGACACACTTTACGCTCACGGCCGGAACTCGCCGCATCTCCCTACCAAAACCCGTTTACACGTTCGCGTCCGGAAGCCTGCCTGCCGGCACGCATCAACTGGTGTTCACTGCCGACAGCAGTCCGCCCCGCCAGTCGCGAAGCACTCAGGTCGTGATCCAGTTTGACAGTCAGGCCCCCAAGGGGCGTCTGTCCGAGCCACCGAGCAGCGGGTTCCCACTTGGGCAAGACGTTAAGATCGCGGGACAGGCCTTGCCCGGTTGGACAGTGTCTGTGGGAAATGAGGAGCTGCCGCTGGATGAGCAGCGACGCTTCGTTTTGACTCGTAAGCTGATGGGCACGCTGCCGATCGCGTTCTCCAGTCCCGACCGCGGCACCC
Source organism: Polyangiales bacterium (assembly GCA_038207155.1). GTDB lineage: Bacteria > Myxococcota_A > Polyangia > Polyangiales > Polyangiaceae > FEN-1139. The sequence continues at coordinate 170,547 of JBBRAB010000006.1, forward strand.
ACTACTACCTGCGTCGACCCAGAGCACCCCAATGAACGACCAGGGTCAGTTCAGTAAACGCCTCCTGCTCGGCCGCTATCGCGTCGTTCACCTCCTTGGCGAAGGTGGCATGGGGACCGTGTATCTGGCGCGCACCGAAGGGGCTGAGGGCTTCACTCGGCCCGTCGTCATCAAGCGCATGAAGGCCGAGATGCGCACCGCCACCGAGGGCTCGCGACTGTTTCGACGTGAGGCTGAGATCCTCTCCCGACTGCAGCATCCCAACATCCTCAACATCGTCGATTTTGGTGAGGAAGACGGCGCCTACCTCATGGTGCTCGGCTACGTGCACGGCTATTCGCTGATGCAGTGGATGGATTATCGCGCCAAGCTTGAGCGACTGCTTCCGGTGGATGTCTGCCTCTACATCACGCGTCAGATCCTAGCAGCCCTGCACTACGCCCATAATTACCAAGACCCCCAGGGTAAGCAGACCGAGGTCATTCATCGCGATGTCTCGCCAGACAATGTTCTGCTCAATCACCAGGGGCACGTTCACCTGCTCGACTTCGGCGTCGCGAGCATGCAGGGGGCGACCGACAATCACTCGACCGAGTCCGGGGTATTTCGCGGCAAGCTTGGCTATGCCGCGCCTGAGACCTTGACCGGTCAGCGCGCAACGGCCCGTTCGGACCAGTACTCGGCTGGGATCCTGCTGCTCGAACTGCTGACGTTCGACACTCCCTTCATGGCGGACACGGTTGCGCAGTCCGTGTTCCGCATGATGAACGAGGCCCCCCCGAGCGCGTCAAACTTTCGCTCGGACCTTCCAGCAGGTCTCAACGAGTTAGTCGTCCGCGCGGTCAGCAAAAAACCGAACGAACGCTTCCAATCCGTGAAGGAGTTCGCGCGCGAGCTCAAGCGGCTTCAGACCATCGAGGACGAGGAAGTCGTTCAGCTGATTTCAGCCGATGTACGGGTCGATTTCGAGGCCCTGCCTGACTTGCTCGGGATTGAAGCGCTCAAGGTTCGCGAAGAGATGCTTGCGCGTCCGGTGCTCAGCGCGCCCTCCGGCCTAGTCGAGCGCGAGATCTCGAAATCCAGGCGCCTTAGCCCGGAAGAGATCACAACGCTCGGCGCTGGGTTTGCGCCACACCGGACGCGAAACCTCGTCATTGGGGGCGCCACGGTCGTGCTCGGACTTGTGGCACTGGTGCTCTTTTTCTGGCACCGGAATGAGCAACAGGTCCTGGTCGTTAGCGGCGACAATCGCTCGGGGGCATCGGCGGGTGACGCGGTGGGTGACCGTGGGCCGAGTTCGCAGTCTGCGACCGCTCCGACCTCTGCCGCGCCGCCCGCGAGCGGTGCGAGCGCTAAGGAGTACCTCGGCGCGGCCTTGCAGCAGCAAAGCGGGGCGATCGAGACCTGTTTTGCCAAGCTCCTGAAAGCTGGCGAGGAACCGCCCAAGGTCTTTATGCACTTTGATGTCAGCAAGGCCGGTGGAAAAGCCCGCGCCACGGTGTCGCCAGCAGCAGTCGCGAGTACTCCACTCGGCAAGTGTTTAGCGCAAGCCGGAGGCCAGGTGCTTTTTCCCAAGCTTGAGGCCGACGTGGCTTTCCGGGTCCCCGTGCGGGCCAAGGTGTCGCACTGGAACGAGGCAGGGCGCTAATCGCCTACATTGACTTGCGGCTTGCAGCGGCAAAGACTGCGGGTGGGGTAGTTCCTATGCTGTCTTTGCTTGCACCGCTTCCAGCCTGTGACCGGTTGTCACGCCGTCGCCAAGGGCTCTCGTTCGTTGCTGTCTGCGCCTTCTTGATGGCTTGTGGTCGGGTCGGTTTCGACAAACCAGCGGCGCTTGAGGGTAGCGCGGGACAATCCTCCGGCGCCCAGGGAGGGCGCGTGGGAGTTGCTGGTTCTAGCGGGACAGCGGGTTTGCCTGCCAGTGGGGGTATTGGCGGCGTGACCAGCACGGGTGGCGTAGCGAACACCGGCGGCGTCGTCAACACGGGTGGCGTGCCTCCCAAGCCCTTCTGCCCGCCGGATTGCCCGATGCCGACCTTAGTCGCAACGGGCTTTGAGACGGCGCCCTTGCTGGGAACGACGCGACCCTCGCTCTATCCCTACACGGTCGAGGTCGTGCACGACATCGTTCACAATGGAACGAGCGCGATGCATTTCGTCCAGAACACCCAGCAAGCACAGGTTGGCAAGGACTACATATTTCCAGCGGTATCTGGGGCATCCATCTACGTCCGCGCCTACGTGTACATCCCACCGGGCACCGTGACTCAAGGCTGCAAAATCGTGGACTTTGCTCGAACAAATGCGCTCGGGACGGACATAAACGTCGAGCCGAACGGGGCCGTCAATTTCTTCGTCCACACGGCAACCACCTACGTTGATTCAGCAAATCTCTCCTATCCGCAAGGACGCTGGTTCTGTCTGCAGGCAGACATGTTCGTAAGCCACACCGACGGCTCGGTCCATGTGGCGATCGATGGAAACCCGGTCGTTGCGGTGACCGGCAAGGACACCGAGCCCGCCGGCGGCGTGAATCTTGTCGGCATTGGTGCGCTCTGGACCTATCGGAATCAGACCAACATGGAAGTGTATTTCGACGACGTCGTGATCGCCAAGCAGCCGATCCCCTGCGAGTGAGAGCGGCTATTTCGCGCGCGTGCCGGTGATTGCCGCCGAGCGGCTATCGAGCGCGCCGGTGATTGCCGCCGAGCAGAGCCGCCAGCGTTCAAGCGCGCTGTCGAGCATGCCGAGGCTATCGATTGAGCGCAATGTCGAGCACCACGACGCCGCGCTCCTCGACTCGGATCGTTCGCACCTGGGGCGAGAAATCGGGATGCGTGACGCGCACGGTGTAAACCCCAGGCTTCAGATCGATGCTGAAGGCACCGTCCGCTGAGGTCTCGAGCGTCTTACCGCCGGGTTCAAAGGTGACCGTTGCGAGCACGGGAGCGCCCTTGAGATTGAGGGTGCGTCCCTTGACCTGACCGGCGGGCAGTGCCGGATAGATCAGCAGCTCGCCGGCCTTGGTCTCCGCCTTCTCGAGTTTCACCTTGCGCGTGGCCGGATCGTAGTTGGCGGTGTCGGTCGTCAGCACCACGGCACCAAGCCTGATCTGGTCAAACCTGAACTTGCCGGTCGCGTCCGTGTACGTGGTTGAGGCCTGTCCCGAGGCATCCTTGACCGTCACCGCGACGTCGGGCATCGGGCGCCCGCCTTCGTCGACCACGGTTCCAAAAACCACTCCATGAGTCGCCCTTGCGACGAGAGGCAGGCCCGACGTTGGTGCAGCACTCGATGCTTCGGGTGGAGGACTCGCTGGGAGGTCATGCACACCAAAACGCCAGTGAATGCCCAACTCCACAGACAGCTGGGGCCGCACTGGGAGCAGCGCGCCTTCGGGAAACGGATTCGGCAAACGCGTGCCGCTGTAGTGAGCAAACGCGATCAGACCGAGGTTGGCGTCATAGTGATAGCGCACACCCAGCGCGCCGCCCCAAGGGGACTGTCGCAACGAGGGGGCTCCACTGCCGACGAGCAACTCGGCGCTCGCTTCGGCGAGCAGTTCTGTGCGACCGACGAGCTGACTTGCGCCAACGCCGAGCAGCGCTGCGTCCCAGGAACTGGCGCCCAGAATCAGGCGATCCCGAACGCGAAAACGCTCGGATCCATCAACGGCTTGCGCGGTGCGATCGAGTCGATAGCCGAGGCGCGCGCCGAGCCAAGTATTGCCGGCTGCGTGCCAACCCACGAGTCCGGAAAGGGTTGGCGTCGTTGCAGATGGCTTGATGGACGGGGCCGTCGCACCGACCAAGCGCGCCTCGAGATCGGCACCAACGTAGAGCGACGATGCGGCTTTCGTCAGCCAGCGCGCGCCGAGCTGCGGCTCCCCGTAGTAGCTGCCTGCGGTATTGGGAACCATGCCCAACACCCCGACGAGACCTGCGCGCAGGGTGAGCAACGGTGAGGGCGCCCAGGCGAGAAAGAACTGCGCACCTCCGCGACGAGTTCGCTCAGGTTCACCCGTCACCTTCGGGTAAAATCCGTAGTCGACACTCGTGGCGAGCGTCAGCGGCGCGTGTGCAGGCGCTGCCATCGGGAGGCGGATGATGCTCGGTACGCCCTGGGTCGACTCAGCCGGCGACGAGAGATCCGTTGGGGCCGTCGGCGAGCTCGCACGCGTTGAGTCCGCGCTCGCGTCACTTGCCATCGCGTTGGTTTGCTGCGTCGTGGTGACTTCGGCTGCGGACGCGGTGGACTGCGCGAGCACGGGCAACGCTACCCAAAGCCAAGCGCTACAGCGACCAGCGCGGCGGGTGAGACAATGCGGCGAGCGAACGCCTACTCGCGTGTCGCTGCGCGGCTCAAACTGACGACGGACCACAGCCCATCATACGATGCAATGCTCCAATTGAACAACAGACTCCGTGGCCGGCTGCGACGGCCGGCCTTGATCGCAAGTCTCGGCCTGGGCCTTCTGGCTACTTACACGCTGTAGGTTTGGCGGCCCAGGTGACATAGTGTCGACCTGCGTCGGGCAGTCCAGAATCGGTGCAGCCGCTCGCGCTGGTAGTCATGCTGGTCCAGCTGACCTGGCTGAGCTGAGGGTATGTCGCGGCGTCGCTGGTTCCGCCGTCGAGACAGGGACCTGTGATGCCCTGCTTGAGGAAGTAGTCCATGACGCCGTCGCCATCGCCATCGTGACCGGTGAGGGGTTCGTCCAGCTGGCTCTCCTTCAGCCCGAGGCCACCGGTGACGGACAACTGGCAGTTCCCGGCTGAAATCGTGCCCGATGGCGGCGTCGTGCTGGAGCCGGTCTTCGAATAGTCGATGAACGCGCTGTTGAGCACGACGGTGCGTGGGTCGCCCGGAGCCGAGAGGTTGCACTTGCTCGGGCAACCATTCCGATCGTCATAGGCGAAGGTGCAAAAGAGCACTTCCAGGCTGCTGCCAGGTTCACTGAACGAAGCGTTCAACGCGGCTCCAAAGCCGTGATTCTCTGCGAATACGGAATCTCGGCTCGAGTGCTGACCACCACTTCCTGAGGTTTGGTTCCGACGCAGGACGGTATTGGTGGCACGTAAGGTTACGCCGGGCGCGGTCGGGGAATAGATCGGTGCCAGGGAGAGCCCTCCGCGGCGGTGTTGTTCTCGAGCACGGTCCCGTCGAGGGTGAGCGTTCCGCCGCCATAGCTCGCGCTCCCATTCAGAAAGCTCACCGACGAAAAGTGGCAATTGGCGACGTTGATGGCCTGGGCGAGCCCACCGCAGCCCGAGTTGATGTCGCCACTGGTCGAGCCATTTCTGAGCTCAAAACGCGCCAGGGAGGCTGGGCCGGTCGCCGTGACCGTCCGCGCCGCGACCGAGCTTCTCCACCACCCGCGCTCTGTTGCGCGTCCACCGCCGTCTGAAGCGAATTGCGAGCCGTGGCCCAGCTGAGACCGTCTCCGTCCTTGGCCGCGCCGGGAATGACAAAAATCGTTGGCTCAGTGCTACCCGCACACCGGCGCCAGCTGACGCACCACCGGTGCCACCGGAATTATTCACTCCAGAGCCGGCCGTTCCAACATGAGTGTCGCCAGTGGTCGCGTGACCACCCGAAGCCGTGCCTCCGGAATGACCCGATGTCCCAGCCGCAGCGGCTCCGCCTGAGCTGTCCCTCAACGCCGTCCTGTCGCGCAGCTCCGTCATTGCCAGCGTGCTTGTGCGTGCCGGGCTGTGTCGCGCGTGACGCAGGCCACCTCACCGCAGGACAGCGCCTTGGCGGAGAACCTGCTTCTCCAAGGGCGGCGGCTGATGGAGGAACGAAAATTCGAAGCCGCTTGTGCCGCACTCGCGGAGAGCCAGCGACTCGATCCCGCGAGCGGCACGCTGCGGAACCTCGGCGACTGCTACGAAAAACAGGGTCGGCTGGCGAGCGCTTGGGCCACGTTTGAGCTGGCTGCCCCGCTCGACCCTGGCGAGCACGTGCTTGGGGTCGAGGCTGAGGGTAAAGAGCCGTTCGAGGCTAAGGTTCAGCGGCAAGAGGGCAAGCTGCTGCAGCTCAATCTGCCGCCGCTAATTGCATCACCCGTGGCCTCCGCAGCGCCGGTTGCACCAAGTGCGACGGCGACGGAGCCGCCGAAGCCCGAGGAAAAAAACAAGGCCAAGTGCGTTGGCGGTTGCAGCGACGGGGGTTCCAAGCTGAGCAAAGACGCGCTGCGTGACGCCAACATTAGCAATGTCGGATTGGGTCTAGGGCTCGTGGGAGCGGCAGTGACGGGTTACGTCTGGTGGTCGCAGAACAAGCCCAAGCAGGAGTCCGCCAATCCCCTGCTCACCGGTCTGCAAGTGGCGCCGCTGCGTGGCGGCGGCTACCTCGGCTTTTCGTCTGGGTTCCGAGGGACGCGGCGGGCTGGGACCTCAGGCCTCCAGCGCCGCCTGCGCGGGTGGCGCAATCAGCGTGCGGCCCTTGAGACGCAGTTCCAGCAGGCGCGCACCGAACGGGACGAGCAGCGCGAGCGTCATGGCAAGCAGCGCGATCTTGTCCATGCCGACCAGCTTCCCACTTGGCAGCGCCACCAGGAACATCGAAGCCAGAATCGCGCCTGCCGCGGACGCCATGTGCTGCACGGCGGACTGTGCGGACATGAAGCGCGCGCGCTGCTCGGGCCTTGGAACCCGCGTTGCGAGCTGTTGCATCGGCACCGCGCGAACACTGCCGGACACCATGAAGAGAGTGAACACGGGCAGCACGGCGACCGCCGGGTGCGGCGAGATGAAGGCCTCAAACAGCGCGATGGCGTGGATCGCCGTCCCGAGGGTCACCAGCGGGAGCGGTCCCCATTTGTCCACCAAGCGTCCGACCACGCGCATGGCGACGAAGCTAAAGCAGCCGCCCACTAAATAGAGCAGACCGAGCCGTTCCCGCGGATAGCCGAGATTGTGCTGCACGTAGGCAGAGATATTGGGGACGACCGAGAACACGCCAAACATCAACAAAGCCGTGTTCACCAGCGAGATGCACGTCGACAGGTCAAACATCGGGGTCGCGGGCGCGGTCGAGCGCGCTTTGTCGAGCAGATGCTGGCGCTGCGGCGGCATCACGCGCGAGGCGAGCACCGTGATGCAGAGCCCAAGCCCTGCAACGGCGAAGAACGGCGCGCGCCAACTGATGAGTCGGGCCAGCTCGAGACCTGCGGGCACACCCAGCACGGACGCGAGCGAGAAGGCGCCCATGACGGCCCCGAGCGCCTTGCCGCGGCGTTCGGCGGGCACAGCGTCCGTGACGATCGCTAGTGAGATCGCCGTGGCAGGGCCACCGAACGCGCCGGCCAGCACGCGCGCAGCGAGCAGCGAGACCAGTCCCGTTGCAAAGCCTCCCGCCAGCGTGCCCAGCCCAAGTCCGAGCATCGCGAACGCCAAGGCCTTGCGTCGATCGAAGCGATCGAGAAAGAGCGAGCCAACGATCCCCGCCACGGCGGCAGCCGCGGTGTAGGACCCTCCGATCAGTCCGATTTGCGCGGTCGGGACGCCCAGTTCTCGGGCAAAATCGGGCCCGAGCGGCATCACCATCATGAAATCAAGAACGTTTACGAACTGAATCGCGCCGACCAAAAAAATGATGCGGCGTTCGAGAGCGCGCGTTGCCGGATCGAGCGGGGTGCGGGTCGCTGCGGGTGTCACCACGGGCTAGTCTAACTACGGCGGCTCGGTTAGCCAGTTGCGCTCTGGCGATTCGTCGGGCTGGCCGCTAAGCTTAGGGGCGACAGACCACATGATGCTGACGCGTCGTGGGGACGCCGCGACGGCGCTGCCGCCAGGGTTCAGCCGCCCTGTCGTTGAAACCGGACGGAGATGGGAGGTGTGGTCGAGGCGATCGTGCTGCCCATCCGATCAAGCGCGGGTTCAAAGCGCTGCTCGAGCGCGCATTTGCGCGCCGCGCTCGCAAACCCATGACCCGGATCGCGCAGCACAGCGACCGAGTTCGGCTTGCCGGAGGCGGACACCTGCACGGCCACGAGTACCACGGCGAAGTCTCCCGCCTCCGGATCGGAGGGAAACAGGCGCGAACAGTTCCAGTCATTGGCGATGGGCCGAGCCGAGCGCGAGATGTCGAGCGTGGCAACGCGCGCGCCTGGGTTCGGCGGACCCGGCGGCAGCTTTGAGACGGGTCCCGCAGAGGCCGGACCGCGCACGGCTTTCGTGGACGTTCCGAGCGCCGCGGTGGTGCCCCCGGCGTAGACCGTTCCACTGCCCTGCAGCAAGGTGAAATCAGCGACGTCACTCTCGGCGCTGTCAGTCGCCGTCAGTGTTTGCCCGGCTGCGGCGGCGGCGGGAGGCGTGGCCGCAGCTGCAGCCGTCCGCGCCACGTTTGTGGATTTGGGCGCGTCCGGCGCCGCTGGCTCGGGCGCCGCTGGCTCCGGCTCACTGGGTGCGGGCAGCGGGGGCGCGACGTCGAGCTCAACCAAGGCAGCCGGCGGTTCTTTGCGGATGGATGCCTTGGCGTCGTGTGTCAGCCAAGCCGCATGCAGCGCCAGGCTTGTTGCCACGGCTATCACGAGTTCACGAGACGTCAGGGAGCGGCTCATGGGGACCTCACTTTGCGACGGACTCGAGCGACGCTGCGGTGACACCGAACGCAATCTTGCCGATATGCGCCTGGCGAAGCAGGTCCATCACTCGCACGATGCGTCCGTGATTGACCCCAGAATCTGCCTGAATCACGGCGCGCAGCTCGGGCTCTCTAGCACGCGCGGCCTGCGCGAGGCGCAGTAGCTCCGGATCAGTTGTCACTGGGTGCGAGTCCACCGTGAGCGCGCCCATTGGTCCCACGCCGACAGAAAACACGATCTGCTGACCGCCGCCCGTGGCCGCCTTGGGCAGATCCATCGGCAGCGTTTGGGAGACGATCAGCTTGGCGGTCACCATGAAGACGATCAGGAGCACCAACATGATGTCGACCAGCGGGGTCACGTTGATTCCCGAGAACATCCCGGAGCTAGTAGAGCGAGCGGAGGCAGCCATGAGCAGGTTCCTTGAGGTGAGTCAGTGACGGGCTCAGGTGAGCAGGGCGACGGCAGTACTGGGGCGTAATTCGGGAGCGTCGCTTTGGGCCGCTCGCCTCGGTTCAAAATCAGGTTCCGCGCCGCCGACACCCTTGCGGTGAGCGAGGATCTCGAGGCTCAAGATGTCGCCGTCTTCAAGCGCGGACTTGACGCGGCGCTCAAACATGTTGAAGGCAAATACGGCTGGAATTGCGACGCCGAGGCCGATCGCGGTGGCCACCAGGGCCTCGGAGATACTCGACATCACCGCCTGCGGTGCCAGCGCTCCCGGTCCACCGGAGGCGCCCTGCCCGAGCGCGTCAAAGGCTTGTAGGATCCCCACCACCGTTCCAAACAGTCCGATGAAAGGCGCGTTGGCACCGAGCGTAGCGAGGAACGCAAAGCGTTGCTCGAGCTCGCGTTTGACCGCGGCAGCCTCTGCCGCCATCGCATCGGCGAGTCCCTCTGGGGTGCTCTCGCTCTCACCTTCTTCAAGCCCGCGCAGGGCGATCCGGGCCGCTGGGTGTTTCTGACCGCTTAGCAGGGCCCGTGCTCGGGCAAAGCCTCCCTCGCGCAGTCCGCGACGCAGCGCGGCGCGCAGCGGCGCGAGATCACCGCCGAGGCTGCGCAGAACGTAGACTCGTTCAAGAATGACGGCGATCGAGGCCGCACTGAGCGCTAGCAAGAGCCAGAGGATCCACTCCGAGCCGGTGCTCATCATCAGGGCTTTGGTTCGTTCAACGACGTGCATGGGATGGGTCTCCGGAGGGTGGATTAGCGAGCCCCGTGCCAAGTTCCGATCTGGCAAAATGCCAAAAAACTCAGTGAAATCTGTTGTTCGGGAGCGGACAGGGAGCGGACACCTGTCCTCGGCCCGCGCCAAGCCCGGGACCGCTCACAGGCCTCAATTCGAGCTTCGAAGGGAGGCGTACGCCTCTCCGTCTGGGGGCAGTCGCTGACAACTGCCCTCGTCGTTCCGATGCGCGGGAGCGACTGTTGTCGGGCCGGCACTTGAGGGGTCCCCCGTCGCCAGCTAGGCTGCTTGGCTCCGCGACGGCGCCTGTCACGGACTCAAGGTGGTCGAATTGTCCCTAGCCGGTGAATCAGCAGTCCTCGACAACAAACTCACCCCCGAGTGCGCCGTGCGTCAGCCGGGTGCTGCGCCGGGTGAGCGTGGTTTGCGCATTGTGGTTTTGATAACCGCGCTGACGATGGGGCTCGAGATCGGCGTCGGTTATGCCAAGGGCTCCATGGCGCTGCTCGCCGATGGTTGGCACATGGCGACGCACGTTGGGGCGCTCGGTCTGGCCAGCTTTGCCTACTACGTGGCGCGGCGTTTCGCGGCTCACCGTGGTTTTGCCTTTGGCACGGGCAAGGTGCATGCGCTCGCCGGATTCACGAGCACCTTTGGGCTCGGGGTGGCTGCGGTCGTGATGGCCGTCGAGTCGTTCGAGCGGCTGCTAGCTCCTCAGCAGATCGACTACGCCGTCTCGCTGCCGGTGGCGGTGCTCGGTCTGGTCGTCAACCTCGTGAGTCTGTTGCTACTCGGTCACGGTCACGACCATTCGGATGCCGGTCCTACGGAGCATGGTCACGAACACGGGCACGAACATGGGCACGAACACGGGCACGAACACGGGCACGAACACGGTCATTCGGACGACCACAAGCATGGTCACGCTCACGAGCAGGCCACGGTCGTCACTCACGCCGAGACTAAATCCACCGGGCCGGCTCACACGCATCGCGCTGCTGCCCTGCACGTGTTGACCGATGCGCTGACTAGCGCGCTCGCGATCATCTCCCTCCTGCTCGGCCGCTACCTCGGCTGGGCCTGGCTCGATCCGATCATGGGGCTGATTGGCGCGGTCCTCATCATCAAGTGGGGTTGGGGGCTCGCGGTCCTCACCGCCTCTGAGCTGCTCGATCGCGTGCCAAGCCAGGAAACCGAGCGCAAGATCCTCGGGGTACTCGCCGAGCTACCCGGAGTCGAGTTGCTGGACTTTCACCTGTGGCCCGCGGGGTCCGGACGGCTTTGCTGCATCGTTTCGCTGCGCGCCGCGCAACCCGAGTCCGCGGACAGCTATCGTCGTCGCATCCTCGCGGTCGTACCGATCGACCACCTGACGGTCGAAGTCCAGTCGCCCAGCACCCTGTACCCGCCGGGCTGACGCGGCTTGCGGGTGGCGCCGGACCTGCGGTGCCGTCAGCAACGCTCGCGCAACGCTTTCGTGACGGCGGACTCGGCGCGCCGCTGTGCGTCTCGACGCTGACGCGACTCAGTGGTACTTGGGGGGACGCGTTCCAGGGGAGTCCGCCCCAGAGGGGGCGAGGTTTGCTGTCCGGGGGCTTCCGACGGACCGCCAAGAACGCTAAGAGGCAACCGTGACTGATCGTCTGTCTTCCGATCTCGCATCGCTGCGCATCGATCGGGCACCGCGCAAGGCGGCTGCCCCTTGGGCGAAAAAAGCCCTTATTACCGTCTTAGCGCTCGGTTCGCTCGCCGCGGGCGGAGTCTGGGCCTCGGGCGCGCTCGCGCGCAACTTGTTCAAGCCCGAGGTGGCCTCGACCGAGATCGCGCAGCTGAGCGCCGCCCAGGGTGCCGTGGAGCTCACCGCCACGGGCTACGTCACGGCTCAGGTGGTCGCCAAGGTGGGACCCAAGCGACCGGGTCGCGTCTCCATGGTCCGCGTGCATGAGGGTCAAACCGTGCGCGCAGGGGACGTGCTGTTCGAGCTCGATCCCGCGGACGAGCAGAGCGCGCTGGGTACCGCCAATGCCCGCACCGACGTGGCCCGCGCCCGCACCGCCGCTGCCGAGGCGCGGGTGCAGGAGCTCAAGATTCAGTACGATCGCGAAAAGCTCCTAGCGGACCAAGGCGTGCGTGCGCCCGCCGGTGTCGAAGAGCTTGGGGCGCGGTTGGCAGCACTTCAGACCGAAGTCAGCGCGGCGCAGGCCGAGATCCGCGCCAACCAGTCTGAGGCAGGCTCGGCCCACCAGAACCTCAAGAACACCCGCGTGCTCGCGCCGATCGACGGAACTGCGCTGACCCGTCCATCGCAGCTTGGTGACATCGTGGGGCCGCAGACGACGCTGGTGGAGCTCGCTGCGTTCTCCTCGCTGCTCGTCGAGGTGGACGTTCCCGAGGCGCGCATGGAGCGCGTCAAGCTCGGCGGTCCCGTCGAGATCGTGCTCGATTCCGCCCCGACCCAGAGGCTGCGCGGCGAGGTGGCGGAGTTCAGCCCGCGCGTCGATCGCTCCAAGGCGACCGCACTCGTTCGCGTCAAGGTGACCGATACCTTTGAGCGGCTTTGGCCGAACATGTCGGCGCGAGTGTCTTTCCTCGACAAGCCGCTTGACGCAGCGGCACTCAAGTCCGCGCCCAAGCTGATCGCGCCCAAGTCCGCCTTGCTCGACCGCCACGGCAGCACCGGCCTGTTCGTGATCGAGGACGACAAGCTGCGGTGGACTGCGGTCACCGTTGGTGAGCGCTTGGCGAGCAGCGTCGTGCTCATCGACGGCCCAGCCGCGGGCACGCGCATCGTGGACTCTCCTGCACCTGAGCTGACCGACGGGCGTTCGGTCAAGCTAAAATCCCCCTGAATCCCGCGCCACAGCGAGGAACCATGTCGACCAGCGATATCCTGATCTCACTCCACAACGTGACAAAAACCTACGCGCGGGGCGGCGAGTCGGTCGACGTGCTCTCGGGGCTCAATCTTGAGATTGAGGCGGGCGCCTTCGAGGCTCTGATGGGCCCTAGTGGTTCGGGAAAATCCACGCTGCTCAACCTCATTGCGGGTCTCGATGTCCCCACCTCGGGCTCGGTCGAGGTGGCTGGCGAGCGAGTCGACAAGCTCGGGCAGTCCGCGCTCGCGACCTGGCGCTCGCGCACGATTGGCTTCATTTTTCAGCAGTACAACCTGATGCCGGTGCTGACCGCCGTCGAGAACGTGGAGCTGCCGTTGCTGCTCACCAATCTCTCGTCGTCAGAGCGGCGCGAGCGGGCCGAGACGGCGCTGCGAGTGGTCGGACTTACGGACCGTCAGAAGCACTACCCGCGGCAACTGTCGGGTGGGCAGGAACAGCGCGTGGCGATCGCTCGCGCTATCGTGACTGATCCGCGCGTGATCGTGGCTGACGAGCCAACGGGAGATCTCGACCGGCACTCTGCCGACGAGATCCTCGATTTGCTCGAACGTCTCGCCAGCGAGCTGAAAAAGACCATCGTCATGGTGACCCATGATCCTGCCGCGGCGGAGCGCGCGCAGGTGGTTCGTCGGCTGAACAAGGGAATGCTGCAATGACCCTGGCCGGTCTCGCTGTGCGCAACCTACTGCGCAATCGCTTCCGAACGATTCTCACGATCCTGGGGGTGGCGATCGCGGTGCTGGCCTTCCTCTCGATTCGAACCGTGGTGCAGGCCTGGACCGTCGCCGCCGAGGTAGCCCCAAAGGATCGCCTCGTGACCCGTCACAAGGTGACCTTCGTGATGACGCTCCCCAAGCGCTACGTCGAGCAGGTGCGCCGGGTCGAGGGGGTCAAGGCGGTCACCTTCTGTAACTGGTTCGGCGGGCGAGTTCCGACGCGTGAGAAGGAATTCTTCAGCACCTTGGCCTGTGATCGGGACACCGCCTTCACCGTGTACTCGGACATGGTGGTGAGCCCCGAGCAGCTCGAGGCTTACAAGCAGGATCGCTCAGGTGCGGTGATCGGAGATACGCTCGCCAAGAAATTCGGTTGGAAGGTGGGGGACCGGATCACGCTCGAGAGCGGCATTTACCCAGCTGCGCCCGATCAGCCTTGGGTGCTGACGGTTCGCGGAATTTACACCGCCACTTCCAAGGCCGTTGATCGCTCCACCCTGCTATTTCATTGGGACTACTTGAATGAGCGGTCGACCGCAGCCGGCAAGGACCAGGTTGGCTGGATCATCAGCCGCGTCAATGATCCTCGTCGCGCTGCCGAGTACACTAAGCAGATCGATCGGATCTTCGAGACGCAGGAAATAGAAACCCTGAGTCAAGACGAGCGCAGCTTCAATGCCTCATTCATGGCGGGATTTAGCGCCGTTCTGCGGGCCCTCGATCTGGTCTCGCTCGTGATCCTCTTGATCATGGGACTCGTCATCGGCAACACCATCGCGATGGGGGTTCGCGAGCGCACGCATGAGTATGGCGCCCTGCGCGCGATCGGATTCCGACCGAGTCATCTGTTTGGTTTCATCGTAGGCGAGTCCGTCGTGACCGGCCTGCTCGGTTCGCTACTGGGTGCCGCCGCAGCTTATCCGCTGATCGAGCGAGGCATGGGGCGCTGGTTGGAGGAAAACATGGGAGCTTACTTCCCGTTCTTCCGGATCGATCCCCGCTCCATGGTGCTGGCGTTTGCTCTGGTGCTGCTGTTGTCCGTGCTGTCCTCTCTCATTCCCGCCATCTCTGCTGCACGACTCAAGGTCGTCGACGCGCTGCGGCGCGTTCAGTAAGGACTCCCATGATTCCCCTCCGCTACAATGCTCGCAGTCTGCTCGTGCGTCGCGCGAGCAGTCTCGCCACTGTGCTCGGCGTCGGACTGGTGGTGTTCGTTCTGGCCGCCGCTCTGATGCTCTCAGCCGGGGTGAAAAAGACTCTCACCACCTCCGGCGCCCCCGACGTGGCGGTCGTCCTGCGCAAGGGCTCGGATGCCGAACTGTCCAGTAACATCGAGGATGCAGCGGTCAGCTTGGTCAAGGCGCAGCCCGGTATCGTGGACCACGGCGGCCAACCGCTGGCCGTCGGCGAGCTCGTCATGGTGATGGCCTTGAACAAGCTCGGTACGAGCGGCATCGCCAACGTCACCTTGCGCGGCACCACAGAGTCCGGACAAACCCTACGTCCCGAGGTCAAATTGCTCGAGGGGCGCGCGCCCAAGCCCGGCACCGACGAGGTGATGGTGGGCCGCCGCATCCGGGGGCGCCTTGAGGGGCTGAGCTTGGGGGGCCATTTCGACTTGCGCAGAAACCGACCTGCCACCGTGGTGGGCGTCTTCGAGGCCGGAGGCTCCGGTTATGAATCGGAGGTCTGGGGCGATCTGGACACGATTCGCTCAGCCTTCGGGCGCGTTGGCCTGGTCAGCTCGGTGCGCGTCAAACTGGATTCCCCGGCGCGTTTTGACGCCGTGCGCGCGGCGATCGAGCTCGACAAGCGTCTCGGACTGCAGGTCGTGCGTGAGCACGCCTATTTCGATAAGCTCTCGGAGGGCACCAGCCTGTTTGTGACGGCGCTCGGTGTGGCGATTTCGGTGTTTTTCTCGCTTGGCGCGATGATCGGCGCAACCATCACGATGTACTCGGCCGTGGCCAATCGCAAGCGCGAGGTGGGAACCCTGCGTGCGCTCGGATTTAGTCGGCGCTCGGTCCTGCTCGCCTTCCTGTTCGAGGCGGTGCTGCTCTCGCTGGTGGGCGGCGTATTAGGGACCTTGGGTGCGCTTGCGCTCGGGAACGTCGAGCTCTCCATGATGAACTTTGCGAGCTGGTCGGAGATGGTCTTCACCTTCCAACCGACACCCCAGGTGCTCGTGGTGGCCCTGACGTTCTCGCTTGGAATGGGGCTCTTCGGGGGCATGTTGCCAGCCATTCAAGCCGCCAGGCTCTCGCCGCTCGAAGCCATTCGCGACTGAGAGCGCGACCGTCAACGCTGTAACCACGCCGCCAAAACACAAAATGACAGAGGGCCGAGTGAGGAAACTCACCCGGCCCTCTGTGATGATACGCGTCTCGTTTGCCCTGCGGACGCCTTCGGCTACTTGCACACCTCGTAGGCCTTGCCGACATCGACACCGCAGCTGACCGCGGATGCGATGGCGACGGGGATCGACGAGCAGTCCCCCGCTCGCGATTTGATGAAGGCCGAGATGCTCTGACCGACTGTCATGATGCAGGTCGCGCTGGCCTCCAGGACTGCCTCGCCACAGGCCTTGTCTTCATGTTTGGCGGCGGGGGGAGCCGCCGGGGCGGGTGCAGGCTTGTGCTCGGCGGACCGGTCCCACCAGAATCCGCAGACCTGGTTGCCATCATTGCTCGTCGAGGACTGCTTGGCGGGTTCGGGCTCGGAGCTGAACCATTGATTTGCGGTGGATACTGCGCTGCACTGAACGGGTTGGGTCATATTGCGGGCCTCCAGTCCCGGTGGTTCGGCACTCACCCGGGTGGGTTGCGAGAGAAGTCCCGCCATGCTCACTTGTAAACTGTGACCCCCGTCTGGCAGAAGGGCGGGGATGAACCTCGTCGTCCGTGGGGACAAGCTCGCCCTCTTGGCAAAGCTGCCAACCGCGTCGATCGCTCTGGTTTACATCGCTCCGCCTTTCAACACCGGGCATGCCCAGATCCGACAGCGCACCCTGCTCGATTGCGTCGGCGTCGCGTGTGGGGTTTTTTCTGGGAATCACCGAGAACCGGCGCGCCGCTTTACGTGCTTAGTAAACATCATTTACAATCTCTGTATGCTGCGGAAAAGCTCGCTAGTTCTCGCCCTGAGTCTATTCGGCCTGTCGGCCTGTGACGGTGGCGCAAGCAGCGCCACTCCGGGCGTCGCGGGTCCAGTGGGTACCGGAGGCGCAGTCGGCACTGGAGGCGCAGTCGTTATCGGGACGACTCGTGACCTCTTTGTCGAGCTGCTGGGCAAGAGCGAAGCCGAGGTCACCGCTAAGGTTGATGCGGCGTGGAACCAATACTTTGCGACCGGCAATGTCGACCAAGAGCGCGTGATGTTCGCTGCCGGCAGCAACGCGCAAGGGCCCCTGGCATACCTGCTAGACGTTGCGGACAAGGATGTGCGCTCCGAGGCATGTCCTACGGCATGATGATCGCCGTGCAACTCGACAAGCAGGTCGAGTTCAAGTCGCTGTGGAACTGGGCCAAGACGTACATGTATCACGCCAGCCCGACGCATCCTGGCTATCAGTATTTCTCTTGGCAGATGAAGTCCGACGGCACGCCGAACGACGAGTTCTCAGCTCCTGATGGCGAGGAATACTTCGCCATGGCGCTCTATTTTGCGGCTGCGCGCTGGGGCAACGGTGAGGGCATCTACAACTACAAGGCTGAGGCCGATACGCTCACTGGCGCGCTGAAAAATCGTGCCCCGATCACGGATGCCGTTGTCAATCCTTACAAGGCTAGCGGGACCGGTACGGCCCTCTTCAACAGCACGAACCATCAGGTGCGCTTCTCCCCCGATCAGGGCAACATCACCGCTGAAGGTGATTTCACCGATCCGAGCTATCACCTGCCGGCCTTCTACACCCTCTGGTCGCGTGTGGCGCCCGAGGCAGATCGGGCCTTTTGGGCAGCTGCCGCCACGGCGAGTCGCAACTACTTCCCGACCAGCATGGACGCGACCACGGGACTGATGCCGGACTACTCGAACTTCGACGGCACGGCCAAGTCCGTCTCCTGGAACGCCGCTACCGCGGACTACGGCCACGATGCCCATCGCACCATCATGAACATCGCGATGGACTGGGCTTGGCTCAAGGGGGATGCGCGCGAGCCCCAGCTCGTGGATCGACTCCTCGGGTTCTTCGCGGCGCACCCAAGCTATGTGGCTCGCTACACGCTCACTGGGACCTCCAAGGCGACCTACACCTCTGTCGGTCAGCGGGCGATGAACGCAGTCGGCAGTCTCGCAGCCACCAATCCCGAGGCCGCCAAGCCCTTCGTGCAGGCGCTCTGGGATGCAGCTCCACCCTCGGGCACCTATCGCTACTACGACGGCATGCTCTACACGTTTGGCCTACTTCACGTCAGCGGTATCTACAAGCCTTACGAACCGAAGTGAGCACGGCGTCAGCCAGAGTTGAGGGGACTCCGGCGAGCGCACAGATCGGTGCGTGCCAGCGAGAGTAGCGTACGCCGGAGTTGAGGGGACTCCGGCGAGCCGTCAGGTTCCCGCGAGTCAGTGCTTCATCGCGGCTACGAGCGCGTCGTGCAGCGGCACGTTCATCTGACTGGTGCTCGGAAGCGATACCGCCGCATCGCTCTGAAATAGGCCAAATGCGGGCTCGTGGTAGGTGTGGTAGGTCGCAGCCAGTTTGCGCTCCTGAAGCAGACTGAACATGTCGCGCACCCAGAGCTCACCGCCGCGCCCGCCTTCGAAGCAAAAGTGCATCAGCCCGAACTCGCCGAGGTAGAGCGGAACATTGTGGGCCTTGCCCCAGGTCACGTATTTGTCGAGATTGGCTGCCAGCGCCTGCTTGGTGCGGCCGAGCACGGGGCCAACCGAGGAGAAGTAGTCGAGGCGCACGAGCGCGCGCGTGTTCTGGGTCCAGAGCCCGCGCGGATCGGGGCGTGACAGTGCGCCGGTGCCGACCCCCTTCATCCAGGCGCCGACGGCGTAGCGGTAGCCCGGTCGAGGCACGAACCGAAACGAGCTGCCCAGGTTGGCGTCGTGATCGGTCGTCGAGAGCGAGAGCGACGCCTTTCCCGAATGCAACTCGGTGCTGCTCACTGTCGCCTTGCCGGTCGTTCCTGCCTGCCAGAAGTACCAGTCCCCAAGTGTCTCAAGGTCCATCGTCACGACGTTGCGAACGAAGACGCCCTTCGAGTCGAACTCCTTGACCACGACGTCATCAAAATACACCGTGCCCGGGTTGAGCTCCGAGATGAGACTGACGCCAAGTGCCTTGATTTGCGGACCGGAGACGTCGTATGGCCGACTCTCGTAGTAGGCCCAGTCGCTGGTTCCAACCGGAAGCTTGGGCGGCTCAGGGTTCAAACTCCAGGCGTACCAAGTCAGCCCGCTCGTGTCGACCAGCGCCGGATCGGGGTATTTGCCACCTTCACCGAGACCGACCCAACTGGCGAACTGGTGCGAGTAGGCAAAGGGTTCGTAGGAGTGAAACTCGTACGCGACGTTCTCGTCGGGCACGGTGAAAAAGTTCATGTCCTTGTCGCTCGACCAGTCGTCACCCACCGAGTTCGTGCGCTCAACGATGATGAGCTGCTGGGGAGCTGCGGCGCGCACGGCTTTGGTGAGGCGCGTTGCGAGGGTCACCCACTGGTCGCGCGATTTAGTTGGACGCGGCTCGTTCAGGAGATCGTAGCCCGCTATGGTTGGTTCGTCGTGGTAACGCTTGGCGATAGCCGTCCACAGGGCTTCGAGGCGCGCTTGGTTTTCCGAAACGTCCCAAAGCGCGTTGCCGGCTCCGTTGGATTGAAACCCGCCCTGGGGAACGTGCATGTTGAGAAACAGACGAACGCCGTGCTTTTTGGCCCAAGCCACGTTCTGGTCGAGCCAGAGAAATGCCGCGTTGTTGTAGCTGTAGGGTTTGCTGTCAGACTCGAAGAGCTGATAGTTCAGGTAAAAGCGCACGAGCGTCATGCCCATCGTTTCGAGCCAAGCAAAATCGCGTTCGTCGTGGTGCGTCAACACGGGCGTGGTCGGATTGCCCCAGACGTTGTTCCCAAAAGCCACGCCGAGCAGCGGCACCGCCTGGCCACTGGCATCGACGAGCTCGCGTCCGTTGCGATGGATGAACGGATTGGCCAGCGCGCCTGCAGTCCCCGTGATGACTCCTTGACCCGCATGGGCGCCATTGACGGCGTCGCTCCCTCCCAGTCCCCCGGCGCCTTGGACTCCGGGACTCGAGGCGGGTGAGCCGCCACAGGCCATGCTTGAGGTCAACCAGACGGTGAGTAGCGACGTGTGCCAGAGGTTCATGACGGAGCTTTCTGTTGCGCGGGTTCGTAGGCTAATGGTCGGGCTCATGGGATTCGATCGTGGAAACGTTTTCACTTTAGCACGGGCACTGGAAGCGGCCTTGTGGCCTACTAGGGCAATTCGCTTGTCAGCCCAGCACCACGCAGTGATTTGCCTCTTCCGGACGGCGCTGACCTCGTGCTCCCCATGCAGTTTTCCCCGGAATCCCAGGTAGGCTGAGAAAACCTAGATCGTTTGGGGCGCCGGCGGCCATCCACCGACGGTGTTCTCTGCCGTCGCGCTCCGATTTCCGCCCGCAGGGGCGCGACTCACGTTGGTTGCCACCATGGGGACTGACGCGCAGCGCCTTGAGTGGGCCCTCCGGGTGAACCTGGAGCTAGTCTGGCGCCTACTGCGGCGAGCAGGGCTCTGTCCCGCGGATGCCGAGGACGTGAGTCAGGAGGCCTGCATCGTTCTTGCGAGGCGGCTCGCGGAGGTCGAGTCCGACCGGGAGCGCAGCTCTCTGACTGGCACGGCGCTGCGCATGGCGTCCGATCGCAAGCGCAGTCTGCGCCGTCGACCGGCAGGGGATTCCGCGCTCGAGCTGCCGAGTCTCGAGCGTGGCCCCGATGAGCTGGCGGAGTTGCGCGGAGCCAGGCTGCAGCTCGACGAACTGCTTGCACCGCTCCCCGACGAGCAGCGCGAGGTGTTCCTGCTGGTCGAGCTGGAAGAGAGGCTGCTGCGTGCGGGCCGCAGCGAGCGCGCGCCGCGTTCGCCGCAGGTGCAACCGAGGGATTCAACAACAAGGCCAGAATTGCGACACGAAAAGCCTACGGCTTTCGCTCCTACGAACACCTGCGAATCGCCCTATATCACGGCCTCGGAAATCTCCCGGAACCTCCCTGGCTCACCCACAAATTCTTCTGAAGAGGCAGAAATAGGGGGGATAGCCGCATTGGCGCTCTAGTCGGCGTGCCGGCGTCGGGCTATCGTTGCTGGATGTACCCTCCTCAGAACGCCGCGCCACTGAATGAGGAGGGGCTCACTGCGAAAGACAGCGAGCACCTGCGGCTGCTTCAAGTCTTTCACTACCTCGATGCTGGGCTGGTGGCGCTGATTGGGTTGTTCCCGCTGGTCTATCTCGTGCTCGGCGGACTCATGCTCAGCCACCCGGGGTTTTTGCCGAGTCCAGCGCGCGGCACGCCGCCGCCTCCGCAGTTCGTTGGTTGGCTCATGGTGGGGCTCGGCGTCGTTGGCTTCATGCTGGCGGAGTCGGTGGCCGCGCTTACCCTCCTGGCGGGGCTGTACCTTGGTCAGCGACGGCATCGCACCTTCATCCTGGTGGTGGCGGGGTTGCACTGCCTCAATGCTCCGCTCGGACTGCTCCTGGGGGTCTCGACCATCATCGTCCTAATGCGGCCGACCGTCGAGGCCCGCTTTATGCGGTCTCACTAGAAGAATATGCCGCCTGTGAACGGTGAGCTGTTCGGGGCCTCGACGGAACACGGGTTCTTGTCGCGTGCGCGTTTTTTTGGAGCCTTTCGCCGGACCGATGTCACTCCATCCGAGCGAACGCGCGTCAGCTTGCTTAACCGACCCCCGCCGTTTCGAGGAGCCCCCAGATGAACTCGTCTCAATCCCGTCTCGCCAAGTGGCTACTTCCCGGCCTGCTGCTCGCCACCCCTCTTGCCATCACGGCCGCCTGCAGCGCCGCCAGTAGCGGTGACGGCCTTGACCCAACGGGCGCTGGCGCGAATACGGGCGCTGGCGCGAATACGGGCGCGGGAGCGACTCCGAGCATCAAGCTTGCGGATGCCGGCGGCGTTACGACCGATCCTGACGGGGGGCGCGCGAAGCGCTGTGACGCTCAAGGCAAGAACTGCACTTGCATGAACATCGCGTCTATCGGCAAGACCGGGACCTACGGGTCCAACAGCGACAACACCGACGCCTTCACGATGTGGATCAACAGCGTGAGCAGCGCCAAGCTCAAGCTGAGCACCACCAAGCCGACGCTCGACAAGGCGTTTCTCGATGAGATCGACGTGTTGATTCTTCAGGGAATGTACGAGGACCAGTACCTGGAAAGCACGAAGTGGGTGTTTTCGCCTGCAGAGATAGCGGCAGTGCAGGGCTGGGTCGAAGCGGGGGGCGCCATCATCGCGCTGACGGCGCACATCAGTAAGACCTGGGAACCCGATCCAGCCAACGCCCTGATGGCGTTCAGTGGGATTAGCTACGCGGGCGGAAACAACTACGAGACGGCCGATCAGTATGGTTACTGCCATGGCAACTCGTTTGCGCTCAAGGGCGTCTGGACGGACCATCCGATCGCCAAGGGCATCACGGCTGTTGGTGCCTTCATCGGACATCCGATCAACTGCGCCGACTGTGAGGTCTTCGCGAAGGACGCGTCGGGCCCGCTTGGCGTGGTCAAGCAGGTTGGCAAGGGCCGCGTGATTGCCTGGTTCGATGAGTGGGTCACCTACACCAGTCAGTGGAATGGCTCGACCGGCTACAAGCCTACGGGCGCCAGCGATCCCTGCGTCATCAACAAGCAGCTTGTGGGGGACATGTTCCAGATCCCCCAGTTCTGGTACAACATCATCCGCGCCTCGCGCCCCGATCTGACTTGCTTCGACATCCGGGAGAAGTCGATCCTCAAGTAACCAGGGGTGGATCAGGCAGACTCGTGGCTGTTGCGAATGGCCTGAGTCGGCCCAAAATCCGACGGCTTTTCCCACGCGAAACCACCAGAAACCGGCGCAATCCCCGCCGGTTTCTCTGCGTTCGCACGGCCCCCGCCCATCGTGCTAGCGTCGCGCCGATATTTGCCGTTCTGGCTGGTCCGTCGTGCATCTAAGTGCTGCGGACCCCGGGACGTCACGAGGTGACGGTGAGCAAGTCTAAGAAATCCCAACGCAAGTCGGTGCAGTCGCATCATTCGACTCCTCCGGCTCAACCGCGTCCGCCCGCGCCGACACCCGCCGCGCCTGCGCCGCCGGCCGCGTCCGCGCCCGCGCCACCCGCCGCGCCTGCGCCCGCGCCACCCGCCGCGCCTGCGCCAACACCCGCCGCGTCCGCGCCGCTCGCTGCACCCGTGAAGGCTGCGCCAGTGGTCGAAGCACCGGTGAAGCCTGCGGCTGCGGTTAAGGCACCCGTTACGTCCGCGCGAGTGGTCGAAGCACCGGTGAAGCCTGCGGCTAAGGCCCAGGCACCGGTTACGTCCGCGCGAGTGGTCGAAGCACCCGTCGAGATTCAGGTTCCGGTGCTCGAGGTCGTCGTGGAGCAGCCGGCGCCAGCTCCCGAGCCAGCTCCCGAGCCAGCTCCCGAGCCAGCTCCCGAGCCAGCTCCCAAGCCAGCTCCCAAGCCAGCTCCCAAGCCTCCGTCGGTCGTGCCCGGCGTTGCGCCCATGTATGTGATTCAGATCACGCCTGAGCTCGCACCGGTGGCCAAGGTGGGTGGACTCGGTGACGTGGTGTTTGGCCTCGCGCGCGAGCTCGAGATCCGAAATAACACCGTCGAGATCATTTTACCGAAGTACGACAACATGCGTTACGACCAGATTTACGGTCTAACGCCCTGTTACGAGAACCTGATGGTGCCCTGGTACGACGGGCACATCAACACCACGGTCTATCAAGGCTGGGTGCACGGTCGTAAGTGCTACTTCATCGAGCCGCACTCGCCCGACGCCTTCTTCGACCGGCACTGCTTTTATGGCTGTCACGATGACACCTTCCGGTTTGCGTTCTTCACGCGCGCCGCACTGGAGTTCATCTACAAGTCCAACAAGCAACCGGAAGTGATCCACTGCCACGACTGGCAGACCGCTCTGGCTCCGGTGTTGCTCTACGAAATCTATCACCACATCGGGCTGCATCACCCGCGGGTCTGCTTTACGATCCACAACTTCAAGCACCAGGGCCAAGCAGGAGAACAACTGCTGCGCGCCCTGCGCTTGGGCAAGCACATGGGGAGTCCCGACAAGCTGCGGGACAATCACAACCCGTTCGCCCTGAACCTGATGAAGGGCGGCATCGTGTACGCCAACTTCGTCACCACGGTTTCCCCACAACATGCCTGGGAGGCCAAGCATGATCAGGGTTTTGGCCTGGAGCAGACCCTGCGCATGCATCACGGCAAATACGGCGGGGTGCTAAACGGGATCGACTACGACGTGTGGAACCCCGAGGTGGATCGCTTCATCCCGGCGCAATACGGGGTCGATAGCCTTGACCGCAAGTATCACAACAAGCGAGCGCTCCGACAGCGCTTCATGTTGGCCGATAACGAGCGACCGATCATCTCCTTCGTCGGACGGCTCGATCCCCAGAAGGGGCTCGATCTTGTGCGTCGCGCGATCTTTTACGCGCTCGACCATGGGGCTCAGTTCGTGCTGCTCGGGACCTCTCCGGATGCGCGGATCGGTCATGAGTTCTGGCAACTCAAGCGGCAGCTCAACGACAATCCCCATTGTCACCTGGAGCTCAGCTTTGACGAGGAGCTGTCGCACCTGATCTACGCCGGCAGCGACATGATGGTCGTGCCGAGCATGTACGAACCCTGCGGTCTCACCCAGCTGATTGCGATGAAATACGGCACCGTGCCGGTGGTGCGCAAGGTGGGCGGGTTGGCGGACTCGGTCTTTGACAAAGACTTTGAAAACCGCGCGCTCCACGAGCGCAATGGTTACGTGTTTGAACAGTTCTCACCTGCCGCACTCGATTGGGCGCTCAACCGCGCGATCGCCTGCTACTACGATTTTCCCGAGCATTTCCGCGCGCTGATGGAGCATGCGATGCGGGCTGATTTCTCCTGGAATCACCCGGGTCAGCATTACCTACGCATTTACGACCACATCGCAGAGCGTTGACCCCGCAGGGACGCCCAGACTCACGTGAGTTTGGGCGCCTGGCCCGGGGCTCTGGGCCCGGCGAGGACCCCCGATTGTCACAGATGACGAATTCACTTGATCTCGGTTAATGCGTGTTTTGTTGGCAGAAACTCACCATTTCTGGCTCTTTCGCCGACCGGTGATCTCGGCTGACTCCCGTGCTTACGGCTTGGTCGGGGGTCGGACTGTAGTAGCGCCACTACAGTCGGAATCTGCCGTGTCGGGCCAGCGTGCTGCTCAAAGCGCTGAGGATGCACTGTCTGGGGACAAGGACGGCGCGGGCACCGTCGGCCCGACGGCGCATTGAATGCCCACCCCGGAGTAGCGCGCCGAAGTCTCCCCAAATCTGACCTCTGTAGGCGGACCGGATCTGGGGAGGACCACCTGGATGCTGAGCGACTCGTCGGCTCGTGGGTCTTGGTAGGCGCAGTCCGGTCTCGATGCGTCCTCGACAATCCCTGCGCGCGAATGGCCGCCTCAACACTTCCACTATCGTACTGGAATTTTCCGCTCGTGGTACCTGGCACGGTGCTGCCGCGATAGCTGCGGTCGTCAGGCCGCAGGCAATTCCAGTGCTCCCGCCCTGACGGGCCGCTGCGCAAGTTTCCCAATTGGTGAGGGAGTGTTCTGCAAAGGGACGCATCGATTTGGCGCAAATCGGTTCCACTTTGCCGTGCGTTGACGCGGGGCAAGTCAGCTGTTAGAAGCGGCCCCAAGTCGTGGATTGGCCGTGGGTCGTTCCACGCGGCAGTTGGGCAGCCATGTGGTCTTCGAGTACGTTTCTGCGATTTCGTTGTCACGTTGTCACGTTGTTGCGCTTGCAGCAGTTTTAACCGCGTTGGTCCTCGGGGCCTGCAACGAGCGTGGGCACAACGGAACAGAAAATACTGGCGTTTCGCTCGCTCCGCTGGTTTCTGATGCGGTGCGGAGCAGGATCCTTGGCTTTGAGTCGAGTTACGACTGGGAGGGCGTGTGGTCGACCGTCCGCACATCGAACTCCCCTCTGCATTCTGAAGGTGCCAAGTCTCTTCAACTGAGTGGTCTCGGTTACTCGGCTGTCCGAAGTGCGCCAATTGGACTGAATGGGACCGTTCCGGCGGTTGTCGGATACGAGCTTCAGCTTCCCGCGGTGCCGAAGAATCAGTGGTGGTGGGGCGATACCTCGCTGTACGTGGACGCGCCGTCGGCAGGGCTCTATCAACGTTGGATTGGCCAGATTGGGCTTACTGGGTCATGGCCTCTGGGCGCATTCAAACGAGTCGAATTTGCGCTGCCCGTCGAGGTGCACTTCAGCGGGAGCCTAAGCCAGAGCCGCTTCGCGGCGGGTTCGTGAGCCACGGCACGGGTGACAGGGCGCCTGGCGCGGCAGGATAGTGATCCACGTCGGCGCCGGAGGCGAGCAGGCTGCGTGCATGGCCAGTCGCTGCACCGAGTGTCGGAAGCCGTTTGTGCCCGCGCCGTCAGCGGGCAGGACTCAGTGTGTCTGCGGCGCAACGTGCCGCGCCGGGCGCGAGCGGCAGCGTGTATGCCGCTCGCGCCGGGCAGCGGACGCTCACGGTCACGCGCCACCCTCGCCGCGTAAGCAGTCGATATCACTGGCTAATGTGCGGAACTTGTGGATCAGGCTTTCGCTCTGTCACGCGCCACCCTCGTGCAGGATCTGACCGAAATTCTAGGCCAATTGCCTCAGATATCTGGCGAGGCCACGACGCTTGTCACACATGACCCTCGGCTCGTAAGCGCTGGAAAGAATAATGGATTCCGTCGCAATTCTGGCAGGGATGTCACGCATGAGCCTCGACCTGGCTAGGGTGGCGGTGCTTGAAGTACTCACGTGTCCACGGCCCACAGCGAGATGCGGATGGTCGAAATCGCGCTGCTCGGCGAGCGACTCTCGTCGCTGCGCCTGTGCGAGGCGACAGCGCTCGCGACAGTGCGCAGCTCGCTCGAGCAACACGGACAGCTGACGGCGGTGACTCTTTTCACCGTCGGTGGACGACTCGAGGTTATTGACGGATTCAAGCGAATGAAGGCGGCGCGCGCCCTCGGCTGGACCGAGTTGCTTGCTTGCGTCGACGATGTCGGATCGATCGACGCGAAGCTGCGGCTGCGCGAGCTGCACGAGCATCGCGGACTTACCGAGCTCGAAGAGGCGTGGCTAGTACGCTCGCTTTATCGGGAAGACCGACGGACGCAGCCAGAGATCGCTCGTCGCATGAATCGGCACAAGACCTGGGTCTGGCGTCGACTGATGCTCGTGGCGTCGCTGGAGCCGAGCGTGCAAGCGGAAGTGAGGTTGGGGCTCATTGCAGCGCGGGCGGCGGTCGCCGTGAGCCGGTTGCCACGTGGCAACCAATCCGCAGCCAGTGCCGTGGTTGTGCGTCGCGGTCTGACCGTGAAGCAGACGGAACTGCTCATTGATGAAGTACTCGAACTGCCGGAGCCGGCTGCGCGTCATGCTTTGCTGGCACGCCGCCTCACCGAAGCGAGACTGGGCAAGCCTTCCGGACCACGCCCGTCGCGAATGACGCGGAGCGAGTCCGACTGGGTGAGCTCGGACATCCTGCGCGTGCGCGAGACAGCGGCGCGGCTTGAGGCACGCCTGCTTGCGACGCCGCTCGAAGCTTACACTCCGGCGGCCGCCGAACTGATGCGCGAGGCACTCTGTCGCCTCTCGCCCGTGCTGCGTGCTCTCGACGACATTATCAGTGCCGTTGCTGGCCACAAGGATGCGGCATGACCACAGAGTGGCACTCGCGCGAGGATCTCGCGCACCAGGTCGTGACGCTTGCCAAGCAGGGAGTGACGAGACGCGCGATCGCTCGCGCAATGGGCATCAGCAGAAACACGGTCCGCGCGCTATTGCAGGGCCACGAGACCGGTCGTGACAAGGAGACGTTAGCTCTGCCACCACGCCCCGTCCGTGCGCCCCGCCAGTCCAAGCTCGATGGGATCAAGCCGCGAATTGCGGAGCTAATGCTGCGCTTTGCGGATATTACTGCTCAACGCATTTTCGAGACTTTGCGCGAGGAGGGCTTCACCGGTTGCTACACCACCGTAAAGAATCACGTCCGCGCGGTGCGCCCACCGCCGCGACCTACGCCGAGTATGACGACACCCGTCTACGGCCTTGGCGAGATGAGTGAGAGCGACTGGTCCCCCTACGAGGTGCAATTCACACACGCCAAGCCGACCATCGTACAGGCGCTGTCGTACGTACTCGTTGGCAGCAAGCGCAAGTATTTCGGACTCTACGAAAGCAATGACCTCCACGCTCTGATGGGCGTGGCACTGTCGCGCATTCGCCCGCTTCGAGGGCTGCGCGAGCCAATGCAAGTACGACAGCCAGAAGCCCGTGGTGCTGCGATGGGAAAGCAATCAACCCATTTACAATCCACGATTCCTGACATTTTCAAGCCATTCGCCGTCCGCCGCGGGCACCCGAACGACAAGCCGCGGACCGAGCGGTCTTTTTGGGAGGTGGAGCGGTCCTTCCTAAACGGCCGGACGTTTCGCGATCTCGATGACATGCGAGCGCAGCTCGCTGATTGGCTCGATCGAATCGTCGACTGCCGTCTACTGCACAAGCGCACTGCGCTCGAGCGCTTCGCCGAGGAGAAGGAGCATCTCGTGTCGCTCCCGCGACACCCCTACGATACGGCGCGAGTGATCTACCGCGTCTGTGGCATTGATGGCTTCGTCGACTGGCTCGGCAATCGATACGCTGTCCCCTACGACCACGTCACCGACATCCTGCCGGTACGGATCACTCAGCGCGAGCTCTTCGTGTACGCTGCAGATTTTCGGTGTGTTGCCAAACACGAGCTTGCTCCGCGCGGCGCGGGCTTGCGGCTTGATCCCGCGGGTCTACATCCAGCGCCGCAGCGCAGAAGCCCGATGGATCTCGAACAAGTCCGAGTCGCCTTCGGCAACATGGGTGAGCGCGCAGCCGAATTCTTTGCGCTCATGAGCATGGGTCCGCCGCGCGTCTGGGGCGGACAGGCTCGTCAAATACTGCTCCTGCGGGAGCGCTATTGCAGCGACGAACTCGAACTAGCTTTGGGTCATGCCGCATCCTTCGGCGTGCTCGAGCACGCCGCAGTCGAACGCATTCTCGCCGCACGCGCGATGCCCCGCACTCTCGACGAGTACGTCGCAGAGGAAACAGTGGAGCGAATCGAGCAGACCCTCGGGCGCGCTCGCACCAGGCCGCGCGATCTGACCGAGTACGACCGCCTGCCGATCACCTCTGCATCGCGGTGTCGCACAGAGGAGACGACTGCATGGTCAAGCGAGCAGCAAATACCAGAACCGAGCAACGAAACGGTGCGCGAGGAGGCGGCGGAGGCGGTGACGGCGACATCGTCCTCGAGCGACTGCGACGACATCTAGAATTTCTAGGATTAACCCGCACGCTTGAGGAACTCGACCCACGGCTCGAGTGGGCGACGGGCCAGCGCCCCGGAGCAACTGCGCTTCTTGAGCACGTCCTTGGGCTCGAGGCCGGGCACAAGCTCGAGAAGCGCATTGCGAGCCGTATCGAACAGAGCGGGCTTGTTGAACGCAAGGTCCTGGAAGTCTTCGAGTGGAACTTCCAACCCAGCCTCGACAAGGCGCTGGTGCTTGAGCTCGCTCGCCTCGACTTTGTGCGTCGCCACGACGATCTGGTGATCACCGGCACGAGCGGCACAGGAAAGAGTCACCTCCTCAAAGCCTTCGGTGTGCGTGCCTGCGAGCAAGGGATCTGCATGCGCTACGCCCGTTGCGTCGATCTGCTCGATGACCTTCACGCCGGCCTCGCTGACGGAACGTACGCTCGCCGCTTGAAGGCCTGGGCACGCCCCGAACTTCTAATCATCGACGATGTCGGTCTCGGTCAAATCAAGAAGCGTGGCGACGAGCCAACCGCCGCTCACACGCTCTACAATCTTGTTGACCGCCGGCACGGCAAAGTCTCCACGGCTGTCACCTCCAACATCATGCTGAGCGACTGGGGACGCTACCTGGGCGACGCAACCCTGACTGCAGCGATCCTCGATCGCCTA
The DNA here is from genome assembly GCA_038207155.1 of Polyangiales bacterium. Lineage (GTDB taxonomy): Bacteria > Myxococcota_A > Polyangia > Polyangiales > Polyangiaceae > FEN-1139. The sequence goes on from JBBRAB010000006.1 coordinate 200,184, forward strand.
GCGATGAACGCGATTCGAATTGACATCGATGGGCCCAGCTACCGATAACACGTAGCCAAGACTCGCGGCACCAAGCGCGCTTCCGCGACCTAGAATCGCCCAATGCTCAGCTCGGCCTACCCGAGTAACTCACGGCGGCAATGGATCAATATCCTGCCGCCGTCTCCGTCTTTGCTAAGGCCGGAGTGGATCTCTGCCAACGCCGAGATTGGATCAATTTGAAGCTGCCGCTGAAGGTTCACAACCAAACGACTACCGAGCTCTGCTGCTGCCTCTACCGAGCTCTGCTGCTGCCTCTTCTGGCGCCACACCTACAGGTTGACCTCTGCTCGCCAGACCGCTAGGGTGCCACCCCAGGGCAATCGCATCAAAAAGTGGTCACGTAGCGACCCCCAGGACGCGAAGCATGAAGCCAACGTTCCAGCCGGCGAGCAGGCGCTTGTTGTATACTCCAATTTTGTCGTTCCTCCTGACGCCGACTTGAGCATG
>JBBRAB010000007.1:0-189197 GCA_038207155.1 Polyangiales bacterium
CGCTGCCATCTCCAGCCGCTTTTGGTGCTGTAGCTGACGTTTGCGCCACAACAACGTCGAGGCCTGATACGGCTTGCCCACGACAAACTGGTCCATCGGCAGACCGCTTCTCTCCCACTCACGAACTCGCTCGACCCACTTGGCTTCGGTTTCCGTCATGCGAATCAACATGACGCATTGGCTCAATCGGCGGAAGTACGGGGCTCATGCACCGGATACCAAAGCGATGCGGGCGCTCCCTTCACTCCTCCAGCGCAAGCGTAGCGATGCGCTGGCCCCCTTCACCCGGCGCGCAAAGCGCGCCCCCTTCACCCGGCGCGCAAAGCGCGCCCCCTTCACCCCTTCACCCCTTCCCCCAAAACGCCAACAAGGGCAGCTCAGCTCTCGCCAAACCACCCTTGCCTCCCCTCACCCTCACTCCACCCTCTTACCCGATTCGCTCAAGCTCTTCGTCCGAAACATCGAAATCGAAATAAACTCCCTGCGAATCATCGTGGTCGTCGAGCGCTTCCGCCAAATTCATGGCCACCTCAGCGTCACGCCCCGTCAGCGGCTTCTTGGTCTTCGGGATGTAGCCCGACTTACTCTCCAAGATCGTGATCTTGGCCGCCTCAAACGCCGCCGTGACCGCGTCGAGCTCCGTGGTCTGCATCAAGACGAGCCAGGTTTCCCCCTCGTCCCGATAGTCCTCAGCACCGGCGCCAAGAGCGACTTCCATCAGCTGATCTTCGCTGGCCGCCGTCTTGTCGAGCGAGATGACCCCAAGCCGGTCAAATGCCCATCCAGCAGTCCCCGGCGCGCCCATCGACCCGTTGTGCTTCTCGAAGATCTTGCGCAGCTCAGCCGCGGTTCGATTCCGATTGTCGGTCATCCCGTCGATGAGAAAGAGAGTCCCGCCAGGGCCCGTGCCTTCGTACAGCACGTCGTCGTAGTTGGTGCCCTCAAGCTCGCCCGTGCCGCGCTGAACCGCACGCTTGATGCTGTCGGACGGCATCTGCTGAGCCTTGGCGTCCGAGATCGCCTTGCGGAGCCGCGCGTTGCCCGAAGGATCCCCTCCGCCCATCCTCGCGGCCGTCAACAGCTCGCGGGTGAGGCGAGTGAAGATCTTACCGCGGGCGGCGTCAGTCGCGCCCTTCTTCCGCTTGATTGTCGCCCACTTGGAATGACCGCTCATAGCTCGGGTCCCATAAAGCGCGAAGGGCCCTGGTACATGCCCAGGGCCCGGAGTTGTGCGAAGGAGAGGACTTGAACCTCCATGGGAGTTACCCCGCTAGCACCTCAAGCTAGTGCGTCTGCCAGTTCCGCCACCTTCGCGCAGGGGAACAAATCGACACCTCCGAAGAGGCGCCCAGTTGTTGGGAGCCCGGATGTAGCGCATCGATCCCAACCCGCGCAAGGCAATCTGACCTGGGGGATGTCGTTTTGGCCGTTTGTTCAGGGCAGCGTGGTGACGCGCCTGACGGTCTCGAGGAGCTCATGGGCGACAAAAGGCTTGCGAACCCAGGCCGCAAACTGGTCCTCGGTGCCGGCAGGCATCCCGACAGCCGAGCCAGTGATCAGGACCAAGGGGCGCCGAGGTGCTCCCTCTCGCAGGGAGCGAAGGGCGCCCGGAACGTCGGCGGCGATTGGGCTCAAATCCACCAGAGCCACATCCACGGGTCCCGCGGCCAGGGCTCGAATAGCGTCCTCCAGGGTCGCGGCTCCTTTGACGCGCACCCCCCGCGCTTCGAAGGTCAACTCAATCAGCCCGCGAACGGCTTCATCGTCTTCGAGCAGCAGCACGGTCAGCGGCAGCTCTGACGCCAGGGTTGGCTCGTCCAGAGCTCTTGCGGGCCAACGCTGGGCGGGCGGCGGTTCACTGTCAGCTGCCCCGGGAGCTTCGGTCCATGAAATGACTTGCGTCGGTAGGGCGAGTGGCCAGCGGAGCTCAAAGACCGCGCTCGGTTCGACGCGCAATACCCGGAGAGCACCTCCGGAGCGGCGGGCCAGGCCCGCGCTGTGAGCCAGTCCAAGGCCAGCGCCGCCCGCGCGAGTCGACTGAGGCGCGTCTAGGAGCCCCGCAACCCGGCTCGGCGCAATGCCCGGCCCGTCGTCGCTGACGACCAGGACCAGCTCGAGCCCCTGGCGCTCCGCGGTCAGTTGGATTCGACCCCCTGGAGGCGAAAACGACAGGGCGTTGAGCAGGAGATTGAGAGCGACCTGACGTGCTTCGTCAGGAAGCGTCACCCCTTGAACGCCGCTAGCCGAGGGCCCCACCCGCGTCTCGATCGCGACGTTGCGTGCCGCTGCAAGCGGTTCGATCGCGAGCGCGACTCCGGCAAGCCACGCGGGTATCCCCGGGCATTCATCGGACACACCCACCGAGGCCCCGATGGCGCGCCGTGCCACCCGATAACCCACGCGGGCATGGTCGAGTGCGATATCGATCGCGCCGCGCGAGCTGTCGGGTCCGCGCTTGGCCGCCTCTTCGAGCCAGCCCACCACGACCGTCAACGCGTTTGAGACCTCGTGCAGAGCGCCGGCCAGTTGAGCCGAGTCAAGAGCGGGCGACTGACTAGCTCCCAGCTCGATCACGGTGCGTTCCGGCTCTGAAGAGGGCACGATCAGGCTTTCTATCACGGTGGAGACTCGTGGCTGCCTCACTTTCACGGCGAAGCACTGCCGTATGAGTACCACAAGACGGGGTCATTGTACTTCTGGCGGCAGCAGAAGCTGGTAGGAACCATCGTCCAGAGAGCGAGTTTCTGCAATCGGCATCAATGATTTGGGGGAAGTATCGCTGTAGGTCACGCGGCCTTGCCCGTCGAGGCGCACGTAGGCCCGCACAATTGCGTCCGCGAGCGGCAGGCGCTTGACCGGACCGGGAACCGTCACCACGCCGCCCAAGACCCAAGGCCAAGCCAGAGCCATTGGGCCCGGAACCACGCTTCCAGCTTTCAGAACGACTGCGGAGCGAACCCCCCAAGGCAACCCAGACGAGTCTGGGGGCCGCGCGGACAGATCGTAGGTACCCGAATCCCCTGCCGAGGACAGGCGCCCAGAACTGTCGACATTGACCGTGATGACGCGCTCGGCCCTCACGGAAGGAGCGAGCAATGCATCGCGAAACGCCAGTGGAGCCGCGCTCGCACTGGGTGTCAGCTGCACCAGGGTCCCCAGTGGCGCGGGACTCCCATCCGCCAGAGTGATCTGTCCCGATACCGGGAGACCAGGCGTGACCCGCAGCAGCTTGCCAGCCTGAACCGCCTGGAGCTCGGAGACCTCGAGCACCTGCGCGGACGTGGCGTAACCACTGTCATTGGTTGGAACCACGACCACATCCAGGGCGCCGGCGATCGTCTTAAACGAGAACGAGCCATCGCTCTTGGTATCCACCGACAACGAGAACGACGAGAGCAGGCCGTTGGTACTCTTCGAACTCGTCGGGCGCGCCGTAACAAACAATTGAGCGCGCACGGGCTGACGATCGTCGCGACCTTGCACCCTCCCCTGAACCTCCACGACTCGTGGAATGCTCTGGATCTGATTGAAGACGGCCGAACCGGTTCCAAACAGATCCACGGTCGAACGCACGACGTAATACGTTGGCCCGACATCGTCCTTACCCGGCCGAAGTCGCAGCAGCTCCTGACCCTTCACCTGCGTCGAGCCTGCACCGGATACGGCGCCATAAGCCAGTCGCAACTGATGGTGTTGGGAGCCATCCGTGAAAACACTGGGCGCGCCGAGGGTGACCTCCGCTGACAGAGCGCGTCCCTCGAGGGGCTCGATCATGTCCAGGCGCCAGGTTTCGAGCGATGGAGCGTCCTTCGCAAGCACGACGTCCACGTCCAGCAGCGAAGCGGTTGGAAACCGCTGAACCCAACTGACCACGCCCGCGGCAAGCTGCTGTCGCCGGACCCAGAACGGTGCCGGCGTGCAGTCGGAAGGCTCCCCGCTGGGCGGATTCACGGGTCGCACATAGAGATCCCATTTGCCCGGAGACACCCGTAGCACGACCGCACCGCTGGCCAGCTGCGCACTGCTGGTACCAAATACCTTGTTGTAGTGAATCCCCGAATATTCCGGAGACTGATGCAGCTCAACCACAATGGGCAGGGGGAGCTCTGCGCCGCCAGCTACCTTGGCGCAACTCGCCTTGGGGAGCTGCATCGCTGCCTGAAACTCAGTGGTGGTCTCGAGTTCTAGCGGTAGCACGCCCGACACGGGAAGGTCGCGGCGCAGCAAATAGTGTTGCCCTCCGTACTCATCGGAGGCCTTGGAAACGGCTGGAAGCACCTCAATGATGAGATTCTTGTACGGCACATCGACCACTTCGCAGTGACCACCCCGGCAGAGCGCCCCGGATCCGCAGCTGGAGGCTGAGTTGCAATCAAGCGAGCCTGTGTCAGCGGCGACATCAGAACTGCTGCTGTCACAGGCGACCAAAGACGAGCCAACTCCGACTAGCCCTAAGGCGCCGAGGACCGTGAAGAGAGCAGGCCTGCTCATGGCGCCTTGCCCGCCCGGGGACACTGGCCAAGTGTTTGCTCACTGTCGTTGATGCTGAGCCACCAGGTCACGACAGCGACATCGTTCTCGTCGATTGGGAGATGACTACGCGGGTAGAGATTCAAGCCGTGCGTCACCACCATCGAGAGCTGTTCACAGGTACCTGGAGTCGTACGCAACGGGACCTTCCAGGTAATCGTGAGGTCCCTGGCATCAGCATAGCTTCCCGGAAGAAGCTGTTCCCAGCCCGCGCCCTCCTGACGATCCTCCACCAAGTAGTTGAGAAACAGCTGTCCGACGATTTGGTCGTTCAAATCCTCCGAGCGCACCTTGACGCTAAAGTCGATCAGATCACCACTGTTGACGAGGAGCACCTCCGTTGGCGACGGTACGATGCCGGTCAGGGACGGCGCGGTCTTCTGTTCCCTCCGATAGTCCGGTGGATCCGGCAGAAGGCAAGCCGTGGGCAACAGGAGCATCGCAATGGGCAGTAGCGAACGGCGTGCCAAGGGGATAAATCGGCTACGGAAACGCTTCCGCACGCCCTTAACACACGACAGGTCAGTCGCGGAATGCTGGTAGGCAACTCGGACCATGGCCATCACCAGAGACGCCCAAAGGACCCGGTCACAGGACGAGCCGAGCGCCAACGCAGGTCCGCGTACTCCGAACTGGTGGCGAACCGCAGGATATCAAGCAGGGACGGATAGCGCTGACACAGTCGCTCCCAGTCACCTGGCGCCAGATGACTCATGTCCAGGGACTCTTCCGAAGCGATTTCTGCTAACGCCGTGCGAAGATCGGCGCAGACGTAGAGCCCGGCGCGCCGAGACACCGACTGGGCAGCCCGCATCGCTTGCTCGTAGTCGAGGGGGACTTCGCACAGCTCCCGCAAGCGACGTTGGCCGGTGGCACGAATGCTCTCCCACAGCATCTCTGCGAGTCTGAGAGAATCCCCGAGGGAGCGAGACGACTGGCGCTTGGGAGGGCCGAACGCCAAACCGAGTGCCACCACGAGGGTTTGAGCGCGCGTTGGGGAGAGCCCAAACAGCAGCGCGTGCTGCGGGAACGCCGCGGCGCACCATGCCCCCACGTGATAGGCAATTCGGCGCTCGTCATTGCCCGTGTCGCCCTCGACGACAATCGAGATGGGGTTCGTCAACGCCACCGCACCCGACATGGATCGCGGACCACGCCGATGAAACAGGGGCGTGCGACTCATCCCGAGATGCCAACTCGCCTCGCCAAATGAGCGAGCTAATGCCGTCGGGGTGCCGACCACGACACGCTCAAGCCCGGTCACTCCGTACTCGCTCGGTTCACGACGAAAGGTGCGCTCGGCCCCTTCCCAAACCATCTCAAGCGCCTCGCCGGTGCTGGTCTCGGCACCGCGAAACAGCACGGCGCGCAGCGATTCTGTGTCAACCGCTTGATCGCCAAGCTCCGGCGCCAAGGGCACTGACATCGCCTGCGTGAGCACGGCGTGCACATGCTCGAGCGCATGAACGTGCGACAGATGCTGTTCGGCGTGCGCCACATCGCGCACCCGCGCGATCAAGCGTGTTTCCCAGGGCCAACGACTCAACCAGCGCCGCCCTATCGATAGCCACTCGTGCCGACGACGAGCATCGGCCATGAACCATTCAGCCCAGCCGAGAGCTTCCTCGATCGACGTCGGTTCGGGAGTCCCACTCGGCTCGAAACGCACGGTTGCACCGTCGCCGTCGTCGTTGCGCCCGGTCGGTGGCATCCCGCTCGGCGACGGCTGAACCGGCTGCATCGGGGCCACCGATGGGGGCTCGTGCATTACTTCGAGCGCCGCTTCGCGCGCAGCCCGTTCCGCCGCCTCGCGCGCAGCCAGTTCCGCCGCTTCGCGCGCAGCCCGTTCCGCCGCTTCGCGCGCAGCCAGTTCCGCCGCTTCGCGCGCAGCCAGTTCCGCCGCCTCGCGCGCAGCCAGTTCCGCCGCCTCGCGCTCCAGGCGCAGCGCGCGCTCGCGCCGACCGAGCAAAATCCCCTGAATTTCTGCCTGAAGCGCCAGCACCATCGGGCGGGTCTCGTCGGAATCCTGCGAGCGCGCGAGCCACTCGAGAGCGGTCTCGAGTTCACCCAAGGACTTGGCAACCCTCGCGGCCTGAACCGCCACGACCTCGAAGGATTTCAAGGGAGCGAGCACGCCGGCCAGCGCGGACTCAAAATGCGGCAGCGCATCGACCGCTTGACCACGAGCGACGAGCCGCTCGGCGAGGGCCAACTCCAACAGCGACGAGGACCCGAGGCGCTTGAGCGCCTCCAGCACTTCGGTGTATCCGGCGGCGGCGCCATCAAGGCGTGAGCGCGCCTCAGCGAGCAGAAACTCCCGTCGCGCTTCGAGCTCAACCTGAGCGCAAGCGACCGTCTCAAGGGTGGTCAGCCAGACCTGGGCCCCCTCACTCCCGTAGCCACCGTGCAGATAGGCGTCAGACGCCAGCTCGATCTGCGAGCTCGCATCGAGGGGCGCCATGCTCACCACCGCCCGGCAATAGCCAATGAAGGCCAAGCGGTCGCGTCGCGTCCGCGCCAGCTCTGCCGCACGCCGCAACAACACCACAGCGTCCTCCGGCGGGGTACCGGGAACCAAGGCGAGAAACGCCAGGGCCCGTTCGAGCGCATCGATGTCACCGCCGCGCTGCTCGAGCTCCACCCGCACCTGCGCGGCCAGCCCTAAGGTAACGCGAGCTTCAAAACGCTCCAGCAGATGCCGAGCCTGGCGAAGACCCTGTACTTCAAACACGCGAATGGTGCCATGTCGAAGCCAGCTGCCGACCTCGGCTTCGGTTGACTCGGCCTCGGCTCCGCTCAAGGCAAGCTCCAACCATTCCAGCTCCTTGTCGAGGGGAATGTCCTGACCGGCGGCGCGCATGTTGGTCAGTCGCGCGCGAGCAATTGCGGCCAGCAGCGGGCTCTTGGCTGGGGCATTTTCGATCAACCAGGCCTCAAACCAGACGGATTCGTGGATCCGCGCGGCGCTCTGTGAGCAGGCCGCCATCCACTCGAGGTCCTGCCCGAACAGAGCGGCCGACGCAAGCAGCTCGAGCGCCGGCCGCGCCAGATTGGAAAACGGTCGACGAAGCACCGACAGTGCGTGCTCTCGGAACTGCACGGCCACCTCACTGACGCGCAAAACGGCTTCGAGCGTCGGCAAAAGCAACGCAAATTCGTCGAGATCGGCATCCGCATCGAGCGCCTTCGCGATGGCGGGTGCGGCCACGTCCGGACGCTCCAATTGCTCGAGAGCAAAGCACGCAATGGCGATTCCAAGTCGCGCGCCATCGGGTCCGTCGATCGTCTCCACGAGCGAGCGAAGTGCGCGTTCGACGCGTTGATCCACTAGCCCCGACTCATCGAACTCGACGAGCAGGTCCTGACGCGCCTTGGACAGCCGAGTCACTCCCTCGACCGACGGGAATCCAACGAGGATCCGGAGAGCCAGCTCGAGTCGAACGCGTCGATCTTCTGAACTGTGACCGAGTGCCTCATACGCGCACACCCGCCAGCGCGCTGCCTGAACGCGGTCCGGCGCGCGCTCCGCTACGACCGATAGTGCGTCACACATCGGACCGGAATCCCCAGCCAAACGCGAGACACGCCCCAGGGCACGAAACACCACGCCCTCGCTCGGAATCGCCTCAAACGCGAGAACGGCATGCCTCAGTGCACGCGAGTATTCACCCCGACGCTCCAGGGTCCGCGAGGCGCGATAGTGCAGCGCTCGTTCACCAAACAACCCTAACGTCTCCTGAGCCAGGGCGTCATAGAGTTGATCGAGTTGCTCGACTCCGCGCGGAGTGGTGGCTGCACGCTCAGCCCACACGAGCAGATCTATTCGTTCGGGCGCACGCCGAACGCACTCCAGGATCAGCCCCGTGACTTCGTCCGGGGCGACCCGCACGGAGAGGCGAATCGCTGCGTCAAATAGGCCGATTGCGCGGTCGTCCGCGCTGCGACAGCGCGCCTCATTCAGCAGCCAGTCGCGCGCTGGGACCGGACCCAACAGCTCAGACAGATCAGCCGCGATGAGGGCGGGCGCTGCGTTCGGCGCAAGGCCAAGCAGGGTCTCAATCAAAGCCAAGCTGCGCCGGCGGTCCTGCGCCAAATCAAACAGGGCGAATGCCAGTTGACGCGTAGCAAATACGCGCCCGGGCTCGTCGCCAGCAACGAAGCTGGCCAACTGACGCAGCTCGAGTGCTGCCAGCAGGGCGTCCCCATCGAGCCCATCAAGCGGATGTTCCGCAAAACGCAGCCAACAGTCAGGGTGCGCGCCAGCGTGGGCGGCGCGCAGTGCAGCATGAAGCGCAGAGCCGAACTGCCCGGCAGCAACGTAGCGCTGGGCCAGGGCAGCCTCGATTAGCGCTGGCTCGGAGCAGCCCGCCGCCGAGCGCATCAAGATGTCGCAACCGAGCCCGTCATCGCGTTCGGCTCCAGCCACCGCCAACATGGCCGCTCGCAGCGTCGGATCGGTCGCGCCGGTGCGCATTACCAGCCGTTTGGTAACTTCAACCGCCCGTCGGGGCTCTTGGGCCGAGAGCCATGCGAGTGCCGTCGCGGCCATCGGCGTCCAAGCCCCCAGCGGCAACGCGCAATCGGGCAATCGGAGCAGCAACTCGACGACTCGACTGCAATCACCGTGCAACATGGCCGACTCGAGCACCTCGCAGCGCAGCGCCGCGTCGCCAGGTCGAAGCGCTGCGGCGCGTTGCCACCAAGCCAAGGCCAGTTCAGTATCTCCGAGCGCACCGTGAGCGCGCGCTAGGGCAGCACCGAAGTCGGCGCTCGGAGGGATCACACCGAGCGCCCGCTCCACCGTTTGGCATACTGCCTTCGGTCCGGCGATCGCGGCGAGCTGAACTTCGAGGGTGACCAGGCGAGCAAGACCGGGCGCGACGCGCACTGCGCTGCGCTGCGCCACGAGCGCCGCCTCAATCGCGCCGCCCGCAAAGAGGTGCTCAGCCGCCACGGCTTCGAGCAACCCCCGCAACGGTGCTGGTAGACTTGCTCCAATGCGGAAAAGCGACTGGCCAATTCGCGCTGTATCGGAGAGCCGGCGTGCGAGCGTGAAATGCCAGCAGAGAGCGCGCGGCGAAACGGCCTGCTCCGGCGCTCCTAGCCAGTCACTAGCAGCCTCAATGTCATTGCGTTCGAGTTCAACTCGCGCCGCGGCGAGTCGCGCGGGTTCGCCAAGGACGGCGATGACGCCTGTGACCCACACGGCGCGAACGCCAGCGAGTTCTTGGCGCGGTGTGCGTTCGAGCTCCACCTCGAACGCGGCCAGGGCGAGCGACAGATATCGCAGATCCCCCTGGGCGCAAAGCGCGAGTAGCACCTCGAGATGTCGCTCGCCGCGAAGCGGGTCCAATGCCAAGCGAGCTTCGAGCCGCTCAAGCCAGGGGTGTTGCTTGTCGGGTGGGCAAGACGACAGCTCCGTTTCCCAGTCGGTTCGCTCCCCATCCTCGCGCCCGAGGCGCTCGGCAAACTGAGACTCGAGCTCGAACTGATCGTCGCGCGGGTTTCCGCCGCGACGACGCTGATCGAGTGCCCAGATCCCGAGCGCGGCGCCGACGTCAAGCTTGCCAGCCCACTCGAGTAGCTCATCGGCGAGGAGCTGGTGTTGGCTGGGCGGCGTATCGCGACGTGACGCGAGCACCAGGGCCCGCAGGAGCGGCGACAAGGGCTCGAGAGGTGTGGAGCCCGCGGCCAGCATGGCTCGTGCCTCGGAGTGCCGTGGTTCATGGCGAAGTGCACGACCGAGCGCCGCGTTGGCCGCCTCGTGCGCCGTGAAATGCGTGGACTCAAGCCTTGCAAGCTGGGTCCACCCAGCACCTCCCACTTCGCCCAGCGCCGTGGCGATGTCAAAGCGCGCAGCGAGCCAATCGGCAAGCCCAAGCCGCGCAAGCAAGGCATCAAAATCACCCTGGCCGAGGGAACGTCCGGAGAGCAACGACTCCAGCGCTCGCTCAAGCGGTGGCAACGAGAGCTCGCGGTCACGCCGAGCATCCAGCAAGGCAATCAGGGCGCGCCCGAGGTCCCCCTGCGCCAAGGCTTCCTCAGCTCGCATCGCGTGACGCTCGCTGTCTCCGGAGGCCTCGGCTGAGAGCCGTAACACCTCATCGGCAGCTTCAACGCGGCCAAGGGAGCGAAGATCGCGCGTGAGCTGCTCGGCTACCAGCTGCGACCCGGGACGCACCTCGAACGCGCGCAGGAGCGCCTCAAACGCGGGCAAACGGGCACCCTGCTGGCGCAAACGGCGCGAGGATTCCAGGAGCGCTACGACGGCACGTTCTCGACTGACGTCTTCACTGGCCCAGTAAGACAGGGCCGCCAGAGCTTCGAGTGCGTCGACGCTGTCCGGCTCGAGCCGCGCCACCTCGGCGAGCTGTTCAGCTGCCTTGCCAGCCTGACCCGCCCGCCAGAAAAGCGCAGAGGTGCGGCGCCGTAGTCGAATGCCAGCGCTCGTCGCGGGAACCTCGAGGCATCGGAACAACCAGGCTGCTGCCGCAGCGTGATTGCCAATGCCTTCGTACCATCCGGCGATCGTCTCGCTGCGCTGCGGCTCCGGCCCGAGCGCGTCGGCCCGCTCAAGCGCGGTGATCGCTCCACGCTGATCACCGATACCCAGACGACGCGCGGACAACTCCGCGAACTGACCCGGCAGCTCACTCGACCGGTCAGTTCCGTCTACAATTCCCTGAACGTGGTCCGCGCTTGCCCCGTCACGCAGCTGTGCCTCAAGTCGGAACAGCACCGCAGTCCTGTTGCGCAGCCGCGCCGGAGCCGCATGACTCTGCACGGTAGCAAGACTGGTAGCGGGGTCGTCCTCCATTGGAGGAAAATACCCCACTTCAGGGTTGGTCTCGATGGACTGAGCGGACAACAGGAGCACCGTTCCCCGGCCTGCCTCCCAGTACTCCGGGGGGCGCTGGGGGAACCCGGTGGCCCACAGTCGCCTCTTCATGGGCGCAATTGCAAGAGAAGAAAGCGGTCTGCACTTGTCGAAAGGCCCCTGTCGGGTCTAGCCTCAGGGGGCTGATGGGAGCTCCCGTCAGCGGAGGCCTGATGCGATCCCTTGAGCCGATCCCCATGTACCGGATGACGACCGCCCTCGCCGCAGGGCTGATCACGCTCGCACTCTTGCCTGGACAGGCGCTTGCGGAGCCTTCGGCACCGCCGGCTAAGCCCGTCGCGGCCAAGCTTGACGCCGCCAAGACTGACGCGGCTAAGCCCGTGGCGGCCAAGCCTGACGCCGCCAAGACTGACGCAGCCAAGCCTGCGACTCCTGATCGCAAGACCCGCGAGGCCGCCAGAAAGGCGTTCACTGGCGGAGAAAAGTCGATGAAGGCGGGCGATACGGCCAAGGCCCTTGAGCAGTTTCAAGCGGCGCAAAGCCTAATTCCATCGCCGATCGCGGCGTACTGGGTCGCCGCTTGTCTCGACAAGCTGGGACGCTCGGCGGACGCACTCGAAGCCTACCAGGCCCTGCTGGCCGATCCGCAGGCGGACAAGGCGGGCGCTGAGCGCATCGCTGAGGTCAAGGCCCGCGTTGAGCAGCTTTCGCAGACGGTTCCGGGTGAAGTCGCGGTGAGTGCCGGCAGCGTCGCCGCTATGGTCACGGTCGACGGTCAAGCCCAGAACGGCGAGACGCCGCTCACCCTGCGGCTGACGCCCGGCTCGCACAAGCTCGTGGTCGCCGCCGTGGGTCGCTTGCCAAAGGAGCTCTCCATCACGGTCGTGGCCGGTAAGAAGGAACAGGCCTCGGTCGAGCTGGAAGAGCCACCACCGCCGCCGCCCCCGCCGGTCGCAGCTGCCCCGCCTCCGCCACCACCACCCGCTCCGCCGCCGCCTCCGCCACCGCCCAGCAAGGTACCAGCGTACGTGACGCTGGGAATTGCGGGTGTTTCTGCCGGCGTGGGAACGTATTTTGGCGTACGCGCGCTGTCGGCCAAGAGCGACTATGACTCGCACCCCACCTCCGCGCGTGCTGATCGCGTTGAGAACAACGCATTGGTCGCGGACATGGCTTTCGGCGTCGCTGTGACCCTCGGCGTGACGGGCGTCGTCCTACTCACGTCCAGCGACGACGCGAGCCAAACGGCGGCCGCTCGGCAGGTGCTGGCGCCGCGCCGACTGAGCATCGCCCCCTGGGCGACGCTGCATAGCGGTGGCGCTGCAGCCCGTCTCTCGTTCTAGGTCCCGAGTCACCAAGGGAGCTCTGCTCCCAGATTATCAGTCCAAGCGGCAATCTGTCGTCTTGGCCTGAGCTCTGTTGGGCGCTTTCGATAGCCGAGGCGGATGTCGAGCCGAAGAAAGGCCGCCGACCTCGGCCGTCTGACCGTGTCAGCGGAAATTATCCGCACCGAAGCCGAAATCCTTGAGGGTCAATGGACTGGGCTCGGACTAAGGTTGCCGCCCATGAGCGCCTGGGTTCTCGTTCTCGCTCCCACCACCGGTGATCCCCTTCGACGAGTGGGTGGACTCGCTTTGGTCCTCCGCCTGGTCCTCGATGCTCAAGCTGCCGGGGCTCGGGGCTATGTGCTGAAGGGCGCTTCCACAGGGTTCCTTGAGGTGCTCGCCGATCCGCGCGTCCGCATCCCTCGACTGTCTCAGGCGGACGCAGAAGATGTGTCGATCGCAGTCCCATGGACCTGGCTGATGCCGCGAGACATCCTGCGGACGGTGCAGAACCAAGGCCTCGGCGCAGACACCACGCTACAGCTCGTGCACGCGGTGCCGGCCATCAGCGGCCCCTATGGATTTGCACCGGTAGACGTGCTCGATCGACCAAGCGCCCGTCGCGCCGAAGGGCTGCTGTTTCGCTCACTGCGCAAGACCGAAGACGGCTGGACCTCGCGCTGGCTAAATCGCTACATTTCGCTGACAGTGTCGCGCTGGCTCGTGAAAACCCCACTGCGCCCCAACCAGCTGTCAGTCGCCATTCTGGGCGTAGGAATCGCGGGGGCATACCTGGCGTCGCGCGGGACCTATGGCTCACTCGTGCTCGGCGCGTGCCTGTTTCAAGCCCAAAGCGTGCTCGACGGCTGCGATGGTGAAATGAGCCGCGTCACTCATCGTGGCTCGCACCTCGGCGAGTGGCTCGATACGATCGGCGACGACATCACGAACTACGGTTTTTTCGCCGGCGCGGGCTACGGCCTCTGGCACAGCACCGGGCACCCCATCTACCTTGTGTCAGCGGGGGTCACTCTACTGGCAGGTCTCATCGCGAGTGGGCTTGAATACCGATACTTACTGAAAATCGGCTCGGGCGATCTCCTGCGCTATCCCCTGTCGCAGCAAACCAACAGTGGAACCGGACCCTTTGCCGCGATTACCCCGCTTTTCAAGCGCGACACGTTCGTCCTTCTGACACTGCTGGCAGCGGTCGCCAATCTCCTGGGCATCGCGATGGCTCTCTTTGCGATTGCGGCTGTCGGCATCCTCATCACCGTCGTCTCGACCGAGCTTCGCCTCGCACGGGAGTCGCGGAGACGCAGCGCCTGACATGAGTCCGCGCCGCGCCCTCGCTGTCGGACTAGGACTGGCAACCCTTGCCATGTCCGCGACCCTGGCGCGGCCCTGCGAGGCACAACTCGGGGCCAATGGCGCACCCATCGCCACGAGTAACTATACGGTCGACCTCTATCAGGGCCCAGTCCTGGCGAGCACCCGCTTGATTGGCCTCGCGGGCGCCTACGTCGCGATCGCCGAAGGTGTTGAAGGCAACTTCGTCAACCCCGCCGCTTCCGCGGTGCGCCTCCCCTGGTCATACACCCATGTGGATTACGACATCGGTGCCGGCATGTCGTTTCCGTCGGCGCTCAAGAGTTCAGACTTCTTCAACTCGGGAGCCAAGCGGACCAACCTCACCACCAGCGATCCGAATCAGTTCCTCTTCATGGACGCCGAGGGCCACCTGCAACTCGGCCCCTGGGGCGTTGGTGCGGCGGTCGCGCTGCAGCAATATGGTCTACGCCGCAATACGGTCGATCAAACCAGCGCCCGCAAGGACGAACTCCGTGGCCAATTCGCCATCGGCTACCTGCACCTGGCAAGGACCACGGCCGATGGTCAGCTAATTCTGGGCGTCGGAGCTCGAACGACTGGGCTCTCGGTCACCAATCAGAACGCGGGCCCCGGGCAGAGTGAGGCCCTCTTTAGCACACAAGGCGTTGGCTACGAAGCGGGAGTGCTGTGGCGCCCCAAGGAGCAACCGTTTCGCTTTGGCGCCACCATCCGCTCGGAGGTGAGCTCGACCGCCGCCAGTAATACAAGCGGGGAGACGAGCGTCGACGGGAGTCGCTTGCTCTATCAATCGACGCCCGA
The DNA here is from genome assembly GCA_038207155.1 of Polyangiales bacterium. Taxonomy (GTDB): domain Bacteria; phylum Myxococcota_A; class Polyangia; order Polyangiales; family Polyangiaceae; genus FEN-1139. Next base: position 14,845 of record JBBRAB010000007.1, read on the forward strand.
CCAGATGTATCTGCCGCATTCCGTGTCTCTGCCCTGGGACGTCAACGTGGGCTTTGCGGTGCAACTCGGCGCGCGCCCCTTCAATCCTCGCTGGTTCGATCCGGATGAGCTGCTCGAACCGCTGCGCCGCGCGCTGCGTTGGCGGGCGCTCGAGCGCCAGCGTCGCCGCTCACGGGCACTCGAGGAGGCCAAATCGCGCGGGCGCAGTGTGATGGACCTCGCCAACGCGCTCGACGCAGAAATCGCTGCTGAGGCCTCCCTCGACGCAGCAGAGCTGGCCGAAGCTAGCGCACTCGTTGATCGCAGGTTGCGTGAGCACGAAAAGGCCCAGGCGCGCTGGTACGTCCTGCTGTCAACCTCCCTGATGGTGACGGGGCCAGTCAACAACGCCGTCGGCGTGGAGTCGTTTCTTCAGCGCGTTGTGGACCGCTCGGGCGAGAGAACGGTCGTGTCTCCCCATTTTGGCGTCGAGGCCGAGGTCATTCCCAACTGGCTGAGGCTGCGTGCCGGCGGCTACGGAGAGCCGACTCGTTTTGCCAACTCGCGAGCCGCCCCCCGAATCCACGCCACCGTGGGAGCTGAGCAGAAGCTTTTTCCCTGGCAGGTCTTTGGACTCTACTCCCGAGGAACGGAGTGGCGCATCCAGGGGGCCATGGACGTCTCCGAGCGCTACTTCGGCTGGAGCGCAAGCGTCGGTATCTGGCACTGAGCTACGTCGACTCGGCACCTCAGACGCGCGAGATGACGCCTCACTTGTCCGAGCTAGGGGGAGCCTCTATCGTTTTCCAGAATTTGGCCGTACCGTGACTACCCGAGGTCCCTATGCCCCTATTTCCGTGGAGTGATCGCTACCTGCTCGGCATCGCGAGCATCGACGAGCAGCACGTCCGTTTGGTCGAAGTCCTCAACAACCTCCATGACGCAATGCGGGCCAGACAAGGCGCCGCTGCGCTCGAGGCTCAGCTCGAAGCGCTCCTTCGTTACACCATCGACCACTTTGCCCACGAAGAGAGGCTATTTCGCCAACATGGCTACCCCGACGGCCCCGCTCACACGCGCGAGCATGAGCAGCTGCGTCAGAAAGTACTGGCCTTCCGTAAGCAGTTGAAGGCCAACGAGCTTGCCCTGCCCGTCGAGGTGATGTCGTTTCTGCGCGACTGGCTCAGCAACCACATCCTGGTAAGCGACGCGGCTTACGTCGAGTTTCTGAAATCCCGGGGAGCTCGCTAGCGCACCGCTCGCGCCGTGCGCCGCGCAATCAGCCCCCAGGGTCCACGGGGGCCGACTGCCGGTAGCTCGTTCATCCAGCGCGATGGGCGATCTGGGGTGGCCGCGCAAAGAAGCGGTTGTGAGTCGCGTCCGTGAACTGACGATACTCAATCAAAAATGGCGAGATCTCGCTAACGCCTGCGTCCCACCCTAGCTTGAGCGCCATCGGCGTGACCAAGCGGTAGCTGCTGTCGGCTGGTAGATCCGAGCAGTCCTCACCGCCGGCGGAAAAGAGCGTGATCAAACGCTGATGCTCGTCGTCGTATTCACAGCGATAGCCCTCGTTCACCTTCTCATGCCCGCGGATCAGGGTGTGACACCCCACGCGATTGAGAAATGCCTGACACTGGAGGCGACCGAACGGAAAGCGTGCTGACTGCTCCTGCAACGCCGAAGGGATCACGTCCGCGCTGCTCGGATCGCTCCACATCATCTGAAAGCGCAGCTCCCACTCATCGAGACTCGACAGATCGCGATACAGCTTTTTCACCGAGGAATCGCGCGGAATACCTGCATGCACGAACATGAACTTGTCAAAGAACAAGACATTCGGCAGCGCATCAAATAGCTGGATATAGTGCTTAAATACGTCCATCGACCAATGCGGCTTGAGCGTGTTCATCGCCTCCGACGGCCGAACGGCTCCGTACACCACGCCCTCGTGCTCGATGTAGTACTCGTGATTGCCACGCAGCACGGTCACGTACTCGGGATACTGCACAAATAGCTGCAGCACCGTGCGCAGCACACCGTTGTAGCTAAAGAGGCCTCGATCGATGTAGTCGCCGAGCAGCACTAGGTGCGGCCGCGCCACGCGCGACGGGGACTGCTCGTAGAGCGCCACCTTGGCCGCAAAATCGGACTGGCACAGCACCGCCTTGAGACAACTGTAGCAACCGTGCAGATCCCCCACCACGTACAGCTCGTGACGTGAGCCGAGTTCAGGTGCGATCAGCTGGGTGTGTCCGTCGTGGAACCGCGTTCCCGGGGCAAACTCGCCAACACTGTGCTTGGCCTTCAGTCGGCCTAGCCCCTGTCGTCGCTGCGTCTCGAGCAGCTCGATCACGCGCGTCATCAGAGAGCGGTCGGCGTCCACTTGACGCAAAAGCTCGCCGCGATCTGACGAGTAATGCTGCTCGAATTGCTCAAAGAACTCGTCATTGTCCCGCACCAGCTCGAGGCGAATCGGCGGCTTGAGAGCCACCGTAACCAGCTCAATCTCCTCGATCAGTTCGATCTCTTCATCGGAACTGAGCAGCTCGGCGAGCTCAGCGCGGAATTTTGCCTCCGCCGGGTGGACCACTCCATCGGCGTTGACAAGCTCGTCCACGGTTTCCATCAGGAGCTCACGATTTTCTTCGGAGAACTCCTTGAAAATCTCAAAGCAGCGCAGCTTGAGCTTGGCGAGCACAAACGTGCTCTGGTCCTCGTCCTTGGCGACCGCTTCGGTGAACAGTTCACGCACTTGGCGGTCGACGGACTCGAACACCTCGTGAAAATGCTTCGTGTACTTGGACGCAAGCTCGACCCGCAGGGCAGCTTGCGTCTCCTCGACTGCGGCGTGCACGCGGTGGGTCACCACGCGCTCGATGAAATCTCGAACGAAACGCTTCTCGCTAGCGTCAAAATCTCCGTCGATATAGCCAAACGTCGTCAAATAGAAGATGACGGCGCGCATCTGCCTTTCGGCCTCAGGTCCCTCGTCGCTGAGCGTCAACATGGTCGCCGAGGCTAACAAAGAACTTAGGCCGAGAGAACCAGGGACTCCTCCAGGGTGCAACGGACCAGCTGAGCCCGCGAAACCTGAGAGTAGCCCATGGGGGTCGCCGAACCACACAACCGACCGTCGGGACTGCCGGCGCGCAGGGCCCCTGCGCTGTCGCCCGCCTCCCCTCACCTTGAAATGAAGCGCGGCCAGGTCCCCCGCAGGGCAACCTGGCCGCATCCGCTCAAGCCAGAGGCTGCGCGGTGGACTCAGTAGCGATAATGCTCGGGCTTGTAGGGCCCGGTGACCGGGACGCCGATGTAGTCCGCCTGAGCGACGGTCAGGGTCGTCAGCGTCGCCCCAAGGTGCTCGAGGTGAAGTCGCGCGACCTCCTCGTCGAGCTCCTTGCTCAAGCGGTAGACGCCAACTTCCTTGCCGCCCTTCCACAGGTCGAGCTGCGCGACGGTCTGGTTGGTGAACGAACAGCTCATCACGAAGCTTGGATGGCCCGTGGCGCAGCCAAGGTTCACGAGGCGCCCTTCCGCGAGCAGGTACACCGAGTGCCCGTCGGGGAACGTGAACATGTCCACCTGGGGCTTGATGTTGGTGCGGACGATCCCGGGCCACTCCATCAAACGCTCGACCTGGATCTCATTGTCGAAATGGCCAATGTTGCAGACGATCGCCTGGTCCTTCATGCCCGCCATGTGGTCTGCGGTGATGATGTCACAGTTGCCCGTGGTCGTGACGAAGATGTCCGCGTACGGCAGCGCTTGTTCGACCGTCGCCACCTTATATCCAGCCATGCAGGCTTGAAGCGCGCAAATCGGGTCGACCTCGGTGATCCAGACCTGAGCACGGTGGTTCTTGAGTGCCTCGGCCGAGCCCTTGCCAACGTCCCCAAAGCCGCACACGACCGCGGTCTTGCCCGAGATCATGACGTCAGTCGCGCGCTTGATGCCGTCAACGAGCGACTCGCGACAGCCGTAGATGTTGTCAAACTTGCTCTTGGTGACCGAGTCATTGACGTTAATGGCCGGAACCAACAGCTCGCCGCGCTCCTGCATCTGGTAGAGGCGATGCACGCCCGTCGTCGTTTCCTCGCTGACGCCCTTCCACTCCGCCACGACCTTGTGCCAGTGGCCGGGACGCTCACGCTGGATGCGCTTGAGCAGCGTGTTGACGATTTGAAGCTCCTTGTTGTCCGTCGGCTCGTCGAGGATGCCGGGCTCCTTTTCAGCCCGGAAACCGCGATGGATCAGCAGAGTGGCGTCGCCGCCGTCGTCCACGATCAGGTTCGGGCCCAAACCGTCGGGCCAGGTCAGCGCCTGGAAGGTGAAGTTCCAATACTCCTCAAGCGTCTCGCCCTTGAACGCAAAGACCGGGATGCCGGCCGCGGCAATGGCGGCGGCTGCGTGATCCTGCGTTGAGAAAATGTTGCAAGAAGCCCAGCGCACGTCGGCCCCGAGCTCCTTGAGGGTCTCGATCAGCACGGCGGTCTGAATCGTCATGTGGAGGCTGCCGCTAACGCGCGCGCCGGCCAGCGGCTTATCCTTGCCGTGCTTACGGCGAGTCGCCATCAACCCGGGCATTTCGTGTTCGGCAACGCGAATCTCCTTGCGACCGAAATCCGCCTGCTCGAGATCTTTAACGTAGTAATCCTGGGTCATGTTCGTACTTCCGTTTCTCAGCTGAGCTCGGGCATCTCCGCCACGAGCACCTGCCACCCCACATGGGTGTCTGCGCCACGCCCCAGCCAACGCTGCGGCAAGGCAAAAACCTGGGCCGCGGAAAGCTTAGCTTTCGCGGCAAATTCAAGCAATTCACGCGATTCGAAGCCGAGCCACACGTCGGCCTGCTGTTCACGCAGCGCCTCATCCTCGTGCGGCTGGTAATCGATCACCACGAGTACGCCCCCTGGGCGAAGGCAGCTCGCCAGCGCCCGCAGAAAGCGGCGCGGCTGCGGCGAATGGTGCAGAACGCGAGCCGCGATCACCAGCTCGGCGCCGAGTCGCAGCGAAGCGGGGAGCGTCACCTCTTCGAGCTCGCCAAGACAGAGCGTGACGTGATCGTAGCCGCGCGCGCGACAGCGCGCTCGGGCCAGCTCAAGCTGCGCTTCGCTGCGGTCGACGGCCACGCAGGTGTCCATGATCGGCGCCAGCACATCGAGCAGCACTCCGTCACCCGTGCCGATGTCAAACGCCGTCACGGTCTCGAGCCCGCGAGCTCGACGCAGACTGAGGCCGAGGTGCACCGCGCGAAGGTAAGCTGGCAGCGCCGATGACAGACCCAAACCAAGCGCGGCCTCGGGGCTTGAGCCCGTCGAAAAAAATTCGCGCGTCCGCCCGTCGCGCCGCAGCACCAGCGCCTGCACCCGCGACAGACTTCCATCCACTTCGCACAGCTTGCGACCAGCCGCGAGCGCGTCCTGAACCACCAGATCCCGCGCCGCCTCAGCCGCCAGCCGCACGAACAGCCGCGTGCCCTCGCGCCGCTCCTCGAGCACCGCTGCCTGCCGTAGCGCGGCCGCGTGCCTGGAGACGTTCGGCTGGGATTCGCCGAGCAGCTCCGCAAGCTCACTGACCCCGAGTTCCTCCTCCGCACACAGGGCTAGCAGCCGCAGCCGCTGCGGTTCTCCCAGCAGCCTGTAGAGCTGCCAGCGCTCTTGGTTTTGGGTCGGCGTGGCCACGATACGTCGAATATTACCCAATTACACAATGATGCAAGCTACGCCCCGACTCACCCCCACTCATGCCGGCAATCCCTGTGGGCAGCTGTCAGTCCGGCACCCTCAGCGAGCTCAGCAGGACGCCTCGGGATGCGCCTGACCCCTAGGAAACCCCGTGCTTTTTCCTCGGAAATCAGGTAGAAATGAAGCATCTTCCCTATGTCTCAGCCGCTCGCCCGTCCCCCAGGGTGCTCTGCGGCAAGGAGCCGACTGCCCATGACCCAGCGCCGTGACGATCGTCTCGACTTCAAGTCTTCACAACCCTCACGCTGGGGGAGTCGCTTCCTTCGTGCCGTGCTGACCGCGGGCGCAGCGATACTGGGCATGCCTGCGTGCAACGCCGAGCTCGATGGTCTTCCGCAAGTTGGAGCCACACGTGAGGCGCCATGCGTCAACGGAACCTGGCAGACCTGCGGCAAAATGCTCAGCTCGGAGGGTGCGCAGCTTAGCTGCTATCAGGGCGCGCAGCTCTGCGTCGAAGGTCAATGGGGCGAGTGTCAGAACGGCCAAGTCGTCACCAAACCTAAGCCCCCCGCGCAGGCGCCTGGGCGCGGCGTAGCGGCGCTTTCGACGGTCACGACCTGCAGCAACAATCCCTGCGATCCACGCTGCCAAACCTGGAAGGAGACGCCTCCGGGCGGTCTGGTCGCTGGGGGTGGAGGTTCAGGGGGTGGCACGTACGATTGGTACTGGTGTGATCCCGCCAGCGCGTCTTGTACTCCGTCGGTCACAGCGCCGCCGGCCTGTGCTCATGGGCTCTGCACCACGGGCGGTGGACTCAACCCCAACTGCGATCCGTGCGTCGCCAAGATCTGCGCAAATTTCCCTGGTCTCGGCTGCTGCGATGATCCCTCGACCCTGCCTGTCGAGGGCACCTGGACGAGTAGCTGTGAGCAGAAGGTCTTCTCGGAATGCGCGACCACCACTGCGCCGCCAACCGACGGACTCTGTGACTACGGCATCGTCGCCAAGGGCACCATCAACTACGGTAACGACAATTCCCCTGGAACCCAGTCGCCCAAGGGTCCGGTCGCGGTGCTCGGGACCCTCACGGCTGGCAATGACATCACCTTCCGCGGAATCGCCGCGACGGGCGATGTCACATTCGGTCACCGCGTGACCGTAAACGGTGACGTGAATACCACGGGCAATTTTACGGGCGGACAAGGGGTACACATCAACGGCAACCTGTTTGTCACCGGCGACGTGTGGTTCGACGGTGCCGCCTGCACCGTGACCGGCTCCATCGTGGCGGGAGGCACGGTGCATTTCCAGAACACTCCCAACTCGAGTGTGGGCGGCACGATCATCGCGCCCGGGGGTTTGACCGGTCCCGTCACCTACAACGCGGCAGCGGCAACTCCTGCGCGGCCGGCAATCTCCGTTCCCGCGCTACCATCCAAGCCGGTGGCCACCAGTGCAACCAACGCCAGCCAACCCGTCGTCGGCACCCTCAACGTGGCCGCAGGCACGTACAACAGCATCGACGTCACCAACAACGGCAGTCTGAATTTCACCTGCGTTGGGCCCACCTGCCTTTATCAGGCCAACTCGATCGTCTTTGGCGACGGCGGGTCCACGCTCGACCTCAAGTGCAACTGGAACGCAGGGTCCAGCAAGTGCACTGCTATCTATGACATTCGCGCCAAGTCTACCCTGTACTTCGGGAACAACCTGAAGCTGACCTGCTCAGACTGCCCCAACCGCACCGCGATCGATCCCACCTGCACGGCGGGCAACCTATGCGTGCTCGATGTACCGCGCATCCAGTGGTACTCGGATAGCGCCGCCCTCGTGAAGGTCGGAACCCCCGTCACCAACTTCTACGGCACCATTCTGGCGCCGAATGCCACGTTCCAATCGATGGCTGCGTTCACTGGGCGCGCGCTCGTGTGGGCGGGCTCCACGTTCAGCTCGGAACCCGACAACAACATCGACTCCTACGGGATCTCAAGCGAGTGCAAGGCCCTGTTTCCGGCCGGTTCTGGCGCGATAGTGCAGAGCCAGTGCCCGGACCTCACCTATCAGCCGCGTCGACAACCCTGTCAGAGCGGTGAGGACTGCCAGGCCAACGCGAGTTGCGTCGACGTCCAAACAAACCTGACGACGACCGCGACCGTCCCCGCTTGCGCCCACGTCAAATGCAGCGCTGGCAGCGCGCTCAGCTCCGCCTGTGATCCCTGCGTTGCGCGCATCTGCGCAGTTGAGCCCAAGTGCTGTAACACCGCCTGGACTGACGGCAGTGCCGGCAGCCCGGACTGCGTGGGCATGGTCAAGAGCGTGTGCGACGCTAACTGTACCACGACGCCCACGACCATCAATTCAACCTGTGAACACAGCCTCTGCAGCACCGGCACGGTCATGAGCAGCAGCACCTGTGACGCCGCCGTCCTTGACTGCGTGTCCAAGGTTTGCGGTTCGGCCGAGGGCAGCCATTGCTGCGCCGGCGGCACTGCCACCAGCTGGGACGCGGCCTGCATCACCGAAGTGGCCGTACGTTGCGAAGGGCAGGCTCGCCCCGCTCCCCCCACCAGCGGCAACCTCTGTGACTACGCGGCTGTCGCAACCTCGAGCTTCATTTCCGGCAGCGCGAGCGGCGTCAACGGCGGCGTCTACGCGGGCAGCAATGTCGCGCTCTCCGGCGCAACGTTCACTGGCAATATCGTCGCAAACGGTACGGTGAACTACGGCGCAACCAACGTGACCGGCACGATCACCGCCTCCGGAACCATTACTGGAACGGGCACTGCCACCGCGAAGAACGCCTCGGTGGCGGTCCCTGCGAGCGGCATCAACCCCATCGTCATCACCCCGAACGCCACCGACGCGGGCGGTTGCAACGTCAGCATCTCACCTGGCACCTATCGAAACGTCACCACGGGTGGCTGGGCATGCACCCTCACCATGGCCGCGGGCGACTACAACGTGTCGATGTTCTCGGTTGGGGGCGGTACCAAGGTCAAGCTTCCCGCCTCGGGCACCGTGCGCATCAGGTCCCAGGGCACCGTGACGATTGACCAGCAGTCTGACGTGGTCGACTCGAGTGGCACAGTGCTGACGGTCGCCAACGCCGGACGTTTCCAGGTCTATTCGAACGCCAGCATCAACGTCAACGGCTGGAATGCCCGCCCGGTGGGCTACTTTGCGGCTCCGAACGGACGCATTACGCTCACCCATGCGAGCGTGCTGACCGGGCTCGCTCACGCCAAGGAAATCGACGTCCAGTCGGGTACCAGCATCCAGGGGGTTGGCGCCGCGGGCGCGACCTGCAAGAGCACCACCTACGATCAGGGCACCAATCCTTCCGGCGGCAGCGTCACCAACCTGACCTGCAATGGCAGCAATAACTACGCGAGCAAAACCAGCATGCCCAACGGCGCGGGCACTTGCTCTCCAAATGGTACGGCGGCCGCGCCTGGCTACGTCGATCCGGGCGCAGTGGGTCTCCCAGACTTGGCCGCGGGCGTTCCCTGCGAGACCAAGCTTCCCGTTTGCAATCACGGCGCCACCACGGCCGTTGGCACCCTCGCCGTCGGCTTCTGGCTCCCAACGACGGGGCGCGCGTTTACGGCCAGTCCCTTGGCAGCCTGGCAAATCGCTGAGTGCAAGCTGCCGATCAACGTCAAGTCCGGCTACTGCCAGACGATCGATCTGAAGGATGCCAGCGTCACCTGCACGGGTCTCAATCCCGCCACGGATCTCAACAAAGAATACGCCCTGCGGGTGAACTCTGATGGGGCCATCTCCGAGTTCTCCCGCCTCGATGACTGGACCCTCTTCAAGCCAGGCGCCACTTGCAGTTCGGTTTGTCACCAGAGCAATGCGTCTGGCTGCACCAGTGGCTCCGGCACGGGCGCAGCCGTCTACAACCAGCACTACAAGGCCGTTTGCCCTGAAAACAGCGGTCCTGTATGGGCCTGGTTGATGTGGGACGCCAACACGCCTTCGACGTCCAACATCACGTTCGACATCCGCACGGCCAATGCCGAAGCAGATTTGGCTACGGCCACCTTCAAGACGCTCGCGGCCAAGGCGGATTCCAGTCACCCCATCTGCAACCCCGCTACGGTCGACGGCGTCGGGGTCGATGATCCCGCCTGCCCGGTGATCCTCGCGGCCGAGCTCAAGCCTGAAGACGGCACGCGTTTGTGGCTCGAGCTCCAGATGACGGTCGATCCTGTCAACGCCGCTGGGGCCGCCGTCAAACTCAATAATTGGCAGATCACCTACACCTGCGTGGACAACCTCTGATGCGCACTACCCTCGCCCTCGCCCTCGCTTCGGTTCTGTTCGGCCTGTTGCCGCTGTTCGGTTGCAGTTCCGACGATAGCCACCCACCGGCCGCCCCCCCCGGAGCGGGCGGTGTTGGCGGCGCTGGTGGACAGGGCGGCACCCCCTCGCTTGCAGGCGCGCCGGGCAAGCCAACCCCCGATGTCTGTAAAGACGTCACTTGCGGACCGCGCTCGCTGTGCGTCGAAAAGAGCGGCAAACCGCTCTGCGAGTGTCGCTCGGGCTACACGGGGGACGCCTGCACGGACGTCAATGAGTGCGCGGACGGCAAGCACGACTGCGCCAAGGGCACCGCAGCCTGTACCAACGTGGAGGGCTCCTACCGCTGCCAGTGCCTGCCTGGCTACGTCGGAGACGGTCACAAATGTACGGACGTCAACGAGTGCACGGCTGGGTCCAGTGATTGCGCAAGCTCGGCGATATGCACCAATACGACGGGGAGCGCCACCTGCAGCTGCCGGGCGGGTACCACGGCCGTCGCTGGCCTAGCGTGCAAGCCCGCTGCTTCGTGCAAGGCAACCAGCTGCGCTAACGGCGGCAGCTGCATCGAGACGCTCGCCGGCCATGTCTGCCAGTGCAAGACTGGCTTTGCCGGAGCGGACTGCAGCGACAAGGCGGCCTGCACGGGGACTCTCACGTTTACCGACCCCGCACTCAATGCCGCGCTCGTCTTCGTTCTGGGACGGGATCCCAGTGATCCCATTCCGATCATCACGGACGCGGACATCGACCGGCTGACTTCGCTCAACCTCGACGAGACGAATATCTCCGTCGGTAATCTGGGTGGACTCGAGTGCTTCACGCAGCTCGAGTCCCTGGTGGCGCAGAAGAGTCATTTGGAGGCGGCTGACTTGGCGCCGTTGGCCTACCTCACGCGGCTAAAGCACCTCGATCTCGGGGGCAATGCGCCTCCGGACTTGTCGCCCTTGGCCAACTTGGTTTCGCTCGAGGAGCTGCTGCTCCCGGCCGCAAGCGCCCCGCCAACGGTCTCCAATCTTGCTCCGCTGTCCAAGCTCGTCGCGCTGCGCGTGCTCAATCTCTCCGAGCAAAACGTGACCGATCTCAGCGCGCTTGAGAACCTGCATCGCCTGCAGGAGCTCTACCTCTCGCGCACATCCATCGCCTCACTGACGGTCGTTGCGGGGTTCAAGGGCCTCGAGACGCTCTGGATCGACGGCACCAAGGTCGACAGCCTCGCGCCACTCAAGGACCATCCCTCGCTGCGCGCACTCAATGCGTCGGCCTGCCCCATCACCAACCTCACGGGTCTGAGCGGGCTGACGGTATTGACAACCTTGAACCTCACCTCATGTGCGCTGACCGACGTCAAGCCACTGGCCGCCTTACCAACGCTGTCGGACGTGCAGCTCACGTTCAGCACGCTGGTGGACGTCACGCCGATCGCGAGTCTCGTGAACGCGCAGAACCTCGATCTGTCGTTTAACTACATCAAGTCAGTCACGCCTCTGGCACGCGCAATCCATTTTGGTGAGGGCGGCGTGTTGAAGCTGGCTGGCAACCCGCTCGACTGCACGGCGAATGACGTCGCGCTGCGGACCCTGCGGTCCCGCGGGCTACAGCTCACCAGCCCCTGCGACTGACCGTGCGGAAGATGCCGGCTCAACGGGCGGGGCTCCTCAAGGGTGCCGCCCCGCGCTTGATTGGCCGCGTTCTCAGCCAACCAAGCACATTTGTGAGCCGCTCGGCGCGCCGACGCCACTCCTGGCACGACGCGGGCCAGTCCAGCGTCGAAGTCGGAGCCGCCATTTTTAGCCTGGTTATCAGATTGAATCGTCACGGTATCGCCGCCGCTAGCGCGTCGAGTCGCTGCCGAACCAGCGCGAGCCATGGCATGCTCGTCAGCACATTGCGGATCGTCGAGCTCGTTCGGAGGTGCCCATGAGAACAACTTACTTGTCGTCTTGGTTCATTGTGTCGATGGCCGCAGCCTCGCTTGGCGCCCTGGCCTGCTCGGCCTCGGGTGACTCCGGCCTGGAGGCTGGTCTCGTCGATGACGGTTCGGGGAACCTCGTCAAACCTCCGGGGCAGGGTGGTACGGGCAAATTCAACCTCGGTAAGATCAAACCCGGTGAGGTCGCGGCCTACCAATGCGTGCCGAAGCGGTTTCCTCAAGGCAAGTCCGGTGAGGCCTGCACTGGGGACGATTTTCAGACCAAGACCGCCGCCGAGCCGAACTGGGCGGAGGCCCTGCAGAAGGCCCTGTGGTTCTTCAACGTCCAGAAGTCTGGCCCCGGCGTCAATTGCACGGACACGCAGTGGCGCGGTGACTCGGACATGGGGGACGCTCATCTGAAGCTGGATCCCAAGGATCCGAACGGCGTCGATCTCACCCAGGCCTTCATCGACAAGCACCGCAAGACGCTCGATCCCGACGGCGACGGCAGGGTTGATCTCAGTGGCGGCTTTCACGACGCCGGTGACTACATCAAGTTCGGTCTCACCAATGGCTACGCGGCAGAAACGCTGGCCTGGACCATGTACGAGTTCCCTGACGCGTTCAGTAAGACGGGGCTCGAAGCCGAGACCCTGGCGACGCTGCGCTGGTTCAGCGACTACTTCATTCGCAGTACTTTCGTGGAGGATGGCAAGGTGATCGCCTTCGGTCATCAGGTGGGCGGAGCCAATGACCACGACTGTGGCTGGATGCCGCCTGAGGTCCGCCGCACCGACCTCTGCCCGCGCAAAGGTCACTTCGCCACCGATGAGAACCCGGCAGCGGACGTGGTCGCCAGCGCAGCAGCCGCCCTCGCGCTGGTCGCCAAGCTCTACTACGACCGCAACGTCGACATCCCCTACGCGGAGCGTTGTCTCCTCACGTCCAAGGCGCTCTACGAGTTCGCCAAAAAGCACCCCGACAGCGTGTTTTCGACCGGTGAGGGGCTCTACACGTCTGGCTACGCTTGGGATGAGCTGGCTTTCGCTGCCACTTGGCTCGGCGTTGCGACCGGCGACTGGAAATACATCGAAGACGCCGTCGGTCCCCTCGCTGACTGGAAAAAGGCCTGGAGTTCCTCGACCAGCAAACCCTGGGTCGCGCACTTCACTGGCATCAGTGACGTCTCGGGTCCGGATGCCCCCCCGGATGGTGGCTGGACGGAGTCCCACACCTATTGCTGGGAAACCGTACGCTCGGGCGTGTTCGTCAAGCTGGCCGATCTGCTCTCGCGTCGCGCCGAGGGTCGCAGTCCGAACCTGCCTGAGGCCGTGCTCGCGGAGAAGTTCCGAAAGATTGCGCGCACGGACTCCGCGGCCTGGCTCGACCCGGCCAAAGCAACGCCGGCCGGTTTCGGCTGGAAGGTGTCCTACACCTGGGGCTCAGCCCGCTACAACTCGGCAGGTCAGTTCATCGGCTTGTTGTTCTCGAAGTACTTCCCGACGGATCCCCTCTCGGCAAAATTCAAGCCCTGGGCGCGCGGTCAGACCGAGTACCTCTTTGGCAAGAACCCGCTCGGGAAGTCCTACATGATGGGCTTCACGGACAAGTACGCCAATCAGCCTCACCATGCCGCGGGCCACGCGTCGATCACGGGTATGCCAAGCACGCCCAAGGAGACTCGCCACATCATTTGGGGCGCGCTGGTCAATGGTCCCGCGGACGACGACAGCCATGTTGATGATCGCGCGGACTACGGCAAAAATGAGGTCACGATCGACTACAACGCCTCGTTCGTTGCGGCGATTGCGGCCAACTTTGAGCTGACCTCGGGCAAGCTCGGCAAGCAATGTCCGCTCAAGAATTTCCCCGAGATCGAGCCCCGCATCGACGAGTTCTACACGCGGGCCAAGATCAACACCCAGGGGGACTGCAGCTCGCAGGTGCAGTTCACGTTGATCAATGAGTCGCTTCACCCGCCGCGCTACGACGAGAACCTCAGCGTCCGCTACTTCTACGACGTGACGGAGCTGTACGACAAGGGCGTCGATCCGAAGTCCGTCAAGGCGAGCATCGTTTACGACCGCGGCGCCACGGAGTTCAACGATCCGACGGAGATGAAGCAGCCGCAGCAATGCGCGGTCAACGGCAACATGTACTACGTCGAGTTCTCCTATCCCGGAGACAAGTTCTGGGGAGAACTCCAGAAGCTGACGGCACCGCGCACCACACTCTTTGACATTGGCACGCCAAACGGCTCGGGCTGCGTCTGGGATAGCGGCAACGACTGGAGTCTCCAGAAGCTGACCAAGGAAGAGGTCAAGACGCCGTACATCACAGTTTACAGCAAGGGCGAGCTGATCTACGGCGAAGAGCCCCCCTGCTTCGCAGTGAAAAAGAAGATCATTCCGCCCCCTCCCGCAGTGCTGAAGTAGTCGCGCCACGCAGTTTTTGCCCTAACTGAGAGCAGTTCCATGCGAAAGATCATCGTTTCAGCATTACTCGCGGCGGTCGCTACGGTCGCCGCCTGCTCGGCTAGCGACGGAGCGAACCTTGGGGACTCCTCCGGTAACGCCGGGGGAGCGGGTGGCGCCGCACCCGTGAGTTCGAAGCCCGACGCCTCGCTGGTTCTGCCCGACAGCGGCCTAGTCAGGGAAGCAGGATCGGACTCGGCACTGTTCGGCGATCTCTTCAAGTCCGCCACCTTCGACCCGAAGGCTCCCTGTTTGAGCGCGTTCCCCTGGCCGCGTCCGTTTGCAAACATCGAGATTCGGCCCGGAGACACAGTGATCGACGGAGGCAAGCTCTACGAGTACGTGGGGGCTGCAATGGTCGCCCCTCAGCTGCTCTGGACCTCCGAAGACACGTCCCCCACGGGCTCCAAGGCTAACCACACCTACTTCGAAGCCAACTGGAAAGACACCGGCAAGACCTGCCCGTAAGTCCTCCTTGCGGCTCTCGGGGCGGGACCTTGACCGCCCCCGCAGCCGCACCTAAGCCCCACCGCCACCGAGAACCCTCATGCTCCTTCGCTCCTCATCCCTGCGTTTCGTCGCTTTGGCCTTTAGTCTGATTGCCTGCGCCGCAGGCAACACCCTTCCCGGCGAAGGCGGCGGCCCCGCCCCGAGCAACTCAGCCACGGGTGGCGCAGCACCGGTGGGCTCTGCCACGGGCGGCGCGGTCGCCACGGGCGGCGCTGTTGCCACGGGCGGCACGGTCGCCACGGGCGGCACCGCGCCGACTGTCACCCGCGCCAATTGCGACGCAACCAAGCTCACCGGTGGTGCCTGCGCCAACGTCGGCTGCGGCGCCTGCCCGACCAACGACGGTGGTTACTGCAAGGGAGCTTGCGAGAAGATCCTCACCTGCGTTCTCGGCTGCGATCCGACGAAGCTGGACCTCAACCCCACGGCCGATCCGATGTGCGCCAAGCGCCAGGGCGGTACGGACGCGCCATGCACCAAAGATGGCGACTCGGGCAGCATGAGCAACACGACGGATCCCAACACGCCGTTCAACCTCGCGGGCGTCAGCGTCACCTGCGTCTGCGGTCCGTGAGTTCGCCCCTCGGCGAGAGCCCCCGCCCCACCCGTCCGCCGTCTCGTCCGGGCTCGGGTGTGGGGCTGCGGCGCGTGACCCGCTCGGGGCAGCGCGACGGGCTGTTTTCGGATCTCTACGCCCATCTTCTGGCCTGCAGCTGGCCGCGCTTTCTGGCGTTCATCGTCGGGGCGTTCGTCGCGGTCAATCTGCTGTTTGCGGCCGCGTACTGGCTTGATCCCGGCGGGGTCTCCAACGCGCAGCCGGGCTCTTTTGGTGACGCGTTTTTCTTCAGCATCCAGACGCTCGCCACCATTGGCTACGGCGGCATGGCGCCCGTCAGTCTCTGGTCGCACGCCGTCGTCTCGCTCGAAGCGCTGATCGGACTGCTCGCGGTCGCCCTCGGCACCGGGCTCTCCTTTGCGCGTTTCTCCCGACCACTCGCGCGGGTCCTGTTCTCGGAATACGCCCTGCTTTCGCGGCGCGACGGCGTTGAGTGCCTGGTATTTCGCGTAGCCAACCTGCGGTCAACGGAGCTGCTGGACGCGCGCCTACGCGTCGCCGTGCTGCTCGACGAGGTCACGCGCGAAGGCGAGCAGCTGCGTCGTTTGCACGATCTCACGCTTGAGCGCGACAGTCTCCCGAGCCTGGCTGTGACCTGGCTCGTCGTGCACCGTCTCGACGAACGCAGTCCGCTGTACGGCTGTGATCTCGCGCGCCTGCGCGACAGCGACGTACGCATCTTCGTCACCCTGACGGGCCTCGACACCAGTCTCTCGCAGACGGTGTTCGCGCGCTTCTTTTACGATCCGGTGCACATCCTGGCGGACGTTCGCTTCGCCGACGTGGTCACGCGCCGCCCCGACGGCTCGGTGCATCTCGCACTCGAACGGTTCCACGACGTCATTTCCCAAAATGATCCAGAGCCTCGCTGACCGTACGCCACAACGTCATCTCCTGACCGTACGCCACAACGTCATCTCCTGACCGTGCGCCGGTCTCCGCCGCGCTCCGCCCTGCGGCTCGTCACAGCCTGCTCACTACGCAATCTTTGCGCCGCTCGCGCGCTGCAGCGCGTTCGTGAGCTGCTGCCAGCCCTGGTTTTTCCGGCAGGTTGCAGACCGGGGCCGCGGCTCACCTGGAGCGGCGAGCCGAAGCCGATTGCTGCTGCTCTTGCCGTTTACAACTGGCCCGCGGCGGGCTATTGCCTCCCCACTCGAAGGAGTTCGAAGGAATGACCCAGTCCGTATCGCCCCTGCAGAAAGCCCGCGCTGCCTACCAACCCAAGCTCCCCAAGGTGCTCGCTGACAACGGCCAAGCCGTTGTCGCCTCCGAGGGCGCTGCCACGCAGTCTGTCGCCGATCCCGAGGCGATTTCGCAGATCTTCCCGAACAGCTACGGCTTGCCAGTCGTCACGTTCGAGCCCGGTCCCGCCAAGGTCCAGGTCCTCAACGTCGGCGTGATCCTCTCCGGCGGCCAGGCCCCGGGCGGTCACAACGTGATCGCCGGACTCTATGACGGCCTGAAGAAGCTCAGCCCCCAGAGCGAGCTCTACGGCTTTCTCGGCGGCCCAAGCGGCCTCACCGACAATCAGTACGTCAAGTTCGATGACGCCTTCATCGACGCGCACCGCAACACCGGCGGGTTTGACATCATCGGCTCGGGTCGCACCAAGCTCGAGACCGAAGCCCAGTTTCAGACGGTCATCACCAACTGTCGCGCGCTTGGCATCACCGGCCTGGTCGTGATCGGCGGCGACGACAGCAACACCAACGCCTGCATGCTCGCCGAGTACTGCGCGGCGAACAAGACCGGTGTCAGCGTGATCGGCTGCCCGAAGACGATCGACGGCGACCTCAAGAACGAGTGGATTGAGGCCTCTTTTGGTTTTGATACCGCGAGTAAGGTCTACTCGGAACTGATTGGGAACATCGAGCGGGACGCCAACAGTGCCAAGAAATACTGGCACTTCGTCAAGCTGATGGGCCGCAGCGCCTCGCACATCGCGCTCGAGTGCGCGCTGCAGACGCATCCCAACATCGCGCTGATCAGCGAAGAGGTCGAGACCAAGAAGATGACCCTGCGCGAGATCGTCGAAGAGATCGCGCTCGTCGTCAAGCAGCGCGCCGAGGCCGGCAAGAACTTCGGCATCGCCCTGATCCCCGAGGGCCTGATCGAGTTCATCCCCGAGCTCAAGCTCATGATCGCCGAGCTCAACGAGCTGATGTCGGACGCCTATTTTGAGCAGCTCAACGATGACGACGACAAGCTCCAGTTCATCGCCAAGAAGCTGTCTGCTCCGTCGGCGCAAGCCTTCTCGAGTCTGCCGCACGCCATTCAGCGTCAGTTGATGATGGATCGCGATCCCCACGGTAACGTGCAGGTGTCGCGCATCGAGAGCGAGAAGCTCTTGATCGATCTCGTTGGGGATCTGCTGCGCGAGTGGAAGATCAAGGGGGAGTTCAAGGGCAAGTTCAGCGCCCAGAACCACTTCTTCGGCTACGAGGGTCGCTGCGCGGCCCCGTCGAACTTCGACGCGGACTACTGCTACTCACTCGGCTACATCGCCTCCTCGCTGCTCGGCGCCGGCAAGACCGGTTACCTCTCGAGCGTGCGCAACCTGACCCAGTCCTCCGCGCACTGGGTTGCTGGCGGCATCCCGCTCACGATGATGATGAATCTCGAACGGCGCCACGGCAAAGATAAGCCCGTCATCAAGAAGGCGCTCGTCGAGCTCGATGGCAAGCCCTTCCAGGCATTCGCCAGCAATCGCGCATCCTGGGCGCTCGTCGACGACTACCAGTACCCGGGTCCGATCCAATACTTTGGTCCGGGCGAGGTCTGTGACCGTCCGACCGAGACGATCCTACTCGAGCGCGTCTAAGCACAAGTCCTGAGCCTCCACGAGCCCCCGGGTGATTCACCTTGGGGCTCGCGGTGGTTTGTCGGTTGCGGTTCGCGGCCGCTCGCTCTAGCCCCGAAAAAGCTCAGTAGGGGTTGACGGCAAGACACGAAGCCAGTTGCAGCTCGAGCAGCCGCAGCAATGGTCGAAGCCGCCACGCCTGAAAGCGCGTACTCAGCCATCAGCGCACCCGGTTGCCCGCCGCTAGCCTGGCTCGCAAAGCCGCAATACCCGCGCGCCAAGCTAACGGCGGGGGCAAAGCTTGGCTGCTCGCCATACCAGGCCGCAGCCCAAGCCATGCGTCACGGGACCCGCATCGCATCGAAGCCGAAGCGCTCCCAGTCCGTCACCCCGTTGGCGGGATCGACGGGCGCTCCGCTGGCGTCACACCAATTCGGCGCGAGTCCGGCAGGCGAGGTCGCCACGCCGAGCCAGACCAAATGGCACTCCAAAACTCGCTGCCAATCAGCCGCGTGCGTCGAGTCAAGTCGGCGCAATAGTTCGAAAGCGACCAGGCTCGCGTAGCTGGGGTTCTTCGGACCGCGCCAAGCATCACCCGGCTCAAGCAAGCCCGTCGCGTCGAGTGAACTTGAGCGAACGACCTCGGCAAGCCGCAGTGCCTCGCTCTGATAGTGGGGATCGGAATAGCGCTTGGCCGCGATTAGCAGCGCGACGATCACATCAAGAGCGGCAACTGTCGCGGAGTTCTGCGACACCACTGTCTCAAAGCCGCTCACCTTTCAATGCATCAGGCCCTTGGGATCGGCGACCTTCACGTAATGCTCATACAACGCATCAAACAGGGCCCCTCGCTGACCTTGCCATCATCGGCAAACACGCTCGCGAGCATGCCGTAGCCGATGCCCTCGGATACGGTCAATGCGGGGTCATCAAAGCGCACCCGCGCGAGTGCCGACGCGGGACGCTGGGTCGTCGGAGCCTCCCAGAGGTACAGTTCGCGGTTGCTCGCGAGCATGGTATCGAGCTTGAAGTTTGCTCCAGTCTTGACGCCGGCCGCGATGCTGCCCTCAGCCCCCCACTGCGGCCCGCTCCAATCGGTGGCGTAAAAGCGAAACGCTCCTGGCGTGGCTTGATGCGGCGCGTGAACGTACCAACCGCAGCTACCCTCGGGCGTCATCGGTGACAGCTGCCAACTGTTGTCCAAACCGTGAAACGACGGAACCGCGCCGTCGGAGTCGCGCCCCCGGCTTAGACCATTGCCGCGCCGAACCTGCAGCGCTGGTCCGAAATTGTCAGACAATGAGCCTGATTTGCGTTCCCGCGCTCGGAGGTCGGTCGATTTTTGGGGGTGTGTCAAATACCTCAGCCGTGGCGCTCGCGCGCACTATTTGCGCGTTTGGTTCCCATTTCACGGTATTCCACAATTGACCTTGGAGTCCTGATCAGGGAGGACTTGAATTGTGCGATGCTCGCGGAATTTTCGACCCAGGCCGCCGGCTGAAGCGACCCTCGCTTGGGCCGCGAGTGGGAAATATCCCTGTTTTCACGTATAGGCCCGGCTTGCCCTCGGGCTTGACCTCGCTACAATCAACGCCGGCTGAGCTGGCTGCAATCACGTCAGCGAGGCGGGTTACCAATTCTTTGGAAGGTAAGAGGTCATCGCGATGAATCGATTTGCTGGACTCAGTATCTTGGCGCTAGGTTCCTTGGTGTTCGCGGCCGTCGCTTGCGACAGCAGCACGAGTGATCCGGCCCCGGCCGGCACCGGCGGCTATGCGGCCACGGGCGGCGTTCCCGGCGCAACCGGCGGCGTTCCCGGCGCAACCGGCGGCGTTCCCAGCACCAGCAGCTTCACCAACGGCTACGGCACGAGCGGCGAGCTCATGGGCTACGCCTTCACCGTCGGCGTCGGCGTCGGCACCACGATTTCCCCCGAGTGCAATGAGGCCGGCACCGCTCTCTGTTTCACGACAACGCCCGGCCAGCTCTGCGCAACCGGGTCCGTTGGTAAGGATCCCGCTTATAAAGGCGTTGCCATGATTGGCTGGAATATCAACCAGTTGGCCGCCCCCAACAGCCACGGGAACCTCTGGACCACCAAGGGTGCGGGCCTCACGATCGTCGCGACCGGTTCTCCGCGCGTCCAAATCCAGGACAACTCTGGCCTCGACGCGGGTCGCTGGTGCGCAGTGCTTCCGGAGGGTGGCGGAATGATCCCGTGGGACAAGTTCAATACGCAGTGCTGGGACCCCTCGGGCCCCTCGGCCAAGCCCTTCAAGCCCGGCACCCCGATCTCGCAGATCGCCATCGTGATCCCGGGCAAAGCGGACGAGGACCTGCCGTTCAACATGTGCTTCGTCTCGGCTTCCGTGAACTGAGTTCTTCACTCAGCCGCGGCCTGTTGCAGGGTCGGTTTCCTTCGGGAGACCGGCCCTGTGCCTTTTGTCCGCGCCCCGCGCCTAAACGCCCCGGAACCCGGTTCCCCACTTTTCCGATGCATGAATTGAAGATTGCTCTTGCGGACTCACGCCCCCGCCTTTACAAATTGGCCAAGCCCTAACCCAACTCCGGCTGCCTGAGCTCCACCGGGGCAGCCCCACCGAGAGCCATCCGATGACCAATCCCGCCGACTACGCCCTCGAGACCCTGCTCCTGCATGCCGGTCAGGTCGCTGATCCCACCACGGGCGCGCGCGCCGTGCCGATCTACCAGACCACCTCGTATCAATTCCGCGACTCGGACCACGCCGCCAAGCTGTTCGCGCTGCAGGAGTTCGGTAACATCTACACGCGGCTCATGAACCCGACCACGGACGTGCTCGAAAAGCGCGTCGCTGCGCTTGAAGGCGGGATCGGAGCGCTCGCCGTGGCCAGTGGTCAGAGCGCCGTCACGCTCGCCCTGCTCAACCTTGCCAAGGCCGGCGATGAGCTCGTCAGCGCCGACAACCTCTACGGCGGCACGTACAACCTCTTTCATTACACGTTCCCGCGCTTCGGAATCGAGGTCAAGTTCGCGCCGTCCAAGGATCTTGCCGCTCTCGAGGCCGCGATTACGCCTAAGACCAAGGCGCTCTACGCCGAGACGATCGGCAATCCTAAGTTGGATGTGGCTGATCTCGAGGCCCTGG
This sequence comes from Polyangiales bacterium, assembly GCA_038207155.1. Lineage (GTDB taxonomy): Bacteria > Myxococcota_A > Polyangia > Polyangiales > Polyangiaceae > FEN-1139. The sequence goes on from JBBRAB010000007.1 coordinate 36,258, forward strand.
CTGAGATCGCGCATCGCCACGGTATTCCGCTGGTCGTCGACAACACCGTTGCGCCGTACCTGATTCAGCCGCTGAAATTTGGCGCGGACATCGTCGTCTACTCAGCCACGAAGTTCATCGGTGGCCATGGCACGTCGCTCGGCGGCATCATCGTCGACGGCGGCAAATTCAACTGGGAGGGCGGCAAGCACCCGCTGGTGGCGGGTCCTGACGCGAGCTACCACGGCCTCGATTTTGTTGAGGCCCTGCGCCCGCTCGGCAACCTGGCGTACATCATCAAAGCGCGCACCACCTTGCTGCGTGATCTCGGACCAGCCCTCTCGCCGTTCAATGCGTTCCTCTTGATTCAGGGCCTCGAAACCCTGCATCTGCGCATGGAACGCCACGTGGACAACGCCCTGGTCGTGGCTCAACACCTCGCCCAACACCCCAAGGTCAGCTGGGTGAACTACCCAGGCCTGGCGAGCAGCAGTGAGTTCGACAGGGCGCGCAAGTACCTGCCACGCGGCGCCGGAGCGATCCTCGGCTTTGGCGTCAAGGGTGGTCTTGAAGCGGGCAAACGCTTCATCGACAACCTCACGCTCGTCTCACATTTGGCAAACGTCGGTGACGCCAAGACGCTCGCGATTCACCCCGCAAGCACGACGCACCAGCAGCTCTCCAGCGAAGAGCAGCTCGCGACGGGCGTCACGCAGGACTACATCCGTCTCAGCATTGGACTCGAGAATCCCAAGGACATTTTGGCCGATCTCGAGCAGGCCCTCGCGCTCGCCTAGTTTCGCGCCGAATCATTGGCACTGACAGCAAAGCCCGCCGAGTTTCGACTCAGCGGGCTTTGTTGCTTTCGAGCCGGGCGAGTAGCCCGGCGCCTCTACGACTCTAGCAGCTCAGCGCAGAATCTCTCTGACGCAGTTGGAACTACAGCCGTCGCCGTTGCGGCGATTGCCATCGTCGCAGGTCTCCCCACGTGCGGTATCGAGCTTACCGTCGCCGCAGCGTCCGCCAAGCTTGCAGCCAGGTTCGCACTTGCCGTAGCCGCCGGTGTTCTTACCGTCATCGCAGGCCTCGCCAAAGGCGGCGTCGAGCTTGCCATCACCGCAGTAACCCGGGGTCTTACACTCGGGAGCGCAAGCTGTGGTCCCCTTGGGAGCGTAGGACGTGAGATTGGTTCCGTCGTCACAGGCCTCACCGGATTTATCCTGCACCACGCCGTCACCGCAGCGCGGGCCAAAGCCCTTGCAGTCCGCCGTGCAAGAGCCGTAAGATCCGTCGTTCTTGCCGTCGTCACACACCTCGCCGCCTGCCACGACGCCATCACCACAAACCGGCTCGCAGCTAGAACGGGGCGCTGAGAACTTCGCCAGGGTCAGCTGATAGTTGGATTCTGTGGTGTGTCGTTCGGCGTGGAACACCACGATCTCGTACACCTTGTGGAGCTCCAGGCCGAGGTTCACGTCCACAGCTCCACCGCGATAGTCCGCGGCAACGCCATGTCCGCTAGTCGCGTTGAGCGCAATCGAGCCGTCATTCTGGGCGTGACGCCCGCCGAGGTCGACCGCCAGACGCTTGTTGATGAACACCCAGACGTCGTCGTCACCCGTAAACAGCAGCTGCTCGCCGCCGAGGTACTCGAACCAGTAGCGCACCACGGAGGTGAAATGGAAATTGTGGGAACCTGCGAAACTGCACTTGTCCCCAAAGCCGGACGTCGCACCGCAATAGTCGTCGGTGCAGTTGGAGTCGAGCGGCCAGAAGTAGTCCGGCTGGAGGCGCGAGAACTGGTAGCGTGGATTGGCGGCGTTGCCGACATTCGGCAGCGTGAGCTGACCGAGCACCGTGCGATTGAGCGGCTTGGCGCCGCCAGAGTCTTTGTACCAAGTCGAAAAGGTTGTCGGCGAATCGATCCGGCCGTCCTTGACCTTGGTCGTAGGAACGCCGTCCACTGATAGGCGATCGTCGGCGAGTCCAGGGCTATCGCTTGCGCCGTTGTCTTCAAAATCGGTGTGGATCGTGTGGCTCGTGCCACCGGGCACCGTGCAGGCCAGCGTGCCCGCGGGACCGCCGTCCTTCTGCCCGACAAAATCGCGATACACGATCGGAAGCTTGAGCGCGGCCGGGACCGTCGATTTCTCAGCGCAGGCGTAACCCGCCTCCACCTTGCAAGACTTCGAGCAGCCGTCACCGTCAACGGTGTTGCCGTCATCGCACGCCTGCCCCGCGGCTTTATCTGCCGGCAGCAGCATGCCGTCGCCGCAAGCCGTGGTGCAGGGGCCACCGTTGCCCGCGTTGTACGGACAGCTGGGTTCCCGATTGCAGAAGCGACTGCAGTTGGTGGAGGTCGCCGCGTCTGCGGGATCGCACTGCTCGGAACCCTCGGTCTTGCCATCACCACAGAGGGTGATGTGACAGGGCTTGCCCGGCTCGGGGCAGACCCAGCCGTAGGGCACGCGCTGATCACCCCCCGGCGGCGTCCCGAAGCTCATCCCGTCAAGGACGCAACCCGTGCAGCCGTCATTCGCCTTGGTGTTGCCGTCGTCGCAACTCTCCGCGCCACGGATGAGCCCGTCACCACAGGCCGCTGCAGTGCAACGCGCGCCAACGAGTCCGCAGGTCCAGCCCGCTTCGATGGTAAGGCAATCCTTCGAGCAGCCGTCACCGCTGACCGTATTACGGTCATCGCATTTTTCGCCGCCAGTCAGGCGACCATCGCCGCAGACCACCGTCGAGACGCAGGGCTTGCCGGGCGTGGGGCAGGCAAAATTGCTTTCGATCGCTGAGCAATCAAAGCTGCAGCCATCGCCTGATTTGTCGTTGCCGTCGTCGCAGGCTTCACCGATCGACTGTTGAACATGGCCGTCGCCACACTCCGGGGGCTTGCATGAGTCCGGTGGAGTCTTCGAATCACAGGGATCAACAGCGGCGCCGCCCGCACTAGTCCCCGCCTGGCCAAGATGAATACCGCCACCGGTACCCGTCGCGCCACCGGCACCGGGCGAGCCGCTGCCACCCACCTGCGGATTTGAACCACTGCACGCCCAAGCACCAGCCACCGTCACCAAGAGTGCGCCCCAGACCAAAGTAGAAGCTCGCATTACGTCACGTCTCCTTTACCATCGGAATAGTGTCGCGCTTCTGTAACCGGCGTGGTCAGTAATCGCAGATCGGGTGCGTTTTGTGGTTAGATCGGCTCGCGAAGCGCCGCTTGCACTACGTCAAACCACTCCCTGCCTCAGCCACCTACAGTTGAAGTCTCACTGGCAGAAGCGGGCGCTTCCACGAGGCCTCGGCGGTACCAGAGATAATAGACGGCCGGGTAAACCAGCAGCTCCAGCAGGAAGGAGGTCGCGAGTCCCCCCACCATGGGGGCCGCGATCCGCTTCATGAGGTCCGCCCCGGTGCCCGCGGACCACATAATCGGCAGCAGGCCGATGAAGGCGGCAGCAACGGTCATCGCCTTCGGGCGCACGCGCTTGACCGCACCGTGAATGATGGCCTCCACGAGATCCCCGGTGGTTCTGAGCTGGCCGCGCGCCTGGGCCTCCGCGTAGGAGAGATCGAGAAACAGGAGCATGAAGACCCCCGTCTCAGCGTCGAGCCCCATCAGCGCGATCAAGCCCACCCAGACGGCAATCGAGAGATTGTAACCGAGCGCATAGAGCAGCCAGATCGCGCCCACCGCCGAGAACGGGACCGCCAGCATTACCAGAGTTGCCTTGAACCAACTCTTGGTGTTCATGAAGAGCAGAACGAAGATCAGCACGAGGGTGATCGGCAAAATCAGCTTGAGCCGCTCCTTGACCCGCAGCATGTTCTCATATTGACCACTCCATGAAACGGCATAGCCCGTGGGCACCTGAACCTTGCGCGCGACCTCACGTTTGGCTTGCTCCACATAGCCGGCGATATCGATCTTGGTGGTGTCAAAGTCGACATAGACGTAGCCTGCCAGCAGCCCGTTTTCGTCACGGATCATCGAGGGACCGGTCGTGAGCGCGACCTCGGCTAACTCCTGCATCGGGACCTGTCCGCGTCCGCCGGGCAGCGGAAGCAGCACCCGCCGCAGCGCCGTCAGATCCTCACGGTAGTCGCGGGCATAGCGCACATTGATACCGTACCGCTCGCGTCCCTCAACCGTGATGCTCTGATTGTCCCCACCCACGGCGGTCATCACCATGGTATTGGCGTCGTCCACCGACAATCCGTAGCGAGCGAGACGCTCACGCTTGAGCGTAAAGTCGAGAAAATAGCCACCGGCAACCCGCTCGGCATAGGCGCTGCGCGTGCCGGGCACCTTGCTCACCGCAGACTCGATCTCCTTGCCGAGCTGCTCGATCGCCTTGAGATCCGCTCCCATCACTTTGATCCCAATCGGCGTACGAATGCCGGTGGACAGCATGTCGAGTCGCCCCTTGATCGGCATCGTCCAGGCGTTGGAGATCCCTGGCAGCTGCAAAGCCCGATTCATCTCCTCCACGAGCTCAGCTTGGCTGATGTGATCGCTCCACCAGCCGCGTAGCCGCGCCTTGACCCAGGGTGGAGCCCAGGAGGAGTACCAGCGCTGCTTCTCGCGCCAGCGGTCCTCGGGCTCTAGCATGACGGTCGTTTCCATCATGGTAAACGGCGCCGGATCGGTCGAGGTATTGGCGCGACCGGCTTTTCCGAACACGCGCTTGACCTCCGGGAAGGTCCGCAGGATTTTGTCCTGAAGCTGAAGCGCTTTTTGGGCCTCGGCGACCGACATCCCCGGTTCCACCGCGCTCGGCATGTAGAGGATAGTCCCCTCATTGAGCGGCGGCATAAACTCCGAGCCGAGCCGGAAGAACACTGGGAGCGTTGTCAGGACGCAGAGCGCCGCCGCGAGCAACGTGGTCTTGGCATGGCCGACCACCCAACGACAGGGTCGCTCATAGAGGAAGTGAAGCAACCGACTGATCGGGTGCCGCTCCTCCGAGTAGTATTTACCCACAAAGAGCTGAGTCGCTGCCCATGCCAGAAGCTTTGGACGAAACCGAAATGGCTCGATGCGGGCAAACAGCATGCGCATCGCGGGGTCGAGCGTAATCGCCAATAGCGCCGCGATCGCCATCGCAAGATTCTTGGAGACGGCCAAGGGTCGAAACAGTCGCCCCTCCTGATCGACGAGCGTGAACACGGGCAAAAAGGCCACCGCGATCACCAGCAGGGAGAAGAACACCCCCGGCCCCACCTCCATCAACGCCTCAAGCCGCACTTGATAGAAATCGCCCTGCTTTCCGTCCTTGATCCAGTGATAAATCTTGTTGTAAGCGTTCTCCACCTCGACGATCGCGCCATCCACGAGCACACCGATCGAGATCGCAATGCCCGCCAGGGACATCAAGTTCGCATTCATTCCCATTAGCTTCATGGGAATGAACGCGAGCAGAACCGAAACCGGGATCGTGATGATGGGTATCAGCGAGGAGGGCAAATGCCACAAGAACACCAGGATAATCAGCGAGACGACGATCATCTCCTCGACCAGCTTGTCCTTGACGGTGCCGATCGCCTGCTCGATCAGCTCGGAGCGGTCGTAGGTTGTCACCACCTCTACCCCTTTGGGCAGAGAGGGCTTGAGCTCTTCCAGCTTGGCCTTGACTCGCTCGATCACCGTCAGCGCGTTTTCGCCTTGGCGCATCACCACGATACCGCCGACCACATCCCCCTGCCCGTTGTAGTCCGCAATTCCGCGGCGCATCTCGGGACCGAGCGCCACCGAGCCCACGTCTTTGATCCGCACCGGGGTCCCACCGTCGGACCGCAGCACGATCTCCTCGATGTCGTGGATGCTTTTTACGTAGCCGCGTCCGCGCACCATGTATTCGCGACCGGATAGCTCAACGAGACGACCGCCCACCTCATTATTTCCTGAGCGAACCGCGGAAATCACCTTGTCGAGCGGAAGGTTGAAGGCGGCCAGCGCATTCGGATTGACCGTGACCTGGTACTGCCGCACCTGACCGCCCACGGTGGCAACCTCGGATACGCCGGGAACGCTCTGGACCGCGTACCGGAGGAACCAATCCTGATAGGACCTCAGTTCATCCGAGGAGTGACGGCCGGTCTTGTCGACGAGCGCGTACTGAAAGACCCAACCAACGCTCGAGGCGTCCGGGCCGAGCTCGACCTTGACCCCGCTTGGAAGCTGCGGGGTGATCTTGGACAGGTATTCGAGCACGCGGGTGCGCGCCCAATAGGGCTCGGTGCCGTCCTCGAAGATGACGTAGACGAAACTAAAGCCAAAGTCTGAGAACCCCCGAATGGCCTTGACCTTGGGGGCCCCGAGGAGCGCCGTCGTGATGGGATAAGTGACCTGATCCTCGATAATATCGGGGCTGCGGTCCCAGCGCCCGTAGACGATCACCTGCGTGTCGGACAGGTCCGGCAAGGCATCGAGCGGGATCGTGCGCATCGACCACCAAGCCCCCACCAGAGCGACCATCGTAGCGAGGATCACGATGTAGCGGTTCTCAGCAGAAAACCGGATAATCTGCCTGATCATCGCGCGTGACCTGCCTTGACCGAGGGCGCCACGGTTCCCGTCGGGGAGGCGGCGCGCTGGGCCGCGCTCGCCGATTTGTCCGGCGCAGACACCGACGGCAGCACCCGGGCACTCTCGGGCCCCGAAGCCATCGGCGCTGCGGGAGATGGGCCCCCTGACAGCTCTGCCAGCGAGGCGCGGAGACGCGACTCGGAGTCGATCAAAAAGTTCGCGCGCGTCACAACCTGTTCGCCCGCAGAGAGTCCGGAGAGCACCTCAACCTGAGTTCCATCCCCGTCGCCGAGTTTCACCTGACGCGGCGCGAAGTGTCCATCACCAAACGTAACAAATACGATCTGTTCGCTACCCGAGTCGATCACGGCATCGCTCGGGATCAGCAGCCCCTCGTGGGGCATGCCGGCAAACACCACCTCCCCAAACATCTCGGGGCGAAGCTCGCCCAGCGGGTTAGCAAAGGCGAGCCGCACTTTGACCGTGCGGGTTTGCGGCTCGAGGAGCGGCGCGATAAAGCCGACTTTGCCCTTGAATTCGCGGTTGGGATAGGCTGCTAGCGTCAGGGTACCGGCCATGTCGAGCTTCACGAAACGCAGCTCACTCTCATAGACGTCGGCGACGACCCAGACCGTAGAAAGGTCCACGATCTCGTAGGGCATCGCTCCCGCGTCGAGCTTCATGCCCTCAACGACATCCTTTTTCACCACGACGCCCGTGGCGGGTGAGTAGAGCGTCAGGGTCTTGGTGGGCACGCCCGACTGCGCCAGTTGGTCTATCGTGGCCTTCGGGATGTCCCAGAGCTCGAGCTTGCGACGCGCGGCAGCGACCAGCCCAGCCCCGTCTCCCGCCGCTCCACCGAGCTTGGCAAGGGAACCCTGGGTTCTGAGCGCCAAGAGGAACTCCTCCTGAACCGAGAGCAGCTCAGGGCTGTAGATCGCAAAGAGAGGATCCCCGCGATTGACCTTCTTTCCGAGGTAGTTCACGTAGATGCGCTCAACGTAGCCCGGGATCTTCAGATTGACGTGGCGCACCCGCGTCTCGTCCACCACGACGCGACCAACAGTCTTCCAGGCTCCACCGATAGAACCACGCGTGGCCGCCACCGTCCTCAGACCAATCAGCTGCTGCCGACGCGGCTCGATCTCCACCAAGCTGAGCCCCGCTGCGGGTGCAGTCGGCCCTGACTTGACGAGCTGCATGCCGCAGATCGGGCAATCCCCGGGGTGGTCTTGGACGACCGTCGGATGCATGGGGCAGACGTAGAGCTCGCTGCCGGCGGGCTCGTGGGCGGCGTGCGACGCGAGCAGTCCGGAACGGGTGATGCCCCAGCTGCCCGCAATCGACAGCAGGCTGCTCACAAACATGACGATGACGAGAGTTGTGATGCGGTAGGTCCGCGGAGCGGAAGGCGGGCGCTCCGGCGGGCCTAGCGCGGTTGGGTCGGACGAACGAGGTTCGATAGTCATCAGCATTGCCTCACATGCCCGAACCAGCGCTCTGGATCTCAAGAGGCACGGCGGTGGGAGCCGCAGACGAGGCGCTCGCCCCCTCCTCCATGGAGACCGCGCCGGCGCCGGGCATGGCGGAAGAGCCCGACGCTGGTGCGGCGACGTTGGTCGGGGACAGACTGTTTTCGGCCTCAGCAATCGCGAGGCGGTAGGCGCTCGCGATGGTTTGGACAAAACCCTCTTGATCGCTGATCAGTCCGGCATTGGCCTCAAGGACCGAGGCGAAGCTCACCTTGCCGACGCGATACTGCGTCAGCGTGCTCTCCGCGGTCGCCTCGGACTGAACGAGCAAGCCCTCGTTGTAGATGCCCAGGCTCTCGACCAGCACCGCAAACGCGACGCGCCGCTCCTCGCTGCGCAGGCCAATCAGTTGCTCGATGGCCGCGATGCTCGAGCCCGCTGCACTGGCCCTGGCCTGCTGCTCGGCGACTGCGCGGGTCTGCTTGCTCCCGGAAAAGACAGGGAGCGGACCGCCGACGGTGGCGAGCCACATCGGCGGCAGCGCGCCGCGGATCATGATGCCAGCGCCGAACGTCAGATCCGGGTAGTAGCTCTTTTCGGCAAGGCGAACCTGGCGCCCGGCGCGCGTCACTTCGAGCCGCGCCAACTCTAGCTCAGGGCTCTGCGACAGGGCGCGGGGCACCGAGAATTGCCCGCTTAGAGCAGCCGGTGCTGGTAAGTCTGCGAGGCGCTGAGAGGTCGGCAGGGGCTCATCCAAAGGACGGTTGCGCAAGCGATTGAGCGCTGAGACTCGATTGCTCTGCTCACCGAGCAGGCCAGCGCGACGCTGCCGGAGACGCTGCAGCTCGAGCTGCGCGCGCAGCAGATCGGACTGCGTTCCCGTGCCCGTCTCATAGCTGATGCGCGCCATCGCCGCCGTGCGCTGCCAGAGCCCCTCGAGGCGCTCGAGCAGCACGATGCGTTCGCGCACCAGCAGCAGCTCGAGGTAGCCCCTGCGAACGTCTGCCTCGATGCTCAGCTTGAGACGCGCCAGCTGCTGCGTGGCCTGCGTTGAAGAGAGCTGCGCGACCTCGCCTCGTAGCCCACGCTTGCCTGGCCAGGGTAGCGTCTGGGAGACCATCACCGAGACGTAGCTCGTGGGCATCCGACCAATCTCGATGCTGGTGAACCCGTCGTTCTGCAGCCCCACCTGCAACATCGGATCGGGCAGTGCGCTCGCCTGGGCAACGCGCTCGTGCTCGGCGCGAATGACGGCCTGGGCCCCCGCAAGCTCGGGACGAACGGCGAGGCTCTCCTGAAGCAACTGCGCCAGGACGGGATCGGTTGGCAGCGGTTCGGCGTGAACCGAAGCGACCGAGCCGAGCGCCATCACCAGCCCGTAGACGGCTAGCATCGGACGAACCGGGCGCGGTAGCAGGCGAGCCATGCTCGCCAGGATGGTGGTCACGCCGTGACTACAGCAAGAAACGAACCAGTCTTTATGTACTTGAATTCACGATAGAAATCTTCCGGTGCCCTGAAATTCGAAGAATAGTCTTCAATTCCGCTGACAATTCTCCATGCCGGAGGCGTCAGGTTGATTGAGGGGGCAGGCCCCAAAAAAAACGCCCGCCCACATCCGGTCGAGACCGGTGTGGGCGGGCGAAATCAGCGAAGAACTGAAGGAACTCAGCCGCCGGTGCAGTTCCACTGCGCGGCAGCGCCGCCTCCGTTCGGAGCACAGAAGCAGGTGTCCGTACGACCGCCGCCAGCGGGAGGCGGGAGCGAACATGCGGTGTCGGTCAGGAGTTTGCAGGTACCAGCCTCGGCAACGCCGGCGGCGCAGACAGGCAGCGTGATTGGCGGGGCCACGCAGGTGGTCACGTCACAGGACAGCTTGCTGGCGTTGCAAACGCAGGCGTAGCTCAGCGTGGAATTGCGCCCGGGACAGGGGTTGATGCAGTCCGCGGTGCAGGCCTCGCCCGCAGCGCAGTTCGGCGCGACGCACACCCTGCGGACGTCGCAGCTCAGGGTCCCCTGGTTGCACTCACAGGTGTACTTGGTGCCTGGGAGATTGCCGCACTCGGCCTGGCAACCCGCCTTGCAAGTCGCTCCGGGCTCACAGGTTGGGCTGATCACTGGAGGAACGCCGCCCGTCGCGGGGGCTCCGCCTGCCCCAGGCTCGCCGCCCGTGGTCGCCGCGCCGCCCGTGGTCGCCGCGCCGCCCGTGGTCACTGCGCCGCCCGTGGTCGCTGCGCCGCCCGTGGTCGCTGCGCCGCCCGTGGCACTCGAGCCACCGGTCGCGGCGGCGCCTGCCCCTCCGCCAGTGCCGGCGGTGCCTGTGGAGTCGCTTCCGCCGCAGGCCTGTAGACCGAAGGCCAACGCCAGGGAAAGCACCGAATAAGTGATTGTCTTGGTCATGACTCTGCATCCTCCTTGCAACGATGCGTCCAGCGCACCAGGCCCGGCGTCAAATCGTGGGCTCGCTGCACTGTGTAGGCAGGGCTCGACCACGGCTCACGCGCCTCGAGGCGCGGCCGGCGGGGCTCAGTTCCCCCAAGCGTCTTGGGTCGCCGCAGGGCTCAGACTGCCAGTGAACCCGCAAGCGGCTGCGAGGGCTTGGGCGTGTCGGGATGCAGTTCGAGCACGACCCGATCTCGCCCTTCACTCTTGGCACGATAGAGAGCCGCGTCAGCACGTGCGAAAAAGGTCGCGACGGAATCCCCTGACTCGAACACCGTGACGCCAACCGAGACCGTCACCTTCGGCAGAGCAACCCCGTCGGGCGTCTCGATGCGCGTCTCGCGAAACGCGTTGCGCACGCGCTCGCCTGCCGCAATTGCGCCAACGACGTCAGTCGACGGCAAGGCCACCACGAATTCTTCGCCACCAAACCGGGCCGCGAGATCCGTCGGGCGCAGGTACCCGAGCAGGATCTTGCCAACCGTGCGGAGCACGACGTCACCCGAGATGTGGCCGTAGTTGTCGTTGTAGCGCTTGAAGTGATCGACATCGACCACCAGCAGACCGAGCTGGCCACGACCCTTGTGCACGCGCGACACGAGTCGCTCGATCTTTTCATCCCACCAACGCCGATTAAATAGCCCCGTGAGGGCGTCCGTCGTTGCGTCGCGCTCAGCCTCGCGCTGCATCAAGGTCACGCGATGAAGATTGGTGTTGTTGGCGCGCATCCGTTGGGCCAGCAGCAGCAGCAGATTCACGGCGAACTGATGGGAGGCGTTGATGAGCCGCCAGAACGTCTCGTCGTCCACCTCAAGCAGCCGTGACGTTTGCTGCGCAATCACGTGGGCCGAGGCAGGACTCCGATCGATCACGCTCATCTCGCCGACGGTTTGTCCCACGTCGAGATGAGCCACGGGCTCACCCGCAGATTCCCCGAGGTAGATCCCCAGCCGACCGCTGAGCACGAAGTACATTCGGCGGTTCGGTTGCCCCTTGGTGAGCAGCCAGTCACCCGCCAGGAGCGACTTGACTGGGCAGTCCATGAGCGTGCCCCAGGCGGACGCAGGAGACACTCCCTTCAGGATCTCCAGTCGAGTGAGCTCCTCAGGATCGAGTCCTGACTCAGACAGCGGCGGCGATTCCGGCTCCACTAGTTGCCCCATACGACCACCCGCGTACCAAGTTCAACCCTCTGGACCCCACTGTCTGCAATTCCGGGCGACCGAGCTACTCGGCCGCTAAAGAATCTCCCGAGAAACTGCCTGAGCTCGGACAAGCGGCTCAATGGCCCGTTTCTCAGGTAGCGGTGGGGGAGGTGTTAGGGCAAGGGTGCCCAGACGGCCGACTCGGCAACGCAGACGCGATTGCGACCACTGGACTTGGCGACGTAGAGCGCCGAATCGGTGCGTTCAAAAAGGTGGGCCGCCATCTCTTGGAAATACGCCGCGGGAACGGGGCGCTCGATCACCGCAAACGGCACCTCCCCCTCCAAAGTGGCGATCCCGACGCTGCCCGAGAGCGAGCGTGGACCGGACGGCAGGGGGACGGAACGCTCTCGCAACAATTCGACGAGCCGCTCCCCGACGCGAAGCGCGCCGTCCTGCGAGGTTTGTGGCAACACGACGGCGAACTCATCGCCACCGTAGCGCCCGACGACGTCGTTGTCGCGAGTGGCTGCGCGCAGCACCTTGCCAACGAGCGACAGCGCCTGATCCCCGAGCAGATGCCCGCCAGTATCGTTGATGGACTTGAGACCATCCATGTCGAGCATGATGAGTGACACGGGGTGGCGAGCACGAAAGGCAGTGCGCACCTCACGTCGCATCCAGGTTTCAAAGAATCGGCGCGCATGAACCCCAGTCAGAGGATCGAGGGCAGCGGCTTCATAGAGCAGCATGTTCTGAATCGCGACCGCCGACTGACTGGCGTGAACCAGCAAGAGCTCTCGCAGCTCATCTCGGAGCCTCGGGTACTCCAGCCACAGAACGCCTAGGGTGAGCTCGCCCACCCTCAGGGGAAGTAGGCTCCGCTGCGACTCGACTTGAGCCACTCCACTTCGCAGACAGTCGCGCAGCGCCACCAGCGCCTCCGGCGTCTGACGCGCCCCGTCGGGTTCGACAAACGGGCCCGTAGCCGCTTGAATTGAAAGCGCGGCGTCATCGCCCGAACCATCTGCCGCAATCAGGGCCCCAAGCACCGTCCCGACGGCACCGCTCTCCGGGAAGGCCGCCACCAGCCCTGCGGTACCCGAGCACAGCTCGAGCGCCGTCGACAGGACCTCTTCGTACAACTCTATGAGGGGTCGAATCCGATGCAGCTTTGACCCCTGCTCGAGAATTCGACGAAGCCCGGCCCGACTGCGTGCCACGCGCCCAAGCGCCTCTGCCGCCTTCAGACCCGCATCTGTCCAGAGCAGCAGCTTCTCGGGTCCCTCGCTTTTGTCGAAATAGCCCTGGATATCCAGGGCACGCAGCAGCTCCCGCGGTGGGCGCTCGGTCGCGTAGCCCGTCTGGAGCACGATCTGAACCGAAGAGTTGAAGGCCCGCACGCGCCTGACCACTTCTTCGCCGGTCATCCGGGGCATGAAGTAGTCGAGCAACACGAGATCCGGACTGGACTCGGCGATCAGCGCCACGGCCTGTTCACCGTCGGGTGCGGTGAGAACCCGATGTCCTTCGGACTCAAGGAGACGTCGCGTCACCTCGAGGTAGTCGACGTCGTCGTCCACCAGCGCAATCGTATAACCGGAGCTCGCACTCACGCGGTGACGACGGCTCACCCTGTCCGCCGAACTGGTGCTAGCGCCTCGAGGCGAGCTGCAGCGTCAACCCTGGAAGACACCTTCACCCCCAGGACTATCCAGCGCCTCGCAGTAACCATTCGGGACAGTTTACCCGATTTGTCGAGGCTAAGCGAGTTCCTCATCCTGCAACGACGCCGGGCGCTCAGTGGAAATCCACGGGACCTCGAGCCGACGACCGAGCCAGAGGCGATCGCGCCCTGCGTCTTTTGCCCGATACAGGGCCGCGTCCGCGTGACTCACGAGACGGAGTCGCCACTCCTCAAAGAACTCGGGAGACAGTGACCGACCCACGCTCGCTGGGCAGGCCCCCCTCGGTTCGAGGACGGCCACCCCAATGCTCACACTGAGACGCCGACCCTCGTGAGAACAACTCCGGACATCCCCGAGCAAGCGCAGGGCAACGCGCTCAGCGCCCGCGAGATCGGTATCCGGCAGCAGCATTGCAAACTCATCGCCGCCCGTGCGCGCCACCACGTCATGCCCGCGCAGGCTACCCAGCAGAACTTTGCCGACCGCCGCTAGCGCGGCGTCGCCCGCCAAGTGACCCCAAGTGTCGTTGAGCTGTTTGAGGCCGTCCAGGTCCAAGAGCAACAAACTCAGTGCCTGCCCCGTGCGCAGACTCCCGCGAAGCGCCCGGCCCATCCAGGCGTCAAAGAAGCGGCGGGCGTGCACTCCGGTGAGTGGATCGAGCGCGCTCATCTCGTAAAACACGGCATTTTGCAGCGCAGCCCCAGCCTGACGCGAGAACACCTCAAGCAGGGGCGCGTCTTCTTGCAGCAGGGTTCCCCTCTGCAGCGCGACAAACCCGAGAAGCTGCTCGCCCACCGCCAACGGGAGCGCCACCCAATGCTCGTTCCAGACTGGAGCACGCGTCTCGAGCGACTGTCGAACGACATCCAGCCCCATGAGCGACAGGGTCCGAGCCCAGTCGCGCTGGCCTGCCAGGCTCCCAAACGACGCGACGACCTTGGCGGTGGCGCCCGTGGACTCCTCCACCATCAAATCGCCGTCTTCTCCCATCGCATCGGGAAAGACCGCGAGGATCCCACCCGTGGCGTCCACCAGCCGGGTCGCCTCTTCAAGAATCCTGTCGTAGAGCCGCGAAACCGAGCCACAGGAGTGCAAGCGCTCACAAGCCAGCAACACGCCCTGCAAAGCCTGCTGACTGCGCCGCAATTGCCTGCCCGCCAAGGCTGCCTTGACGGCCACGGCGACCCACAGCAGGAGCTGCTCGGGCCCCTCGCTCTTGTCGACATAGCCCTGAATATCCAGACGAGAAAGCAGCTCACGACCCGGGAATTCCCCCGCGTACCCGGTATGAAGCACCACCTGGGTGACGGGATCGGTCTGGCGCAAGCGTTCGACAAACTGTTCGCCCGTCATGCCGGGCATGAAGTAGTCGAGCACGACCACATCGACAGGCGCAGTCTCGAGCGCGCGCAGAGCTGAGGCCCCATCCAAGCAACAACGCACCTCATAGCCCTCAGTCCGCAGCAGCGCACCAGTGGCCGCCAACAGGGCTTCATCGTCATCGACCAATAGGAGCCTCGCCTCGGCATGCCCCGTCACGCGGTGACGTCGCGTCATGAACTGACCTCGCTCACCCCTTGCGGGAACCTCGCGCAAAACTCGGCACCACCATCCGCCGCATTTTCGACGCTGATGGTTGCCCCAAAGTCTGCGGCCAGGATCTCGCGCACGATGGTGAGCCCGAGGCCCGTGCCATGGCCGAAGGGTTTGGTCGTGAAGAGCGGCTCCCAGATTTGGGTCAGTAGCTCCGCGGGCACTCCGGGACCGTGGTCCCGCACCCTCAGCTCGAGCGCGTCCACCTGCTCGACGAAACTCAGTTCAACCAGGCCGCCACCAGCGTCGGACATGGCGTCGATGCCGTTGCCCACGAGATTGGTCACGACCTGGCCAAAGCGCCCGGGATCCCCGACCAGCGTCACGCGCTCGCTCAACGCATTGAGCTCGTAGCGACAATTGGATTTCCGAAGCGCGTGACCGAGTAGGAGCAAGGACTCACGCACCTGGACCAGGGCATCGAACGCGACGCGCTCGCCCTTTCCGGAGTTTCGAGTCTGATTCTTGATACTCCGCACAAAATCAGCGGCGCGCTCGGCCGCTCGCGTCGCGAGGCGGATCGAGCCGCTCATCTCGCTAGCGATCTCGCTGTGATCCGCGGGAGAAACCTGCGAATCAGTTGCCGATTCTCGATACTCCTGGGCGAGACGCTCAAGCTCGCTCAAGGCGGCTCGCACCGCCGCCACCGGTGTGTTCATCTCGTGGGCAATGCTGGCGGTCAGTCGACCGATGCTCGCCATGTGCTCGGCCGCCACGAGCGCTGCTTGGTTGTCGCGCAGGGCCTGATTCATGGCCTCGAGCTCACTTGCTCGGCGCTCCAGATCGTGAACGAGCCGCTCGCGCTCGCGGTCCTTCTCGATCACCTGCTGTACGAGCATCGCCCCTTGCAGGGCAGCGCTCACCTCGTCCCGAAGGGCCTCGTAGATTCCGCCCTGGCGAGGCCCCAGCTCGAGCAGCAAAAACCCCAGCTCATGCGCCAAGTGATTGAGCGGCAGTACGATCAAGGTCGTCCGGCGCTTGAGCGCCGCGCGTCCGCCCGGTAGCAAGTCGGTGACGGGAAAGACCTGTCCCGTCAGGTCGCTGATCTGCCGGTCGCGCGAGTCGTAGGCGAGCTCCAGGCGTGCCATGCGAGGCACGGCGTTGCCCCCGCAAAACAGCGCCAGGTAACCGCTCGGAATGCCGAGACGCGGCAGCTGTGCCCCAACGGCGCGCGCAATGGCCTGCACGTCAAAGCTCGCGATCACCGCCTCATTAGCCTCAGAAAGCACCCGGATCCAGCGCTCCGCGTCCAGCCGTTGTCGCGCCTGCAGACGCTCAACATGCCCGGCGATGACGAGCCTGGCGTGCTGAAACAGGTCGTCCGCCAGCAACCTCACGGTCGGAGAATTGAGCATTGGCAGCAATTGCCGCCGCAGTGCGGTGAGGACATCCTGCCAGACATTGCCGTCGACCCCCTGAGAGCCGACGCTGCGCAGTACGTCCTCGAGCTCGGAGATGAAACAGGGTTGCCCCTTGCCCCCGAGCTCATCGACAAGCGCATCGAGCAGACGTTCTCCGCTGGAAGTCAAGCTGACCCGTTGAACGCCGCGCACGGCGTGGGCGACGTCGGCGAGCACCTCCTCGCGACGCGAGCTGACGGCATCTCTCAGATTGCGGAATCCAAGCACCTTCGCAGAATGCAAACGGAGCGAGTTCGCCTGGACGAAGCAGCCACACGAACGCCTGGTGACGAGCTCGGTGTGCAATGACACCTGTCCGCGAACCGTGGCACCGCGAAGCATCGCCAGCACCATATTGGCTGAGTGTAGCCCCTGTTCGTAGAGCGGTTGACGAACGGTGGTCAGTGGAGGCGAAGCGAAACGCGCCTCGGGAATATCGTCAAACCCGACCACAGCCACATCCATCGGCACGCGCAGACCGCGGACCGCAAGCGCATCGAGCGCGCCGAGCGCCATGGTGTCGCTGGCCGCGATGATTGCGTCCGGCTCGCGACGGCGTTCCTCAAACAGCTGGTGAACCGCAGCCACGCCGGAAGCGCGCTGAAAGTCCCCCACCGAAACGAGTCCAGGATCGTACGGCAGGCCCGACTCCTCGAGCACCTCCCGGTAGACGGCAAAACGCCGCTCTGCCTCCTCATTGGCTTCGGGCCCACGAATGAAAGCGATCTTGCGGTAACCGTGGTGCGACACGAGATGGTCCACCGCCTCACGCATCCCGCGAGCGTCGTCCACCTGGACGCAGGCCGCGTCTCGCAAGGGAACCGCGAGCGTCGAGCGCGGGAGCCGACTAAATTCCGCAAAATACAGATCGAGCGCCTCGGGTCCCACCCAGTTACCGATCGCCCCGGCCAGAATTGTGAGCGCATCGAGCCGCTCGGGCGAGGCCAGCGTAAAGGCAAAGTTCCGATTGCCGGCGGGACGGTGAGGAGAATCGAGACCACCGCCCGCAAAACACAACACGTCGCAGCCCTGAGACTCCGCAGCGTCCGTGACGCCGCAGAGCACCTCCAGCTGATAGTCATCCTCGAGCCAGTCGACGAATAGCCCTAGAACATTTCGACGCGGCCGAGCCGGACCAGAAGACTTGGGGTGGGATGAACCGAGCACCACAATTGCTGTGACATTGTACCGAGGTCAATCCCGTAAATCTCGGTGGTTTTTTGGGAGATTCGGCCCCACATCAGGCCCAAACCCCTACACTCGCAGCGAAAACAGCGTCGACAGCGCAGCTTGCGCGGAGAAACCGGGCACTTCGCTCAACCGGTCAGTGTTCAAACTGCAGGGGCGGCGGCTCGTCCTGCACGAGATACTCAAACCGGCTGCGGAACGCCTCCGGCGTCATCCCGCAGGTCTTGGCGAGTTTGAGGCACTCATGCTCGTCCTCGAAGTCATCACGCCGCAGACGAAGCATGTAGCGCCGGGCAATTTTGTAGTGTTCGGTGTGGATATCCACCATCCGAACCCGAGCTAGCCCCGTCTCAGGATCGATCATATCGCGGAACGGAATGGGCCGAAATTGTCCACCCTGCACCGTAATGATCGCGTCAGAACCACCCTCAAGCAGGTACTTGGACGCGCAGTAGCCCAGATCGCGCGTGTACTCCATGTCGAACGGAATGGGATCCGCGCAGCGCAGCTCGTAGCCGATGTTCTTGGCCACAATCGTGGAGGCGAGCCCCAGCGCGGCCAGCTGCCTGCCGACCTCCACTCGGAGCAATTCACCAAAGCGAACCTCGGAGATCCGTCGGTTGCTCTCGGCGTCGAGCGAGGTCTCGGTG
This sequence comes from Polyangiales bacterium, assembly GCA_038207155.1. GTDB lineage: Bacteria > Myxococcota_A > Polyangia > Polyangiales > Polyangiaceae > FEN-1139. The sequence goes on from JBBRAB010000007.1 coordinate 54,347, forward strand.
AAGCGCTCACGATCCGCCGGATCGATCCGCTCCATCACGCCCTCGGCCAAGATCGCCACGCCGTCCCGCCGCCCGTAGCTGCGGCGCTTCAGGATGGCGCCAGTCAGCAGATCGATCACCGTCTGGAGCGAAACGGTGGGACTCGAGAACTCCTCAGGGATGATGGTGAGGGTGACGCCGGCTGCCTTGCCAATCCCGAGCGCTAAATGGCCTGATTTGCGGCCCATCGTGATGATGAAGTACCACCGCGAGGTCGTGGCAGCGTCCACCTGAAGATCCTTGACGATGTAGACGCCGACGTGACGGGCCGTCTGGAACCCGAAGGTGTAGATGCCGTTGGGCAGCTCAAGATCGTTGTCGATCGTCTTGGGGACGTGAGCAAAACTCACGCGACCGCCCGCCATCTTCGCGAGCTTCATGGCGGCATGCGCCGTCTCATCGCCACCGATCGTCACCACGCCTTCCACACCCAATTGCTGGAGCGAACGCAGGGTGGTCTCAAGATGCTCATGGCTCCAGGCTGGATTGGCCCGGGAGATCCCGATGAAGGAACCGCCACGAAAGTGAATCGCCGCAACGTTCTTGATGGTGAGGGGCAGGATGTGGTTCGTGTCCCCCTGCATCAGCCAGCTAAAACCATCGGTGACGCCGAGCACCTCGACACCCGAGAGGCAAGCGCGAATCGTGGCAGCGCCAATCACACTATTGATACCCGGCGCAGGACCTCCTGCGGCGAGGATGGCAATCCGTTCGAGCTTCGTCATCCTCCCGACACGTTAGTACATTCGGCGGCCCGAGCGTTGGATAAACGCTGAGAACTGACGCCAATTGCGCCACTCGGTGGGACAAGCCGGCTGGCTCGGGGCACAAGGGCCTGTGATGGACGCGGTCCTGGCGGGGACAGGGGCAGGTACGCTTGATTTTTGTTGCCAACGCGTCGTGATGACAGAGCGGTGCGGACAAAAGACGACAAGGTCGGGGACTCCGGAAAGCCACCGACCTTGCTCGTTAGCTAGGCAACCTGGTCAGTAGGTGCCGAGGCTGCTGACGCAGAAGTTGTAGGGGACGGCGGTTGCGTTGTTCCCAGGAACCGTGACGAGCACGGCCGCGAGCGCCTGACCGGCGTAATAGCCCCCAGCCGACGGAGCCCAACAGGTGGTATTGAAGCTACCCCAGGGTATCGTCCCGCTGGCAGCAGACACGGTCGCGCACCAACGACCGGCGGCGGTATCACTCGCATCCTGGAGCTGGATCCGAAGCGTCGAACCTCCGGTGTTGGAGATGTTGTAAGAGATACCGTTGCCGCTTGAGGCCCAGGTCAGCACTGGAGACGCAGCGGCGCTCGCCTGATTGACGTTCACGCCGAACATCCCAACGCCTGAGTAGTCAGCCATGGCAGCCACGCTGCCGGAGACGCAAAGCGTGCCACCCGCCGTAGCTGCTGAGAAATCCTTCGGCAGTGCAGTGGTACCTGTCCCGGCGGCTGCGGTCCAGGCATAGCCCTTCCAGCTTCCGCTCGTGACGTAGCCACCCGCTTGCACGGCCCAACCGGCGCCGGAGGTTCCGCCCGTCGAGACAACGCCGCCCGTCGAGACAACGCCGCCCGTTGCGACAACGCCGCCCGTTGCGACAACGCCGCCCGTCGAAACAACGCCGCCCGTTGCGACAACGCCGCCGGTGGCGACAACTCCGCCCGTCGCGACAACGCCGCCCGTCGCGACAACGCCGCCCGTCGCGTTGTATCCACCAGTTGCAACGCCGCCCGTCGCGTTGTAGCCACCGGTTGCAGCGCCACCGGTAGCCATCGAGCCGCCGCCAGTTCCTTCCGGCAGCGAGGTGCCCTCGGCGGCGCAAGCGCCGACGAACAAGGCGGTCAATCCCAAGAGCACTGCGATATTGGTGTAAGTTGTTGCGTTGCGCATCACTGCCTCGACTTTCCTACGTCAGCCCCAAGCGACGGACTTGCGGAAAACACCTACATGGTGCCCGTCAAATCCCAGAACGGATTACCCGCAAAGCTACTCCAACGCCCCCTCCGGGTTAAGTGCCGAAAGGCGTAAGAGAGCAAATATCTTGCGAATTGCGTTCCAAACAGGAGGATTTCCATCTGCAGCGAACCGGATGCCAAAACGGAGCTCGGTTCGAGAGGACCGCCGGCGAAGGTCGGGTCCCCCAGACGTTCGGCACGGCGGCGGTTGAGGTCGGCCGAGTCCAGACGCGAGCTAACCACAGAAGCGGAACAGCAGCAGCGTCAAGTCGTCGTCCTGCCGCGCGGCGTGTGACCGAACATCCGCGAGCAGTCTATCGCGGATCTCGTCGACTGGGAGCGCCCCAACCGCCTCAAACTGAGTGCAAAGCCGCTCGACCCCATACTGCCGCTGCGCTTCATCCATGCTCTCGGTGATTCCATCCGTGTAGAGCAGCACGGTGTCCCCTGGATGCAAACGCAGCTCCGAGTCGACCGTGCCTGCGTCGATGTTTCGCACGGCGGCCACCCACGTTCCTGGCGTTGGTACCAACTCCGTTCGACCCGAGCTAGCTCGCAGCACGATGATGTCCTCGTGCGCGCCAGCGAACACCAGATGCCCCTGCCGATCGAGCCGCAGCAGGGTCAGGGTAGCGTGCTCGTCCTGAAGCAGCCGCTCTCGCACGTTTTCGTAGAGCACGGAGTTGACCACCTTGAGGTGGTCCCGCGGGGAAGACCAAGAATTGGTCCGCACGAGTGCAGAAACCACGCTCTGGATCATCATCATGACCAGGCCCGTCTTCAGACCGTGACCGGCGACGTCCCCGATGCCAAACCAGCAGCCCCCATCAAAGGGCAGAACGTCATAGTAATCCCCTCCAACCTCGCTGGCGGGAATCATCGTCGCGCTAACATCGAGGCCCTCGACCTCGAAGGTAGTACGGAGAATTGACGTCTGAATCCGTTCGGCGATTTCCATCTCCTTCTGGAGACGGTCGCGCTCGGCCACCTCACGCCGACTTGTCTCGTCGACGAGTTGCTTTACCAACAGGGCACCCTTGAGCGCGCTGCCGATTTGGTCTCGCAGGGTCTCGTAGACAAATCCGTCGGTCGGGCCCATCTCAAACAGCACGAATCCGAGCTGTTCGTTCTCGAAGAAGAGAGGCTCCGCAATGTAGGTGCGACGCTCGTCCGCAGAAAAGATGCCCTGTGGAACCAGCAGCTTGGCGTCAAACAGCTCGCCTCGATGACGGGTCAGGGACTGATCGTCGATGTCGTACGCCATCATCAGGCGGGCTTTGTCTTGGCCCCCCTCGAAGACTGATAGGAACGCACTGCGGATCCCCAACCGTGGGATCTGGTCCTCGACCGCACCGACCACGGAGTTGACGTCCAGCGTGGTGTACATGGCCTCACCCGACTTGCGAAGGACACGTGACCAATGCTCCACCTGGAGTCGCTTGCGCGCCTGGGCGCGCTCTGCGGCAGCCCCGATGAGCACGCGTGCCTCGTGCCACAGTTCTTCGGCGCGATTGCGCCGGATCAGGTTATTCACGAGCGCGGGTAGCGAGTAGCGCCGAAGCGTCGTGACAACCGCCTGCCATGCAGCGACGTTGCCACCGGTTTCTGCGGCAGCGCGAATCGCAGTGTCCAGAATATGCAGAAAACTGCCGGTCGGCTCTCCCTCCAGCTCGGCGCGAAACGCGTCCACGATCTCGGCCCCGCTGCTGACGTCCACGTCCGGAGACGAGGCCCAGATGGCCTGAGTGACGTCCGCCAGAATGCGCGCGTGGTGCTCCTCGAATACCCCAGATAGAGTCCCGTCCTCTGCGCGAATATCCGGAATGGGGCGATCAGGAAGCTCATGCGACGAACAGCCGCAAGACTGTCGGCGCACAAGCTCCGTGTGCAGGAGGATATGCTCCTCGATATGCTCGCCCTCCAGCTGGGCGAGCACGAGCTCCAGGGCTTGCTTGCCCTGACGATCGAGCGGTTGACGCACGGTCGTCAGCGGGGCCGGAGAAAAACGCCCTTCGCGAATGTCATCGAAGCCGACCACGGCAACGTCCTCGGGCACCCGTAGCCCGCGAGCCATCAAGGCGTCGATCGCCCCAAGCGCCATGAAGTCATTGGCCGCGACGACCGCATCAAACGCGACCTTGCGCTCGTCCAGCATGAGCCGAATCGCCTCAATGCCTGAACTTGCCTGGAAATTCCCGAGAGAAACGAGGCTCGGACTAAACGGGAGACCGTGCTCGGCGAGCACCTCGCGATAGACCCGGTAGCGCTCCTCTGCCTCCTCATTGACGCCCGGCCCACGAATGAAGGCCACCCGGCGATAACCATGCACCACGATCAGGTGGGCAATGGCATCACGCATGCCCTTGGCGTTATCAACCAGAACGCTTGGGATCCCGGCCAGCGCGACCCCGACGCTGCACATCGGTAGCGGTCGAAAACGCTCGCAATAGCGGGCAAGCTTGTTCGGACCGATGAAGTTACCGAGGGTTCCGGACATGATCACCAGACCGTCGACACATTCGGGTCCCGCGATCTCGTAAATGAAGTTTCGCCGCGCACCAAAACGGAAGGGCGAGCGCAAAACGCCGCCCGTAAAGCAAAAAAGACTGACGTCGTTGGCCTGGGCCTCAGCATCTACCCCGGAGAGCACCTTGTTCTGGTACTCGTCCTCCAACCAGTCCACGAGCAGTCCAATGCGCCAACGCGGACGTGTCACTGCCCCCCTCCGGTCCAAGTCTCGATCACCACAGTCCCCATCGCCATCCGCCGCAGAGCGTCCAAACTGCGCTTTTGCCACTGCAGATGTGGGTCGGTGAGAAATCGCAGTCGGTACTGCGAGCGAACTGGCAACTGACTGATGAGATCGATCCAAGTCACGAACGACTTCAAGCAGCTGGAGTTCATGAAGTAGAGCGCGTGCAGATCGAGCACAACTTCCGCGAGCCTCATGCGCTGCACTTCGGCGTGAACCGACTTGAAGTAGACCGGCAAAAATCCCACGATCTCCATGTCCGCACTACCGCACAGCTCAAGAACCAGCGTACCGCCACTGTCGAGCGGCTCCAGGCTGAATCCCTCCTTGCGCAGGGGTGACAAGCCAAGATCCATCATGTTGACCCCTCTTCAATCAATTCCATACGAGCGGCAATCACCACGCTCGATGCGTCAAAGTGGCAGGTCAAGCTCATCTCCCCCTCCGCTTGAATCCGTGCCAACCCCAATCCTGAGCCTTCAGTTCGACGGCGGCTTCGCGAGATCACCGCGTCGTAGTGAGCCGTCGCGTCGCGTGCAGCTGAAAGCTCGTCGAAACACGCCTGCAGCGCAGCGCGCGCCTCGACCGACACCCGATTGAGCGTCGAAACCTCGAGACTCGAGTGCCCTCCTTCACGCCGGAGTTCTACGTTCAAGCTCGCCTCACCGGGGGCGCCGTATTTCACCACGTTTTCGAACAGCTCCTCGGTGGCCATGGTCAGGCGCTCGACGACGTCCAAGTCCGACAGCAGCTCCGCATACAGGGCTCGAATGTACTGTCGCGTTGTCCGAACCACCGCTGGAGGGCTCGGAAGCGAGAGCTGAAGGGAGGTGGCGGTTCGAGTCATGGTGGCTTCGGCGAGCGACTCTTGCCAAGACTACACGAGGCGCTCGGCAACCCCGTCGAGTTTCGAGCGCCAAAAAAGCAAAACCCCGGCCCTCGGGCCTCTCCACAAGGGAGAAGCTCGAGACCCGGGGCGATTCAGCGGCTCAGAGCCGTTGAGGTCTTAGACCTCGCAGGTGACCTGTACGGTCGAGCCGGCGGGAGCTTGCGGCACCAAGCAACCGTCGACGGGCTTACCGTCAACCGTAAGCTTTGGAGCGTTCCAGCTCTTGCCGCTGTTCTTGACCGCGATCACGTAGGTAGCACCGCGCCACTTACGGGTGACGGTGAACTCACTGACCTCGGTATCGATACAGGGGCTAACGATCAGTCCGTCGTGATCGGGACGGATCCCGAGCATGTGCTGTGAGATCGCTACGAAGTTCCAAGCGGCGGTTCCGGTGAGCCAGGAGTTCTTGGCTTCACCCGGCGTACCCTTGGCGTCCTTGCCGGCCACCATCTGAGAATAGACGTACGGCTCGGTGCGGTGGATTTCGCTGATGTCCTCGACGTAGGCGGGAGCAATGCGCTTGTAGTAGTCAAACGCCTTGTCGCCACGACCGATCATCGTCTCGGCGATCATGATCCACGGGTTGTTGTGGCAGAAGATGCCCGCGTTCTCCTTATATCCCGGGGGGTAAGACGAGATCTCGCCCAACTCCACGTGGTACCGCGTATAGGCGGGATTGTTCAGCACGATGCCGTACTTGGTGGCGAGACGGGTCTCAACCGAGTCGAGTGCCTTGCGGGCCTCACCCGTTTCCACGCCGATACCAGCCATGATGCAGTAACCCTGCGGCTCGATGAAGATCTTGGCCTCATCGCACTCGTCGCTACCGACCTTCTTACCGAAAAAGTCGTAAGCGCGCAGGAACCACTCGCCATCCCAGCCGTGCTTGAGCACGACGCCACGCATCTTCTCGACCTCGGCCAGCGCGCGCTTGGCCTCTTCGGGTTGCCCCTTGAGCTCGCACAGGCGGGCGTAGTCCGGACCAATTCCGACGAACATGCCGGCAATGAACACGGACTCAGCGGTGCGCCCAGTTCGATTGCCGGTGGTCTGGTAGGGCTCGTCGGGAGTCTCCGAGAAGCAGTTCAGATTGAGGCAGTCGTTCCAGTCCGCGCGTCCGATCAACGGCAGGCCGTGAGGCCCTAGGTTGTTCTCAACGTGGTCGAAAGAGCGCTTCAGATGCTCTAGCAGCGACGCGGTGTTGTTGACGTCATTGTCGAACGGTACCTGCTCATCGAGGATGGCGACGTCACCGGTCTCCTTGATGTAGGCCGAGACTCCGAGGATCAGCCAGAGCGGATCGTCATTGAAGCCACTGCCAACGTCGTTGTTGCCGCGCTTGGTGAGCGGCTGATACTGGTGATACGCCGAGCCGTCCGCGAACTGCGTCGACGCGATGTCGATGATGCGCTCGCGTGCTCGATCAGGGATCTGGTGCACGAAGCCGAGCAGATCCTGATTCGAATCCCTAAAGCCCATGCCACGACCGATGCCCGTCTCAAAGAACGAGGCACTGCGCGACATATTGAAGGTCACCATGCACTGGTAGGGATTCCAGATGTTGACCATCCGGTTGAGCTTGTCGTCCTTGCTCTCAAGGACGTACTTACTCAGAAGATTCTCCCAGTGGGCCTTGAGCTTGGCCATCGCGTCCGCAACCTGAGCGGAGGTCGAGAACTGCGCGATCAGCTCGCTTGCGCGAACCTTATTGATGACGCCCGTGGACTCCCACTTTTCTTCGACCGGGTTCTCGATGTAGCCGAGCACGAACACCAGCTGGCGGGTCTCGCCGGGCTGAAGCGTCACCTCGATACAATGAGACGCGATTGGAGCCCAACCGTTGGCCACGGTGTTGTTCGACTGACCGCTGGCCACGACCTTCGGCTCATGCATGCCGTTGTAGAGCCCGAAGAAGCTCTCGCGATCCGTGTCAAAGCCAGAAAGCTTGGCGTTGACATGGTAGAACGCGAAGTGATTGCGGCGCTCGCGGTACTCGGTCTTGTGGAAGATCGTGCTGTCGATGACTTCCACCTCTCCAGTGTTGAAATTCCGCTGGAAATTGGTGAAATCGTCCATCGCGTTCCAGAGGCAGAACTCGACGAACGAAAAGACCTTGAACGAGCGCGGAGTGGTGCCCTCATTGGTCAGGGTCAGCTGATGGACCTCGGCGTTCGTGCCCATTGGGACGAAGCACAGGTCTTCAGCGGTCAACCCATGACGCTTGCCAGTGATCTTGGTGTAGCCAAGGCCGTGACGGCACTCAAAGGAATCCAACTCACGCTTGACGGGACCAAAAGAGGGAGTCCAATAGTCCCCATTTTCCTCGCGAATGTAGAAGTACCGCCCGCCAGCGTCAGCCGGAACGTTGTGGTACCGATATCGGGTGATGCGCCGTAGTCGGGCGTCCCGATAAAAGGAATACCCCCCGCCTTGCTGAGAGATCAGCGAGAAGAACTGCTCACACCCGAGGTAGTTGATCCACGGGTACGGAGTCTGTGGGGTGGTAATGACGTATTCTTTGTTCTGATCGTCGAAGTGGCCGAAACGCATCGTACTTAGCCTCCGGACAGGAGCAGGGCGGGACCTTGACCCAGAAACCGAACAGCCCTCCCCAAGGATTTCGGGGAGGGCTACCGCGGCGCCATAGGCCGGCTTTCCGGGGTAGACGCGGGGGACAATAACCCGAGGTCCCCTCGCTGTCAGCCCATCACTTTGTCTTCTTCTTCTTTGCGGGTGCCTTGGCGGGTGCCTTGACGGCCGGCTTGGCTTTTCCGCCCGCCTTGGCAGCGGCCGGAGCAGCCTTGGCCGCAGCTGGAGCAGCAAGCTTGCGCCCCTTCTCGTCCATGAAGGCCGAAACCCAGGCCAGCGGCGAGTTCCAGTTGATGGTGATCTCGTTGGCGCTCCACGCCTCGATGTGATCGACGAAGCACTTCTGTGGCGCGCAGTTCTTCAGACCCGAGGCCTGCACGTACGGGTCCTGCAAGCCCGAGTTCGGACCGCCGGACAGGCAGCCGGGAGGTGCCGTCGGGAAACGCTTGTCGACTTGGAACGACCAGAAGCGGTGATGCGGCCACTGCAGGGGCTTGGACCCGTAGCCGCTGACGTAGCTCTGACCGAGCGGATTGCGCCCGAGGATGTAGCCCATGGCATCAGTGACACCATCGAAGTACTTCTTCTGGCCCGCGAAGTCATGTGCGAGCGCCATGATCAGCGCATTGTTGATGACGAACGAGTTCGAGCCCCAAGGGTACTTGCCGTCGGCTTCACCCTTGAACGGCAGGCTGTAGCCAGTCGTCGCAATCATCTTCAGGTACTCGTCGGCAGCATCAATGATTTGCAGACGCATCTGATTCATGGTTGCGCCGTCAACACCCTTGCCGACCGCCATCGAGATCTTACCGAGGGCATCCGTGCGGGCCCAGTCCATCGAGGCGGTTGAGCCGCCGGCCAGCATTGGGAACTTCGAGTGAAGCGGTGAGCTGGTGACGAAGGTTCTGTACTCGTCCTTCTGGGTGGTGAGCCAAAGCTCTGAAGCCGCCCAGTAGAACTCGTCAGAGACGTCCTTGTCGTCGTAGGGACCACCACCGCTATTGTCAGTCGCCAGGGCGTAAACGGCCGGGTTCGCCTTGGCGGCGGCCCAGGTCTTCTCCGCGGCGGCTAGACACTTGGCAGCGTAGCCATCGTCAACTCCGCGGTAGACACGCGCGCACTGGGCGGCGTTGGCTGCCACGTTGAGGGTGGCCGCGGTGCTGACCGGACGCAGGAAGCGAGACATCTTCTGCTCGGCCTCGTCGGGGCGAATCCCGAGCGCGGACCAGCTGCGATCATGAATCTTATGATGCACCATGCCAGCCTTCGGTTGGCCGTCGGGCACCATCATTTTCATCATGAAGTCCATCTCCCAGCGGGCTTCATCGAGCAAGTCGGGCTTACCGTTCTTGCTCTCGGGAATGTTCAGCTTGCCGTCGCCAAAATCGGCCAGGCTTGAGCCCAGGTTCTTGGTGCGCTCGTAGAGGTTGAACAGCGTCCAGACCGCTATGCCGCCGTTGACGACGTACTTGCCGTGGTCACCTGCATCGTACCAACCGCCGGTGACGTCGAGCTTGTAGGTGCAGCCGGCCTCAGGCGCACAAGCAACCGCCTTGTCGCTCGTCAAATGGCCTGCCGGACGCGTCCATTTCTCGTCTTCCGCGTAGGGCATCTTGATGTCGATGCCGGAACGGTTGTGGTAGAAATAGTGAAGCGCATCGAGCTTGAGCTTCGAATAGGCCTCGTTGTCGATGTCAAACGGGAAGCTGACATCTTGACCGACGCGCAGGGTGTAACCCTTGCCAACCTTGGTGTAGGAGCCAAAGTCGATCACGTGGACGGCTTCACCCGCGGCGGGATCCTGCCCGGCGGGGAACGTGTCACCGGACGCCACAACCTGGCCGCCACCCTCTAGCAATTCCCACTTCATCGGCGAAGGAGAGGCGTTGGGATACGCGGCAATCTTGCTGGCGTAGACGGGGTAACCCACCTGGTTGACGGCAACCTTGGGCACGACGGTAGCCTTCTCGCGGGCTGCCGGCGTGTAGAGCGGATCCGAGAGCACGACATCATCGATGCACACGACGAAGGGCTCCTTGGCCTTGGCCATCGAACCACCGTAGTGGAACGTGAACTCAGCGGTCGGATCGGTCACTTTGTTCATCGAGAAGGTGTCGGAGATCGTGACCGGTTGCGGCCCAATATTGACCACCTTCACCCAGTATTCCGAGTAAGGCGGCCCGATCATGCCGACCTTGACGCTGGCCCGCGTCTCCTGATCTGCCCAGATCTTGAAGCTGATGGAGTACGTGCGGCCCTTCTCGAGCACCATTTCACGGTGACGAACCTGGGCATCCCACTTGTTGGTTCCCTTGTTCTCCACGTGGAGGCAGTAGGAGCCCTCCTTGACTTCCGCGTAGCCCTTGCCTGGATCCGTAAAGGACAGAGTCCACGGCAAGCTTGTGCCATCGTTGAAGTTGGTGTTTTTGACAAGGTTGTGAGCGAGCTGCGAAGGATCCGCGGCACTCGCCGAACTCTCGTCACCACCACCGCTGCGCGAGCTCCCGTGGCGCCCACGCTTCTTAGATACACACGCACTGCTGGCCAATGCCAGCGCCAGCGTGGAAACCACCACAAGGGTGTGTCGCTGCATAAAACTACGCATCTTTGCTGTCTCCTCGTAACACCATCAGCTAGGTTCGGAATCTTGGCGAGCCAGTAAACCCAAGGGTTGAGCAATGGCGTCGCTCAACCCTTGGTTCTTATCGGCAATCAGTTCGGGAACAACCAACCGTAGGTCGCGTAGGCCAGCGCGATGTGCGACTGAGCCCAGAAGCGGTGGTACCTGAACTCCGGCGGTTTGCCAGCCTTGAGCGCCGCGTCCACCTTGGCAAAGGCGGGATCTTGGCGATACTTCGAGCGCATGCTGAGGAACGTGGTCTTGGGATCAAGCACGTCCCCGTTCGGCATCTTTCCAGTCCAACCGGGCGGGAGAGACACGGGATCGTTGAAGCGCTTGTAGTCACCACGCGCCTCGGGAGAAGCCACGCCCTTGTCGTCGCGGTACTTGGTCCACATGCGGTCAAGTAGCTCGCGGCAAAGCGTCTTGGCTTCCTTGTCGTTGCGCTTGGCAGCGTAGAACTCCAGGGTGTGGACGAGCGCCGCGGTGGTGCCGACGTCGTCGGTGTGTCCGGTGACCTCCACATGCAGAGACGAGTTGTAGTTGGCGTCCTTGGGATCCCAGTTCTGCGCCGCTTCGTTCCAGTCCAGCGCGGGCTGGCCTGTCCACTTGAGCGTCGCCGGGATCTTCCAGCCACCGTCGGGAGTCAGCTTGGTGTTCTTCTTCACCCAGCTCACCCAACGGTCCATCATGGTCTGGGCCTTCGGATCACCCGAGGCGTAGTAGTACTCAGCCACACGCTGAACCGACCAAACCTGGAAGCCGAACCACTCGTTCGAAGGAGGATCCATGAACACGGGCGCTTCGGTGTAGCCCATGTTGTAGAACTTCTTCACACCGGGCGGGAACTTCATGTAGCGCCCGTTCCAGCTGTTGGTCGCACCACCGGCGAAAGCGCCCTCCGAGGACTGGAGCCAGCGATAGAATTCGAGCTGACGAGTCAAGCTCGTCGCCCAGTCGCGCTGTCCGTTCGGGGAGAGGGGCCGGAAGTTCGGGTCCTGACCGAGGGCGTAGGCCGCCATCGGATTCTGGTAGCCCGAGTGGTTGTGGCTCGAACCAATGCGCCACGACCAGATGCTGCCGCCCGGAAGTGCTCCGCCCCAGGCGAAGTACCACGACAGGAGGTAGTGCGACGAGTCGTAACCCGTGCCTGGCGCGCAGCCGAGGTCCTCGCAACCGATCTTTTTGAAGTACTTATCGAAGAAGGAGTAGCGAATGTAGTCGCCCATCATCGCGGACTTCTTGACGATGGCATCGACGGCGGCGTTGCCTCCCTGCTCGTCAGCCCACTTCTTCGCCCAGTACATGGCCTGAACCATGCGGGCATCGGCGTCTGGCGCGTTGGTATACTTCCACTGCTTGGCAGGCTTGGCGTCCTTCACGAACAGATCGAGATAGCCAAACTTCCCACCGAAACTGTGGTCGTCCCAGCAGGGCTGAGTCACGGTCTCCCAGACCGACTCTTGCACACCACGTTGGAAGGTATTGATGTAGGAAACGCGGCTGGTTCCGTCGCCGCGATTGCCGAAGCCGTACCAGTTGTCGACATCCATCAGCCAATGCATGGCGTAGATGTTCTTGGTGCCGTAGGTGGCCTCGAGCTCCTTACCGATCGGATCAACACCGACCGTGGTCGACCCCTGGAGCGGTACGGGATAGTCGCTCGGCAGGTCCATTTCGGCCGCATAGGTCGCGGTCTTGGTGGGGTTGTAAGCCTTGGTCGTCGGCTGATCGGCAGCGTTCGGAATAATGTAGTATTCCGTGTTCTTCCAGGCGCGATCGAGGTGAGACCAGTCGTTGGTCACCTTGCCGTACATGGCCTCAAGCCACACCCAGTAACTGTAGGCCTCAGACGTCGTCTCGTGACCGTAGTCAGGCGCCTCGACGATCAGAGTCTCAACGGAGTGGTAGGGCACACCCTCAGGGCTGAAATAGCCGTTCGAGAGGTTGTGCATGTTGGTCCACAGCTCGAGGAACCGATCAAGGTTCAGGTTACCCGTCTTTTTTAGTGGCGGGATCGGAGCGGCGGGCGGCGGCGGCGGCGGCGGCGGAAGCAGCGTATTCGGAGGCAAATCCGCCTTCGGTGGCGGCCCAGACTGCTGGGAGGATTTCCCACCCCGCGTGCGCTGCTTGGGCACGCAAGCAGTGGCAACAACGCCGCCGACGACAAGGGCTGCGACGAGCGCCTTCGTCGAGGGACCAAGTACACTTCGAGACTTCATCATGATCGATATCTCTTTGAGGGTAACCTGAACGAACTCATGAAGATCTGGGAGTCACGAGCAAAGGGCGCTCGAGAGCAGGATTGTCGCCAAACGCTCGCGCAGTGACTGCGCGAGCGTTCTGCGAATCAATCCGATCACTGCGCCGGAGCGGGAGCGGGTGCAGCAGCGCCAGCGGGTGCGGCTGCAGGAGCCGCATCGCTACCACCACAACCGGTGAACTCCATGTCGTCGATGGATAGATCGTACGGCATGCCCTTGTCATTGACCTGAAACTGCACGCCGTAGACCTGCTTGGTGTCGATGCCGCTCGGATGCGGTGAACCCCAGCCGCGTTCCTGCTTGGCCGCGTCAAAGAGCACGACGTAGCGGGTCCAATCTTCGGTCAGCTTAAGCTCCATGCCGAAGTCGTTGTAACAAGCCGAACAGATCCCACCATCCGGATCGGTCTGGGCGTCAGGCATCTTGAAGCGAACCTTCGGCGTCGACGTAGCCGAGCGCTTGGCCCAGAACGCGATACCGCCAAACTTCGAGGCGTCGTAACCGCCCTTCGGATCAGCCAAGTTAGCGCCCATGCCGGCGTACACGATGTTGGACTTGCCAATCGTGCCGGACATGCGCGCCGCGTAAGCGGAACCATTGACGCCACCCTGGGTAAAGCTGAAAATGCCGCCTGTTTCGCCCGCTGCGGGCTCCACCGTTGAGCCTTCGTGATCGACGTAGGTGTACCAGTACCCACTTCGACCCTCCTGAACCATCACCTGGTTGTTGTTGTCTTCACCGTCATCGATCATCGCCGACGCGGGGCACTTGCTGCCCTCGGGCGTGTCCCCAATACCGGGGTCGGTGGGGGAAGGGTGGCAACCGACCGCACTCAACGCGAAACACGCGAACAACAACGTAGACCACTGCGCTTTGGAGTTCATGGCATCCTTTCTCGATTCGTGACGCGCCGACGCTAGGGCGACGCTAGCTCCGGGACGTACACGGGTGCCCCCGGCATGTCCCAAGTGTTGGGGACGAGCGGCGGCCGGGGGAATAGTACCCGAAACCCCGCAGTTGGGCAGGGGTTCGCGTGCGAAGAAACGGCTCTTCCCAGCGCTGACCCCGAACCCGCAAAGCTTGCGCCAAAGGCGCGCCGAACTCGGCAAGTTTTGGCTGAAAATCCCCAAGCGGAACAGAAATTTCCCCTAACACGGGAACGTTTCCCGTCGGGGCTCCGTCCGCCGGTTAGCGGCCCGGTGATCGCGCTCGCCGGTGTCACGCGAACGCCACGCTGCCGCAGTGCCGGGGCCGTTGGCTCACGGCAAGAGACCCGCCGCCGCGTAGGCGAGCGCGGCATTCCAGTTGATGGCGACCTCGTTGGAGCGAAAGTCGCCCACGGTGTCGCTCCAGGCGAGTCCAGGAGTGCTCGCCGAAACGGACGAGTCCTGCCCGTTGGGGCCACCGATCAACAGCCCTGGCCAAGGTGCGGGTATCGAATCCCCGCTCGAGGGACGATGGTGCGGATTCATTGGAGGAAGGAAGCCCAGACCCGTCACCATCGAACGACCGAACGCATTGTGTCCGAGCACGTAGTCGAGCTGCTGAGACTCGGCTGCCACGAAATCCGGAGTGGGACGGACCGCGTTCGCCGCGCGTAGAATCATGACGGTGCGCAGCAAAACCCCATTTGAGCCCCAGTAGTACATCGCCCCAATGCCGCGCCCGTAGGCGCTCGCCTTGGTGTTATTGACGATCGTCGTGGCGCTCGCCACCAATGCGTCGCTCGCTGCGGTGACGGCAGCTGGGGACCGACTGGGGTCCGACGCGGACAGGTACTCGAGCAAGGCCAGATCTCCGACCTGTGCCCAGTCAAAGTTGACTGACACGCTGCTTGGAAGGCTCGATTCAATGCGGGTCAACAGCTTCGGATCGTGGTTGGCGCGCCAGAGTTCGACCGCTGCCCAGAGCTCATCATCCTGGGTCTCGGAGAAGTACGCGTCGTGAGTGAACCAACAGGAACTGCAGAGCACCTTGCCGCTCGCATCGGTGCGACCGAGGTGATCGAGCTTAGGCCGCAGAGGAGCGGCGGCACCATCGAGAAAGGCCTGCGCCACTTCGGCTGCCTTGAGGCACTTGCCAGCGTAGGCCGCGTCGAGCGGCTTATACACGCGCGAGGCCATCGCCATGATCGCAACGAAATCAGCTGTCGCCACGGTGCTTGGCGGGGCAAATCGCCGCGTGTCCCCATCGGAAGTTGGGGTCACGTCTCCGGCGGGGAATACCTCCACCCCGATTTGATGACTGACGCTTCCATCAGTGAGCTGCATCGTAAAGAGCTGGTCCAGCTGCACCTTGGCTTCAGCGAGCCAATCGGGCAGCTTACCCGCACCCCCTGGGATGTGTTTTATGCCGCCGAGCGCCGCCGATGACTCTTCCCAGGCCCGCAACAGGAACGCCAGGGAGAAGGCCGCGTTTGCGGTGTACTTGCCGTAGTCGCCTGCGTCGTGCCAACCGCCAACTCCGCTGTGCTTGCTCTTACCATCCGCCCCGGCGAGCAGCTCGGTGCTGGCGTCTGCGAGGTGGCAAGCTGCGTGCGCGTATTTCGCGCTGCCTAACGTGAGCTCCACCGCGCTGCCGCAGCGCTGACCGTAAAAGCCCAACATGGCCAGCCGCGCCACTTCCGCGTAGACCGCGCCGCCGATGGCAAACTCGGCAGATTCGCCAACACCAGCGACGGACACGAGGTACCGACCCGGAGTCTTGAAACTGCTAAAGTCGGCGCGCTGCAACGACTCACCGGTGTCCGGATCCAGCGCGGATGCCGTCAGTTTTCCGCTCAGCACCGACTTTCGCGTCTTGGCGTCCAAGAGGTCAAAGGTCTTGGCCTTCGAGGCACGGAGCGTTGCCAGCTTCATGCGCTCCGGCAGGTACCCGACACTGTTGACCCGCACTGGTTTGGGTGCAACGCAACCGGTCGGGGAAAGGAGCTCCCCGGTAGCGCAACCCTGAGGCAGGGTCGAATTGACGTAGGGTTGCGGTGCATCAGGACTGCTACCTGGATCACAGCCGAGCATCAGCCCAAGCGACGCCAACCCAATCAATCCTGAAGTGCGACCGAACATGATTGCAAGCTCCTGAGGCGCCGAAACGGGAATCGTTTCTTGGCCTGCATTTTGGCAGGTTTCCAGGGCATAGCCAATCGATTGTATTTCTTTGCCGGTCACCGGTACGCACGGCACCGTCAGTGCGGTTCATGCTGCGACATGAGTAGAAATGTCGTTCTGCACTGTGCAACGCGCAGGGTCCATCGAGCACGCATTCCGGTCGGGCCTGAGAGGAACATCATCCGTGGCCGCGACTCACGCTGCTCGCCATGCGCGGCTTCCCAACCGCAGTGTCTCGTGACTCACGCGCTACGCCTTGGCGCGCCGGGGGCTCCGACCACTTTCGGACGCACGTGAGCTAGACAAAAAAGAAAAAGGCCAAGGCGAGGTGCCTTGGCCTTTTCATCAGAGCCTCGGACTAGCCGAGACTCACCACCACATGCTGGCTTCGATCGAGACCACGTTCACGTCGGGGCGCAGATGCGCGCTCGTGACCGGCTGACCGCGCTCGCGCAGGCCACCGTTCTCGACGTTGGCACCCCAGCCGTCCGGGGTAACCGCCGAGGGCGAGGGCTGCACGCAGAGCTGCTCGGCCGCAACGGGCGCCACGTTGAACAGACCGCCCGGCGCGCCAGGAATCGTGGGAATTCCTGCACCCTCGGGACGCGCGCCCTGAACGTCAGCCGGAGTTCCGTTGACGCACTCACGCTGCGTGTACAAGTAGCGCGAGTACTGGAGTGAGATCTGCTCATGCGTCACGAACGCCGAACGGAAGATCAGGCGGGGTGACAGGATCATGAAGTTCTGCTCCTTGACCCGCGAATTGGGGGCAAGGTAGTCGAACCGAATCGCGCCAGCGAGCACCGGGAAGATGTTAAAGATGGCGTCGGTACCAAACTTCATCTTAGTGGTGGCATCAGCGATCGGATCATCGCTCTTGATCCTGTTGTACATGCCGTAGAGCTTGACCGTGAGGTCCTGCCCTTCGCCAAAGGGGCTGCCGCCCATCATGTCGCTCAGCTTCATCTCGTACTGACCGGCGAAGGTCATGATGCCGCCGTTGCCGTTGCTGCACTTGCCAAGGCCCCACTGACAGAGTTGACTGTCGAGGTAGTTGCCCGTGACGCCCATGTTGTACTCACCACCGCCGAAGCTGTGGATGACCTCAATGGCGGGAGCCACCGTGACCGCATCCTTAGCCTGAATGTACGAACCACCGAGGTAGAGGTAGCCGAACAGATCGGGCATGTCGAAGCGGGCATCGGCGCCGAACACGCGCATTGAGCCGTCCGGCTGCGTGCGGGTCTGGTAGCCTTGGTGCCGCGCGTTGGGGGCAACCCAAGCCGGCTGCGGACCCGTGAACCGAGCCTCTTCCGAGGCCCAGCTGAACAGGGCGTGCACGCCAACCTGGATGCTCTTGTCCCAGGTCATGTCCGCGTGCATGTGATGCAGCATCGTGAAGCGTGCGCTGTTGTAGACGCTCGGATCGGGGCGCTTGGTGCCAATGCCGTGCTCGATCCCGATGGTCATCGGCTGACCTTCGAGGTCCAACTCCAAGCGAACGTTCTCGCCCATGGCGTGCGTCCGACCAAAGATGAACGTGTCGTACTCACCAGCGTCGTAACGACCCATCTGGCCGTAGCGGTTCCAGAAGCTACCCGCCTTGACCGTGAGGCGCATGTTCTCAACGGGGAGCTCGGGAGTGATCTCGAGCCAGCCCTGCGAGACGCCAAACTGCGTTCCGGGCAGCGCGGAGGAAGCGTCCGTGAAATTGAAGCCCTGGATTGCGACGATGCCCTTGGCCCAGCTGTTGCCGTAGCTGAAGAACAACTCCGCCCAGTCGCGGTTGGAATGCTTGGTGTGCTGCCACGACAGGTACTGGTCATCGGGAACCAGCGGCGCGTGGTAGGTGGTCGAGCTCTGGCCGGAAGCCGGGAGATCCCGCTTGCCAAGACCGATGCGCATCGGAGCGCGGAAGTAGCCGTTGAAGCCGAACTTCCAGGAGTCGCTATCGTTCGTCACGGGGCCGCCGTAAGAACCGACGCCGCGCTCACCTTCAGCTTCCTCTTCGCCTTCGGCCGTTTTGCCGTCAGCCTTGGCAGCCGCATCAGCCTTTGCGCCGTTGGCACCCAGGGAAACACCGGCTTGCGCAGTCGCGCCTGCTGCAGGGGCAGCCGCAGGAGCCGGAGTGGCTGCAGCGGGAGCGGCGGGAGCAGCTGCGGGAGCTGCCTGGTCATCGAGCTTCACTTCTTCGGGCTGCACGTCCTGCGCGAAGGCAGGCGCGGACACCAGAAGTCCAAACAGGAAATAAGGGGCTCTGAGTCTACGCATCGGATTATCCCTGGTTCGGCGTGCGAACGTGGTTGATGAGAGCGGCCTTCCCCCGTCCCCGGGGTAGCCGGCGGCTATCCATTACCAGGCAACGCGCGTTGGCGAAAGAGAATTGAGAGCATTTTTCAGTGCGATTGACCGGTTCCGGGCCGAATCGCGGAGGGCTTCACCTTTACACCGCCCCGTTATACGCAATTCTATCGTGATGATACGGGCATAGCGGAAACCTTACCGCAATTGGACCCGCCGGCCGACGCGTTCGCGTCCCACTGCTCGCCGGCCAGGTGTTCCAATTTGCTCAGCGCTTGACCCTCCTTGGAACGCCGTTGGCTCGGCGCGAAAACCCGAGTCATCTGTTGCGGTTGCGGGTGCTAGAAGGCCCGACGATGGCAACCCCACCTTCCGGACAACGGCTGGAACTGCGGTCGGAGCTCGAGATCGCTGCCAGTGCGGAGCTGGTGTCCTCGGTGCTCTGTGACCTATCGCGCTTCCCGCTCTGGAATCCATTCCTGGTCGCCGCAGAGGGAGAGTTTTGTGTTGGCCGGCGTGTGAAAGTCACCCTCTCGCTCCCGAGTGGTACCGAGCTCACAGTTCACCGTCGTGTCACCGAGCGCGTCGATGGACAGCGACTGGCTTGGCAGGGCTCATTTGGAGCGAGCTTTCTCCTCCAGAGCGTCCAGTTCTTCGCCCTGCGACAGCAGCCCAATGGGAATTGCCACCTGACGACGGGTGAGAATTTTTCAGGTCTGCTGCTGCGTCGCTCAAGCGCGCGAGTGCTGGAGATGGCGCGAGGGCTGGCGTTGATGAATCAGGCACTCAAGCGCTTCGTCGAGACTCGCGTGACTGACTCGCGCTGAGGTGCAACGCCGCGCACTTGAGCGCGCTGACACGCGAACGGCGCTAGTACGTGGGAGCTTTGCGGTATGGGACCTTGGCGAGCACCCCGCGAAGCACCTTGGCATTGGCCTCACGCAGACAGGGGTGGCAGTCCTCCAGGTGCTTGTCGCCGCAGCCCGTCTTGGAGATGAAACCCATGACGAGAGGCAGCAGACGCTTGTCCGCGGCGTCGATGGCCTTCTCGAGCAAGTCACGTCGCTGCTCGCAGCTCTGAGCGTCGCGCAGATCGAGCAGGAGCGCCAGCGCCGGCGAGGCCTTGCCCCTCACCTCACGATGAACCAGCAATTGTCCGGCAAGCTGCGCAACGTCAGCTGGAATGCCTTTGGCGCGGGTGAGCTCGTAGAGCAGATCGGGCCCCTCGGAGCCATCAAGCTGCGCCGTCACGCCAAGCGCGTCAGTAGCGGTGTCTCCGTCGGAAGCAAACGCGAGCAACCGTCGAAGCAGCGCCAGGTCGTGACGGCCCTCAGGCTGCGATACCTTGCCGCGCAGGTAATCAAGAGCGAGGTGCTTTTCGACGCTCTTGCCCCGCGCCAGTGCCAGCGTCTGAGCCAACGAGCGCTCGGGTAGCGCAATGGCCGCGATCTGCGCCATGGCGCGGTGTTCACCCTGGGCTGCGGATTCGAGCAGCGTCGGCGGAGGCTTTGCCACCGACGTGACCGGCGCCACATGGGAGCGCGGCGGGGGAGCCGAACGCCCCATCACGAACCAACTCGCCGACAGTCCCAAGACCAAACTGCCAATCGTCGTGGTGATCGCGAGCCAGAGCGGTACACCGCCCGTCTGCGACGATGGCATCACGGGTAGAGCGGAAGGCCCCGCGACTGGAACCGCCGACACCGCTGCGGAGCCAGCGGGAGCAGGCGAACCGGAGTGAGGGTCGGTCGAGGTCATCGGGAACACCGTTGAGGCATCAGCCCAGGACCCTACGTGATGCTGGCGCTGGGTTCAACGGTCGCGTGCAGAGCACGCCAGGAAAAGCGTAATTTCTTGAACAAGACACAGCTTGGGGGGCTCTGAGCGCCGGCCCGGAGGTCCGGCGCTCGACGCCAGGCCCCGGAAGTTACACCTGATCGACCGGACGCGAGGCTGTCTCGGGACAGGTGAAGTACCGTGCCATGTCCTCAGGAATGCGCTGCAGCGCGCCCTTGTCGTCGATGCAGCCGAGCAGGGTGTAGCCCTCCACGACGAGCACTTCAGTCCCGGCCTCCGCACGCCAGATGCGAAAGTCAAAGCGCGCCGAATAAGCGGTCAGCCTACCGATCGTCGAATCCACCAGCAAAATCTCGTCGAATCGCGAGGGCCGACGGTAGCGGAGCTTGACCTCTACCACGGGTAGATGCACGCCTTGCCGGACCCATTCGGAATAGAGGACCGACCGTCGTCGCATGTACTCCACACGACCTGCCTCGAAATAGGTCAGGTAAGCAGCATGGTGCACGATACCCATCAGATCGGTGTCGGCAAAGCGAACCCGAACAGCGTGTCGCGTCGTGAAGGAGGAAGCTTGGGGGGGCACAGGGGTCGGAACTTTGCGAGCGAATGACCCACCGCGCAAGTCCGATTAGCCGGTTTTTAGCTGGGGAAGGGGGCCGCGCGTCGCGCGAAGTGGCAGCGACTGCGTTCGATTTCGATCACCTCGAGCTGGTTCGAATCGGACTCTAGCCAGAGCACCATCGGACTGGCCTCCCATTGGTACGGCCGACCGTCGAGCAGTACCTCCCCTGAGTGAACCGCCTTGGACGCTCGCTCTAGCGGCAAGTCCGCCAGACAGCTGAGCAAGGCGAGGAATCTGCCGTGACGCTCGGGATCGGCAAAGCAGAGCCGCTCTTTGGCGAGAAACGCGGTGTGATAAAAGGCGGGCGCAAACGCAAATCCCTGCAGCCCGAGGCGCCTCGCCGCCAAGGCGTAGAGCTCCCCGACTTCCCGCACGACGCCCAAACCAGCCATGGACTGCCCGGGAAGATTTCCGAGCGACCGCGCGCGGGGATGACGCAACTCCAACCAATGGACGTACAGCACCGAGCGACCCGCCAGCTCACGTTCTTCGAGCCGGGTCTCGGCGAGCAGGTGTTCATCTCCGAGACAATGCGCGTACAGGCGAATGGTGTCGCCGTCGATGCCGTGACTGGTGTCGACGCGAAATCGGCAATAGCCAAGACGACGCAGATGCTCGAGGATCCCATAGCGATGCAGCGCAAACTCGAGTCCTTCGCGCGTGTAGTAGCCAAGGACGCGCGAGTGCCGACGCCGTGAGGGAAGGAGATCCGCGAGCAGGTCATCGCCGAAGCTGCTGGCCTCGCCGGAGAGCTCATCCACGGTCATCGAGCTACCAAGCTGCCCCAGGTAGCGCGCAAGCCAATCGGCGCGGGCCTCGGTCACGCGCTGCTCGATCCCCAGCAGAGCCAGGATGCTACCGGTGATCGCTCGCCAGCTGTCCTTGGTGTAGCCGCCCGCAGCCAACCATGTGCTCGGGCGCGCTGCGAGCCATTGCACCACGAGCTCGTCGCGTTGGCGGAGTCCCTCGAGCGTCACGCAGGCGCCTCCAAGCGGATCGCGCTCCAAGGTGTCGACGCCGGCAATGATGAACGTGAGTGCCGCATGCGGAGCGCGACTCAGCAGACGTCGCAACGCCAAGAGGTACGAAACATCTTCGATTCCGGTGGCAAGGCGCGTCTCATCGACGCCAACAGGCACCTCCCAGCCAGACAGGGACAGCGAGCCGAGCCACACGCCTGCTTGATTTTCCAGGCACTCGGCAAGCCCGTCGGGGGCATGGGCGTCTAGATCGAGGATCGCGATCGGTCCGTCAAATCCTTCGCTACGCAGCACGGCGATGGCCACCGCAACGTCATTGACGGCGGAGAATCCGCGCCCGTGGTTCGGCGCAGCGTGATGAAACCCGCCGAGCAGGTTGAAGGTTGGTCCACGACGGCGCAGGGCTTCGCGCGCCGCAGCCAGCGTGGCGCCAGCGGCCATCCTCACGCTCGTAAGCACCTCGTCAACCGGCAGCTCATCCACTCTGCAGCCAAAGATCCGCGAGAGCACTGTGGGTTCGGTCAAACTCGCGAGGTACGCCTGACCGTGAACCAGGCCGAGGTCGGCGTAACTCAGCCGTTCTGGCGAGCGAAGGTTCGAGCGGTGCAAAATGCCCTGGTCGAGCAGGTGCGCCACGATGCGTTCGGCGCGTCGCGAGTCAAATCCTGACGAGGTCTCGAGAGAGGTCACCGGCAGCCGGTATTCGGGCGCATACCAAACCGGGAGCCCCGCTCTTCCGAGCCACCAGTTCATCCGCGATTTCCAACGGAGGAGCGACACGATACCCTCAGCCTAGCGCCCAAGCGCGCCATGAGGGAATCCGGAGCGCTGGCCGAGCCTGCTGGTCGAATCGTCAGCCGCAGGTGAAAGCTGGAGCCCCTCTGGACGTTGTTCCGCTGCGATCCGCGAACCCCTACGCCCCTTGGAGCCCCGATGCCCTCCCCTCACCGCCTCAAATCACTCCTAGTTCAGTGCTGGCCGAGCAGTCCCCGGGTTCGACTCGGACTGGTTGGGGTTGGGCTACTGGCAACCGTGCCCTGGTGGCCTCAGCTGGCCGCGCGAAGCTCTCACCCGGAACCCACGGGGTCAATCGAGCCGGCGAGCGTGGAGCTGCTACCCGGAGATCCGCAGAGCAGCTTTCGGGCCAAGCTCTGCGAAGCGCGCGGCGACTGTCGCGCCGTGACGCCCGGCGCCACGCTCTACCCCGATCAGCGGCTTGAGGTTGGAGAGCGCGGACGAGTTCAACTCAAGATATCTTCGCACGCCCGCGCGCTGCTCGACGGGTCATCGCAACTCTCCTATGGCCGAGAGGGGCGGCCAGGCCTTCACCTCGAGCGCGGTCGAATGCTGCTTGAGGTGCAGCGCGGCGCCCGCGCCCAACAGTTGGTGACCGCTAATGCCACGCTGCAGATCGAGGAAGGCAGGGTTCTGGTCGAGCAGAGTCCGGGAGGCTTTTCCGCCTCGATTCTGGCGGGTCGAGCCGAGCTGAAAGGGGACCTGGCTCGGCAGCTGAGGGCGGGTGAAGAATTGCGACAAGCCCCGGGAGAACCGGCGGTGATCGGGACGCTTGGGGCCACCGCCGATCGACTGCGCTGGAGCCGCCCGCGACCCAAGGTCATTGACGAGACCGAGCGAGCACGGGGCTTCGGGCAGCTGATGGCGCGCCGCCCTGGAACCCGCGAAGAACGCCCTGAGGCCGTGCGACTCGCCAGCCACGCCATCTCACTGCGCGTGGCCGGAGCCGAGACACGCACGGTGATTGACGAGACCTTCGTCAACCAAACCGATGAGGTATTGGAGGGCATCCTGCGTCTCCCTCTGCCCCCGGGCGCTCAGCTCGAAGGACTGTCGCTGGATGTGGACGGTCAAATGCAAGAGGGAGCGTTCGTCGAACGCGACCAGGCCGCCGCGATTTGGCGCGGAGCCATTGAACACGCCGCCCCCAAGACAGCCCCGCCCCCGAAGGAGGAAATCATCTGGGTGCCGGGTCCCTGGCGCGATCCCGCCCTGCTCGAGTGGCAGCGCGGTGGACGCTTCGAGCTGCGGGTATTCCCCATTCCAAAGCGCGGTTCACGGCGCGTGTCACTGAGCTACACCGAGCGAGCTCGCTACGTGAATGGCGAACGTCGACTCAGCGTGCCGCTGCCGCAAGTCGAGAGCGGCGGTGAATCGACCGTGGCAACGAGCTTTAATGCTGAGTTCCGCGGTCACGCCTCGGCGCTTCGGATCTTTGGCTACCCCCTGCACGAGTCGCAGCGGGACGAGGTGACCCGGCTCGAGCTCAGCGGTGCGGCCATGGTTCCGCACGGGGATCTCGAACTGGCGTGGCGAGCCGTCGACGACCGAGGCGAGCTCGCGGCCTGGTCTCAGCGACGAACCGCTGCACCGGTCCTGGCCGCCAGGAGCGCTGAGTCCCCCGCAAGCGGCGCGGGCCAGGGCAGGTCGAATGACAGCGTCGCCATGCTCGCGCTGCGCCCGAAACTCCCGCAGCTCAAGACTGGCGGGAGCCAGGACCTGGTGTTGGTGGTCGACATCAGTCGCTCAATGTTCGGAGTCCCGCTTCGCCGCGCGGAAAATCTCGTGCGCGAGCTCGTGAGCAACCTTGACCCCGAAACCAAGCTTCGAGCGCTGGCCTGCGACTCAAGCTGCCAGACGCTCGCCGTTGGGACTGCCGGACAGGTCGGCGACGAGCTCACCACCGCATTCGCGAGCCTCACGGCCGACGGTAGCTCCGATCTGCATCACGCCATCCGCTCAGCCGCGAAACTGGTGGAACGCGAGGAATCCTCGCGCAGACATCACATCGTCTATATTGGCGACGCCATCCCCACGACGGGCCCAGTCCGCCCGGGCACCCTGGAACGCGCCCTTCGTCGCTCGGTTGGCGGAAAGAGGCTTCGTCTCACCGCCGTCGGGATCGGAACCGAGTCGGACGCAGCCATGCTTTCAGCCATGGCGCGCTCGACCTCGGGCCAGGTTGTCACGTGGCTACCCGGGATGGACGCCGAGAGCGTGGCGCGAAAGATCGTCGATGGCCTGAACCAGGCCTCGCTCGAAAACGTCAGTTTGCAGCTGCCTGACGGGCTCGTGGACGCGGCCCCAGAGGTCCTTTCGTCGCTCGGTAGCGGGGACGAGCTCCTGGTCGCGGCGCGCCAGACGCGGCCCGAGGTTGACGGAGTGGCGATCCTGCGCGGCTCGCTCGACGGCTCGCCGTTCGAGCGCCGATATCCGGTCAAACTTGCGCAGCGAGGCGATCCCGCGCTCGGTTTCGTGGCCCGCACCTATGCGGCCGCTCGCATCTCGGATCTCGAACGTCGAGGCGACGCCGAGGCCCGTCAGGAGGCGGTGCGGCTGTCGCGCGAGTCCTCGATCGCGAGCCGCTTCACGTCGCTGCTCGTCCTCGAGAGCGAGGCCATGTTCCGCGCGTTCGGACTCGAGCGCCGCACGGCCGCACCCGCCTTCACGGGTGAAGAGGTGGCTGACGCTAGTGTCACCGAGAGTCTCGACGAAGAGTCTGAGGCGGCCCCCTCTGAGGCGCGTTCGACCGCGGCATCTGGGCCGCTTGGTGGTGGCGGCCCCTCAGCCAAGGCGAGCATGGCAGCCCCGGCGGTCGCGCGGAGCGAAGCTGCCGCTGGTGCCGCCTCACCGATGCGCGCCAAACGCGCGATGGCGGACCGAGAGAGGGAGTCCCTCGAGCGGTCGCCGACGGACTCGGCTCCAAAGCCCTCAAGCGCCCAAAGCGCGCCGCTTCGTGTGGACGACGACCGCTTTGCGACGCCTCCGCCACCTCCGCCGCCGAACAAGCTCCCTCTTGGCCAAACACGTCAGCGCTTTGTCCCAATGCGTCGGCTCTGGGAGCGCCAAGGTACTTTTCTGCCAATTGAACCGAAGTTGACCGCGTCACGAGCCGCCTACGAGCGAGCCGAGCGTGACTACTTGTCGCTCCCAGACAAGCGGTCGTACCTCGCCGAGCTGCTGCGACTCGCGATGCTGCGTGGAGACGTGCCGCGGGCAGAGGACTTGCTCAATCGCTGGCTCGAACGCGCCCCCCTGGACGCCGACGCGTTGACGACCGCCGCCGATCTCGACGCGCGCCAGGGCCAACGAGCTCGGGCGATTCGCCGGCTCGGCGGGGTGGTCGACCTGCGCCCAGACGACATTCAGTCCCAACTGCGACTCGCTCGCCTGTGGGACTGGGCGGGAGAGCCGCAGCGCGCTTGCCCCCATCGCGTTGCCCTGGCCGAAGCACACCCGGGGCGGGCCGATCTGACCGCGGCCGCTCTGCGCTGCACTCGCGACAGCGAGGATCCCGAGCTCGCGAGCGACCTTCGCGCAGCGATCGCGAGCAGTCTCCTGCCCGAAGTCGAGCGACTGCTCGCGC
This sequence comes from Polyangiales bacterium, assembly GCA_038207155.1. Classification (GTDB taxonomy): domain Bacteria; phylum Myxococcota_A; class Polyangia; order Polyangiales; family Polyangiaceae; genus FEN-1139. Next base: position 80,642 of record JBBRAB010000007.1, read on the forward strand.
TACCGAGCGCCAACACCGCCCTGTCCGGCGACCTTCGGGTGCAAGCGCGCTGGACAGGCGATGCCGACGTCGATCTCGCGCTGTTCACCCCCGAGGGTCGACGCGTCTCCTGGCTCGGAGCTCCCACCCGCGAGGTCATCACGGCCACAAGTCCAACCAGCCACAGCGAGGAGGGACTCGCCCTGCGCGGCGCGCCACCCGGGGACTACCTGCTCGAGGTCAGTCGCCTCGAAGGCGATGGCGCGGTGCATGGGGAGCTCACGCTCAGTCTTGCGCGAAAAACCGAGCGAGTGCCGTTCGAGCTATCACGCAGTCGGAGCCTGCTCGGAGTGATCCGACTCAGTCAGATCGCGAGGCTCGTCCCCTTCGACGGGGTCCTGGCACCCAATCGCTAAAGCCCGAGGTGCGGGGCCGGACTCGAGCGAGTCCGCGCCCCGTGCGCCGGTCGGCTGGGCATGTTACGAGCGCAAGCTATGCCTGCGTTCCCGAGCTGGCTCGGTTGGTGTGTGTTCGCGACAGTCATTTTGGTGACGATGGGAGCCGATCGCTGGCTCACCCGGAACACGCGCGACCAGATCCCGTTTCGCGACGCCCTGGTGCGCAGCCTGCTGTGGCTAACCGTGGGAGTGGGCTTTACCGGCTGGATGTACGCCTACCGCGGCGTCTCGCCAGCGATCGAGTACCTCACGGCGTACCTGGTTGAGAAATCGCTGTCGGTCGACAACCTGTTTGTCTTCCTGGTGATCTTTCGCTACTTCAAAGTGCTGCCGGGTCAGCAACAACGGGTGCTGTTCTGGGGCGTATTTGGGGCCGTCGTGCTGCGCGCCCTGTTCATTGTCGCCGGGACTGAGCTCCTCAAGCACTTTCACTACGCCGCCTTCGTGTTTGGCGCGTTTCTGGTCTACTCCGGCATCAAGCTGGCCTTCACCAGCGCTGACTCAGTGGACCCAGGCGCCAGTGCCGTGCTGCGCTTCGCACGCCGCGTGCTGCGAACGACCAAGGATTTTGACGGTGAGCACTTCTTCGTCACTCGCGAGGGCGTGAGATTTGCGACGCCGCTGCTGCTCGTCCTTCTGGTGGTCGAAATGAGCGACGTGATGTTCGCCGTGGACTCAGTGCCCGCCGTGCTCGCCATCTCGGACGATCTCTACGTCGTCTACACCTCCAACGTCCTTGCCGTACTCGGACTGCGAGCCCTGTTCTTCATGCTCTCGGGCGTGATGGAACGGTTTCACAAGTTGGATCTGGCGCTCTCAGCTGTCCTGGCCTTCATCGGCGCCAAAATGCTGTTGCATGACTGGTACCAGATCCCGGACGTGGCCAGCCTCGGAGTCATCACCTTGCTGCTTGGCGCTGGCGTCGTGGCTTCGTTGCTGCTGCCGCCACCTCCTCCGGCGGACGCCCCCGAAGCCTCAGCGCCAGTGCCGCCCGACGCTCCGTCCTCAGACGGCAGCACCGACCGCTGAGCGACGCTTCCACGCCGACAAAAACTCCATTTGTTTTTGGCTGGGGCCCGTGGCGACGGCTGCGCGGGTGGGCCCGGTGCGAGCCGGCTGGCGCTGCTAGCACTGTAATTTGCCGCAAATATCTCGTTCGGGCTGGCGGAAGGCCCCCAATCCGCGATATGCGGGTCCAGGTAGGATCATGTCAGCTCCCGAACGTCGCAAGACTCCCAAGACTCCGTCCCCGCGACCCTCGCCCTTTGCTCGTCGTCGCTCGGGGGTGCTGCTGCACCCGACCTCTCTACCGGGCGGTCACGGCATCGGGGATCTTGGACCTGCCGCCCATGAGTTCGCGGAGTTTCTTGCGCGCGCCGGCCAGACCTACTGGCAAATGCTGCCGATTTGTCCGCAGGGCGCGGGCTACTCGCCCTACGACAGTCCCTCGGCCTGCGCGATCAGCCCGCTGCTCCTGAGTCTCGACGCGCTGGCGGACACGGGGCTGCTCGCTCGCCACGAATTCGCAACTGAAGCGCCCCTACCCTCAATTCGTCGCGCGGATATGCAGTCCGCCGAGACGCTCAAGCGGCGACTGCTTGAGTTGGCGTGCAGCCGGCTTGCGACTGCCCCAACGGCCATTCGCGAGGCTTTCGAGAGCTTTGTCGAACGCGAGAGTGACTGGCTCGACGCGCACGCCCTGTTTTTCGCACTCAAAGAACAGCAGGGTGGACGCCCGTGGGTGGAGTTCGAGCCCGGGCTGCGCGACCGCAAACCAGGCGCAATAGCCAAGGCGGAGCGAGAGCTCGCCGACGCTATCCATCTTCACAAGTTCATTCAGTTCGAGCTTGATCGTCAGTGGACGGCGCTGCTCGAGCATTGCCGTGGGCTCGGCCTCACGCTGATGGGCGATGTGCCGATCTACGTCGCGCACGACAGTGCCGATGTCTGGGCCAATCGGCAAGTGTTCCACCTGGATCGACAGGGCAAACGCAAGGTCGTGGCCGGGGTGCCGCCCGACTATTTCTCGGCAACCGGTCAACTCTGGGGCAATCCGCTGTACCGCTGGAGCTACCTCAAGACGACCGGATTTGCCTGGTGGAAGCGCCGCTTCCGAATCACCCTGCGACGCTTCGACACGGTAAGGCTCGACCATTTCATCGGGTTTCGACATTACTGGGAAGTGCCGGGAGACGCCCTGACGGCGGAGACTGGACGTTACATGCCAGTGCCGGGCGAGGCCTTCTTCGCAGCGCTCACGGCTGAGTTCGGCGGGTTGCCGTTCTTGGCCGAAGACCTCGGAGTCGTGACCGCCGAGATTCACGCGCTGCGTGAGGGAGCAGGACTGCCGGGGATGCGTATCCTGCAGTTTGCGTTTGATGACGCCAAGGGCAGCGACTACCTGCCGCACCGCTATGACCGCGACACTGCGGTCTATACCGGGACCCATGACAACGATACGACGATGGGCTGGCTTTGGGCGCCGCTGCCCGACGACCCCAGTGCTCGCGCTGCTCAGCTCGCCACGCGAGAGCGCGCCAAAGCCTACCTGGCCAGTGACGGGACTGAGCTGCACTGGGATATGGCTCGAGCCGCCCTGATGTCGGTCGCCAACACGGCCATCATCCCAGCCCAGGATCTGCTCGGGCTTGGGAGCGACTCGCGCATGAACACCCCCGGAACCGTGGAAAACAACTGGGTCTTCCGGCTTTTCCCGGGCGAAATGAGTGAGGCTACGGGTGCCAGACTACGTGACCTCTGTGCCAAGTTTGAGCGGCTACCCACCCCGGACTGAGCGACTTTGGCCGTCGCCTGTCCACCCCGTGCTACCGTGGGCCCGTCCTTGGGAAGAAAGAGGGAGCTGCGCGTGAATCAGTCTGACCGCCGGCGCGTCACTCCGACCATGAGGTGCCTGCTGTCCTGCGGCCTGGTACAAGCAGGGCTCCTGCTTGTCGCCCCGGCCCAGGGTCAGACTCCCTCGGAGGAGCAGCCAAGCAGTCCGGATGCCGCCGCGGTCAGCGAGCCGAAATCGGGCGAGGCAAGTAACGCGGGACCAGACGAACTCGCGCGCGACGGCTCCCCGCTTCGCTACACGATTGAGCGTATCGAACTCAACGGCAATGCGCGGACGCGTGATCGCGTGATCCTGCGCTATCTGCCGTTTCACCCGAACGACGTCATCAACGTCGATGATCCCGCGCTCGAACTGGCGCGCTATCGCCTGCTCGGGACAGGGTTTTTTCGGGACGTGCAGTTCTCGCTCCGCAAGGGACAACGGCCGGGGCAGGTCGTACTGGTCGTCGACCTGGTCGAACGCAACACGATCGTACTGAGCGGCGTGTGGATGGGCCTGTCCGCTGACGCTGGCAGCAACGGTGCCGCGCGTCCACTGACCGCCTATGGCGGGCTCGACGTCGCTGAGACCAATCTGGCCGGCACAGGCATCACGCTCGGAGCAGCGCTCGGCATCGCGCAGAACCAGAGCGCCCTGCGACTGCGCTTTCTCGATCCGGCCTTCCTGGGCTCGCCCTGGATGGTCGCCGGTACCCTGCTCCGTAACAAGGCTCAGGACTTTTTCGGCACGAAAGACGTGCTTTGGTCGGCCCGGGGCGACCGCGAACCAACCGACTACGCGGTCGTGCCGTACAGTCGCTTTGGTGGGTCGCTTGGTTTTGGCCGAGAGCTGGGAATGAACTCCCAGCTCTGGTTCCACTACCGGCTCGAGACCATCAGTGCGGATCCGCCTCTGATGGCGTCCCAGGTCCGCGGTGGCGTTCGCGAGCCCATCGACTTTGACATCGTGCGCGGCCGCAGCGTGTTGTCGTCGCTGCGCGCCAATTTCCAGCTGGACACGCGTGATCACCCGTTTCTCCCCACGAGCGGCTGGTTCGTCACGACCCGCGGCGAGGTCGCGCTCGTGCCGCTTGGGAGTGACTACGATTACCACCGCTTCGAAGTGACTGCATCGCATTGGTGGCGCGTGAATTCGTCGAATCACGCCTTCCGACTGCAGGCTTTTGCCGGCGCGATGACAGGTTTTGTCCCGTTCTTCGAGCAGTACTACGTCGGGGACTTCAGCGACTTTCTGCCGGCGAGAATCCTCGACTTGAATTTCGATCGCCGCCCGCCGCCGAACCTGCTCGGCACGGCCATCGAGAACGTCCGTTACGGACACTATGCCGGGGAAATCGCGGCTGAGTACCGCATCCCGGTGTTCCGCGGTTCGCGCAGCATCTTCGGCATCGATTTCTTCGGACGCGCGGGGATTTACGGCGTCGCCCAGCGGCGCGATCTCGCCCACCCCGCGGCAGACGAGTCGGGGCTATCACTCATTCCCGTCGATCTCACCGCGAACCTCGGCTTTCGGATGGACACGAGTGCCGGAGGATTTGTCTTCGCGATTTCAAACGTGCTCGGCTTTATCCCCGTTCGGGGGAGCAATTCGCGGTGAGCAAGCTCACCCAGCGACTGGCCCAAGGCATCCCGCGCAGGCGCGTCAGCGGCCTGCTTGGGTGCTACGCGTGGCGCCGGCGAGGCCTGCGTCAGGCCGCGACACTGGGCGCGCTTGGGCTCTTCGCGGTGTCGGTCGCGCGCGCTGATGGCGCCCCCGCGGTCCGCACAGCGCAGCTCACTTGGAGCGGACCAGACCAGCAGCAGCTGCTGCTCTCCATGAGCTTTCGCGACGTGATCGACGCAGAGATTCAGCGCAAGCTCACGCGCGGCCTTCCCACGACGATCGTGTTTACGGCCACCCTGCGACGTGAGGGCAGTGAGACCCCGCTGTCGACGACTGCGCAGAGCTGTCGCGTCACGTGGCATGTCTGGGAGGAAGCCTATCGCATCGAGCTCACTCGCATGGGCGGCGCTCGCCCCCCGGGTTGGACGACCACCACCGAGGGCGTGCTGCGACGCTGCGCCGAGGTCAATCAACTCGTGACCGCGACACGCGCCCAAATCCCGCAGAACGTGCCGCTCTACCTGGACGCCAAGATCGTGGTCAATCCGCTGAGCGAAGACCTGCTTCTGAAGATCAAGCGCTGGGTGAGTCGTCCAACGGGGACGTCCACCGCAGCTCCTGGTGATGCCTTATTTGGCACGTTCACCGGACTATTTATGCAGCGCATCAGCGAGGCTGAAAAGGTCGTGATGTTCCGCACCAGGTCCGTCCTGCCACGGTTGCCATGAGCGCCTCAGACATGGCCCCAACCCTCGCCTACCCGCAGCGATGCCTCAGAATTTGCGGCGCATTGCCTTGGAGTGAAGTGCGATGAGCCGCAGCTTTCCGGTCGCACTCGAGCTCGCTGGAAAAAGCTGCCTCGTCGTGGGCGTTTCCGAGGAGGCCCCGCTAAGAGTAGCGGCGCTTGAGGCAGCGGGAGCTTCGGTGGTGTGGCTGTCGGGTGAGGAGCGCCCGGCAGGCAGTACGGCCGACGCGGAGCTCAGTAGCGGAGCAACGCCAGACTGGCGACGAGTCACCGCACCGGATCTCGAAGCGGCCTGGTTGATCGTCCTGGCCGATCGCAACGAGACCTTGGCGACCTCGCTTGGTCAGAAGTGCGCTGAACTCAAGCGGCTCTATTGCCCGATTGATCAGGCCGGATTTGGCTCATTCTCTCACCTGGCGCTGGCACGCTGCGGACCCCTGACGCTGGCGATCTCGACGGAGGGACGACTGCCAGCACTGGCGCGACGCTTGCGCGAAGAGCTCGAGCGGCTCCTCCGAGAAAGCGATGCAGCCGCTCGCATCGAACGACTCGCCAACTGGCGCGATGCCCTGCCTCGCTCGGAGAGGCGCGCGCGACTGACGAGCCATCTGCAACAAGTGCGACTCACGGGGCGCCTCGAGTTGCCCCTGCCGCCCGAAGACTCGAGCAACGGGCCCACCTGAGCGAGGCCACGAGGCGCCTCGACGGCCAGCATCGACAGCGAGGCTGCGATCTGAGTCGCCACCTCCATCGACCGAGCGCGTCAGGTGACGTCACCACCGCCAGATGCCGCCCGAAGGCCAGGGCTTTTTGTTCAGCGCGGCGTGACTGACCCAGCCGGCGGAGCCGCGATCAGCTGAGGACCCGCTGGAGGCGGTCCCGGAATCACGACCGCGCTGGCGCCCGGGCTGGGACGCGGAGCAGCGGAATAGGTCGCCATCACGGCGAGCGCGTAGTAGCGCTGACGGTGCGTGATGGTGGCCCAATCTGGCTTTGGGAGTGCGCGCTCGACACAAGTCGAGACCCGCCTGGCCGCAGCGCCCCGCCAATCCCCACTCGCTCCCGCAAACACGTGCAGGCGGTGACTCTCGAAGTCGATCTCCAGCACATGATTGATGGTGCCTTCCTTGCCTGAACGCAGCCCACACTCGGCAGAGGACTGGATCGCTTCGGTCAGCGCCTTTTCGAAATAGGCCAGGGGATCACAGGCGTCGCCAGCCTGGGAGCGACGCGCGCTCGTGCCGCAACGAACGCGCTGAACGACTCCGACTTTGACTCGCTCCGGCTCTGCCGGTCGGGTGTCAAAGGACGGAAGAGCTGAGCCGGAAGGGGCGGCAGCGGCGCTTGCTGCCGCCGAGGCAGCTTCATGCCCCTTCTCGCGTTCCGACACCGCCAGGTGCCGCGATAGATAGAGCGGAACCATCAGCAGCACCAGCACGGAAACGAGCGCAACCACGAGCTTGGCGCGGACTGGGCGCTCACTCGTGGCGCCGCGCCCCAGACCGAGACGACGCATCGAGGGATCACTCGGGGCCGACGGGAAGGAGGGGCGGTTGGGTTCGGACATCGAGCCTGGCAGAGAGGTGACGCAACCGGGAGTCCGGTCATTCAACGAGCAGCGACTGCGCAGACTGACCGGAATCAGCGTGGACGACCACCGAAACGAGCTCGAGGGATTCGGGAAGCAGCCCGCGCACCTGCGCGATGACCTGCTCGACCACCTGAAGCGACTCGGACGGACTCGGGCCCGTCATCGCGACGGCAAAACTCAAAGGACCGATCATGCCGGCCGTGCAGGGCACGATGCTAAACAGCATCATCTCGGTCAACTCGACAACGCGCTGCGCCACGCGTCGCAGTGCGAGCATTTCGAGGATGGTCGGACGGCCAGCGACGCTCCGACCTGGCCCCTGGATGCGATAGCGAGCAACGCCCATCGGCACCGCGGTCCAACGAGCAAAATCACACTCGTCCTCGAGCGCCTCCAGGAAGCGCCCCCGACGCAGCAAGCCAGTGAGGCCGTCGAATCGCTCTAGGTAGGCGCGGGCACGCTGATGCTGCACGCTTCCCGCGGAAAAGCTGATGAGCTTGAGGCGACACTCACCCAGCTGAACCTCACCGCCATGGAGCAGGGCAACCTGCTTTTTCCGCTCGAAACTGTACTCGGCGTAGGAGCCGTTGGTGCTGCCAACGTCTTCGACCACCCAGGTCCCCGACTCCCAGCGCAGCACCGCATGAGCGCCGGACACTGTGGCCTCTGGCAGGATGATGTCCTGTCCCGCGCGGCGACCGACGGTCAGCGCGGGCTTGTCCAGAGGCAACAACATGCCCTGAGCTTGATTGGCGTTGGTTGCGTAGGTAACGAGCAGCGCCTGAGCCCCAGGCACGAAGGCTTCGGTGAGCGACCGACTCTGAGGTGGACCAGGGGAGAGCCGCTCACGCGGCACCTGCGCCTGGCTCGTCGTCAGAGTGGTGGGATTGAAAAATCTGAGGTGACGCGCGGCTGGCCGCAGCGTGTGGTTCTCGTTGAGGCAACGGAACACCTGCTTGACTTCATCGCCGCTCAACCCGCTGGGCACGTCGAACATGATCTGTTCGCGCATCAGCCGATGGCGGGGGCGGTAGCCGGGCTCTGGCACCTTGCAGGTCCACATTTCCCAGAGCGTTAGGCCCAGGGCGTAGATGTCATCCTCGGGACTGGCTCCCCCGTAACGGAGCCGCTCGGGAGACATGTAATTCGGCGTGCCTCCATCCGGCGGCGACGCGGGGCGGCGCGAGCTTAGGCGAGCGCGCTCCTGAGCAAAACCGAAGTCCAGAATGATGGCGCGATCCGCCGTCAGCATCACGTTGCCGGGCTTGAGATCCCCGTGGACGAGACCCTGGGCGTGAATGGCGGCCAGGCCGGCGCAAACCTCGCTAGCGGCCTTGCGGAACTCGTCCGAAGTGTAGCCACCTTGGGATTTTTTGCGGCGAATATGCGTGTGCAGGGTCTGCCCGGCGATGTGCTCCATCACGAGGATCGGTCCCCACGGACTGGGAGCCAAGTCGTGAACGCGACAGACGTTGGGATGGCTGACGCTGCGCGCCAGCAGCAGCTCCTGCCGCAGGGCCTCGTCGTCGCCCGGCATCCGCGCTTCCTCGCGGACGACCTTCAGCGCCACCATCTGCTGGGTGCTGCGATCGTAGGCGAGAAAGACCTCGCCCATGCCACCCTTGCCGAGACTCTGACGAATCTCGTACCTCTCGTTGATGAGTGTCCCCTCGGCGATTGGGGCTGGCTTCTTCGACGGCTGCATGGTCCGAGGGTCACGGGCGCAATTGCCCTACAAGCCCAGGAGGATCGCCGATTTGCGCCAGGAGCGCAACGAACCTTGACGCAAACGACACTGGTCGGCCCGTCGCCACCTGCGCTTCACTGAGTCCCCGACGAGGGAGTCTCGTCAGGGACCAAGGGCTGGCGACCTCGCCTACTTGGCATCGACGCAGACGGTGGCTCGAACCCAGCTCACGCCACCGCGATTGTCGTAGACGACCGCCCAAAGCTGGGCCGGCCCCGGAGTGGAGGGAACTGTCCACTTGACCGAGTGACGACCGGACCATTCCCCCGAACCGTCCAGAAGGAGACGAACCTCTTTGTCGAGGTCCCCCCGATCAGCGAAGAACCGAATCCACATCTGCTCGTAGACCGTGCCGACCCCGGCCCCAGCCAGGGTCGACGCGACGTCAACTTCGTTGTTCTTCTTCTGGTCGACCTGAGGCTCGAAGCTGAGCTGGGGGCAGTCCGAGCTCGAGCAGACAGGCACGTGGATCGCATCTTTGGCCTGACAGGCGGCCTTGGCGGCGGCTGCCGAGCTCGGCTCGGAACAGGGTTCGTTGACACAGAGGCCCGACCCGGTGCGTGCTTTGCCATCGAACAGAAATCCGTCCAGCACGGGGTTCTTGTTGGTCAGCGAATCGTACGCGAAGACCGAGACGTAGCCGCTGACGTGACTGTCTGCTCCCACTTCTTCGCGGTTTTTACGGTCAAAGCAAGTGATTGGGTGACCGCTCTGCGCATTGGTCATCGGACTCGCCGGATCAAAACCCTCCGCCCATTCCGGCGCGATACCCGGCACCCCGTCACAGACCGTGAAAAACTCGAAGGCCTGGCCATAGCGGGGCTGCTCCGGGTCCTGCGGGGGTCGATGGCTCGCGATCAGGTTGGGCGGTAGCGTCACTGAGAAACGATCGCCCTTGCCGATTGAATAGCCGTCCAGCAGCGGGACGAACGCGCCGAGCAGCGATGCGTTGGTGGTCGGGAACAGGCTCGAGAGGAACTCAACCTTGGCCTTGGAATCCTTAACGAGGGCGGGCGACCAGCTCTCCCCGTTCTTGAGCTGCTCTGGACCGAGCTTCTCGAACGCCTTCTGCGTGAGCCAGAGGCCCGGGAGGCAGGCAAAATACTGATCTCCCGCTGGGTTGCCACAGCCGCCGAACCACCAGCGCTCCACCTCGCCCCGCAGATCCTCGGGCCGGGCATCTTGCCAAGAGACGGTCAGGTCAACTTGATTGTCCGGCGTTCCCGGCGCAGCCCCCTTCGGCGCCGGAGTCACCCGCGCGTAGGGATCGTCCTTGCGAACCGCAATCACCCGCAGGGACTGGAGCTTGCTTGCCGGATCGAAGTCCGGACCGCAGCCAGGCAGCGACGACGCGAACAGCAGGGCTGCCCCAGTCACGCGGAGGCCAGCATAAAGCCGGATCTGGTTGAGCTTGTGGGACATCAGAACTCACCTCGCACGCCGAGACTCGGCAGGAACGGCACGCCGGTTTGATAGATCTGCCGTGCGTAGTTGTAGTCGTACGAGAGGCCCTCGACGGCTGAGTTGTTGTAGACGTTGTAGACGTCAAGATAGGCACCGAGCTGCCAGCCTCGCATCTGCCAACGCTTGTCGAGTCGGAAGTCCACCTGATGGAACAAAGGCAGACGTTGGGTGTAGGGCTTGCCCTCGATAGGGACGTAGGCCCCAGTGTCGGCAGCATAGAGCGCCGACACGTCGGGCTGACGCCGCACCGGAGTCGCCATATTGCCGGAAACAACGCGCAACCTGGCCCCAAACTCCCAACCGCGACCGAGCCGATAGCTCCCGAGCATCGTCAGGTTGTGGGTCTGATCGTACTGAATTAGGTACTGCTCAGAGCTGGGAGAATTCTGACGCACGCTGCGTGACAGGGTGTACGCGATCCAGCCGAAAAACCGCGAGTCCGGCTTGTAGCGCAGGAGGGTCTCAAGCCCAACCGCGCTACCGAGCCCGTTGTTCGTGTAAAGTGCCTCGCTGCCCAGCTCGGACCGAACCACGAGTCGCTGTAGGTCCTTGTAGAAACCCTCCACGCTGATGTCGATCTGAGAGGTGAGCTCCTGCTCGATGCCAAGTGCATATTGGAGCGCGCGATTGGAGCGCAGGCCCGGAGTTCCAAACACCGGGTTGGTCTCTTGGAACTCTGGGGGTTGGTAGTAGTAGCCAGCGCCACCCTTCACCGTGGTTCGGCGCTGGGGCAGCCCCTGCGCATCCTCGCGGGGCACCAGATCGTAACGCGTCACGAAGCGCGGGCTGACGTCGAGCTCGCGCGTGTCACGCGCGTAGTCAAAGCGAAGCCCGGGCACCACCCGCAGTCGCGCGGTTGGCTGCCATTCGGCGTCGACGTAGGCCCCTTGGCGAAAGCCGTAGCGAGACTCATTGGTCTCGCTGGCGGGGCGGGTCGAAAAGGGCCCGCCATCGGGTTGCCCGGGCGCTGGCGGATTCGGGGCCCGCACGCTCACCTCATAGGGGATAATCAGGTAGTCGAGTCCCGTGTTGACCTTGAGCCCGCGCGCGACGCGCCACCCGAGCTCTTGGCGGAACTGGACCGGATAGCTCTTTAAGCCAAACGCGAACTGACCGATCCCGAACTCGAGCGTGCGGCGACTCACCGAGAGCATCGTGCTGATGTTCACCCGTGAGCTCAGCTCGTTTTCGTAGAGGGCCTGCGCCGTACTAAAGGACTGGCCGAAGCGAAGATTGCCGCCAATGCCCGGCTCCTGCGCCACCGGATCAATGACGGCCGCAAACCGATCATCGGCCCCAATGTAGCGGAAGCTGAGCCGCGACTGCTTGGTCGGCTTGGTCTCCAGGATGCCCTGGTAGTCGTAGTAGACCGGCAGGGTCTTGATGTTCGCGTCGGCCGATTTGAGAACGGGTCCAATCCAGGCATCGAGCCAGCTCCGACGACCCGCGGCGATGAAATTCCAACCCTTGACGGGAGTGGGCCCCTGCAGGAGAAATCGGCCCTCGATCAGATCTACCTGCGCGAGACCGCTGAAACAGCCAGTTTTACCGGTAAATTTCCCACTTTCGTCCTTGCAGCGCGTATCGGGCGCCTTCAGGCCGACGTCCACGATCGCGCCCATGCCTCGACCGTAGCGCGCACTGTAGTTGCCCGGATAAAAGTCGATGCGTTCCAGGATCTCAGTCGGCAGGACGCTGCGGAGTCCACCAAAGTGAAAGATCGAGGGCACCTCACTGCCGTCGACGTAGACCTGGGTGTCATTCGGATACGAACCGCGAACGATCAGAACTCCCGCAAGCCCCGGCGGGCGCGCCACGCCCGGCAGGTTCTCGATCGAGCGAATCGCGTCGCCACTGGTGCCGGGAATACGTGAGATCTCGCGGCGCTCGATGGTGCGACGCGTTACTTCGCGCGGGGGGCGAGTGGCGTTGACGGTGACCTCGAGCTCATCGGTCTCAGGTGAGAGCCGATACTTGAGCTCGGTCTGCTCACCGACGACGACCTCTTCCTGCGCCTGAAACGACTTGAAGCCCTCACTCTCCACCGTCAGCGCGTAGCGACCAGCCGGCAATCCCGCGAGCGAGAAGCGCCCCGCTGGATCCGTGGTAAACAGGCGCTTTTGCCCGTCGGCAAGCGTGACGGTCACTCGCGCGCCAGCGATCGGCGAGTTTACATCGGCGATCAGCAGCTGTCCCGCGAGATTGCCGGTGGTTGGCGCAGCCACCGGAGGCGCCTCCGCCGCCGCGACCGGCCTAAGCGTGAAGTCATAGCGATACAGCAGACGAGCCTTGGTGGGACGGTCCCCACGCAGCGCAGGCGCAAACACGAACTGCAGAGCCGCTTCACGAGCAGCCTCATCGAACCCATTGCCCACGGGCTCCAGGACCTCCGCATCCGTGACATGCCCCGTCTCATCGACCGTGAGGCGCAGCTTGACCGCGGCCGTCAGCCCCTGTTGCGCAGCCTGCGGAGGATACGTCGCGTCCTTGAAGCCAATCAGCTTCGGAGGCACAAGCGTTGGGGCAGCGATCGGCGCGGGCGCAGCGGGCTCTGGCGGCCGCTCAATCTGAGCGCCTGCCACGCCGGAAGCGAGTGAAATCGTGGAGACTAGGCTTACAAGCCGAAGGAGCGTTCTGCGCTCTAGCATGCTGGGACCACCGTTCTACAGGCCTCTAACTCGGCCTCGCCCTAAGCACAAGTCGGGCCAAGACCGCAGTGTCGAATTTTGTTTGGCTCGGCGCGCAAACGGGCGCTGTAATCGCACAATTACGTGACAAAAGCGGACATTTCCCGCGTCTTTCGCCCGGACAGTTGTCCGCGGGTATCCGGACAGTCCCCTTGCGGAAGCGGGGGGACTGGCGCTAGGCAACCGTACTGTGCGAATCGCAAGTTGGAACGTCAATTCCGTTCGAGTTCGGCTGCATGCCCTGCTGCCCTGGCTCGCCGAGCGCAGCCCCGACGTGGTCCTGCTGCAAGAGACCAAAGTCGTCGACGACGACTTCCCGCGCGATGAGCTGATTCGCGCCGGCTACTCGGTCACAACTTGGGGACAGAAAACGTACAACGGGGTCGCGATCCTCTCGCGCCTCCCGGTGACCGATATCCAGCGCGGCCTGCTCGGTGAGGACTTGGATGCGGAAAAACGCGTCCTATTTGCCACGGTCGGTGGGCTTCGCGTTGCTTCGATCTATGTCCCGAACGGCAAGGCCATCGAGCTTGCCGCGTTTCCCGCCAAGCTCGAGTGGCTCGGCCGTCTGCGCGAGACCCTGAACCACCAGCGCGCTCGTTTTGGGCTGCCCCTGGTGATCGGTGGTGACTTCAATGTCGCCTACGACGAGCGCGATGTGTACGCCCCGGCCAAACTCGAGGGGCACCTCCATTTTCATCCGGCAGAAAGAGCTCGCCTCGGGGAGCTGCTCGACGCGGGATTTTTGGATTCCTTTCGGCTACATCAGCCTGAGCCCGGCCATTACAGTTGGTGGGACTACCGCGGCCCCGCGTTTCGGCTCGGTCGAGGCCTGCGAATCGACTACCTGTTTATTAGCGCGGACCTCGAGGCGCGTTGCAAGGCCGGGTACATCGACGCCGAGCTGCGGGCGGGCGAACGGCCCTCGGATCACGTCCCGGTGGTGGTCGAACTCGACGATTGACGGTCGAGCGAGCCGGCGAAGGAACCGACGCTACAATTGCTCGAGCCAGAGTCGCGCCAGCGCCAAACCGGCGCGACTCTGCGCGAGCAGCCCCTCGAGCTCCGGTGCAGTAGCAAGAGCCGCTTGAACGCGCACCATCGCAGGTAGATACACGAGCTCACGCGCGAGCCCGCCGCCGCGGAAAATGCGCAGTCCCCAGTCCAGCGAGGCCGCACCCTCAGCACCGGCGCTCAGCGCGAGTCGCACCGTCTCCACGAAATCGGCGCCGGCGCGCTGTGCCACAGCCATGCGGTGACGCGTCGCGAGCTCAAACGCGCGTCGCGGGTCCATGAGGCCGCAATTGCGCTCAAGCAGTAGCGCACGGCCCTCCTCATCCTCGACCGACTGCGGGCCGCCAGCGCGCAGCCAGCGAAACGGCCCGCAGCACAGCCGCGGCAGGATATGCCCCTCGACTTCATGCACCACGATGCGCAGCGCCTCACGTTCGGTCAGCAGCGCGTTCGGACGTAGACACACGACACCTTCGCCGACGGCCGCCACGGCTGACTGGCTTGCGTCAAACTCCACGCGTATCGGCAGCTGTCGGGAGCCGAGCAGGCACCGCAGCTGAGAGACGAGACTGCGCGGGTCACGCTCGTCGTCGCTGCGAATCCGCTCCAGCGCCGTCTCAGTTTCGAACCAATCGCGCGTCCCCGCCCCCGCCATTGCCGAGCCGAGCCAGAGCTCCACGTCATGACTTTCACCCGCACTCGGCCCGCGAAATCGCTCGGCGGCAAGCTGCGCAAAGCGCCCTGTCCCTCGGGCTTCGACGAGGTCCGCCTCGAGCTCCAGCTCGCGTAGGCGCGCAATCAGCAGCTCGCTCCAGACGATGCTGAGAGACTCGAGATGACCTCTCAGACGCTCCAGTCCCTTGCGCAAATCGGCCAGGTTCTGAGAGCCATCAAAGGCCCAAGTCGGGTTACGAAGCTCGCCGCGTGCCAGGGCTGCGTTCAACTCGGCTCGAAGCGCGGCCATCCCACTCGGGCGACAGCGCGCCAGCAGCGCGATTCGAAGCTCTGCCGCACAAAGCGCACCGCCCAGCGCGAGGAGCTGGGCGGTCACGTCCGTGATGGCCCGCGGACGGGCCTGCATCAGAGCTTGTTGGCAGCCAGGGTGGAGAGCTCGCTCCGCTCACCCTTCGAGAGGAGCACATGCCCCACGATGGCCTCGCCCCGCAGGCGATCTGCCGCCACGCTGAGCCCGTTGGTGGACGAGTCCACGTAGGGGTTGTCGATCTGGAAGGGATCCCCCGTCAGGACGATCTTGGTCCCCTCACCACAGCGCGTGACGATGGTCTTGACCTCGTGTGGAGTCAGGTTCTGGGCCTCGTCCACGATCACGTACTGCTGCGGCATGCTGCGACCGCGGATGTACGTCAAGGGCTCGACGTGAACAATACCGCTCTTGATCAGCTCGTCGAACGAACGAACCCCACGCCGCTTGCCACCACCCGAGAACAGCAGGAACTCGAGATTGTCAAAGACCGGCTGCATCCAGGGGTTGAGCTTTTCCTGCACGGTTCCCGGGAGAAATCCGATATCTTTACCCATTGGCATGATGGGGCGACTCACGATCAGGCGCGAGTAGTGACCTTCATCCACGGTGCGCTGCATACCGGCAGCCAGGGCAAGCAGCGTCTTACCAGTGCCTGCCTTACCGACCAGGGTGACGAGACGGATCCGTTCGTCCAGCAGCAGATCGAGCGCAAAACTCTGCTCATGGTTGCGGGGATGGACGCCCATCACCCCGTCCTTGTTCGTCCGAACCGCCAGGATTTCCCCGCGTTCGGCGCTGTAACGACCGATGCTGGTGCGCGGCTTGGGCGTGCTTGAGTCCGACAGCACAACGCACACGTTGGCGTGCAGCGACGGAGCCGCGGGTGGCGAGAAAACGCCGGTCTCCTTGAACCGGTCGAGCTGATCACTCGAGACGGTCAGCTCAACCATCCCAGTGTGCATCGTATCGATGTCCACCGCGTGGTGCTCATAAGACTGGCTCGTGAGGCCGTAGGCATCGGCGCGGATCCGGAGATTGACGTCCATGGTCACGAAGACCGTCGGACAATCCGGAGCAGCGGCACGCACCTCGAGGGCCGCCTGAAGGATGGCGCTGTCGGTGAGTGTCGGATTGATGCTGTGCGGGAGCTGTTGACGCTTCTCGGGAACGTAGACCCGGACGGAGCCTTCCCCGACCTTGACCCCCTGCGCCAAGGACCCCTGCGACCTCAAGGCATCGAGGACCCGACTCACCTCGCGGGCGTTTCTGCCGAGCTCAGAGGTCTCCCGCTTGAACTGATCGACCTCTTCCAGCACGTAAATCGGCAGGACGACGTTGTTGTCCTCGAACTTCGTGATGGCGTGCGGATCGTACAAGAGGACGTTGGTGTCGAGGACGTAGTTCTTGCGCATCGAGACCTCGCAAAGCGACGGGGTTTTGCACGGTGAGAGGGAGCATCCCGCTCGAACCGGAGAGATCCAAAACAGGATCTCTTACTCTCATCGAATACACGGAAATGAGTCAGTTCTGCAATCGAAACCTCTGTCGCGCGGTCGGTGCCGCAAGGGCTCGTCCGCCGCGACGACCAAGCCAACAAATTCGGGCGACAGCGGGCCATATTTCGGATAGCCTAGGACGACAAAATCCGGCGTAACCTGACGCGCAACCACTCCCCGGAGTCAGCTCGCAAGCCTTGAGACCCAGGTCGAGCTAGGATGGCCCGCGTTGTTGCCGGTCTCCCGCTCCTACACATTTGCCGTTGCCGGCGTGATCTACGTCGCGATGGCGGTCCTGCGGCTCGAGCCTCGTTCCTTGTCAGCTTGGTTCGCTGGGATTGGAGGCCCCTTCGTTCTGGCTGCAGTCTGGCGCAGTTCAGCGCAGGGTGGCCAGCTGCGCGGTGAGCCACTCGAGGAGCTAGTCCCTTGGCGCGCGGTAGCTTGGGGGTCGCTCGTGTGGCTGGCAAGTCGTGGAGCGCCGCTCGGTCGAGAGGGCTTCATCGCGGCAGCAAACCTTGGGACGCTCAGCGTGCTGGTGGCCTCGCTCGTGGCGCTAGCGCGCATCCCGAGCGTGGGCGGACTGCTCGCGCCACCCAAAGCCAGTCAGTCGCTGGACGCGGCGGCCTTTGCGGCCCTGCTTGGCGGTATTGCAGCTGGTCTGCCGCTGGCCCACGCGCTCTTACCCACAACGCACGGGCTCATCTCTCCCGTCGTGCTCGACTTCGTCACCGCGACGGCGGCTCTCGCCTCCCTGCTTGTACACGCCGCCGCAAGCGCGCGACTTTGGTGGCTTCGGCGCATCGAGCTCGGTGTGGGCGAGAGAGCCACCGCCACCCTGATGACTTCAGTGGTCGCGCTTCTGGTCTGCGTGCCCGCCACTTTGCTGGACCTCATCGCCCCCGATCGCGCGCTTCCGGCAGCGCTGATCGCTGTCGGGGTGCTGACCTGTTGGGCTGCCACCTCGAGCGATCCCGCTCGCGTCGCGCAGTTCTTCAGAGCCTCACTGGTCGTACTCGGACTCGGCGCGCCCACGGTGCTCGTGGCGGTCGTACTCACTCGACTCTATCCGGCACAGGCGAGCTTTTTCTTGCTGATGGCGTCGGGGGGCGCCCTGCTCGTCGGGGTGGCCAGTCGCACCATCACGCGCCGGCTCTCTGCCGAGCAGCATCGCTGGCTCGAAGCGATCGAAAAGGCCACGGACGCAGCCCTGCTTCCCTCCCCGGACGAAGCCATTCGAGCGTCGTTGGCAGCACTGGCGCCGCTGGCCGCAAGCCCGCATTCACGCGCCGAGCTCTGGCGCCTCGAGCCTCCCATGAGACTGTCGGTCGATGTGGCCGGCAATCTGCATGAGGAGCGCGGTCTGGCGCCGTCGCGGCTGGCAGAGCTGGCACTCGACGAACCCGAGCGAACGGTCCGAACCGAGGCCCTTGCCGCAGTGCAGGTTCGCCGCCCCGAAGTACGCGACCTGACGAGCTGGCTCCAAGAGCAGGGCATCCTGGCGGCGTGCCTGCTGCAAGCCGAAGACGGACCCGTCGGTCTCCTCTGCCTTCCCGGAACCTATCGCCGCAGCTCGCTTTCGCTCGATGAGGTCCGGTCGTTGCGGCGTCTCTCAGAGCGCCTCGCGTCGGTCCTGCATCTCACGAGCGCACACGCACGAGCGCGCGCTCGTGAACTCTGTCAACTGGACGAGCTGCATCAACTCGAGCGCGAGCTTGTCAACGTGCGCGAGCAACTGACGCAGAGCGAAGGTGCGCAGAGCCTGTATGCCGAACGACTGGATGCACGTCTACGGCGCAGTGCCTACTCGCCCGCAGCGAGGATGGCGCTCGTCGACTTGGAGGCGGCGGGTCGGCAAACCTCGTTGATTCGCCTGTGCGCCCCGCCAGGAGTGGACACGCTCTGCTGGGCGGCCGTGGCGCATCGCGCCGGGAGTCACAGTCAGGGGCACCTGCTGCTGGCAGACGCTCAGGAGGCCCAGCGCCATCCCGAGAGTTGGTTGGGGGAGGGCCCCACCGCCCTGATGCGCATGGCTCGCGGAGGAACGCTCGTGGTCCTTGGCGCCTTAGCCCTACCGTCCGAACTGCAAGCAGCGGTGCTCTCCGGCACCCGCCCAGGACTCGGCCCTGACGGTCCCACTCCCCCCCACTACACCGTGATTCTCGAGCTACCCGCAACAACCGACCAACTCCGAGCAGCAGGAGGCGAAGGCGCCCGCTCACCATTTCTGCTCGAACCCGCCGTGGAGGTGCGACTGCCCGCGCTAATGGAGCGCAGCGAAGACCTGCGCGCGCTGTTCACCGAACGGCTGGCAGCGCTGAGTCTCGGTCGGGGTCGCCCGCTCATGACCATCGACTCGGGTGCGCTCCTCGCCATGCTCGAGCATCCCTGGCCGCATAATGACGTCGAGCTTGAGGCCGTCCTCGCGCGACTGGCGACCGAGGTCGACCACGACATCATCGGCCTTTCGGATTTGGATGCGATCGGCTTTCAAACGGCGCCGTTCGAACAAGAGCTCTCACTTACCCCGCCACCAGCGGTACGGCGACGGGCGCCCGGGCGCAGCAATCGTCCACGAGAGCGCTAGCGCGACATTGGAGTGCGCAAGCGAGCGCCGCGGCAGTCCCCGCGGCACTCCCCGCGACCCCACACGAGCCTAGTAACATCTAGGGGTGATGCGACGGCTGCGAGAGTACCCGCTCAAATAGGGCATGAACCTCATCGGACACGAGTCCGTAACCCTCCGCAGCAGCCAACAAACCCGAGTTATCCGAGAGCTCGGTGAGGAATACGCGAGCGTAGGGGGTTCCCGTCAATCCGCTCAGCCGTCGCAGCAGCGGGTGCAAGCCGCGTTCAATCGCCACGCGCGCTTCGCCGAAATCTCCCGTTGCCGTCAAGGCATCATGAAGCGCGAGGTACGCGGTCGACTCGTTGAGCAAACTTGGGGCGCCAGCATCGATCAGGGTTACCGCGTCGCGCGCGATTTGCGCTGCATGCTGCGCCGCGCCCGCCTCAAGCTCAGCACGAGCCCAGACTCCGAGCGCGACCGGTAACAGGTCCTGGTGTCCGGCGCGTCCGTAGCCTTCGACGGCGATGCGCAGGAGCGTGCGAGCACGCGTCAAGCCTTGTCGCAGGCGAACCAACTCCCAGCCGCGGTAAAACAGGATCCCGAGATTCGAACGGTCCGGAGCGCTCCATTGACCGTCAGCCACCGCATCGGCGTCCGCGCGCGTGCGGGCCAACAGAGACTCGAGCGCGCGATCAGGACCAAACGAAGCCGACCAGCCGAGGAGATTCATTTCGGCGTGCCGGCGCGCGGCAGAGCTCGCGACGGCATCAGCCAGGGCAAGCCCGGTCTCCAAAGCCGCCCGAGATTCACTGCGCGCGCCAAGGGTCACGAGGGCAAATCCGAGATTGGTCGTCAGGGTCGACTCGCGCTCCTTGAGGCCAACGGAATGCGCAGCGTCAACGGCGCGACGACGTGCGTCCAAGGCCTCCATGGGGCGCCCCATGGCTTGATTGACGATCGCGAGAGTTTGCCAACCACCGACGGCTGCCCCCTTGATCTGACGCGTATCTGCCAACGCAAGTAAGCGCCGGGCCTCATCCTCTGCCTCCGAGAGGCGTCCCTGAAATGCCAGGCGCATGGCCAAAGCAGCGCCCACTCGCTCTTCCTCGTCGCCAAGATTCAGGCTGACAACTTCATCCCTCACCTCGCGCAGCGCTTCCAAGGAACCGATCGCCGCGCCCCGAGCATCGTCGAATAGCACGCGGGCAGCCCGCGCTCTCACCCGTTCGACCGGCGTTTCGGCATTCTGTTGCAGCGCTGTCACCGCTGTCTCGCGCTCCGCGCTGCGCGGATCGAGTCGCGACCAGGCATCGTCTAGTAGCAGCGCGCAACGGAACGCGATCTCCCGGCTGGCCGCAAAGGCCACGGCTCGCTCTGCCATCGAGACGGCATCGGTCAATGCATAGGTCAGGAGTGCGCGGCGTGCGCCGCGCTCCCAATGCTCAGCCGCTCTTTCCGGAGCGCCTCCCAGGTCAAAGTGTCGCGCTACCAGCGCCGCGTCCTCCCCGGCACGGGCCAGCCAGTCCGCGGCGAGCATGTGCAAGCGGACTCGTTCCTCGTCGCCGAGCGAGGTGTAAGCCACCTCGCGCACCAGGGCGTGCTTGAACGTCCACTCGCGCGTGCCCGGGAAGCGCGAATTGACCTGCTCCACCAGGACGTCGGATGCCACG
Source organism: Polyangiales bacterium (assembly GCA_038207155.1). Lineage (GTDB taxonomy): Bacteria > Myxococcota_A > Polyangia > Polyangiales > Polyangiaceae > FEN-1139. The sequence continues at coordinate 101,500 of JBBRAB010000007.1, forward strand.
AGCTCCCGCAGTAGGACTTCCGCATCGTTCATCCCGAGCGCCTCGAGACCGAGATCCCAGCCAGCGAGCCCAAAGACGCTGAGCCGCCCCACGGCGTCGCGCGCCACATCCCCGAGTGCATCCAGGCTCGCCTGGATCGCGGCTTCGAGCGTGGGCGCGCGTCGCGCATCTCGACCGGAGGCCGCCAATCGCGCTAGCTCGACCGCAAACAGCGGTAGGCCCCCAGATTGCTGCGCAATCGTGTCGAGCACCTCATCCGAGGTCTGGTTACCGAGCAGAGCCGTGGCAATCGCGCGGCTCGCGGCGACCGAGATCGGTCGCAGTTCGAGACGAATGTGGTCGCGTTGACAGAACCGGTCAGGGTATTTTGCCCAAAACGCGGGGCGAACCATACCCAAGACGAATAGCGAGCGGTGCTGCGCTCGTCCCAACAAGTGGTCGATCCAGGCCAGGCTCTCGACATCTGCCCACTGCAGATCTTCGAGGATGAGCGCGACGGGCTGGTTGACCAGCACCTGAAGCACAAGATCCGTCATCGCCAACCACAGTGCGTCGCGATGAACCGCGGGATCAACCCCGGCCGGCAGGGGCTCATCGGCCAGCAGCTGTCCGAGCAGGGCGCGATTCTGCGAGGTCAACTCGTCACGCGAGTGGGGCCCAAGTTGTCGGGTGATCGCCGAGACCGCCTCATTGGAGGACACGCCCTTGGGGATGCCGAGCAGGTTTCGCAGAATGTCAGCCGCAGCGCCCAGGGTATGCCCAGCACCGTAAGCGTCATTGCGTTGCAGGACGAGCAGGGGCGATTCCGGGGCCGCCAGGCTTCGCGTCACGACCTCGCTGCGCAGCCGGGTCTTTCCAATTCCAGGAGGCCCAGTCAAACTCACCAGGATAGGGCTTGAGTCCCGCCGCGACCGCTCGAACGCGCCGAGGATCTGGGCGAGTTCCGCTTCGCGCCCGACAAACGGAGCGCCGCCGACCCCCTCGCCCTGCAGTCCGCGGATCGGTTCACCCACCGTGGCGGCCCCATCAGAGCGGGTGCGAAGCACGAAGCGGCCTCGTCCCAGCTCCGCAGTTGTGACGTCCGCCAAGACCTGCCCCGTGCTCGCCTCACGCGCGAGGGTCGATGCGCGGTCGACCACCTCTCCGACGGGACGCATACCCGCACCAGAACTCGCGATGCGAGTCCGCCCACTGGCAACCCCAACACGCCCACCGAGGCGCGCCAGTCGCCGTGCCAGCTCGAGCGCGGTCAAGGCCTCGGTACCGAACGCTCGCACCGCCCCCAAGTGGACGACCACCGCATCTGCGCCTAGTGGAACCGGGGTTGCGCCGCGAGCCTCGAGCAGAGCAATGGCGCGCTCGCGAGCCTCGGCCGATTCAAAACCTAGTCCGACCAAGGTCGTGACGAGCCGAGAGGCACTGCCACCAAGCCGCTGAGCCAATCGGGCGCGTGAATCGGGCACATCGGCCAGCGATGCCCGCACACAATCACGAACGCCCTCAAGACTGCTCGAGACTTCCTGCATCGTGCTTGGGCGCAGCGCCGGGCGAGTCTCCAGCATGGTCCCGATCAGCGCTTCAAGCTCGGGCGGCAGACCCCGCCGGAGCTCGCCGAGTCGGGGAGCTTCTGTCGTTGCGAGGCGCGCGAGCGTCGCGATCGGGGACGGTCCGATATGCGGCGGACGGCCAGCGATCAGTTCAAATAGCGTCGCGCCAAGCGAATAGATATCCGCCCGCTGATCGATCGGACCGTCGCCGCGCGCCTGCTCGGGTGCCATGTACGCGAGCGTGCCCTGGAAATCGCCGGCACGGGTAGCTCCCAGGCTTTCGTGCACGGCCAGGCCAAAATCTACAATTTTTGGGCAGTTTGTGGAACCCTTGGGTTGATCGTGGGCGGCGCACAGAAACAGATTGCCGGGCTTGATATCCCGATGAACCACCCCGGCGTCATGTGCCGCTGCCAGCGCGTCCGCGACGGCGATGCCGAGACTGACCACTTCATTGAGGTCGAGCGGACTACGGCGCTGTCGAGCCGCGAGATCCTCCCCCTCCAGCCACTCCATTGCGACGTACGGGCGGCGCGACCAATCGTCGAGCTGCCCCCAAGCAATCGTCTTGACGATCGCCGGATGGTTGAGCAGCGTGAGGATCTCCCCCTCACGCATCAGGCGCTCATCTTCCACTGGCACGAGCCCGGCGGCAGCCGCTACCACTTTCAGCGCGACCTGTTGCTCGGTAACGGTGTCCCAAGCGCGGTAGACGACGCCAACCCCACCGCGCCCGACCTCTCGCTCCAGGACGAATCGATTGCCCACGCGGCCTGAGAGTTGGGCGTCTAGGTCCACTTGCTGAGGTTAGGCTCCAGGCCGGGTTGGCCGCAAGCCCTAGCCGCGAGAACGGCGCGCTCGACACACAACGACCGACAGGCCGCCTGCGAGATGCCGCTCAACGCCCGATAACCGCTCGGAGCCTTCGGCTTCGGACGCCCTAGCTGGCGTCGTAGCTCGTCCCCGCCACGTCTCGATCGACCCGCCCGTCCTTCATGTGAACCACGCGCGGCATGCTCTCAGAAAAGACTGGGTTGTGGGTGACCACGACGATGGTGGTCCCGCGCTTACGATTGATGTCGAAAAACAAGTCGTGAATCGCCTCACTCGTGGTGCTGTCAAGATTACCCGTTGGCTCGTCCGCCAGCAGGAGCTTGGGGTCGAGCGCCAGGGCGCGAGCAATCGCCACGCGCTGCTGTTCGCCACCCGACAGCTCGCCTGGGCGGTGCGTCGCGCGACCGCTGAGGCCCACCTCTTCGAGCAGCTCGGCAGCGCGAGCGCTCAGTTCTCGACGCGAGCGTCCAGCGATCAGACCTGGCAGCATGACGTTCTCGGCGGCGGTGAACTCTGGCAGAAGATGATGGAACTGAAACACGAAGCCGATTTCAGTGTTCCGCACAGAGGCCAGTCGCGAACCGGACATCGTGGTCAGCTCCTCTCCGCCCAGACTGAGGCTGCCCGTGGTCGGCAGATCGAGCGTACCGAGGCAGTGAAGCAGGGTGCTCTTTCCGGCGCCGGACGGCCCGACGATGGACAGGATTTGTCCGCGCCCAATCACGAGATCGATGCCCTTGAGGACCTCAAGCGGTCGGCCCATGTGCACGAACGTCTTGGTCAACCCGCGAATTACGATCAGGGGGTCGGAGCTTTCGCCCGTTGTCGCTAAATGCTCGTTCACGCCACACTCCTTAACCTGAAAGCACCAAGGGCGGTAACCGCTGTCGTCTTCATTGTCATGGGGCTCACTCGTAGCGAATCCCTTCGATCGGTCGTAGTCGACTGGCGGCCATAGCGGGATAAATCGTGGCCACCGCAGTGATCACGAGCGAGGCGACCGCGACGAGCAGGTAGTCACCTGCGTTTACCTCGATCGGGAGATGATCGACGTAGTACACGTCTGGACTGAGCCGAACCCCGAGAGACTTCATGCCTAGGGCAAGCGAGTAACCCGTCGCGACGCCGAACACGGTACCGATGGCGCCGATGATGAGCCCCTCGGTCATAAACAGCCATTGAATCGCCCGATCACTGGCCCCGAGCGACTTGAGGATCGCAATCTCCTTGGTTTTCTCGGTTACCAGCAGGAGCAGTGTGCAGACGATGCAAAAGCTTGCAACTGCGATGGCACTGCTGAGAATGATGAAGGTTGCGATCTTCTCAAGCAGCAGCGCACCGAATAGCTTGCGATTGAGTTGCTTCCAGTCGCGTACGTGTAGTTCGGGGCGCTTGACCGCAGCAACGCAGGCCTTGCTGATCGTGCCCGAGTGCTCGGCATCGTCGGCGCGCACCTCGATAGCGGTCACCTTGCTGCCCAAATCGAGGAATCGCTGAGCGACGTCCAGGCGGATATAGGCGTGAGTCGCGTCGAACTCGTACATCCCACTGTAGAAGATGGCGGCCACGCGAAAGCGCCGACTTCGGGGCAAAAGACCCATCGGTCCCAGGTCACCGAGCGGAGAGACCAGCGTCACTTCCTCACCCACGAAAACCCGCAGGGATTTGGCTAGTTCACGCCCGAGAATGATCCCCGGAAACACATCGTTAGGATCTATCGATCGAGGCTTGTTTGGGTCTTCGCCGCGCAGGCGCGCTCCGTAGTCGGGGCCCCGCAGCACGGGTTGCCCGCTGAGTCCAAGCCCAATCTCCTCGCTGGGAGGGATCCGCAGCAGCCGCTCCGGCTGCGAGAGGTAGGCGAACTGACCGAGCTCGATGTTCCGAACGAGGTCGACCACTCCGCCGATCGTCTCCGGCTCCACGCCGCGCACCAGGACACCTGCGGTGTGCGACGAGCTCGAGGCCATGACCTCACCCGCGGCGACTGGCGTGGCCGCGAGCACCCCGGGAACAAGCCGGGTACGATCGAGGGCCTCTCGCCAATGGTCAAACCCACCGAGTTGCCCCGCCTCGATCCGAACATGAGCGTTGTTGCCCAGGATCTTCTGCTTCAGATCCGCTCCAAAGCCACCCATGATGGACGTGACAGCGCAGAGCGCCGCGCAACTCACGGCCACACCGAGGATCGACAGCAGCGAGATGACGGTTAGAAATCCGCTCTTTTGCGAGCGGACATGTCGCGCGGCAACAAACGAGGTGAACCCTCGCCGTTCGATCAGATCGAGCACGCGCGGCAGAGCCAGCCCCATGCATCCCACCAGGGCAAGCGTGCCCGACAAGACCGCGCCGACCCGGACGATCTGATGCCAGAGCACGAACGTGATGCCGCGCGGTTCGGGCAATGCGCGCGCCCACAGTCCGAGGGCGGTGACACCCATCAACCCGAGCGCGGTCAGGGCCCAGAGAGCCGCGCGTCGACTTCCGCCGCCCACGCGTCGCCAGACTACGACCAGTCCGGCCAGCACGAGTAGCACCAGCACCGACACGGCGAAAATCCGCCCACTGTCACCAAACTGGGACCAAACACGCGCCAGCCAGGAACCCGTGGCCACCTTGACGGTTCCGCGGGTCTGGGCGGCCAGCAACCAAAGGGCCGTCATCTCTCGCTCACCTCGGGTCGTAGTAGCGGGAACGCGATCACGTCGCGGATCGAGGGCTGTCCGGTCAGCATCATCGTGAACCGGTCCACCCCGAGGCCAAAGCCTGCAGCAGGCGGCATGCCGTGCTCGAGCGCGCGGACGTAGTCCTCGTCGTAGTCCATGGTTTCTTCGGCGCCGCCGGACTTCTTGCGAACCTGCTCGCGGAAACGCTCGGCCTGATCATCGGGGTCGTTGAGCTCACTAAACGCGTTGCAAATCTCGCGACCCTCAACGAACAGCTCGAAGCGATCCACCAGCGCTGCGTTTTTGTCTTGGCGGCGTGCCAACGGTGAGACCTCGCAAGGATACTCCGTGATGAACACCGGCAGACTCTTGCTGCCGTCACTCGAGCGGTAGTCCTGCGCGAGGAACGGCTCGGCGAAGTACTCGTAGGCAATGAACAAGCGCTCACCGTCGGAATCACAGTGACGCAGGGCGCGCCGCAGGTTGCCCCAGTCAAAGGCCCGAGAGCGCGCGGAGGTGGTCGCCCACTGCTTGATGCTGGGCGCAGCAACATCCGGAGCGCCCTCATCGGGAGCAGCGAACTCCGCTAAGCGCTCAGCGAGCTCCACGGGCAGCTCAGCCTTGCTGAGCGCATTGGCAACAGCCTGACGCATCGGCAGGCGGACGAAAGGCTCGCTGAGCGAGAACTGACGCCCAGCCACCCAGCCCGCATAGACGGACGTGAGCCCACGACGTCCGAGGCCCGCGGCGAGATGCTCGTCCACCTGACGGAACAGGGCTTCAGCCATGTCCATGAGCGTGTCGTGGGTCGCGTAGGCGCAGTAAAACTCGAGCATCGTGAACTCAGGATTGTGCCGAGTACTGAGGCCTTCATTGCGATAGCAGCGACCGATTTCGTAGACCCGCTCCAGGCCACCGACGAGCAGGCGCTTGAGGTAGAGCTCAGGCGCAATGCGCAAAAAAAGCTCCAAATCAAGCGCATTGTGGTGCGTCTCAAAGGGCTTGGCGGCGGCACCACCGACCAGCGAGTGAAGCGTCGGGGTCTCCACCTCCAGAAAGTCTTCGCCGTCGAGGTAGCGCCGAAGCCCCTGCACGATCAGCGAGCGCGCCTGCATGACGGTCGCCACCTCAGGGTTGGCCACCATGTCGACGTAGCGGCGGCGATAGCGCAGATCGACGTCGGTGAGCCCGTGCCACTTGTCCGGCAGGGGTCGCATCGCCTTGGTAAGCAGGCGCAGCCCCTTCAGCTCAAGGCTGAGCTCGCCCGTCCGCGTGACCATAGGAGTGCCAGACGCCTCAACGAAGTCGGCAACGTCGAGCTCCTCAAGTCGCTCAAAGTCAGTGCCGAGCACGTCCTTTTTGGCGAACAGCTGCAGCTCTCCGCTGCCATCGCGCAATCGCAGAAATACCGCCTTGCCGAAGCCACGACGAGCCATCAATCGCCCAAACAAAACGAGCGGCTCAATCCCAAGCGCCGACACTCGCTCAACGTTGTAGCGAAGGTCGGAAGGTTCCCCTTGCAGGGCGGACTCACAACGCGCTCTCAGCGTCGCGATCGTCTGACGACTACTGGTGGTCTGATCGTTGGCAAAGGGATTGGCCCCACGCGCGCGCACCTTGGCGGCCTTGTCGCGCCGAGCGGCAACGAGTGCCTCCTCAGCGGAGTGGAACTCTGTGGACTCGGAAACCGTGCCTGGATCGTGCTGCGCGGACATAACGAGACGGGCGCATACCCCGGCCGGTGCGCCTCGTCCACCCGCGACTGAGGGTTCCCAGCGGGCTGGGCCCTCAGCGCAGGGGTTGCGGTTCGCGCGGGGCACACCGTGACAACCACGTGACCCGCCGATGTCTAGGCGGGCTTCAGATCAGCCGTTCGTAGCAAAAAGGCCTCGACGAAGCCATCCAGGTCGCCGTCGAGCACGCCCGCCGTGTCGCTCGTCTCATGCTCGGTGCGCAGATCCTTGACGAGCTGGTAGGGCTGCAGGACATAGCTGCGGATCTGATTGCCCCAAGCAATTTGGCCCTTCTGGGCTTCGTAGGCGTCTTTGACCTGCTCGCGCTTCTGGAGCTCGAGTTCGTAGAGCTTGGCCTTGAGCATCTTCATCGCCATCTGGCGGTTCTGATGCTGACTTCGCTCGGCGCGACAGACGACCACCACCCCTGAGGGCAAGTGCTTCATGCGCACAGCGGTCTCGACCTTGTTGACGTTCTGACCGCCCTTGCCGCCAGCGCGCATCGTGGTGGTCTCAAGATCGGTGTCTTTGACCTCGATATCGATCTCATCCTCCACGTCGGGAGTGATCTCTACCGCGGAAAAGCTGGTGTGGCGCCGTGCATTGGCATCAAAAGGACTGATGCGCACGAGACGATGCACGCCCATTTCCGAGCGCAGGTAGCCGTACGCATTCGGTCCCGTTACGGTGAAGCTGGCGCCATCAATTCCGGCTTCATCCCCGGGCTGGAAGTCGATCAGCTCGGTCTGGTAGCCACGCCGCTCACACCAACGCAGGTACATGCGCAGCAGCATTTCCGCCCAGTCCTTGGCCTCTGCGCCGCCGGTTCCTGGGTGAATGCTCACGATCGCGTTGGCGTGATCGACCGGACCCGAGAGCATCCGCTGCAGCTCGGAGGTTCGGACGCGCGTTTCGAGTGCCTGGGCCTGGGAGGCCGCATCACTGACGGCGTCCTCGTCGTTTTCCGTCACGCCGAGTTCAAGGTACTCGAGTGCGTTGTCCACGTCGGCGACCAGCGACTCGGCATGCGAGAGCTTCTCGGAAAGCATCGCGCGCTTACGCATCAGAACCTGCGCCTTGGCCTGGTCGTTCCAGAAGGCGGGGTCGCCAGAGAGTGAGTCGAGCTCTTCGATTTCCCGTTTGACTACCGGGACGTCAAAGAGACCCCCTTAGCGCATCGACGCGCCTTTTGAGGTCCTCAAGGTTGCCGCGGATGTCCGAAGCGATTTGCATGGTTGCGCCCCATTACCGCTGATCGCGGCCCCCTGCCAGCAACTCGGCGGATCTCAGCGCCTGCCTTGCCGAAAGTTAGCAGCCTCCGCCAAGCGCACGCCTGGCCGGCTCTCCGGCGCCGCGTTGTCGCCGTGCCTCGCTCGCTTAGCCCGTTTGCCATCGTTTCGAACGGCCGGGGCAGCGGATACCGGCGTCAGGACATCGGCATCGGCGTCCTCAGCGCCGGTCCCGACGTCTGTGTTGGCGCCGTCCGGGGCCGCGCGGCCCTGCTCCCCCGCCCCGAGGCCAAGCGCGAGCCCGGTTGTGGAGGCTCGATTAGCCGATTTGGGTTTGGCTCGGCGCGGAACCGCGGGGCTCGCTGCAGTCGCTTGCAGCGACTTGAACGCTGCTGGTCGATGCTCGCTGAACCATCCTCCCGTCAGTAAATCGAGCTGCAGCTCAGCCCCACGCAGACGGCGACGCGCGGCCGCTCCTGGTCGATTGGCGAACTCGACCGCCGCGCGGTCCCAGGCCAGCAAGAGCGAGATCACGCGCTGCTCAAGTCGCTCCCGCTCGCGAAAGCGCGCCAGCCTCAGACGCTCGAGTCCAAGCTCCTCATTGGCAAACAGCAAGCGCCCCAGCCGGAACGTCACGCTCCCCTCAAGCGCCGTGCTGACGCCGCCCGACTGCGAGAACCGATAGGGGTCGTCCACGGTCGGCGTCAGTCGCAGGGTCTGCCCGACTTCACGCGCTACGCGAAACCGCAAGTCCGGGAGAGCTGCGCTCACCCTAGCCCGACTCGTGAGACCCTCCAGGCGCGAAAGCGCGGCATCGCTGCCCTGAGCTCGCGCGGCGGCATCGATCGCCCCACGCGCCAGTGCGATATCGAGCCAGGACACGCCCTCGGTCCCGTCGCTCGCCAGGGTGGACTCGTCCTTCGGCTCGTTTTGTCCGCGATCGGTCTCGAGCTCGTCGAGCGGAACGATCAGATTTGGGTCAAGCCCACTGGCGTCCTCGACTTCCTGCGCCACGGCCAGCCCAGGTGCGGGTCGCGTCTCCACGGGAAGGGACAGATACGCCATGACGCCAAGCGATTGGCGACCGTCAGAGAGCGTTTCGGCACTGCCGCGCGCGGAAAGCTCAAGCTCACGAACGGACTGCGCCAAACCGGGCCGCGCCGTCATCAGGCCGAACCAAACCACCAGAATCACGCGACTGCAGAACTTGGGGGAGGGGCGAGACATGGCGCGCCCATCGGTGCCGGTCCTATGGGAGTTGCAGTCGCGTCAGAAAGACCGCGCCGCGAGCCTCAAAGCGGAGCCAGGCGCGCTGCGAGCTCAAGCCACTCGGACTCGCTCCGGCGCGAGCGCGGCTGGTAGCCAAGCCGGCGCCCGTTAGCCTCATCCACTCGCACCTCGACCCCAACGGCGAGAGTGCGCAGCACCCCCTCGCTGCGCGCAGCGAGAGCGACTCGCAGCACGGTCCCTGGCAAGGTGAGCGGGAGGTGGAGCTCCAGCAAATCTCGCTCAAGGACAATGGTCTCGTCGCTGCGGTTTGGCCCCGTCGCAGTCGGCGTGACGCGACAGGCCAGTACGAGCAGCTCAGCATCCTGGTGCCGCTGCTGAGTCCGGGGCGACAGGCTCCAGCGGAGCTTTGGCCCTGTCGGCGTCTGCCAGAGGATCAGACAGTCGGGCAGAGGTGGCACTTCGACGACCGGTGGCACTTCGACGACCGGTGGCACTTCGACGACCGGTGGCACTTCGACGACCGGTGGCACTTCGACGACCGGTGGCACTTCGACGACCGGTGGCACTTCGACGACCGGCGTCGCTTGGACGACCGGTGTCGCTTGCTCGGCAATTTCGCCCGCTGGAGCAACTTCAGCGGTCACCTCTGCGCTTTGGGTCACGCGCGACGCATCCCGCTCGAGCCTGACCCGAACCTCGCGCGCGGCGGCGTGATCAGGCTCTTTGTTCAGAACTTCGTCGAGCAACACCAAGGCTCGCTTGGAGTGTCCCTGGGCAGCGTAAATCTCGGCAAGCGTCACTGTTGCGACGGGGGGAGAGGGCTTGGGCACCGTAACGTTCACTCCTCGAATCAGCTCGGCTGCATCGGGGAGGTTCAGGCCCTGTTCAACCACACTCGCCACCAAATCTCGTGCTGCGCCAAACCATCCGCGCGCGGAACGACGTCGCTGCTCATCAGGCTCGGTCAGGCGAATGATCTCGTCCCGAAGCTCGGGCCGCGTCAGTAGCTCGGGCCGCGCTGCACCCAGCTCTCGGGCGCGCATGATGAGGGCTTCGCGAGACAAACCGTCTAGAGTCTTCGGATCCACTGACACGGCGCAGACTCTAGACGACGCCGGCCCCTAGGTCGAGTTGGAATCGCGGTGAAACGCAGGTTAGAACCAGCCTGACTCGGCCGGAACGTCAGCACGCCGCCCCAACACAACACGCGCTGCGGCTACGTCGAGCGCGATCTGCGACTTCAAGGCGTCGAGACTCTCAAACTTTTGTTCGCCACGAAGCCGCCCGAGCAGATGAAGTCGCAGTCGAGCTCCGTATAAATCCTCGGAAAAATCGAGCAGATGGGCTTCCACGGCGTGGTCAAGCCCAACGGTCGGACGCGGTCCAATGTGCACGACGCCTGGAGCCAGCGCGAGCGGCGGCTCCCCTGGGCGGAGTCGCTCGACGACGCAAACATAGACGCCGGTCGGGGGCAGCCCCTCTTGGACGTTCTCCAAGTTGGCCGTCGGAAATCCGATCGTTCTGCCGCGCGCCTGACCGTGAACCACCAAACCGCTCAGCGAATGGGGGCGACCTAGCAGCTCCTCGACCGTCTCGAGCTGACCTTGCGCGAGAGCCCCGCGGACGCGACTGCTCGAGATGACTCCCTGTTCGTCGCCGGAAAGCGCGAAGCCGTGAACCGAAAACCCAAGCGATTTACCCATCTCTGCCAGCAGTTCACTCCCGCCCAAGCGATCGCGCCCGAAGCGGAAATTCGCACCGACCACCACGCGACGCACGCGCAGTCGGCCCACCAGCACTTGCTCGACGAACTGTTCAGCCGTCACCTCGGCGAGGGCTCGATCAAACGGCTCGACCACCACCGCGAGCTGCGGGTCGAGTCGATTGAGCAACTCGAGCTTTCGCTCGGTGGTCGTCAGTATAGGTGGACGCCGCCCGCCGAGCACCAGCGCAGGATGCGGATCGAAGGTGAGTGCCAGGGGACGCGCCCCGAGCGACCGAGCGTCCGCCACGGCGAGGGAGACCAGAGCCTGGTGGCCGCGATGGACTCCATCAAAATTACCGATCGCCAGGACGCTCCCGGACTGCGAAGGCTCGAGGGCAGTGGAGCCAGGGTACCAGCGAGGCATTGGGTGGCTGGGCTTACCCCCGGCAGGGGTCCACTTCCAGAGCTGACCGACGGCTGTCCGGATAAATCGGCCTACCGGCTCACAACAACTGGGTAGCACGAACCCCGGTTTGTCCGCCTTGCCCCTCGCCCATCCGGGCGCCAAACTCGCCGTCCTCATGACTCCCGACGAACTCTGTGACCGCGCCTCTCGGGGCGAAGTCCCGCCGGTCACGCTGCTAGTCGGGGCGGAGGAACACACGCAGGCGCGCGTCCAGCGAGCGATTCGTGAGGCGACCCTGGTCGGGGGGATCCCGGGTCTGAACGACGACCAGTTCACTGCCGGGGAAACGCCGATCGATACCGTGCTGTCAACGGTGCTCCAGATCCCGATGCTGGCGCGACGTCGCTTCGTCCTGGTGCGACAGGTCGAGCGCTGGGGTGGCAACGACTCAGCCGATGAAACCGACGCACTTGAGCGACTGATCGAGTATGCGAGCAAACCGGTCGATTCGACGGTATTGCTGCTCGCATCAACCAAGCTCGATGGTCGCAAGAAGCTCGTCACCAAGGCACGCAAGCAGGGCTGGCTCGTCACCTGCGAGCCCCTGCGGCGCGCGGCCATTCCGGGCTGGATCGCCGCCAGAGCCAAGGAGCGCGGAGCGCGTCTGGCCCCCGGCGTCGCCGATCTTCTGGTGGAGGTCACGGGGAGCGATCTGGCCGGACTCGCCGATACGATCGAGCGGTTGAGCATCTACGTCGGTCCGGGCGGGGAGATCACGGACAAAGTGGTCGACGACTGCTTGGTGCGTGTCCGCACCGTCGAGGTCTGGGAGCTGCTCGGAGCGATCGGACGCCGGGATCTCGGGGCCGCGCTCGGAGCGCTCGACTCGGTTCTGGGCCCGAAGGGCAACGATCTCTCGCTGGTCGGACTGCTAGCCTGGTCAACCAGGCAGCTGCTCCGGTTCGAGTCCGCAATTCGCCAGGGGGCCTCCCCCGCCGAGGCTGCGGAATTCGCCGGCGCCCCGCCCTTCAAGGCTGCAGAACTGGCCGAGCACACGCAGCGACTCGGTCGCGCTGAGCTCGAGCGCTGGCTGGAGACCCTGGCTGAGCTGGATCTGGCGCTCAAGGGCGGCTCAAAGCGCCCGGCCAAGTCAACCTTCGAAAAAACCGTGATGTCGCTTTGCCACGGAGGTAAGGCCAAAGCTCCACCCCGAGCGCGCCCACGGGCTTGACCCCCGACAAGGCCCGCTCAATATCCCTGGTGCGCGGACTTCTAGCCGGTTTGCGCGATGGGACCCCCCCAATGACGATGACCGTCCAAAAGGCCGACGTGCCTGCACCCCGACTGACCCACCAGGCACAAGCTCCGGTGCCGACGCGCTTCGGCGTCTTCGAGATGCACGTCTTTCGCTGGCAGGATCCGGCCATCGCGAAGGAATATGGCCTCAGCGAGGAACCGATCGCCATCATCATGGGTGATGTGCGCGGCAAGCGACATGTGCCGGTTCGCGTTCACTCAGAATGTGTCACCAGCGAGGTGTTTGGTTCGCTCAAGTGCGACTGTCGCGACCAGCTTGAGCGCGCTCAAGCCGAAATCGCACGCCACGGCACGGGCGTCATTCTTTACCTGCGCCAAGAAGGCCGCGGGATCGGGCTCGCCAATAAGATCCGCGCCTACTCGCTACAGACACAGGGCGCCGATACAATTGAGGCCAATGAGCTGCTGCATCTCCCGGTCGACGGCCGCAACTACAATGTCGCCGTGGCCATGCTCGAGTCGCTCGGCGTTCAGTCCGTCGAATTGATGACGAACAATCCCGACAAGGTCGAGCAGCTGCGCGCGCTTGGGGTGACGGTCGAGCGACGTATTCCGGTGCTGATCGCGGCCAATCCCTTCTCGGCGGGCTACCTCGACGTCAAGCGGCGCCGCATGTCGCATGACATCCCGAGCCATATCGTTGAGTCGGGCGGGACTGGCCCCACGTCAGCGCCAGTCGCTTCCGAGGATCCGATACGGCCCTGGCTGCATATCGTCGGCTCCCCCGTGACCCCGCATCGCTGAGTCACTGAAAGCCGCGCCCCTCGCGCAGCATTCAGTGCTCCAGCGCTGGGTAACTCAGGGCTTTTTGCCTGCAGCTGCGGCGAGGCGGGCGCGCAGTCGCGCGCCGTAGCCGTCTTTGTTCTCTTGTTTGGTGCGGCCAATGGCGAGCCCCTGGGCGGGCACGTCCTTGGTCACGGTCGTCCCGGTTGCAACGTAGGCCCCTTCGCCGATCGTGACCGGCGCGACGAGCTGCGAATCCGACCCGATGAAGGCGTTGGCCCCGATGATGGTGCGGTGCTTTCGATAGCCGTCGTAGTTGCAGAAGATCGTCCCGGCGCCCACGTTGGCTTTCTCCCCAACGTCGCCATCGCCCAAGTACGCCAGGTGGTTGGCTTTGGCACCCTTGCGGACGCGCGTCTTTTTGGTCTCGACGAAATTGCCGATATGCGCCTCCTCGTCGATTTCACTGCCGGGCCGAAGGTGAGCGAAGGGGCCGATCTGAGCGCGCTCTCCGACCTGACTATCCACGACGACTGAATAAGGCTTGAGTCGAGCTCCTGCCGCGATTTGCGAGGAATCGACGACGCAGCCGGTGTCCACAAGCGCGCCCGCGCCGACCCGCGTGTTGCCGCGCAGACTCACGCCCGACTCGATGACCGCGTCAGCTTCGAGCTGAACCGTCGCATCGATCCGGGCGTCACCGCGGATCGTCACGCCAGCCTTGCGCCAGGCGTCACGCAGACGAGCATAGACGCGCTGCTCAGCCTCTTCGAGCTGACAGCGGTCATTGACTCCGAGTAGTACGTCCTGACTCCCGACGATGGCTTCCACGCAACCCGTGGGCGCGAGCAGGCTGACCACGTCGGTCAGGTAGAGCTCGCCCTGATCGTTGTTCGGAACCAAGCGCGGGATCATCTCACGCAGCGCGGCAGTGTCCGCGCAATAGACGCCCGCATTGACCTCGGTGATTTCGCGTTCGCTCGGGCTCGCGTCGCGATGTTCACGAATTGCCAGCACTGCGCCGTCCGGCCCGCGCAGGACTCGACCGTAACCACTCGGATCGCTGGGCCGACAGCTGGCAAATACCAGGTATTTACCCCCAGATTTTGCCCCGTCGACCAGACTGCGCAGCTCGCTTGGCTCAAGCAACGGCGTGTCCCCGCAGAGGATCAAGACCCGCGCGGACTGAACCTGCTCGAGCCCGACGCGGGCAGCGTCCCCGGTGCCGCGGGCCTGGCTCTGAACGACACAAACCACGCGCTCCTCTCCAAAGAGCGCCACGAGTTGACGCTCGATCTCGTCCTTGGTGTCGGGACTCGTGACCACCACGGCACGCTGCACCCCAGCATCGAAGGCCGCCTTGAGCGGATGAACCAGCAAGGGCCAGCCCGCGATCGGGTGGAGGACCTTGGGCGTGACGCTCTTCATCCGGGTGCCTCGCCCTGCGGCGAGGAGAATGCAGTCGAGATCAGACATCGATGGATTTCTCTGGGGTTGATGGAGACGAAAGGTCACTCAGACGAGCGCCGAGCGACGTGCACTTTAGCGCAGTACCCGTGAGCGGCGAATCGCGCTTAGCGCGGACGCTGCTCGGCGGAAGGAATTGACGCGGTCGAGGCGGTCGACGCACTCGCCACCGGGGGCCGAGCCGATGGGGTCGCAAGCGCGACGCCCGGGCGCGCACTCGCTGCTGGCGCCGGACGCGCACTCGCTGCTGGCGCCGGGCGCGCACTCGCTGCTGGCGCCGGGCGGACAGTCGTGGCGCCTGCTCCGTTTGGAGTTGGCGTCGGAGTGACCGGGTGCGTTGCGGGGGCCGCCGCGTGTCCGCGCCGCACGTAGACGACCACGGCCTCGCCGGCCGTTAGCTTCTCGCTGCGGGAGCGCCGGTTGATCCGTTCCATGCTGCCCGGGGACACGCCGTAGCGAGCCCCAATCGACGCGAGCGTGTCGTTGGCCTTGGCCTCGACAACCACGCGCTCGTTTCCGCGCAGGGCCTCAAAATAGTCCGCAAATTCAGCCGAACCAGCCACCAGGACGCGCACCGCCTTTTCCTCGAGGTACGCCACCCCGTCGACTTTGCGCGACGTCGGCAGCCAAACCTCCAGCACCATTTTCGACTGCAGGCGAGCACTCGGATCGATCGGATTCCAGCTGAGAAGCTCCGAGCGCGAGACACCAAAGGACCTGGCGATACCCGAGAGAGTGTCCCCGGGCACCACGCGATAAAACACGCGCCGTCGCTCGGGCGGCGCAGCGACGCTCGTGGCCACAACCACGACCCGATCCTCTTCGGCAAACTCGAGCTCGGTCTGGCTCGCGTTGGTGCGCGGCACGAGCAACAAAGAACCAGTCTCGAGCGCTTCCTCGCCAAGACGATTGATCTGCCGCAAGGTATCGAGCGAAACACCACGAGAACGCGCGATGCTGTCAGGGGTGTCACCACGCCGGACCTGCCAAACCTCTAAGTCGGGTTCAAGCCCGACCGAACGCGCGAGCTTGCGCGTGGCAAGCTCCCCCATTCCATCGGGGACATGCACCCTCACGCTGGTCGGCGTGCCTAGCGCGGGTGGCGTTCGCCCTGCAAGAAACTGGGGATTTTGGCGCACAAGCTCCCCCTCCGGCATCCCGATAGCGCGAGCGAGTGAGGCCAGAGGCTGACCGGGCCCAACCAATACCGTGTCAAAAACCTGGGCTGGATCGGGCTGCACCTCCGCGATCCCGAAGGCGTCACGATTGGCCATCGCGATCGCGAGAGCGACGATGCGAGGCACGTACAACGCTGTCTCCCAAGGCAACCCGCCTTCGAGTCGCGTCAACGCGTAAAAGTCGTTCGTGTTGTACTTGCGCACGGCGCGCGCGAGGCCCGCGTCACCCATGTTGTACGCCGCCAGGGCGAGCTCCCAGTTACCGAACCGCCGCTGCAGATCCCCGAGGAATCGCACGGCAGCTTCAGTCGAGCGTTGGGGATCGAGACGCTCATCCACCCAGCGGTCGACGATCAATCCGTAGCTTCGCGCTGTCTCCGGCATGAATTGCCAGAGTCCAGCCGCGCCAGCCGGAGAACGAATCGACGGATTGTGCCCACTCTCGACCAACGCTTGCCACACGAGCTCGGTAGGAAGCCCGGCTTTGGCGAGCTCTGCGGTGATGGTGGGAGCGAGTTTTCCGCTCTTTTTTGCCCAGCTGCGCAGGATCGCGCGACCTTCAGGCGTATCGCGATAAAACCGCAGGTAGGTGACCACCCGCGGCTCGAGTCGCGCCGTCCAAGTCGGAAGCACCAAGTGACGCGTCCACTCGGGACTCGGTCCTTCAACAGGCGGCGGACTTGCCCCAGCGGAAGGAAGAAACTCGCGAGGAACAGGACCAAATCGCTCGGGGAGATCCCAACTCCAGCCTGGACGGAGTCCGAGCACGGGCTTTGGAAACAGCACACGTTCGGCTCGCGCCAGCGCTTGCAACTCCGGATCTGCGGGCGTGCGCGGCTCATCCGTCACCGAAGCGCCAGTGGCGCTCGCTCGACGCGAGTCAGGCTCCGACTCGGGACGCGGTACTCCTGGAGGCAACGTCGCACGCGGCGTGCGTGGCGGACGGCCCCGCGCATGGGCAGGCAGCCCCGGTTTTCCTCGCCCCGCCGGCGGCGCGGAACGAACGGGCGCGGATGGCGGAGCGACCGCAGGCTTGGCCGCGCTGGCAGCCGGACGCGCGCCACCAGCGGGAACCGAAGCGGACGCTGCGCTCACCGCGACCGCCGAGGGAGCCTGCGCAGCTGCGCCCGGTAGCGCGCGAGTAGGAGGCCTAGGGCTCGCGACTGCGGCCACGCTCGGGCTGCTTGGAGCCGACGGCCGCACAGGTGGTTTTGGAGGCGTGGTTGACGAGTTTGGCGGAACCGCCAATCCGAGCGATGGAACGCACAAGACGAGAGCCGCGAGGCCGCACCAGGTCCGGATTGCTCGGCTTGGGTCCATGACTGGATAGGTACCCAGTGGCCCGTCCCGGGTCAAACTCTATCGCCCGAGCCCCCCAGGCCGCCGGCAAGCGCGGCAGGTCGAAGCCGTTACAGGCAGATGGCGCCGAGCCAGTCCGCGATCTCGTGAATGGCAAGCGAGCGAGTGACCACCCCAGCGCGCACCGCCGCTCCGGGCATGCCGTAGACCACGGCCGTAGCGGCACTCTCTGCGATCACGATACCGCCGGCTTCCTGGATGGCGCGAGCCCCCTCAACTCCGTCGTCACCCATGCCAGTCAGAATCACTCCGATGGCTTTGGGCCCCGCCGTCTTGGCAACGCTGCAGAACAACCGATCCGCGCTCGGAATGTAGCGATCCGCGGGATCAGGCATCATCACCTTGATCTTGAGCTCACCCGTGCGCACTCGCTCGACCTCCATGCTGCGTCGCCCAGGACAGACGAATCCGCGTCCAGCGGTCACAATGTCGTTCTCCTGCGCCTCACTGACGCGCAGCGGACTGCGTCGGTCCAGACGCTCGGCAAAGGTTCGCGTGAATTTGTCCGGCATGTGCTGCGCCACCACGATGGCGTTGCGTGGTCGCTCCGGAATCTTTGAGAAGGCCTCCATCAGCGCGGTGGGCCCGCCGGTGGAGGACGCGATCGCTACGAGATAGCGAGGCTCCACGAAGCTGGTCGTCGGCGCGGGAGTCTTTCCGGGACCAACCACGTCCGGGAAGCGCTTGGCCCCGAGCACGCCTGGCTTCATGCCGCGCGCGACTCGGACCTTTTGAACCAGTTCACTCCGAATTCGGAACAATTCTGAATCGGCAAACCTGTCCGGCTTGGCGACAAAATCGATCGCGCCCAGTTCCAGGGCGCGGAACACGTTCTCCTTCTGAGAGTACGAGGAGACGATCACGACCGGGGTCGGACTGATGCTCATCAGGATGCGCAAGAACGTGAAGCCGTCCATGCGAGGCATCTCAAGATCGAGCGTGATGGCATCGGGCTTGAGCAAGCCGACCAGCCTCAAGGCTTCGTCGCCGTCGCCCGCCTTGCCAACGACCTCAATCTCAGGGTCGGACGACAGGATGTCGGTCAAACTCCGACGATTGTAGGCGGAGTCGTCAACCACGAGCACACGCAGGCGGGGAGCATTCGTCATTACAAGGATTCCTTCACCGCTGCGGCTCCGCACGCTCACCGACGCTAGGTCGCCGGTAGACCAAGTCTTCAGAGAGATGAACAAGCTCGAACGCTGTCGTGACGTTGAGTAGCGACTCAGAGTGGCCCAGCATTAAGTACCCACCTGGGACCAATCGCTCGTGGAGGTTATCAATGACGCGACGTCGGGACCGAACATCGAAATAAATCAAAACGTTACGACAGAAGATCCCATCCACCCGGCCGATGATGGCCGTGCGACTCTGATCGAGCAGGTTGAGCTGACCGAAATGGCACATCCGGCGCACCGAGTCGACGACACTGAATCCCTCCGGCCCCTCCTCGAAGTAGGCCCGCCGCACCTCAGGCGTGGTCGTGCGAAACGACGACATTCGGTAGATCCCGCGACGAGCAGCCACCACGTTGCGTCGGCACAGGTCGCTTCCGATGATGCGAACCTCCCAACCGTCAAACAGGCCTGATTGGTGCACGAGGATGGCCAGGGTGTAGGCCTCCTCACCGGTCGAACAACCGGCGCTCCACAGGGCGATGCGACGACGACTGCGATTCTCTTCCGCGATTCTCGGAAGCAGCTCCTGAGCGAAGGCCCGCAGCTGGTACTCCTGGCGAAAAAAATAGGTCTCGTTGGTGGTCAGCCGCTCGATCACCTCGTCGAGCTCAGTTGGCCCCCGAATATTAAAACGCAGGTATTTGTAGTACTCGTCATAGCCACAGAGCTGCAGGGCCGCGACCCGTTCGCTCAGGCGACGATCAAACAGCACCATCGCATCATCGTCAAAGTGAAGTCCCGCGTGGGCATTGACCAAATCCCGGAGCAGCCGGAACTCATCGGGTCGCAGCCGAAGCTGACTCGTGGTGGGACGACCGGGAGTCATCGGGGACGCCAGCTCCCCAACCCCGGCACCGGAGTGCTGCGTCGAATTGAGCCTGAAGTCTCTACCTCCCCGAGCGCACGAGCCAGGGCTTCGCGAACGAGCGGTTCGGGTTCACTGCCCAGCTTACCGCGGAGCAGTCCGAGGGCGACCTCCCCGCCGATGCTTCCGAGCAAATCGGCGACCAGCCTGCGCACCTGCCAGGAGCTGTGGTCCAAACACGCGCCGAGGTGAGCGCCGACGCGCAGGTCACTTTCCTGTGACAGCATCGCGAGCGCGGCCTTGACCACTTCGACGTCAGGATGCGCCAAACCATCGATTAGGGCGTCCACTCGCCGACTGTCGGACAGCTTGGCAACCGCTTCGACCGCCGCCACGGCCGCAGCCGGCGCGCCTGCGCGAACGTAGGGTCGCAGCACTCCGAGCGCCCAGCCATCCCCCGCGATCCCAAGGGACTCAATCGCGGTGACGATCAGTTCGCCGTCCTCGGCACTCCCGACGAGCGCCACCAGACGCTCGACCGCAACCCGACCGCTGGGCAACTCCCCGAGATTGCCGAGCGTTCGAACGGCCGCAAGCCGCACCTCGCGCTCCTCGTCCCCAAGCGCGAATGACACACTCTCGACGGACCCAATGTCCGAAATGCGCCCCAACGCTTCGAGGGCTGCTCGCCGCACCACCCACTGATCGTGGGCGAGCGCTTGCGTCAGGTACGCGACATCACGCGACACGGACCCAAGCAAAGGCGAGGAAGCGACGCCTATCAAGGCGACCGAGGCGAGCCCTGCGTGGCCGGTGGGGAGGATCGACTCGACGATCGCACGAGCCGCAGGCCGATGGCGCGCCGCCATCGCCTGAAGCGCCGCAATGGCCGGCACGACCACGGAGTCGTCGAGCGAAGCGGCCCGCTCCGCCAGCTGACGTAGGCATCGCTCGTCACCGGCCCGCTCAAGCCAGCGTAGCGCGGTGCGTTGAAATCGGCGCTCAGGTCGCGAAAGTGCGTCGAGCGCCACGCTGACATGCTCGGCAGCTGAGCTCTCGCTCTGGATACGAATCAGCAGTTCAAGCGAGCTCAATGCCGTTTCGCTCTCGGACGACGCGATCCGCTCAAGCAGCAGCTCGGTGATTTCTTCGGCAACCAGCTCAAGGGCGCGCTCAGCCGCGGCAGCCAGGTCGTCGCGCGCCGCCGCCTCGACGACCGCCGTCAGTGCCGCTTTGCCGCCGAGTGCCGCCGCCACAAATAGTGCCGCGCCGCAGGCGTCCCCAAGCCCGTCCGCCAGAGACTGCATGACGAGCTCGGTCAGAGCATCGCGATGCTCTGCGACCGCCTCGCGGACGATCGAGACTGCACCAGGGCCCTGCGCAACATAGGCACCCAGCGCCAGCAGCAGCCAACGTCGCTCGCGAGCCGCGCTCAGACTGAACTCGCGACAGAGAAAGACTCCCGCTTGAGGTTCCTGACAACGCGCAGCAGCCTGCCAGGCGGAACGCCGCAGCACTGCATTGCCCAGCAGGGGCTCGAGGCGCGACCAATCGATGACTACCCCAAGACCATTGAGCGAATCGAGCGCGGCCAGCCGCTCGACTTCACCAGCGGACTCAAGCGCTCGTAGCAGCACGGGCGTGGTGTCCTCGATGCACGAGGAACCGAGCTGTCCAAGCGACTCGAGAGCTGCAATCCGCACATTGTCGTCCGCGTCAACAGCCAGCAATCGCAGCACGATAACGGCGGAGGGCTGCCCGCACAGACCCAGAACCTCAGCCGCGAGTTTCTTGCCGTCAAGGTCGAGAGACGGAGCCAGAAACGTGAGCCGATCAACGACGGACTGACCGTAGCCGCCCAGAGCTTCAACGGCCGCATTGCGCTGCGCGACGTCGTCACCGAAGCGCAGGGCATTGAGCAGCGCCTCCAGGATCTCCGCGTTTGGGGCCAGGCGACGCGCCACGCTGACCGCTTCCTTGCGCACGCGCCAATCCTCATCAGCCATCGCTTGCATGAGCAACGGAGCCGCCTCGCCCCCGCGGACATCGAGGATTCCAAGTACTCCGAGTCGACGGGCCTCCGGATCCTGGCGCGAAAGCGACCGTATCAGTTCACTGAGACTCAAAGGTGATCTCCAGCCGGAAGCGCCTGCAGCGGCTCGGAAAGCCCAGCCGTGAGCGCCTCAAGGCGGCTCACGTCGAGAACGAATGCCATCGACCCCTCATGGGACGTCACGCCGATGATTCCGCGCTCGTCCTCACCGCCACCGAGTGTCGGGGCAGGTCGGAGCGGCTTTCCGTGGGTACCAAACACTCCGGTCACCCGATCGACAATCAGTCCGATCCGACGCCCGCCAACTTCCACCAGAATCCATTTGGTCCGACGCGCCTCGACACCACTCGCGACGCCGAACCGGAGCCGCAGATCGACCACGGGAACGACCTCCCCGCGGTGATCGGCCACGCCCGCCACCACCGCTGGAGCATGGGGAAGTGCGGTCAGGCTGATCGGATTGATGATCTCGCGCACGGCCCCGATTGGAACCGCGTAGACCACGTCTCCGACCGAAAAGCCTACCAGGCTCTTGAGCAGCTCAGGCCGCGGGGTACCGTTTGACATGCTGATTAGCGCGGCACGATGGTGGAAAGGTTGATGAGCACGACGACCTGGCCCTGAGGACGGGCAATACCGATGACGTGATCGGAGACTTCACCGCCCATGGCGGCGGCCGCGGGTTCGATTTCCGACTCCGAGAGGCGCATCACCTGACGCACCTCGTCGACGAATAGCCCCACGATGTCCGAGTCAAGCTCCGTCAGCAGAACGCGCGCGCGGCGGGGCGGGGAGTCGTCCGACAAGCGAAGCCGTCGTCGCAGATCGATCACCGTGACGAGCTGTCCGCGCACGCTACACACCCCAAGCACGTGGCGAGGTGCCCGCGGGACGGGGGTCAACGGGGGAAGGCTCAGGATTTCTCGGATCCCGGTGAGCTCGACGCCATACTGCTGCCCCCCCAGGCCGATCGCGAGAAACTCCCGCACGGGCCCGCGACCAGCGTTTTCACGCCGCGCGATGCGATGGCGTTCGAGGTGAACTAGATCAGCCATGGCCTGCCTTTCCTGAACGAAGGCCTATGTCGGAGCTAACCAGGACTTCGTCAATCAGAGATGCGGCGTCGAGCACCATCCCCACATGCTGGTCCCCCAACTCGGTAGCGCCAGCAAATCCGCGCACGTCACGCAGAAGTTTGCCGAGCGGCTTGATCACGATGTCCTGTTGACCGAGCAGTTGATCGACCACAAGACCGAGCCGTCGCGTCCCGAGCGAGGCAACCACTGCAAAGGAGCGGTTGGGGTGCGGGGCGCTCCGCTCGATTCCTAGCAGTTCATCCAGTCGACAAATCGGCAGCGTGGTTCCACGCAAGCTGATCACGTCGCGCCCGTCTACCTGCCGCACACCCGCCGAGTCAAAGGCGATGGCCTCCGAGACACTCGCCAAAGGAATCGCGAAGGTGTTTCCCGCAACCCGGAACATCAGCGCGCTCACGATGGCTAGGGTGATCGGCAGGGTGATGGTGGTCTTGGTGCCAATACCGAACTCGCTGTGCACGTCGATGACGCCGCCGAGCTTACTGATATTGGTCTTGACGATGTCCATCCCGACGCCGCGACCACTGAGATCGTCCACGGAATCGCGCGTACTGACGCCAGGCAAAAAGATCAGGTTCAGGATCTCCGCGCGCGTCAGTTGATCGACCTCGTCGGGCGACACCTTGCCGAGGCGCACGGCGCGCTCAAGCACCGCCTTTTCGTCGACACCCCGACCGTCATCCTCGACCTCGAGCATGACGTGATTGCCCTTCTGGAAGGCATTGAGGGCGATCGTGCCGGTCAGTGGTTTGCCCACGGCGTCGCGTTCGCTAGCTGACTCAATGCCGTGATCGATCGAGTTGCGGATCATGTGCATGAGCGGATCGCTCAACTCTTCGACGATCAGCTTGTCGATTTCCGTCTCGGCGCCGGTAATCACCAGACGAATGTCCTTGCCGACATCGTGACTGATCTGACGCACTACGCGCGCCAATCGATCGAAGACTTGACCCAGCGGAACCATGCGCACTTCGATGATGCCGTCCTGCATCTCCTCCAGCCGCCGGTCGAAATTGCGGTGCAGCCGCATCAACTCAGTGCCGACCTGACGATGACCATCGTTGTGTAGGCGCTCGGCCATGCGGGCGATCGCACCGCGCACGATGGCGAGTTCACCCACGATATTCATCAGGTGATCGAGCTTGCGAATATCAACGCGGACCGTCTGGCTCACCGAGCGCAGCGACGCCAACTGCTCGTTGGGCATCGCCAAGGTCGCCTCGAAGGGCACAAGATCCGGGGCCTGCCCGGTGGGGTGATGCTCAGCGGTGCGCGCCATCGGTCGGGGCGCCACCGACACGCCGCCGGCGCGCCGTCGGGGCACCTCTTCGATGATGACGTTGTCGCCACCGAGCGCACCGACCAGGGTACCGAGGTCGTGGCCTGACGCCATCAACAGATCGAGCTCAATCGTCTCGATCCCCCCGGATTCACCGGTGGGCAGGTAGGTGATGATCTCCCCCAGCTTTCTGGCCTGCTCCTTGATCTCCTCCAGGGCGCGGTCGATCGTCGCCAGCTCGAAACGCACGCGCAGCTTGAACAGCCGTAGGCCGCCTTCGATATTCGACCGCAGCCGATGCTCCTCGTATTCGGTCAGCACCGACAATATGCCGGGATCGAGCTCGTAGTTGACCTGGTCGTCCGCGGAGGGGCCTGGGGTGGCTCCCATGCGACGAATCTGGTCGATCAGCTCATCGACAGCGGCGGTCGGCTGGACCCCGCCAGCTTTCTCTATCGCCAGCACCTTGGTGAAGAGCTCGACGGCGCGAAAGAGCAGATCGAGCACGGTGTTGTCGAAATCGACGCGACCAAGCCGCAGATCATCGAGTACATCCTCGAGGTGATGGGCCAGTCCGCCCATCGTCGGGGCGCCAAACAGACTGGAGAGGCCTTTCAGCGTGTGAACTGAGCGAAACGCCTCGTTGATGAGCGAGGGATCGGAGCTGCCATGCCGCTGGAGTTCGTCGATGGTGAGCAGGTTCCGCGACAGAACCTCAATGATCTCCTGAGCCTCGGAGAAGAAGTCCTCGCGCGCTTTCTCGCTGACCTCAACCATGGGCCTCGTCCCGACCCACGCCGATCAGGCCAAGCAGCTCGGCGAGTAGCTGCTGCTTGGTAAATGGCTTGACCAGGTAACAGTTCGCTCCGAGCGCCATGATGCGCTCGCGGTCACGACTGGCCGACTGGGTGGAAATCACCATGATGGGCGTTAAGCGGTGGGCCTCACTGCGTCGCATGAAGGACACGAGCTCGAGCCCGTTTACGTCCGGCATGTTGACGTCCGTAATAACGACGTCAAAGCGCCCTCGAGGGAGCAGCCGAAGGGCATCAAACCCGCTGGCGGCTTCAGCGATCTCGACGTCACCGAGACCCGAATCCGGCTCTTCCGCTGCGGAGCGGATGAAGCCGCGCACGCTCGGCGAGTCCTCAACGATGAGCAGATGCCTCACGCGAACCTCGAAGGCAGACTGCCCACGGCTCCGTGACTCGGCATCAACGGGGGGGACACGAGGGGATTGGAGTAGACCGCAAGCGACATGATGAGCATCCTGGTCACCCTGCCCGAGGTGCGGCTAAGGGAAGCTTGAGCCTATACCGAGCTGACTCGATATAGCGACGACTTCCCACGGCACCGCTAACTGGCGCGCCGGCCGGGTGACCCTTTACGCTACGGCTCAACTTGGACTGTTGGAAAAGCGTCGACTCGTTCTATCTTGCGACTAGCGATGGCCGGTTCACGCGTCCCAACGCAACCTCACGGTTTCTCCATGACGGAGCCGCAGACGAGACCCGCGTACAGCGCCGACGGGTCGACGCTGGGGGGCGGGGTCACGTCTGTGCGGCCTGCGCCGCGGCCGAGCGAGCCCCCGGCCGAAGCATTCGCTCGGGGCGAGTCGCTCCGAAGCCCTGGGGTCCCGCGTCCGAGTGAGCCACCGGCCCCTGGAGGCCAGCGACGTTCGCTTTGGCGCATCGAAACGCAGGAGATCCCCCCGGTTGAGCTGGGCGGGCTCACGCGTGCGGTCGACCTACTTGCAACCGGGCAGCTCCCCGTAGGTCCAATTGTCGAGTTGCTGCGCCGCGAAATCGAGAGCGTGCGCCTCGCCGCCCTGCGGCTTGAAAACCTCGCCGCGAGCTTGACCGTCGACCTACGGCAGTCGTCCGAATTAGCGGAGCGAGATCGCCAGGAATCTGAGGAGCAGCGTCATTTCCTGCGGGAGGAAAATGATCGATTTTTGGCCCAACTGATGGAGGAAAACGAGCGATGCCTTCGGTACGTTACTGAGGAGCGCGAAGCCGCGCTAGCGCTCGTCCGTGACGTCAGCCGCAGCGAAATGACCTCGCCACCCGCTCTGACGGGACCGCCGCCAGTCGTGTCAGCTCCCACGGCCCACAGCGATTTGGTTGGTGCGGCGCGGCAACGAATCGACGAGCTCGTGATGGAACGCGAGCGCTCAATTGCAATGCTTCGGCGCGTCAGCGAGCAGCGCGATGAGCTGCAAAGGAAGCTCGATACGCTTGCGCAGGTTGCGCCACCGAGTGCGCGCGTCATTGGCTCGGTGTCCGAGCAGCGACCTGGCGAGCCGTTGTCGGCGCGGTCCGCCATCGCCGAAGCGCTAATCCCGCTTCTGCTCCAGTCCCCGAGCGAAGCGATGTCTCGCTCGATGACGCCGAAGCTTCCGCGCCGACGCTCACTCCCCGCACCGCCGGTGCTTGAGCTCGAACTCGACCCGCCGACTCCCCCCACCCTGCGCAATCCCGGCGCTGGCAACCCGTCGTCGGACACCCTGCCCTCGGCCCCGAACCGCGCGCAGCCGGCGGCCGCAGCAAAGCCAACTGAAACACCCGGCGCCGCGCGCAAGTTTCTGCGAAAGCCCGCGCTGTCGCAGCCCTCGCTCGGGGCTTACTCGATGTCCACACGCGATGTACTTCAGGCCGAGACAGTGGTCGTCCAGCGCGACGTAAAAAAACCCAAATGACCCTGCTCGAAGCTGGCGTCCGCGCGCGCAAGAACCGCGCGGGGTGACCTATCGCTAAACGCGAGCGACAGCGCGCAAGACGCGCGCGTTCGGACTCAGTCGCGATGACGACGGCTACTCACCGTCGAGACCACCACGAGCCCTCACTTCCACCGAGGCGCCAGCAGACGCTCCTTTGAGGGCCGCCAATAGCAGCGTCTTGACCAAGATGTCCATGCTTGGGTAGCCGGTCTTCTGGAGCACTCCGCGCACGAGGCTCTTGAGCGTATTTTCGCTGATTCCGAGGCATTTCTGCAGTTCCTCGCGAGTGACCGTCAGCGACAACACGAGGGTCTCGGTCTCGCGCGGGGTCAGACCTGCCCGCGAAGAAAACTGCGTGACGACGTCGAGTAGTCGCCCATCTGGAACGCCCTCATGAGCCATCGCTCGCTGTGCGAACGCCGCGAGTGTCAGCGACTCGCAGGGTTTGACCGAAACCTCCGCGCGAAAGTGATTGGCGCGATGAACGACTTCTGGCTCCAGGTGGCCCGTCAACACGAGGGTCGGAACATGCGGTTGGACAATGCGAAGCCGCTCGATGACCTCCCAGCCAGTTCCATCGGGAAGACCAATGTCGACCACCACGCCGGTGAACACCTCCCCTGAGGCGAGCACCCGGCAGGCCGCGCCCACGGTGCAGGTCGAAACGACTGGTCGAAAGCGGGTGAGTATTCGACTCACCCACTGCGCCATTCCAATGTCATCCTCAACTAGGAGGAACTGCCCGCAAGCACCCATCGACCGTGGAAGCTAGCTGGCCCAGCCCGATTGTGCCAATCCCTCGCGGAGGAATGTCTCAATTGTCGCCCTCGAACCAGCCCGCGAGTGACCGGCCCGTTGACGGGAGCGAGGTCACCGAGACCCTCGCAGCCCAACAAATCCCTGCCGCTTTTCAGGGGGAATTCCCCCCACTGCAGCTCGGCTCCCTGCAGGTTTGGCCGCCGGTCGTGCTGGCGCCGATGGCCGGGGTCACCAACGCGCCGTTCCGCCGGCTCTGCCGACGCCTCGGCGCGCCGCTCTGCATCAGCGAGATGATCACGGCGCGGCCCCTGGCTGAGGGCAACCGCAAGACCGAGCTGCTGGCCACGTTCACCGCCGATGAAACCCCGCGCAGCCTGCAGCTTTACGGCACTGACCCGCTCTGGGTGGGTCGCGCCGTCGCGCGCTTGGCCGGCGAGGGCAGCATCGACCATCTCGACATGAATTTTGGCTGCCCCGTGCGAAAAGTAACGCGCCACGGCGGCGGTTCCGCTCTGCCCCACAAGCCCATGCTCTTCGGAAAGATCCTGCGGGCTGCGGTCTCTGCAGCCAATGGGCTACCAGTCACGATCAAATTTCGCCTAGGGATCGACGAGCAACATATCAATTTTCTCGAAACCGGGAAAATCGCTGAAAACGAGGGCGTGACAGCGATCGCCCTGCACGCGCGCACCGGAGCTCAGCTCTACGACGGTCACGCCAACTGGGACGCGATCGCGGAGCTCAAGTCCCGTTCGAGCATTCCGGTGCTTGGCAACGGCGACATCTGGGAAGCAGCCGACGCACTCCGAATGATGCGCGAGACGCGCTGTGACGGCGTCGTGGTAGGCCGTGGCTGCCTCGGTCGCCCCTGGCTGTTTGACGATCTCGCCCGCATGTTTCGCGGTGAGCGCCCCGCGCCCGCGCCCCGCCTCGGCGGCGTCGTTGGGCTAATGCTCGAGCACGCCCGGGCCCTGGCCGGCTTCATGGGTGAGGGTCCCGCGATGCGCGCGTTTCGCCGTCATGCCACCTGGTACACCAAGGGATTTCGCGGTAGCGCGGAGCTCCGTCAAGGCTTGATGCAAATCGACCAACTCGAACAGCTCGAGCAACTACTCAGCCAGGTCGATCCGCTCGCCGTATTTCCTCTGGCGTCGCTTCGGGTGCCGCGAGGCAAGACTGCGGGACGTCAGGAACCCTCCCTGCCGGAGGGTTTCTGGGACAATCCGGACGACGAATCCCCGGTCCCCGAGGGCGACGGTGGCGACGGCGGATAGCGGGCCGCTTGGCAGCGCCGCCCGTCGCGGCTAGCCTTCGGGACCATGTCGCTTGCCGCCACGTTGACGCGCCTATCCAAGCACCGCTGGCTCCCCTTTTTCCTGCCCGTCGTCGGCACGCTTTTGTTTATAGGCGTCGTGGTAGCGGCCAATGCGGTCGTCACGAGCGAGCACCACGGCGCCGACGACGGCGCTGCCGGAGCGAGCGGCGCGGGTACCGTCACGAGCGCGGGCGCGCGCAGCGGGGCGTCACGCCCCGGGGCAATGCCGATCAACGGCCCGTTGCGTCCGCTGCGCACGGGCCCACTCAACGCGTCACCGCCCAGCGGGGAACCGCAGAACTGAGGGTGACTCGTGTTCGCCTGCTGACTGCAGGCGGCTAGTCGTCGTCGGCTGACCGCAGGCGATCCATGGCGCGACGATCGGACTTCGTCGGGCGACCGGCACCCCGGTCACGCACCGCCAATCGCGGCACCTTCGGTGGGGGTGGAGGCGACTGATCCTCGTACAGGGTCCGAGCCTTTTCCGACGACTGACGCTTTTCCTCCAGCGCCCGCACCACCAGGATGATCTCCCCGCGCGGCGCGCGCCCCGTCACGACGTCCCCCGGTCGCACCAAGCGACTGGGCTTGCAGGTCTCGTCATTGACAGCGATATGGCCCCCCTCACAGGCCTCCTGCGCCAGATTCCGAGACTTGAACAGGCGCGTTGCGCAGAGCCAGCGGTCGACTCGGACCGAATCCATGCCTCGACGGTGCCCGTTCACCCTAAGGAGTGCAAGGGGGATGGCGGCAGGGTCCGTGCGTGCCAGGCTTTGGGGAGGTGAACTTTCTCTCCCATGCCGCGCTGACGGCCGAGTTCGACCCCACGCCGCTCGTCGTATTTGGCGCGATGCTGCCGGATCTCGCGGCCATGGTCCGCCTGCCGCTGCCCCGTCGCCTCTGCAAAGAGCTCGGCCTCGGCGTTGCCTGGCACCTGCGGCAGGACGAGCTCTTTCACGACCTTCCGGCAGTGCGCTGCGCGATGTCAGCTGGCGCAGCGCTCCTTGAGACCGCCGGACTTGGACGTGGCGCGGCGCGCGCCTCGTCCCATGTCGGACTCGAATTACTCATGGATGAACAGCTCTGGACCAAGCCTGCCACTCGCCGGGCCTTCGAGTCCGCGTTGGAGGTTGCCGACCCGGACTCGGTAGCGGAATTAGCTGACTGGGCGCTCCCCGAGCGCCTGGAGGACCTCTCGCAACTGCGCGAGCGACTGCTCCGACGGCTTGAGACCCCGCAGGCCGCTTCCCCCGAGCTCCTGGCGCAGCGACTTGCCTGGACGCTGCAGGGGCGCCCGCGAGTAGAGCTCCGGCCGGACCAACTCCCGCTCGTTAGCAGCTGGTTTGCGGCCGAGGCTGACAAACGGCAGCACGAGTTCTCGAGTTGGCTCGGGTCGCTCCGATTAGGGCTGAGCGCCCCAATCGCCCACACTGACTGGCATCAGTAGCGATTTGACTGGATTTCGCACGAGCCTCAAAGCGCCACCTGTAGTATTTGCCGCGCGACATGGCTGCGCCGACGATCGACCTCCGTCCGACCTCCACTCCCAAGAGCGCCAGCGTTCGTGAGGAGATGCTCGCTGACCTCGGCTTTGGGCGTCTGTTCACCGAACACATGGTAACGATTCCCTACCGGGAAGGCGCGGGGTGGGGTCGAGGGACACTCTCCCCGTACGCGCCGATTCAGCTGGATCCGGCGGCCTCCGTCCTCCACTACGGACAAGCCATATTTGAAGGCTTCAAGGCCTTCCGTCAGCCAGATGGAGGCGTTTCCACCTTTCGCCCGGAATCCAATGGGCTCCGTTTTCAAACCTCAGCCGCGCGGCTTGCGATGCCCGCGCTGCCCGTGGAGCTATTTGTGGAGGCCGCCGAAGCCCTGATCCGTCAGGAGCGCGATTGGGTTCCCGGAGGGCGGGGAGAGAGTCTCTACCTCCGTCCGCTTATGATCGCGACCGAAGCGGCTCTCGGTGTGCGACCGGCGACCGAGTACTTGTTTCTCCTGTTCGGATCGCCCTCGGGCTCGTACTTCAAGGGTGGCGTGCACCCGGTGTCGGTGTGGGTTTGCGAGGACTACGTTCGCGCGGCCCCAGGCGGAACGGGCGCTGCCAAGTGCGCGGGTAACTACGCCGCGAGTCTCCCCGCTCAGGCACAGGCCCTTCAAGAGGGTTGCGCTCAGGTGGTTTGGCTCGACGCGGTGACGCGCCGCAACGTCGAAGAGATGGGCGGCATGAACATCTTTTTCGTCTATCGCGACGGCGACAAGACCACTTTGGTCACGCCACGCCTCACCGGCTCCTTGCTACCCGGCGTCACGCGCGACTCCCTACTCACGCTCGGGGCTGACCTTGGCTACGCAGTTGAGGAGCGTACCGTCAGCATCGAGAATTGGATCGAGGATCTGCGCTCGGGCAAGATGACGGAAGCCTTCGCCTGCGGCACCGCCGCCGTCATTACGCCGATCGGCGCCTTGAAGGGCCGTCACGGCGAGCTGTCGATCGGAGGGGGCGCTTGCGGCCCCGTCGCTCAGCGATTGCGCGAGCACCTGCTCGACATTCAGTACGGCGTGACACCCGACGTGCACGGGTGGATGCGACGCATCTGCTAGCGCAGCGACCGCGTCACCGCGCGCGCCACAAAACCGAATCGCCCGTGAGGTGCAGCGGTCTAAGCCGACCAGCACCCGACGGCCGATTAACCGTTGACGGACTAATGACTATTTTGTGTGGGACTTGGGCAGCGCGGGTGGCGGACCGGAAATCCGAGCAGCCGCCGGGATACTCGTCGCACTCCGTCCAACGAGACCGGGCAGCGGCGGGGGTCGCACGCTCGAACGCGTCGCAGAAGAGCCCCCCTCACGTCGCTTTCGCTCTTCGAACACCACGAGCTTGATGAGCGAATCGGCGTCCGCTCCGCTGACGGGAGGTCGTGTCACGTCAATGCTCGGCTCGAGCAGCTCCGCCAAGGCCAGCATTGCGGTCCGCAGCTGCAGCTCGTTCGGGAAAGACTCCCGCATCACCTCGGCGCGGTCGTCATCGTTGGTGGTGTGCGCCAGGTCGGAGTACATCGACTCGATTGACATCAGCAGTGCGGTTGGAAGCTCCTCGTGGCGCGGCGGGAGACGCGAGATGTCGCGTAGCTTCTGGGTCACGCGCCCACGCGCTTCATCTGAACCCGCAGGAGGAGGATCGACGAGACGCGGCCCGGCAGCATCGCCCTCTACCGCAGCGCTCGCTGAAGCCACGCTTGGTGAGGCAGCGCTCGCTGAAGCCAGGCTCGGAGCAGCGGAGTTCACCGCGCCCGCACCGGGAGACGACGAAGGAACGGGTGCAGGGGGCGGGAGGACCTCAGCCGTTTTGGTCGGAGGAGGCGTGACCCAGCGGGTCGCCACGCGCGCCAGAATGACGTTGCTCCAGACCACCTCCAGCGGCACGAAACCGAGCAGCTGCAGCATGGGCACGACGTTGAGCATGCGCGGCTCGTCAACCGCGCGCCCTTCACGACCGGCACGCAGCGCATCGACCAACACGAGTCGTAACGAGGCCGGCGGGAGGCAGTCCGCCAAGAGTTCGAACCCAATCCCGTCGAACAAATCCCCCAGGGTGAGCAGCCGCTCTTCGAGCGCACTCTCCACCAAGAAGGTCATGCGACGCACGGCACGTTCGTGAGCCACCGCGCCGTCGCTCGCCTGCGTCGTAAAGAAGCGGTCCTCGAAGGCAAAATCCCAGAGCTCAGCGCCGGGCAGGTAGCGAACGCGGTCGTCGGCGCCGTACTCCTCGAGCACCTGCTCGGGGGTCGCAATCTGCTCGTCGAGCACGAGCGTGAGATCCTCTGACGCAGATTCGACGGACTTTTTCGCGGCGATGCGCTCATGCACATTCGCCAAACGCACGAGCAGGCGCGCCCGCAAATCATCGACCTGAGCCAGGGAGCGCATCAGGGTGGTCGGTGGGAAGCGCTCGACGAAGTCGGTCGCCGTCTGCCACGACGCCGCGAGGCTGTGCTCGAGTAGTCGTGAGAGGAACCGATCCGAGCCGCTCGACAGCTCGGAGACGTAGCTTGACGGAAGATCGATGTCGGACGGCGTCGTCATGCGCGGATGGTAGCGAGGACCCCTGCGGCTATCTATGGAAATGCGGGAGCGGCGCCGACAAGTACGGCGTCAGGGGCCCCAGGTATTCAGCCACAGAGCAATACTTCAGCCCCACCGGCAGCAATCGAAGCGGGCCGCCCCCGGGCGCTCTAGTCCGGGGCCCCGCATGTTCGGGAAACGTTCCCGCTAGGGCGAGCTAGCGCGTCCCGGGTTCCGCGCGCGCCCGTGAGCGTCTGCGCGGCTCGCCGTTCTCGGAGGCCAGACGCAGAAAAGGCCCACTAAGAGCGGACCTTTTCTGTCAGAGCAGTTGAAAACTAGAGCGAACTCAGTCGTGGTACGCTTGCTCACCGTGGAGGGTGAGATCGAGTCCCTCGTCCTCCTCTTGGCGAGCCACTCGCAGACCAACCAGCGCCTTGACGATGAACGCAATCACGACGGTGACCACCCCCGCGTAGGCCAGAGACGCCCCGCCAGCCACCACTTGAATCCAGACTTGCTTGGCATTGCCGTCGAGCAGCCCCGAGCCGGCGGGATTGATGGCCTTTTGAGCGAAGACTCCGGTGAGCAGAGCGCCAACCGTGCCACCCACGCCGTGAACACCAAAGGCGTCGAGGGCATCATCGTAGCCGAGGAGAGACTTGAGCACGACCGCGCCGTAGCAAACCAGTCCGGCAGCAGCGCCGATCACGATGGCGGCCCAGGGAGCCACGAAACCAGCCGCAGGAGTGATACCGACCAGGCCCGCGACCAACCCTGAAGCAACGCCGAGAGCGGTGGGCTTGCCACGGTGCCAGGACTCAATCGCCAACCAGGCCAGGGCGCCGCCGCAAGCACCGAGGTGAGTCGCGATGAAAGCGGTAGACGCGATGTGATTGGCGCTGAGCGCGCTGCCTGCGTTAAAGCCAAACCAGCCGAACGTCAGCAGCCCCGCGCCCAGCAAGGTCATGGTGAGGTTGTGCGGCATCATGGGCTCGTCCGGGTAACCGCGACGCTTGCCGAGCATGAACGCCATCACGAGCGCCGAGATACCGGAGGTCATGTGAACCACAGTGCCGCCGGCGAAATCGAGCGCGCCCATCTTGAAGAGCCAACCACCCGGCGCCCAGACCCAGTGACAGACGGGCACGTAAACGAGCAGCGACCAGAGCGTAATGAACAGCAGGTAGGCCGTGAACTTCATGCGTTCAGCGAACGCGCCGGAGATCAAGGCTGGGGTGATGATGGCGAACATCATTTGGAACGAGACGAAGGCAAACGAGGTGGTCGTCCCGTTGTCCTTGTTCGCTAGCCCGTTGAGGCCCAGCATCTCAAAGCCGCCGATCAAGCCACCGTGGCTCGCCCCGAAGGCGAGCGAGTACCCCACCAGCACCCACAGGATGCTGATGACCGGGATGGCGGTCATCGAGTGCATGATCGTCGAAAGCACATTGGTGCGCCGCACCAATCCCCCGTAAAAGAGCGCGAGGGCTGGCGTCATGAGCAACACCAGTGCGGAGGAGGTCAGCAGCCAGGCGGTATCTCCCGTGTTCATGGAAGCCTTTCTAAACGGAGAAATGTTTCGGGTGCGTTCCCTTCGCATTACCAGCTACGAAACGAAACCATTTCGCCCAAGACCAGCCCCCGAGAGAGCGAAACCGGACGGAAAAACTCCTGTGATTTTCAGCAGATAGCTCGAATTGTTTCCAGGTGACCCAGTCTGAAACAAGTCCGACGCGTGACCCCCACTCGCGCGATTGGCAACAATCGCACTCCTCAGGAAATACAACCGAAACCCAAGGCCACCCGGGCACTGGCGGCCAGTTGACCTATCGAGCAAACAGGCTCCGGCGGGGGGGTGACGTCCTCAGGCCCTGACGCGCCCAGGGGACCTGGCGGCGAATAGGCTCCCCGCTCGCCCCACCTCGGGGTACATATAAGGTACCGTAAGTGAAAAGGTCTGCCTCATGAAGACGTCCCAGCTCATTGCCCCCATTGCCCTCGCCCTTGCCACACTGACACCAAGCCTCGTGCAGGCCGAGACGATCATCAAGCAGCCCGGCGCCCACCCGCACTACGCCTTTGAGCTTGAGCCGCACCTGCTACTCGCGGTCGACAACCCCTACTGGGGAAACGACGGCTGGGGGCTTGGGCTTCGCGCGGCGGTGCCGATCATGCACCAGGGTCCCATCTCCAAGATCAACAACAACATGGCGATTGGGTTTGGGCTCGACTGGGCGAGCTACGGCCACTGCAATGATGGCTACTACGGCGCCCACGTCGATAAGTACGGGCTCAACTGGAACGGCCGCGATTGCTCGGTCAACGCGGTCCATGTGCCGGTCGTCCTTCAGTGGAACTTCTATATCACGGACATCATCACGGCCTTCGGCGAGCCTGGCTTTGGAGTCCGGCACACCTGGGTGTCCGGCGACTATCCCTGTGGAAATGGAAACGTCTGTCGCGACTCCAATAGCTACACGGATCTCGTTCCGTACTTTTCGGTCGGCGCCAAATTCATGTTTGGCAGAGCTGCCGGACTCATGGTTCGTGTCGGCTACCCCACGACCACCGTGGGCGGCGTCTTTCAGTTCTAGAGCTGCTGGTTCCGATGACTCTCGATCCCACCCTCGAAGAGCAGGCGCACAGCGCAAACCTGGCAAGCCGAATTTTCGGTGATCTCCGGCGTCAAATCCTCAAGGGGGAGTTGGCGCCGGGCCAGCGGCTGCCCGGCGAGCGCGAGCTGGCTCAACGCTACGAGACGAATCGCAACACGCTGCGTGAGGCCGTGCGCCGGCTCGAGCAGCTGCGCCTGGTCACGGTTCGCCACGGGCAAGGCGTCACGGTCGCTGATTTCCGGCGTACCGGCACGCTTGAGCTGCTGGCGCCCTACATTGAAACCGAGCCCGACCTTGGAGAGATCACGAGCATCGTCGAGGACCTGCTGCCAGCGCGCCTGCTGTTTATGGAATTTGCGATCCAGCTCGCCGTGCGCCGCGCCAGCGAGACCGACTGCCAGCATCTCGAAGACATCACAGATTTGTTGGTGGCAGCGTGTGAACGCAGTGATCCGACCGTGATAGCGCATGGTTTTCACCGCTGGCTCGACGCTCTCGTGGAGGCCAGTCACAGCCTGGCGGTGCGCTGGGTGGCTAACCCATTTCTCGAACTCTATCGCGACGTGATCGATCGTTTCCCGTCGCTATGGGTGGTGGATCCGGCCTTCCCAGGCCACCTAAAGCATTTGATGATCGCATTTCGCGAGGGCAGCGAAGAGCGCGCCCTCGAAACCACGCGCGCGTACTACAAGCGCGTTGATGCCGAGCTCCTGCACCTTCTCGATGCGATGCTCACGCTCAAGCGTCGAGTCGCCAACCGCGAGCTCGCGATGGGCGACGTCGTAGCCTCCACCCCAGGAAGCGGCGACTGTTGAGAGAGTGGTTCATCGTTGGCTGCGGTTGGCTGGGCACAGCTTTCGGGCGAAGCCGGCTTCAACTCGGGGAGCGGGTCCTGGCCACACGCCGGGATCTGTCCTTGCTCGCCCCTGAATTCTCCTCAGTATCCTTCGCGCGCGGTGCTGCAGCAGCGCTCAGCGACCGCGAGTCGTTCGCCGGAGTCCTGTTTGCGGCGGGTCCCGCGGGGCCGTCGGTGGCCGAGTATCAGGCCGTCTACGAGGACCTGCTCAACGAGCTACTCGACGTGCCAGCCATTTCGCGCTCTCGCCTGCTCGTGGCTTCGAGCACGGCGGTGATCGGCGACGCACGCGGCGCCTGGATCGACGAAGGCTACGCGGTACCGCCCGCCTCTCCGACCGCGCGAGTGATCTACGACGCCGAGCGACGGCTCGCGTCGCATCACGGATCCGCTTGCGCCCTACGATTTGGCGGCTTGTATGGTCCGGGCCGTTCCACCCTGCTAAAAACCCTCATTTTGGGCCAACCGAGCTACACGCATCAGCCCAAGCACTTCGTCAATCGCGTGCACCTGGCCGACTGCGTCGGCGCCATGGGGCACCTGTTCATCACAGGCGCGCTGGCCCCCGAGCTGTTCGTCGTGGACGACGAACCCGCGAGCCAACTCAGCGTCGTGACTTGGCTCGCAGAACAATACGGCCTTCCCACGCCAATCGCACGCGAGCCGCGACGCCCTAACAACGGTTCCAAGCGCTGCAGCAACGCGCGACTGAAGGCCACCGGGTATCGCTTCCGCTACCCAACCTTCCGCGAGGGCTACGCAGCGCTGGCAGCCGAACTGGGGCTGCGTCGGCAGGGTTGACGAGGCGTGGGCCTAAACCCGCTGCTCCGCCATCGCGGTCCTGACCGCTGCGCTGACGAACGCCACTTCTTCGAGCGGATTTGGCCAGTGGGGAGCGAATCGCAGCACCCCGTCCGGGACACTGCACGCGACGCCTGAAGCGACCAGTGCCTTGCGGAGCTGCGGAGCATCCACGCCTTGCGGCGCCAAGAGGCACAGATTGCCGGAACGCTGCTCGGGCCTCGGCGAACGAAGACTCGCGAACCCGAGCTCGACCAACGACGACTCCAGCGAATCGATGTAGCCCTGCACATGCCCGGCAATCGCGTCGATCCCCAGAGACTGAAGGCAGGCCAAGGCTCCCGCCAGCGCGAGCGTTGACAATACGTCCTGAGTGCCAGCCTCAAACTGGCGCACGCCGCCCACCAGGGCTCGGTCATAGCGCAGCAGCCCCGCCCCCTCGAACAGAAAGCGCTCACCATCTTGGTGACTCAACCACCCGGCAAGCTGAGAACCAAGCGCGTCCGCCACCCTGGGAGCCACGTAGAGGAACCCGGCACCTTCCATGCCCATCAACCACTTGTGGCTCCCAGCACAAACGTAGTCCGCCTGTGAAGCCAGCTGCGCGAACGGCACCACCCCGAGCCCCTGCACGGCGTCGACAAATAGCTCAGCTCCGTACGAGCGACAGAGCTCGGAGAGCTCCTGCAGCGGCATCAGGAGTCCCGTCTGGAACTCCACGGCGCTCACCGCCACCAGAGCGACTGAGCCCTGCTCAAACAAAGCGCGCAGGTCAGAGAGCATGCGAGCGACATCCGTTGGAAACGGGCGGAGACTCACGAACTCGAGCTGCAGACCGTGGACCTCCGCAGCCCGCTGCCAAGGGGTCACATTGGCCGGGAATTCCCCATCAAACAGCACGATCCGCTGGCCGCGTTTCCACTGTTTCGAGAGGGCGATCGCGGTCACCCCCGCCGTGGTGTTTGGCATCAGCGCCAGGTCCTCCGCTCGGGCCCCGATCAGTTCGCCGAGGTTGCGCCGGAGCCGGCGCCGCTCCTGTTCGAGCATCGGAAACGCCCCCATGCCCTGGGCGGCGAGTGCACGTACCCCGAACCCGACCGCCGCCTCAACCCAGGTTGACGCAGGTGAAATCGCCGCGTGCGCCAAATACGCGCGCTGCGATAGCCGCGGAAACAACGCACGCGCTCCCAAACTCGGAGCACCGAGGCCTTGAAACGCTTCAGTCAGCTCGCTTTGCACGAGGATCGACTAGCTCGATTTTCCGCGATGACAACTGAACGGCCGCCCTGCCCGGTTGATTTCACAGACATTTACGTTTCCTCAAGGCCCGGTCGGTGGTAGCT
Source organism: Polyangiales bacterium (assembly GCA_038207155.1). Lineage (GTDB taxonomy): Bacteria > Myxococcota_A > Polyangia > Polyangiales > Polyangiaceae > FEN-1139. Next base: position 139,779 of record JBBRAB010000007.1, read on the forward strand.
CGGGGCACAATCAACGAACTCGCGTGGATGGCACGCGGGAATCGCTCGACCGGCGCCACGATGCGCTGCGAACCGGCAACATGACCCAACGTGCTACTCGTCCCCGTGCCTCAGCGGAGCGCTCGGCGGCCCGCACCGCCCCGTCCTCTCGAACGCTTGCCTCTGCACGTGCTGCTGCGCCGACTCGGTCGCGCGGTACCGCTGCGAAAAAAGCCATCAGCAGAGTCGCGCGTCCCGCGGGCGTCAAAGCTGGTAAATCCCCCCTCACGCAGGCAAAGCCGGCCAAAGCGGTCGCGGCACCCAAGCGCGGCAGCAAGGCCACGGTCACGTCCAAGCGGAGTGCCAAAGCGCCACCGGTCAAGCGCGCCGCCAAGACCGCCAAGGTCAGCAAGCGAGCGAACAAGACGACCGCCGCGGTCAAGCGAACAAGCGGGACGACCAAGCGCGCCACCAAGCTCACTCCTGCCGCCGCCACGCGCGCCGCCAAGGCAAGCGCTGCTGAGCAGAGACGTGCCCCCAAGCTCACGCCTGCCGCCGCCAAGCGCGCCGCCAAAGCTGCCGTCGTCGCAAAGAAGCGCGCCGCCAAGCAGGCCATTGCCGATAAGCGCAGCGCCAAAGCAGCCGCCGTCGCAAAGAAGCGCGCGACTAAGCAGGCCGCTGCGGACAAGCGCGCTGCCAAAGCCGCAGTTGTCGCAAAGAAGCGCGCCAAAAAGCAGGCAGCCGCTGACAAGCGCGTCGCAAAAGCTGCTGCAATTGCCAAAAAACGCGCCGCTAAACAGGCAGCCGCTGACAAGCGCGCAGCCAAAGCCGCAGTCCTCGCAAAGAAGCGCGCCAAAAAGCAGGCAGCCGCTGACAAACGCGTAGCAAAAGCTGCTGCAATTGCTAAAAAACGCGCCGCTAAACAGGCAGCCGCTGACAAACGCGTAGCAAAAGCCGCCGCTCTAGCCAAAAAGCGCGTTGCAAGGCAGGCCACCCTCGCCAAAAAGCTCGCAGCAAAGCAAGCAGCCGCAGAGAGCCGAAAGGCTGGCAAGCAAGCGACCGCCGAAACGCGCGCCGAAAAAGCAGCCGAGAAGGCAGCCGCGCGAACCTTGGCCAAGCAAGCCCGAGTCGAGCAGAAACTCGCCGCCAAACAAGCCAAGCTCGCGCAGAAGCTCGCACAGAAGCTCGCCGCCAAAGCAGCCAAAGCAGCCGAGAAGGCAGCCGCCAAAGCGCAAAGCGCCGTCGCGCACCGCGAGCCCGAGGTCAACTCGAGCCTGAGCGCGTACTCCAGCAGCGTGCGCCAACCGCAGCGCCGCGTGCCAAGCCTAGTGGGTGACGACAACGAGTCGAATGATCTCGAACCGCCGTCGGAAAACAGCGCCCGGCTGCTGCGGACTGGTGTCGTGCGTGGTCGCCTCGCGCGTCGCGATGACCCCTCATCCATCGCTTTCATCGATCCGGAAGAGCTCGACCTCTCGCGGATCACGGCGCTGCAAGCTCGGCTTGGAACCAACTGCGCGATCGAGAGTGCACGGGTGTTTCTCGCGCCCTGGCTGCGCGGCAAGGATACCCTAGCGCTGGTTGCCGCCGGCTACCAGTCCGTCGGTTGCGCGGTGCTGGCAGTCACGGCCGAAGAGCGCCGGGTGCTCGTTCTCGCTGCGTCGACGGAAGAAGTCGAAGCCGTCGTCGCATCGCTACCAAGCCAAGGCCTTCCCCTGCGAACCCTGCTGAGCGAACCCGCGGAGCGTGGAATTCAGCTCGCCCAGATCCAACGCCAGGACGCGGTCGCTCTTCTCCTGTCTATCGATTGTCTCGATGATGCCGCACTGATGAGCGTGCTCGGACGGCAGCGTTGGGACGGCGTGATCATCCTCGAAGGTCAGCGCGCCTCCGAACTCGCAGTCGACTTCGACGTGAGCTACGACCGCGTCGCGCCCGCCTTGGCGCGTCTCGGTCGACCGACGGTGCTTGCGCTCGTCACAGGCGCTGCGCCCAGCGTTCGCAGCGACTTGCCGCATCGACTGAGCCTCCGCAATCCGCAGCGGTCCGACACCTCGCCCGTGCCGCCGTCGGCCGCGCTCGAAGTCCGCATGGTCGATGGCGCCGGTCGCGCCACTCGCTTCGTGGAGCTCGTCACGCAGCTCGATGGGCTCACCTTGGTGCTCTGCTCGTCCCCCGATGATGCGGATGAAGCCTTGGGTCATTTGCGGCGTGCAAACCTGGCGGTGCGACGCGTCGGGGCCAGTCCGCTGAAGGAGCCCGTGAGCGCACCCCTGCAGGCGCTCGTGGGTTTCAGCGATCAGCGACTGCTCGTCGAGGTGCAAGCCGTCAACCTCGTCCACTACCGCTCGCCCGCGTCACTCGAGCAATACGTCCGTGATCTGGGCTGGCTCGCCGCACAGGTCAGTCCGACGCGCAGCATCCTGCTCTCGGCCCCGGACGACGAGAATCGCGCCCGGGCCTGGCTCGATCGCACGCGCCCGCGTCCCGAAGAGCTCCAGGCGCTGATTGGAGCGCTCCGCCGCATCGGTGCCCCTCTGGCCACCGTGCTGCTCGATACGCTCGCGGGAACCCTTGGAATCGCGCGCAAACGCATCCTGGAGCTGGCGACTCCCTTGGCGCGAGCGGGTTGGCTTGAACTCGGACCAGACTGGCTCCGGCTGCCGCGGGACCTCAATCTGCTCGAGGAACTCACGGCGGGCTTTGCCGCCCGGATCAAGACCTCCCGCGAGCGAGACTCCGCGCGCGCGCGCTCGGTGGCCGCCTACGTCTTGTCGAAGAGCTGCCGTGAGGAAGCCCTGCGCCGACATTTCGGAGCTACGGGTGGACGTCCCTGCGGACGCTGTGACCTCTGCCGCGCTGTGTAAGGGACGCTCATGGTCCAACTCGAATTCGTTCAGTCGCCCGCCATCGAGCTCTCCTCGGTGGCAAGAGCTCAGCTCAACGCAATTCGGGAGTCTCTTGAGAGCCTCGACGGCCCTGGCGCCGACGCCGCCATTCACGAGCTGCGCAAACGCACCAAACGCCTGCGCGCGCTGCTCGTTCTGACAGAGTCGGGCGTCGGCAAGGCGCAGACACGCGTCTTGCGACGCCGCCTCAGCGCGCTGGCTCGCGATTTCTCGGGCGCACGCGAACAGACCGTCCGTGAGCGCGCGTTGGCCACGGTGCTGCATCAGCTCGAACCCGCCATCCCCGAGTCCGAACAGTTCGAGCTGTTCGGACTCATCGCAACACCGCCTGCGGCGGAAGTCGCCCCTTCCGCTTCTTCGCCGCTTTCGCGCCGCGAATTGGCCCTCGCCGAAGCCGCGGAGCTCCTCGCGCTGCTCGGCCCCGAGCTCTTTGCCAGCATGGACCCCCGCAAGCTGTTTCGGGGTTGGCTGAACAGCTATCGCTCGGCTCGACGCAGCCTCAAGCGGGTCTCACCGGGTGACGCAGTCGCCCTCCACGAGGCTCGCAAGCACGTCAAGGCGCACTACTACATCACGCAGCTCGTCACGGGCTGGTGTCCCGCGCTCCTCAAGGGGGAGGCCACCCTGCTCGATGAGGTGTGCGAGCTCCTGGGCACTCATCACGATTTCTGGGAGCTGCGCGAGACGTTACTGACTCGCTCGCCGTCGCTCCCCGCAGCTCAGGCCGTTTGTTGGGAGGCGACCACGCGCCTCGAGCGCCTCGAGCTGCTCCTGGCACAGACGGCTGGGCGGTATTTCTCGGAAACCACCTCAGCGCGCAAACGGCGCACGCAATGCTTCGCGACCCTGGAGCTGCCAGCGGCCCGCGCGGCAGACTTCTGGCATTCGCCGGCTCCGAGCGTGGCGCCGTCCGAGCCCCCCACTTTGGCCGCCAAATCTCGTCGAACCAAGCCTCCGAAGGCCGACTGAGACTCTCGCTCAGGAGTCCGGGTTCAGGGCGGACTGGAACCGTCGGCCCAACGACTGCGCCAGCACCGCCGTTTGACGACTCCGACTAAAGCCCGGCAATTTTCGGCCGTTCCTCTTGGGGATGCGTCGTTCGCTCCCCTTTGCCTGCGCCCTGGCCGCGCTTGTGGTCGTTCACTGCGCGCGGCGTCCTCCCCCCGAGGGGGTAGGTGGAGGTGTTGGGGGAGAATCGGGTCAGGGTGGAGCCGCGGGCCAGGCCAATACCAAGGACGCAACGACCCACGAGCGACAGCTGCTGGACGTCTCATTTCACTATGACGGTCCCTCAGATGACGGCAGCGTTGATCGCGATGCGGCCTGTGCGGTGGAGCCCGTACCCGCTGAGCCGGTCGCGTTGGACCTCTACCTAATGCTCGATCGCTCCGTCACGATGCGAGAGCCGCTCGACGTGGTTCCTGATTGTCGTGTGGGTGACGTCAGCGCCGCGCGCTGGTGTTACGCCATCAACGCGCTGGCAGGCTTTTTTGCCTCGCCCACGTCGAATGGCGCGGGCGTCGCGCTCGGGTTCTTCCCGCACGGTGGCTGCACCTGGACGAGCGCTACTGAGCAGAACTGCTGCACCCACGGCAGCTGTTGCGACGGCGCCAAAGACGCTACCCCCGAGGTCCCGCTCGGTACCCTACCCGCGGCACTGCCTCAGCTCGTGGACGCGCTCGACGCTCAGCAGCCGCTTGGCACCACGACGCCGATCGAGGCCGCGTTGCGCGGTCTGGCGAACTACACGGAAAACCACCGGCGCCCCGGGCGCAGCATGGTGGGGATCCTTGTGACGGACGGCGAACCCAACGGTTGCTCGCTCGCTCCTTCCGACCTCGCGGCCATTTCCCTGAATCATCGAGCGACCACCGGGATCCCAACCTTCATCATGGGCCTGCGGGGTTCAAACTTCAGCGTGCTCGAGCAGCTGGCCCAAGCCGGCGGAGCAACCCCCCACACGAGCTTCTGCACGCCTGAGATTTCACCCTGCAGCTTTTACAACGTCGATGACGGTCGCCCCGAGGCGTTCGTCGCAGCCCTCGAACAGATCCAACGCGCCGTGGTCGGTTGTCGGTTTCAGCTCCCCAAGACCGATGCTGGCCTAGTGGATCCGGCTAGCTTGGCGGTTGATCTGCGCCCGCGCGACGGGGCCGTGCGCCGCCTGACTCGCCGCGCGAGCCCTGCCGACTGTGGCGAAGGATGGGCTCCCGATCCGGCTGCGCCAGGCTCCTTTGTGGTCTGTCCGGCCACGTGCAGCGAGCTGCAGAATCTCGTCGGCGTCCAGCTCGACGTTCTGGCTGGGTGCAAGGGTTCCTGAACCGCGGCCAAGCGCATCCGGCAGACTCGAAAACGAGTGACTGCCAGGGATGAGCCCGTTACCCTGCCCGACGTGGAGCCCAAGGCCATCCCCGCCTGGATTGATCAGGCCATGGCAGTCCCTGCGGAGCTGCTCGCTTATCAGCGCTTCGTTGAGCAGAGCCCGGTCGACCCGGGAGCCTACTCGTTTCACGAGGCCAGACCCCGCTTCGAAGCTCGGCCGCAGGATCACCTGGTCGCGCTGCCGGGCCTAACGTCGCAACGGCGCAAAACAGAGGTGGGTTGGTTCCACGCCGACACAAACTCCTTCTGGCCTCTGCGCTCGCTCTCGTTGGCCCAGGCTGAGGCACTGCGACTGTGCCTCGACGGCTCGCGCTGTTTGCCCGCCGTGGAGGCGGAGCTCGCGCTCACCAGCGAGCAGCTCGATCACGTCCTCGCTCGAACCTTCGGGCGGGTTGTGCTCGCGCCAAACGCGGTCAATGAGCTCGAACAACGCCTCTCCAGCGCTGAGCTCGTGCGGCTCCCCGCCTCACCTTACACCCTGGTCCGCAGCTACTGGGACAACTGCTGCGACGCCGACGAGCTCGCCGCAGCACAATTCGACGCGCTGCTCAGTCCGCAAGAGTTCGAGCTCACCTTGCGTCGGCTGCACAGCGTCCTACTGCTCGGGGCGTCGGGGCGGAGCTTTTACCGCCCAGCCAGTCCGATCGCTCGTAGGCACATTGCGCCGGGCCGCTGGTATCAGCTCGAGACTCGCATCGAGCCAGGGTCCCCCACGTCCTGGTTGCTCGAGGGGCCCCGGGTCAGCGCGCCACGCGTCGGCGGCGACGAGTACTTTTCAGCCATCGTGAACTCAGTCGACGATCCCGAGGCGCTCGCGAGCGAACGCGCCGCGGTGACGCTCGAGGGGCTCAACTGGGGCAGGCTCGTGAGGGCACGCGCGCGTGGCGATCACAGCGCCGGCGACTGGTTTGTACCGCCGCGGCCTATCACCAGCGAGCACCTGGTAAGCCTCAGACAATGCCTACGCGCCGCAGCCGCTGCCCCGGCGCATGAGGTCGCGGCCGAGCTGGCCCGCTGGCACTACCGCTTTATCCGACTTCACCCGTTTTCCTGCGGTAATCAGAGTCTCGCGATGCTGCTCGCCAATCACGTCCTGCGCCAAGCCAGCGGTCGCGGGATCCCGCACCTGATGCTCGATCAGTTTGCGCTACGGCTCTTGGAACCCGCCTACCAACGCCTGTTTCAACGAGCGGTCCACGCATGGCAACTCCCCGCCCTGGCCGGTGGGGAGCTCGCCAGCGAGCGCATCCGGCTGCGTGCCGCCTCCGATGGCCTGATCGCGCACCTTGCCAGTCAGAGCGAACCTCTCGAGCAAGCGCTGACTTCCCCGGCCGCGCCGGCGGCTCTGCTGCGCGATCCGTACTGAGCTGGCTCCCACAAAAGAGTCGACGCCGGCCCCGCATGCTGCGGTCCGGCGTCGTACGCGGCCTTGCTCGACTAGAACTTGACGTTCTGCATCGAACCGGTGCGAGAGAACTCCTGGTGAAGTGCGTACGCGGACGACAAGGCGTGCGGGGTGTGGGTGAAGCCCTGGCGGCCGACATAGTCACGCAGCAGGTCGCGGAAGGCCGGATGAGCACAGCGCTCAATCACGGTGCGCGCGCGCTCGGCCGGTGACTTGCCACGAAGATCCGCTACGCCCCACTCGGTGACGATGATCTGAACGGAGTGCTCGTTGTGGTCGACATGCGACACCTGCGGCACGATCGTCGAGATCTGGTTGCCCTTCTGAGTCGACGCGCAGATGAAGGTCGAGATGTAGGCATTGCGGGTGAAATCGCCCGAACCGCCGATACCATTCATCATCTTCTGGCCCAGCAAATGGGTCGAGTTGACGTTGCCGAACAAGTCGACCTCGATCGCCGTGTTGCAGGACATGATGCCCAAACGACGAATGACCTCGGGGTTGTTCGACAGCTCCTGCGGACGCAGCACGATGCGCGAGCGGAAGAACTCGAGATTGTCGTAAATCTCTTGGCGCATCTGCGGGCTCACCGTGAGTGAGGACCCGCTCGCGAACTTGACGCGACCCGCGAGCATCAACTCGATCACCGCATCCTGAATCACCTCGGTGTACATCTCGAAATTCGGGATGTCCTTATTCTCACCGAGCGCCTTGAGCACGGCATTGGCCGTCTCGCCCACGCCGGACTGGATCGGCAAGAACGACGACGGCACGCGGCCCGCACGCATCTCGCCCGCGAAGAAGGCGGCCACGTTGGCACCGATGCGCAGCGTGGTCTCGTCGCAGTCGCGGAACTTACCGGTCTCGTCGTCCGCGTTGGTCTCGACGATGCCGACGATCTTCTTCGGATCGATCTTGAGGCGCTCGACGCCAATGCGATCCGACGGCTTCAGGATATTGATCGGCTTGCGGTGGGGCGGATCCTCGGGCTCATAGAGGTCGTGGAACCCGAGGAGTGCCTTGGGGTGACGCGCGTTGAGCTCAATCACTACCTTGTCGGCGAGACCGGCGTACGTCGGTGCGCAACCAACACCCGTGGTCAGCACGACTTCACCGTCGTCGGTGATGTCGCAAGCCTCGATCACGGCGTGATCGATGTGACCAAGAAAGCCGTAACGCGCGGCCTGAGCGACCATCGACAGATGCATGTCGAAGAACTTGGCGCGCCCGCTGTTGATGGCCTTGCGCATCTCGCCATCGGACTGATAGGGCGTGCGCCAGAGCACCGCGTCGGCCTTGGCGAGAGCGCCATCCAACGACGGACCCGTAGAGGCTCCAGTCAGCACGCCGATCTGGAAGTCACGTCCAGCGCGGTGCTCGGTCTCAGCGCGAGCGGCCAGGGCCAGAGAGACGGCTTTCGGCGCGCCTGCGGGGGTGAAGCCTGAAAACGCAACGGTCTGTCCGTGGCTGATCAGGGAGGCAGCCTCTTCGGCGGAGATGCGGGGAAGACTCATAGTTTGTCTCGACTTATGCAAACGGGCGGAAAAACGAAAAAACTCAATGATGCTCGCCGGCGCAAAGCTCGGTGAGCACACCCTTCATGCTCTTGGGGTGCAAAAAGGCGATCTGCTTGCCGCCCGCACCGGCACGCGGCGTCTCGTCAACCAGACGAACGCCCGCGTCCTTGGCCTGAGCCAGCTGCTCAATGATACCGTCCGTCGCTAGGGCGATGTGGTGGAGGCCCTCGCCGTTGCGCTCGATAGCCTTGGCGATCGGGCTCTCGGGAGAGGTGGGTTCGAGCAGCTCGATGTGCACGCCGCCCACATCAAAAAACGCTGTACGGACCTTCTGATCAGCGACCTCTTCCATTCGCTCACACTTGAGGCCGAGAGCCTTCTCCCAGATCGGAAGAGCTTCCTCGAGTGACTTTACCGCGATACCGATGTGGTCGATTTTCGTGATCATGACGCGCTCCGTTGAGGGTTCGATCGAGGTCCGGCACAGCCATGGCCCCAACCCGAAGGTGGACCTCTGTACCCGAGCCGGTTACCGGCCAATTTCTAGCGTGGTTTCGGACGCGTGGCGACGAAACCTTTGCGCGATTGAACGGATCGTCCCCATCCCACCCATTGGGTTTTCCGGCTGCCACGGCTCGTTCGCGCAAGGTTTGCGCAAGCTCCCCGACCGGCCAACCGTGGAGCGAGTCAGTTGCCACCAAACGGTTGATTAGCCATTGGACTCTTTGCGTTGAATTGGGTACATCGGCGGGGTCCGCGTCAGCTGATCTGCCGGCTTCCGGCGGTCCCCCTGGCGTGACCGTTTCGCAACGAGCGTCACCACGCAGCGCCCGTGCCCCCCAATGGAGACACGGAGCTCTCACGCCCACCAGGAGTGGGTTAGAGGACACCATGAGCGACGTATTGAACATCGGCGAGGACTTCCCGACCCCGACTCTCGAGCAGTGGCGGGCAATCGTCGAGCCAGATCTGAAGGGCGCCCCCTTCGAGAAGAAGCTCGTTACCCGACTGATCGAAGGTATTTCGATCCAGCCGCTCTACACCGAGGCGGACCTCCCGGGCACCGACCCGTCGGGTTTCCCCGGTCAGCCGCCGTATGTGCGTGGGGCCAAGGCGAGCGCGCAACTCGCGTCCGGTTGGCAGATCGTCCAGGAGCATCGCCTTGCGGTGCCCGAGCAGGCCAATCGCGCCATCTTGTCCGACCTTGAACGAGGTGTTCAGGGCGTCCACCTGCGCCTGAGCGCACGCCTAGCAGACGACAAAGCCTGCGGAGCTGGCGTCCTGGTAGACAACCTCGACGATCTCGATCGCACGCTGTCCGGCGTCGATCTGAGCAAGACCCTGGTTTCGCTTCAGGCCGGCAGTGCCGCCCTCCCAGCCGCCGCTTTGTTGGTGGCGTTGTGGAAGCGACGCGGCGTCGCAGCGACGGCGGCCAAGGCCTCCTTCAACGCCGATCCGATCGGCACCTTCGCCAGCCAGGGCAGCGCGCCCCGCGGCATCGAAGCCGCCGTTCAAGAAGCCGCCGAGCTCGCGGTCGTCACGTCAGCAAGCTACCCGCAGGCCACGGCGCTGGTCGTCAACACGGCAGCCTACGACGGCGCCGGAGCTACGGCCGTCCAGGAACTGGCTGCAACGCTTTCGACCGCAGTCGCTTACCTGCGCGCCCTCGAAGGCGCGGGCCTCAGCCCGACTGCCGCAGCCAAACAACTCGTGTTCATGCTGTCGGTGGGCTGCGATCAGTTCCTCGATATCGCGAAATTGCGCGCGCTTCGCCTGGTGGTGGCTCGGCTGCTCGAGGCCGCCGGCGTGTCCACCGCGGACGCCAAGACCATCGTTCACGCACGCACCTCACAGCGCGTGCTGACCCGCCGTGATCCCTGGGTCAACATGCTGCGCACAACGCTCGGCTGCTTTGCATCGGCCGTTGGCGGAGCCGACCGCGTCACGGTTCAGCCGTTTGACTCGGCGATCGGACCGTCAGACGATCTGGCCCGCCGCGTCGCCCGCAACACCCAGATCGTCCTGCAAGAGGAAGGCAATCTCTCGCGCGTGATCGACCCGGCGGGTGGCTGCTACTACGTCGAGTCACTCACTCGGGAACTCGCGACGCGCGCCTGGACCGAGTTCCAGGGAATCGAAGCGCGCGGCGGCATCGTTGCCGTCCTCAAGGACGGCTCACTGCTCGCCTCAATCACGGCAGTCGCAGACTCGCGTGCCAAGGATCTTGCGAAGCGCAAAATCCCGATCACGGGCGTCTCGGAGTACGCCAACCTGAAGGAAAAGGCGCCGGAACGTCCCACCGCATCCACCAGCTCGGTGGAGGAACGCTTGGCGGCCCGTCGCGCAGCCCCCACGTCCTCGCCGGACCTGACGGCTGCTCGCTCAGCCACCGGAAGCGCTCGCTTCGACTCGCTTGTGGCCGCTGCCGCGAGTGGCGCGTTGCTCGGGGAGCTCGCGTCAGTGCTTCCCGGAAGCGAGCAAACCGTGAGCGCGTTCAAGGTTCGCCGCCTGGCGGAGGGCTTTGAAGGCTTGCGGGATGCCAGCGACGCCGCCCTCGCCAAGACCGGCAAGCGTCCCAGCATCTTCCTCGCGAACATGGGTCCGATCGCGCTGCACACCGGCCGCGCGATGTTCTCCCAGAACTTCTTTGAGGCGGGCGGAATCGAAGCCCTCACCAACGAAGGCTTCGCCAACGCCGACGCAGCCGCAGCCGCTTACAAGGCCAGCGGCACCAACCTCGCCATCATCTGTTCGTCTGACGCCTGGTACGACACCGGTGCGGAAGAGACCGCGCGCGCCCTCAAGGCAGCCGGCGCTCACCAGGTCATCTTGGCGGGCAGTCCCGGCGAGAACGAAGGCCGCTATCGCGCCGCTGGCGTCGATCGCTTCATCTTCATGGGCTGCGACGTACTGGCAACACTGACCGAGCTTGCGAAACTGGAAGGGGCGCTATCATGACCTTCAACGTTGATTTTACCAAAGTAGCTTTCGAGACCCACGCCTCTGGCGATCGTGCTGGCTGGCAAGCCGCCGCCGAGCAGCAGCTCGGCGACAAGCTGACCAACAAGGAGTGGCTCACGCCTGAGCTGATTCCGGTCAAGCCGCTCTACAGTGGTCAGGACGTCGCGGGCGCGCAGCACCTCGGCACCTTGCCTGGGATTGCGCCGTTCCTGCGCGGCCCCTACGCCACCATGTACGTGTCCAAGCCCTGGACGATTCGGCAGTACGCCGGGTTTTCCACGGCCGAGGCTTCCAACGCCTTTTACCGTCGCAACCTCGCGGCGGGCCAGAAGGGCCTCAGCATCGCGTTCGACTTGGCGACCCATCGTGGCTACGACAGTGATCACCCCCGCGTGCTCGGTGATGTCGGCATGGCCGGCGTCGCGATCGACTCGATCGAGGACATGCGCATCCTGTTCGACGGAATTCCGCTCGACAAGATGAGCGTCTCTATGACGATGAACGGCGCGGTATTGCCGATCATGGCGCTCTACATCCTCGCGGCCGAGGAGCAGGGCGTCAAGCCAGAGCAGCTCACCGGAACGATTCAGAATGACATTCTGAAGGAGTTCATGGTCCGCAACACGTACATCTACCCGCCGCTACCGTCGATGCGGATCATCGCGGACATCTTCTCGTACACCTCGCAGAAGATGCCGAAGTTCAACAGCATCAGCATCTCCGGCTATCACATGCAGGAGGCGGGCGCGACGGCGGATCTTGAGCTCGCGTACACGCTCGCGGACGGTGTCGAGTACCTGCGTACGGGCGTTCAGGCGGGGCTGTCCGTGGACGCGTTTGCGCCGCGGCTCAGCTTCTTCTGGGCTGTTGGCATGAACTTTTTCATGGAAGTGGCCAAGATGCGTGCGGGTCGGCTGCTGTGGGCCAAATTGGTCAAGCAGTTCTCACCCAAGAACGCCAAGTCGATGTCGCTGCGTACCCATAGCCAGACTTCCGGCTGGAGTCTCACCGCGCAGGACGTCTACAACAACGTCGTTCGTACCTGCCTTGAGGCCATGGCGGCCACGCAGGGCCACACCCAGTCGCTGCACACCACCGCGCTCGACGAAGCCCTCGCGCTACCGACGGACTTCTCGGCCCGTATCGCGCGAAATACCCAGATCATCCTGCAGCAGGAGTCCGGAACCTGCCGCGTGATCGATCCCTGGGCTGGCAGCTACTACGTCGAGAGTCTCACCAATGATCTGGTGAACAAGGCTTGGGCGCACATCCAAGAGGTCGAGGCACTCGGCGGCATGGCCAAGGCCATCGAAGCCGGCATTCCGAAGCTCCGCATCGAAGAAGCGGCGGCTCGTACCCAGGCGCGCATCGACTCCGGTCGGCAGACGGTGGTTGGCGTCAACAAGTGGGTGCTCGAGAACGAAGACGCGCTCGACGTGCTCAAGGTCGACAACGCAGCGGTTCGCAAGTCCCAGATTGAGCGCCTCGCTCACCTGCGGGCAAACCGTGACGCAGCCGCCGTTGAGGTCGCGTTGGCGGCGCTCACCGAGGCTGCTCGCGAAGGTACTGGTAATCTCCTTGAGCTGAGCGTGGCCGCTGCGCGCGCCCGCGCCACGGTCGGTGAGATCAGTCTCGCGCTCGAGAAGGTCTACGGTCGTCATCAAGCGACCATCAAGACCGTGTCGGGCGTTTACGGAGGCGAAATGGGTGATAACAGCGCAACCGTGGACAACGTCCGTCAGCTGATCGAAAAGTTTGCGGCTCACGAGGGTCGTCGCCCTCGCATTTTGCTCGCGAAGATGGGCCAAGACGGCCACGACCGCGGTCAGAAGGTGGTGGCCTCGGCCTATGCCGATCTCGGCTTTGACGTCGACGTCGGTCCGCTCTTTCAGACGCCCGAAGAGACCGCGCGCCAGGCAGTCGAGAACGATGTGCACGTGGTCGGCGTCAGCTCACTGGCTGCCGGTCATCTCACGCTCGTTCCGGCGCTGCGCGAAGAGCTGCGTAAGCTCGGTCGCGAGGATGTGATGATCGTGGTCGGCGGGGTGATTCCGCCCCAGGACTTCGACGCACTGGTGGAGGCCGGGGCGGCCGCCATCTATCCTCCAGGCACCGTGATCGGTGAGGCCGCGACTGATCTGCTCACCAAGCTCGCTGCACGACTCGGCTTCTCAGCGTAGACCACCCACATGCCGCACCCCAGCATCACTCCTGCCCCCGTCCCGCGCCGTCGGGAACTCAGTGTCGAAGAGCACGTGGCAGGAGTGCTGGGGGGTGATCGCGCCATCATCGGTCGAACCATCACGCTCGTTGAGAGCGTGCTGCCTGCCCATGAGAAGAAGGCCCAGGAGGTGCTCGTGCGCCTGCTGCCCTATGCTGGAAATGCCCTGCGCGTTGGGATCACCGGTATCCCGGGTGCGGGCAAGAGCACTTTTATCGAGGCGCTCGGGACGCGGTTGACCCGACAGGGTCGGCGCGTCGCCGTGCTGGCGATCGATCCGTCGAGTGCGCTGACCGGCGGTAGCATCCTGGGCGACAAGACGCGCATGGTGGAGCTGGCGACCGATCCGAACGCCTTTATTCGGCCCTCACCCAGCTGCTGCACGCTCGGGGGTGTCGCACGCAAGACACGTGAGACCATGATCGTCTGCGAGGCGGGCGGGTTTGACCTCGTGGTGATCGAGACGGTTGGCGTCGGTCAGTCCGAGACCGTCGTCGAAGAGATGGTCGATTTCTTTCTCGTCCTGATGGTCGCGGGTGCCGGGGACGAGCTGCAGGGCATCAAGCGCGGAGTTCTCGAATTGGCGGATCTGATCGCCGTCAACAAGGCCGACGGCGACAATATGCTCCGCGCCGATCTGTCACGCCGGGACTACGCCACCGCGCTGCATTTCATGCGGCCCAAGCAACCGGGCTGGACCCCGACCGCGCTCACCTGTAGCGCACGAACGGGCGCGGGGCTGGACGAACTCTGGCAGCAAGTCATGGCTCATCGCGAGCAGCTCTCCGCCAACGGCGAGCTCGAGCGAAGGCGCCATCAGCAACGGGTCCGCTGGATGTGGAGCATGATCGAGGAGCGTCTGCTCACGACGTTCAAGCAGCATCCCGCGGTGGTCAGGGAGCTGGTGCAGCTCGAGGCCGCCGTCATTCGTGGCGAGACGACCGCGACTCAAGCGGCCGTTCGCGCACTCGAGGCCTTTGGACTCGGCGATTCACTGAGCTAGCCGCGCTTTTACGGCGCGGCCCTTCGGTTCAGCTGTTTCAGCGCTTCTCGGGTAGGCGACGGCTGGGTGGCGGTGCCCCAGGGGGAGGCGTCGCTGAGCGGATCCGCATCTCGGAACCATGCTCGTCCATGAAGATGGGCTCGGCCACCGGCAGTCGACTGCTCGAGAGTCGCTCGACCATTCCAAGCTCATCCTCAAGCTCAGACGCGATGCGTAGCACCGCATCGATGTCATCGCGCTCGAGGCCCTCGCCCTCGACGATTAGCGCTCCCATCCAGTGACGCTCGACCATCAACGGAGCCACAAACACGCGACCATTGCCGAAAATGCCCGCGAGCTCAGGTGGCGTCGGCACCAAGGTGCGACGCCGAACTGACTCGACCAGCCGAAGCAACGTCGCTTCCTCCTGGGGACTGCGCGCACCACGGCGTCGCGTCACCGCCACCCAGCGCAGCGGTCCCCCCGGATCGAGCGGGGAATAGACGACGACGACGCCGCACTTGGGCGCAGCTAAGTGCAGTCGCTCGACGACTTCCTCAACCGAAGGAAGGCTGGCAGCCAGAAGGATCGCGGACTCGGTGTTAAGCGTTGGTCGGTGGTTATCTCCAGGCACGAGTCGATCTAACGGCTCGTTTGCCGACGAGGTAAACGTAAAACTCTCCAATTTACCGACCGTACTTAAGCGTCAGCACGCCGTTTCTACAAAAATCCAAGCAATATCCAGGGCTCTAGGGGAGAAGCCGATGCTCCAGTGCGAGCACCAAATTCCACTACGGGAACCATATTTCTGTCAGGACCGATGTCCATTCCCCCCAGGACTTGCAAGGAGGTTGCGCCAACCCCGCGCGTGCCTGTACGAGAGTTTGAACCCCCAACCCCCAACCCAAGGGGCGAGGTGGAGTCTGTCCCATGAGCGACCTGCACCATATATTTCTCGTGCCGGGGATGTTCGGCTTTGGTCGCCTCGCCGGCGCCGACTATTTTCACCATGTCCGTGGAGCGCTTGAGACGCGCTTTGCAGCGGCGGGCAAGGGCGTCGTGGTCGAAGTGGTGGCCAGTCCACCAACCTCGTCGCTGCGTCACCGCGCGCGCATCCTGGCGCGGTGCATTCAGCACAGTCTGCGGGATGAGACGGGACCGATTCACCTGGTCGGGCATTCCACGGGCGGCCTCGACATTCGACTGCTGCTCTCACCGACCACGAACCTTGGGCTCGAGCTACCACTCTCGCGCTTCATGCATCGCGTGCGCACCGCCACGACCATGAACACGCCCCACTATGGGACGCCCCTGGCAGGCTATTTTGCGACCGCGGCGGGCACGCGGCTGCTGCATCTACTGAGCCTACTGACAGCTGTTTCGCTATCCCTGGGTGAGCCATCGCTGGCTGTGTTTTCGCGGCTCGTGTCGGCCATTGGCGGCATTGACAGCTTGTTCGGCGACGATCTCAAGGTCCTTAGCCGAGTGACGGACGCGCTGCTCAAGGTGCTCGATGACCGCGGTCGGGACGAAGTGACCCGATACCTTGGACAGGTGCGGCGTGATCAGGGAGGCATCATTCAGATCATGCCCGAGGCGATCGATCTGTTGAACGCGGCCACTGAGGACAACGATGCAGTGGCCTACGGCTGCCTTGCCACCGCAGGCCCTCCGCCACGGCGACTCAAATTCGCGACTCGACTCCTGTCGCCCTGGGCAGCAGCGACGGCTGCCATCTACACGACGGTGTATCAAATCGCGCGCCAATACCCGGCCGTCTATCCCTATGCGGAACCAACCGAACAACAGGCAGAACAGCTTCGTTGGGGCCTGAGCGGCGTGGTGGACGCCACCTGCAATGACGGCATCGTGCCGACGCTCAGCATGCTGTGGGGCGAACTGCTTTGGTGCGGCGAGGGGGACCACCTCGACGTGCTCGGCCATTTCCATGACGACCAACGGCCGGCCATCCACAAGGACTGGGTCACGAGCGGCGCGCACTTCACGCGGCAGCGGTTTGGCCAAGCCATGGACTCCCTAGTCCGCTTTCTGATGCGAAACAGTCCCGCCTGAGCTGGATACTTCAGCCAAGGGCGTGCTAAAGGGAGCGACCTTGTCCACCCCCTGAGGGGTCTGCCTGGATGCTTTACCCGCTTCAGAATCCAATTCGCGAGTACGCCTGGGGCTCGCGACACGCCATCGCAGGTCTCCTCGGACAGCCGGTTCCCGCCCAGCGCCCTCAAGCTGAGCTCTGGATGGGGGCTCATCCGTCATTGCCCTCCAGCATCCAGGGCGAACAAGGGCTGCTGCCGCTCGACGAGTTCATCCGGCGGGATCCCGCCGCTCAACTTGGCTCCGATGTCACGAAGCGATTTGGCGGCGAGATGCCCTTCCTCTTGAAGATCCTCGCGGCAGAAACCCCACTGTCACTGCAGGCCCATCCCGACGAGGGCCAAGCACGCGCGGGCTACGACGCCGAAGAGAACCGTAACGTGGCGGCCGATTCACCGCTTCGAAACTACAAGGATCGCCACCACAAGCCGGAGCTGATCTGCGCTCTGACGCCCTTTGACGCGCTATGCGGCTTTCGACCGGTGGGCGACACGGTGCGGCTCCTGCAGCGGCTCGACATCCCGAGCCTGCGCGACGCGGTCCGTAACCTTGCGAACGAGCCAAACGCGATTGGCCTGGCCGCGCTGTTTCGCCCGCTCATGGCAGCCGAGCCCTCCGATCGGGACGAAATCGTCCGGGAGACGCTGACCGCCTGCGCGCGCCACGCAACCTCGGGCGAACAGTACGCGTCGCAGTGTTGCTGGGCCTGCGAGCTGGGAGAGCGCTATCCGGGCGACATCGGGATCGTCAGCTCATTGCTGCTCAATCACGTGCACCTTCAGCCTGGTGAGGCCGTGTACATTCCGGCGCGCTCGCTCCACAGCTACCTCAACGGACTCGGGGTGGAAGTCATGGCCAGCTCGGATAACGTCCTGCGCGGCGGCCTAACGCCCAAGCATGTCGACGTCCCCGAGCTGATTCGGCTACTCGATTTTGAGCCCCTCCCCAATCCGCGCGTGATCGGCCGACCTGGGCATCAAGGGGAGCTGATTTACGATGCCCCCGCCGATGAGTTCCGCCTGTCGCGCGTCCACGTGGCCGCGCCGACTCCGCTCACCCCCTGGGGTCCGGAGATCGTGCTTTGCACGACGGGCCCCCTGCGTATCAGCGAGGGTGGAGTCACGCGCGTCCTCACCCAGGGCAGCTCGGTGTTCATTCCGGCCACGGTGCCATCCTACGAGCTGAGCGGCACAGGGACGGTCTTTCGCGCAGCCGTCAATCCGCGCTGGCTCGACAACTAGGTCACCGAACAGCCTGGCGTCAGCAGGGCAAGGTCCCGCGCGACGGTACCACCGATCCGTACTAGGCTCGCCGGCGCGCCGGCACAGTCTGTCGGCCGCGAGGGTGATGCTCCGATGCTTGACCGACTTATCGCGTGGCTGCTGCCGACCCGTCTCGCACTCTTGCTGGCACGCCGACACGGCGCGCGACTCGCGCCGCTGCTGACGGCCGCGTGCCTACTGCTGCTCTCAAACGTGGCGCAGGCCCAGAGCGTCAACCTGCTCGCTTCGGCCAAACGCATCGAGGCCAGCCAGGTCACAGACCCGGAGCGGCTGACGGACGGCGTTGCCGCGATCGAGGGCGATGACTGGAAGTCGGATCTCACCTCGCTCATGCAAGGGACGCAGGCCCGCGTCGTCTGGGATTTCGGACGCCCGCTTACGCTCGGCTCGGTCTACATCCAAGCCGACAACAATGATCACTATCGGCTGGAGTCCTCGCTAGACGGCAAGTCCTACGGTCTGCTTTGGTCGAGCGGAACCCTCGCGTCGCCAGGGATGCGAAGTCGACTCGATCGCGGGCTCAAAGGCGAGCATCGCTTCATCCGCCTGACCGTCACTGGCGGAGATTCGTCGTACGGCCTCTCAGAGCTCAGCCTCGCGCAAGCCTCGAACGCACCGCTCGACCGCTCCCTGACTCGCCGCAAGGGACGCTCGCTCGAGGAGCGGCTCCGCGAGCGCATCCTGTTTTTCGGACTGGCGGGCGTCGCCGCCGTGGTGCTCTCGCGCCGTCGAGGACCCGCCTGGCTCACGCCGCTGCTGGCCCTGCTGCCGCTTGGCGCCGGGCTGTGGTTCTTCCAGCTCGGGCAAACGGTCTGGCCGTTGGCAGCACGAGAGATTTCGCTGCTCCGCGCGACCGCCGCCGGCATCGGTCTCGGCGTGATCGCCTGGGAAACCTGGTCCCCTGAGTTCCTGCGACCCAATCGCAAAGCCGTGTTCGGCGGACTCGGTTTGGCTGCGATGCTCGCTATCGCCAGCTTTTACAACCTCGGTCGACCCCAGTTCTGGGACCAAGGGCGAGGGGAAGCGCGCTTTTTACACGACTACGACATGCGGGTGTACTACCCCGTGGCCAAGTACTTCCGCGAGTTGAAGTTCGACGGCCTCTACATGGCGAGCGTCGCGGCCTACCTCGACGATCAGCCGCACATGACGGCGCGTCACATTGCCTCGACCCCGCTGCGCGATCTCCGCACTCACGACATGACGCGGGTCTCGGAGATCGAGAAGCAGCTGCCCGCAGTGCGTCAGCGCTTCAGCGCGGCGCGCTGGAGCGAGTTCGTCAAGGACATGCGCTACTTCCGCCTGGCGATGGGTCCCGGGGACTACCTCGGCAGCATGCAGGACCACGGCGGCAACGCGACTCCGTTTTGGCTATTCATCGCCCATCTGCTGTTTTTCGCCACAAGTGCCAGCAACGGCGCGCTCTGGGTCGGAGCACTGCTCGATCCCCTGCTGCTCGGAATCGCCTTTTTCGCGATTGGGCGCAGTTTCGGTTGGCGCACGGCGCTGGTCAGCATGATCCTGTTCGGCGCCAACGATTTCTACATGTTTGGCTCCAACTGGGCGGGAGCCACGCTGCGACATGACTGGATGGCCTATCTGGCGCTCGGGCTCTGTGCACTGGCGACGCGGCGCTGGACGCTCGGCGGCGTCTTTCTCGCCCTTTCGAGCATGGTGCGCGCGTTTCCAGCCCTCTCGCTGATCGGGGTCAGTCTCCCCGGACTGATGTGGTTATTTGATGAGCTCAAGACGCACAAACGCTTCCCGTCTTGGCAGCGAATCAAGGCAGCTCAGGGCCCCCTCTTGAAGATCGCGCTCGGCGCCAGCGTGACCCTGGCGATCGGAGTGTTGCTCTCGTCGCTCGTGCTTGGATTCGATGCCTGGCCCGCCTGGTTGGCCAAGGTCAGCGTTCTGGAGAAGGGCTCACACGTCAATCACATCAGCCTCAGAATGCTGCTCAGCTTTGACTCCAGCTACAGCATGTCGGCGCTCGCGCGCGGCGGCGGGGACTGGACTCACCTCCAGGTGCAGACCTTCCAGTCACGGTTTGCCTGGTTCGTGATTGCCACTGGGCTTTGTCTCTGGCTCACCCTGGCGTCAGCCCGCGGACGCCGCCTGCATCAAGCCGCTCTGCTCGGGTTCATGCTGGTTCAGGTCGCGTTTTCCCCTGCCAACTACTACGCGCACGCCTTCTTCGTGCTCGCGATGCTGGCCGGGGAAAAGCACCTGCCGCAGGAGCGCGGGGGTCCTGTCAAACGCGCGGACGGCCTGATTTGGCTGGTACTACTCGGGATCTGTGTTGGGCAGTATCAAACGACGGTGGCCCATGCGCTCGACGAGCATTTCATCGAAGCGGGGCTGATGCTGTTTGGTGGCTACGCCATGCTCTGGCTGATCCTGCTCGAGCAGCGCTACCGCTGCTTGGAGCGGCGCATTGGTCTCAAGACCGAGTGGTTGTTCTAGGTACGGGGTGTCCCCCCCCCGAACGGGCGCTCCCCGGCGGCGCGCCCCGCGTGAGTTTTGGCAACGCTGAGGTCGCTCGGCGCGGACGCCTGACTCGGTGTTCATCGAACGGAAACACTCCTCGCAGTGCGTACTTGAAAGCTTTCGGGTCGCGTCATTTTCCTGCGCAATATCAAGCAGTTGCGAGCCAGCTCGGACCACCAGAGCGGGCCACTTTGACCCGCGTACTCGGAGAATCACAGCAAAACGCGCAATCGTAGCGTCTGACAAGTCCGACCTTTCCCGCGCTCGACTTCCGTGCAAAGCATAGCCCACAAGTCGCCATCCGGGCCTTCGACGGAATAGCGCTTGGGCCGCGCGGAAACTCGCAGCCCCAAGCGTCTGTTTGCGACTCACCGACAACTCCGTGGCGCGTTTGCCATCCGGAGCACTTCGGTTGAGTCTGCACGCGGGGAGCCCAAAATCGGCGATAGAACAAGGAGATACCGATGAGCACTGCCCCGACCAAACATCAGAAACTCTTGGCCTGGGTCGACGAGATCGCCAAGCTCTGCACGCCAGACGCGATCGAATGGTGTAACGGCGACAAGGCCGAATACGACCGCATGATGAAGCTGCTGGTCGACTCGGGACTGGGCACGCCTCTCGCGAAGCGCGAGGGCAGCGTCCTATTCCGCTCGGATCCGTCGGACGTGGCACGCGTCGAGAACCGCACGTACATCGCGTCCAAGACGCAAGACGGCGCGGGTCCGACCAACAACTGGATCGATCCGGATCAGCTCAAGGAGACCATGAAGGGTCTCTACGCGGGCTGCATGAAGGGCCGTACGATGTACGTGATCCCCTTCAGCATGGGTCCAATCGGCTCGAACATCGCCAAGATTGGCGTCGAGATCACCGACTCAGCCTATGTCGTCGCGAACATGCACATCATGACGCGCGTCGGCACCAAGGTGCTCGCGGTGCTCGGCGACGCCGGCGAGTTCATCCCCTGCCTTCACTCGGTGGGCAAGCCGCTCGCCGACGGCGAGCAGGACAACGGCATGTGGCCCTGCGCTCCCCTCGACAAGAAGTACATCTCGCACTTCCCCGAGGAGCGCACGATCTGGTCGTACGGTTCTGGTTACGGTGGCAACGCTCTGCTTGGCAAAAAGTGCCTCGCGCTCCGCATCGCCTCGTCGATCGCGCGGGACGAGGGCTGGCTCGCCGAGCATATGCTCATCCTCAGCATCACCGACCCCAAGGGTGACAAGAAGTACGTCGCGGCGGCCTTCCCGAGCGCCTGCGGCAAGACGAACCTCGCGATGCTCAGTCCCTCCATCCCCGGATGGAAGGTTGAGACGATCGGCGACGACATTGCCTGGATGAAGTTCGGTGAGGACGGTCGTCTCTACGCGATCAATCCCGAAGCTGGCTTCTTCGGCGTGGCCCCCGGTACCTCGGAGCAGTCGAACCCGAACGCGATGCGTGCGATCGACAAAAACACCATCTTCACGAACGTCGCGCTCACCGCTGACGGCGACGTGTGGTGGGAGGGCATCGGCTACAAGGCTCCCGGTGTGCTCACGGACTGGACCGGTCAGCAATGGGAAGAGGGCAAGTCCAACAAGCCCGCCGCCCATGCCAACGCTCGCTTCACGGCGCCCGCCTCGCAGTGCCCGGCAACGGCGCCCGAGTGGGAGGACCCCAAGGGCGTTCCGATCAGCGCCATCTTGTTCGGCGGTCGTCGCCCGCACACGGTGCCACTGGTGCACCAGGCCAAGAGCTGGAATCACGGCGTGTTCATGGGGTCGATCGTCGGCTCCGAGGTCACGGCGGCGGCGCTCGATGTCGCCGAAGGTACCGTTCGTCGCGATCCCTTCGCGATGCTGCCCTTCTGCGGCTACCACATGGGCGACTACTTCGCTCACTGGGTCAAGCTCGGTGCCCAGGCAGACGCCAAGAAGCTCCCGGAGCTCTTCTACGTCAACTGGTTCCGCAAGACGGAATCCGGCAAGTGGCTCTGGCCCGGATACGGCGAAAACAGCCGCGTCCTCAAGTGGGTCTTTGAGCGTTGCAACGGCGAAGGCAAGGTCAAGGAGACCCCCCTCGGCCTCATGCCCGCCGCCGATGGCATCGATCTGACGGGCCTCGACAGCGTCACTGCCGCTGACATGGAAGAGCTGCTCACCGTCGACAAGGCTGGCTGGCTCAAGGAAGTCGCATCGATTCGCGAGCACTACGCTCGCTTCGGTGACCGCCTCCCGAAGGAACTCGCCGACGAGCTCGACGCCCTCGAGAAGCGCCTCCAGGCGTAATCGCGGCGAGCTTATCGCAATGAGTCCGGGCGTCTCCGCAAGGGGGCGCCCGTGCTCTTTTTGTCGCCCGTTACCGCACCCCGTCGAGCCAGAAGCTTTTTGCTGTTACGGCGTGACCAACAAGCACAACGGACCCGTGACTAGCGCTTGCGCCCCGGCAAGAGCTTCGGTCCCGCAGCAGCGCCCGAGCGAAGCGGACTGCGGAGCTGAATATCGCGCCCCGCCTCGCGACCATGCCCAAATGCGGCGGGTCGCGTGCGCGCCGCACTGCGCACCCACCGGATCTGCGGATGACGTTGACGCATGTACGTCTCCACGGCGGGATCACCCACCCACACCAACCCGACAATGGCCTGTTCGCGTCGCTCCTCTTTGAGCCGCTCGCGAAAGCCCGCCATCACGCCGGCACGAAACACCCGGCGCGGACCGCTGCCCTTGGCGGCGCTGGTGCGACGGTAGTCAAGCCAGAGCCGCTCGGCGGTCTCATCGAGAAACGCGTGAACGTAACTGGCGAGCTCGAGGTGCTCGGGCGTACCGCAGACCTCCAACACTGAGCCGCGCTTGGCCTCCAGGGGACGCCAGACCGGGATCCAGATCACCTGCACGAAGTAAAACTCCCCGAGAATCGCGGCCAGAATGCGCGCGGCCTCATCGACGCGCCCCGTCGGAACCCCGAGGTGTCGAAACGACATGCCCGGAGCGCTGCCCTCACCCACATGCTCGAGATCGTACTTGAGCATCAGGCGCCGAGCAGCCGCGGCAGCGGCCTCGGCTTCGTGAATGTCTTGGCTCTTGGCCAGCGCGAGCAGTTTTCGGATCCGCTCCAGAATGTGAGAACTCGACTGGTTGAGTCCGGGACCAGCGGGGATGCCCGTCGCCGCTGGATCGATCCCGCGCGCGCCGCAAACCTCGCGAAAGGTCGCGCCATGCGGCCCCTCCGCTCGCTCGCCCAGCACCTCATCGACGAACTGGTGAGCCATCTCGTGCTTGAGCACTTCCTGCACGGCGCCCCAGGGCTGCTCGAACACGAAGTCCCGAGAAAACACCATCAACCGTTCGCTCGAGTGCCATTCACCGAGGCTGCGCGCGACGGGATCGAGTCGAAATCCCGGCAGCATCAGCTGGCGACGAAACAGGCTCGCCGCGAAGGCCTCGTACTCGCTCACGA
Organism: Polyangiales bacterium; assembly: GCA_038207155.1. GTDB lineage: Bacteria > Myxococcota_A > Polyangia > Polyangiales > Polyangiaceae > FEN-1139. Next base: position 163,458 of record JBBRAB010000007.1, read on the forward strand.
GTTCACGCAGCACAGCACGCTCAAGCTCAAGCGTCAGAATAGAGGGGGTCGGCGCAGCCATCGGAGCCAAGGCTAGCAGCAGCGCCGCCCGGCCGCTACGCGACGCTTGACAGCTCGCCGAAGGTCCAGCCCGGCTGCGTCAGCACGGTGATGGCCCAGCGACCTTGCTCGCTGCGGGCCTCGTAGCCATCGGGCTCGCGCAGCAGCGGTGCGCCGTGCACGTCGTGGCGCCCCTCGAGAATTCGATCGAGGTCCTCGAGCAAGTCTGTCATCGCCGAGTAGCGATTGCAGGGGTCCTTGCGCAGCGCGCTCATCACGAGCGTCTCGACGCGTGGATCGATGTCGTCCACCAACCAGGAGACAGGAGGAGCCGCGCTCACCAGGTGATGGGCCAGCAAACCCGGGGCGCGCGGTGTGTCAAAGGGCACCTCGCCGGTCATCCAACGAAAGAGCAGCACGCCGAAGCCGTAGACATCGGTGCGCGGATCGATCGGATCGGCCAGGATCTGCTCGGGCGCCAGATACTCGAGCGTGCCGCCGACCGTATCCCCGTCGTGGTCACGGGATTCCAGACCAGGCTCGCGCGCCATTCCCCAGTCAATCAGCTTGATCTGCAACGGCTCATCGGGCGGTCCACAGAGAAAGACGTTGCTCGGCGTCAGATCCCCGTGAATCACCCCGGCGCGATGCGCGGCCTCGAGCCCTGCGCCAAGCGAGCGCGCCGAGGGCAGGATTTCCTCCCAGCAGCTCGGCCCACGGCGCAAAAGTGCCTGGTGCAGAGTCTCTCCGACCAAGGGCTCGAGCACCACGAACGGCACGCCCTCGCTGCTCTCACCGAAGTCGAGGGTGCGAACCACGTTCGGGTGTGAGATGCGCATCCCAAGCTCGCCCTCGCGCAGCATGCGACGCCGGTGCAGACTGGAGCGATGGTGCTCACGCGCTAGGCTCTTGACCGCGACGAGTTCACCATTGGTGGCGTCTCGACCGAGAAACACGTCCGCCACGCCGCCCCGACCCAACCAGTCGAGCAGCACATAGCGACCCCCGAGCAGGCGACCGAGCTCAACCCCGGCTCGCAAGACGGATGGCGGGTGCGGAGTGCGCCCGTTAGCCACCGACATTTGCTCCGGCACGACGGCCGGGTGAACTACTGAGCAACGATCGAGGGTGTCAGCCACTGGTGAGCTCGCCAAAAGCATTGGGTTCCGTGACGTTGTGATGCCGTGACGGGAGCAAAAGGCAAAGTTTCGTGTCACCCTGCGGCTGCTATGGCACCGGATGATTTCGCCTCACTCCTCGAAACCTCGACCCGCGCCTCGGGCGGACTACGCCGCCTGAAGAAGGGTGAGCTTGTTGAAGGCACGGTGGTGCAGATCGCCTCCGATGTCGTGTACGTCGATCTTGGCACGCAGTGCGAGGCTCGCATCTCGCGCGAGTCACTGCTCGACGCCAACGGCGAACTGCGCATCAAGCTGGGCGACAAGCTCCAAGCCACCGTGATCGACGCGCGCATGGAAGCACCCGTGCTGTCAGTGGGCTTCGGTCGCGGCACCACGATGGATCTCGCAATGCTGCGCACCGCGCACGAGACGAAGATGCCCGTAACCGGCACCGTGCTCAAGATTCAGAAGGGCGGGCTCGAGATCGACATCTCTGGCATGCGCGCCTTCTGTCCGGCTTCGCAAATGGAGCTCAGCTACGTCAATGACCTCTCGTCCTACGAAGGTCAGGAGCATGAGTTTCTCGTGATCGAGCTGCGCGACAACGGTCGCAGTATCGTCGTGTCGCGTCGCGCCTTGCTCGAGGCACGGCGTCAGGCCGAGGCAGCCACTGCGCGCGCGCGCATCGTGATCGGCGCTGAGATTGAGGGCACCGTGACGGGCATCCTCAAGCACGGCGCGATCGTCGACATGGACGGCGTTGACGGCTTCATTCACGTCTCTGAGCTCGCGCCCCACCGCGTCGAGCGTCCCGAAGACGTCGTCAGTCAGGGCGCGCGCGTGACCGTGCGAGTGCTCGGAATCGAGTCGACCGAGAAGGGCGAACGGATCCGCCTGAGCCTGCGGCAGACGGCTTCCTCGATGGCCGACGCAGCCGCCAAGGTGCCTGACAAGGAGGAGATCCTCGCGGCCACCGTCGTCAAGGCCATCCCCGGTGGGCTCGTCATCAAGACCGCCAAGGGCGAGGGCTTCCTCCCCTCTCGTGAGCTTGAGTTGCCGCCCGGCGCCGACCATCGTCGCGGCTACCCCGTCGGCAAAGAGCTGCGCGTCGTACTCGCGACCAAGGACAGCAAGAACGGACGCCTCGTGTTCAGCGTCAAGGGCGTCGCCTCAGTCGAAGAGCGTCAGAATCTTCACGCCTTCGGCAAGAGCAGCGCAGCGCGCGGTGGGTTCGGCTCGCTCGGTGATCTCCTCAAGGGACGCCTCGCCGACACCAGCAAGACCCGCTGAGTCGCGTTAGCGTCCGGTCCGTCAGCACCTACTAGGCTTCGGCCGGTAGGTGCGGCGTGACCATCGTCTCGCTCGGCTGGGCGAAGAGATAGCCCTGCATCAGGTCACAACCGAGCTCGGACAGGGTGTCGCGCTCATCGACGGACTCGATGCCCTCGGCCACCACCTGCATCCCGAGCTCGGAGCAGAGGCGCGTCATCGAGGCCACCAGACGGCGTTTGGTCGGTAGGCTGTCCACGTCGCGAGTGAGCGACATGTCGAGCTTGACGATGTCGGGATCGAGCAGCGTGAACGAGTTCAGTCCGGCGTAGCCCGCACCGAGATCGTCAAGCGCGATGCGAAAGCCCTGCGAGCGGAGCCGCGCGATGCGGGGGCGCACGTCACCGATCAGATCGAGCGCGGCACGCTCGGTCACCTCCAGCACGATCCGATGAGCATGCTCCATCAAGGCCGATTCCTGCTCGAAGCGCTCGATATCGATCAAATCCTTGATGTGAATATTGACGAACAAGAGCGCGTAGGGTGGCACGTCCTGCAGGCGGTCGGCGCACAGTCGATGGATGCGCGCTCGCAGCTCGTTCAGACGTCCGAGCCGCTCTGCCGCCTCGATCAGATCCAGCGGGCGCACCATGCTGGCCTCGTCGGTGCGCACGAACGCCTCGTAGGCGTAGACGGTGCGGGTGAGCCAGCTCACGACCGGCTGAAATACGACGTAGGCACCCGCCAAGGCTCGTTCGAAACGCACCTCAAGATCCGCGCGATCGGCGATGTGACGCCCCGACTGCCCTAGCTCGTCGAACATCTCACGCCTGAGACGGCCCACTTGCCGAAGAGCGATCGCACGGTTGACGGTCTCACGCAGGACTGCCGAGTCGACAGGCTTCTGCAAATAGCGCAGCGCCCCGTATTCCACCGCATCGATCGCCGAGTGCATCGACGGCGTCCCGGTGACGAGCACTACGGGGAGATCGAGCTCTAACTGCCGCACCGAGCGCAGCAGCTCAATGCCATCGAGGCCCGGCATCGAGATGTCCGACAGCACCAGGTCGAAATCGCTCTTGGCGATCTCGACGAGCGCCGCGGCGCCGTCGTAGCAGGTCTTGACCTCATGCCCGGCGGCCTCCAGCGTGCGAGCCAGCACCCGCGCCACGAGCCTCTCATCGTCCACGACGAGCACACGCCCTGGCGTGGCCTTGCGCTCCTGGGTTGACGGGCTAGGGGTGCGAATCGCCATGCGCTGCAACCGGGCAATTTAGCCGGCCCCCGCCCGGACTGCAAGCACGCGCCTCGCCGACTAGCCCACCGACATCAACCCACGTGACATTCTGCGATAGTCGCTCGGGGTCGTGCCCTTGAGCAGCCGAAACCGTCGGTTGAAGTTCGCCAGGTTGTTAAAGCCCGCGCGGACGGCAACTTCGGCGATGCCAAGCTCGTTTTCGAGCAGCAGTCGGCAAGCGAGCCCCACGCGGACCTCCGCGACGTACGTGACAAACGGCTTGCCGAAATGACGGCTGAAAAAGCGACTGAAGCCCGCCGGTGACAACCCCGCGAGACGCGCCGCCTGGCGCTGGGAGATCTCCCCTTCAGCGTTCTGCTGGATGTAGTCGAGCACGCGACGGATGGTCGTCGATTGACCGGTGACCTGCGTGCGGGTCGCCTTGCCCAGCGACAGGGGCGTGAGCTCATGACCTGCCGCGATTTTTGAGACGAGCGCGAGCAGGTTGGCGAGGCGCTCCAGCTGAGAGCCACGCGAGGCCACCAGGGACTCGAACTCGCGCGCGCAGGCCGCGCGCAGCTCGCCCTTGATCTGCAGGCCGCGCTCGGCCTGAACGAACAGCTCGCGCAGGGGGCGCGCCACAGGCAGGTCGAGGAAACCAGCCCCGAAGGCATCTGGGGAGAACTGGGCCACTAGCGCGCGCACGGGGCGACCAAACACGGGCTCAGACAACCAGCAGTGCGGAGTGTTGGCGCCGATCAAGACCAGATCCCCCTCCTCGAACTCCTGGATCGAGTCCCCCACGTACCGCAGTCCACGCCCCTGCAGCACGAGCGTGAGCTCGAGCTCGGGGTGATGGTGCCAAGGGTAGGTAAAGCTCGCTGCTCGCACGTCCACGAGCCCAAACGGGAGAGAGGGGTCCTGGGGAACTAGCTCCAGAGATGCACTGCGTCGTCGCGGGGTCATTGGGGGAAACTCCGTTCTGGAAGCGTTACCTGCTTTCATCAGTATCCACTCTGTTTCGGATAAACGCAAGGGGAAGAATTGCGCGTATATTGCGAAGATAATGTAGGCATAACGTTTCCAGGCGAATCCAGTCAGGCAAGGGAAACGTTACCGTCTTTTGACCCTGACCGGGTCCATGGCCCCATCTCGGTCGCTCGCCCTGGGCCCGCCCCGCCCGACCTCGGCGCAGGCAGGTCAACTGGCCGCCTTGATTCGAGGGCTCCGCTTTCCGCACCCCCAGCGTGCTATGGGCGGGCGCGCATGCACTCGTTGATCGATCATCCCAGCGCGCTCACTTCGGTCATCGAGGACCTCTCGACGCACCAGGTTTTCTACCTTGATACCGAGTTTGAATCAGCGCGCGGGCAGAGCGAGCTCTGTCTCCTACAGCTTCGTGCCGGCACGCAGACGTACCTGATCGATGCCGTCAAGCTGCGGGAGCTGCGTGCACTGGCGGCGCCGCTCACGGCCAGTGGCGTCACTTGGGTGATGCATGGAGGCCAGCAAGACGTCGCGCTGCTAGTGCGCGAGCTTGGCGTCGCCGAGCCTCCGGCCTTGTTTGATACCCAGCTCGCCTGGGGCCTGCTGACGCCCGAACCCAGCGTGTCGCTGGCGTATCTCGAGTACCGCATGCTGGGGTTGCGCGCCGCCAAGACCCATCAGGCCGATGACTGGAAGCGCCGTCCTCTGTCTGCTTCGCAGCTTGAGTATGCGGCAGGCGACGTCGAGTACCTGCCCACCCTGCATGAGCAGCTGCGAGACAAGCTCGCGAGCAAGGGGCGACAAGCGCAGCTGCAGGCGGCCTGTCACGAGCTTTTGTGGGCCAATTCCGCTAGCCCCGAGCCGATGCGGCTCGAGTCCTTTCGCAATGCCTGGCAGCTTGAGCCCAAGGGTCAGGCGGGACTGCGGTTCCTGATCGAGTGGTACAACGCGCTCTCGCCGGCTGCGCGAGCGCGCGCGCCCGAGTCGCGCACGCTGCTATCGATCGCCTCGCGCGCGCCCACGACTCTGGACGAACTCTCTCGCATCAAGGGAGTGTCCCGCGAGTTTCTGCGCGACCTTGGCCAGGCCTGGCTGACAAAATTACTGGCAGCTCAACGCAATGCAGCGACCGGCGATTTTCAGCCGCTCGAGCCGCCGCCCTACGCCACCTACCCGCGCATCACTCACGAAGCGGCCTTGCAGGTGCTGCGCGCCGAGCTCTGCCGCCGCATCGAGATTGCGCCCGAGCTGCTGCTGCCGAATCGGCTCTTGCCAAGAATCGCCGATGCGCTGGCGAGCGACGGACTCTCAGCCCTGGCGCCCTCAGCCCTGAGTCAACAGCTGAGCGATTGGCGGCTCAGTCTGATTGAACCCGAGCTGGAAGCGGCGCTTCGACTGCTCGGCGGACTGTTCGAAACTAGCTGAATTCCGGCCTCAAATCGCCCAAATAGCGCATGCCGCTGGCGTGGCTGATGCCCGCCCGGACGACTGCGCTGAGTTGCGCTATACCCCGCTGAATTTTTTGGAGCTTCGGATGACGACGACCTCGCGAATCGGGATCCCACACCTACCTGCACTCGACGGCCTGCGCGGTCTCGCGGTGCTCGGGGTGTTGGCGTTTCACGACGATCGACTGCGCGGTGGTTACCTCGGCGTCGATCTGTTCTTCGTCCTGTCGGGCTTTCTGATCACGTCCCTGCTGCTCGCCGAGTGGAACGCCACACAGCGCATCGATTTGGCTGCGTTCTGGCTCCGTCGCGCACGCCGGCTTTTCCCCGCGCTGCTGGCCCTCGTCCCGGCCGTCGCGCTCTATGCGGTGGTGCTAGCCGAAGCGACCGAGCTGCGACGCATTCGCTGGGATGGCTTTGCGACCCTCGCGTACGTCGCCAACTGGCGGGCCATCTTCAACGGCGCTGATTACTGGGCGCTGTTTTCTGCACCGTCGCCCTTCGAGCACACTTGGAGCCTGGCGATCGAAGAGCAGTTCTATGTGTTCTGGCCGATCCTGGTGGCGCTGGTGCTGCGCGTCAGTCCCCCGCAGCGCAAGGGCCTGCTCGGGCTGTGCGTCGCACTCGCGCTGGCGTCGGCTGGCGCCATGGGCTTGATGGCGAGTCCAGAGCGCCTGTCGCGTGTTTACATGGGCACTGACACGCGTGGCACCTCCATCCTGCTCGGGGCGGCGCTGGCCTGCGTTCTGACCGGATTTCCACAGTTTTCTGCGCGTCGCGTGCGTCAGCTCGACGTCGCAGGCCTCGTTGCGCTGTTGGTGTTGTCCGCGGCGTGGTTACGCCTCGATGGGCAGAGCCTGTGGCTCTATCGCGGCGGCTTCTGGGCGACTGAGCTGTGCGTGTTGGTACTGATCCTGTGCGCGACGCAGGTTCGCACCAGCCAGCTCGCCAAGCTGTTCTCCGTTGCGCCGCTGCGCTGGGCGGGACTGATCAGCTACGGCCTGTATCTCTGGCACTGGCCGCTCTACGTGATTTTATCCGAGCGCAGGCTGGGATTTGGCGGCTGGAAGCTCTCGGCCCTGCGCCTTACGGCGACGCTACTCGTGTCGGTCGTGTCGTTCATCTACTACGAGCGCCCGATTCGACGCCATGGCCTGCGATTCGGAAAGCCTGGCTGGGTGGTGGCCGGCGTGACGGCGCTCGCAGCGGCGTCGCTCTGGCTCGGCACTCGCGGCGCGCTGGCTGCGCCACCGGCGCTCAATTTCAAGGCCAGTCGCGTTGAGCTGCCGCCGCCCCAGCTGCTGCCCGCAGACGCCCTGCGCGTCATGGTGGTGGGCGACTCGGTTGCGCTCAGCCTCGGGGAGCGCATGCATTTCGTCGAGCACGACGGAAAGGCCGCTGTGGCAACGCGCGCCGTCGGCGACTGCAGTCTGTTCGAGGGAGTGGCGCCAACCATGTCGCTCAGCAAGCGCCCCCACCAGGGCGGCAATTGCAGCGCGAGCTGGGGCCAGGACGCCGCCGAGCTACGACCTGAGTTCGCGTTCGTGGTGCTCGGTGGCGGCTTTTTCGCCAAAGCCAAGCTGGCGGGCCGTTGGCAGCACACCTGCGAACCTGCCTGGCAGAAGGCGTACGCCCAAGAGCTGACGACCAAGCTCGCAGCGCTCAGTCGCTCGGCTCATCGCGTGGCCATCGCCAAGGTCCCCTACCCCGCGGGCAACTGGCGCATCGGCAACTGGGACGGCAAGGTGGATTGCTTTAATTCGATGCTCACCGCGATCGCCAAGCGACAGAACCTGCCGATGGTTGATCTGATGGGCTACCTCTGTCCCGGCGGAACCTGCAGCCTCAAATCGCGAGAGGCCTTGATTCGCCCCGACGGCATGCATTTCCAAGGGCTCGGAGCCGAGGACTCCGCGCGCTGGCTCCTCTCGCAGCTCCACGAGCTGCGCCGTAAATCCGACGCGTCACAGTGAGCCCGCGGGGCGCAGCGCGAGCTTAAAGTCCGGGACTCAGTTCCTTGAGCAGACTGCCGCAGGCGCGCTCACAGATGTCGAGCACCTCGTCAAAGCCGGACTCACCCCCGTAGTAGGGATCGGGGACCTCGGCGTCTTTGAGGGCGGTCAGTTCAAAGCTCCGCAAGAGACGCACCTTGGCGCGCTCGGTTGGCGTGCGGGCGAGTCGCAACAGCTCACGCTGATTGGCGCGGTCCATGGCAAGCACCCAGTCAAAGTCAGCAAAGTCACTGGCTACGAACTGCCTCGAGCGACTTGGCAAACGGTAGCCTCGTCGGCTGGCGGCTGCACGGGAACGAGCATCCGGGAGCTCGCCGACGTGATAGCCAGCGGTGCCGGCGCTGTCGATCACGAAGCGGTCCGCCAGGCCCTGCTGGGTCACCAGATGTAGGAACACCCCTTCGGCGGTCGGAGAGCGACAGATATTACCGAGGCAGACGAAGCAAACGCGGAGCATCGCGGCCCAGGATAACGCGACGGGCGCTCCCTCGCAGCTCGGGATGGGTCGATTTTGCCTGGGACTATTCGTAGCTGACCCGGGTGATCTCGATCTCGAGCTCACCGGCGGGGCGCGTCACGGTGACGACATCCCCCACCTTTTTCTTGAGCAAAGCCTTGCCGAGCGGCGAGTGAAAGCTCAGGAGCCCCTCGCTCGGGTTGGCCTCGTCGGGTCCGACCAAGCGGTAGCTGCGGATCTTGCCCGTTTCTTCCTTGATCTCGACCTGCGCGCCAAACCGGACGACATCCCCGTCGATCTCCCCGGGGCGCACGATCACCGCGGACTCGAGCCGCTTGGTGAGGAAGCGAACGCGCCGATCGATCTCACGCAGTCGCTTCTTACCGTAGATGTACTCCGCGTTCTCGGAGCGATCCCCCTGGGCGGCGGCCTCAGCCACCTCGGCGACCACCTTGGAGCGCTCGACGCGCATCAGGTTATCGAGCTCAGTGGAGAGCTTCTTGGCCCCTTCGGGCGTGAGATAGTTGGGCACGGCGAGCCCGAGACTATCGGCCCACCACAGTGGTTGCAACTGCCCCGGAGCCCCCACGCGGCAAACCACCACCCAAACGCTCGGCTCTGGACTACACTCGCGGCCGCACCTTGCCTGCCTCGAAAGCCTCCTCCCGCCCGTTTCTTCAACTGAGCGCACTCGGCGCTGGGCTTGCCATTGGCACGCTCGCGGGCGCGGCTTTGGTCTGGCAGGCCTGGACGGGACTGCGCGCTGACCTCACGCAGGGGATCCGCCGGATCGCCGAGCGACAGGGCCTTGAGCTCACGCTTGGCCAGGTTGAGCTCGGCCTCGGTTTCGTGCAGCTCTATGACAGCAAATTCCAGCTGCTCGGAGTCCCCGGGGCCAAGGGCACCCTTCGTCGCATCGACATCGATGCCGACTGGCTGACGCCCAAGAAGGTGACCCTGTTCGACATCACGCTGACCCTCACCGGTGAGCCTCGGCCCCTGGTGCAGGGCCTGACCGAGTGGAGCCAGCGCTACGGCAAGCGAACAGCGCTCCCCGCGGTCACGGTTGAGACCCGCGGACTCGACGTCGCCTACCAGTCCGCTCAAGTGGGGCCTCCGCTCGTGGAGCTTCGCGGGCTGGCGCTCACCCCGGAAGGCACCGGAACGAACGTCACGGTGGCGCAGCTGCGCGCCTATGAGTTCTCGATCGCACAGTTTCGCGCACACCTTGTGCAGCGCCCCACGGGTCTCAGTTTGGCGCTGGCAACTGCCGGGCTACCCACCTCCACCTGGGAGCTGACGCAGAGCCTCGCCGGCACTGAGCTGCGCGCCACGGTTCCCGTACAACGCCTGCTACCACTGCTGCCGCTTCGCTACGCGATGGTGGTCGCCTGGCTTGGCTCGTCCCCTGAGCTCGGGGGGCAGCTGCGCGCGTTCGTGCCCAGCTCAGCGGGCAATATCGCCGGAGAACTGAACGTCGAGGTGCACGGTTTTCAACCGCCACTTCCGGCCGAGCTCCGCGGCTTTCCTCTAAGCGATCAGTCGACGTTGAAGCTGACGTTCGAAGCACCGCAATCGCTCGACTGGGCGACGCTGCATCGTCTTGAGGTCAACGACGCGCCGCTCAAATTCCTGGGCAATGGTCGCATCACGCGTCACGACCGCGACTTCGTCGTAGAAGCTCAGCTCAAGACCGCTCTCGAATGCCGCGAGCTCGCCATGGCGATGGCCAAACCGCAGCTCGGCGTCGAGCTTGGACCCTGGGCCACGCGTGCCGCCAGCAGCGCCGTCACGGGCCAGGTCGGCGTCACCGTGCAGGTGAGCTTTGACAGCCGCAACCCTGCCGACGCTAAGCTCGCGCGACAGCTCGGCATCGGCTGTGGTCTGCGCCCGTTGACCCTCGACCAGATGCTTGGCCTCGGCCTCCCACCCCTGGTCGATCCGAGAACCATTCCCGCCGTGCGGCGCATGCTCGATCCGAAGCAGCCGCTGCCGAGCTTCTCCCTCCCGCCGCTTCCGCGCATCGATCTGCGGCTGCCGGGCGACGCGGCCCCCTAGCCGTCACTCGCGGGCGCGCCAAACGCCCAAATTTCCCCATTTTCTGGCAGACTGACGCGCGCGTCAGCGGCCAGCGCCGCCGCGATCGACGACCGCAGCATCGCGTCACAGTGCAGGGCGGCGACGCGCTTTGGCGCGCAGCGCGCGACGAGCGACAGCAGTCCGTCAGCGCCCTGATGCGCGCCGTCAGCAACCAAAAATGCACATTCATGCACCAGGCAGTCGACGCCTTCGTAGAGCCGCTCAGCGGACGCGCTTGGGACGCCATCGCCCGAGTAGGCGAATGAGCCCTCGCCATCGATCCGCAAGGCGTGGTTGAGCATGCGATGGCGCGTCGGCGCGATGCTGAGTCCGAGCCCAGCGTAGTCCTGTGACTGCTCGGGGTAGAGCTCGCGACGCTCGAGTGCAAAGCATTTGTCCGAACCAAAGCTGCCCGGATAGCCACGCTCGAGCAGGTCATCGAGAGCGACACGAAGCGGCGCTGGGAGCAGCAGCGTCAAGGCGCGACGCCGCCCCCCAAGGCGCATCCAGAGCAGCAGCGTCGGAAGCCCGAAGCAATGATCGGCGTGGGCATGCGAGATGTAGAGCGCATCGAGCGCGTTCACATCGTAGCCGAGCGCGACGAGTCGCTCAGGCACGCTCGGACCGCAGTCGCATAAAATGCGTGATTTTCCCTGATAAACAAGGCTTGTCGGACCTCGCACCAGATCCGTCGCACAGCCTGTGCCGATAAAGCAGACCTTGGGCAAGTCTACTCCGCGATCGCAAAGCGCACTGACACGCTCAGCACGGTCGGTCCCTTGGGCGGAGCGCCGAACTCCAGCTCCTTGATAGTGCCCTCAACGCAGCTACGGAAGGCGTCCCCCTTGAGAATGGTCCGCACATCGCGCAGCTGAGGATGGCCTCCGGCGCGATCCACTTTCAGATCTACACCGAACGTTCCCGACTGCCCGGGCTGGTCGACCTTGCGGTAGCAATCACGCAGCTTCGGAAAGGCCGCTTCGATCGTGCGAAGAAAGGGTCGCTTGGTGGGCTCATCATTGGGGCCTCCGCCGATGTGCATCCCGGCGATCGTTAGCTTGAGTTCGGGCAGAGGGTGCCCGGTCGAGGCCGGGGCGCTAGCTGCGGGCGCAGCGCTCGCCGGATTGGTTTGTGCAGCCGCGGAAGCGGAGGGGCTAGCACCCGCCTCGACCGTGGGGGCTGCGTCCACCGCGGGAGCAGGACTCGGCAGCGCGGGGGCGGCACCCGGCGCCGTTCCCGGCGCGCCGGCGACCGCCACCGGGACCGCGGGGGTCGGACAGTCCTTGGCCGTGGCGCTCGCGGCACAGCCGAGCAGCACGAGAGTCAGGGGAGTGAGCCGGACGACGCGGGGAAGACTTGCCATGGCCCGTGATCTAACGCCGAACGGCCCGGCGGGAAAAACAACTGACCCGAACTCGGGCCGCTGCCACGGGGCCGGCCTGTGGCATTCTCGGGCTCCCACGCCCATGAAAGCTCGCTACTGCCTCGCTCTGCTCACCCTCGCGGGGCTGGCCTGCACCCGCGAACGCGCCGGAACCAGCGCTTCTGCACCCAGCGCGAGCGCGACCCTGCGCCAGCAGCTCGCCGCGAAGGTCGCGACCGCAACAAGGCTCGACTCGAGCATGAAGCCCGAGCGCGGCACGCACCGCGAAGCGGATGAACCGACGGAAGCGCCAGGGCCAGGCAAGGACGGATGGATCGTCGATCACCTGGTGGACGTCGCGCCCGCCGGGCCAGCGGCTGCCACGCCCGAGGGTGTCGTGCTGCGCACTCGCGATGACGAGCTCGCGCTCGCGCCGCTCAGCCCGCAGCGCGGCGGCGGCTCGCGGCCTCAACCCACGCCTGTAAAGTCGCTTGAGCTCGAAGCAAGCTCGCTCGAAGCCTTGGCGCGAGGGCCGTCGATTTCTGGCAAATACGCCTATTTCGTTAGTCATCGTCGACTGGTGCGGCGCCCCTTAGCGGGGGGCCCGCTTGAGCGACTGACCTCGGACGCGCGCGACTACACGCGCGTCTCGGCACTCCCGGCCGCCGTCGGAGAGCCCGCCGCGGCGGGTTACATCAGCGAGCAACAGGGCCAACTGGTCGCCAAGCTCTGGGTCGAGGGGCGCGGCGCGATCGTGCTCACGCCCGACGGCTCCTCGAGCATGAGCGTGTCACTCGCACGTCAGGGCAAGGCGTTTCTCGCCGTATCGCTCGAAGGTCGCACGGGCATGAGCCCGCTGCACGCCACGCGCGTCGAAGTGAGCGCCGGCAGCTTCAAAGCCACGCACGACGTCGTCGCCTGGGTGGGAGGCACCTCGAGTCCCTACTCCGAGGTCGTCGCGATCGCTCACCACGAGCTGGTCTCCGCAATGCTCGCGGTGGAGCGAGACGCCTCGCATTTTGGGCTCGCCCGCATCGCGCTCGACCCCATTCCGAAGCTCGAGTCCGACTGCTCTTGGCGCAATTACCCCAACGGGATGGAGCCCGCCCCGGTGGCCACGGCGGAGTTCTGCGGTCAGCCGGTGGTCGCCTATGTGCGCCCTTCCACAGACCAGCCCCACGCGCCTCAGGAGCTGCATCTGGCGCCGATCACGTCCGAAGGACTGGGACCCTCCCAGGTGATCGCGCGGGGCAAGGCGTTTAATGACGTTTCCTTGGCTCGACTGGACGGCGGCGCTCTCGTGGTCTACGTCGCAGACCGTCGGACCTGGGCTCGTCGGCTACGTTGTGCCCACTGAGTCTCGGTCGTTCTGGAGCCCCAGCATGCCGAAAACCGTGAAGACTCGGAGCAGCCGAAAACCGCGCCTTAGCGCCGAGACCGCCGATATCCATGACCTGTATCAGCGGTCCGTCCAGGATCCGGACTCGGAGGTCAAGTTCATCGACCGCCTGTTTCGCGATCGCGGCCGCCCCGCCCTCTCGCTGCGCGAAGACTTTTGCGGCACCGCCCTGCTCTGCTCGCGCTGGGTGCAGACCTCCGAGCAGCGCCAAGCCCTCGGAATCGATCTCGATCCCGACGTACTCGCGTGGGGTCGCGAGCACAATGTCGCGCCACTTGGAGCGTCGGCCAAGCGCCTCAAGCTGCTCGAACAAGACGTCCTGGCGCCCAGTAAGACGCGCCACGATGTCGTCGTTGCCCTGAATTTCAGCTACTTCATCTTCAAGACGCGTGAAGTCCTGCGCAGCTACTTTAGCCGCGTGCGAAAGGCCGTGGTCGACGATGGTTGCTTCGTGCTCGATGCCTACGGCGGCTGGGAAGCGCTCGAACCGATGCTCGAGCCGCGCAAGATCGCGGGCGGTTTCACCTACGTCTGGGATCAGGACGGCTTTGATCCGATCAGCCACGAGGTGCTCAATCACATCCACTTCGAGTTCCCTGACAAGACCCGGATCGACCGCGCCTTCACCTACGACTGGCGCTTCTGGTCGCTGCCCGAGATTCAGGAGCTGCTGCTCGAGGCCGGCTTTGAGCATGTGCAGGTTTGGTGGGACGTCGCGCCGGACGACGAGGATGCAGACTACGTTCCGCGCAAGCACATCCCGAATCAACCGGGCTGGGTCGCTTACATTGTGGCGTCACCCAAGGCTCCGCGCGTCCCTGAGGCCGCGAGCAAGCGCCTCACCGCCGCCAAGCGCGCCGCACGCTCGGTCGGACGCGCCCGCAAGCGCTAGGCCATGACGCAGACCCAGGGTGAGTCGAGTCTTGGACCTACCAGCGCGGAGCGCCCGCTGGTAGGTCGACTCGCCCCGAGTCCGACAGGCGCGCTCCACCTGGGCCATGCCCGTAGTTTTCTGCTGGCCTGGTGGAGCATCCGCTCGCGCGGCGGTCGGCTCGTGCTGCGGCTCGAGGATCTCGATGGCGAGCGCGCTCGCCCCGAGCATGTCGACGCCTGCCTGCGCGACCTCGAGTGGCTCGGTCTCGACTGGGACGGCAGCCCGCGACTGCAGTCTGACGGACTTGAGCGGCTGCGCGCGACCGCGCACTCGCTCGTGGAGCGCGGGCTCGCCTATCCCTGCAGCTGCGCGCGCGGGGATCTGCGTCGCAGCGTAGCGGCTCCGCACGCCGAGCAGGGCGAGCTGCGCTATCCCGGAACCTGTCGCGACCGCTTTTCCTCGCGCGCAGAAGCGCTCGCGCTTGGAAAAGGCTCGGCCCTGCGCCTGCGCGTCGCGCCGGGGCTCGTGACGGTGGTCGACGAACTCTGCGGCACGCAGCAGTTCGACGTCGCGGGCAGCGTCGGAGATTTCGCGATCGAGCGACGCGACGGCATTCCCGCCTATCAGCTGGCGGTGGTCGTCGATGATCTTGCCGACGGCGTGAGCGAGGTGCTGCGCGGCGATGATCTGCTCGCCAGCGCCGCCCGCCAACAGCTGCTCTACGCGGCACTCGGCGCCGCGAGCCCGCGCTGGATTCACGTGCCCCTGGTGGTCGACGCCGCCGGGCAGCGCCTTGCCAAACGCAGCGACGGACTCAGTCTGGCGACCCTACGCTCAGCGGGGGTGGCTCCTGAGACGATCGTCAGCTGGGTGGCGCGCTCAGCGGGTCACCCGGTGACCGAACCGATCCAAGCGGGGCAGCTGCTTTCGCAGTTTTCGCTGCGTCGCTTGCCCCTGACAACCGTCCAAGGTTCGAGCGACGTCTTTTCCGTCGAACCCCCTTGCCCGTGACCGCCCACCCGCTGACTCGCCGTGATTTCTGCCTCGCGCTCGGCGTTGGACTGACCGCGACGCTGCTGCCCAGCGTGGCCGCGGCAGAGCTCGGACCCGCCGCCGGACCGCGCTGCTTGCTGCAGCCGTTCGGCAAGCTTGCCGCAGCCGATGAGCTCGAGCGGATGCAGGTGGCCCTGCGCGCACGCTTTGCCATGACGCTCGTGTTCGCCGAGCCTGCCACCCCGCCGAGGTCCACGCTCTACCCGCCGCGCCAGCGTTTGCGCGCCGAGAAAATCCTCAGCTGGCTTGAGACAATCCACCCGAGCGAGCGCCATATCATCGGGCTGACCGCCAGCGACATCTCGACGACCAAGGCCCCCTATGCAGACTGGGGGATCCTTGGGCTTGCCAACTGCCCGGGTCGCGCCTGTGTCGTCTCTAGTTTTCGTGCGGCGCGGGGAGGCCGCAGCGCGGACCAGCGCCAGACGCGCTTTGCCAAGACGGTGCTGCACGAGCTCGGACACACTTTCGGCCTACCGCACTGCCGCTCGCCGGGTTGCCTGATGAGCGACGGGGCCGGAACCTTCACCACGACGGACGGGGAACGCGACTATTGCGGCAACTGCAGCCGCGAGCTCGCACGCAGCGAGGCCTGGCAACCCGAGCCGGGTCGCCTGCCCTGGGAGTGAACCCCGCCGCGAGCGAGCGGACCCATCCGAGCGCAACCGCCGGGGGGCCGCAGGGCCATTGTTATATGGGGTTTCCCATGTATGGGTTTCCCCAGAGGAATCCGGCATTTCACCATTGCAAACAATCGCCGCCACGCTCAGTTCTAACATATTGATAAGAAACAGATTTGTGATTGGCACAATGATTGCTTAGACATGAAGTCGGCGGCGCCTTCGGTGTCCCCCCCCTATCGAGGGTGGCCGCCCCTACAATCTAATCAGCGGTCCGAGATCCCCCCCTCCTCTCGGGCCGCTGTCCTTATTTTGTCCTCGGCGCATACCGAGTAGCGAGCCCCCGACCTGGACCTGTTAGCGTCGTCGGAATGTTTGAGGGAATCCTGGGAATTGTACTCGGGCTCATGGCGTGGTTTCTGATCCGCCATGGTCTATTTGGCTTTTTCACCATAGGACCGAACGAGCGTGCGGTCCTAACCACGTTCGGTCGCGCTCAACGGCTGGGAGACGCCACCACCATCGATGACCCGCTCGGGAGCAGCATGCCTGCCGAGGAGCGCGAGCGTTACGCCGTGCCACAGGTACGCGTGATCATGCCGGGCTTTCACTGGAAGCTGCCCTGGCAACAGGTCTACAAGGTCAACCTAGCGACTGTCACGGTGTCGATCGCCTACGATCCGGAGGATCCGGGGGCCAATTCGGCAGGACGCCTGCTCGAGGCGGTCACCAAGGACCAGCTCAACACCGGTCTCACGGGGCAGCTGCGCTACACCGTGGCCGAGCGAAACCTCTACGCCTACCTGTTTGGTGTGCGCTCACCGCTCGCGCACGTGATGGGCTACTTCGTGTCGGTGCTGCGCGAGCGCATCGCCAACTTCGAAGCGCCCGACCGCGCGGAGAACGCCAGCGCCATCGACAACCCCGATGGGGCAGTGCAGGGCATCTCAATCAACGATCTGCGCAAAAATCTGCGAGATTTGAATGAGTCCATGGATCAAGCCTGTCTGGCCTCGTCGGCGCGCTACGGCGTCAGTCTGGACGCGGCCCTGATCACGGGCATCGATCCCCCGCTCGAGGTCGACAGTGCGCTGGCGGCCATCAACACCGCCCATAACCATGTCTCAAGCGAGATCAGTCTCGCGCAGGCCGCGGCCGATCAGAAGCTCGTGCAGTCCCGCCGTGCCGTCGAGATTGAGACGCTGAACGCCCAAGCCGAGGTGGAACCTCTGATGAGTCTGGCGGCCCAGCTGCGCGAGCTCGAGGGCTCCGGCTCGGGCGCACTCGATGCCTACGTTCGCAACACCAAGCTTGGCCTGCACCAACGGGCTCGACACCTCGTCCTTCAGCCGAGTGAAGGGAGCAGCAAATGACTTTCCTTCATTTTGCCAGCGTCAGCTTTTTTGCGAGCTTTCTGCTCGTGCCCGTCGCGCTGTTCTTTCTGCGCGTATTTGGTTTGTACGTCGTGGTGCGCGAGCGCCAATGTGTCGTCTACGAGCTGTTCGGCAAGGTCCGACTCACGCTGTCCGAACCGGGTTTTCACTGCCCGTGGCTGACAATTGGGCCACTGGCAGCGCTGCTGCCGCTGTTCGGCAAGCGCTGGGTCGTGGACATGCGGCTCGACCAGACGTACCTGCGCAGCCAACCCGTCAACTCTGAGGAAGGCGCCCCCATGGGGATCGGCGTCTGGTGCGAGATGTACGTGAGCGATCCGATCGCCTACCTGTACAAGAACTCGGATCCCACGGGCTCGCTGCGCGCCAACATCTCGAATGCCACCGTGCGTAGCCTCAGCAATATGCGTCTCTCGGAGATGCTCGAGAGCCGTCATGGCATGAGTCGCACCGTGCGCGACGAAGTGTCAGAGAAATCGCGCGACTGGGGCTTCATGTTGGGCAGCACCTACATTCGAAAGGTGCACTTCCGCGACGCCGGAATGATCGCGCAGATCGAGCAGAAGGTGGTCAATCGACTGCGCCAGGTGACCTCGGCGATTCAACAGGACGGCACCAACCGCGTGAACGTGATTCGCTCGACCGCCGAGCGACAGGCCGCCGTCGAGTTCGCCAAGGCGGCAGTCATGCGGCCCCGCATCGTTGGCGCGGCACTGGCTGAAATCGCACAAGCGCCGCGGATTTCTTCGGCTCTATTCGAGCTGCTAGAGACCCAACGAGTCCTGCAGAGCCCAACCCTGGAGGTCTCCGTGCTCCCCAAGGGCACGCCCGTTCTGGCCGGGCTCAACACCGGTAACCCCCGCTAGAGTTCCCTTTGGACTGGGGCCTATTTGCTCGGCGGGAGGACGGCCGGTGGTGCGGGCGGGCTGGGTGGGACGTCCATCGGTTGCGATTCCATCAGGTGAGCCAGCCAGCGCCAACGGTCGGACTGCAGCAGTAGGATCTTCAGGATCTGGGTGAGCGGCACACTGAGCAACATGCCGGCTGCGCCCCACACCCAGCCCCAGGCAAGCAAGGACAGAAAGACCACCAGTGCGGAGAGCCCCAGCTTGCGCCCAAGCAGCTGGGGCTCAAGCACATTGCCGACCACGAACTGCTGCGCGGCGAGCGCGCCGAGCACGAGTGTCATACGAGCCGGACCGTATTGCAGCAGCGCGAGCAGCACTGGCGGAGCGAACGCGATGAAGGGCCCGACGTTGGGGACATACCCAAGCACGAAGGCCGTCAGCGCCCAAATCGGCGCAAAATCGACGCCAGCAGCGGTAAGCACGAACCAGGTCAGTCCCCCTGACAGAAGACACAGGTAGGTCTTAAGGACGACGTAGCGCTTGACCTCTTTGCCCACGTGTACGAGCCGATCAAGACCCTCGGCGCCAAAACCGAAGGCGCGCTCAAGTCGCGGTCGCAGATCGACCGCGTCAAACAGCATGAACGCCACCAGCAACAGCACCAGGGAGAGCGTCGAGAGCATCGTCGCTACCTGAGTGAGCGCGCGTCCGGCCATCCCGATCACGGCGTCAGCCTTCAAGGAGCTGAGCAGGATCGGGATGCTGGTGCGAACCCCATGCGAGGCGAGAAATGCCAGGCCCCTGCTGAGGATCTCGCGGAAGCGTTCCTCATAGCGTGGACCCGCCGCGATGAAGGTGTCGAGCGAACTGAGCAGCACGCCGCCGAGCAGGCCGAGTCCGCCGAGCACGACCAGGATCACGGCCGGAATTGAGATGGCCGAAGGGATGCGCCAGCGCTTGAGCACCGCCACCATCGGAGCAAGCAGGACTGCCAGTAGCAGGGCGAAGGTGACGGGGATTAATACATCGGCAGCCGCACGCAGGGCCGCGATCACGCACACAATGCCCGCAGCGGTGAGCCAGCCCTGACCTTGCAAGCGTCGCGACTCTGGAGGTTGCGAGTTCATGGTTCCAGCCTCGGCAGGATCGTGATTTCAAGGCGCTGCCGGGCCCCTTGGAAGTAATTCTCGACCGCGTCCGCCAAGCGGCGAGCGATCACCCAACGTCGCAGGGGGGACTCGACCCGCTCGAAGGAGGACCCTTGATAGGGGTGCTTTTCGTTGGCGTAGACGAGGCGGAGCTCCGTGCGGGTCGGGGCGAGCATCGGCGCCACCATGCGGTCAAGGTACAGACTCGCCCGGGCTCGACGTCGAAGGAGGCTATTGAGCTCCTGCTCGGCCAGACCCTCGGCTCGCAGCGCCTCTGCGAGCGGTGCTTCGCCGCCCACCTGTTCGACGAGTCCTCGACGCGCCTCAGCGGCTTGCCGCGCGAGTTCTCTCGGCTTGGGCTCTGGCTCGACCGGCAGCGATGCGAGCATGGTCTCAGCGACGTGTCGCTCGAGCGCGCCGCGCACGTGACGTTCGAGGTACGCGACAGCCCCTGCCGTCCGAGTCGCTCGCTCTGCCAGGGACACCAGACGCGCCTCGAAGGCCAGCTGCCGCTCCGTGATGAAGCGCGGCGCGCGCGGCCCACCAATCTCGGGAGCACTAAAGCGCACCGCCGCGCGGTCGGCGGGCACTGCCGCGCTCGCCGACGCGGCGGGGGATAGCGCTGCCGGAGGCGCGGCGGGCGGCTCAGCGAGCGCGACCGAACCGAGCGCCAAGACGGCGAGAAGCACGGCCCAACCTTGAGCCGCGCTCACGCGTCGGAAAACTCCGGGGCGTCCGCAGCGCCCATGTCGTCACCCAAGTCGAGCGGGTGCGGCTCGCCCTCGTTCGCTTCGCGGCTGAACCGCAGGAACTCACCAAAAGCCAGCAGACGATCGAGATCGCGCGGCCCAAGGGTCTCGACGAGATCACGCAGCTGACGTCGCATGCCCTCGCCTGAACGGCTCGAGCGACGCGGCAGGTCCGGCGGCAACCCATCTGGACGACTGGGCGCGGACTCGGGCACAAATACGGGACGAACCACGGGATTGATGGCGTGAGCCGCCAGCCAGGCTTCCATGAACACCCGCAGGCGTTCACTGCGGAACGCAAACCAGCGTTCGCGATCCTGGACGTAGGTCATCAGGACGTCCTTGAATCGCCGAAAGGCTCCCTTGCCGTCGATGGAACGCTGGAGCTTAGCGCGCAGGTCCTCATCCTCGACCATCGGGATGAAGCGCTCCATCCAACGGTACTGCTCACGCGAGCTCACGGGCTCCACCCGCAGGTATTCGGTGTCACTCGCGATGCGCGAGTGCATCTCGGGATCCGCAATGCCGTCAACGACGCGCAGGACTTCTCCCGTGCGAAGCTGCAGGTAGCTGTGTACCTCGGGGGCGTTGTTCTCAAAGGCGTCCTCGAGCGCCTCCCAATCCACGGGCACATCCCGCGGTGCTACGTCCGGCTCGTCGGGAGTTCGAGTCTCAAGGTCTGACATGCTGCCTCTGTTCAACGCGACCGCTGGCTAATAGGCCTAACGCGGTCGCCGGCTAGGATAGAACGAGCAGCCCGAGGAATCACCACCCATCGGCAACCAACCGACAACTCCTGCTTCCTTCTCAGGGTCTGGGTTCGGGGCCCCGTCCTTGGTGCATGGTCGGCCGGCTCGCCGCATTCGCATCGAGAGGCCCCCCGGGGCTCGTGCCGGCTTGTGCATTGCGCGCGTCTCACGTAGCCTCGGGTTCGCTCCATGGCTCGAATTCTGCTCGCGGCGCCTGAAGGTCAGCAAGTTGTCGAGCTGCGCGCTCACAACACCCTGGGACGACATCCGGGCAACACCATCCAGTTGCTCGACCGCATCGTGTCCAAAGAGCACTGCACGATCGAGCTGCGTCCCGAGGGCTTCGTCCTGCGCGACCTCGGCAGCCTGAACGGCACCTTCATCAATAGCGAGCGCGTCCACGGTGAGCGTCAACTGCGCCACGGGGACGACATCGCTCTTGGGGGTACGCGCGCCCGCTACGACGACGACTCAGGGGCGCCCCTCCCTCCACTCCAGCAAGCCCCGGTCCCCGCCTGGGGTCCCGCGGGTGGAGCCTTCGCGCCGGTCGGCGCCCCGCTACCCCCGGGCCAAGTTCCGTTCGGCGTGGCTCCGGTCACGGCACTGCCCTTCGGGGCTCCGCCATTCGGTGGCGGTGGCGGTGGCGCGGCGACCTCGCGCGCGGGCTTTGCGACCCGCGTCGACTTGAGCGACCAGGCGCGCGCCATCGGTGGCCAGGTTTCCGCAGCTCAGAAGGGTTTTTTGCCCTTTGAGCAGATCGCCCAGAACCCGCAGCAGCTGGCAGCGGACTACGAGCGCCTGCGGCTCAGCCACGAGCTGTCGCGCGAGATCGCGCTCGAGCGTGAGCTCTCGAGCCTGCTCGACAAGATCCTGGCGACGATCTTCAAGTTCATCCGGGCCGACCGCGGCGCGATCTTTCTGATGAACACTCACGGCGTGCTCGAGCCCGCCGCCACGCGACGGCGCGACGGCACCGATCAGCCCATCCCCGTCTCGACGACCATTCTCAATCACGTCATCAAAGAGCGAGCGACGGTGCTGACGCACGACGCCGCCATGGATTTTGCGGCATCCAAGGGCAAGAGCATGATCCTCAACCGGATCAGCTCGGCCATCGTGGCGCCCTTGATGCACAACGACGAGATCCTCGGCGTGCTCTGGCTCGACAGCGAGGCACTGGCGCAATTTCAGCAAAAAGACCTGGAAATCGCTACAGCTATCGCGTCTCAGGCCGCGATGTTCATCGAGATCAACATCCTCGGCAAGAAGGTCGAACAAGAGATCGTCAACCGTGAAATGTTCAGCCGACTCCTGTCGCCAAACGTCGCGGAGAAGGTGCTCGCGGGGGAGCTGGAGATCCGCAAGGGCGGTCAGCTCGTGCAGGAGTGCACGGTGTTCAACTCGGACATCCGTGGCTTTACGCACATGAGCGATGGCGCCCCGCCAGAGAGCATCGTCGAGATGCTCAATGAGTACTTCGAGCACATGGTTGAAGCCCTGTTCAAGTTCGAGGGCACCCTCGACAAGTTCATGGGCGACGGGATCATGGCGCTGTGGGGCGCCCCAGTGATTCACCGCGACGACGCGATCCGCAGCGTGTGCTGCGCCATCGAACAAATGGAAGTCCTGGCGGCGTTCAATGCGTCGCGACAGCTACGCGGGCTGGTGTCCCTGGCGATCGGCATCGGGATCCACACGGGTCCGCTGGTCGCCGGCTACATCGGGAGCTCCAAGGCGCTGTCGTACACGGTGATCGGCGACACGGCGAACACCAGCGCGCGCCTGTGCGGCATCGCGGCCGGGGGCCAGATCCTGATCAGCGAGACCACGCTGCAGCGCCTCGGCAACCGCTTCCTCGTGGACGAGCTGCCGCCAGCGCAGCTCAAGGGCAAAGAGAAGCCGTTTCGCGTGTTCAGCGTGCGGGGCTACAACCCCTCATCGGGGCATGCGCCGCTCGGTCCGACCCTCGGCGGCTTCTAGGCGAACTTCCGGAACTGAGCGCGCCTCGAACGGGGCAAAACGGCTCCTAGTCGCGCAGCCTGAACGAGGCGCGACCCTGGCCATGCCGCCAATCACGCAGCACTCTTTGGCTTCCGTCCGCGTGAGCGCAGGTCCGGTTCAAGCGAGATGCGAACCTTCGTCCCCGTAGCCTTGGCGATACGTTCCAGGGTCGACAAGGTGGGTTTTGATGCACCGCTTTCGAGGCGAGCAATGGTGGATTGCGATGTACCCATGCGCTCCGCAAGCTCTTGTTGCGAGAGCTTGGCCTTGGTGCGTGCCTCGATCAAAATGCTCGCAATCGCGAACTCGCTCTCGAGCGCGTCATATCCAGCCTTGAACCCAGGCTCTTTCATCCAACGCTTCTTCAATCTGCTAACGGGGGTAGCCATTTATACAACCTCCTTGGCGCGAGCACGCGCGATCTCCAGCGCTCTAGCTCTACGATTCGCAGAAACCTCTGACGAACATCGGCGGCAAGCTCGGATAGCTCGCGCTCGACTCGTCTATCCAGGATCTCGACGCGCCAGGACACGACGCAACTATATCTCAAAAAAGAGATTGGGCTCGTGACATGCCCCCCGAGAGGCCCCCAGGTCGCCGGCCTTGGGGCAGGCGGGACCGGAACCGCGAACGAGCGCTACCCCCAGGGCCCGTTCTTCGCTTTGGGGCCGTTCTTTGGTTGGGGCCGGCGTGGTGACGCTGCTGGGCGTGACGTCAGTCGACGCGGAGGGCGGCGCCGAGTCCAGCGAGACCAACCGCGCGGCCTCCGCCGCTTGCGCAGGCGCCGCGGCTCGTACCGCTAACACGAGCCGAGCATGAGCTACCAAGTAGGCCTCAGCGAGAGCAAGCGCGCCGAGACGTAGCTCGGAAGCAAGCGCGCGATCCCCGCGGCGGGCTCCCCTGCGGGGAAATTGTCCTCGAGTGACTCTGAAGCGGAAGGAAGCTGCTCAACAGCGCGAAATGCTGCTTTGAGACGCTCTGCGTCTGCCGCCAGTGGCGCGGTAAACTCTGCATATTTGCCTGGCTTTTGGCCCAACTGAGCAACGACTGCTCGCGCTCGGAACCCGCGTCAGGCGGACCAACTTCGGCGAAAAGCCTCCACAGCTCTCGAGCTGCGCCAAGGCGCGGTCACGTTGCCTGCGCTGCTCTAGCGGGAGCTCGTCTTGGCCCTGTGCATCGGCAAGGGCCGAATCCCAGGGGGACGCGCAGTCAGCGGACTTCGCGAAGTCGGGTTTGCTCGGAACGACGCCGAGCGCTGCGACCAAGCGCGCGAGCCCCTGCTCCCTCGAGCAGCTCTGCTCAGGAGGCGGAAGGGCAGAGAATTTGGGACAAAACGCCGGAACTCGCGTCGCAGGGTCGTGGAACGCGGCGCCCTAGGGAGCCGTGACCGGAGGCTCTTCGGGATCGACCAGAAGAGGCTGGTGGCCGAAGGCTAGAGGCTGGAGGCTGGAGACTCGTGAACGTCGAGCCGCCGCTTGAGACGCCGCGCTACTGCCTGGGGCAGCGGAACTGACGGACGGAGCATCGCTCGATGACGCGACGTTCGCGCGGGGCGCCGCGCTAGCGCGAGTCGCCGGCGAGGGTTGCGCTGGGCGAGCAAAGCCTCCGCAGGCGCTCAGAAGGAGCGAGGTGAGGAGGGCGGTAGAGGGACGAAGGAACGGAGTTGGCCGGAGCATTTTGGGCTAGGGGGTGTCCCGGTTATCTCATGAGACCACTGGTGCAGATTCAGGAATCCAGAGCAGTGGCGAGACGAGCTGAACGAGTGACAAGTAGTGGCGAGCGTTCTTCTCGAATCGAGTGGCGACTGCTCTGAATCGTTTGATGTTGTGGAAGTAGACCTCTACGAGATACCGCTTTCTGTAGGTCTTGCGGACCAGTCGTGGCTTCTTGCTACGTCGTGGATGAGCGCAGATGACCGGCGTCATTCCTCGCTTCCGTACTGCAGCAATGATGTCGTTCGAGTCGTATCCAGTGTCACCGATGAATGCGCGCCCTGGCGCGTGTTCCTCGACGACGAGAGAGGCTACCGTGGCTTCATGTTGCTGGTCCGGCGTGAGTTCGACGTGGAGCGGACGCCCTTTGGTGTCGACGAGCGCGTGGAGCTTCGTGAAGAAGCCACCTCGAGAGTGCCCCGTGCATTGACTTTGATCTCCGTTTTCCGCGCGAGGCGTCCTGGTGGGCTCGAATGACAGAGGCGTCGATAATGCAGCCATCGGCGTCGACTTCAAATTGCAGCGACTTGAGAAGCATTGCCCATGTTCCCCGATGGGACCATTCGTTGAATCGATCGTAGACGGTTTTCCATGGACCGTACCTTTCCGGCAGGTCGCGCCAAGGACAGCCTGTCTTAGCACGATAGATTATCGCGTTTACGAATGTCCGGTCTCCACGGAGCAAATCCGGACCCCTGCGTTTCGGTAGGGCCGCTTCAAGGGTCATCCCTTGTGCGTCAGTCAGCTCATGTCGGTGCGCCGCAGAGATCTTTGATCATAATGCTCGCGACTGCTCAACTGAAAAAATCGCGCACGCGGCTAACTGATCGAAATAATCCAACAACTACCCGGGACACCCCCTAGTTTAAATCGTTTTTTTGCGGCAGCCGGAGCCGCTGTGACACCGGGGTCGAGGGTGTCAGAAATCTTGTGTACTCAACAAGATGGGTGACCTGGAGCCCCTTGCTTCGGCTGTTTCCGCGCCATGGCGGTCGCAGAGTCAGCGATACGACGAGCTGGCGCACTCTCTGCCGGATGGGAAGTAACCGTTCAGCCGGCGACGTGTCGCCACGGCATCAGGCAACGGCGATACTCGGAGGGTGAGCAAGCAGAAGCGTGAGGGCCGGCAGGGCCTGGACTACTGGGCCGACGTCGTGGGCGAATTTGCGGCAACCGGACTG
>JBBRAB010000008.1:0-159247 GCA_038207155.1 Polyangiales bacterium
CGTGAACTCGCCGCGTGAACTCGCCGCGTGAACTCGCCGCGTGAACTCGCCGCGTGAACTCGCCGCGTGAACTCGCCGCGTGAACTCGCCGCGTGAACTCGCCGCGTGAACTCGCCGCGTGAACTCGCCGCGTGAACTCGCAAGCGACACGAGTCGGGATTTCCGCGTCGATTGCGACTATTTTCTTGACAGACTTATGCAAAGCGACGCCCCGCCAGTCGAGACTGCACCAGAAAACCCACGCACCGACGCCCTCTCCGCGCGCGTGACCGTCGCCGGTCGAAAACACGACGCGGCGCGCGTCGACCCCAACGAACTGCAGCCCACCGGGCAAGCAAGGCCCTACAAAAACCGATGATAACATGCACCCATGGGCATCAATTCTGACAGAACCGGGGACTATGTCGAGCTTCCGCGCGAGCTTCCGCCGGAAACGCCGCGCCAGCTTCCGCGCGAGCTTCCGCCGGAAACGCTGCGCCGGCTTCCGTGCGAGCTTTCGCCGGACACACCGCATAAGTCAGCTGCTCTCTCTGAGACACACGGCTCGGCGCTGCCACCATGGCCGGCGCTCGGCGCGCCCTCCGATGAGCAACTGTGTCGTCGTCTGACACGCCTTAACAAACAAACCCAGCAACTTGATGCTCGACTGCTGCTCTATCTCGCTGAGCTGGACCGCCGCGGGCTCTATCGCGAAAGCGCCTGTTCCAGCCTGTTTGTCTACTGCGTTTCGCGCCTCGGCATGAGCGAGGACGTGGCGTGGAAAAGGGTGGGAGCGGCGCGCCTGATTCGTCGCTTTCCCGCGCTGGTGGCGCTGCTCGCGGAGGGGCGGATTCACCTGAGCGGACTCATGCTGGTGGGACCTCATCTTACGGAACTCAATCACGCCGACTGGCTGCGCGCGACGGAGGGCAAGTCCAAGCGCGAGATTGAGAAGCTCGTAGCCGCGCGCTGCCCGCGCCCAGATGTTCCGAGTCAGATCCGCCGACTGCCGACGATGCGAACGGGCGACCCGCTACGCGCGACAGGTGCAGGTCAGAGCAATCCGATTGCTCCCATCGATATCGCACAGTCACGCGAGAACCTGCCGCATACTGAGGAAAATCAACGACTTTCTTACTCACCCCCGATGGCTTCAATGCCAGCAGCCGCATTGCCAGCAGCCGCATTGCCAGCGATGAGGCGCGCTCGCGGCGCAGTCGAGCCACTCTCGGCAACCAGCTATCGCATCGTCTTCACGGCGCATGAGTCACTCAAGAGGAGCGCCGGCGATACACCAAACGCGTCCGAGCACAGACTCCGACGCGCTCATCTCAGCCCAAGCAACGTTCGGGTGGCCGCCGGTCACTGGATCCGGCTTCCTCGAATTCTCTGGGGTATTTGCCTCCAACCGAAGCTGTGTTTGAGCCGCAAGAACAATCCACCGGTCTGTCGATAGCGATAGGTGAACCGCTCACGACAACTGAACCGCTTGCGACAGCTGAACCGCTTGCGACAGCTGAACCGCTTGCGACAACTGAACCACTCACGACAACTGAACCGCTCACGACAACTGAACCGCCAACCAGCCGTTCACGGCGAGTCTCAGCCGCGGTTCGGCGCGCAGTCTGCAAGCGCGATGGCGAGCAATGCACCTACCTTGGTGCGGACGGATGCCGCTGCGAGGCACGCTGTCTTCTCGAACTCGACCACATTCATCCCTTCGCACTAGGCGGGCCTGCAACGGCCGAAAACCTCCGACTGCGATGTCGCGCGCACAACCTCCTGGAGGCCGAGCGAGCTTTCGGGCAGGCGAGGATCGCGAGTGCGATGGCGCAAGAACTGAAGTGACCCCAGAGGCATGTGAGACAGTCCGGCAAGCAAGCGGGAAGCGAGCGGGGACTGCCCTCTCGCCCTCGGTGAATGCTCGTCCGTCTTGCTGTCGATCCTTGGTTGTGCACGGCGTAGAACCACGCGGCGCGTACTGCGATCGCATCACGCGATTTCGATTCGGTCGGGCACGACGCCGTGGTTGGCGCTCAGCGACAACGGCTGCGGCAGCGGCTGCGGCAAGTGATGACCTGGCAGGGGAACGTACCTCTAACCATCGAGGGGGCGAAACTCGGCTTTGACCTAGGAAAGATCACAACGACCGGGGCCCTCCCTGAGTTGAATTCGTCCGTCTACACTCTCGACGCCACCGGGCGGCCCATTCAGCTGCAGCACGACGTCGAAAGCGACGGCGTCATCGATCTCACGATCACTTATTCCTATGCCAACTGCAGACTGATCGCCACGGCCGCCTCGGGAAAGTTTACAGACACGGGCACCTACGAGTACGACGCCGTGGGCAATCTGATTGCGCGTCGTTACTCCTCCGGGGCAGTCGAACTCTTCGACTACTCCTGTTGGTGAGTCGCGCTCACCGCGGGGCAGAACCACGTGAAGGTTCGGGGCCGCCTGCTCAACGCGACGCGAGCTAGGCGACTTGGACTCAGCGCGCGCGACGCCAGCTGCAGCGATGAACCGGAGCGGAGTCAGCCTTGGAGAGGCGCTCCGCTCGGGAGACTAGCGCGTGTTGGCTTATTTCGCAGGGCAGGTGCCACCGTGACAAACCGTGGCAGGGCCGAGGCGCACTTCGGCTGTGTTGCGGAAGACTACAAATAGCCTCGTAATTCCGTATGAGTACGTAATGTCGGCGCAGAATACCCCAGTTGCGATTGGCGCCGAGTAGAGCTTCCCCCCCACCTCCCCACAAATAACACTCTCAGAATAGATCTCCACCGTGGCCCCGGGATCAGCCGCCAGCACGTCCACCGAGACAGCCAGCTTCTGACCGGGTTCGTACGTCGGTGACAGACCGATCTCCTTGGCCAAAACCTTTCCCGGGGCAATCTTGTACGCAGACCCATCCACCAGGTCGCTGCAGGGCGTGATCGGATAATCACCCCCAGGAAAAATCGTCTTTCCCGGTGAGCAATGGCCTGCCGTTGCAGGTGCGCCGCCCGTGCCTCCGGTCGTCGCGCCGCCCGTGCTCGCTCCACCCGTCGCAGTGGCTCCGCCAGTTGAGCTGGCCCCGCCAGGACCATTGCCGGCTCCGCCTCCCGTGCCGCTGTCCCCACCGCCGCAGGCGGTCATCGACAACGCCAGCGACGCCAACCCAATCACTTGCAGCCATTGCTTCATGGTCTTGTCCTCACCGTCCACTGTCATGCCACGGTCCCGGCGCTGCCACAACGCAAAGCGTTGAGTCAAGCGAGGCAGGGCTCAGTGCGACCGAGCAGGATCGCCGGTGCCGCCGCCCGCCGGAGAACCGCTCAACGACCGCTGAACCAGCTCCTCCGCCCGCTTTCGCACCATGGCGACCGTCTCTGTCTTGGCGAGCTTCACCAGCACCTCCACGGCGCCCGTGGTGAGGGGCTGAGCCGCCAGGGCCTGTACCGCAGCCAACCGGACGTCGGAGCTCTCGTCCTTCAACGCAGTAAGCAATGCCGCTAGCCGCTCGACATCCGGCGTCAGACGCAGAGCTGAGACCGCCTGTGCCCGCACGCTGGGTGACTTCGCAAGCAGCTGGCCGACCACGAGCCCAGCGGTGCCAGGTGCTCCCAGGTTGCCCAGCGCCCCAAGCAAGTTCTCGCGTTCGGTGTCACTGGTCGCCCGCGTCAAGGCCGTCTTGAGTACCGACCAAGCGAGCTCCGCCCCGGCGCGATCACCCGCTTCGCGAGCGTGTCGACCCAGGGAGCCAAGGACGTAGAGACAGGAGGGACCGAGTGCGGGCTCGGGCGCGCAGCGCTCAAGCATGGTCAGTAGCGCCGCTGTCGGACGCTTTACTTGGAGCAGACTCTGGACGACGCGTGCGCGCTCCGAGTTCTTGCGTCCCTTGTCGGTAATGAGTCCGAGCAGCGCCTGTTGAGCTGCCGGAGTTCCCGAGGCACTGAGCAGCGAAACCAGCGAGGACGCCCCGGATTTTTCTTGTCGGATCAGCGTGACCACGTCCGGAATGCGCTCCGGCTCCGCCCTGAGGATGGCCTTCATAGCCTGAAACGCCGCTGAATTCAGCTTGCCGATGCTCGCTTCCTGAGAATCCGCGGCACTGCCGTGCGCGACCAGGGCGGGCGCACCGGGCTCATGTTGGATGGCCTCGAGTGCCCGCTCAAACGTCCAGCCTGCGCGCCGAGCGTCGTCAAAACTCAGCTCCGGATCACGCTGGAAGTGAAGCGGGGCATCCATCGCCAGAGGCGTTGTGACCGCGAGGGTCTTCTCCCAGGCAACGGCCTGCACCTTCCCAGCATCGGCGAGCGGGGAGAGAGCCAGATGGGTCGTGACCTGAGCGGTAGCGTTCGGCCCGATCGCCATCTCCAACGATTCATCGTACGCGAGCGACTGCAGCTTACCGGAAGGACAGTTGAGGACTCCCTTGGAAGACAGAACCTTCGGGAGCGCGCGCGATTTCGCGCTCGCCCCGGAGGCAGACCGCTCCTCGATCGTCAGGGTTTCGTAGCGCAGCTTGCTCTTTTCAAGACTGCCCCCTGGCACCACCTGGTAGCGCGCCACGTAGCGGCCGGTGCTGTCAAAGTCAGTCGCCTCCCACGAGGTCGCAGTGGCGGAGCTCCCGACCGCATCCTGAAGCATGGCGCCCAGCCAGCGACACCAGCCAATCGATTCCGAAGACTGGCCTTCAAAGACCCGAGTCGCCCTGACCCGGCCCTCATGCAACAGGACGAGACAGGGCTGCTCAGCGACCACGCGCGCCAAGGGATTCTCCTCACCAGTGGCTGAAGCCCCAGGGCGAAACGCGAGCTGCAGTAGCCAGTCGGCCCCGTGAGCAGATGCCGCGAGACTCGCCACGCCGCGAACCTCACTCGTCGATTGATCGCTGTGGTGGATCTGCGTCCCCGTCCGAAGCTCGAACTCAAACTCGCGCGGGGCCGTCGCCCCATGCTGAAAGCATGGGGCTGCGTGCTCGGACGGATGCGCGGTGACGCCAGGCGCTGGCTCCCGATGACGATTGCAAGCGACTGCAAGTGTCAGCAGAGCCAGGGCTCCAAGTCGGTGGATGGGAAAGCGTTGCATGGCGATCTGTGACTGGAAGGACTACCTCAGCAACACTTCACACGTAGTTTGCTGCCTCATCAATCCTTCGCAGCAAGGCACATCCGCCGACCACGTCTGATCCACGAGTGCACATCTCGGCGGTAGCGGAGGCAAACACCGGATCACCCGCAGACGCAGGCCTGCATCTGGGGTTCCAGTGCCGCCGTCAGCGGGGTCAACGTAGCCCTCGTCACCCTTGGCCAGGTAGCGAGGCACCAGTCCCTTGCAGCATTTCCAACCAGGCGTGTAGCTCTCTCCCTGCTTTACGCAGGCAGAGCACTGCTGGTCGTAGAAGAGATTCTCAACGCGCGTCGCCTCGAAATTCACCGTGCTCACTGGCGCAGACGGTGCCGCCGGTTCAGCGAGCCTATCCAGCACGGGGAACGGCATGGGCATCTGCACGTCGCCCCAGTCAGAGGCGGCGTCAATCCCGGAGCTAGCTTCGACACCGAACAGCTGCTGGTCGAAGAAGTAGCGCTCAGAGTCCTTTCCGCCATTCGGACTCTTGGCCTTAAGCCCGGCATACTCCGCTACGACCTGGCTCCAGCGCTTGCTGAAGAAGGCAAATTTTACCCGAACCGAGGCCGAGAGTTTGCCCTTGAGGACCTCGGACAAGCGCGCACGAGCTCCAAAATCATACTTGAGCGACGCGTGGTACTTGCGCGGGCCACCGTAGGGCAGAAGGACCGTCGACCCTGATGGGTCGCGCCCGTCAGGAAGCTTGCGAAGATCGGGCTCGGAGCTGACCATCAAACCAGCTCCTGCGTGCACGGGAAGGCTGAGCGTTCCCAGGGTGACCAGTCCCTCCATGCCCGCTGCTGCGGAGAACGGACCTGAAGAGAATCCGGCGCCAACAAATAGACTGACCCCGGCACTGACATAAGGCGTCCCTTCGGCGCGTACGTAGGCGAGCTCCGTGGGTGAGCCATCGTTCGGCAGGCTCCCTTTGACCCTGAGATCGAATTCCCCTTTGAGACCAACCGTAACCACCGCTTCCACCTGAAGCGTCATCGGAACCGGCCCCAACATGAAGTTGGCTTGGGCGATCTGCCAAGACTGCTCAGTATTCGCTAGCTTGACCGGTACTTTCGCGTTCAGAGACATCTTATCGAGAGTCCACCTCGCATTGAGCAGGTACTTACGGGAGTCTCCGAGATCTCCACTGACCCCGTGTGGAGGCCTCACCTTCAACTCGTAATAGTCGACGAAGCGGTTGATTATGCGCTCGACCGAGTCCTTGGTACAGTCACCGGAGGGGAAGTCGCCGGTCTTATTCGCCGTCACCTGCTCGCAGAACTCCTTCGCAGAAAAGCTGGTGCCCGGCGAAAGTGCGCGATACTGACGCAGCAGCTCCTCGGCATCCCGTAGCGCCTTCTTGCCACGATCCGCGGCCTCATCAAAGGCAGCCAGAGCCGTGGTGCAAGACGACTCCAGCGTCGCATTGCCGTCATTGCTATCGTAGTTCAACGCCTTGCGCTTGGTCTCATCGGGGATGAGCACGGGGAGCACGTCATTGCCGATAACGCTGAGCGTTACGTTCGTGAACGCATGACACCGAGTGGCCTCGGCCACAGTCTTGGCGTCCAGAATGTCGATATGGCCGCTGGTGATCTTGAAATCAAAGTCAGCGCGCGCGAGGAAGTTCGCATTCGCTCTGAGCCATGGATCGAATTGACCCAACGCCTTCGGTGATGCCTTGAACTCGGCCTGAATGTCCGGATCAAACGTGAACCCGATCAATGAGCCCCCGCCAGCCGTTGCGCTCCGGTCCCCGAGACCCTGGGTGCCATGGGGTGGATCCTTGTCGCCGAAGCTCTGGTCGGCGAGCGTGTCCTTGACGCCGAGGTGGCACCAGGGGTGGGCCTCTTTTTGCAGGGTCCCGCAGGCGGAACCGGTGCAGTACGGATCTGCAGAATAGGTCTCTTTGACCACCGGGTCCGGTGCTGTGAACAGCGCCGCCGGATCCACGGCTTTCACGGGCGACAAGGTCTTGACCAGGTCCTCGAGGTTCGTCGTGATGACGGTCCCGGGACGCGGGCAGAGCTTGACCTCCCCGCAGCGCTTGGGCTCCGACGGATTCTGGGGACAGAGCGCGAGGGGCTCGCCGCACACGCCAATGGCGCGGCAGTCCTTGTAGCAAGCGCCCTTGTCATCACGTGAGTCACAAGCCTGGCAGTTGTTCGGAGACGACGTGCGACAGACCTTTCCCCCTGTGCAGTCCTTGTAACTTGAGCACTCCTTGGAGCCGTTGAGCAGCGCAGAAATACTGTCCCAGATACTGTGCGAATTCTTACAGCGGCCTAGCTGCTCCGCGCTGTAGTCCTTGCACTCGCTTTTCTCCGACGGGACGGCGAAACCGCTCGCGCAAACCTTGTCGCAGTCAGGCTCGGCTCCGGTCGTGCACTTTTCAGTGCACATCTGCGCGGCCGCGCCGTTCGCGCAGATCTTGTTACAGTCCAGTCGCGTGTCGCAGGTCTTCTTGCAGGCGGCCACCTTCTGGTCGAACGTGACCTTCAGCGCTGGATCAGCCTCGATCAGCGCCGTTGCAGAGAGCGTCGACTCGTCCACGCAGGGTTCAGTGTCCGATGAGCCGGAATCCCCCCAGGTCTCGCCGTTCGGGAAGTTCGCGTTGCTGACGGGGGTCGGAAAACCATCGATCTCCGGGGCAGGCTTCTCACAAATGAAGCCGTTCGCCGAGGAGCAGTCGGCCGCAGCCCAGGCCCCCGACTTGCCACGGAGCGCGGCGCAATGACCGCCGCCAGGGGCAGGCTGCTGCGCATCCCAGTTGTAGTAGCTTCGGTTCTTTCGCTCACCATTCTGGAAGAACAGGGTGGCAGGCGTCACCGACGAGGGCGCCCATGCCCAGCTGCCAGCGGTGGCCAAATCATTACCGCCGAGCCAAGCCTGCGCGTCACCGAGCCAGCCCGCGAGCAGCTGGTTTTCGTCGCTCGCGTCAACCTTGGCGAGCGTTTGACCGGGCTGCGCTTGGCACTTGGGTAGGGCCAGCTCCCAACCCATCGCCGCGGACGTGCCTTTGCAGTTCCAATAGACCTTGTGACGGTACAAGATCGAAGAGCACACCCCGCCCGGGAGGGGCGCGCAGGCCTGCGGATCACCGCAGATGCCATCCTTGCTGCAGGCGCTAGGGAGGCCACAGATCGGGTCACGACAGAGCGAGCCCTCAGGCGCTGGACCGTTGATGGTGGTGCACTCGGTCCCCTGAGTGTTTGCATTGCTGTCGTTGGAGTCCCCGCAGGCCGGGACGCCATCGTGATCGGCGTCCGTGTCCTGAATGCCACAGCCGCAAACGCCGGCCTTGGACTTTAGCGGATCGGCCGGACACTCTTCGAAGCAGTCAAAAATCCCGTCGTTGTCTAGATCACCGAGCGGACAGACAAAGTCGAAATTGAACGGCAGGTGCTTGACGGTGGCATTCGAGAAGACATGGACCTCTTTGCCGAAGAAGGAGCCCTCGTGAATCCCTGTGTCGGGACGTCGGAGCTCGATCGCCGCGTTGGGAGCCACCACGGTGCCAACAAAGGCCTGCTGGAGCACGGCCGCGCTCGAGCCCAGGTAGCCAATCATCACCTGCCCGCGCTCACCGTC
This sequence comes from Polyangiales bacterium, assembly GCA_038207155.1. Lineage (GTDB taxonomy): Bacteria > Myxococcota_A > Polyangia > Polyangiales > Polyangiaceae > FEN-1139. The sequence continues at coordinate 8,677 of JBBRAB010000008.1, forward strand.
GGCCTGCTCGAAGCTCGCATTGAGCGTGAACGAGTCTTTGACGTAGAGGAAGATCGGGCCGCCGCTGGTGTCCAGTCGGATGTGGGCTTGGGGCTCCACAAACAGGCTGTCCATGAAGTAGTTGCCCGCGCGCAAGGTGACCGTGGCGCGAGAATAAACGTGCACGCTGCGGAATGCCCCAGGGTTGAGCGTGCCGCCGGCGGCGTCAGGCGCCAGTGAATAGTCCAGGCCTGCATTGGCTGGCCAAGGCACAGACCAGGACGTGACTGCAGGAGTAATCTGCGCGCCCCGAACAACCTGTCCGTCGATGGTGACGTTGTTTTGGCCCGTCACGCTACCGCTGGTCGTCAACCCACCGTACAGGTGGGAACTCGAGCGCAGGAAGGTGATGTCACCGACGCTCGTGAGATTTGCGTGAGCCTGCACGCCGGCGCCGAGCTCAACACCACCACGTCCGAGATTCGAGAGCTGCTCGAGACTGCCGGACTCACCCAGCGTGGAGCGGTCATCGATCTGCAGGCGGTCAGTCGCGGCCATGAAGGTCGAGGCCACACTGGTGCCCGCCGGGATCTGCAGAGAGAAGCTCTGACCGGGCGCGACCGCAGGAATTCCACCGCCAGCTCCGCCGTCGTCAGCGGTGACGCGGAGGTTATCGAGTAGGCACTGACCCGAACCGCCCGGAACGTTGAGAACTACCCTAAAATCAAGGTCATTGGCGCTTCCACTGAGCGCGGTTCGCAGCGCCTGTGGAAGCTCGAATGAGAGCGTGGTCCAGGCGCCAGCGGGGAGTCCTGCGAGAGTCTTGCTTCCCAAGTTCTGCCAGTAAATGCCGGCGGAAGGGACCCGCGCAACTAGCCGTGCTTCACCCCAACCGAGCGACTGCGGGAGCCGGACATCGAGAGTTGCGACTGCAGCCGCGCTCCCCGGAACCGCGACAACCTTGGACAGGAGCTCGGTGTAAGCCGTTGGGCGTTACTTGCAGCGAATGGCTCCCCTGCGTCACCACCGAAGAGGCGACGATTGGCGAGCCATTCGTCGTTGTCCAGTCCGAGGTCGGTGATTCAAAGCCGAAGAGCCGCGCCTGGTCGGCAGACAGCGCGTTCGTCGTTTCCGCCGTGTCCTCGCCGCTGCGCGAACCGCAACCGGCGAGCGCCACGCCGCTCAACACAAAACCAATGACTCTGAGCTTCCCCATTTTTGCCTCCACTGCGTTACCGAGGCAGACGCCAGTCCGCCGCCCCAAAACTTGCGGGCACGATAGACGGAGCCCCCACTGTCAAGAACTTTCTTCATAAACAAACAATTGCCGCTATATTTTCGGCATTACAGGCTATTACAGAGCCCTCGAACCGGAGCATTCCACAACTTTCGCTCCCCACAGCTCAGTCATAAATACCTGCAAGCGCTCCCACCAACTCCCACCCATTCCGTCGTCCGCACAACCATGCTAGACCGCGCGCAGTCTTACTGGGAATCGGAGCCATGATGATGCGCAAGTACACAGCCGTTGGTATCGCCCTGTTGCTCCTCAGCGGCTGCACGCGGAAGGAAGCGCCGAGTAGCGGCGCAGCGGCCAGCGCCGCACCATCAGCGGGAGCGTCGAATGGAGTGGAGGCCAAGCCCGCCGCGGTGGCGGCTCCAAGTGATCCAGGCGCGGCTGCAGCGAACGCGTTTCCCCTCGCGGGCACCGTGGATACAGGCATGGACACCGGCCGCCTTGAGACGCTCTGTCGCGCGGGCTGCGAGCATGTCAAAGCGCTGAACTGCAAGGCCAAGACGGGCTGTGAGACGGCCTGCGTCGAGAGCTTCTCGCTGCCAGTCTGCGGCAAGGAGTTCGAGGCGTTCCTGCTCTGCAGCGGCAAGCAACCGTTGACGAACTGGGAATGCAACGAAGGCGGCGTCGCTGCGCTCAAAGATGGCCCGTGTGACGCCGAGCAGGCCGCGATCATCAAGTGCGCCCAAGCCAGCGGCGCGAAATAGGCCCGCTTAGCGCGCGCCCCAATGCTCAGCGTGCGCGCCCAAGCAGCTCCACGCCTACGAGCGCGCGCCACTCCGGGGCTCCGAACTCGTGATGCAGACCCTCGCCGAATGCGAGCTTGATTCGCATCACGGCGCCGCGACTCGTCAGGCGTTCGAGACGTCCCGTCATGAGCGCCTCGACGCCGGTCGTGCGCTTGCCGAGCAGTGAGTTGAAGGCGGTTTGCCCGAACAGCTCCGGTCCCACAAACAGCGTCGCGCTCTGGTCGCGCGTGACCGCGAAACGCGGGCCCGCAGCGAGTCCGAACAGCAGCTCGCTGCCCTGGGGGCTGCCCGGCGTGGGCGACGCATCGCGCGGACGCCAGTGCAGCCCGAGCAACGAAGCGTAGCTGAAGCGACCCGAGTCACCCGCAAGCAGCAAGCGCGCCACCGCGCGATGCGTGCCATCGGTCAGGTACGTGCTTCGCTCGCCCGACGGAATGTAGGCTTGCAGCCCTGCGCCGAGGCGCAACGCGCCGCCAACCTCTCCGAACAGGCGCGCGTCGGCTCCAAACCGAACGTCGACGTTTTTGTCGGGATCGCGTCCAAGATCGAGTGACGGAGCGACGTAGCTGTAGCCGGCCACGGTCCCGCTGCGCCCGGAGGTGTACACCGGGTTACCCAGATTCAGGGAGAACCGGTAGCGGTCGAACAACAACGCCAGACCGAGATCAGTTCCGGCTTGCGCATACACGACATCGAGCCGCTGACCGCTGCTCGCATCCGATACCGTGAGCGGGTTTCTGGCGTAGCTTCCCACCAGCGAAAACGCGAGCCCAAGCTTGCCCTGGAGGTTCAGATCGTCGAGCACGAACCAGGCCGCGCCCGGCGCCGCCGGACTGAAACGCTCGACAGCAAAGCCCGAGACCGCTTGCTGCGCGGCCGCAGGGGACGTAAACGCCAATGAAGCGAGCGACAGCGCCAATAGGCTCGCGGACGACGCCAACCGCAGCATGCGGCCGACCCGCGACCGACGAGCGCCCCTTGAGCGACTAGAACTCGGCATGTAGCCTCCCACCAAAGATCTCGACGGGTCCGCGATCGGAGTTGAATGCGGGATTGATGAGGTGCTGGTAGTCCAGCGAGACCCAGCTCGGACCAACGAGATTCAGGCTGTAAAACACCTCAAAAACCTGCTCGGAGGCCTGATGGATCTTGCCGTCACCGACGAAGCCATCAACGCCACCCATGCCCAGGTACTTGGCGTGCACGCTGGAGATCCAGTTGGCAGCCGCCCCGACACCGGCGAGATCGCGCGGTCGCTTCCACGGAGTGCCGTTGGCGAGCAGGGTCGCAGCAACGGAGCGATCGGTCGGCGTGTACGCGTAGACCTCCGACTGACCATCGGACACCATGCCGCGAAACGAGACGCCAAGGCTTTCGGTCAACCGCTGCTCGATATTGAGACCGATGCCGTATTTGGTGTTGGGCCGGCGTGACCAACAGAGATCCGGCGCACCCGCATTCGTCGAGTCGTAGTGATAGCCCGGACAAGCCGCCGCGTTCGCCCGCGACGGCTCGGCCTGAAATGCCGCAATCGCATCGTCAAAGCGCCCCGTGATGGCGCGGTTGCGGTAGCCGAGCAGGCGCACGGCCCCCGGCTGACCTAGCAGCTGGTGCTTATGCTCGAGCTCGAGCTGATCGCCAAAATGCTTGTCGAGACGAAAATCCACCGACAGAGCATTCGGGTTCTGCGGCGGAGCCACCCGACCGAAGCGAATCGCCCAGTCGTCAAGGTACAACTCAGCCACCCCACCGAAGGTGAGGCCTCGCGCGTCAGAGTTGAAGTCGTAGGCGGAGTAGGTTAGAAACGCCATGTTGAAGAACTGCTGGCGCAGATCTCCAGCGAACTCGTTTTTGTCCAGAAAATCGATGATACTGAACGTTCCCGCGCGCACTACCAAGCGGCGGCGCTTCACCTTAGAACCAAGCTGCAACGGCTCTGAACTCTTGGTGACGCTCGCGCCACCCAGGTCGAAGTTCTGCTGAAAATAGGTCCGGGCGCGGTAGACCTGAGGCGTCGGGGTCCCGCCCTTTTGCAGCTCAAAATTCTGGATCGAGCCGCCGATGCCGCGCAGCTGCGAGAGTGGACGCTCGGAGACTACCTCGGGCACGTAGTAGGCCTCGCCACCCTCCCAGAGCTTCACCCCAAGGTAGAGCGTCGCGCTGCCCGTGAAGCTATGCTCGAAGTCGGGCGAGAGCGACATATTGCTCCCGTTCAAGTTCGTGTAGGGCGCTTGAAACGGCGCCTTCAGACTCGAGATCCAGGTGAGCTGACCGTAGGCATTCCAGCTCTCGTCATCCAGATTGTGAAGCCCCGCCTTGGTGAGCAGGTTCATCACATCAAACGCGTCCTGCGCGCGCGGCGAAGGCTCCGCCACCTGCGCAAGCGAAGGGCTGGCCGCCAAGGTTGACGTGAGTAGCAGCAGAGCTAGCAAACGCATGATCCGAGTTGCTTGCAGGCGCTCACGCCGAGAGCGCCTCGCGGCACCGCAAGCCCGACAACGCGCGACGGGGGCCGCAAACACCGCAGATGACGGTATTCTCATCGAATTCAAGCTACCTGAGCGACGCGAACCAGCGCCCAGCTACCAGAATAACCCGCTCCGGTCAACCCCGCGGCTGACCCTGCGCGGCCGCGTCACTCACGTCCCTGGCGTCGATGCGCGTTTTCGTCGCCCCGCCTGTGTCGGCCTCGTGACGATCTGGCTAGTGGTGCCCCTCGCCGTGCTCACGCTCCTCGCCGCTCTCACGCTCCTCGCCGTGCAGCATGAGCGTGCGCCCGGGCAGCGAGAGGGTGCGCGCCGGGGGATTCCACGACGCAAACAACCCACCCGCAAGAGAGACCAGCAGCCCCAACATCACAAGGCCAGCGATGGGGCGCGCGCTCGCAATAGCCCAACTCACCTCACCGAGCTTGCGACCGGTGAGCATCGTCGTCACGAGTGGCTCGCGATGACGAAAGGAGTGCCAGAGCACACCCGCCAGGTGAACCGCCGTGAGACCTAGCAAGACGCCCGCGAGCGTGCCGTGCAGCTCGCCGAGTGGCGCTCGCGAAATGATCAGCAGCAAACCAGTGACGCCCAAGCCCGCAATGAGCGCGAAAAATCCAAGACTCGCCCAAGCCGTCGCTGGGTTGTGATCCCGTGGAACTGGCGCCTGGCGGTGGCGTGCTTGCTTCAGGTAGTTCAGCAGCGCGGACGGCGCGAGTGGCAAGGCTGAAAAACGAGCATTGGGCGTGCCGACCACCGCCCAAATCAAGCGGAGCACCAGCGCTCCGAGCGCGAGCAGCCCCAGCAGCATGTGCAGCGGAAACAGCGCCCCGTCGCGCTCGGCAAGCTGCGCCACGCTCCACGCGCCAAGTGCACCGAACGCCATCCCCCAGTGGAGCACTCGCACCGGATAGTCCCAGCTTAGGATTCGCTGCATGGTCGGTTTTCCTTGATGTGATGGTGAACCGTTGGGTCTTCAAATACCAGTGAAGGACAAAATGAACACTGGCAGCGAGCTCAAGCGAGCTGGCTGCCAGTCTGGCGTCAGCGCAAGCGACTGCGCTTACTCATCCATGTCCACGACCTTCTTGGCCGGAGCGGCGGGTTTTGGCGCCTTCTTGGGCTTCTTGGTTGGCTCCTTGGCGTCATCGGGACAGCCGTCGGTGTCCTCAAAGCCATTCTTGGTCTCGGGCTCCTCGGAACACTCGTCAGCGGTGTCGGGAATGCCGTCGCCGTCATTGTCGGCATCGGGGCACCCGTCCTCGTCCTGGAAGCCGTCAGTATCCTCGGCTTGATCGGGACACTTGTCGCGCGAGTCGGGCACGCCGTCAGAGTCCTTGTCCGCTTCGTCGGGACAACCGTCCTCGTCCTTGAAGCCATTCTTGGTCTCGGGCTTCATCGGGCAGACGTCGCGCTCGTCAGGGATGCCGTCCTTGTCGTTGTCGAGATCCGGACAACCATCGTCATCCTTGAAGCCGTCCTTGTCCTCGGCTTGATCCGGACATTGATCGACGGAGTCTTCGAAGCGATCGTCGTCGTTGTCACGATCGGGACAACCATCGGAGTCCTCGTGACCATCCATGTCCTCGGGCTCGAGCTGACACTGATCGACGTTGTCGGGGATGCCGTCCTTGTCGCGATCCTTGCCCTCAGCGATGTACACGATTCCGGCAAACCCACGTAGCTTCGGCACGCCGACGCCCTCGATGATGCCGGTACCGGCGCCCGCCGTAAACGCGAAGGGGAGGCCCATCGGCGTGATCTGGAGTCCGCCGAGTATCTCGAGCGCGTTGGTGCCGTCGGCCTTCGTGCTGAGGCGACTGGCGCCAATACCCTCAGCGATGATGCGGATGACGGGACCGAGCTGATAGCCCGCGGCAACGGAGTAACGCAGCTCCTTGCCGATCGTGGAGGCGCCAACATGAGCCGGTTTGCGATAAAAGCCCACCACGTTGCCCGCGATACCAAACGCTCCAAAGTGCAAATCGATGATACCGCGCGCGCCGCCGGTGATCGAACCATCACCGATGTAGTCGTCTTTGTTCATCGCGTGGCCGAGCGGCGCGCCGACGAACAGTCCTCCACCGAGCACCAGCGGACTGTCGGACTGCCCGAGGAAGCGATACTTGGCCTCCACCATCGGATCACCGAGGCCGGTGCCCTTGAGGCCTCCGCGCACAGCAGAACCATCGGTGGGATCGATTCCCTGACCCTTGGTGGAGGTCACGGGCAGAGTTAGACTGAGCTGCAGCCGTGGCATCACGGTGTAGCTGGCAAGCAAGTGCGCCGAGATGAGGTGCTCAACGATCTTGTTGGTCCCATATCCCTGACAACCCGTTCCGTCAGCGGATGGGGCCTTGCAGTAGTCGTTGGTGAGCGGCTCGCGCGCATAGCTGCCGAACGCTCCAAACGACCAGGTCTTAGCTCCGTCTTGCCGCGCACCGCGCGTCACGAAGTAGTTGCGCGGTCCCGCGGCGGGATCGAAGCGCTGTGCGGAGAAATCACCGTGGACGAGCGACTGCGCCAGAGCGGGATTCGCCGCGCCAAACACCGTCAACGCAGTGAGACTCGCGACCCGCAAACTTCGCTTGCCAATCCGGCTCCCAGTAACGCCCAGTCGCTGATGACGTGATTCCATCCTTCTCCCTGACGGCATGGCGTCGGTGACGCCTAATCCGGTGAGGGTCGCACAGCTGACCCGGAGACGGCAATGGCCAAGGAGAACTATTACAGCATAAGCGGAATTGGCCTACTATAGGGAAGTTGTTCGAGAATCCCTCCGCCCGCGCTATCGTGGCGCTGTGTCCGTCTGCGCAGGCTGCCAATTACCGGTCGAAGAGACCGACGCGCGCTTTTGCCCACATTGTGGCAGGACGATTGGCATTGGGGCCGAGGTGGTTGAGGGCACGCGGTTACGCCTCGGAGCCGGACAGGTCGTGCTCGGCGAGGTGCTCGGGGAGGGCGGCATGGGCGTCGTGCGTCGCGGCATGATGCGTTACTCCGCCGACGGCTCCGGGCGCGCCAGCACCTCGCACCCCGTGGCCGTCAAGCTCCTTAGCCCGGCTCTGCGCAGCGAGCAGCGAGCTCGTGAGCTGTTTGTGGGCGAGGCCGAGGCGCTGGCGCGGCTCAGTCATCCGAACATCGTGCACTTTTTCGCGCTGACCGAGTTCGAGGGACAGCTCGCCTTGGTCATGGAGTACGTCCACGGGCGCTCGCTCTCGACGGTGATCGCCGAACATGTGTCGCGGGCGCGGGTCGGTGGGCTGCCCGCAATGGCGATGTTGCCCTGCTGGCACCTGTTTTCGCAGCTACTTGGCGCGCTCGCCGCCACTCACGCGCTCTCGATCGTCCACCGCGACGTCAAACCCAGCAACGTCCTGGTGCGACCTGATGGCGTCGTCAAACTCACGGATTACGGTATCGCGCGCATGCCAAGCAGCGCTCCGCAGTCCGCCAATGACATGGCGCCCGGCACCGGCGCGTATATGTCGCCCGAGCAGGTCACTGGGAATCGACTCGACGCCAGGAGCGACCTTTACGCGGCTGCGATCGTGCTGTTCGAAATGCTCACCGGGCGAACCCCCTTTGACAATCCCTCGCGCAGTGAAATTGCTGTGCGCGCAGCCCAGCTTCAGGAGACCGCTCCTCCGGTGACGCAGCTCGTGCCGCAGGCCCCCGCGGTGCTCGACGTGCTGCTCGCGCGCGCTCTTGCCAAGGATCCGTGGCACCGCTTTGGCTCGGCGCTGGAGCTCGGCGAGGCGCTTCGCGATGCGCTCGGACTCCCCGACACGGCGGGCTGGACGGCCCAGCGCTTGCTCGCCGAAAACGCTGCGGCGATCTCTCGCTTGGTACCTGAGGCCGGTCCGGCTCCGGCCCCTGGCGAGGCCGATCGACTGCGCACTGCGGTCATGAGCGCCTACCGCTCGTCAACCTAACGCCGCGTTCCCGGGGGCAAAGTCGCTGATTTGCCCGCCCCACCTTGACGCTCTAAGGGCCCCCGTGCGAAACCCTCGCCGCCTCGTCCTTTCTCGTCGGATTGTCGCCATGCCGAAAGCTTCTCTCCTCGCGCTCATCGCTGCGGGCGTGGTGTCAGCCACCACAGCCCCTTCCTACGGGCAAGCTGCGCCGCCCAAGCCGCCGACGGAGGTCAAGCCCGCCGCGTCCGCCGCACCGACTGCGCCTCCCGCAGCGTCCGCGCCCGCGGCGCCGGCGCCTGCTCCCGCGGCGTCCGCGGGGGCTCCGGCTGCCGCCGAACCACGTCCCGCTGAGCCTGATGGCGCTAGCGCTGGTCAAGAGCCCGCGGCTGGCGGCGAGTTTGCCGAGGACCCGCGTGGGCAGGCCGCTCCCGTGGCTCCGACTGGCCCAGCGCCGACCAGTCTCTCGCTGCTCGGCGACACGGGTCCGCGCGCAGAAACAGCCGGCGCCGCGCTGCCCAAGTCAAGCGATCCCAACGCCCAGGGCGAAGGAGATCAGGTCTACGCCGAAGACTGGTGGTCACATGCCCGCCCGATCCTCGAGCTCCACGGTAGTTTTCGCACGCGCGCCGAGCTCTTTCACAACTTCTCGCTCGGGCGCGTCAACCCCCCGAGTGAATCCCTGTGGACCATGCCTGCGGACAATCGCTACCGCGGTGCCGAGGGAACTTGGGGCCCGTCGGTGTGCACGACTGGCAGCTCGAATGCTGCAGCGGACGTCAAAGGCGGATGCCAAAACAAGACGCAATCGTCGGCCAATCTGCGCTTTCGCCTGAACCCGGAGATCCACGTCTCAGACAATCTGCGCATCCTGTCGCAGATTGATTTGCTGGATAACCTGGTGCTGGGCTCGACGCCGGAAGGCTACGCCAATCAGCCCTCGTCGACGGAGGGTTACGCGGTCGTGCAGCGCAATGGCTACGCGCCGCTCAGCTTCTTTGACTCGACGCAGGAGCCGCCGAGTGCTGGCGTCAACGGCTGGAAAGACAGCATCCGCGTCAAGCGCGCTTGGGCGGAATACTCGACGCCCGTCGGTCAGCTGCGCTTCGGACGCATGCCCGATCACTTCGGTCTCGGGATGTATCACAACTCCGGAAACGGCTACGATCACAACTACCAGTCCACGGTCGACCGGATCATGTTCATGACAAACGTGCGTCCGCTCGATTTGTACATCGGGGGTAGCTGGGATTTCCCGAGTGAAGGTCGCACGAGTGAGACCGCGCTTACGGGCGGCGGTCAAGCGCACGACACCGCGCAGCTCGATGACGTCAAGCAGTACTCACTCATCATCCTGCGGCAGAAAGCGCCGCAGATGCAGCGCCTGAGCCTCTCGCGTGGCGAAGTAGTGGTCAACGGTGGCGCCTACGTGAAGTACCGCTCGCAGGTGATCGCCAACGACATGTCGGGCCCCTGTGCGGCCACTCCGGACGTGCCCGGTGCAGCCGGCTTGAGCTGCGCGCCCGGCACCTCGAGCGCGGGCTACGTGCGGCGGGATGCCTGGGCCGTGACCCCGGATCTCTGGCTACAGGTGCTCTACAAGAAGTTCCGCTTCGAGGCGGAGGGCGTGACGGTCCAGGGCAAGATGGCAAACTCGCTTGCCACCGGCTACGACTACTCGACCGCGCCCGGCGCGGCGGGTTGGCGCCTCAGCGCCTGGGGCGTGGCGACTCAGCTCGAGCAAAAGCTGCTCGAGGATCGACTCGACCTCGGCTTCGGCTTTGGCTGGGCCTCAGGGGATCCGGACGCCGACAAGACTGGTGGCGCCTCGACGCAGCTTGAGCGCGGGGATCTCGGACTCACGCCGGGCAGCAATGGTCTGCAGACGCAGAAGGGCGCCCACACCTTCTCAACCTTCCGGTTCAACCCGTCGTATCAGGTCGATCTCATCCTGCACCGCAACCTGCTGACGCGGGTCCAGGGCACCTACTACTTCCGCCCGAGCATCGGCTACGACTTCCTTCGCAAGAACAACGGGCAGCGTCTCGGTGGCAATTTCGCTGCCATCTGGACTCGCGCGAGCCAGTTCGTTCAGGCGCCCGGGCATGCACGCGATCTCGGTGTGGAGCTCAACGCCACCGTGTACTTCCAGTCCAAGGACGGCGTGCTGAACGATCGCCTCGGAACGATGGGCGGCTTTTACACGATGGCCCAGTACGGCCTGCTCTTCCCAATGGAAGGCCTGGGCTACCCCGCCGCCGTCGACACCCAGCTCCACAATCAGATGGGCAGCGGAGCAACGGATCTGTCCACCGCACAGGTCGTGCGTTGGTACATGGGCGTGTTCTTCTGAGACCCCAGGGGATGGGTCAGAGCCCATCCCCTCGCCCCCCGCTCGAGTTTTTTTCGAGCTGCGCGGTTGATTTGGGGTGTTGGTGGCCCGTGGAACCACGGGCCACGGACCCCGGGGGTCCCCGCAAGAACCCTCGTATTGTTGCGGGGTTACAGGCTCGCACGGCCGGCGGAACGGTCGCTGCGGCGGTCTTTTGTACTTCTGGGGCTGTGCAGCGGCAAAGAGTCGGTCTAGCCTCTGCATCCAATTCGCTAGACGATCGTCTAACGGCCGGGGACGACATCCCCGCATCCTTTGAGTTTTGAGCAAGGAGCATCGTGATGAAGAAGGCATATCTCTTTACGTCGTTGGCACTACTGTTGGGTCTCGGCGCGGCAGTTCAGGGCTGCGACAAGGTGACTGACGCTGCAGGCAATGTTGCTGAGCAATGCGGCCTCAAGTGCGACGAAACGGCACTTCTCGAGGGCAAGGCCACGTTCGGCGTTCCCGGCATCGATGGCTTCTTCGGCGCCGTCGGCAACTTCCAGGCAGCTGCCGACGCAACCATCACCGGCATCAATAAGCCGATGGCGGACCTCAAAGCGTCGCTCCTCCTCAGCGCCGACGCATCGCCCGCAGACATCAAGGCTGCGATCATGGCGAAGTACAAGCTCAACGCCACCGCCGGTCTGACGATCAAGTACGCTGCGCCGCAGTGTTCCGTGTCCGCCAAGGCCACGCTCGACGCCAGCGCCAAGTGCGACGCGACCGTCGTCCCCGGTAAGGTCTCCGCCAAGTGCGAGGGCTCCTGCCAGGCGGACGTCAAGGTCACCGGAGGCAAGGCCTCTTGTGAAGGCGAAGCCAAGCTGAGCTGCTCGGCCCCTTCGGCCTCCATCAAGTGCGACACCTTATGCAAGGGTGATTGCACGCTCGAAGCCGCCGCCGAATGCACGGGCACCTGCAATGGTACCTGCTCGGGCACCTGCTCGGTCAAGAACGCTGACGGCTCCTGCGCCGGCAAGTGTGAAGGCACCTGCAAGGGCACCTGCAAGCTCGACGTGGCAGCGAAGTGCACGGGCACCTGCAGCGGCGAGTGCGTTGCTGAGGCGCAAGGCGGCTCCTGCACCGGTGGCGCCAAGGTGCAGTGCACCGTCGAGCCCCCCAAGGGCTCCGCCAGCGTGGAGTGTAAGGGCAGCTGCTCTGGTTCGGTCGAGCCCCCCGAGGTCTCGGCTGACTGCAAAGCCAGCGTGAAGGCGGATGCCCAGCTCAAAGCTGAGTGCACCCCGCCCAGCATCGACGTTGCGTTCGAGTTCGACGCCGCGGCAGATGCAACGCTCCAGGCTGAGTTCAAGGGCACCTTCCTGCCCCAGTTCAAGAGCCAACTCGCCGCAATCGTCACTGCCGCCGCCAAGGCGGACGTCGTCGCCAAGGCTGGTCTCGGCATCATCGGCAGCATCGAGGGCGTGACCGCGGGCTTCCAGGACCTCGCGGCCGAGGGCAACCTCAAGGCCTCCATCGGCGGCCCCTGCGCCGTTCTCGCGATCGTCAAGGTGGCACCGCTAATCACGAAGAAGTCAGGCGAGCTCAAGGCCAGCGTGTCGGGTTCGGTCGACCTCGTCGCAGCGTTCAAGTAATCCCCAAGCCGAGCTCCCCCTGGAGCTCAGTCAGTGGATGCCAGAAGGCGGTTCCCGCAAGGGGGCCGCCTTTCGGCTATTTGGGGGCCTTATCCTGCCCCGCGGCCGTGACGTCTGGTAGCCACGAGGTCTATGTCCCCCAGCGCGCAGCGCTCCCGCGAGCAAGTGGCACGGCCAAGTGAGCCGCAGCCGCAGGAACTGACGTCCCGCGAGGAGCCCGTCGCGTCGCGCCGTGACATCCCTTCCCTGCCGCAATCGCAGCGGGGCGAGCGGCAAGCCGTCTGGAGCAACGTGCCCGTGTTCAGCGGACTCGGGCATTCGTTCCTGGAATCGCCGAGGATCCCGAAGGCGCCCGCGCCCCCCAAGCTTCGCCTTGAGCTGGTGGAAGGCCGGGTGCGGATCGTCGACACCCAGGACGACGAGCTACCGGTTCCGACCCGCGTGAGTGCCGCGCGCTATCCGAGTACGCTTCGCGCTCCCGGCTCCTCGCGCCTACTTGTAGTCCTGACCTCCACCGGGATTGGCTTTTGCGCCGGACTTTTGCTGGCCTGGATGCTCGGCGTCATTTGACACTGCGCCTGCCGGGCCCTACGAGTCCCCGCGCATGCTCGACCCCGCCAGCCTCAGAAACTGCGTTGCCGCCGTCCTGGATCCCGCCACTGGAGTGACGCTCGGGGCCCTGGACCGAGTGCATTCCGTCGCTGTCGTTGATGGAGTGCTGGAGGTGCGCCTGCGTCTCGACGCGCCGCTGCGCGCACCAGCCCCGGCACTCGTTGCAGGGATCGAAGCAGCCGCACGCGAGCTTGAGGGCGTCACGGGCGCGCGAGTGCAGTTCGAGCTCGCGATCACGGGGCGCGCGCTCACCGAAGACGATCCGGTGCCGACCGCCAAAAATGTCCTGCTCGTGATGAGCGGCAAGGGCGGAGTGGGCAAGAGCACTGTCGCAGCGAACCTGGCGCTCGCCCTGTCAAAGATGGGGGCGCGCGTGGGACTGCTCGACGCAGATATTTACGGACCCAGTGTGCCGACGCTGTTTGGCGTACACAGCCAGCCGCTCAGCGATGGCCAGCGCATCCTGCCGATCGAGCGTCACGGCATCAAGCTGATGAGCATCGGATTTCTGCTGGAAACGCAGACAACGGCGGTGATCTGGCGCGGCCCGATGCTTCACGGCGCCTTGATGCAGTTCCTCAAGGACGTGGCTTGGGGCGAGCTCGACTACCTGCTGCTCGACATGCCGCCCGGCACCGGAGACATCGCGCTCACGCTGTCGCAACGACTGCACTCGAATGGCGCGGTGCTCGTGACAACGCCGCAAGAGGTGGCGCTACAGGACGTGTACAAGTCGGTTGCCATGAACCAGAAGGTTGGGATCCCCGCCCTCGGCGTGGTTGAAAACCAGAGCTATTTCGAGTGCGGCAACTGCTCGACGCGCCACGAGCTGTTTGGCTCCGGCGGCGGACAGAAGGTGGCCGATATGGCGGGTGCTCCCCTGCTGGGGCAGCTGCCGCTCAATCCGGCGGTGCGCGAATGGTCCGATGCTGGCACCCCGATCGTGGCGGCCTCGCCGGGCTCTCCGGCGGCCCAAGCCTTCTTCGAGGTCGCCGAGCGGCTGGGAGCGCGCGTTGCCGAACAGAACGCCGCGGCGGCGGCCGCACCCGAAATTGACCGTTCCGGCGGCCAAAACCGCATCTTACCGATCGTTCGCTGACCCGGCGTCACCACGGTAAACAGAAAACAGCTCCCGGAGGGGCCGCTTCGGTTGGCGGCCCGCCCCAAGGCGCGATATAGGGCTCTCCCCGCCGCCATGGCCAACGAGCAAACCCCCTCGCCCGCTCCCTCCGAGCTCGGGCACGAACCCACTGCTGAAACCGTCAACGCCGACGCGCCGAGCTCCGACGCCGTCCCTCCGCCCCCCGCTGACGCGGCCCCGGAGGGCACAGCTGAGCCCTCGGACGAGTCGGACGAGGAAGGCGACACCGAGGCAGAGACTGCCGAAGGTGACGAGGCAGAGGCTGCCGCTGGCACCGCCGAGGGCGCTGCCGAGGGCGCTAAGAAAAAGAAGCGTCGTCGCAAGAAGAAGAAGCCCGCCGCAGAAGGTGCCGAGGGTCAGCAGCGTCAGGTCCATCGTGCCCCCGAGCGCGCGCCCTTCCGCGTCGGCGAAGAAGTCTTCGGTAAGGTAACGGCCGTGCTCGACGAGGCGCTCATGATCGACCTCGCAGGCAAGGCGCTCGCGGTGTTCGACCGCGGCGAGATGGCCGATGACGATCTCGTTCCGGGCGTCGCTGATCGCTTCGTTGCGCAGGTGCACAATGACGGCGCCCGAGGCGGCCTGGTTGTGCTCACGCGCAAGCCGCTGCGTGAGGAAGAGACCAAGCCACGCGTCGAAGCCGCTCAGAAGGACGGCACGCTGGTCAAGGGCCTCGTCACGGGCGTCATCAAGGGTGGCATCGACGTCGTAATCGACGGTCTGCGCGCCTTTGCTCCCGCGTCGGGCATGGACCTGCATCCTGCCAACGCCAACTTTGCTCACCTTGTCGGACAGCGCCTTGAGTTCAAGGTGCTTCAGTACGAAAAGGCGGGTCGTGACGTCGTGGTAACACGCCGTCCGATGCTCGAGGCCGAGGCCCATGAGCGTCGCAAGCAGGCACTCACGCTGCTCACCGAAGGCCAGGTCATGCCCGGCATCGTGCGCACCGTCGTGGAGTGGGGAGTGTTCGTCGCGCTGCCCGAAGCCGAGAACCTCGAGGGTCTCGTGCACGTCTCCGAGGCGAGCCATGACGCGCGCGCCAAGCTGACCGACATCTTCAAGCCCGGCGAAAAGATCGACGTCAAGATCACCAAGATCGACGAGAAGGGCAAGATCTGGCTCAGCCGCAAGGCGCAGGTCGAGGATCCCTGGGCAGCCGCTCGCGAGAAGTACGCGCTCAACACCAAGCACATGGGGCGCATCAAGAGCGTGCTCGACTTCGGTGCTTTCGTTGAGCTCGAGCCCGGCGTCGAGGGCTTGCTGCACGTCGCCGATCTGTCGTTTGAGCGCATCGAGGATCCCAAGACGGTCCTCACCGAGGGCGCTGAGATGGAGGTCGTGATCGTCCACGTGGACGGTCGCAATCGCAAGCTGGCCCTGTGCCCCGCGCCGCAAGGCGAGCAGGCCAACGAGGCCCCGCAGAAGATTGCACGCAATGCGTCGGTCAAGGTCGAGGTCGTCAAGATCGAAGGCACCGCCGGGCTCGTCGTGCGCGTGCTCGGAGTGCTCGGACGTCAGTCGCGCGGCTTTCTCCCCGCGGGGCAGACCGGTACGCCGCGCGGCACTGAGCTGCGCAAGGTCTTCAAGCTGAACTCGATCATCGACGCCAAGGTCGTGGACATCGACCCACGCCGTGGTGAGCCCAAGCTCAGCATCCGCGGTCTCGCCGAGGATGAGGAGCGTCGCGCGACGAAGGAATATCGTCAGCAGCTCAAGGCTCAGGGCGGCTTTGGCACCCTCGGCGATCTGTTCCGCAGCAAGCTCGGCAAGTAAGGCACCGGGCGCCGCTGGCGTCCGAACTGCGTACTAGCCAGTACCGGCGAACAAGTTCCCCAAAACAACCTGAAGGGCACCCAGGACCCAAGGTCTGGCGCCCTTCAGTTGTTCCATGGCTACGCCGTGCTGTACCCTCAGGCTACTTTGGCGCTGCCTAACCGTCAGGCTCCCCCCTCCGCGGCGCTGGTCGATACCGACCACCAGCTGCTGGAAGCCACGCGCGCCGGCGATCTGAAGGCCTACGGTCGCTTCGTGGAGCGCCATCAGCGCCGCATCCTGCGGCTCACCGCTCACCTGCTGCGAGACACGTCCGAGGCCGAGGACGTCACGCAGGAAACCTTCGTGCGAGCGTACCGCGCGCTTGAGCGCTTCGACGGTCGCAGCGAACCGTTCACCTGGGTCTACCGCATCGCGGTTAACCTCAGCCTAAATACCCTGCGAGCCCGACGCACACGCCGCACAGCTCCGCTTGAAGACGAGCACCAGCGCACCGGCCTGGTCGAAGCCCGCGCGGGCTACGCCGATCCAGCCCAGGCCTCGGCGGACCGCGAGCTTGGCGCGCTACTACTCGCAGGACTCGATAGCTTGAGTGAATCGCTTCGCACGACCCTTATCCTGGTTGCCTACGACGGCCTCAGTCACGCAGAAGCGGGGGCCGTGCTCGGTTGTCCAGAGGGGACCGTCGCTTGGCGTACCCACGAAGCCCGCAAAAAACTCCGGAGCTTTCTCGCGACGCAGGGCATCACCGTTGAGGAGGCGCCATGAGCCGACCCGTTCCCCCCCCCGAGCTCCTGAAGCGCGCCGAAGCGAGCCTCGCCGCCGGTCAACCCGACTGGAGCGCCGAGCAGTTGTCGCAGCAGCTCGAGCGCACGCTGGCGGCTGTTGCGGCGAGCGGCTTTGAGTCCGCGAACGACGACCTGCTCGCGGCACCGTTTCCGGCGAGCCTCGACGAATCCACCGCCGCTTACCGGGACTCGCTCCAGTCCGGCGAGCGCAGTCACACGCTCGCCAAACGCCGCATCCCTTGGCTCGGAGCGCTCACCTTTGCGGCTGCGGCCGGGGTGGGTCTGGTCTGGGGTCTGCACCCGTGGAAGACGCACCCGAGCGCACCAGGGGGCTCGGCGGAGCTGACCGGTCAAGCACCGGACGTCAGCAAGCAACCGGGAAGCCCCGTGAGGGTCGCGCTGGTGGAGTCCAGCCTTGTGCCTGTCTCGGGGCCGCAAGCCATGCCACCCATCAGCGGCGCGGCTGCAACCGAAGAGTCGACCGCGGGTAGGACGAAAAAGGGTGTGAGTCCCACCGCAGCACCGAGCCCTGCCAAACCGCCCGCCTATGCCCAAAACAGTGAGCTGGGTGGCGCCGGCATGAACGCGCTGCGGGCTCAGTCCTCCACTCGTGGTGGCGGCGCGGCGTCATCGCCGGAGCTCCTGGAGACACCGAGCTATAAGCAGCTCAATGCTGCGCTCGCTGCGTCTCGCGCCGCCGCAGCTAACTGTGTCAGCACAGCGCCGGTGCCGGTCACCTTGCAGTTCCAGTCGAGCGGGGAGCTCGTCTTGATTGAGGTCGGCGAGCCCGCCAAGGGGACCAGCGCAGAGCGCTGCATCATGAACGCGTTCCGCGGCGTGCGGCTCCCCGCCTTTCTCGCGAGCAGCTACTCAACACACATGCTCCTGACGGCTCCCGCGACGACCAAGCCCAGCAGCGACCTACCAGCGCCGAAATCCAAGCCGATGCCCTCGCAGGGCAAGTTGCCACCGTCAAAATCCAAAGTGCTCCCGTCAAAGACGGAAGATGCCACGAACTGGATGAACTGAGGCGCTGGGCAATCCCAATAATTGGGCTAAAAACGCCCAATTGGCCAGATGACCTGCCAAGATCGACGCTTCGTTAACCGCAAGCGACCGAACCCGCGTTGACAACAGCCGGCCCATCTTCCATAGTTCGCGACCCTTCGGGCCGACCCCGGCTCGCTTTCGAGGAATCCGACGATGGTTTCGTATACCTGTCAGACCGATCGACGCCGCCGCATCCGCAAGAAGAACGCGGGAAAAGGTACGGCTAAAATGCGCGTGCTCGCCGGGACTCCCCGGTTTCCCGTCCACCCCGAAGGCTACAATCCGCAGGCAGCGGATGCGAAGAAGGCCTGAGTTACTCAGTTAGGTGAGGATCCCGTCGATGGCAAACCATCCCTCTGCAGAGAAGCGTAATCGTCAGCGCCTTGAGCGCACGGTTCGAAATAAGAGCATCACGAGTTCGGTCCGCACTGCGGTCAAGAAGGCCCGTTTGGCCATCGAGACCGGTGACGCGGCTGTTGCAACCGTTGCCGTGAAGACGGCGAGCGTTGCCCTGGCGAAGGCGTCGAGCAAGGGCGTTGTCCCCGACAAGACGGCCTCGCGCGTGACCTCGCGTATCCAGAGCCAGCTCCACAAGCTGTCGTCCCAGGGCTGAAGTCCGGCGACCGTTCGAGGTTGAGGCGCTGCCTCGGATTCCGATCTGCGGAGTCCTAGGTTTGCGCCTCTTTTCGTTGTGATAGGCTGAGCTCCGACCTCTCGCCTGCCAGCCATGACTTCCTCAGAATCTCCGTCGGATCCGCGCCTCGGCACAGTCGTCGCGGACAAGTATCGCGTGGAGGCCGTGATCGGCCGTGGGGGCATGGGCGTGGTGTACCGCGCCACGCACCAGGCGATCGGCAAGCGCGTGGCGCTCAAGTTCCTCGAGCTCGGAACGCGCAGCGACGCCGAGTCCGTGTCGCGCTTCCAGCGGGAAGCGGAGGCCGCAAGTGCGGTTGAGAGCCCCCATGTGGCGCATATCTTCGATGCCGGTTGGCACGAGGGAGCGCCCTTTCTCGTGCTCGAGCTGCTCACCGGCGAAACGCTTGGCGACTGTCTGCTGCGTGAGGGGCGCCTTGAGCCAGAGGTCGCGGTCCGCCTGGTGCGCCAGATACTACGAGCCCTCGTGCGCACGCACGAGGCAGGCATCGTCCATCGCGATTTGAAGCCGGACAATGTGTTTTTGTGTCACGACGACGGCGCCGAGCCCCACGTCAAGCTGCTCGATTTTGGGATTTCCAAGATCGTCGCTGGCACAAACGACGTCGAGACCTTGACGCGACGCGGCGTGGTGATGGGGACGGCGTTCTACATGTCGCCGGAGCAGGCCCGAGGCGCCGAGGACATCGACGGTCGCACCGATCTGTACGCCGTCGGAGCGCTGCTGTTCGAGTGCCTGGCGGGTCGTCCGCCGCACACTGGACGCGTCTATGAGGCCGTGCTCGTCGACATCTGCATGCGGGACGCCGAGGACATTCGCGTCCACGCTCCGATGGTCCCCGAGGCCCTCGCGCTGACCCTGGCGCGTGCGCTCAAGCGTGAGCGCGGCGAGCGTTTCTCGAGCGCTCGTGAGTTCCTTGAATCCCTCGAGCAAGGCCAGGGCGACAGCGCGCTCGTGAGCTCGAATCGCGCCCTGGGGCAGCCAATCGACACGGTTCACCGCGGCAACACCGCGCTCAGTTTCGCACCCACCGAGTCGGTCGGTGCGATCGCGCTGCCGCCACGGAGTGAGCCTGACGACACCGTACTCGAGGCCAATCCGGCGAGCGAGTCGCCTCGACGCGGCTATGCGCTGTTCGTGAGTCTGCTGGTGGCGGTCCTAGCCACCTTCGTCGTCACCGCGGTCGCAATGTCGCGCCGTTCGAGCGCAGACAATCTCGCGTCAACCTCCGCGACGGTCGCGAGCAGCGCGTCCGCTCTCCCCGCAGCGCGCGCGTCAGCTGCTGCCAGTGCCGGCGAGCCTGAGGCCGCGTTGCGTGCGCCTCCCGCCGCTTCCACAGGCCACAGAACCAAGGCGATTCCAAGCTCAAGCAAGCCTCCAGCCCGCCCCCTGACCGCCGCCAGCGCGGCCGCGCCACGGCAACCGGCAACCGGCGTGGCCGGCGGACTGAAACTGAAAACCACGCTGCCGTAACAGTATCGCCACCAACTTCGGCCGCAACCGAGTAGCGTCACGGGGCCCATGCGAGTTGCCCTTCGACGCCTCGGCCCCGCAAGCCCCATTGTGCTCAGTGTGCGCGCTGCGCTGCTCCTCACTCTCAGCTGCGTCGCATCGCTCTTCTCAGCGCCAGCGCCCGCGGACAATCGCGGCGCCGCGTCGACGGCAACCGCTGCGTCGACGGCAACCGCCGCGGCAACGCCAGCGAGCGCGAGCACGGTGGAGCCCGACGTCGCGACAGGCGATACTGACCAAGCGCCTTCAGCCAACGACACGGGCGACGCCCCGGCCCACACACGGCGTCATTTCGAGAGTGGCGTTCGACTCTATCAGGACGGTAATTTCGGCGGCGCGCTGGCTGAGTTCGAGGCGTCCAATCGCTCTTCGGAGAGCGCGGCCGCGCTGCAAAACATTGCGCTCTGTCAGAAGGCGCTGTTTCGCTACCTGTCAGCCCGTGAGACCCTGCGCACATTGCGTGAGCGGCATGAGCGTGAGCTCAGCGCAGAGGAAAAACAGGGGGTCAATGACGCCCTGACGGAACTCGGCGCGCTGATCGGGGCAGTGCGACTCAAGGTGGAACCAAGCCACGGTCACGTCTCGCTCGACGGGCGCGAGCTGAGCCACGACGAACTACTCCGGGCGATACACGTCAACGTCGGTGAACACCGCCTCGTGGTCGAAGCCGAGGGCTACAGCCGCGTCGACCACACGGTGAACGTTGCGGGTGGCTCGGACATCACGGATATATCCTTCAAGCTAACGGCAACCCACGGTTGGATCGAGGTCGATGCGACGGATCCGGAAACCGCGCTCGCAGTCGACGGTCGCCCCGTCGCCCGTGGGCGTTGGCACGGCATGGTGACGCCGGGCCATCATGTGATTCAAACCTATCGCGAAGGGTTCGAGTCCGATGAGCTGGTGGTGGACGTCGTGGCAGGTCGTCACGTCACCTTGCGAGCGTCGATCGGCAACAAGCTCAGCGCCGCTCCAGGAACGCCCATCATCGTGCAGCAGCGCGGCTGGTATGGCTCACTCGGACTGTCTGCCTTGACGTTGCTGACTCATCCCGCGGGCGTCGAGGCTTCCGGCAAGACGTCCGGGGGCGGTGTCGAGTTTCGCGCGGGCTACCGCCTGCTCAATCCCCTCGCCGCTGAGCTGCTGTTTCTCTCGGCCCATCATCGAATCGACGGGACCTGCACCTCGGCGGCGCCTGATTCCTGCCCGAAAACGCCAGTTCCGGTCAGCTACGAGCTCGACACACGACGGCTTGGCGCAGCGCTGCGCTTCATGAGCACGGGTTCGCGCCTTCGGTTTTCTTCCTCGCTCAGCTTCGGTATCGCCAGCCACGATCTGAACGCGTTCAACCGACGCGCGCTCGGGCTCAATGCGTTTGCCGGAGTCGACCTCGGGGTCCAGGCCAACTTCGGTCATGTGCTGACCGAGCTGGTGCTGCAGGGTTATTTTGACGGCGCGGGGGACGTGAGTGTCGGACGCTACACGCCCTATGCCGACGGCGCCGGGATCCAGATGGCTGGACTCAGCCTACGCCTCGGTTGGTCGGAATGGACGTCCAGTCAATGAGCGCGCCAAGCATCGCGTAGCCCGCGCGGAAATCCGAGAGCTGCCCCTTTTCATTGGGGGCGTGGTAGCTGCGGCTCTCGCCAAATCCGGTGATTTGCACGTCAAAACCGCGCTCTTGCAGGGCACGCACGAGCGGGAGCGAGCCCGTCATCGAAAACGGTCGCAGCGCGTCGGGACCACTGACGGCCACAATCGCGCTCTTGAGCTGAGCGAGTCCCGGGGAATCCAGGTGACAGGCAATCCCGGGGGTGCGGCGAGCTCCGGCGATGAAGCGAACGCTGCCGGCTTGGCCCGAAGCGGTTCGCGTGCGTGAAAAGCCTGCGAGTTGGGCTTCGCTCTGCAGACGGACGTCGAGAGCCGCGACAAAGCTCGCGGCCCCCGCGATCGCCTCGTCCAAATCGTAGAACGGAGTGAGCCGTAGATCTCCCTCGATCCGAGCCGTCCCGGGGATCTTGGTGATCTTCCGATTGTCGCACTCAAGCAGGGTCGGCTTGAGTGACGAGGGGGATTCGTAGCCCCAAACGGCCTCGCTCGGATGCGGGGGATAGGCGGTGCGAAACCAGTCTGCGAGCAGCTCGGAAACCTTGGCGGCGAGCTCTAGTGCGTTGACGCAGTTGTGAGGCATGCCGGAGTGACCGCCAACACCAGTCACCTCGAGCGTCCAGGTGGCGATGCCTCCCGTGCCGAGCGTTGGCCCGACATCAGCACTGTCGACCCAGTACAGCGGGCCATCGCGCAGTGGCTCGAGCGCGCCTGCGTCCGCGACCGCCTCGAGACCGATCCCGGGGATGCTCGTTTCTTCCTCGTTCGAGATGAACACCACCGTCAGGCTGCGCTCGGGCGACTGCCCCCGCTCGGCCAGGGCCACCAGCAGCTCGGTCAGGAGCGCGACGTGCCCGAGGCAGTCCGTGACACCTCGACCACGCAGGGTCCCGTCCGGTTCCACGACGCAGGTGAACGGATCGGTGAGCCAACCTTCCGCCTGGCGATCAGCCGGGACCACGTCGAAATGAGCACCCACGAAGCCGAGCGAGCCTGAGCCCAAGCCCCGCACCGTGACGACCAGATTGGGACGCTCGGGGTCGTCAGCAATTCGCTGCAGACGCAGAAATCCGGAGGCTTCATGGGGCCGAAGGCGCGCCTCCACTACCTCCACCGCCAGGCGCTCGACGGGGATCAACCCGACATCGGGCGCGTTCTGCAGATTTGGGCCAAGGGCCACAAGCTCGCTCAAGGTTGCTAAAAATGCGTCGGTATTGAGCTCCCAGGTCACGGCGAAAGCCTAGCGCAGGCATCCCCTCAGTGACAGCGGCAAGCCGCTGATGGCGACCCACTTGCATCCCCTTCCCCTGCTCGAAGTCGCGCTGTAACGTTCGGGGGTGACCGCGGACCAGCAAACAGTCGAGCGACTCGCAGAGGTTGCCGAGTTGGGCGCCCACGAGCTGCTAGCCCGACTGAGGGATTTGTCGGTTACTGAGGGTGCGTTCTGCGCCTTCGATGGAGACGGGACCCTTTGGTCGGGTGACGTCTCCGACGATGTTTTCGAGGCCGCTTGCCAGCGCAATTGGCTGCTACCCGAAGCCCATACCGCGCTAGTTCAGATGGCCGAGAGCTTCGGTCTTGCCACCGATGGCAGCGCGAGTAAGCTCGCTTTTCGGCTCTTTTCGGCCCACCGCGCGGCAATCATCCCCGAGCTCCCCAGCTACGAAATGATGACCTGGTGCTACGCGGGACGTAGCCCCGACGAGCTGCGTCAGCTCGCCGCCGAGGTGCTCGCGCCAGAGCACTTTGCCGCGCGACGCCATCCCAGCTTTGGCCCGATCCTCGATGAGCTACGACGAAGCGAGCTTGCTCTCTGGCTGGTCACCGCCTCTCCGGGACCCATCGTGGAGGTCGCTGCCGCCCAGTGGGGCTTTGCTCCGACCCAAATCGTGTCTTCTCAAGCGGCCGTGGTGGCCGGCAAGCTCAGCGCGGAGCTGGCTCGTCCCTGCCCATACCGCGAGGCCAAGCCGCGTCTCCTGCGGGAACAGGCCGGCACCGGCCCGTGCCTGGCGTGCTTCGGAGACAGCGCGTTTGATTTCGAGCTTCTCAGGGAAGCTCAACTGCCGGTCGCCGTGTCGCCCAAGCCAGAGCTCATCCGACTCCTGCCCAAACTCCCGAACGCTGTCGTGCTCAAGACCCGCTGACAAAAAGCCGCGGGGCCCAACAGCGAAAAGCTGCAGGGCCCCTGGGCTTGTAGCTCTAACTCAGTACTGGAAGAGCATCTCGCGGTACTTCGGCAGCGGCCAGAGGTCGTCCTCGACCACGCCTTCGAGGGCGTCCGCAACCTTGCGCGCCGCAGCCATCGCGGGGATGACCTTGTCGCGGAACTGCTCGCCCTGAACGGACAGGTTGGAGGAGTTCGCGCCGTCGAGCTCACCCTCGAGCTTGTCGAGGTTCGTCTTGAGCTCAGCCGCACCCGCAGCCACCGACTTCAGCAGGTCCAGCTGGGGACCGGGCACGTCCACGCCAGCGCTGCGAAGTGCGCCGATCGAGGAAGCGATCTTGGTCTGGTAGGCAAACACGGCCGGGAGGATCTGACTGCGACCGATGTCGAGGGTGGCCGTCGCCTCGATGTTGAGGATCTTGACGTAGCGCTCCCAGCTGATCTCAACGCGGCTCTCGTACTCCACGTGGCTCAGCACCTTGTGGGAGTCAAAGAGGTCCAGGTAGCGCTTGGCCGTCGCGGCCTTGAGGCAGCTCACGGTGTCCTTGAGGTTCGGGAGGCCACGCTTGGCAGCTTCCTCGTGCCACTCGGCGGAGTAACCGTTGCCGCTAAAGACCACCCGCTGGTGCTTGATGACCCAGGCGGCCAGGACGGTGGAGAGCTTCTTGTTGAAGTCTGCACCCGCTGTGCCCTCGAGCTCCTCAACCAGCTGCTTGACCTTCTCGGCCGCGATGGTGTTGAGCACCGTGTTGGCCCAGTAGCAAGGCTGCGTCGAACCAACCGCGCGGAACTCGAACTTGTTGCCGGTAAAGGCGAAGGGCGAGGTGCGGTTGCGGTCGGTCGCGTCCTTGTTGAACTTCGGCAGCGTGGAAACGCCGAGCTCCATCACGCCGCCGCCGGGGCTGTTGGTGGTGGCGCCGGCCGCGAGCTGCTGGATAACGCTGTCGAGCTGGTCGCCGAGATAGACGCTGATGATGGCCGGAGGGGCCTCATTGGCGCCAAGGCGGTGATCGTTACCCGGACCCGAGACGGCGATGCGGAGCAGCTCGGCGTACTCGTCGACGGCCGCGATGGTCGCCACGAGGAAGGCCAAGAACTGAGCGTTTTCGTGGGGAGTCTTGCCTGGATCGAGCAGGTTTTCGCCCGCATCGGTGGCAACCGACCAGTTGTTGTGCTTGCCGCTGCCGTTGATGCCCGCGAAGGGCTTTTCGTGCAGCAGGCACACCAGGTCGTGACGCAGGGCAATCCGGCGCATAACCTCCATCGCGATCATGTTGTGATCGGCTGAGATCGACGAGGTCTCGTACAGCGGAGCGAGCTCGAACTGCGCGGGTGCCACCTCGTTGTGGCGCGTCTTGGCGGGAATGCCGAGCTTCCAGAGCTGACGGTCAAGATCCATCATGAACGCCAAGATGCGCTCACGGATGGCACCGAAGTAGTGATCCTCGAGCTCTTGACCACGGTACGGAGGGGCACCAAACAGGGTGCGGCCGCCCGCGATTAGGTCCGAGCGAAGCTCGTAGTACTTACGGTCGATCAGGAAGTACTCCTGCTCGGGGCCGAGGTTGGTGTTGACGCGCGACACGTTCTTGCCGAACAGTCTGAGCAGCTTGACGGCCTGAACGCTGAGGGCCTCAACCGAACGCAGCAGGGGCGTCTTCTGGTCGAGGGCTTCGCCTGTGTAGCTGACGAACGCGGTGGGGATGGTCAGGGTGGCGCCGTTAACCTCTTCCTGAATGAATGCAGGCGAGGACGGATCCCAGACCGTGTAACCGCGAGCCTCGAACGTGGCGCGGGTGCCACCTGACGGGAACGACGAAGCGTCGGGTTCGCCACGGATCAGGGTCTTTCCGTCGAACTCAACGATCGCGGCTCCGTCACGGGTCGGCTCAAGGAAGGCGTCATGCTTCTCAGCCGTGAGGCCCGTCATCGGAACGAACCAGTGGGTGTAGTGAGTCGCGCCGAACGAAAGCGCCCACTCCTTCATGCCCTGCGCGACCTGGTCGGCGATCGAGGCATCAATCGGCTCGCCGCGCACGGTCGTGGCGCGAAGCTTCTTGTAAACGTCCTTGGACAGATACTGACGCTGTGCTGCGTCATTGAACACGAGCTGGCCGAAAATGGCGTGGCCTGGCTTGCTCTTGTAGTCCTCAACCGGAGGGGTCTCTCGCTCGAGGGAAACTGCGATGCGCTTGCGTGCGGTCGGCATGGACAACGATACTCCTTGACTACGGATCGGATCACCCGACGATTCCCGCCGAGTCGCCCTGAGCGGGCGCCAGACGGGGTCGCGCGGGAACTTGTCTCCGGTGGATGGTGGTTTCCTAGGAGGATCTTTGTTTCCGGAGTGTTTCGCATCAGTTTCTCCTGAGGGGGTGTGTCCCGAGCAGGGAGCAAAATCGGTTATTTCGCGGAAAACCTGAGCAATTGGCCGTTGGTTCAATGCGTCGACGGGACCTCTTCGTCCGTTCACTGCCCATGGGCCGGCAGCGTTTTTTGGCTCCATCGAGGCCGTAACACCCCAGGACTAACCTCCACGCGCGCCGTGGCCGTATCAGGTCGGGCGGGCTGCGACCACGGTGCCCGCCGTCACCATGAGTCGTCCACCGAGCCAACCCGACCTCCCCGAGTCTAGCGAGCCTTGGCGTGAGCAGCATTTTCCGGCGCTGGAAGCCCTGGCTTGGCTGAGCGGGACCCTCACGGTCGTGTACTCCGCGTACATGGTCTTTAACCTGACGCAACTGACTCGTCCGGGAGTGGAAAGGGTCATCTGGCTCGATATGTTCGCCTTGGTGGTGATCGCCCCCGTCTCGCTATTGGCTTGGACAAGGCGACTCCCCGCCAACCTGGCGAACGCGACAGGCGCGGCGCTCGCGCTCATTACGCTACTGAACACCACGGGTAGCGCCTGGATTCACCGCTCCGCCTCGGACCTTGGCTTTAACCCCGTGGTGCTGATCGCGGCGGGCGCAGTGATCATGTCATCGCGCTGGTTCATTGCGACGCTGATCCTGGGAGCTATGATCGAACTCCCGATCGCGCACGGCATTCTCAGCACCGGCGCCTTCATGGACTCGCAGGTTTCCATGGTCGGTGGCATGTTGGTCGGCGCTACCATTTTTGTGAGTCGACGCCGGGGGTACGCGAGACTGCAGGCCCTGCGCCGACTCGATCGCGAACGCACCAACTCGCTACGGGACGCGCTCGCGGCACGGGAGCATCAACTGAGCGAGCTCAAAAAGAGCGAGCAGAAGCGGCAGCAGCTCGAAGAGCAGCTGCACCAGTCCCAGAAACTGGAGGCGGTCGGAGTCCTCGCAGGCGGCGTCGCCCATGACATGAACAACGTACTCGGCTCGATAACGAGCGTCGCATCGCTGTCACTCGATCGCATCGATCCGAGCGATCCCCTGCATCAGGACGTGACAGATATCATGACTGCGGCCAGGCGCGGCAGCGCGCTGACGCGAAATCTCCTCGGGTTTGCGCGCAAAGGGCTCCGCAAACGTGAGCGTTTTCCGATCGCCGAAACCGTTGAGTCCGTCGTGAGGCTGCTCAAACGTTCGATTCCGAAGCAGATCCACATACAGCTCGCGCTTGACGAAGGCACTGATGACCTGCTGGGCGACTCGGGTCAGATCGCCCATGTGCTCATCAATCTGTGCATCAACTCGGTCGATGCCATGGAAAACCGGGGAAAGCTGACGATTGCTGCAAAAAACCGCGTACTCGACGCAACCGAGGCGCACCGTTTCGAGATCGACCCGGGACGCTACGTGGAGCTTTCGGTCACCGACACGGGCCACGGCATCCCACCCCAGCTGATCGATCGCGTATTTGAACCATTTTTCTCCACCAAGACCACCAATGAACGCTCGGGGCTTGGTCTGAGTATGGTGTACGGCACCATTCGCAGTCATGGCGGTGCGATCCGTCTCGAGAGCGTCGTGCAAAAGGGGACCTGCATCACCATGCTCCTGCCCGCGCAGCTTGCCGCCCCGGAGTCGGCCCGCCCAAAGACGTTGCGTCCACCCGCCCCCGCATCCATGGCGCGCAAGATCCTGCTGGTGGACGACGAGCCGCTCCTGCGCTCTGCGGGACGTCGTATCGTAGCAACCCTCGGCTATGAGGCGCTGCTCGCCTGCAACGGTGCCGAAGCGATCGCCCTGTATCGCGAACAGGCCGAGTCCATCGCACTCGTCGTGCTGGACGTGTCGATGCCGGTCATGGGCGGCCGCGAGTGCTTTCACCGTCTGCGCGAACTGTCCTCGGACGTACGCGTCGTGATCGCCTCGGGCTACGCGCGCGACGGCGATGTCGAAGAATTGTTGGGCGCAGGGGCAGTGGGTTTCCTGAGCAAGCCCTACGACCGGTCAGAATTCTCGCGGGCCATCCATGGTGCACTCACTGGCGTTGACCTCGGCTCCGGAACCATGACGCTCGACGCAACCGTCGCTTCCTCGCTCAACTTCGACATTCCAAGCTTGGGGCAAGCGCCCTCGAGTGAGCGCAGCGCTTGACCTAACCTCACGGCGGCCCGATGCTGCTGAAAGCGCAGCAATGACCTCCGACCGCCTTCCTTCCCAGCGACTCGAACGACTCGGTGCTCTCGCACGGCTGGGCGCCAAGACGGGAGTGTCGCTCCTCACGAAACGAGACCCGCACCAGTTGGCGGTGCACACCGTGGAGGTGCTCGGCCAATTGCGGGGCCTAGCCACGAAGGTCGGTCAAACCCTGAGCTCGGTGGACGGCTTGCTACCCGAGTCGCTGGGGGACGTCTACAAGTTGGAGCTTGCGCGCCTCCGTAACCAGACGGCGACCACGCCTGCAGCGACCGTCAAGGCGCTGCTCGAGAGCGAGCTCGGCGCGTCACCAAGCGAGCTTTTCCGGAGCTTTGACCCGGAACCCTTCGCCAGCGCCTCGATCGGTCAGGTGCACCGGGCCACCACCCACGACGGTCGCGTCGTTGCGGTCAAGGTTCAACACCCCGGGGTCGCCGCAGCGGTCGAACACGATCTCTCGAGCATGCACTTGCTAGAGCGTTTGGTATCCACGCTTGTGCCCAAAGCCTTCGATCCGGAGCGCGTATTTTTGGAGGTGGCGGCGCGGTTCCGGGAAGAGCTCGACTACAGACATGAAGCCCTGCATCAGCGACGCTTTGCCCGTATCCATGCCCAGGATCCCAGCGTCATCGTACCGACCGTGCTCGATGAGCTGAGCACGGGTCGTATCTTGACCACTGAATACGTCGATGGCTCAGCGCTTCCCGAGCGCGCTGAGCTGGGCACAAACCAGCAGATTGAACTCTCATCGATCCTCTGGCGCTTCGTGTTTCGCAGCATTCTGGTGGGCGCCGCGTTTAACGCCGACCCGCATCCAGGCAATTTTCTCGCGCTCCCGGAGGGGCGCATTGCGTTCCTCGACTTTGGTTGCATCCAGCGCTTGGAACCAGGTCGGCTCGAGCTGGCCCGTCACATTCACGAGGCCGCCATCGAGCGCGATGATGCCGGGTTCAGCGAGCGCCTGCGCGAGATGCTCGGCCTCAAGGGGGGGCCCTACGAGGACTTCATCCTCGACTACACGCGATTTGCGTACCGTCCGCTGTTTGAGTCCCCGTTTGCCATCACCCAGAACTATGCGCGCGAGCTAGTGAGCCGCGCCAGCCAAGGTAAGACCAAGCTGCTGCGACGTGACAGCGGGATCGTCGCCTTCCCGCCCGGGCTGGCGCTGATGAATCGCCTGCAATTTGGCTTTTATTCCCTGCTGGCGCGCTGGGGCGCGACCGTCGACTATGCCGGCATTCAGCAGCGACTGTTGACCGAACCCCTGTTCATCGACTGACCCAACGCCGACCGCCACAGCAACGTCGACCACGCCGTCACAACACCTCCCCCGGTAGCTACGCGCTCCGGGGGAGTCCTTCAAGAGTCAGCGACCCGTGCGTCGACGCAGCAAGGAGAGGCCAAGGGCGAACGCGACGAGCAGGCCGCCGAGCTCCGAGCCAGAGCGACTCGTGCGGCAGTTGCAACCACCGCCCAAGACCTGACCCGAGTCGGCCCCACTCGCCGCGCCTGCTGCGCCGCCATTGCCCGCGGTGGTGATCGGATGACCCGATTTGCCTCCCGTAGCGGACACGCCACCTGCGCCTCCCTGAGCGACGGGTGAAGGGCCGCGAGCGAAGGCAACATCGTCGAGCTCGAAATCCACCGTCTGCCCAGCACCCCACTGCCATTGAAGTGCGTAGAGAGCAGAGGGCTCGACGCGAGCCGAGAGCGGACTTCCGAAGCCCTGCTGCCTGAACGCAGACCACGGCAAAATCACCTCCTGCCAATCCGCGGTTGCTTGAACCGTGGCCAGGAAATGATCAAAGCAGCTAGTGCACAGCTTGGATTCCGGCTGCGTTTGTGCCGATACCAGCATCAGACTGAACGTGCTCGGGGTGGCGGTTTTAGTGCGGATCCGGAAGCGCAATCCGGTGTACTGCGAGGCGTCGTAGGTCTGCCAGGCCGCGGCCCCGTCCTTGTTGAGCTGCACGCCAACGCCGCCACCCCAAACGGTGAAACCCCGGGAGATGACCTCTACGGAATGCTTGCTTTTGTTGGCCCCGTCGGCACTGGACAGAGGCCCCGTGGTCGTGCCGGTCGTGCCGTCGTCAAAGACGTACCAACGGCCCTTGCGCCCCCCTTGCGGTAGCACGGCTAGATCGCCGTCCTCAAGATCGTCGATCACGTCCGGGGTGCCGTCGGTGTTGCCGCTGAACGTTCCTCCGGTGTTCGGCGTGCCACCCGTGCCCGTGGTGCCGCCCGTGCCCGTGGTGCCACCCGTGGTGACCGCTCCGCAGCTGGACGGCGCATCGGTCACCGCTTCAAAGCTTGGTGCCGCGGCACTGGGCGTCACCGCGCCGGCCAAGGCATAGGTCAACGCCGCATTCCAGTTGATCGCGATCTCGTTGGTCTCGTAGCTCGCTTGAATATCCGACCAGTTGGTGGCGCTCGAACCACCGCCGACGAGGTAGCCCGGATAGGGCGCGCCCTGCGCGTCCGAGCCCGAGCGGCGGTCGTGCGGGAACATCGGCGGCGCGACACCGATGCCGGTCACCTGCGAGCGACCGTATTGATTGCGACCGAGCAGGTAATCCACCTGCGCCGCGCAGACCTCCGCGTAGCGCGCATTGGGGGTCACTTCGTTCGCAGCATT
Source organism: Polyangiales bacterium (assembly GCA_038207155.1). Lineage (GTDB taxonomy): Bacteria > Myxococcota_A > Polyangia > Polyangiales > Polyangiaceae > FEN-1139. The sequence continues at coordinate 39,559 of JBBRAB010000008.1, forward strand.
GAGGACCAGGCAACTGCGCGCGAGAACCCCGTTCGAACCCCACCAATGGTTGGGCATCAGACGACCATAGAGACTCGCATCGTGGTTGGCCACGAGCCCGTTGGCTGCGCCAACCACGGCAGTCTTTAGCGCGGAGACCACGGCCGGAGCCTTACCGCTGCGCGGCGAGCGCAAATAGGTCACCACCCCGAGATCCGCGACATCGCCCCAGTCAAAGGTGGCCGCGACGCCTTTGGCGCCCATGCCGGTGATGCGCGTCTCAAAGTCCTTGAGAGCGGCAGCGTCACCCGTGGTTTCCCACATTTCAGCGGCGGCCCAGGCGCGATCGTCCGGATCGGTCGTACCGTAGCCACCCGTCTTGAACGCGGACAAGTCCGCATCGTGATTAGCCGGATTTTTGACGAGCCAAGCGTACGAAACCTTGGCGGCGTCAAGATACGTCGTGGCGAGCGCCGCGTCATACGGCGTAAAGGCGCGCGAGGCTTCCGCCAACATCGCCACGAAGTCGGCCGTAGCCGCCGTGCCGTACGGCGCATAGTAATGCGCGGGGCAGTCTGCCGCGGGCGGCACAAATCCTGAGAAATCAAGCCCGCTCAGCTTGTGGGAGACCCGTCCATCGGCGGCCGAGTATTGCATCGGCAGGAGCCAGTCGAGCTCCCATTTGATCTCGTCCAAGTAGTCCGGGAACTTGCCGCCTTGTTCCGGAAGCCAGAGCGGCACCCCCGACAGCGTGGCGCTGTGCTCCTCCCAGGCCTTCAACAGCATCCCCAACGTCACGCCTGCGTTAACGACGTATTTGTTGTAGTCGCCTGCATCGTACCAGCCATGAGTCGCCTCACGCGTAACGCCCACCTGACCGAGGTAATCGAGCAATCCGTCGCGCAGATGACCGGCGCCATGGTGCCAGGTGGTGCCCTTCCAAGTGACGGTGACCTGGGAGCCAGCACGCCAACCGTAGAGCCCCAGCATCGAGAGCAGGTAGGCCTCGTTCAGCGCGCCGTCGCCGATCACGAAATTCGGCGATCGTCCCACTCCGGGGACGTCGAGGTAATACGTTCCTGGAGTCGTCAACGTGGAAAAGTCGAGACGGCGGCCGCTCTGCGCGACCACCGCATCGACCACGTTGCCCGAGAGAGTCCCGGCGAACGCCACCGAGTCGTCGATCGCGCTACGCACCGAGAAAGCCGTCGCGCTGGTGGTCAGCACGGACGCCACCTTCATGCGCGCCGGCTGATACCCGACGCTATTGAGGCGAATATCGCTATTGGCCGCGAAGGCAGAGGGTGCGGCGACAACAAGCAAAGCAACGACTAAGGACGAGGAAAACCGGCAACAATTCCTAAGCATCGAGGTCGAAGTCCTTCCGTATCTCGACCTCGGGGCATGGGCCGAGACGCGAGCGGGGGGAACGGGTCGCTAGCGCTCAACCACGAGCGCCGGTCGACGAGACTCCGATTGTAGCCGATCGCGTCCCTACCGGGCTTGTACTCGCTTGACGCCCAACCGGTATCGAGAGTCCGCGGCGACCATGTGGCGACAAGTTTCCAACGCAGTTGGGGACGCCACCACGATAGGCGCACAGTATCCGACAGACAGCACAGTCCCCGACGCGGCGCGGTTGCGGACCTCACGACGTCGAGATCGTGAGGCCCCCCAAGCTCACGCGTCGATCGTGTCGTCGAGCAGGCGTTTCTGCCCAGTCAGCTTCTGTCGGCCGCCTCGCGACTGCCCGCCTTAAAGTCCGCAATGATCTGCTTGACCATGTGGACGCTCTTAGACGGTTGGCAGTTTTCCACGCCCATACCGAGCGCTGAGCGCTGTCGCGGAAATATTTTGTCCTGAGTTTCTTGACTGAAATAGCGCACCGTGTCGTCCGCGTCGACGAACGACAACTCAACCGGGAGGGTGTCGAGCATGGCGGCCATCACGGCCGGCTCGAGCGCATAGGAGAGTGGCTCAAGTCGCGCGTCGGCGGTAATCTTCTGAGCCAGGGTGTGATAGCGCTCGCGGGTATCAGCGCCCAGCGCGGCCTCGCGCGCTTCGAATCCAGCGATCAGTCGTTCGCTCATACTCTCTGGAAATAGTCGAAGTCCCATCGGAAACAGGATGTCGTTTTCCTTTCAGAAATGCTGCTTCATCAGGGTCGAGTAATCCTCGAAACACTGCTTGAGCTGCGGCAGAGTTCCTTGTGTCCGCGGGCATAGGCACGCCCATCGCGCTCAAGTTGCGCGAGCAGCTCGCGATTGTGTTCGTGCTCTCCGAGCATGACCGCCAACGGGCCACCGTGACTTGGCACCCCCGCCGCCTCCAGCGCGGGGAACGGGTGTCGTTCCTCTTTCTGATGATGACAACCCTCGAGGTACTGGGAGAAAAAGTCAAGCGCCGCAGAGATGAGAGCAGGCTCGCGACCCACGGAGTGACTAAAGCCGCGTTCAAGCGCTTCGATCACTAACGTTACCGCCGGGCGACCTGACGGGCGTCAGCCGCGTTGCCCCTGCAGACCCCCGAGGCACTCAGAGGGCTCGGTCGCGACCGACCAAGGGGTGGTGCCGGCAATGGCCAGACGAGACTTTCGCCTGCGCGCTTGTGTGGTTTTGCCCCGCCGAGCGGGATTTGCGCGGCGGTCCCCTTGCGAGCCGTCAGGCCATGCGCATGTTGCTGGAGTCGCAACAAACTAGCCTCCGCAGTCCTCCTGACAGCGGACAGCCCCCATCGTCGTGCGTGCCGAGGCCGAGGTGCCGAATGCCGCGTGACCCCAACCCAAAGCTCCCAGCAGATCAATTGGAGAGATGAGTCATGCACGTCTTGAGTTTGACCCCCAGCTGCGTTCCTCATGCCCAGCGAACCACCGCCTCATGGCCACTTGCGTTCTCGCTGCTTCGACGCGAGCTCACGCGTCAGCTTGCCGAAACTGAGCTAAATATTCCGAACAAACCCGCGATTCATAGTCGTGAAACCGAGGATGCACTCATTCTGAATGTCGCGCTCCCGGGCGTTACAGTGGAAGGCTTGGAGATTACCGGCAAAGAACAAGAGCTCACGATCCGCGCAAAGCGCACGGTCGATGTCCCCGAAGGCTATCGCGCCCTGCACCGTGAACGCAGCTCACTTGAGTTCCAGCAAACGCTGGAGCTGCCCGCATCCGTTGATGCCAGCCAGGCAGCAGCTCAACTGATCCAGGGCCAATTGACCCTCACGCTACCGAAAAAGGCCGCGAGCAAGCCCCAGCGCATCAACGTCACTAGCGGCCCACCCGGCGCCACCGTCACCCCCTGATTCACAGGCCATTTCCTCGTCAACCAGCCCCGAGTTCCACCTCTGCTCCCGTCATGGTTTGTGGCGGCGTGACCACGTCGCCTTCCGAACGAAAGAGACTCATTATGCATCCCACTTGTGCGCAGAACGCCTGCTTGAACCAGTCCCCTGTCGTCGATCTCTATGAGAGCGACTCCAACTACCTGCTCGTCGCCGAGCTGCCGGGAGTGAGCCCGCAAGGGATCACTATTTCGCTGGAATCCCAGGAACTTCGCGTTGAAGCTCGCCTCCAACCAACCGAGCAAGGTCCGCCCGATTTCGCTCGCCGCTTCAAGGTGCCAAGGGAGATCGACGAGCAGAACATCGAGGCCGATATGCGAGACGGACTGCTCTCAGTGCGCCTCCCCAAGACCCCACAGGCGTCAGCGCGTCGCATCGAGGTGAAGGTCAATTAGTGCCGACGCCGTCCGCTGCGCGCCGCCATTCCGACGAGGGATTGCTCCGGTTTCCGCCACGCGCCTGTGCGTGACCGAGGAAACCGGAGCACCGAGCCCCCACAGGGCCAGCTCGATTACTTGGCGGGCTTGGCTGCCGCGGGCTTCGTCGCGGACGGCTTGTCGGACGGCTTGTCCGCTGATGGCTTAGAAGGTTCGATCGGCTTAGTCGCAGACGGCTTGCCCGAGGCTGCGTCTGCGTGGGGTTTTCCGGGGGATTTACCGGGCTCTTCGGCGCTCGGGGCTGGGCTGCCATCGGCGGCGCCGGCAGCTGCCAAAGCGGGAACGGCGAGCGGCGACGCCCCTTCACTCGGAGCGCTGGCGCCCGGTTGCGCTGAGAAAGGAGGACGACCAGGGCGCCCCGTGGCGAGCTCATCGAGATAGGCGGCGACCCAGGCGAGCGGCGCGTTCCAATTGATCGCGACCTCATTGACGGCCCAAGCGTCCACGTTATCGATGTAACACTTCTGCACCGCGCAGCCATTGAGTCGACGCTTGGACGTGGGATCCTGCAACTTGGAATTCGGTCCCCCGGCGAGCGCGCCCGGCGGCGGCATCGGACAGCGGTGTCCCCGCTGGTGGGCCCAGAAGCGATGATGCGGGTTTTCCAGCGAGCGTTCGCCGTAGCCTGATACGTACGAAAATCCGAGGGGATTGCGCCCGAGCAGGTAGTCCATGGCGTCGACGACTGCCGCCTTGAACTCGCTGCGATTGGTCAGATCTGCGGCCAGCGCAAGCACCAGCGCATTGTTCGCAACAAATGAGCTAGAGCCCCAAGGATAGTGATGGTCGCTTCCGGCCTCCATAGGCACCGGATAGCCACGACGTTTGTCGAGCGTTAGATAGCCCTCGGCGGCCGTCACGAGCGCGGCGCGCAGCTCGGCGAGGTCAGCTGCCGGCAACTGGTTTGGTACGAACGCCAGCGAGATTGCACCAAGAGCCTGAGTCGACTGCCAGCTAAAGCTGGTATTTTGCTCGGTGTGCTCGTGACCTACTTGGTGCGGGAATTTGCCGAAGTATTTGCTCTTTCGCAGATAGTCGAGCAGGCGCGGGTCGCCGAGCGTTACGTAGAGCTCCGACGCGGCCCAGAAGAACTCATCGCTCACATCGGTGTCATCGTATGGACCGCCACCGTCCTTGCTCATGGGTGAGGCAAGGAGGTTCGGGAACTTGAAAGCGGCATTCCACCCGCGCACCGCCGCGCTGCGGCAGCGCCCCGCAAAGGCGGGATCGAGCTCACGCCAAATCCGCGCGCACTGCGCCCCCACTGCGACGAGATTCAACGTCGCGGCCGTGCTCGGGGGATAGAGTCGCCTGGTCGCCGAACGCTCCGCGGGGGTTAGCCCAAGCGGCGTCCAGTAGTTGTCGTGCACCTTGTGGTGCGCCAGTCCCGCCTTCTCCTGGCCTTCTGGCACCTGCATAGCGAGCAGAAATTCGACCTCCCAGCGCGCTTCGTCGAGCAGATCGTTGACGCCATTACCCGACTCGGGGATCTTGAGCTTACCGTCGTTAAAATCCCCCAGGCTGGTGCCGATGGCTTTCTCACGCTCGTAGAGATTGAGCAGAGTCCAGACGGCGATCCCCCCGTTGACGACGTATTTTCCGTGGTCGCCGGCATCGTACCAGCCGCCTTTGACGTTGAGCGAATAGTCACACGTCGTGCCAACGCATCCGACCTTACTATCGGAGACGTGCCCCGCTGGACGCGTCAATTTGAAGTCTCGCGCCCAGGGCATCGAAATCGGGATACCGCTGCGGTTCTGGTAAAAGTACGCGAGGGCATCGTACTTGAGCTGGTGATAGAGCTCCGGCTCAATGTCGAAGGGATCACTTTGGTCGGCACCGACTCGGAGTCGTAGGCCTTTCTGCGGCTGATGTACGCCGCTCAAATCAATCCAGTGAACCTGATCCCCGCTCTCAGGATCGGGACCGCGGACAACTGTCACGCCTTCACTCACGACGTCACCACCTTCATTGACCAGCTGCCAGCTCTGTGGCGCGCTCGAGGCGCTCTCGAGCACGGCACGCTTGGGCTGCTGAGGGAGGTAGCCCGCCTGATTGACGTGGATATGCGAGGTGGTCGCACTACCGCAGGCGAGGGCCAAAGCCCCAGCGGTCAGGAGTCCACAGTAGCGGGCCTTGGGGAGCGGAACGACGGGTGACACCCCCAACCCCTGCCCTAAGCCGTCGACAATGACAAGCCTGTTCCCGCTAGAACTTCCCTGGAGCAAAGAGCAGCAGAGTGGGTGACAAACCCGTACGCGGCTGGCTATGCTGCGACCCGACCCATCATGCGCGTCGCGCTGCTCTACCCACCACCCTGGAAAATTGCGCCCGTCGAGGCGCCCGCCTATCTCGAGGACGGGCCACCACTGGATTTCGCCGAGGGCGACCTCGATGCGGACTTCTTCCAGGTGCCCTACGGCCTCTTGTCACTGGCCGCCCAAGCCACGGCCGCGGGGCATCAAGTCAAGATCGCGAACCTCTCCAACTATCCTTGGAATCAGGTGGAGGCGTTCCTGGCTGAGCTCGATGCGCAAGTTGTGGGACTCTCCTGCTGGACGGCGAATCGTCGTGGGGTTGCGCTCGTTGCGCGCGAGCTCAAGCGTCTTTCCCCGCAAACGCAGATCGTGATCGGTGGCCCGCACGCCACGCCGCTAGCGCGTGAGATGCTCGAGCACCACGCGGAGATCGATACTGTTGTCGTCGGCGAGGGCGAGCAGACCTTTCTGGAACTGCTCGACCGCCTAGAGCATCGTCAACCCCTCGCGGGCCTGGCGGGCGCGTGGATTCGGCATGACGGGGAGCCCAAGGCTGGCCCGCCCCGCGCAGCCATCGCGCAGCTCGATGACCTCGTTTCGCCCCACGAGCTCTTTGGGACGCACATCGTCATGACCTCGCGCGGTTGCCCCTGGGCCTGCACCTTTTGCGGCGCGGAAACCAGCTGGGGGCGCGGCTTTCGCGGGCGCTCGATCCCCAAGGTGCTCGACGCCCTCGAGCAAGCCCTGGAGCTGGTGCCGGTCAAGATGTTGCTCCTGAAGGACGACACCTTCACGGCCAACCGCAAGCGCGTGTTGGAGCTGTGTGACGGCATCCTGAAGCGCAACCTCAAGTTCCTCTGGAGCTGTGACACCCGCGTCGACGTGCTCGGCGAGGAGCTGCTGCACGCGATGCGACTCGCGGGGTGCGAGCGACTCAGTCTTGGCGTGGAGTCGGGTTCGAGTCAGATCCTGACGGCCATTCACAAGAAGATCACCACGACGCAAATCCTTGAGGCCACTGCGGCGGCCAAAAAATTTGGCGTCAAGGTTCGCTACTACATGATGCTCGGCAATCGCGGTGAGACCCGCGAGACCTTCCGAGAGACCCTCGATTTTCTGCGTTCCGCTCGTCCACACCAGTACGTATTTTCCTGCCTCAGCGTCTATCCCGGCACCGAGGATTTTCAAGCGGCTCGCCAGCTCGGTTGGCTCGAACCGCAGCGCTATTTCGAGGAGTCCTTCCAAGAGCTCAAGGTTCCGTTCGACGCGACCCCGGAGTTTACGGCTGAGCTCAACAGCTGGTTCGAGCAGAACCGCGGGGTGCAGCGGGACTACCGCGCGGGCGTCGAGGAACTCGAAGCAACCACCGCGCGACTCGACGGCCATCACGCCGCCGAGGTGGAACTGGCTGAGGCCTTGATCGTTGCCGGGTGCTACGCCGAGGCGGAACAGCACCTCAACTTGGCCGAGCAGCGTGGCTACCCCCTCCCGGGCATCCTGCACAATGCACGCGCTTGCATCGCCCACGCGCAGGGGAACTACGAGCAGGTGAAAAATGAGTTCGTGACGGCCGCTCGCAAGGATCCACAACACCCGATCTTGCTGCGCAATGCCGCCAAGGTGCAGCGCTGGTTCCAGCAGGGCGGCCCGCAAAATGCGCTGCCGCTCAGCTTGGAAATCGAGCATGATTTTGAGCTACTGGAGCGCTGGAACCAGCCAATGCTGCCAGGGCCGCTGCCTTCGAACTGGCAGGACTGGTCGAGCGAGAATACTATCACGCCTAGTCGCCGCGCCGAGCACGCCCGCAGTACCCCCCCAGCGGACGGCCTCATCAGGCTGGGCCTTAGGCGCGATAGCTAGTCATCGCTAGCCGATTGCCCTCGGGATCGCGAAAATACAGCGAATACTCGCTCTCGGACTCCACCGCCGCTCCGAGCCGCCGCAGGCGCTGTCGCCAGGCTTCGCGCTCCGCTGCGCGCATGGGAAACGCGAGCAAAAAGACTCCTCCGCGGGAAAACACCGGTTGGCTCGCTGGAGACTCACTGCGCTCGAGCATGAGAATCAGCGAGCCGAGTTCGAGCCAGATCGAGCGAAGCGACCCGTCAGCGTTGTGATGACGCTTGAGCTCGCGCAGTTCGAGCAACGTTTGGTAAAAACGCGCCATCGCGTCCAGGTCGATCGCGCCAAGCGCGAGGTGATGAAGCGAGCTGGCACTCATGGGCGTTCTCGGCGCTCTCTTGTGCGAAAAGGTGGGCTAATCGAGGGGGGCAAACAGGTCGTCGATCTCGGAGAGCGCCAGTAGGCTAAGGCGGTCAGCTCCACCCAAGATCGAGTCCGCGAGCTGCCGTTTGCGCTGCTGGAGTGCGAGCATCTTCTGCTCGACGCTTCCAGCGACGATCAGGTTGTAGACAAAGACCGGTCTGGTCTGTCCGATGCGGTAAGCCCGATCAGTGGCCTGAGCCTGAGCCGCAGCATTCCACCAGGGATCGTAGTGAAACACGGTGTCGGCCCGAGTCAGATTGAGTCCGGTGCCCCCCGCCTTGAGACTGATCAGAAAGACGTCCACCTCACCGTTCTGAAAGGCATCCACGCGCCGCTGACGATCTGGAGTCGCCCCGGTGAGGGTCACATGCCGAATCCCGCGCTCGAGCAGCCCCTCGGACAGGATCGCCAACATGCGGGTGAACTGGGAGAACACGAGCACCCGACGCCCCTGCTCCAGCTGCTGAACTAGCAGCTCGAAGAACAGGCTACGCTTGGCACTCTCTGGAACCTCCTTGGAAGCGGGCAGAGTAACGAGCCGAGGCTCGCAGCAGACCTGACGCAGCTTCATCAACGCATCGAGGATCGTAATAGCGCAACCCTCGACTCCCTTGCTGCGGATGGCCTGGCGGACCTCGCTATGAGCCGACAGGCGAATGCTCTCGTAGAGGTCACGCTGAGCTCCCTCGAGCTCGACCGGGCGCACAAGCTCGGTCTTGGGGGGGAGCTCACGCGCCACGTGCTCTTTCATCCGGCGAAGCAAGAACGGGGCGACTCGTTCCCGAAGTGCCGCGAGCCGGTCCTCGCAGCCCGCGCGTTCGATCGGATTACGAAAGCGCTGCTGAAAACTGGCGTAGCTCCCCAAGAGCTGCGGCATCAGAAAGTCGAATTGCGACCACAACTCACCGAGGTTGTTTTCCACCGGAGTTCCACTCAGACACAGGCGATGCGTGGCGCGCAGCTGCTTGACGGCTTGCGCCGACTGACTGCGCGAATTCTTGATGGCCTGCGCTTCGTCCAGGATCACGTAGTAGAAATCGAGTTCCGCCAGGTGCTCGAGATCACGGTTTAGGATTGGGTAAGTCGTCAGGACCACGTCGACCTCGGTCAGGCTAGCGCGCTGCTCTGCGCGCTTGGGACCGTGATACGCAAGCACCCGGAGCGTTGGCGCGAACCTCGCCAGTTCGCGTGCCCAGTTACCGACGAGGCTGGTCGGCATAATTACGAGCGAAGGCAAGGTCATGCGCCCCGCGAGCTGCTCGGTTGCCAGGTGCGCGATCGTCTGCAGAGTCTTGCCAAGGCCCATGTCGTCCGCCAGCACTCCGCCAGCCTCGAACTCCCGGAGCCGCTGCAACCAGGCCACGCCGTCGCTCTGATAGGGGCGCAAAATCGCCTGAACTCCAGCGAACTCTCGCTCGTTTGCCGACTCGGCCCGCTCGCTCAGGCTTAGGCTCCGGCCACGGGCGCGCAGGGCGTCTCCTCCCTCAAACCGCAGACGGTCGCCGTCCCCTTGACCGAGCACGGTCTCAAGGCGCGTGAGGCTCGTCGCTTGCGCCCCGGCAAAGCAGAGCTTACCCGCGGGCGTCCGCTCACCGCGGTAGAGCTCGAGTAGCACCTGGAGCAGGGCGCGTAGGCGCTCGGGCGGCAGGGTGACGTAGCGATTCGGTCCAACTGCGATAGCCCGCCGACGCGCGGTCAGTCGGAGCAGGGAGTCGAGCGACTCGCCTTCTCGATGCTGCTCCAGCATTTCGAGCAGGACGGAGAGGACGTCGACGCGCCTGCCGTCCACCTGCAGCCCAAGTTCGAGGGAGAACCAATCGGTGCGTTGCTCATCAGGCGAGATGAGCGCGATCCATGGGGGATCGTCGTCCACCACGTGGTAGGGGTAGGCGGGATCGATCGTGACGTCAAAACCGAGCGCCTCGAGCTGCGGCAGGGCGTAGACGGAAAAGGAGCACCAGCTGTGCACGTTGCCGTCGACTTGGACCAGGTAGTCCGCCGGGCTGTCAAAGGGAGCCATGAGTTCGGGTGCATGGTCGAGCTCGATCGCCCCAAAGCTCTCAATTAAGCAAAGCGAACGAGCCTCGCCTGCCCGATCGCGCTCGACCTCGACCATCCCGCGAGGGGTCGCGACGAAGAACCGCTCGCGGGGGTCACGCAGGGACAGCAGCGTGCCGTCGTAGTCAAAGCCGATCGACAGCACCGGCAACTCGCACTCGCGCTCGCACTCGTCGCAATCCCCCTCGACCGTGAAGCGCTCGGTGAATAGCCGAACCCGAGTCAGGGCCTTGCCCACCCGACCGGATGTCTGAACAGATGTCACCGATTCCGGCATGCGCTGAGGGTTACACCAAACCTCTGTGCCGTTGTCGATGTGGAACCGACGAGCCTGGCTTACGAGGCATTTGGCCCCCAGGCGCGGCCGCCCTGACCCCATCCGGGGGAGCGGAGTTGCGCCGATCACTGCAATCGTTACCGTCTCCGAGTCACTCGTTGCCCGGTTTTCAGTGCCATCGCACGGACCGCCCTTGCCCGCGGGGGGGGTGGCGTGCTTACATTTTGGCCAGCAGGTTGCCTAAACGGCTGCAACTCTGCGCACTTGACGGATGAAACCGCAATGACCGAACTGCAGTCCGGAATGGCCCTCGGTCGATACGAGCTGCTCGTTCGTGTTGGTCGCGGGGGAATGGCGGGAGTCTGGGTCGCCCGCGAGCGTTCTGCCGTCAGCGGAAAACAGCGACTCGTCGCGGTCAAGGCGATGCTGCCCGAGCTCGCCCAGCATTCCGAATTCCGCTCGATGTTTCTCGGCGAGGTGCAGATCATTCAGAGCATCCGCCACGACAACGTGGTGCGCGTTTACGAGGTCTCTGAAGACCGCGGCACGCTCTACATGGTGATGGAGTGGGTAGAGGGTGATTCCCTTCGCAACGTGATCCGCGCAGCCAAGAGTCGCGGAGCCCTGCCTCCTGAGATCGCCGTGCGCATCGCCGCCGACGCCGCCGCCGGTCTGCACGCTGCCCATGAGCTGCGCGACTGGGACGGAGAATTGAGAGGCGTCGTGCACTGCGACGTATCTCCCCACAACATCCTCGTGGGCATCGACGGCAAGGCCAAACTCGTCGATTTCGGGATTGCTAACGCGCTCGGACGCCTCGACACCTCGAGCGAAGGCGAGAAGATCAAGGGCAAGCTCAGCTACATGTCGCCCGAGCAGGCGCGCGGTGAGCGCCTCGATCGGCGCACCGACGTCTTCGCGCTTGGGATCGTGCTGTTTGAGATGACCACCGGGGAGCAGCTGTTCCGCGGTCGCGATGCGGCCCACACGCTTGAGCTCGTCAAGCACGGCACGATACCGCGCCCCACGCACCTCAATCCGCGCTACCCGGAAAAGCTCGAGGCGATCGCCCTCAAGGCACTCGATCGCGACCCTGGGCGGCGGTACCAAACGGCGCAGGAGCTCGAACAGGCTCTGACCTCGTACCTGTTCGAGGAGCGCATCCTGGTTTCCCATGGCGCGGTCGCGCAGCTTCTGCACCGCGTGATGGGTCCGCGCATCGACAAGCGGCGCGAGGTGATTGAGTCCGTGCTGCAGGCGGTCGATGGCAATCTGTCGACCAATCAGGCCACGAGTCACTCGAGCCTGGCATCGCTGGGCGATTTTGCGCCGATGGCGAGCGATCCATTCGCGAACACGGCGGTGCTCACGGGCGACAGCGATCTCGGCATCGCCGCACGCCTTGAGGCCCACACGAGCCTGGCTGTCCCCCTCTCGACGGATTCGCGCCCCCCCGCCGCGCCGCCGGAGCGCTCATCTTCAGCGGCGTTGTGGCTCGGCCTGCTCGCGCTGCTCGTCGCCGCTGCTGGCGCGGGCCTCTACGTGATGCAGCGACAGGCCAGCCTTTCAAGCCGCTCCGCGGGCAACAACCCAGGCCTCTCCGTGCCAACCTCGGCCGGGCCGTCGCGGACGCAGTCCTCGGCGGGCTCTCGCGTCGGTGATGACGCGCAAAGCATCGACAATCTTCCCATGGCTGCCGACGGCACTCCGCTGCCGGCTGGCGCGCATCATCGCGCCAATCACAAGCCCGGGGAGCCCGAGGTCGCCGACAACAGCAGCCCGTCGACACCCGCGGACGCTCCCAAAGAGCAAGCGAAAGAGCCGCCCAAAGAGGAACCGAAGGAGCCGCCCAAGGAGTCCGATCCCCCCAAGCCTGCCGAGGGGCTCAACCGCGCTGCCGCCAACAGCGCGCTGGCGTCCGCAGCAGCAGCCGCGCGCGCCTGTCGCAGCTACGGTCGAAGTCCCACAGGTTCAGGGCGCGCCGCGGTCACCTTCAGTCCCGAGGGGTCAGTCGTGTCCGTCAGTGTCTCTCAGCAGTTTACGGGAACGGCTATCGGGAACTGCGTGCTGTCGCACTTCCGTCAGGCGCGGGCGCCCGAGTTCTCGGGCGAGGCCACGACGTTGTTCTATCCATTCGACATCCCCGAGTGAGCCGGCGCGGCCCCAACCGCGTCGGTAGCCGCAGAAGGATGGGCGTCATCCGCACCAAAGTAGCGTTCGAGTAGGTTGTGCCCGACGTAGATCACCGGCACGGTCGCCACCGCGATCAAGACCTTGTACGTGTAGTTGGTAGCGCTGAGCTCGACCACGCGGCTGGGGCTGAGTTTCCCAGGAATTCCGAAGGCAATGGCGTTGATCACGAAAGTGTCGAGCAGCTGCGAGACAAGCGTTGAGCTAAGCGCGCGCAACCACAGCAACCGGTCGCCCGTGCGCCCCCGAGCGAACACGAACACCAGGGCGTCGACCAGCTGACTGACGGCAAACGCGACCACTGAGCCCGCGATGATCCAGAGCGACTGCCCAAACACTGTCCGAAACGCACCGTCGCTCACGGGTGAAAAACCAGCAGCTGGCACCTGCATGCAGAGCCACAGCAGTCCGAAGGAATAGACGATCAGGGCGATCGCCAGCAGCGTCAAGCGGCGGACGGCCCTTGGCCCGTAGTACTCATTGATCAGATCGGTGGTCACGAAGACCACTGGCCAGGGGATGACCCCAATGCTCATCACCCAGCCGTGCACCTGCACCAGCTTTCCGCCGATCACTTCTCCGAGCAGGGCGTGAGCCAGAAACACCCCGGCGAGCACCAGAAAGACCAGCTCCCGCCTCGTGGGCCGATGACGCTGTCCTTCTTGATGCCAGAGGCTTGAAAGGCTTTGAGTCATAGTGCTGCTCCGTCCAGCCAGCCTTGGGCCAGCGTGGGATTGTGGCAAGTGCGTTCCAGAAGCTGGGCAAATCGTGCTATTGGGCGAGCGCTATGCGTCGCAATATCGTCCATCCTGGAGCGTCCGAGCTCACCTACGAGATCCGCGGAATCGTTGATTTTGCCAACGAGGTCCAACGGATCAGCGGACGTCCGATTTGCTGGGAAAACATCGGTGATCCGGTCCAAAAGGGGGAAAAGCTCCCCGAGTGGATCAAGGACATCGTGGCCAGCACGATCCGCGAAGACCTCTCGTTTGCCTACTGCCCGACCCGCGGGGTGGCCACCACGCGAGAGTACCTGGCTGAGCGCGTCAACTCGCGTGGCAAGGTCAAGCTGGCCGCGGACGACATCCTATTTTTCAACGGGCTCGGCGACGCGATTAGCAAGGTGTACTCGATGCTCGCGCCCCAGGCGCGCGTGATCGGGCCGTCGCCTTCGTACTCGACCCACTCCTCGGCCGAGGCCGCCCATGCGGGGTCGACGGCGATCGTCTATCAGCTCGATCCGCGCAACGGCTGGATGCCGGACCTTGAGGAGCTGCGTAACAAGGTCAAGTACAACGACAGCATCGCGGGGCTGATGATCATCAACCCGGACAACCCCACCGGCGCGGTCTTTCCGCCCGCGGTCATCCGCGAAATGGTGGCGATCGCTCGGGAGTACAATCTCTTCATCGTGGCCGACGAGATCTACCAGAACCTCGTCTACGACGGACAAGACTACCTCCCCCTGTCGGATCTGATCGAAGACGTGCCTGCCATTGCGCTCAAAGGGATCTCCAAGGACATGCCTTGGCCCGGCTCGCGCTGCGGCTGGATGGAAGTCTACAACGCGGATCGTCGTCCGATGTTCCGCCGCTACGTGCGCTCGCTCCTCGACGCCAAGATGCTCGAGGTCTGCTCGACCACCTTGCCGCAGCTCGTGGCGCCGAAGGTCTACTCGGATCCGCGCTTCGAGGACTGGTCGGCTCAGCGTCGTGCGTTTTTCCAGCGGCGTGCCAAGCGCGCGACCGAGCTGCTGTCCAAGAGCTCCGCGCTGATCGTCAATGAGCCCAAGGGAGCCTTTTACATCAGCGTCGTGTTCAGCGAGCAGCTGACCGAGAAGATGGGACTGCGCATCGAAGATGAGCGGCTCGAGTCCTATGTCCAGCAGCGTTGCTCACCCGGCATGCAGCTCGACCGCAAGTTCGCCTACGAGCTGCTCGGAGCGCACAACATCTGCATCGTGCCGCTGAGCGGCTTCATGTGCTCGCGCAACGGGTTCCGCGCAACGCTGCTCGAACGCGACGACGCCACCTTCGACCGCGTCTTTAGTACCCTCGCGACAGCAGTCGACGAGTTCGTCGCCAATGGCTGAGTCTGACGCGCTGCGGCTCTGGCTGTCAGCGCTGTCGGAGCTTGGTGAGGGTGACGTGCGCGTCTTTCGCTTTCGCCGCGGCAAGGCGCGCTGCGAGGGCTTCGTCCTACGCTATCGCGGCGTGCTCTGCGCCTACGAGAATCGCTGTCCGCACTGGGGCATCGATCTCGATCTCGGCGACGAGCGCTTCTACGACGCGCCCAGCGAGCGCATCTACTGTAAGACCCACGGAGCAACGTTCCTCCCGTACTCGGGCGAATGCGACACCGGACCCTGCCGTGGGGAGCGTCTTGACCGCCTCGAGCTCGAGCTCGCGGGCCACGATGCCTGGGTCATCATCCCGGACGCCCAGCTCTTCGTTTAGGGGCGAGGCCACCCCGAACACTCGTCGACCCGCATGGCCAGTCTGAGCGCGAAGTCCCATTTCTGGGGAATCCCTGGTCGGGACCTTGACGTCTAGGGATATATCTACATATTTCCGATGTAGAAATACAAACCCCAGCACACCCATGGAAATCTCGATCTTTTTTTGGCCCGTCGTGGGTGGCGCGAGCATCGGACTCGCCGCGACCCTTCTAGAACGAGGCGTGGGCCGCGTCGCGGGCGTCAGCGGAATCGTTCGCGGACTGCTCGTCAAGGACGAGGACAGCGCTTGGCGCTGGGCCTTCATTGGCGGGATGCTGCTCGTTGCGCTCGGAGCTCGCGCCCTGGCTCCCCACACCCTGCCCGTCGGCTCCCTGCCCACCCTGAGCGGAGCAGTCGTGGCTGGTGCCCTCGTGGGCCTCGGAGCGGGCCTGAGCAATGGCTGCACGAGTGGTCATGGGATCTGTGGGCTCAGTCGTGGCGCCTGGCGCAGCATCGCTGCCACCGCAACGTTCATGCTGTGTGGAGTCGCGACCGTGTACCTGCGTCGCTTGATGCAGCAAGGAGCCCCGTGATGGTTCACCGTCGCATTGGACTCGCCGCGCTCTCGGGCGTGCTGTTTGGCCTCGGGCTCGTGCTCTCGGGCATGACCCAACCCGCCAAGGTGCTCGGGTTTCTCGATCTGACGGGACACTTCGATCCGAGCCTGGCCGGCGTCATGGCGGGAGCCATCGCGGTCCATGCGGTCACGCGCCGCCTTCGGCGCCCGGCTGCGGAGCGCCTGACCTGGGAGAAGGAGTTGTCGCACGGGCGCGTCGACGGACCGCTGCTGTTTGGCGCAGCGTTGTTCGGGATCGGCTGGGGACTAGCTGGAATTTGTCCCGGTCCCGCCCTGATGGCGCTCGTGGTTGGCCCGACCATGCCGCTGTTTCTCGGCCCGATGCTGGCGGGACTGCACCTCGGGTGGCGCTGGCGCATGGCGCACCAGAGCCGCACCGCGCGTAAAGCATGCTCAGGGATGAATGTGCACGACCGTGCCGCGATCCTTGTTCAGCACGCCGTGCCAACCCGGGGGCACGTTGGGATCGGTCCACTCAAAGAGCCAAGCGGCGTCCTTCGGAGCTAGGTTGACGCAGCCGTGGCTGCGCATCTTGCCGAACTCGTCGTGCCAGTAGGTCCCGTGCAGGGCAAAGCCCTTGTGGAAGTATTGAACGAACGGCACGTCGAGCAGGCTGTACGAATCAGTGGCGTCGTCAGCTCCATCCATGGTGGCCGAGACGTGCTTGGCGTAAACCATGAACGTGCCGCGCGGTGTCGCAAAGCCGGTCTCGGGGTCCCCGAGGGCGCCGCGTCCCGTGCTCACGAGCGTGGCGTAGACGGGATGTCGACCGACGTAGGCCACCAGCGTTTGGTTGAGGATCGAGATGTCGATCCATTTGCGCTCGCCAGTGGCAAAACTCGGGTACTCCTTGCGCGCGGGGATGATCCGCAGGCCGGCGGCCGCCACCCAATCCCCACCGGCGACCTCGAGCAGCCCTCCGGGACGTGAGCGTCCCGTGAGCACCACGGGGCTACGACGCGTGACCATGCCGACGGGCGCGAGCTGCCCCGCTGCGTCGAGACGCGAGCGGGTCGCGCCATTGTCCACCCCAAACGCGGCGCTGGCGAGCGTCCCCTGCTCGTGGATCTCGATGCCAACGAGCGCGCTCTCGACGACGATCTTCAGGCGATCGAGCGCGACGATATCGTGCTCGGTCGTGACCGCGTACCAGCGCCCATCCCAGGCAAATCGGTGAGTGAGCGCAAACCCGCTATCAGCCGCCGCTCGCCCTGAATGCGACGAGAACTCGAGGCGATGCTCGACTCCGTACGGTTTGACGATGTGACCGTGATTGCGCAGAAACTCGGGGGGCTCGCCCGGTTCACCGAGCAGCTGCGCGACGGCTGGCACCGCATCGACATGCTGCCGCTTCCAGTTGGAAAAACGCACCGCGGGCTCCACACCCTCAAGGCGACGGATCTCTCGAGCGCTCGGGAGCTGGAAGAAAAAGTGCGGGGGGTCGTCAGCGGCTAGCGCGTACAAATACGGAAGCCCGGCGCCGCGCGTGGCGCGCTGACTGGCCGCGAGCACCATCGGATGCTTGAGGTCCTTGGTGGCTCCCTTGCCGAGACAGACGTAGCCACGCGGGTTGACGCGCGCCCAGCCCTCGGCACAACCCGCATTGCTGCCCGCCGCCTGTGCCGCCACGATTTCCCCAACGCGCAGGTAGCCGAGTCGACTCCGCTCGCGACCGCGATCGGTGTAGATCCAGGTGCGCCAGGCCGTGCTGGCGAGCTGCTCGCCAGTCGGGACAAACGGCAGGCTGTCCTCGTTGTCGCTCGCGGCGACGGCTGAGGACTGAGGACTGACAGGCTCCGGCGCGCCGCCGGCGCCGAGTGAACCGACGCGGCGCTTGGCAACGTCTCGCACCGCGCCCCCCGGAGGCTCACGGTGCTCCGCGCAGGCCGTCACCACGACGACCTCAAACAACAAGCAGGATAGAAGCACGAGGCGCACGGGCCGGGGCCTAGCACGAACCCTGGCCCGAGGGGTTCTAGCGTGCCCAGAGTTCGCCTCGGCTCTATGCTCGGGCCGTGCGCATCCCCTCGGCTCTCTTCGGGCTCACCAAGGAAATCCTGCGGCATTTGCTGAAACGCCCGGTGGTCGGCATTGCCGCAGCCGCACGCACCGCCGATGGCCGCTGGTTGCTGGTGCGGCGTGGAGACACCGGGCAATGGGCGCTCCCGGGCGGCACCCTCGAGTGGGGTGAAGAGCTCCGCAGCGCCATTGCGCGCGAGCTCGTGGAAGAGACCGGGGTCGAGGTGCTCTCACTCGGGGAGCTGCTCGGCGTCTACTCGGCGCCGGAGCGCGACCAGCGTTTTCATGCGGTCACGATCCTGGTGACCGCCCTGGTGAGCGAGCCGAAGGCACCGCCCACCAACTCGTTGGAGGTCACCGAGGTCCGACTATTCGCCGAGGCCGACCTACCGGTGGAGCTCTCCCACGGCATGACGGAGATGCTTGAGCATGCGCGGGGTGGGAAAAACCACTGGGAATAGCTCCCGAGGAGGCCGCCGACGTCCCGAGCTCCCGGCCGAGGGTTGAGTGAATTGCCGCCTCGTGCGACAACGTTGGCAATGATCCGCTCGCTTGCCCTTTGCTTCCTGCTCAGTCTCACGACCGGATGCCACTTTTTCGGGGGAGCGCGCCTGCGTGAGGTGTCCACCGCTTCAGGCAAACCGAGCAACGTCGCCTCGGTCGTGGCCGTGATGCGCAGTGAGCTTCCGGTGACGGGTTTGCCGGCCTCCTCCTTCAAGCTGTACGAAAACGGGCAGCTGCTCGATTCGACGGCAGTCGAGCTAAAGCTGCTCGATCCGCGGATGGTCGCCTCGATGCACACCGTGCTGCTCGTGGATCTGACGCAGACCTCCGACCGCACCGAGCTGGCCAAAGGGGTGGCGACCTTCGTCAAGCGCGCGCGCATGGCGACGCCAATTTCCGTGTTTACGTTCGACGGTGGAGAGCACCTGCGTTTCCTGCTCGAGCTGGCCGTCGATCCGACGGGCAGCGGTCCCGATATGGTTGAGGGCCTGGTGAACGCCAACCCGAGTGACAAGTCCCGCAATCTGCGTGGCGCGGTCGCCGAGGGCCTGGCAGCGCTCGACGCGCGCCTCAAGCGCGATGGCAAGCCGATCGAGCTGGGCACGCTCGTGGTGTTCTCGCGCGGACCAGATCTCGCCGGACGCGTCAGCGAAGAAGAGCTCAAGCCCAAGCTCGGAGAGAGCGCTCCCCAGCTCTATTACATTGGTGTCGAGGGGGATGCGACCGACAGCACCGTGAGCACGCTCGGGCGCTCGGGGCATGTGAACTCGCAAGCAGGCTCACCGCTCCCCATCGCATTTCAGGATGCCGCCTCCGCCGTCGCCAAGCTCAGCGAGCAATACTACCTGCTCTCCTACTGCTCACCTTCACGCGCCGGTGAACGTCAGCTGCGGATCGAGGTCAGCGTGCCTGCGGCCGAAGGAGCGGACGAGCGCGACACGATTGAGACCCACTTTGACTCGACGGGTTTCACCGCCGGCTGTAACTCGAGCCAACCGCCGCGCTTCGTGGTCGCCAAGACCGAAAAGGCCACCCCCGTTGGCGATAAATCGGCTCCTACCACGACTCATCGCGACAACCCGAGCAGCCCCCCGGCGGGCGACGTGCCCGCGTCGGGCGGTGGCGATAGCGTCGTCCCGCCGCCTGCCAATCCTGGCTACGCCCCGTGACGACGAGGCTCCAGGGCGAGGTTGAGATCGAGCTGCGCGAATATGAGCGCGTCGTTTCGCGCGGCACGCATCGTGAGACTTGGCGCGTCCAGGTCGAAGACGAAGCGCTATCGGCCTGTGCCTGGCCGGGAGCACGGATGGAATCGCTCGATCGCCAACGCGGGGTGGTGTGGGAACGCAGTATCACCCTCTCGCTCCCTGTTGGCAGCATCGTCGAGCTGGTGATTCGTACCCCAATGACCCAGCAACGCGCCTCAGCGCTGGACCATCTGATGGGGCGAACGAGTCGTGAAGTCGAGCATCAGCGTTGTCGCCAATTTCGCGTGACCGCTAGCGGAAAGCTCGTGGCCGTCGCTCCTCAGACGCGTCGGTGAGATCGACCAAACCGGGAACGAGAAGATCCGTCCAACCTGTGAGGTACTGGACGGCGTCGTAGGCGAGCTCGGGCCGAGCCGCCGCGAGACTGGCGCGCAGCTGGCGGGCTTGGTCGAGTTCAGCCGGTTCAAGCCCGCGCAGCGTGAGGATCACGATGCCCTGGGTCTTCGGCGAGGCCTCGAGAGCTCTCACGAGCGCAGAGACGCGGTTCGTCTGGCTTCCGAGCGAGCTCAGCGCCAGAAGCTCCAGCTGCTCCGCGGCGGCGCAGATCGCGGCACTGAAGGGGCAACGCAGCGCGTGGACCTCCGTCTTTGGCCCTTTAGGCCGCCCCTCGAGCACCTTGGGCGGTTCGGCCACGCCCAGCCAGCCGATTCGCAGGGGCAGCTTTCGCAGCTCCACTGGCGCCTCGAGTCCGCAGGCGCGCAGGAATCGAATCACCTCCAGGCGCCGAAATCGCAGATGGCCCCCCGGAGTGCGACGCCCCTTGAGCAACTCACGTCGCTCCCAGTTGTGGACACTCTTGAGGTCCACGCCCAGCAAACGCGACAAATCACCAGCGGTGAGCTCACCGGCAGCGTCAGGAAGATCGGAAAACCGCGGCATACCCAAGACGCAGAGTGACCACAGCTGCCCCGGCTGCGCATCACCCCCAGGGGTGGTCCGGGCGCTGAAAATGGGGTGGAACTCGCCCGGAGCGAAGGGGCCCTTTGATTTTCCAGCGGAGGGATGGACTCAAGTCTCCGAGCCCTTGGCCGTTGTGACCCGCATGAAGCCGAACTCAACCTACCCCCAGGCGGCGCCCCCCACCGAGGGACGCTCGGCGGGAGAGGCGCCCTCGGCCGCCCACCTCAAGACCGCGGTCGGAGGCAGCCTCATTCCCCTGCGCGACGCTGCCTCGCTGTCTTCGGAGGAAATCGCCAAACCACGGCACATCCTGCTCGTCGATGATGACCCGTCGATCCTGCGGGGTCTCAGCCGAGTGCTCAGGTCACGCGGCTACCTGATTTCAACCGCCAACAACGGGACCGAAGCGGTCGCCTTGGTTGGAAAAAACGATTTTGACGCGATCTTAACCGACATTGCGATGCCGGGTATGGATGGCATCACGCTGCTCCGTGAAGTGCGCACCCACGATCTCCACGTGCCGGTGATTCTCGTGACGGGCGAGCCCGCGGTCGATACCGCTGTTCAGGCCCTGGAATACGGCGCACTTCACTACTTGACCAAGCCCGTCCCGCTGGACGCCCTTGAGCGAGCGCTCGACAAAGCGGTGCAGCTGCATCGCATGGCGCGACTTCGCCAAAGGGCGGCTGAATTGCTCGGTCAGACCACGACCCATGCGGCAGATCGGGCGGGGCTGGAAGTCAGCTTTCGCCGCTGCATCGACACACTGTGGATGGCGATGCATCCCATCGTCGACGTCAAGAGCAAGACCATTTTCGGGTTTGAAGCCCTGCTCCGGAGTAATGAACCGAGCCTCCCGCACCCCGGTGCGGTGCTCGACGCCGCCGAGCGGCTCGGACAGCTCGATCAGCTCGGACGTATCATTCGCGATCGCGCCGCCACCCCCGTGCTGGAGCAGAGTCGCCCCGAGCAGTTGTTCGTCAACCTTCATGTGACCGATCTGCTCGACCCCCACCTCCTGTCGCCCGAGTCGCAGCTCGCACGCATCGCTCCGCAAGTGATCCTTGAGATCACCGAACGCGCGTCGCTCGACAAGGTGCCTGACGTGCGCCAGAGAATCGCAATCTTGCGCGAGCTCGGCTATCGAATCGCCGTCGATGACCTCGGCGCCGGCTACGCCGGACTCACGAGTTTTGCGCTACTTGAGCCTGATTTCGTCAAGCTCGACATGACGCTCATTCGCGGCATTGACTCCAACACCACCAAGCAGAAGGTGGTGCGCTCAATGGCCTCCCTCTGTCGCGAGATGGGCATGCACGTGGTCGCCGAAGGGGTGGAAACCCCTGAGGAATACCAAACCCTGGTGGAGCTCGATTGCGAACTGCTTCAGGGCTTCCTCTTCGCCAAGCCCGGCCGGCCCTTCCCGGAGGCAGTGTGGCCGACGGAATGAATCCCTCCGAGCGACGAGTCCAGTCCGTCGGTGGCACCGGCGCACGCGAGCCCGCTCCCCCCCCACCGCAGGAAGCCAACCACGAGCTCACGCTTGGTGGTCACCCCGCGGATCACCTGCGCGCCGTCTACTTGCTGACGAGCGAGTTCAACGAGGATGAGCCGAATACGGTCGTCACCTCGCCGCCGGGTGCCGAGGCGCATAATCAGAACCCCGATTTTCTGTCAGAGCCCGTCGATCGCCCGATTTTGTTGCGACTTGACGGCGTGGAAGCGGGCGAGGTCGTTTCCCTTCGCAGCTTCCCCTGCGACATCGGTCGACACCCGAACTGTGGACTCATCCTCGACGACGCTGGCGTCAGCCGTCGCCATGCGCAGCTAGTGGCCGATGAGGACGACCTCTTCCTGGTCGATCTCGGGTCTCGCAATGGCACCTTCATCGAAGGGGTCCGGATCGATCGCGCCCCCCTCAAGGACGGCTGCCTGATCCAGATCGGTCTGCACGTCGGGTTCCGCTACACGCTCGTGGACGCGCGCCAAGAAACCCTGCTGCGCGACCTGTACCGTTCCAGCACGCGCGACGCACTCACTGGCCTTTACAACCGGCGTCATTTCGACGATCGCCTCCGGAGTGAGATCGCCTACGCCTTGCGCCACAAGGCAGATCTCGGAGTTCTGCTGGTCGATATCGATTTTTTCAAGCGCATCAATGACACCTACGGTCATGCCGGAGGCGATGCGGCGCTGCGTCAGATCTCCAAGACCCTGGCGCAACAGCTGCGCACCGAAGACATCATCGCGCGGGTCGGCGGGGAAGAGTTCGCCGTGCTACTTCGCGGGACCGACGCTGGAGGAGCCGCTCGCCTCGGGGAGCGCCTACGCGCGGCGGTTGAGACGAACCCCATCATGTACGAGAACCACTCGATCCCGCTGACGATCAGCGTGGGCTGCGCCTCGTTCACCGAACTCGAAGAAGTCGACGCTGCTCGCCTCTTCAAGCTGGCCGATGATCGGCTGTATCAGGCCAAGCGCAGCGGTCGCAATCGAGTCGTTCAGCGCTAACCGCCCGGTTTTCGGCGACCCTGTTTCACCCGCAGCGGCTGCCCCGCGAGCTCCTCGAGCGCCGTGAGCTGCTCGGGCGTCACGGGCATCACACTGAGCCGCGAGTGACGAACCAGGGCCAGCTCGGCGAGGCGAGAATCCGCCTTGATCTCGGCCAAGGGGAGCGGTCGCCGCAATGCAAAGCGCGGCACCACGTCAACCACGCTGAACGTCTCTGCGCCCGGCTCAGGCCGCGCAGCGCTGGTGACCTCGGCGACGCCGACCAAGGCGGGAGATTTCCCAGAATGGTAAAAGAGCCACAGATCCCCCGGCCTTGCGGCCCTGATGCAGTTGCGCGCCTGGTAGTTGCGCACGCCGTCCCAAGAGCTGCGCCCTTCACGCACGAGCCGCTCAAAGGAGTAGGTCTCTGGTTCACTCTTGGCGAGCCAGAGCTGAGTGCTCACGAGGACGGGGGCGGGAACCTGCGGTTTTTTTGCGGCGGCCATGCGGGACCATGCTCGACTGAGTCGGCTCTGTAGCGCGCGTGCCGGCAGTCCGTAAGTGCTCAGTCGCGCTTCTGATCCGGCAGCTCAAGCACGAGAGGGCAATGATCACTCAGGTGGCGACTGGCCGCAGGGCTGGCGCCACTTCGAGATTCGCAGGCATTGAGCCGACAGACGCCAAAGGACTGCGAGCGGAGCCCGGCGGGCAACTCGAGCATGCTGCGAGTCGCCACGAAGTGGTCGAGAAGGCCCGGTCGGCGCTGGTAGTAATGCGTGCACGGGGGCTCAGCCGGAACGCGACGCGTGGACGGTTCCGCGGCAAGCAGGGTCCGGTCGAGCTCGGCCGCCTCGGCGGAGCTCCCGACCACCGGCAAGCAGTCCTCGCAACCCATCGTGTTGAAATCCCCGAGAAAAACCACGTCTCCGTCGCTTCGGCGTTCCGCAACGCGCCGCGCGATCCCCGCAAACGACTCGAGTGACCGTTTCCGCAAGGTCAGATCGTTTTCGGTCGCGCCGCTCTTCAGGTGCAGCGAGACGAAATGGGCGTCCAGCCCGCCCGGAAACGTGAGATCGACGCCGAGCCCCGGACGCAGCTGCCCGGTACAAGCGTCGCCCTTCGGGTTGATGCTGCCGTGGACCTCGAAGTGCTGTGCCGAGACGCGCGTCGTATCGACGAGCCATCCCACATGCTGGCCTGGGTTGAGCGGACAGTCGTCGAGCTCCGCCCGGTGACGCCCTCCGGTCTGGGCGTCGAGGCGCTGGGTGAGCAGCGCCAAGGCGTCACGCCCATGGCTGCTGATCTTGATTTCCTGAAGCGCGAGCGCGTCCAGGTTCAACCACGCGAGCACGCACGAGAGCCACTCCACGTCCGTGGCCATCGAAGGCCGCGGAGTTCCGCCGGGAACGCCGTCAGGAAACCAGCGGACGTTCAACGTCCCAATGCGCGCGACCCCTTCGCGGCGAGGCATGCGACCTCCGCGCACAAGCTCGGCCTGACAGGCCTCGGGAGACTCAAAAATACGACGGTGCGCCGCCTCGAGCTCAGGCGTCAGTTGCCCTGAATTTGAGCGCGATTCCGCATCGAGCGACTGCGACCGGCGCGGCACCACGCTGCCCCCATGCCGCTGCGGCGACTCCCCCGAGCTCGGCGCGTGCCAGCGCGGACGTTTGGCGCCCCGGCCGTCGGCGAGCCCCGACTGAAACTCGAGCTTCGGCGACGCTTCGCTGCCCGCTGCCGAGCGCTCAACAAACAGCTCGCAGCCAAGCGGCATCAGCGCGAGTAGCAGCACCAGCGTTCGACCAAGCAGGCTCATCGCGAAGACTCCGACATCGACGGTGCAGCGGGAGCGCGCCCGTCGGGCACCACCAGTAGTTCGAACCACAGCTCGCGTCCCCCTGCTTCGCGTAGTGTGGCACTTCCTGGAGCATTCGGGGACGGAGCCTCGTAGCTCACCCCGATCACATCCCCGCGCTCGCTTCGGGCAAGCTCGCTGCCCTGCCCCTGCCGCAGAGCGGCGCGGAGCTCAAAACACTGGGGCTGGGCCGGTCCGTCCGCGGTCACCGCAAAGCGACCAGCCACCAGCAGTCGGCCCACCCGCTCGAGCAGTCGCTGCAACATCGGAGGAGGCGCGGGCTCACGCAGCTTCCACGCCTCCACCCGCCCCTCAGCGGACAGCTCCAGGCAGAATCGAGCCCGCCCGCGCGTGCCGACCTCGCCTTCCCACCAGCCCGCCTCGCCCGTCGTTGCCACCGGCAGCGCGCGAGCGAGGGCCCGCGGCAGCCGCCGCTCGCGAATATCAAATCCGAGCCCGCCGTAGCTGCTCGGTGCGCTCGGCTGGGCCTCGGAGGCGCCAAGCGATGCCGGACCTGCCTGCGTCGCGCCAGCGGTGGTCCCCGGGGCTCCCGTGCCCGGTTCTGGTGCGGTCTCGGGGGCGCCATGGGCGAGCGGCGGTTGAGCCGCAGCCGCTGGCGAATTGGGCTCCCTCGGCCGGGGTGATTTTGACGGCGTGGAAGCGAGGGTGGGCGGAGCCGCTGGCGCGCTGGGGCTGGCCTCGGTCGGCGCGGCCGTCGGTGCCGGCGTCGGTGCCGGCGCGGGCTCGCGCGATACGTCGAAGCTCGTGCCCCGGGCCAGCTCTCCGGCTCGCGTGTCGGTCGGCGGGGGACGCAACCAAGGACGCGCTGACGGACTCGCTCCAAGCGAGAGCACGGCGGCCCCATGAGCAACCAGGGAGAGCAGGGTGGCCCCCAGAAAGACGCGGCTGGCGCGCATCAGAGGGTCACTCTGACACGCGCGACCGAGCCGGTCATCCCTGAGGGGGCTTGCATTGCGCCCTCAGCGCTACGAAGTATTGGGGGCGCCCCGATACGCGCCCATGCCGCCCCACCGCCTGTGCCCGGAGGCTCCCCTCCCACCGTCTCCAGGTGACCCCGGGGGCCGTCTCCCGCTCGCCCCATGCGTCCGAGTCATCCCTCGTTATGAGCGTCCACCAGCTCCCGAGTTGCACCAACGACCCTGCTCCCTTCCTGCTCGGCGTCAACTACTGGCCGCGCGAGAAGGCGATGCGGATGTGGAAAGCCTTTGACATCGACGAGGTGCATGAGGACTTCGCGCTGATCGCCGAGCTCGGGCTCGACGTGGTTCGGATCTTCCTGCTGTGGGAGGATTTTCAACCCGATCCGCGCGAGCTGCGCTGTTCCAGCCTAGCCCACCTACTCGAGCTGGCCGATGCCGCCGCGGCCGAGGGGTTGCGGCTCGATCTCACGTTCTTCACGGGTCACATGAGCGGACCCAACTGGGCGCCCGAGTGGTTGCTCGATCCGACCGCCGCGCCTCACGGCGGGCGCCCGGTGGTCTCGCGCGGACGCCGACAGCCGGGCGGGATCCGGAACCCCTACACCGATCCGCTCGCGCGCAAAGCCGCCCTGCGCATGGTGCGCGGCATCGCTCGCTCGGTTGGCTGTCATCCCGCGGTTTGGGCCTATAACCTCGGCAATGAGCCTGATTTGTTCGCGCTCCCGCCGTCGGCGGAGTTGGCGCGCGACTGGATGCGCGAGCTCTCGGATGCGATTCACAACGTTGATCCGAAGCATCCAGTCACCTGTGGACTGCATACCGACAGCCTAACGCAAGACAACGGACTGCGCGTCGATCAGATCTTTGCGCCGCTCGATTTCGCAGCGATGCACGCTTACCCGATGTACCAGAGCTGGGCGCGCGGTCCGCTCGATCCCGACGTGGTGCCGTTCGCCTGCGCGCTCACCACGGCCCTTTCGGGCAAGCCTTGCTTGGCCGAAGAGTGGGGAGGCTGCACGATGCCCCTGGGACAACCGGCGGGGCAACGCGTCGTGACCGCGACGGGCCAAACCCAATTTATGGCCTCAGAAGAGGACATGGCCACGTACGTGCAAGCGGTACTTCCAAAGCTGGTCGAGGTGGGAGCCACCGGGGCGTTTCTCTGGAACTTCGCTGACTACTCGCCTTCGATTTGGGGTCAGCCCCCCTGCGATGAGTACGAGCACGAGCGCTCGTTTGGCCTGATGCGCGCAGACGGAAGCCTAAAGCCCCACGCTGAGGTTCTGCGACGATTCGCCGACACCAACCCCAGCGTCGCTCCGGCCAGCCAGCGCGTGATGCTCAAGGGGACGGCGGACGACTACTACCGCGACCCCAGCGCCCACTTGCGTGAGCTCTATGCTGAGTTCACCAACACTGACCCGCGGGAACGGCGAACATGGGATATCCCACGGGTCCTTCGCCCTCTCCCCGGAAATCGCTAGTCGCGCTGTTTCACAGCTGTTTCATGTGATTTCTGTCGACAGCGCATTCGGTCTCGTAGCCTCATTATCGAATGAGGGAGTAATCCCCCGGCCACATAAGAACAGTTGCAGTTCGGACTGACAAGGATCACCCTTCGGGAGTCTTTCGCTGGGTGAGAAGATACTTGGGGAGCCTCCACCAGTCACAATGGCCATACCGCCTGACGATTCTAATTTCGGATCCCGGTCCTTTGACGGGTCGCAGGCGGCACAGGCTGCGGGCGCCCAAGCGGTGGCTCGCGTGACAGGTCCAACACCCCCGCCTGCGGAGCTGCTTGGAACCGTGCTGCGCGGGACCTATCGGATTCAGTCCGCCCTCGATGAAGGTGGCATGGGCAAGCTCTACCTTGCCGAGCATGTCCGTCTGCGGCGTCCGGTGGCGGTCAAAGTGTTGGCTCAGCACCTCGCGGCGGATCAAGGCGCCCTCGTGCGCTTTCATCGCGAAGCGGAGATAGTCAGTCAGCTCCACCATCCGCACATCGTTCACATCCTGGATTTCGATACCACCGAGTCAGGTCAGCCCTATATCGTGATGGAGCTGCTGAGCGGTGAGAGCCTGGCCAAGCGCATCGATCGCGAGCGCATCCTGCCGCTGCGGGATTCGGTCACGATCGTCACGCAGATCGCCGGAGCGCTGCAGCTGGCTCATGCCGCCGGCATCGTCCATCGCGACCTCAAGCCGGACAACGTGTTTTTGCTTGCGATCGAGGACGGCAACGTCTTCGTCAAGCTGCTCGATTTTGGGATCAGTCGTGGAGCAGCCGCCAGCTCGCGCATGACCGGGGAATTCGATGTGCTCGGCACGCCGGACTACATGGCGCCTGAACAGGCCGTGAGCACCGCCAAGGCAGATCACCTTTCGGATCAGTTCGCGTTGGCCGCAATGGCGTACGAGCTGCTCTCGGGTCGCATGCCGTTTTACGGCGAGACCGTGATGGAGATCCTCACCAAGGTCATCCACTCCGAGCCCGAGCCGCTGTCACGAGTGGCACCAGGGATCCCTGCAGGGATCGATCTCGTGATTGCTCGCGCCTTGTCCAAACAGCCGCAGCTGCGCTTCCCGAGCGTGCACGATTTTGCTGCAGCGCTGGCGCAAGCCGCTGGCCCCAACGGCTCGAATGAAGCCCGGACTGCCAGTGGGGTGCCAACGGCGCGTCCGCCCACGGTCCGCAACTCGAGTCCGGTCGACTCGGCGCGCAGTCCCAGCCCCAGTCCGGATGATTTCGATCCGCACACCAAGATCCGCCGCGCGCATGAGGCACCCGCGTCAGCTCTCGTAGTGCCCACCACGCCTCCGGCGGTGGCCACGTCTCCGACCCAGCCGGGCCCCGCAGCCCGCCGAAAGACGTCCGGCCTGCATGGCGACCTCGGCAACCCGCGTGTCCGCCGAACTGAGCCACCGCCCTCGCTCCCCAGTCCTCCGCCGCCACTCAACTTGAGTCCCACGCGCATGCCGCAGTTCCGGCATGCCTCATCGCATGAGCTGACCACCCCTGGTCGGCGTCCCCCGCGCGCGGTGCTCCGCAGCAATGTGCCAAGCGACCGCACGCCGGCACCCTTTCAATCCTCCAGTAATATCCCCGCGCCCCGCACGGCTTCCGGCAATCCCACGCCCCTGACGATGCAGGGCGCGGTCTCGCTCAAGGACGTGCAGCAAGCCATTGAAGAGGCGCGCCAAGCGCACGCTTTCGGTGAGACCTCACGCCTGCTAGCGCAGTGTCGTCGCGCCACGCGGCTGGCGCGCTACTGCGGCGCCCCGCAAGCGCGGGAACTGCTGGCCAAAGCAGCAGATTTTTTGGAGGCGCCGCTGCTCGACGCGCTCGGTGGGCGCTCGCGTCGGGTGGAGCTGCTCAGCATGCCCTCGGCGGATTCGCACGGCCTCGGCCCCGAGCACTTGTACATCCTGACGCGCCTCGATGGCCCGCTCACGGTGGATGAGTTGCTGCAGCTCTCGCCACTGTCCACGCCAGAGACGCTCTGTTTGATCCTTGAGCTGTCGTCAGCCGGCGCCCTCAAGCTGCACTGACACAGGCAAAAGCTACGCCGCAGCGTGCTCCGCCTCACGCGCTGCGCCCTCAAGCTGCACTGACA
The DNA here is from genome assembly GCA_038207155.1 of Polyangiales bacterium. Taxonomy (GTDB): domain Bacteria; phylum Myxococcota_A; class Polyangia; order Polyangiales; family Polyangiaceae; genus FEN-1139. The sequence goes on from JBBRAB010000008.1 coordinate 69,021, forward strand.
CAGGCTCGCGTTGCGTCCTCTGCGGATGACGCCGAGCCTGCTGGTCTGCAGCGGCGTGGCAACGTCAGTCCGCGGGCAAGCGAAAGGCGCCACGACAGTTGACCTGCCAGTGGCGCCTTGGCGCTGTTAGGAGACGCGCTCAGTTCGGACGGGACGCGCTCAGTTCGGACGGGACGCGCTCAGTTCGGACGGGACGCGCTCAGTTCGGACGAGACGCGCTCAGTTCGGACGAGACGCGCTCAGTTCGGACGAGACGCGCTCAGTTCGGACGGGAGGGACGACGTTGCTGCGACGAACCCGGTCGCGGGGCACCGCCGCGGCCCTGAGACGGACCCCGGGGATTGCCGTTGGGACGGCCACCACCAGCATTGCCACCACCGCCGCCAGGACCATCAGCGTAGGCCGGAGACGGTCGGCGGGGCGCGGGACGCCCCAGAGCGGGGCCAGCCGCAGCGACATCCATCGGGCCGCCGTTGGTAGACACGCGCTCGATCTTGCGCCCGATCAGGCGTTCGATGCTGGCCAGGTACTCACGCTCCTCGGAGTCGCACAGTGAGAGTGCGATGCCCGAAGCGCCGGCGCGCGCGGTTCTTCCGATCCGATGCACGTAGGTCTCCGGCTCGTTCGGCAGCTCGTAGTTGATCACGTGCGTGATGCCGACGACGTCGATACCGCGCGCTGCGATGTCGGTCGCCACCAGCACCGTGACGTCACCACGCCGAAAATCCTCAAGCGCTCGCACGCGAGCAGACTGGGATTTATTCCCGTGGATCGCGCTGGCGCGGATCCCGCTCTTTTCCAGGAACTTCACGACGCGATTGGCGCCATGCTTGGTACGGCTAAACACCAACGTGCGCTGCGTATCCTCTTTCAACAAGAGCTCGCAGAGCAACTGGGGCTTATGCGCCTTGGGCGTCAGGTAGATGCGCTGCTCAAGGTTGTCCGCCGTGCTCGACACCGCGGCCACGGCCACGTGAACGGGATCATTGAGCAGACTGTCAGCCAACGAACGAATCGAGGGCGGCATGGTGGCGGAGAAAAACAGGGTCTGTCGCTTGCGCGGCAAGACGCGCGTCACCTTGCGCACGTCATTGATGAAGCCCATGTCGAGCATGCGGTCGGCTTCATCGAGCACGAAAATCTCGATGTGGTCGAGCTTGACGAAGCCACGTTGCATCAAATCGAGCAAGCGGCCGGGGGTGGCGACGAGGATGTCGACCCCGCGCTGCAGCTCGGCAATTTGCGGCTTCTCGTTGACGCCGCCAAAAATGACGGTGTGCCAGAGTTCAAGACTCTTGCCGTAGGTGGCGAGACTCTGCCCGATCTGCGCAGCGAGTTCGCGCGTCGGCGTCAGGATCAGCGCGCGCAGCTTCGGCTCGCGATCAGCGACCGAGTGAATGTGCTGAAGTATTGGCAGCGTAAAGGCCGCTGTCTTGCCGGTGCCCGTCTGAGCACAGCCGAGCACGTCGCGCTTGGCGAGTGCTGGCGGGATGGCTTGGGTCTGGATCGGAGTGGGCTCGGTGTATCCAGCCGCTGCCACCGCTTCGAGGAGCGGCGGGATAAGATTCAGTGCAGCAAACATCGTTTGGGAATCGGTCCTTCTCGGGCCTGAGGGAATCGTGCAAGCTGCGCGCGCAAAGACGCCGCAGCTGCCACCGTCGCACTCAACGCGGGTGTAACAACACCTCACGCATCCCGAGCATCACGTCAGCGGCAGCCCGGACTAGCATGGCAAATCCGGAACTGCGAGTTTGGTCAACCTATTTGGCGCGAATCGACCAATGCGACCAAATGGCCGGCACCGCTCGCCGCCGATGGCCGCGCCAGAACCGTCAAATCCGAGCGCGCCCAACTGCCGACCGGCGCATTTTCGAGGGGGATGACCACCCCCCGCATTCCGCTCTGGACGTTATGCGATCCGCGAGCAATCCTTCGGCGCCCGCCCCCGTAGCTCAGTGGATAGAGCAGCGGTTTCCTAAACCGAAGGCCACAAGTTCAAGTCTTGTCGGGGGCGCCACTGGTTCGATTCCTCGTCACGCATGGTTGGACCAACGCGTTGACGACGTACTGAAACTGCAGAGCGCGCGATGGCTGACCGCCCGAGGGATGTCCCCAGGTGACGGACGTCGCGAGACGGGTCCGGAGCGATGGACGAGGTGACGGACGTCGCGAGACGGGTCCGGAGCGATGGACAACGTGACGCGCTGCAACGTAAGACTTCGAGTGGTGGCCTGACGCGACGTCAGAGCTCCCCCCGAGCGGTGCCGGAGCCTCGCGGGCGTGCAATTTCCCGGGCTTAGGAGAGCGTATTGCGAACGCTACCCTCCCTTTGGTATACGCGCACGATGGGGAGTCACCTCACGTGGAAGCGGCAGGGTCTCGGTTTGGTGGTGCTCGCTGGCTCCCTAGCGGGCTGCGGCTCAACCAAACTGACCTTTAGCGGACCACCGCAAGCGCCGCGTCCGGCGAATTGCGAGTTTCGCATGTTCACGACCTCACCCGATGGCTTTGCAGAAATCGGGGTCATCGACGTGCAGTTTGGAGAGTATCAGTCCAACACCTATCGGGACATCGCCTCGTTCAAGGAAGAAATTCGCCCGTACGTGTGCCGGGCAGGGGGAGATGCCGCGATCGCTTTCGCAAATGGGTACGGCATGTACATCAAGGCAACCGTACTCAAGCAGGTCCCACGCGCCGCCCCCATCGCCGCGAGTCAGGCTGCGCCAGCGGCGCCCAGCGCCGAGAGTCAAGCGGCATCACCGCTGCCGGTCGCACTCAAAGCGGCGCCCACTGGAGCGGCGGGTTTCGACTTTGGTATGAGCCGTGATGCCGCCAAAGAGAGCTGCACCAAGGCCGGCTTTGCCTGGTCGCCACTCGACGAGAAATATGCTGAGTGCTCAGGAGCGCCCGTGGCGCTGGCGGTCGCGGCGATTCCTCGGTTGGGATTCTGTGAGCACAAGCTCTGCGCGATCGAGTTGAACCTCGAGCCCACCATGAACCAAGGTCTCGGAGAGGTCGCTGCCAGAGTGTACGCAGCGCTTCAGGCGAAATACGGTTCGAAATCGGACGGTACCCCGCGAGTTCCCCGGGAATGCCACTTCGGAGCGTTCCGCGATTGCATCATCAACGGTCAAGCCAGATCCGATCTCAACTGGCGATGGAAAACGGGTGAGACCGTCTCGATGTACGCCGGAAGTGATCGATTTGGTCCGAAACCAGTGCCCGGCCTCTACGTCTTCTACGGCTCCACGGCCTCACCAGCTGAGACCCAGGGGCTCTAGCAGCGCGAACAACCGGGCAACGCGCTCGGCGAGGACTCGTCGTGCGCGTTGCCGCGTTTTCCCCAGTCTCAGAAAAGTCATCGCCTCGATGAAAATAGCGTAAAAGAGCGGCGAATGCAGACGTCACCACGACGCGCTAACCAAACAAGAAAAGCCGTTTGGTTTTGTCTGTACTCATACGGGAACCCGCCCTCGACCGACGGCCACGAGTTCAAGTCTTGTCGGGGGTTACGCCTGAGGGAGGCAGCGCCGGTTGGCTGGAGCTCGCCCTCGCACGTGCCGTCATGTGCGAAGAGCGCGTGATCAGCTGGAGGTCCAGACTCTCACCCAATCGATGTCCATTCGCGCCGGAAAGACCGTGCTGGCGTCGGGAGTTCCCAGATAGGTCGAGCCCGCGGCATCTCCCACCGCAAGAGCAAGTGCCGGATACATGGGCCAACTTGGCGTTGTGAGCGTGCGAGTCCCCACCGTTGCCCCGTCCACGAACCAGGTGAACCCATGCGGACGCCACTCGAGTGCGTAGAGGTGAAAATCAGCGTTTAGCGCTACCTTCGAGTCCCATGTGAAGTGGTCGCTGCTGCTGCCGCCGGCATCGGACGCGGTGAACATGTAGCCGTAGTGGCCCTTGTGTCCGGGCTGTCCCTGGGCATTTTCGCTTTGGAAACCGGGCACGTCGAATACGGAGATCCAACCCGCGGGGTCGGCTTGCCTCGCCGGGAACAGGGTTACCCCCGCTCCAATCCCCAGCTCGGCCGGAACCCGCGCCCGAACTTCCACCCTACCGTAAGTGAAGGCGAACGAGCGGAACGTGGTGGCGACCGCACACTGATAGATCTTCCCCCCGACGCCGCCTGGAGGCGCGGTTGCCGTGAGTGACAGGAGGGTCGCACCTGACACGTCGGACGAGGTCGTGACGGCTTGCTTGGCGTAGAAACAGTCGGGGTGTGTTCCGTAGGAGGAGTCGTCAAAGGCCCCCGTCGCACCGAACCACGTGTACTGTGGAGTCCAGCGGGCGACGCCGGAGTCGAAGCTCTCTTCGAACGCGAGCAACCTACTGGCCCCACTGCCTCCGTTGGCGGCGTTGCCACTTCCAGAGACGCCCTGTCCTCCGACGCCGGCCTGGGCCGAGGAGAGCTCGGGTGTGAACAACCAGCCCTCGGCACTGCATTCGAGCGCGAGGCTGCCAGTGAGCGCTAAAGCTGCCAGCCGAGCGTAAGGTTTGTGCCAGCCCATATGCCACCTATCGATAGCCAGTTCTCCGGGGCAACCTGCCCCCGAACGGCCCAGGGGGAGTATCCGCCCTCGAGCTCCAGCGAGACGCCGGGTCTTGCCCCGAGACCGCAGCCAACGCCAATGGTTGGTCCGCCCCAGCCACCGGCGACGCTCCGCCCCGCCATCCCCGACTCCAAGGACGTCGGGGCTCCCTGCAAATAACCGAGACCACCACGGATCCCCGCGACCGCAAAGAACTCAGTCCGCTCCACGTGCCCTGACAATACTGCACCAACTCGACCGTCGACGGTGAGCAGCGTGACGGCGCCAGGACCGACGCGCTCGCTGCCGCGCGCGGCACCTCCCTCGATGAGGAGGCCCAATGGACGTCCTCCATGGGTCAGCCTGACAGCACCTCCAAGCGTCCAGGTGGAAGTGGGCCACTCACGTAGAGCACCGACAAGCGCTAGCCGTGATGATGATGAAGGGTTTGGCGGTGCGACGTGGTCACTGGGCGGTGCGGGAGAAGTGGCTGGCTTCGGGGTGCGAGGCTTGGTCTTTGGCGTGTCTGGCCGAGGCAACGGCAACTGGTTCAGCTGTTCGACCATCGCTAGGGTGAGCACGCGGTCGGCAACCTCCGGCTTCACCTGGCGCAGATCGACCTCGCGGGTAGGTTGCCGATCGATCGTGACACTGGCCACACCATTGTCACAGCGTACGTGGATACGACGGGTCTGCTCCGTCGGCTCCTTAAGAAAGCGTGGCCCAAGCTCTACCTGCAGGAGCCGACGGAGCTCCTGAACCCGGTCCGTCTCGCACCCTTCGAAGACGACGATGACGGGAGGGGGGCCCTCGCTAGCAGCGCGCGCATGATGCATGACACTCATGGCCAGGGCTAACGAAGCCGTACGCGTGGCCCAGTTCAGGGGTGAGCTCCTTGCTCCTGTGCGAAGCTGCGGAGTCGGGAAGCATAGCTCCCGTTCGGGTAGGACCTCAAGTACTCCTCCGCGAGGCGCTTGGCTTCACTCTGGTTCCCCAGCCCGAGTTGGGCATCGACGCTACGCGCCAGGGCCATCTCGCCGAGCGCGCCACCCCCTGCCAGCTGTCGACAGAGCGCAAAGGCCGTTGCTGCCTGGGCTGGACGACCCAATTTGTCAAGGTAGAGCCGACCCAGTGTGAAGGCAGCCACGCCCGCTTGGGGACTCGCCCCGTGTCGGAGCACGGACTCCAGCAGGACCGCGGCTTCCCCGGGGTGTCCGCTCAAACGCGCGGCGTCGGCCGCGAGCATGAGTTCCGCGGGGGTGTCCGCGACCTTCATTCCCGACTCCTTCAATAGCCCGTAGGCCCCCTTGTAGTCCCCCTTTCGTGCCATTTCGCGCCAGCCGAGGTCGACGGCGGAGGGGCGGCCAGAGGCTGCGTTCGGGTTTGGAGCAACCTCGGTTTGCGCGCTTGAGCTCGCGCCCGCCAGGGCATCCGCATCCGGGTCGAAAAGCCCGGATTCGCCAGGACCGAGCTCCCGTTCCTGTGTGCCCATAACCACGGCCACGCGCCCCTCATGCACGCTGACGTGCGCGCCGCGCCGGACGGGAACCACCCTGAACACGGTGCCTCTGACCTGGATCGTCACGACGCCAACCAAGACCGTAAATGCTTGGTACGGAACCTTTGCTACGCGATACATCGCGGCGCCACCCGTCTGAACGACCCTCACGCTCGCAGGTTTCGAATCACGTGGCAGTATCGAGGTGGCCGGATCCAGAAGCTCGACCAGGGAACCGTCCTCGAAACGGACGGTGCGGCCCGGATGGATCTCCTGCTGCGCCAGCGGCGCAGCAGCGGAGTGATCGCGTTCGCCAGCGCCCTCACCCGATGGCACGAGGCGAACCGCCGCAGCGACGCCTACTAGGAGCACGGCCGCAGCCGCAGCCGAGCCAACCCAATGCCAAATCGGCCTTGACTTCCGCTGCTGTAGGGTTCGGGCCAACCGCGCACGTACGCTGGCGGACCGCTCCGGAGTCCACCCGGGATCGAAAGCGTTCCGCGCCCGCTCAACGGCGGGTTGGTTGTTATTGGACATCGACCAGATCCTTCATGGCATCGTGGGCCTTGCTCAATCGTCGCTTCACTGCCGCCAGCGAGCAGCCACAAAGCTCGGCCACTTGCCCCAGCTTCTCCCCTTCCATGTAGCGCAATACCCACGCTATCCGCACTTCAGGCGGCACCCGATCCAGGCGCCGGTAAACCTCCGACAGGAGGGCTCGGTCCTCGGGGGAGGCTTCGCGGCTGCTGAGGTCATCGTGGGCAAGAGACTCGCCGAAGCCAAGCGGAACGAGCCATCGTCGGCGCTGAAGGCGTCGCTGCGCCTGCCGAACCGTCACGGTCGCCAGCCAGCGCTTGATAGCCATCGGCTCGCGAATGTCGCCGAGCTGCTCGGCGGCACTCACGAACACATCGTGCACCACGTCGTCAACGTCCTCGGAGCGGCCCAGAATTCGAGCCGCGAACCAGGCAACGTACCGCGAGTAGGACCGGTAGAGCTCGTCGAGGGACGGCATCCGTGACGGGACGCCACCGGACTCGGAGTGCGAGCCCGCCTCCACATCAGGGCCCGGCTCGGGGGTAACCAGTCGAAGGTGCGGCGCCGTCACGCCATAACTGTGCACCAAGGGTGGAGAAACGGCTCGCTCAAAGCGAGACTGTTGGGAATCAGGCCCTTCTTGGCTCGCAGGGCGCGCTGAACCACCGCGGGCTGCAGCCCACCCGACCCGACTCCAGGTGCGACATGCATCCGCACGGGAACCGGGGACCGGGTGCACCGCTGTTGACGCCCCCAAGGTGCGACCCCGCGGGACTACATCACGCGAGGACTGGCGATTTCACACTCACCGATTCACCGCAAGAGCGCGTTTTACTTGATCGGCCCCAACGGTTCCGGACTCATTGCTCGCTTGACCAGCCAGCGATTGTACTCATCGAGCATGTCTGCAACGGTCGCTGGATGGCCTGAAGGGTTCGTGTTGTCCTTGGTAGTCGTTGCGTCGTAATCGACTAGCATGTTCCCCGATGGCTTCTGGTTTCCGTCAAGGACATTGACGACGTTGTCGTGGACGTCATTGTTGTACCAGAACGGGTCCGCGGTGGCCGGTTCCATCCAATTGGGGTGGTGGTAGTAATTCCAAATGGAAACCCCGCTACGGTACAATCCGTTAAGAGGCACACCTTCCGGCGAGGTGGGTCCAGAAATAACGCGATTGTTGTAAATGTGCATGTCATGGCCGGACGAAATCGAGATTCCGCAGTTATCAATGGCCACGACCTGATTGTCGTACGCTTCTGTGAACCCCATGTCCGTCATGCCAGGGTTATCACCCATCTGTATCATGCAGCCCGTGAAGCCCACCGCAACAGCTGGATCTGGAGGGTAGCTGCCCAGCAAGAAGTTGTCATGGATGCGAATCGGCGTGCCCGCCACTCCTCCGCTTTGGTAGGTACTGATCGCATCTTCGGTGCGCGATTTCCCTGCCTCGTTGAGCATCTCGTTCCAAGCGATCTCGACTATCGCCTGCGAAAGCGTGTTCAATCCAACAGCATTGGCGCCAGAGTTCTCTAGGCTGGTGTCGTAGCCGTCGACACCATCGCTTTTTCGCCCGTCAATATTGCGCATTTCCACGTATCGCACGGTAAGTTTTTGACCGATTTTACTAAGCCCGTCGCCAAAATCGAGTACCCGAACGCCACCGCCAAAATTCTCAAGCCAACAGTGCTCTACAAGAACTTCCGTAAAGTTTCCCGCATTGAGAAAATAGCCCTTTCCTATGCCTTCCGAATTTGTATAAAAAGCACTGGCATTTACATTGCGGACCGACAGTCGATAGTCGCCAGAGGGCGCGTTGATGGCACCACCGCTACTGACGATATTGGCACCGTCGATGACCACAGGCTCAGTTGTCGCGATGGTCACCGCGGCTGTGGTTGCCGAAGTGCTCTTCCAATTGCCGCTATAGGTTCCACCCTTGGTGATCACAATCGGAGCGTCGTAGGACAACTCCCCTACGGCTAGCGAGGCTTTGTCCGGCAATTGATTGGAGCCCTGTTCAGACGTCGTCGAGATGGCAGCTCGAAGGTTCACAGCGCCTGCCGTCGGAGTCAGGTACTGCACCGTGAGCTGATAGGATTGGAGCGCTTTCCATAGGGCAGGGAGTCCAGCAAAGGTCACAGCTCCTGACACCCTATCGTAGTCCGCAGAAGCACCCGAGGGCAGTCCGGAAATTGCCACGTGCGCCAATTCTGAAGGCAGACTCAGCGACACTTTCACTCCTTGCGCAGTGCCAGGACCGGCGTTCTGGAGGAGCAGGGGCACGCTAACAATGGTGGTCCCCTTTGGTACCGAGTACGGCGAGCTGTTAGCAAATGTCACACCGATATCTGCCGGTCCAGGGGCCGCTGGCTTGACGTCGTTGGGTCGAGCACCGGCGCTCGACCCATCTCCAATACCTCCATCGGAGCCCGCCTCATTGGCATCCGTTGTGGCGGAGGACCCACAGCTGGTTGCACTGGTAGCCAGCAGCATCGCGACAATCGAAAATGAAGGGGAGCTTCCCCGCGAAGAAGCCAGCGCTCAGCCCCCCTTCCAGGCGCGAACGTAGTCCACCACCATGTCGCCACGCGGGGTGCTGGTCGGGTGCCCTGCCCAGTCGTTGCCGATGTGGATGTTCAGCAAGATGAACATCGGTAGCTTGCAGGCGTGGCCGTCGCCGGTGTCGGTGTTGGCATGGGTCGCCTTCAACTGCCCGTCAAAGTAGAACCTAATATTGGTGACGTCCCAGGACACCCCGTAGGTGTGGAAGTCAGCGGTGAGATCTGATCCGGTGAACGTGTCGGCGTGGGAATCGTTGTTCGCATTGTAGTGCGTGTGGTAGTAGGCGGTGTTGGGTTCCTTGCCCAGCGTCTCGTCGATGTCAATCTCGGGGGGCCAGGTTCCGTCCGAAGCGAGCCAGAACGCGCTCAGGTATCCGAAACCTGGGGCCGTTTTGAGCCTGGCCTCATAGGCGCCATAGGTCTGGGTGAAGGTCGCGGACGTCTGGACGGCGCCCGAGTACCAGGTGCCATTGCGCTGTTCCGCGACGACGTGCAACGCCCCGTCGCCAGGGAATTGGAGGTTCTCGGTGGACATTATCTCCTGTGACCAACTCACCTTGGTCCACGAATCTCCCTTGCCGTTGCCCCAGTTGACGCTCCACTTGTTCTGATCCACTGCGGTGCCGCTGAACTCATCACAGAATGTCAGGTTCCACGTGCCCGTGGGTCCACTCGGCATGGGGTTGTTGGCACAACCGACAGTCAGGTTGGTGACCGTTCCTCCGCCTCCCGCGGCACCGCCGGTCGGAGGCGCGCCTGCGCCGCCGGTGCCGCCCTGATTGGCGCCGCCAGTGGTACCGCCCGCGCTAGCACCTGCTCCCCCAGGATTAGCGGCGCTACCCGACGAACCACCGCCCAGGCCTGCGCCGCCCGACTGGGCCTTTCCTACACCCGCTGGCGCCGCGCCCGCGTGGGGTGCTCCCGCGAAACTGGTGCTCGCAGCGCCGCCCACCCCGGTCCGCGGCAAGGTGCCACCAGGTACGGAGCCGGCACCACCATCACTGCAACCTACGACGGTGCAGCACGCGATGATGAGAAAAATGGTGGATTGCATCACTCTCTGTCTCCCATTGTCGTTTTTTGCGTGAAGCATTACTTCAACCAGCAGCGGCGAGCCGCTCACTGTCCCAGTTCGTAAACACGGATGTAGTCAATGTCGAGTGACGACGGGAAACGAGTATTCGCGTCGGGGCAGCCCGCAAATCCTGTGCAATCTCCCTCGACGAGGGTGCCAATCGCCAGACGCCACGCGCTGACCTCCGGATACTTGTTGTCGGTCGTGTAGATCGGCTGCCCATCAATCTGATACGTGACTGTTTCGCCTGATCCGGAAGCCGATGGTGCGATGGCTACGTCGTATTCGTGCCAACTGTTCCAGGTTCCGGTTTCCTTGTGGATGTCGTTGTTCTGGTACTCGTACGTGTAGCCGCCACCGGCCTTCGGTGCGCCATAGTGCTGCACGAAGACCATCTCGTTCGGGCGATTCCCGGCAAGCTCCGCGAAGTCGATTTCCGGTGGAGCATTGTTGGGGTTGGGCTCCACCTCCCAAAGCGACAGGTACGTCTGCTGCCCACTTCCAACGGCGAACTTTGCGCGAATGATCCACCGTCCGTAGTGGACCAGTACCTTCGCCGTCACCCCGCCCGCGGTGTAATGGTAGGTCTTCCCATTTTGCGAGACCGGATTGTTCGTCATGCTCAGGCTGGCAAGCCCGTCGTGAATGGAGACGCCGTCCTGCCCGTTCCACCAACAGTCGGCTCCGATGTTGGACCAGTACACATAGTACCCGAGTGGCTGGGACTGATTGCGGGCGGCGGCGTCGAAGCTGCCGCCCGAGTACTCGTCATGCCAGAGCAGGGTCCATCCAGGGAGGACGACTGGTACGTCGCTCGGTGTTGATAAACTCCCGGCCGTGCCCGTGGTTCCAGCTCCGTTGGCTCCAGCGGAGCTCGGGGGCGCACCTCCCTTTCCGGACGAGGCGCCGCCACTCATCGCAACTGCAAGCCCACCTGCGCCACTGCGCGAGTCAACGGCCCCAGCTCCGCTGAAAGACCCGGACTGGCTGCTGATTACGCTCCCAGTGCTGGGCTGGGCTGTACTGCCGCTGTCAGCGCAGGCGCCTGCTGCGGCCACGAGAATCAGTGCAAACAGCGTTTTTACCGGAGCGAAACGCGAAGACATCGAGGGAGCCATGCGTACTGGTGCAGCCACGGCCGAAAACGGCTCGCGCTCCGAGCGAGCGCCGCAAAATGACCTCATTCGCGCCCCGGTGGTGCCTGCGGGCTGAGCGACAATTACACCTCCCCACCGACAACAATTACATCGCCCCATCCTAGGGCGCGCTGATCGTCTATCGCTCTGGTCCGCGGAAAGGCGGACTGTAGGCCGGTGAGAACGACGGACGCGCAGGTGAGGAAGCTGATGGACGAGATGACAAAGCACGGCCAGATGGGCCTTGCGGCGGCGTGACCAGCGTGGCTCTGCGCGAGCTCGGCACGTAGATTCAGACGCCGTCTCGCCGTCACGTCGTCACCACGCCGCTGCCAGCAAAAGCCGGAACGAGGCCATCCGCGCAAACGCCGTAAGGGCGCCCTCTGACAGATTGACCTACCCTCGCCAACGCGGTTCCCCGCCCGGGGCTCGCGTCTGCCCGCCTTGGCTCAGTGTCTCCGTCACCGAAAGAATCGGCGTGAATACCAAGCATTTCCCTCAGACAGTAGCGTCACTTGGATGCCGCAACCGTGGGAGAATTACAAGCATGCGCCAGCGCCGCTTCATAGGTCAGTTCCGTTCGTTGCTATCCACCGCGCTCGTGCTCTGCTGTCTGGGGGTGTCCCCGGCAGTCTCGGCGCAGAGCCTCCCCACAGCGGCGCGAATCAAGGATCTGGCGGCGTCGGTGTGGTTCGGCCTGCGCACAGACAGCGGTGTCTCTGCGCTCGATCACAGTATTTTGGAGCGAGAATGCAACGCCGGCCAGTTCACCCACTACCCGGCCTGGGGTGGCTGGCCCGTGCGGGGCTCCTACAACCTACCGACTCTGGGGGTCAACGCCGACTTCTTTGACGGTCTCGGTGTGCCATCGGTGATGCACATGTTCGTCGGACCGAATCAGTATCTTCCCGACTGGGTGAAGTCCGGCACCTGGGATCAGGCCACTTTGGAACAGCTATTGGCGGAACTCATCGGTGACACGATGAGCTAGCCTCAAGCCCAGAAGGTGAGTTCGTGGAACCTGGTCAACGAGGCGCTCGACTGGAAGGGAACCGGTTGGGAGGCCTCCAAGTTCCTTGAGTTGGGCTATGAGCCTGACGCCTCAGGGCTCACGGGCAGCGAGCGGGTTTTTGATCAGGTCCCCGTCTACGTCCGCAAGGCATTCGAGTATGCACGGCAGCACTCCGCTGCTGGTCTTGAACTGCGCGACTACGACAACGATGGCATTGAGAACCAGTGGAACAACAGTGCCAGCAAGACCAAGGCATTTTACCAGCTGGTGCGTCATCTACAGGCCAAGGGCACGCCTCTAACGGCAGTTGGCCTTCAAGGCCACTTCAACATGACTAACCCCGTGACGTGGAGCAAGCTCACAGATAGCGTCAAACGCTATCGAGCTCTCGGGCTTGCTGTCTACGTAACCGAGCTAGATGCGCAGCAGAACGACAATGCAAAGACCTGGAACGACACGCTCGCCCAGACGCAAGGAGAGTACTACTACCACTACGTGAAGGCGGCGCTCGAAGGGGGCGTGAACGGGATCTTTGTTTGGGGCACGCGTGACAACCAGGACTCCGGTTGGCTCAAGGGGGAAAACGCTGTGCTCTTCGACGAGAGCGGCAATCCGAAGCCCGCCTACTACGGCGTGCAGCGAGCCTTCGCCGAGGCCACGCTGGTGAGCAGCGGAGGCAATGCGGGAGGCGGGAGCGCTGGTGCGGCGGGCAGTGGGGTGGGAGGTCTTGGCGCGGCAGCAGGCGGAGCAGGAGGCAGCAATGCCACAGCGGGCACTGCCGGCAAAGCCAATGGCGGAGGAGCGGGGGTGGCTTCGGGAGGCGCTGCCACTGCAGACCAAGCGGACTCGGGCTGCGGATGCCGCATGACCCCGGGCCCCTTCAATCCCCTGGCAGGACTGCTATCGCTGGTTGTGGCCGCCGTTGCGACGCGCCGCCGGACACGCGGGCGGCGCGCCATCCTTTGAATGGAACGCGTATTTTCTGCCCAGCTCGCCGATGACGGCCTCGTCAACCACGACACGCACAATCCAACGACTGCAGAGACTGCACCAATACGAAGGCGGACTTTCCTCAGACGCCACCGTGGCGTGAACGAAATACGATGAGTGAGAAAAGCGCCCCTCTTTTTCCGACTAGACACGACGACGCTCCAGCGTCCGTCGGTGGCGGAGCTCCGAATTTTCTTGAAGAAGACAGCCCTAAGACGGGACTCTCAACCTCGGACGAAGTGCGGCTCCCTGCTGCCGCGCAGAATCGCGAGCGGCGTTACGTCACGGCGTGCACGGGCAGACGTCCGTGAGCTCAAGAGGCTCACGCTTTGGTCGCAGCTGATCCGGGAGAACCTCCGGTGGCTTCGCTGCAAGCACTGACCTTACCTTGGGATCGAGCTCCGGCGGATCCGCCAGTTTTTGCAGCAGTTTGGCTGAGCGTTCGTTGGGTGCGTAGCCATCCAACTGTGGGGTGTACGAGAGTACGGAACTGCGCCGCTTCCCCCCAACCGTCTCGCACGACAGTCCAGAATTCTCGCGACGCATGCCGTGATCGATGACAACCTCGACGTCGAGAGCGAAGGGGTCCGAGGTCCGCCACCTGACGGAGCGGACGTCGCGCCCGTCTTCGCACGTCGAGTAAAACAGGGTGCCGTAGCGACGCTCGACGAAGTCGACGACGGTCGCACTGCTGGCATAGGATCCTTGGTTCTGTCCGTAGCTCTCTAAGCACGCAAGCCGCTCAAGGCCGTCCGCGCCACGGTGACTCGTGCAGGAAAGGGGAAGAAATCCTTCGTGGTACGCAATTGGGAGCCAGCCTTGTCCCGTCCTGCGCACCAGCACGGCTCCACCGTAGTTGGCGAGGTACCCCGTACAACCTGACAACGCTATCAATGCCTCGGTGAGCGCGCCGGTGAAGGCGCCAGCCTGGAGCAGAGACGCTCTGGCATCTGAGTCGGATGCCCCCGCACCGACGTCGAAGAATGCAGTGAACCACGGACACTTGCAGTGCCCGTTGACCGTGTTGCATGCGGCGTCGAATGGACTTGACGCGGGCACTTGAGTCGCGGCCTGGTGGCAGTCTTGCTCGGATCTTTTCGCTGGTGCCCGGGCGCTCGCCGGAGCTCTCGCTTCGATGTGGGGAACACGAGGCGCCGCCGCACCGACCGCCCTCGGGTGTGACCGACTCTTCGTGCGTGCTGTTCGTCGGCTGAGTGTTGGCAGGCGCAGCCCTTGCAACCAGGGACGACGAGCGCGCGACACTGGCCAGGGGATGATGCGTTGAACCCGGTGATGTAACCCGTGGGTTCGCTGATAGCTCATGGAGCTGCGTGCTTCCACAGGCCAGACACGTCGAGATTGCAAATAGCCAGGATATACAGCGCATGCGAGATTGAATGGTAGTCGAAAGCGGTACCCAGACGAAGACGCAGCTGCCGACCCAAGCGGGTCAGTTACCCAAGCCGCGTCACGGCCCTCCAACCTGTCCGATTTGTTCGCCCATTACGGTACGATCCTGAGGTCGTCGAGCCAGAGGTCGAAAGGCGTCGATTTGTTGATCCACCACTGGAGCTCGGTCACGGACGCCTTGTTGAAAACCGGCGCCGGCGGCGCGCCGCCGATGCCCCAGCCCCAGGTTGGGTTTACCGCCAGTTCCGCGAACTTCACGGTCGCCACGGTCCAAGCGGCGGCGGCGGGTACGGTCACCGAGTACTGGTTGAAGCAGGCGTTGCCCGCCGTGCACTCGCCATAGGCCGTGTCCGCAATCGTCTCGCGCGTCGGCACCTTAAGGGTGACCGGGACGTTGCTCTTGTACCTGAAGGAGATCCCTTAAGCCGACGTGAGATCGTATGGGCACTTCCAGAGCTGACCGCCGTCCACGAATGAGACGCTAACCCCGGCACCAAAGCTGGTGAAGAGTGCGTCGCCCGTTGAGTGGAAGGCAAAGGTGTTGCCAGGCTCGCCGGTGACGGCCTCGGGCAGATAGGCATCGAAGATGGGCGCCGGAGTCTGCTTTCCGGACACCGCCAGGTGCGCTGCATTGTCGTTCAGAATGACCCAGTAACCGCCACGCGAGTCATCGCCGAGCACCTTGCTATCGCGATCCTCGAAATCGTCCACCAGCGTGGCGGATTTGAACGCCGCTCCCTTCACGCATAGAACGCTGCCGCCGCGCCCTTCACGCATAGAACGCTGCCGCCGCCACCCGTTGCGGAGCCACCCGTTGCGGTGCCTCCCGTTGCGTTACCGCCTGCACCGCCAAAACCAGTGGCACCACCGTCTGCGCCGAGTGCGACACACAGGTTCGAGCCGCGGACCAGGCCAGCATTGCAGGTGCCATTGCCGTAGCAAATGCACCGCTCAGTGCCCGCCGGACAAGGGGACTCCGAAACCCCGCCTGTCGAGCTGACCGCGCCGGTTGAGGTGCGGCCACCGGTCGCGGTCGCTGCTTCCGCGCCGCCTGAACCAGCGTCACTGGCGGTGCTCCCAGCGCAGCCCACCACGGCAATCACGGACCCAAGAATCACAGTGGCACGCAACGATCGGCTCATAGTTCTGCTCCCTTACCGCCCGAGATCGAGACTTGGTGGACTGAGTCAAGCCTCAGCGCGGAAGCTCGGCGGAGGGTTGGACAGGGCAGAACCTCGCGCAGCGAGGTCGTACAATGGAGCGCCAATAGAAACAAGCCCCAGCGCCTGTTCGACAAGAAACCAGGCAAACGCGACTGGATTTCGCTGAGCGCTCACCGGACCTCCTGACGAGCGGCGTCGCACGAGCGCCGCCTCGCGCAAGCCGCTTCCGCGGAAACAAAAACAAGTCGCCCGGAGACGTCGACAATGCCTCGACGCTCACGTTAGCGCGTCCCTCACCGCACCGCGCGCATCCCTCGCCATCGCAGAGCGTCAGCGCGCATCTCGTTGGGGCACGCATAACGCACCATCGCAAAGCGTCAGCGCATCCCTCACCGCGCGCATCTCGTCGTGGCACGCCTTGCTCACCATCGCAAAGCGTCACCGCATCCCTCACCGCGTGCATCACTCGCCGTCGCAAAATGTCGGCGCGCATCTCACCGCGGCGCGCATCACTTGGGGCGTTGCTTGTGTCGCTGCCAACATTCGGGACAGCGCCACACCATGACTCCGGGCCTATCGGGACTCTGGTCGCGCGTGAGGCGCCAGCCATGTTGCGAGCTGATGAGCGTGTAGTTCGTGTCCGTCTCGGGTGCGGACGCGCGGCAGTCGACGCAAACACGAGCGGGCGCGCCACCCGTGGGGAGAAGGTCACCCTGCTCGGTCGGACGCGTGTGAGACGTCGGGGCCTCAGACATCTTGATATCGATCGAGGGCACTCGGGGTCGTGGGAGCATTGCTATCCTTGTAGTTACAAGAATGGTGCCAACAGGTCTGCGGCCCCCGGTGTGGCTCCTGTGAGGTCGCCCACCCCGGAGTGGCCTCTGTTGGGGTCGCCGAGGCTCCCAACTTGCGCAAGTCGGACCCCTCCGCTGCACTTGATGTGCAGTCCGGCTGCCCGCCCGCTGCCAACTTGTGCATTTTTCACTGGTCAGCACGCCGCGACAGATCACTGTGGTCCCCCGAACCACCACGATCGCCTGCCCCGCCCTTCAGCCGAGGTGAACGTGACCGTATGGGCGTTGGCTCGTGCACAGCTATTTCCTTCTGACGCTCGGGGCTCTCCCTGGAAAACTCGTGGACCGTCAACTGGCGGGCGGTGGGGATGGCTACGGCATCGAACTCTGCTCGTGCAACAGCGCTCCCGCCGTCGTGATCGACGCCAGTCAGCTCGAAGTCAACGCCCGCAGCGCGCTCGGCCAGGGAGTGAGCCCCTTTCGCGTCTTCGTCTTCGAGAACCTGGCGGAACGCGAGAGCTGGCTCAACTCGCGCCGCGATCGGCACGGCTGGGTACGCTAGCCTCGTAGGCGCGGGGGCGGGGGCGGGAGAAGCGACCACGTGCAACGCTTGGGTTCTGGCGTGCGACCCGATTAGACTCGCCAACCATGAGCGTCATCGTCGCGATCGATCAGGGAACCACCAGCACCCGTTGCCTGGTGTTCGATCAGGCCGAGCGCGTAGTCGGGCAGTCGGCACGCCAGGTGACGCAGAGCTTCCAGCAACCCGGCTGGGTGGAGCATGACGCCAATGAGCTCTGGCAACAGGTCCAAGAGACCGTGCTCGAGGCCCTCGGTGCCGCCGGTCGTTCGGCGCGGGACGTGGTGGCGCTCGGCGTCGCCAACCAACGCGAAACCTGCCTTATCTGGGACCGCGCCACTCACCAGCCCCTCTCTCCTGCCCTCGTCTGGCAAGACACGCGCACCGCGGAGCTTTGCGCTGAGCTCGCTGCGGTCCACGGCAAGGATGGCTTTCGTCCCCTCACGGGCCTGCCGATCTCGACCTATTTCAGTGCCTCAAAACTCCACTGGTGGCTGAGAGAGCATCCTGAGTTGGCGGCTCGCGCCCGGCGTGGCGAGCTTGCGCTCGGCACGATCGACAGCTGGTTGGCGTACCGACTGACGGGGCGACACGTCACTGACGTGACCAATGCGAGTCGCACTCAGCTGTTTGATATCCAGCGCCTCGAGTGGAGCCAAACGCTACTCGACACGTTTTCGCTCGACGCGGGTCTCATGCCCGAAGTGGTGGCGTCAAGCGGCGTGATCGCGCTGTGCAAAACCCTACTGCCGGGAGTGCCACTGACGGGCCTACTCGGCGATCAGCAAGCCGCGCTCGTGGGACAGGGTTGTCTCCGACCAGGCCAGCTCAAGAATACCTACGGCACCGGCGGATTTGCGATGCTGCACACAGGCGCTGCACCAGTAGTCTCGCGTCACGGGCTCCTGACCACGCTAGCCTATCAATTCGGGAACAATCCGGCGCAGTACGCGCTCGAGGGCTCGGTCGCGATCGCCGGTGCGGCCGTGAGGTGGCTGCGTGATGGGCTCGGCTTGATTGGGTCGATAGCGGAACTGGAACCCCTGGCTGCCTCAGTGAAGGATGCCGGCGGCGTGACGTTCGTGCCCGCCTTCGGTGGACTCTTTGCGCCGCATTGGCGCGATGACGCACGCGGAGTTCTGCTCGGCTTGACCCAGCACACGACCAAGGCGCACGTCGCGCGAGCAACGCTCGAGGGTGTCGCCATGCAAACCGCAGAAGTACTCGACATCATGGCGGAGGAGGGAGGCTACCAGCCCGACACAGTGCGCGTGGATGGCGCGATGAGTCGAAACAATCTCTTTCTTCAGTGCCAGGCCGATCTCCTTGGCTATCGCGTGCAGCGCTCCGCGATGCAGGAGAGCACCGCGCTCGGGGCCGCGCGCGCTGCGGCCTATGCCGTCGGCTTCTGGTCACCCGACGAAGCCGTCGGCGTTCCCAATGCATTGGCCCAATCCGAACCTCACGTCGGCGAAGCGGCAGCGCGAACCTTTGAACCCACCAGGGATAACGAATTCCGACTCAACGCACGAGCACGCTGGTCGGGTGCTGTCTCGCGCAGCCTCGGACTCGGCAAGCTGTAGCCCGTCGCGCGAAAGGAATGCGCACCTGTCATCCGTCAGGTGGTGAGAGGTACGTCCGGTAGGGACCTGCTACGGTCGCGGACATGACGGACACCACAGTTCACGGGCATGATGTTCTCAACTACCTCGTGGCGGCAGGCGGCACGGTGAATCGCGCCGCGCTGGTGTCCTGGGCAACCGAGGCTCACGGCCCCGACGCGCGCTATCACACCTGTTCACGCAACGGGATGTCGCTGGACGAGCTCCTGGGGTTCCTCGAGTCGCGCGGCAAGCTGGCCCTGGCGGGCGAGACACTGCAGGTGTTCCCCGAAAAAATGTGTGGACACGACGCACACGACCATCCGCACGAGCACTGAGAAGTCCCGAAGATCGGTAGTTCGGTACCGTCAACGACCACCCGGCGCTTGAATTTGGGTCGGAGTTCACAGAGACTCCGCTTAGGATTCTCTGGCGAACCCCATGTTGACGGCCACCGGCCCGCTTGCTCAAACCGACTACAATACCCTCCTGGAGTCACTTCCGGCGGGCCTCGTTTGGTTGGATCGCGAGTTAACGCTGGTCGGCGTCAACCGCAACTTCGCTCGGCTCGTCGGCGCGTCCCGCGAGACGCTGCTCGGACGCTCACTGAGTGACCTGAGCGCCGATCCGGTCAGGGCCAAGCTCAACTGGCAGGGGCTGCTCGTCGCTCCAGCGAGCTTTTGCTGGACGCTCCACGGCGAGCACGGAACCACGACCGCGCTGCAGATCTGTGGTGCTCCGTTCCGCGCCGCAACCCCGAGCGGGCTCGTGGCGTTGGTTACCGAACTCGCCGACGAGTCTGAACACCTCGCCGCCCTGCACGACGTGCAGTCACAACAGCGGGCGCTGCTCGACAGTCTGCCCTTTAGCGCCTGGCTGAAGGACGCCGAGGGTCGGTTTCTCGCCGTCAACGCCCCGTTTGCTCAAATGGCGGGAAGGACGGTCGGAGAGCTCGTCGGTCACACCGACGCCGAGTATTGGCCGCCCGAGCTCGCCAATAAATACCGCGAAGACGATCTCCGGGTGATGCGCCTCGGAATACCCTTGGCCGTCGAGGAGGTCATCGTCGGGCCCGCCGGGGAAACCTGGCATGAAACCCATAAGAACCCCATCTTCGATGCGCTGGGTCGCGTATGCGGAACTGCAGGAACCGCGCGCGATGTCACCGAACGCCGCCACGCCGAACAGGAGCGACTGGCGCTGCTCGATCAGCTGCAGAAGCTCGAACGGCTTGAGAGCCTCGGTGTTCTGGCTGGGGGCATTGCGCACGACTTTAACAATCTGCTTGGAGGACTGTTTGGTTTCGTCGATCTTGCCCGGGAAGCCAGCCACGAACCCGAGGTCGTCGAGCTGCTGAGCGAAGCCCTTGCGGTGTTTGGGCGTGCGCGTGGCATCACGCAGCAACTGTTGACGTTCAGTCGGGGTGGCAGCCCGATCCGCGAGCTGGATCGCGTCGATCTCGTGCTCGAAAGCACCGCACGCTTCGTGCTCAGCGGCTCCTCGGTGTCACTCAAGCTTGAGCTCGAGCCATCGCTCGACGCCTGCGACTACGACGCCGCTCAACTGAGTCAGGTCTTTCAGAACCTCCTGCTCAACGCGGTCGAGGCCATGAGCGGCGGTGGCCAGCTGCAGATCACTGCTCGCAATCGCGAGCTTGAGGCGCTGCAGCTCCCTGGACTTGCTGCCGGACGCTACGTCGAGTTTGTCTTCACCGACCACGGACCCGGCATTTCCCCGGCGCTCCAGGCGCGGATATTTGACCCGTTTTTTACCACCAAATCCCGAGGCTGCGGACTCGGATTGGTCTCGTCACTCTCCATCATGCGGAGGCATTTTGGAACGATCCTGGTCGAGAGTGAACCGGGCCACGGGGCCACTTTTCGCGTGCTGTTGCCGTCGACCCGCGCCGCTCTCCCTCCACGCATCTCGACGGCTCCGTCAACCCATCGCGGTGCCGGGCGCGTGCTCGTGCTCGATGATGAGGAGTACTTGCAACGACTGCTGGTGCAGATGCTTGAGCCCCTCGGATATGAGGTAGTCACCAGCTCGACCGCGACCGAGGCTTGGGACCTCTGGCAAGCAGCGTATGGCACGAGTGCCCGCTTCTCCCTGGTTATCCTGGATCTTACCTTGCCCGGTGGCCCCGGCGGGTGTGAACTCATGCTGCGTATCCGTGAGCAGGATCAGGAGCTTCGGTCGATTGTCAGCAGCGGCTACGCCGAGGATCCCGTTCTCGCAAACCCGACCAAGTACGGGTTCGATGCACGACTTCCCAAGCCCTATCGGCGTGAAGAGCTGCTCGCCGCGCTCGAATTGGTCGCGAGCATGAAGCGCTCACGCTAGGCCTGCTCAGACGCGTGCGCACTCCACGGGGACATCGCTCCCTGCTCAATCCGCGGCGCGTCGCAGCAACACGCGAGCTGGAGCACCGTCGGCATTGACGAGGCGCAAAGGCGCGCAGCAGAGCTCCCACTCCCCCGCTGTCACAGCCTCGAGCAAGAGCCCTTCAACGATCAACAGCCCTGCCCCGAGCAAGCGCTGGTGCACAGGCAAAGGATCGCTAAACGGCGCAATCGACAGGGCGTCGATTCCGACGAGCCGCACACCCCGTTCAACCAACCAGGTTGCCGCTCCCTCGCTAAGCGCGACGTAGTCGCGCACAAACTCCGAGCAGCTCAACCGCCGCTGACGACTGTTTTCCGTGCGTAGCAGGAGTCGCTCGGGACGGCGAGTGTCAACGGCACGTGCCAGCTGCTCGGCAGAGATCTGCTCCCCCTCGTTCGGAAGGTCGACAATCAGGCAGGGACCCCACAGCAGCTCAAGCGGGTAGACTTCGAGCCCTTCTCCCTGCGGGAGGAAGTGACTTGGCGCATCCACGTGGCTGCCGTGATGACTGCTGAGCTCCAGTCGAGAGACCTCCACCCCATCCCCCGCCGCGTGCGACGCCGTGAGCTTGCGCGAGAACTGTGCGTCCCCTGGCCAAACCAACGTGGTTTGGTCGAGCGGCATGGTGGCGTCAACGACGACGTAGGAGCGAGGCATACACAGGCGAGGCTAGCGCGATCGGGGCGCGTCGGAGCTCGGACCGGAAATGCAGCGGCGCAACGCCCCAAAAATGGTCATAATAGCCCGTCGGAAACGTTCCCAGTCGGAGGCTATCGATGCGTTCTTCCCTTGGCGTAGCTCTCATCATTTCTCTCTCCCCAGTCGCCTGCGGTTCATCGGACTCCGCTGCCGCACCTGGAGCATCAGCCGCCGGAGCGACCGCGACGGGCGGCACGCACAAGGGAGGCAGCGCGACGGGTGGCAGCGCGACGGGTGGCAGCGCAGCCGGCGGAACGACGGGTGGCACCACGACGGGTGGCAGCGCGACAGGCGGAACGATTGGTGGCACCGGACCGCTCAAGGAGCCGCCCATGGCGGTCGAGGATCCGGCCGCCAACGCGCAGGTACACATCTCGCATATTGGGTATGAACTCCGTGCGCCCAAGCACGCTGTGGTCCAAGCCAGTGCCACGATTTCCCGCTTTCAGCTGGTGTCGGCGAGCGACTCCAAGGTCTACCTCAGTGGAACGCTCCGCGAGCGCACTGGATTCACGAGTTGGAGCGGGGGCCCTCGCTACTACACGGCGGATTTCTCGGCGCTGACACGCCCCGGTGACTATCTCCTACGGGTCAATGGCGCTAATACGCCAGCGTTTACCGTAGCCCAGTCGGTGCACTTCACGAAGACCGCGACAGCGGTGCTCGGTTATTTCAAGAATTCACGTGCAGACGACAAGGCGGTCTGGGACGCCGATGCGGCGGTCCCCTTTTACGGCGCCGCCACGAAGCACAACGTTCAAGGCGGTTGGTACGACGCCTCGGGGGATAGCTCCAAATACCTCTCGCACCTCAGCTACGCCAATTACCTGAATCCGCAGCAGATCCCGCTGACCGCCTGGGCGCTCGCATCCGTCGCTGATGACGCGCCAACCTTAGTCGCAGGTCTTGGTCTCGACGCCGCGCTAAAGGATGAAGCGCGCTGGGGAGCTGACTACCTGCTGCGCGTGCTCGACGACGCGGGATACTTCTACATCGGTGTGTTCGATGGTTGGTCGGGCAACGTTGGGAACCGCGAAATCTGTACCTTCAGCGGCCAGAGTGGTGTCAAGACGACGGCGTATCAGGCTGCGTATCGCGAAGGCGGCGGCCTGGCCATCGCGGCGCTCGCGCGCGTCGCACGCTGGGGCACGGCAGGGGCGTTTACGGCTCAACAATATAAGGATGGCGCTGAGAAGGCCTTTGCCCATCTGGAAACCAACGGTGCAAATTACTGCGACGATCAGGTCGAGAACGTCATCGATGACTATGCGGCGCTGCTCGCCGCCAGTGAGCTCTTTGCCACCACCGCGAAGGCCGCGTATCTCCCCGCCGCGCGCAAGCGGGCGACCCAGCTCGAAGCACGCGTGACGCCGCGCGGTTACTTCAATTCCAATGCGGCCGGGCGTCCCTTCTGGCATGCCTCCGACGCGGGATTGCCCGTGGTGGCGCTCGCACGCTACCTTGAGGTTGAGACGGACGCGGCCGCGCGTACTGCCGCTAAGGCCGCGATTCGCAAACACCTCGACTACCTCGTGGCGGTGACGAGCGCGGTTACCAATCCCTTCGGCTACGCACGGCAGACCTTCAACACCGGTGCCGGTGGTGCTCAGACCGATGGCTTCTTCATTCCTCACGACAATGAGAGCGGCTACTGGTGGCAGGGTGAAAATGCGCGACTCGCGTCGCTGGCCGCAGCGGCTCTGATTGGCGGACGCGCCTTGGCCTCCGCGACGACCGAACCGCTGGGGGTCTCCCCGAGCCTAGCGGGCTATGCCGAGGATCAGCTCGATTGGGTACTCGGTAAAAACCCCAAGGATCTGTGCTTCCTCAAAGGCTTTGGTCGTAACAACCCGCCGCCGTACAAGGGTGGCGCGGCCGAGGCGCAGCCCTTGGACGGGGGCATCTCCAATGGTATTACCGGCGCGGAAACGAAGATCAACGGAACCGGGCTGCAGTGGTTGACGAGCAGCACCGAACCGACCAACGCTTGGCAGAATTGGCGCTGGAGCGAGCAGTGGCTCCCCCACTCCAGCTGGTACTTGATCGCGATCGCGGCCCTCGGGAAGTAAGTCTCCGCTGAGGCCGGATTTGCATCAGCGCTGCCGTCGAGGTGCGCCCCAAATTAGGGGTGCACCTCCACGATCGTCCCGTCGCGGCGGCTGAGCGCGCCGTGCCAACGCTGGGGCACTCCGGGACTCGTGAAATGAAACAGCCAGCGCGCGTCGATCGGAGCCAGGTTCACGCAACCATGCGAGCGCGGACGGCCGAAATCATCGTGCCAGAAGGCAGCGTGCAGAGCGTAGCCCTCGGTGAAGTATTGAACGTAGGGGACGTCCTTCAGATCGAACTCTTCGCCCGGCTTTTCGCCGTCCATTCCCACCGTGACATGCTTGGTGTGGATCGCGAAGGTGCCACGCTTGGTCGCCGTGGTGGTCTTGTGATCCGCCAGTCCCGCGGCGCCCGTGGACACGAGCGTCACGTACACGGGCCGCGTCCCCTCGTAGGCTGTCAGGGTTTGATGTGAGATCGAGACATCGAGCCACGAGCGCCCCTGGGTCGCGAATGCAGGCCAATGCTCGGGGGTCTCCGCGACCACCAGCCGCTCATCGCGTAGCCAGTCACCGCTACGCGTCTCGAGCCAGTTGGAGCCGAGCGCGTTCAGCCGACGTCCCGTCACCGCGACCGCCTCACGATGCCCGAGCGTGCGCCCGGGCGTCAGCTTGCCACCGCTCGGATCGCCCTGAAAAAGCCTAGCGTTGTGCGCCATTACGAACGCGACTGGCAAGGTCTGTCCCCCCTCGAGCGCGAGTCCGTGAAAACGGCTCGGCTCAATCGGGCGCAGCCGCTCGACGAGCACCAGTGAGAGATCCGTCGTCAACCCAAACACGCGCCCATCGGCGTCGTACAGACCCAGCAGGGAAAATGCACTGCGCGCCTTGGCTCGACCGAGGTTGAGCACGCCACGCTGGCGCGGGTAGCCGTAAGCATTCGGGACGGTACGCAGCCAGGCAGGCGCGCTCTCAGCAGGCCAGCGCAGCCAATCGGCGCGCGCGCGCGCATCCGAGACCCACTCGCCTTCGCCCTTCAATTCCTGTTCGCTCGGGAGTCGACTGAACTGCAGTGGAGCGATGCCGCGCGGAACGCCGTAGGCGTACGGCAGGCCCTCGAAGCGGTCTGGGCGCCGTCGAGCGAAGCTGGCGAGAGGGTGCTCGAGATCGAGCGTTGACGAACGTCCGTTGTTGCAGACGTAACCCTCCGGCACAATGCGATACCACCCACCCGGGCACTCCTCATCGCCAACTGGGTCGCGATCGCGAGCCACCATCGCGCCGAATCGGAGGTACCCGATCTTACGCGAGCCTGGACGCGGCAGATCATAGACCCAAGTCTCGCGCCCGATCGCGATCAGCACGGGCTCACTATTGGACAGCTCGTGGGTCGCGCCTGGCTCGGCGGCGCCAAGCTCGCGTCGCGCGCTGCGTTTCGTGCTGCCGTCCGTCGCTCCAGGCCTGGTGAGGGACGCGGCGCTGTCCTTGGAGGGACTTCGGCCCACCCGCCCTGCGAGCAGGACCTTTGCTGGGGCGTCGTGACCAGCACGCCGCCCGCGGGCAAAGTGAGTCGAGACCCAGGCCGTGAGGCCCCGCACGGGGCCAGCGGCGATGCTCTCGCCCGTGACTGTACCCAAGGCGCCATGCTCGGGACAGCTGGTCAGCAGCAGGGCCGCGACAACCCCGAAGGCGGAGCGCCGGCTCTGACGGTGAGGGGAAGACCCAGGTTGGGGCATGGCTGCACCTGCGGCCGTATCAGAGTCCGCGCCAACGGGACAACTTCCCACAACGGCGAAAGCCCCACGTCCCGAGGGGCGCAGAGCTTTCGAAGGCTCCAAAAAACGGAGCGGTGTGCCGGTTCGATTACTTCTTGGCAGCGACGGCCGGAGCCGCACCAACCTGGAAGTCCCAAACGTAGGTCGCGATCCCGTCATTGTTGTCGGGGGGCGCGAGCGTCAGGCCGGCGATGGCGGTGGTCACGCAAGCAGAGACGGCCTCGGGGGCGGTGGTGCCAGCAGCGTCGATAGCGACGTCCGAGAGGACGCCGGTCTCAGCCTTGACCGTGAACTTCACGGTGACCTTACCAGCAGCGCTGGACGCGGTCTTGAGGACCTCGTCGTAGCACTTCTTGATGTCGGCACTGCGGGTCTCGAGAACCTGCTGAGTGTCCTTGGCGTACATCTCGGGGCTACGCGCCGCGAAGGAACAGGCAGCCGCGGAAAGGGCGGCGAACGAAACGAGCACGAACTTAATTGAAGCCTTCATGATTCTCTCCGATGAGCGGCGTTCACTTCTTGGCCGGCGTGGCGGGCTTGACCGGGGTGGGAGCCTTGACCGGCGCGGCGGGTGCAACGAGCTTAGCCGATGCAGCGGGCTTAGCGGACGCTGCCGGAGCAACGGGCTTGGCGGAAGCCGCCGGAGCAACGGGCTTGGCGGAAGCCGCCGGCTTGGCGGACGCTGCCGGAGCGGCCGAGCCCGTGGGCTTGGCTACCGTGGTCTTGGTCTGCTCGAGAACCTTCTCCTTGCCAGTGGTAGGATCGATCTCGACCTTCTTCTTGGTGACGTCCTGCTCAACAATGTTGAACTCGACGCGACGATTCTTCGCCTTGCCGTCCTCGGAGTCATTCGAAGCGATCGGCTTGGTCTCGCCGAAGCCCTTGGCGATCACGCCCTTGACGTCCACACCGTGGTCGGTGAGGTACTTCATGACGGACTTGGCGCGGTCATCACTGAGCTTCAGGTTGTAGGCGTCGTTCCCATCGGAATCGGTGTGGCCTTCGACCTGGATCTTCTTGATGTGGGGATTCTCTTTGATGACCTTGACCACGTCATCCAGA
This sequence comes from Polyangiales bacterium, assembly GCA_038207155.1. GTDB lineage: Bacteria > Myxococcota_A > Polyangia > Polyangiales > Polyangiaceae > FEN-1139. The sequence goes on from JBBRAB010000008.1 coordinate 95,882, forward strand.
AGTCCGAACGACGCAGCCATGATAACGGCCTTGTCGTGCTCGAACTGGACGGTCTCGTGGATCTCGATCTTGTTCTCGCGCAGCTCAACGCGCGGCGGGGGCTTGGGAGCCTCGGCCTTGACGGGGGGTGGGGGCGGCGGAGGCGGAGGCGGAGGCGGCAATTCGCCGACCACCGACATCGCCATCTTCCCCTGGAAAACCTTCGGACCGGCGCAGCCGGTTAGGACAAGCGCAATCCCGAGCACGGCGGTCCCACCAAGGACCAGACCTTTGTTTGCGGGCTTCTTAGGTGTCTGCATCGTGGACTCCTGGCGCAGCGCGCCGAACGGGCTTGGTTCCCCGTGGGCGGAACCTAACCCCTGTTTGTCCCCCGGCGTCAAGGGCAAGTACTAAATTGTGGTGACTTTGTCGCAATACTCGACCGAGACGGCCGCCCGATGGGCGCGCATTGCGCCGATCCGACGCCGATGTGTGGAGGGGTGAGGGGCTCGTCCGCCCCCGTGCCTGCGTCCGCCCGTCGGGCGGCGCGTCCGCCCTTCAGCGCCGCGTCTGACCGACCAGAAAGACCTCGGTACTGGTACTCCGAGTCCCCTCGGGTCGAATGATCCGCGAGCTCGCGTAGCCCTTCTGAAGTGCATCACGCGCCAGCTGAAAGTCGGGACCCATGAAGAGCTTGCCGACAAACGCGGAGCCGGGCGCTCCAAGCGCGAGCGCTACCTCAAGTGCTCGCATGCAGAGTTCGTGACTCTGAGCTTGATCCCGAATTTTGGACCCCGTGGTGCTTGGCGCCATGTCGCTCAACACCACGTCATAGGGAGCAAATCGCGCGAGTTGCTCATTGCTCAGACTGAGCGCATCGCCCTGTTCCACCTGCGTATTTGGCGGAAATACCTGGCGAATCAGCTGCAGATCCACCGCCAGGAGTCGTCCCTCATCACCGATGTGCTGCCCGGCATAGAGCGACCACGAGCCGGGCGCGGCGCCGAGGTCGAGCACACGCATCCCACGACGCAGCAAGCGAACGCGGCGATCGATCTCCTCTAACTTGTAGACACTGCGAGCTGGAAAGCCTTCCGCGCGCGCGCGCTTGGTGTTGGGGTCCTGAACGTAGGGATTCTTACGATTCATCGGGATTTCCCGCGACGCCCCTGCCGCTTCGATTTATCGGCAATTTTCGGCGCAGAACCGAGCGTAGCCCACAGGCTCCGACTCGGAAACGGGGTACCGTCCCGCGACGGACAATCGCCCCCCGAGACCCCCTCACGCAGACTCGCTAGCTCACGCTTGGCGCGGTCGACCGCGCGATGCACGCGCTTGCGAAGTAGATCCGGAGGGACCCCGCGCTCATGCGAGATGACAAGCAATTGACCGTCATCGGTGAGCAGTTTGCAACATGCCTCAAGCATCGCGTCCCACTCGTCGGCGAGCCGGAACACGCCAGCCTTACCAGTGGAAAAACTGGGAGGATCCAAGATGATCCGCTCGAAACGTTCCGGCTTGGTCACGGCGGCGGCGAGGAACTGTCGCGCGTCAGCACGCACGAACGCGTGAGCTCCCCCAGCCACCAACTCATTGAGCTCAAAGTTTCGACGCGCCCGCTCGAGTGCTCGAGCGGAAAGATCCACGCTCACGGTGCGACGCGCGCCACCAAGCGCCGCTGCCAAACTAAAGCTGCCGGTGTAGCAAAACAGATTGAGCACTCGCAGCCCAGCGGCGCCGGACTGAAGTCTGCGGCGATTCTCGCGCTGATCGAGGTAGAGCCCAACGTCCCAGCCATCCCCGTGACTGGCGCCGTACTTGACTCCGTCCTCGGTGATCTCCTGCTCGTCGGGGGCGCTTACACCCCAGTCGGCCAGCGACGGGGCAAGCGCCTCGACGTCAGCGTGGCGAAGATCGCGACGTTGGCGGCACTTGACGTAGATCCCCAGCGGCTCGAGCGCAACGACCGCTTCGACCAGCTCCGAGCGGCGCTCAAGCGCCTCAGGCGTCGAGAGCTCGAGCACGGCGTGATCGCCATAGCGATCAACCACGACCCCCGGCAACCCGTCCCCGGCAGCGTTAATCAACCGGTAACAATCCGTACGGCGCGCCAGCGGCGCTCGCAGCCAGCTGCGCGCCTTGAGGGCATGGGTGAGCGCGCGCTCACCCTGCAACCCGCGCCCCCCAACTTCCTCAAACTCGGGCGGCACGGGGGCCTCCACCTCGAGCCCAAGCACCTCGAGAGCAAAGCTCGCCGAGTGCAGCAGCATGCGCGAAGCCGGAGCACCACGGTACATCCGGTCCCCGAGGATGGGAGCACCTCGCGATGCGAGCTGGACCCGCAACTGGTGACGGCGACCCGTCTCTGGAAAGAGCTCGACGAGAGCTCGCCCCTCGCTACGCTCGAGGACTTGACCGCGAGCAACCGCGGACACGCCGCCCTCTGCGCAAACACGGGTAGGGCCGCCGTCAGTTGGCGTGTCGAGTTGATCGCGCCACTCGAAGCGCTGCGGCAACCCAGGATCGGTGACGACCGCGAGGTAGCGGCGCCGGGCCCGGTGGGCCTCCATCGCCTCAGCGATTTGGGCGTTGTCAGCCGTGTCGCGCCCGAAAAAGAGCACCCCCGACGAATCCGAGTCGAGCCGATGGTGCACGGCGAGGTAGCCGTCGCGCCCCTGCGCTGCCAGCCAGTGCCCGAGGCGAGTGACGACGTCATCCCAACCCGGCGCGCCGCCATGAACGGGCAATCCTTCGGGCTTGTCGACGACGAGCGCGTGGCTCCCGTCAAAGAGAATCCGCTCACGCGGCCAGTCGCATACGATCGGCGAAAAAAATGCCATAGCGTGGCCAAATGGGAGAACGGCGCGCCCCGCGCTTGAGCGGAGTCGCGCCGTTGTCGAGAGAAGAGAAATCCGCTAGCGCGGGTCTCAGGCGCTCTTCTTGCCGCCGCTCTTCTTGTTGGCGCCACGAACGGCGACCACCGAGTTGCGCGAGCCGGGAACGGCACCGCGCACGAGGATCAGATTCTCCTCAACCAAGATCTTGACGATCGGCTGGTTGGCAGCCGTGACAGTCTCATTGCCGTACTGGCCAGGCATCTTCTTACCGGGGAGAACACGACCCGGGGTCATGTTCGTTCCGATGGAGCCACCGTGGCGCTTGTACTCGTGCGTACCGTGGGTGCGCACGTTACCGGCGAAGTTGTAACGGACCATGACGCCCGTGAAGCCGCGACCGCGCGTGGTGCCGCGAACGTCCACGAACTGACCAACCTCGAACACATCGTCGAGCTTGATGGTCTGGCCGATCTCAAACTTGGTCGCGTACTCAGCCGTGCAGCGGAACTCCTTAAGAGTGCGCTTGGGCGTGATGTTCGCCTTCTTAAACTGGCCGAGCAGCGGGGACGACGTGTTCTTCTCGCGTTTGTCGCCAAACCCGAGAATCAAAGCGTCGTAGCCATCCTTGTCCGCCGTACGCTTGCCAACGACGACGGAACTCGACTCGATGACCGTGCACGGGACGACGGTACCGTCGTCGGTGAAAATCTGCGTCATGCCGAGCTTGCGGCCCATGACACCGGGATGTTGGTTCATCGATTCGCTCCTGTAGTCCTTGTGGCAGGCACTCCCATGGGAAGCGCCGGGCCCGGGGGATAGCTCGGGGTCTACCTCGAGTCAAGTCGTGTCCGCTCGTTAGAGCAATTCGACTTTGACTGCAGCCGCGGGGTGTCCGACGGCGAGGGGTGAGCCGGCACCAGGAATTCTGGCGCGGCGTCACAATGGCGCTAGAAGAGGGTCCGCGCAAGTCGAAGTCACGGGACCAAAACCCACCAGCCGACCCGTGCTAAAAATTAGGGAATCGACCTGATCCCTCCCGCACCGCGTTGACGATTCGCGAGCCGAGTGCATAATGCCGCACCCTTTAGACCTCGAAGGTCGGTAGCAGCATGTCGATGAGCACCCCTAAGATCGCCGCTCTGGAGAGCGCCTCCCTCCGTAACGACCTGCCCGCGTTCCGCGTCGGCGACACTGTGGCGGTCCACTATAAGATCGTGGAAGGCGACAAACTCCGCGTCCAGGTCTACAAAGGGATCGTCATCAAGCGTCACCGCAGCGGCGTGAACAGCACGTTCACCGTGCGCAAGGTCACGTTCAACGTTGGCGTCGAGCGTATTTTCGCGCAGCACTCCCCTCGTATCGAGAAGATCGAGGTCGTGTCTCGCGGCGTCGTTCGCAAGGCCAAGCTGTTCTACCTACGCGAGCTGCGTGGTAAGGCGGCTCGCGTTCGCGACATCAAGGACGCCTGAGTCAAGCGCAGTCCGGAGCGCTTGCGCCCTTCTGCTTTCGGCAGGGGGGCGTTTGCGTTTTGTCTCTGGAGTGAGGCCCGGGGGCGGGGGCGGCCCGACGGGCGGGCGGCTCCCCTGGCGACTGGGTGAATCCGCCAGCCATGCCTGCTGGTGCGGCGTGGAAGGAACTATTGGTTCCTTTCAGAAACGGGTATGCTCCGGGGCCCCAGTGCGACATTCACGCACCGGGAATCCTTGGAGGCGTCGATGATCGACTGCGGTCGGTGTGGCTATAAAAACGATCCCGGAGCGAAGTTCTGCGCTGCATGCGGAGCTCCGATGGCGCAAGCCGCGGCGCCGCCGATGGCCAATGCTCCCTGGGGCAATCCTCCGCCCTACGCGCCACCACCCGCAGCTTGGGGACCACCGCCGCCAGCCGCGGCGCCGCCCGCGGCTTGGGGTGCACCGCCGCCCGCGGCACCGCCTCCGCCTGCAGCTTGGGGGCCGCCTCCCGTGGCGGCGCCTCCGCCTGCAGCCTGGGGTCCCCCACCGGGTCCGCCTCCCGCGGCTCCGCCAGGGCCGCCAGCCTGGGGCGCGCCTCCCGTGCAGGAAGCGCCTGCTCCCGGCGGATGGGGCGCTCCGCCTCCTGCACCAGAACCGATGCCGCAGGCACCGCCAGCCTGGGGTGCGCCGGCGCCAGAGCCGCCACCTGCTTGGAGTGCTCCGGCGCCTGCACCGGCCAGTCCCGCGTGGGCGCCCGGCGCAGTCGGGATGCAACCAACGGCTCCCTCGGCGAGCGCGCTTCCGCATCCCTCGAGTCAGGAAGGCCAACGTCAGCTGGTCGGGTTCCTCGTGTCCTTCGAAGGGGATCCGCGCGGACAATTCTGGCCACTTTACTCGGGACAAAACCTGGTCGGACGGCGCGATGCGATCGAGGGACTCGATGTGCCGCTTGATTCGCCGACCACCTCGTCGCGCCACGCCTTGCTCCATGCTGTGCCCCAGTCGGGTCAGCTGGAGGTCGAGGACACGGGCAGCACCAACGGCACCTTCCTCGGGGAAGAACGCCTGCAACCGGGCGCAAGGCGCGCGGTTGGTCCCGGTAATTCCATTCGCTTCGGCGGCTTCACCGTCCGACTCCTGCTCCTCTGAGGGAGCGTTCTTCAGCATTGATCGTTACCGACATGAACGCAACGACACCCCGCCGATCTTCGGTGAATCCCCTTGTGAAGCTCGGGCTGCTGCTCTCGCTCTGTCAAAGCACGCTCGCGCTCGCGGCACCTGAGGCGCATCTGCTGCGCGTCGATCCGCGTGCGGCGCGTGAAAACGGCAGCCCGATCCTGACGACGGTCGTGGAGGTCGTCGAGAGCAAGCGCCTGAGCGACGTACTGATGCCCTGCGCGACGCTCTCAGGCGACGCACAGCTTGGCTGCATCAGCGATTCACTGGATCGGACGCCGCTCTACTCGGCGTTCCCCTTCCCGCCCGACAACGCCATTTTCACCGTGAAAGTGGACGGCTCGGATTCGCTCGCCAAATACCTGGGCCACACCCGCTGGGGTGAGGCTCAGGCACAGCAGCAGCCGGGCGTGGGCACGGCTTGGCTGATCGTGATCGACGCCGACAGCCGGATGGGCGCCTCGTTCGAAGACGCCAAGGAGCTCGCGAACAAGTTCATCGCGAGTATGGGCGCCAATGACATCGTCAACCTGGTGTTTCTCGGGGAAAACGCGATCGCTGGGGACTCGCACTGGCTGCCCGCAAACCAGCGCGCCAAAGCGACCGCGTTCGTATCCTCGGTGCCAACGACGTTTCGTCAGACCAGCCGCAACCGCCGACTGTCCTCACTGATTCAGACCGCCGTCAACGACGCGTTCAAGACGCTTGGCAACGTCGACCAGCAGAGCCTGCAGGTGCCGCTGCACCAGGCGATGGTCGTGCTGTCCACAGGCTATGGTGGTGCCGACGCGCAAACGTCGGGCCCGGGCGCGCTTGAGCTGCGCAAATACCTGACGCGCGGACGCTTCCCCGACGAAAACACGGCCCTGCCGAAGGTGCCGCTACCGGTGATCAGCGTGCTGTTTCCAGCGCGCACGGTCGATGAGTACAAGACCTCGACGATCGAGTTCATGCAGAACCTCGCCAATCCGGAGATTGGCGGCGCGTTCACGGTCATGCAGGCGGGGCAACGGGCCCGGTCGCAGACCATCGTCAACTCGGTGCGCGCGCGCTTCTCGAAGATGTACATCGTCAAGTGGCGCGTCTCCTGCGTGAATCCCGCCACGACGCAGACCTTCGGACTCAACTTCAACAACGTTAAACCGCCGATCCTCGGCGACAATACCTTCCAAGACGTTCCGGTCGGTATCGATCCGACGACCTGGCCGCTCGACATCGACGTGGCAGCCACCGTCGAGAGCGCAAAAAAGCAGGGCGGCGTCTACCCCGGCGGCAAGGTCAAGGTCTACGGCAACTTCTGCTGGGGCGGAGACACCCAGCGCGCGGAGGTCTATTTCCTCCCCGCGGGACAACCGCTACCGACGTCTCTCGCCGGAGCCGACGTGGATCGCGCCCGCAAGACGCAGCAGCAGCTGATCGAGATGGGCATGCGCGGTCGCTCCACGGAAGCCACCGACTCGTACGTCGAGTTCGAGGCAGCCGACAAGGACAAGATCCTGCACGGCGCCGGCGCCCAGGCGGTCGTGCGCCTCGTGGTGTACGACAACAAGGCCAAGCGCACGAGTGGCGTGACTGCCGACAGCATCCTGCAGCTCCCGGGCACGACTCAGCCCTTCCCCGTGCTCCCAGTGCTCGGCGGCGCGCTTGGTCTCGTCGTCATCGCGCTCCTGATCGTGGTGGTGTTCCGCAGCGGCGGCAAGAAGTCGCCAGCCCGGCCCGCTCCAGTCATGTCCGCGCCTCCAGCGCCGTTCATGCCTGGTCAACCCATGCCGATGCAGGGCGTCACCCCCTACGCCGCGCCGACGCCAGTCGCGGCGCCGGCGGTCAATCCGGAGTTTATGTACGGGAGAGCACCTCCCGCCGGATATGGGGCGCCACCAGCCGGTTTTGCGCCAGTAGGCGGAGCGCAGCGCGCGGTGCTGCAAGGCACGGCCGGGGTGTTTACGGTCGTTCCAGGCGCGGAGATGCACGTCGGTCGCGACGGAGCCCGCGCTGAGATCCTCATGTCGGAGCCGCGCGTCAGCGGACTGCACGCCTCGCTTCGATTCGAGAACGGGCAGCTCGTGGTTCGCGACGAAAACAGCAATAACGGAACCTTGGTCAACGGAGCCCGCGTGGCGCCAGGCGTATGGACACCCGTGCCGAACGGCAGTCTCCTCCGCTTTGGCCCGATCGAACTGAGCGTTCGCCTCGAGTAGTCCCCAATGACCTCGCCGTTGACGATCCCCGAGTTCCAGCAGGGTTCGCGTACCGATCCCGGGCGCGACCCTGGCAAGCTGGTCAATGAAGATGCCACCGCGGTGGAGACCACTCCGCTCGGCGTCTTTGCGGCCGTGTGTGACGGGATGGGAGGCCACAGCTCGGGTCGTCTCGCCAGCACCACGGCCCTGTCATGCATCCTGAAGTCCCTTCAACAGACCTCGCTCGGCGAGGTCCCCAGCTCGCGACTCGAGCTTGCGATCGTCGGAGCGAGCGCTGAGGTTTATCGCCTGGCCCCCGAGGACGCCGACGCCGATCGCCCGGGCTCGACCTGCGTCTGTCTGCTGCTGCACGACGGCGCGGTCGACATCGCGCACGTGGGCGACTCGCGCGCCTATGTCCTGCGCGAGGGCCAGCTGCGACGACTGACGCGCGACCATTCGGTCGTGGAGGCCTTGATTGAGGCCGGCCTAGTGTCGCCCAAGGACGCCCTCGACCATCCCGACGCGCACCGCATCACCCGCGCGCTTGGGATCGATGCGCGGGTGGAAGTGGAATTGCGCGCAGATTATCCCGTGCAACCCAGGGATCGCTACCTGCTCTGTTCGGACGGCTTGACCGATCTCGTCGACGATCAGGAGCTGCTCAGCGAGCTCTCTACCACTCACGTCGCGCAGGAGGCCTGCGAGCGACTCGTCGATCTGGCCAATCAGCGTGGGGGCCACGACAACATTAGTGTCGTCATCCTCGACATCGGTGTCCCAGGTCCCTACGTGGCCCGCTCAACCCCGGCCAACGCCCGCGTGAGCGAGTTTGAGACCCCGATGCCGCAGAGCGCGACGCCGGACACGGGCGACCGCACCACGCTGCCCACGGGTGCACCCGCCCCGGTGCTGCAGACTGTGGAGATCCCGGCCTTCGGGTCCAGTGCCAACCGGATCCTGCAGGCCTCTCGCGACCAGCACGGCCTGCAACCCCAGGCAAAACGCTGGATATTCTGGGGCATTGTGATCCTGCTCGCTTGCGTCACCCTGACGCTCGCGCTGGCCCGGCATCAATCCGCGCATCGGAATCACTCAAAGGGGTTTCGTCCAGGGCCGGCCTCTGTTACGAGCTGAGGGTCATGATCCCCGGCTTCGGCAAGCAGTCCATCAGCATCGGTTCAGCTCCCGACTGTGAGATTCGCGTGGGAGGTGCAGGCATTGCGCCGCACCACGCACGCATCTCCCATGACGGCAATGGCAACTTGGCCTTCGCGGATCTTGGGGCTGGCCACACCAGTGCCAACTCCGCTCCGCTCGCGGCGGGTGGCCAAGTACCGTTCGATTTTCGCACTCAGTTCGCGGTCGGGCCGGTGCCCGTGGCCAACAATCACCCCGCGATCGTGGCGATGTTGATGCAGCGGGGGCACCTGGCGCCAAGTCCGACGCAGCTCGTGATTGGACGAGATCCGGCTCGCACCCAGCTCGTCTTGACGCATCCCAACGTGTCAGGCGTGCACGCCAGCCTGCAGCTGGAGCCCCTGGCACTGACCGATCTGGGCTCAACGGCGGGAACCTACGTTGGTCAGGCGCGCCTCACCCCGCATCAGCCAACAGCCATCGATCCGAATGGCTGGGTGGCGTTCGGTCCCCTGCCGGTGTTGGTGAGCACGCTGGTTCAGCTCGCGCGTGCCCTGCCATCAGCAGCCGCAGCGCCGCCGCCCGCTCCATTTGCCGCCGCTCCCAGCGCCGAGGAATCCGGCGAAGCCGCGCCGCGCAAAAAGCACAAGACGGTACTCGGTCAGGTGAGCTTTGGTGCTGGCGCGCAGCTCGTCACCAAGTCGATCGGCCGTACTCCCGACAACGACATTCAGATCGCCAACGCGCAGGTCTCGAGCCGTCACGCACTGCTCCACCGCCAAGGCAATCAGCTGTTTTTGGAGGACCGTGGAAGCGCCAACGGGACGTTCGTGCGTGGGCAAAGCATCGCGCCTGGCCAGCGCGTCCCGGTGCAGAACGGCGAGAAGGTCTTCGTCGGTCCGATGCCGCTGCTGCTCCAGGTCGATGCCGGCGAAGTCGCCGTTGTCGTCGAAGACTCGGCGCAGTGGCAGGGGCGCCCGCTTTACGAAATCGAAGCCTGGGATCTCGTCATGCAGGTGCCGGATCGCGATGATCCGTCGGTCCAGAAGACCCTGCTCGACCACGTCAGCTTCAAGGCGCTTCCGGGCGATTTGATCGCTCTGATGGGTCCGAGCGGTGCCGGCAAGACCACCCTCCTGCTCACTCTCAATGGCTACACCGCACCGACGGCTGGTCAGGTTCGCATCAACGGCGAGGACCTCTACGCCATCTATGACGCCTTGCGCGGCAGCATCGGTTACGTCCCCCAAGATGACATCGTTCATCCAGAGCTGACGGTGTGGGAAGCGGTGCGATACAGCGCCAAGATGCGCCTCCCGCCGGACTACTCGGATGAGGAGATCGATCGCCGGGTGGGCACGACGCTGGCCCAGCTGAGTCTCGAGAACGTCGCGCACCTGCAAATTGGACGGCCCGAGAAAAAGATCCTGTCCGGAGGCCAGCGCAAGCGCGTCAACATCGCCATGGAGCTCGTGACCGATCCGGTGATCCTGTTCCTCGATGAGCCGACCAGCGGTCTAGCCGCCGACGACACTACAGCGCTCGTCCAGCTCCTGAGTGAACTCGCTCGCTCCACCGGCAAGACCATCGTTACGACGATTCACCAGCCCGCCAAGGACGAGTACGAGAAGTTCAACCTTGCCCTCATCATGGGCCCGGGCGGCGTCCCGCTGTTTTACGGCCCAACCACGGACGGCTATCGCTTCTTTGGCTCGCTGCTTGAGCGCACTGGTAAGACGAATACAGTCGACAACCCCCGCGACATGTTCGACATGCTCAACCAGCGTGAGCGGCCGATCTTTGAGTCCATGCGCGCGCGGGATCCGAGCGCCTCGCGCTTTGCCGCGCGGCAACAGGCGGCGCGTGAGTGGAACGCTGAATTTTACGCGCCGAGCAACCCGATCTTCCAGAAGATGTATTCGGGACGACGTTCGGTCGGCACGGGCACCCCGCAGGAGGGAATGACCCGCAGTCGCCCCACGACCAGCGGCCAGTTCACGGTGCTGCTCGGCCGCTACTTGAAAACCAAGCTGCGAGACGTCAGCGGCACCTCGATTATGCTGCTGCAAGCCCCCATCATCGGGGTACTGCTGGCGCTGGTGTTCGGCGGACAGAAGGACGCCATCCCGTACTGGTGCCTGGGTGCCCTGCAGGAGCTCGGGAAGCGCTTCGGGACGGGCACGAGCAGCGATGAGGTGCTGCGCAGCATGCCGCCCACAGCCGACCACTCGGCGGCGATGTTCTTCCTAGTCGTGGCGGCGGTCTGGTTTGGTACGAGCAATGCAGCCCGGGAGATCGTGAGTGAGCGCGCGATTTACCAGCGCGAGCGCATGGTCAATCTCAAGCTCTTCAATTATGTCTTTTCGAAGTTCCTGCTGCTCAGCCTGATCTGCTTGGTTCAGTGCACGGTACTGCTCGCAATCGCCTTCTTTTCCCTTGGTTTCGAGGGAGGGATTGCGGCGTTCGGCGTTGAGCTGCTGACCTTGGTGGTCACCTCTATGGCCTCGGTGGCGACCGGACTGCTGCTCAGCGCGATGGTGCTGTCGAGTGAAGCAGCCATGGCGCTCACCCCGATCGCCTTGATTCCGCAGGTTGTGCTTGGCGGCATGATGGTGCCCATGACGACCAACCCCTGGCTGGGGTGGCCCATGATGGCGATCCCGGCGCGTTGGGGCTTCCAGGGCGTGGTGGCCATGGAGCGAATGGCGGTGTCGGGCGCACCGGCGTGGATCGTCAACCTTGGCAAGCCCGATCAGAACGTGCCCGATAGCTTCATCCAAGGTGGGAAGTTCCAATGCGCCATCGCGCAGGTGGCCAGCACCGACTTGAACGGCGCCTGGGGCTTTACCAACTATCAGAGCTGGTACCTGCCACCAGTCGTCCTGGTCGCCATGATGACCGTGCAGCTCCTCGTCGTGCTGCTCTTGCTCAAGCGTCGGGATTCGGTCTGAGTCGCGCAGCCACCGACCTCCGCCCACAGCTCCCACGCGCGGTTTGGCTGTGTGAGAAGAACCGTTTAGCTCTCACTGAATTGCGGTCGCGAGTGCATCGGTACTTCTCGCGAAGGCAAGCTGTGGCGTATTGAAGGGAATGCGCCAACGCGCGGTTGCCCGCTCACTTCCCGCACTCGCTGCCCTGCTCGCTCTCGCTGCTCTCGCTGCTCTCGTGGGCTGCGCGGAGAGCGATGACCACCCGCCGCCCCCCTCGCGCGAGACGGTCATGGCGCTGGATGCCGTACCTGCTCCTGATACCGCGAGCGCTACGGCGGCCCCAAGTGCGACCGCCGCAGCCCCAGGTTCGACCGCGGTGACCAGCGAGGCGCCGGTGCTCGACGTCAGCCGCTGCGCTGAGGGCACCAGCCGTGAGTGTAAGCGACGCCTGCCGAGCCACCGGCAGCAGGCGGAGTGCCTGGTTGGTCTTGAGCTGTGTGTGGACGGAGCGTTCGGTCCCTGTCGCTCGCTCGAGGAAGTCAGCGCCACCCTCGAGTGACGCTCCCCCGCGCGGGCGCTCGCCGCGCCAGCGCCTCTCGGGTCACCACGACGGGCCCACAAAAGACGATCGGGAGACGCTGACAGCGCCTCCCGACAATCGAGCGTTAGCTCAAGCGGCGACTCAGCCGAGCGCGCCGACCCGAACGCCCCAGATATCCCGGACGTAGCCGCGAATCGTGGAATCGCTCGAGAAGCGGCCCATGTTGGCGACGTTGATGATGCTGGAACGAGTCCAGGCATCGGTATCGCGGTAGGCCTCCTGCAGGGAGTGCTGACACAGCGCATAGCTGCGGTAGTCGGCCAGAACGAGGAAGGGATCGTGGTAGATAAGTTTGTCGACCACGGGGCGGAAGCGACCGGGCTCGTCGGGGGAGAAGGTGCCTCCCGCGATGGCGTCGAGCGCGGAACGCAGCTCGCGATCGGCCTGGTACACGTCGTGAGGCGCGTAGCCGGTGCGCTGGAGCTGCTCCACGTTCTCAGCGGTCAGACCGAAGATGAACATGTGTTCGCGCCCCACGGCCTCGAGAATCTCGATATTGGCGCCGTCGAGCGTGCCGATCGTCAGCGCGCCGTTCATCGAGAACTTCATGTTGCCCGTGCCGGACGCTTCGGTTCCCGCCGTCGAGATCTGCTCAGAGACGTCGCTGGCCGGAATGATGCGCTCTGCGAGCGTCACGCTGTAGTTCGGGATGAAGTGGCAGCGCAGCAGGTCGCGCGTGGCCGGATCCTCGTTGATGACCTTACCCACCGCGTTGATGAGGTGGATCGTCCGCTTGGCCATGTCGTAGCCGGGAGCAGCCTTACCGCCGAACAGGAACGTCCGCGGGATGGCATCGACTGGACGCTGCGCCTTGTACTTCTGATACAGCGCCACGACGTGAATCAGGTTGAGAAGCTGGCGCTTGTACTCGTGGATGCGCTTGACCTGAGTGTCAAAGATGTGGGTCGGGTCGAGCTCGACCTGGAAGCGCTCACGCATCAACTCCGCGAGGCGCTCCTTGTTCTTGAACTTGACGGCCCGCCACTCCGCCTGAAACTGGCGATCGTCGGCGAAGGACTCAAGCTTCTTCAGACGGTCGAGATCCGTCTCCCAACCGGGTCCGATCCGCTTGGTGATGAGGCTGGCCAGATCCGGGTTGCACTTGAGCAGCCAGCGGCGCGGCGTCACGCCGTTGGTCTGATTGATGACCTTGCCCGGCGTCAGATCCTCGAAGTCACGGAACAGCTGCTCCTTGAGGATCTTGCTGTGCAGCGCGGACACGCCATTGACGTGCGAGCTACCAACGACCGCGAGGTTGGCCATTCGAACGGTCTTGAAATCCCCTTCGGAGATGATGCTCATGCGCTGAATGCGCCCGAGATCACCCGGGAACTTGGCGGCAACCTCGAGCAAAAAGTCGTGGTTGATCTGGTAGATGATCTCCAGATGCCGCGGCAGCAGTCGCTCCATCAGGTACACCGGCCAGCGCTCGAGCGCCTCGGGCAGCACGGTGTGGTTGGTGTAGTTCATGCACTGCTTGGTGATGCTGAACGCCTCGTCCCAACTCATCTGATGCTCGTCCTGCAGCAGGCGCATCATCTCAGCGACAGCCAGCGCGGGATGGGTGTCGTTGAGCTGGAAGACCGCCTGGTCTGGCAGATTGACTAGCGTCGGGTGCATCTGCAGGTGCCGACGAAGGGCATCCTGGAGGGTCGCCGAGACGAGGAAGTACTCCTGCTTGAGTCGGAGTTCCTGTCCGGCCTCGGTCGAGTCGTTGGGGTAGAGCACGCGCGAGATGTTCTCGGAGTAACTGCGCTCTTCGACCGACTTCAGATAGTCGCCGCGGTTAAACACGTTAATGTCAAAGTCGCGCGTGGCCTTGGCGGACCAGAGGCGCAGGGTGTTGACGACCCCATTTTTGTAGCCGGGGACCGGGAGGTCGTAGGCCATCGCTTGGACATCGGAGGTGTCCACCCACTGGCTCACGGTGCGTCCCTGTGCACCTGTGAAGCGGATCACGCGTCCACCGAAGTGAACCTTGAAGATGCGCTCCGGACGGGCCATCTCCCAGGGATTGCCGAGACGGAGCCAGTTGTCGGGCGTCTCGACCTGCTCGCCTTCGACGATGTCCTGGCGGAAAATGCCGAACTCGTAACGAATGCCGTAGCCCATGGCGGGGATGCCGAGGGTCGCCATCGAGTCGATGAAGCAGGCCGCCAGACGTCCGAGCCCACCATTGCCGAGACCGGGGTCCACTTCCTGGTTGGCGACGTCCTCAAGGTCGAGACCGACCTCGGCCAGGGCGCGCGTGGCTGACTCGTGGATGCCGAGATTGAGCAGCCCATCCTCTAGCAGCCGACCGAGCAGGAACTCCATCGAGAGGTAGTAGACCTGCTTGGGCTTCTTCTCGATGGCCTGGTGCCAGGTTCGCGTCCAGCGATCGGCCATGCGGTCACGAGCCAGCCGTGCGGTGCTCATGAACTGGTCGAAAGGGGTAGCGACGCTCGGGTGCTTGCCCTGCGTGTGCAGCAGGTGGTCGACGAAGCTCTTTTTCAGCGCGCCGCTGTCCACCGCAAGCGCTTCATTGGGGATGGCGACGAACTTGTCTCGATTGGCCATGCTGCTTTCGCGTCCTGGTGTCTCTGGCTCCGTTCGACGGAGCGGGTCTTTGGGAGGAAACTCCCGTCGTGACTGGAAGTCAGGCACCGCTATAGCGCATCGCGGCCCCATCGCGCGACTGACATTCGCGACTACAATCTGCCTACATTGTCGCCGAATGAGATGGGCATTAGCGCCATGCTGGGAGCGTCCACCGAGCCTAGACTGCGCAGGGGCCAGACGTAGCCTTCGTCATCGAGCTCCACCTCGACCTCGAGGGCGAGCCAGCCCTGCCGATCGACGCCCTGTGGTCGCGCCGTTTCCCCAAAATATCCGGCGAATACATGTCGCCCGCGCGTCCAAAGCCGGCCGTCCTCGGAGATCCGCAGCTCGGTTTCCGGCAGAGGTCGGCCCAAGGTGCCGGGGCGCGGGTCACTCGGCGGCTCGATTAGGGCGGCCCCGAAGCACTCAGGGCGCCCGAACACGCGCAGGGGACTCAAGCCCAGGGCCTGGTACGTCCAACGGGCCGAACGACTGAGCGAGCCTGAGAGCAGTAGGGTCTGGCGCACACGCCCCCCAAACAGCGCGCAGACCTCGGACAGCACGAGGCGCTGGGCGATGGCCTGTTGCGCACCGATGAAGGGTCCGATCTCCTGCTCGGCCATGTGACGCCTGGCGCACTCAGCCCCCACGCGAATCGCCCAGCCATAGAGCCGCCGCCGCCAGGCGGGCCAGCGCTGAACCGCGCGCTCCACGTCTAGCAAGGCATGCTCGAACACGGCGGCGGAAGCGGCCAGGATCGTGGGGCTCTGGCGCTGCGCGAGCTCCTGAAAGCGCTCTCCCTCCCCGGTGTAGGTCGTCGACATGCCGGAGGCGACCCGCAGAAAGACTCCAAGCAGGTGATCCGTCATGCCACCACCAACGGGCACGCTGATCGTGGTGTCGGCTTGGGTGAGCCCAAGGCAACGGGCGGTCGATACGGCCGTAAAGCAGCAGTGGTCGTGGTCGAGCTCGATTAGTCGGGGTCGACTTCCGCCCTCGATCGGCACGAGTAGAGCCAGATCCTTCGGACTCACGCGGGACAAGGCGCGCGCGAAGGAGCGCGGATCACGCTCGATGAGCTCGCCCCCCTTGAGCAGCAGCTGCCCAAAGGGCAAGACGCCGTCGACCGACGAACAGGCGCCCCAACCGACCACGCGCCCCAGACCGGGGAGCCGCTCGGCGGAACGGAGCAACTCGACCGCCAGCTCGCGTTGTCCGACCACCGCGACCCGCGCGCGCACGCGCATCAGGACTTCCTCGGCGTAGTCAGCGTCCCAGCTGTCAGGCAGGCACAGCACTGGCGCTCCGAGCAGCGCTGCCCCAAGCAGCGCGATGCTCAGCTCGGGTCCGGGCTGCAACTGGATGACGACCACGTCCCCGCGCCCGATGCCGAGAAAGCTCAAACCCGCGGCAAACCGCCGCACCTGCGAGTCGACCTCCGCCCAGGAGGCGCGCGCAATGCGTCCCTGGCGCTCGAGCCACTGGAGCGCCACCCCTTCGCGAGAGAGTCGGACCCGCTCAGCAAACAGCTGGCCGACGGTCATCATTTCGAGCGACATAGGAGCCAACCGGGAAGAGAGTTGAATCGAGAGCCCTAGCACGGCGGCCCCCGGGGCGCCGTCGAGCGGTAAATCGCCTGACTTTGGTCAAGCCACCACCCGCGCCTAGGCCCGCCTGCGGAACAACGTCGCGCCTAGATCTGTCCGGCCTTGGCTTTGTTGATCCAGCTGCGGATCTCCTCCTCGATCACGGCGAGCGCCGTGCCCTTGAAGGGCTTGAGGAGGAACGGCACCTCCAGGTCGAGCGCGATGGATGACGCCGATACCTCGACGACGCCCGAGAGACTCATCCCCTTGACCTTGAAGGCGATCTTGGCTTCCGCAGGTCCCGTCCAGGTCACCGTGGGCTGGTACTCGGCATAGCGCTTGGCATAGGACTCAAACGCCAGCGAGGTGACTTGCTTGGCTTTTTCCTGGCCGAGATCGTGGGGAACCTGATGCTTCATTGGGGCAACTCCGACAGAGGGGTCTGCGCGCCGGATTAGTCCATCCCGCGATCGGGGGCAAATCCGTGGCAAGCACCCGGGGGGACTGCCCCCTAGCGGCCCGCCCGAAACCGCGCCAGCACGGCTGCCGCAGTGGGATACGCGGGCCGCCAACCGAGCTCGGTCTCTGCGCGACTGCTGTCGACCGTGATGGGCGCTTCAAGTGCCGTAAGCCAATCGGGATCGAAGCTGGGAGCCAGCTGGCTCCGCGCCTGGAGCCAGCGCAACGCACCCGCCGCGAGCCCCGCCGTGGCCGCGGGCACCTGCAAAAAAGGCACATCGAGCGCGACAGCCAGCTCAGCGAGGGGCCGCTGCTCACGCGCTGCCAGGTTGAAGGCCCCGCGCCTGTCCGAGGCCAGACCGAGGAAAATCGCCTCAGCGACGTCCTCATCCCAGACGAAACAGCAGGGTAAGGGCGACGCGGCCACCAGCAATGGCGCCTGCAGAGCCGCGCCAAACCCATGCGGCACCCGCTCGCCGAGCAGCACCCCCGGACGAAACCGCAAGAGGCGGCTGTTCGGATAGCGCGGCTCAAGTAAATCGAGCAGCTGCTCGACCTCATATTTGTGGGTCGCGTAGCGCAGATTTGGGGTGGGTTGGCGCGGCGCGGACTCCGAAAGTGGCAGGTCATGCCCTGGCACGAGTCCGTAGGCGGCCACGGACGACAGGTGCACCACCTGGGCCACCTGCGCCTCGAGCGCCGCGGTGAGCAGTCGGCGCGAGGCGTCGACGTTGGTCCTGCGCAGCAGGGCATCCGAGCCCCCTTGAGTGACCAGAAACGCCAGGTGCACCACGGCGTCAACCTGCTCAAAAATCCCTGAAAACGGCAGATCGGCGAGGTCACCCAGGATCGGAACGACGCGAGCGTCAGCCACCCGTGGCAGGACCCGATCGAGCGCGAAGATCCGCTTGACCTGCGACTCGCGCAGCAGACGGGTCACGAGCCGGGTCCCGAGCTGACCACTGGCACCGGTGATCAGGATCCGACTAGGGAGGAGCTTGGTTAACACCCCATCAACTTGACAGATCCCAGTGGCGGGGGGCAATACCGACACCCGTGCGGCAATTCGCCGCGAGACCCGGGACAGGAGTCGGCGAATGATCGGCGTGGATTTCGGTGGTACGCGCATCAAGGTTGGTCGGGTTGTTGAGGGCGAACTCAAGCAAACCCTGTCGGTAAACACGGCGGCGTCCGCCGGTCCCGAGGGAGTGCTGGACATCATCGCCGACGCGGTGCGCCAGATCGAGGCCAGTCCCGCTGGGGTCGGTCTCGCCATCCCTGGAGGGGTCAATCCCGAGGGTCGCGTCTGGCGCCTGCCAAACGTGCCCGGATTCGAGGGCGTCAACATCGTCGAGAAGCTGAGCAGCCGCCTCGGTTGCCGCGTCGTGGTCGAAAACGATGCGACCACCGCGGCCCTCGGTGAGCTTCGCCTCGGGCACGGTCGAACCTATCCGAGCTTTCTCATGGTCACGCTCGGCACCGGGATCGGTGGCGGGATCGTGCTCGACGGACGTCTGCGCCGCGGTCGCCACGGATTTGCCGGCGAGATCGGTCACACCCCGATCGAGCGCCGCAGTGACGCTTGGACTTGCGGTTGTGGCCTGACGGGTTGCCTCGAATCGTACGCCGGCACCAAGGGCCTGCTGCGCAAGTACGCCGAGCTCGGCGGTCACGCGACTGAGATTCGCCCGATCGCCGAGGCGGCTCGCCGCGGGGACGTCGCTGGAACCGAGACCTTCGCGGCCATGGGACTCGCCCTCGGCATCGCGATCGCGGGCTTCCAGAATACCCTCGATCTTGACGCCATCGTGTTCACGGGCGGGATCTCGGCCTCATTCGATCTGGTCGAACCGAGCCTGCGCGCAGCGCTACGTCGCTTCGCCTTCGCGCCCCCGCTAGCCGAGGTGCCGCTGCTCATCAGCGAGCTCGGCGACAAGGCTGGCCTGCTCGGGGCCGCCTACCTGACGGAGCTCTGAGCCATGAAAGCCATCATCGTCACTGAGTTCGGCGGACCGGAAAAGCTCACGTTTGCCGAGCTTCCCGATCCCGTCGCGGGCCCAGAGCAGGTGCTGCTCGACGTGCGGGCAACGGCACTCAATCGCGCCGACTTGCTGCAACGCCGAGGGAAATACCCTCCGCCGAAGGGCGAATCCGAGGTGCTCGGTCTCGAATGCGCAGGCGTGGTGGGGGCCGTTGGTAGCAACGTGACCCGCGTCAAGGTCGGCGACCGCGTGATGGCGCTGCTCGCGGGTGGCGGCTACGCGGAAAAAGTCGTCATCCACGAGGGCATGGCCATTCCGATCCCCGACTGCCTGGACTTTGCCCAGGCGGCGGCAGTTCCCGAGGCGTTCCTCACGGCACGCGAGGGACTGTTCACGCTCGGACAGCTCGAGCGCGGCGGTCGGGTGTTGATCCATGCGGCCGCTGGCGGCGTGGGTTCCGCGGCGGTGCAGCTCGCCAAGCTGGCCGCAGCGGAGGTGTTCGCCACCGCTAGCGCGGGCAAATGTGCCGCCGTGCGCGCACTCGGCGCCGACCAGGTGATCGACTACGCGAGTGAGGATTTTGCCAGCGTGATTCTGGCGGCCACCGGCAAGCGTGGTGTCGACGTCGTGCTCGACTTCATCGGAGCTTCTTATTGGGAGAAGCACGCGAGCTGCATGGCCGTGGGCGGACGTTGCGTCGTGATCGGCGTGCTTGGAGGCGCCCAGGCGACGGTGAACCTTGGCTCGCTGCTGTTCAAGCGCCATCAGATCCTCGGACTCGTGATGCGCTCACGTCCGCTGGCAGACAAGCTGGCGATCACCCAGCGCTTCATCAGCGAATCGCTCCCGGCGCTGGCGGCGGGTCAACTGCGCCCGCTGGTTGACTCCGTGTTCCCCTTCTCGCAGGTGCGCGCCGCGCACGAGAAGATGGAGCGCAACGACAACGTCGGCAAAATCGTCGTTACACTGCCTTAGGCGGTGACCGAGCCCCAGGGCTCGGTGGTCAGCGACGGGCGCGGCAAAGACAGGCCAGGCGCAGCTGTTCACCCACCAGGATGCTCAGCAGCGCCAGCTCTGCTGCGTCGGGCGGCACCAGGCCATCGGCGCCCTCTAGGACGGCCACGCGGCAGGTGCCGCAGGTTCCCGCTCGACACCCGAACGGCACGCCCGGCGCGGGGGCGGTGTCGAGCGCGTCCATCAAGCGCTCGCCCGGCTCAAGCTCAACCGTGACGGGTCCAGGACTCCCCGGCGGGTGCAGGAGGAGACGCCCCATCCGCTCAATCGCCGCCCAGCTGACAGAGCGCTTCTTGCCCCACAGGGCAGGCGATTCGCACGTGAAAGTGATCCGCGTGATCGCTGAGTCCCTCGGGCTGCGAGGTCATGTTGGCCGCGCGCAGGATCAACTCGTCGGGTTCGCCCCGTTCGCGCGCCTCGGCCATGAGTAGAGCCTTGAGGTGCCGCGCGACGAACACGTGGCTGACCATGGCGCGGCGATCGAGCAGCCAGGCGCGCAGCAGCAGCCAGTTGCGAGGCACATCGAAGCGCAGATCCGCTCGCGAGCGGCCGTGACCACGCAGATCGAAAGCCACAAAATGCTCGAGTGACACCGAACGACCCCGACTGTCGAGCGTGAACAACGCCACATCCGCGTCGCGGCCGTTCTGGTGCGAGCGGTGCCCCGCCAGAGGACCGCCCTGCGCCGCGGAGAGATCACCGAGCAGCAATTTGGCCCCAGGCAAAGCCGCCGCGACGTCGTCGGCGCTGCGCTCGAGCATGTACACAAGCGAGGGGTGACCGTAGTTGGCGTTGCGACTTCCCGGGCGGATCTCCAGGTGCGCTCCTTCGCGCACCCGACGGGGTCGGAGCTGCCAACCGTCGTAGGGCAGCCCAACGCTCAGCGACATCAGCACGTACGGCGACTGCTGAAAACGCGCCGGAAGTCGTCGCGTAGCCCTGCCGCTCGCTAGCGCAGACCAGCCGCACCCCGCGAGCAGGGCGAGGGCGATGACCAGACGAGGGATTCCGATGGGTCTCGACAAGGATGATTACCGGCAAAGGCTGCTGGGGGCGTCCTCCCTGGTAACAGGGCGGACGCGCGGGAGGCAACAAAGCCGCAGCAGCTCACAGTAACCCTGTGACAAGGCCGAATGCAGCCGTCAGAGCGGGCCCGCGCTGAGACCGTGAGCACTCAGCAGGAGCTCAAGGGTGGCCTCAAGCGCCGCGTTTGCGCCGGGAGCGAGCAACGCCCCCTGAGCTCGCCCCGCCGCGCGTAGCTCAGTAATCGCCGGCTTGCCGGGCTGAGAGAGCTCGTGCGTGTGTCCGACGTACCAGGCCTCAAGCTGCGCAGGGCTCACCTCGAGGTGAAACTGCAGCCCGATCGCGTGATTTTCCAGCTGAAACGCCTGGTTTGGTGTGGCCTGCGTGCAAGCGAGCAGCCTCGCAGTCGGCGGCAGATCGAAGGTGTCCCCATGCCAATGTAGAACCGGCAGACCCTCGATGGGCACGAGCACACTGGCGCGACCCGCGGAAGTCAACTCGACTGGACTCCAGCCGAGCTCAGGGTTGCCAGGATAGACTCGCTCACCGAGGGCGCGCGCCATCAGCTGAGCACCGAGACAGATCCCGAGCAGGGGCTGCTGTCGCTGTAGCGCCCCCTCGAGCAGGCGGAGTTCGTCGGTGAGAAAGGGATAGCGCTGCTCCTCGTAGACGCCGATGGGCCCGCCGAGCACCACGACGATCGCCGCTGCCGCGAGCTCAGCTGCAGTCGGCAGCGCGATCGGGGCGTCGTACTGACGCAGTGACAGCCCACGCCGCTCGAGCATCGGTGCGAGGCGGTCGAGCGACTCGAAGGGGACGTGGCGAACGACGATGCAGTGACTCATGGCTTGGCGACCTGCCGTGCAAACACCAAGACGTAGGATTTTGGTCCGGTTTGAAAGAGCAGCGTGCGGTCTGGCAAGGGATCCTTGGCGACAATGGGCGTGACCGGCAAGTCCCTCCAAGCCGGACTGTCCTTGACCTGCTCGCGCACGAGCAGATCGAGCTCGACATAGGCGCCGGCAGTGCGCTCAAGCATGGCGGGTCCAAAGCTCCACGGAGCCCGCGCTGCGCTTGGCTGAGCGTCGTTGTGCAGCGCGCCTCCGTAGGAGATGACCAGCCCTCGCTCACCCCGCGACGCCGCGAGCAGAGCCTCCAGCTGCTCCTGACTGCGTCGCTCGATCAGCTGCAACATGGCGTCGATATCGGAGCTGCCCGCCGCCAGCACGGTGCGGTAGTCCTCACAGCTCGGTGTGAGCGCTTGTGGATGCATCCCAACCGACTGGGCAACGCGCCCGAGTCGCTGAAACTCCGTCGGATTGATGCTCGCCTGTGGGCTCGTCACTTCGCGCTGCCGGGCTGCGACCTCCTTGACCCGCTGATCGCCGCAATCACTCCGCCCCAACCAAAGCTCGATCAGTAGCTCCGTCGACTGAGCGCAGAGCCATGGCAGCTGCTCGGTGAACAACGCCGTGGACGAACGCACACCCTTCACGTCCTGTTGCAGGTGCGCCTCACCGACGGCAAGCAGGCGAGGATGGGTCTCGGACAAGAGGCGCGCGATGGCTGGACCGGGCGCGGAAAAGGCACGACAACCAAGCTCACCGCAGGGCACGCCAGGCTCTTCGGAAGGGGATTTCGCCGGGCAAATCGGGGTCGCGGCCGTCGCGGCGAGCGCCACGGAAGGCGCGGTGGCCGCGGGCGCTACGCAAGGCGCGGTGGACTCAGGCGCGGCGCTCGAACTCGGAGGTGCCGAGGGGGTGACCGTCGCTTGGGTCCCTGGGGGTTGGTTCGGCGTGTGGCACCCGAGCAGCGAACTCAGGGCGACGCCAGTTGCAAACACCAGACGCGGACCTGTCGCGGTGCGCGCAGACGACGGAGCTGACCTCATAGCGAGGTTGGACAACGCGCGCGTCACACAGTTCCCGGAAGCTCAGGCGCGCGCGACAGGGCGCGTTCGATGCTCGCGAGGGCCTCCCCGAGCGCGCCTTTGCCACCCTTACCGCCGTAGCCGTGAGGCAGACCGACGGACCGCGCAGCGCTGATCAGCGGATCGGAATGGCGGTGCTGAACCAGGAGCTCAAGCAGCACGAGGGCAGCCAGGCGCCCCTCGCGGATGCGTCGCTCCAGGTTGCCAATCGCATGGGTGCCCTGGCGCGTCGTGTCGACCCACTCGATATGCTGCAGGAGCTCCGCGGGAAGGTGACTGAGCCGCTCCTTGTGCGGAGCACCGCCCACGATCACCAGCGGACCGCGCGAAGTAGCCGTCGTTAAGTGAGGCAAGCCGTCGTTGACGGAAGCCGCCGCAGAGTCGCTGACGGTGCCGGTCGAACGGGGCGCGCGAGGCAGCGCGGGCGATTGCTCCGGCGCTGGGGCGACCGACTTGGTCGGGGCGAGCGCCAGCTCGGGCAGTGACTGTACCGCTGCCAACAGCCGCTCGGCAGCCCGAGCGGGGTCGACGGGCACCTTCGGGCGAGCGAGCTCGTGACTGGTGGCAAGCTCAAGAGCGACCACTGACTCGAGTGCCGCGACATAGCCGGCGAGGGCCTGCGTCACGGCGTCAGCCGCCTTGAGCCGATCGCGCCGACGAGCGTGGTACGACGCTCTGAGCGTGGCGAGGAGGTCTTCTAGGGCGGGGGCGTCACTCATGGCAGTACCGTCGGGCAAGGTTCGCTGTGGCCGGCGGCGCCGGTCAATCAAAGGCTCGCGGGGTTGCGCGATCAACCCTGCTCGTTACACTTAGCCCACGATGCCCCGCGCCAACAGCCATCGCTGGTTCGCGTACGCAGAATCGGCCTTTTGGCCGCAAACTGCGGGACCTGCTCGCTAAGCTTCGAGAGCGAAGGCACTGGGCCCCCAGATCGCGGCAAGCGACTGGGGGTTTCGTCGTTTCGGACCCCGCCATGCACCAGACCAACAACCTCCACGTCGTCGAGACCCTCCCCCTTCTGACCCCGGACCAGCTCAAGAGCGAGTTCCCGATCACGGGAACCATCGCTGATCAGGTTCACGCGGCGCGCGAGGCGATCCGTGCCGTCCTGACTGGCAAAGACGACCGCCTCCTGGCGATCGTCGGCCCCTGCAGCATTCACGATCCGTCAGCCGCTCTCGACTACGCGCGCCAGCTGCAGCCGCTCGCGCAGCGCTTTGAAGGCGAGCTAGTGGTCATCATGCGCGTCTATTTCGAAAAACCGCGCACCAACATCGGGTGGAAGGGCCTCATCAACGACCCGCAGCTCAATGGTAGCTACGACATTCCAACCGGGTTGCGCCTGGCGCGCGGACTGCTGCGCGACGTGACGGCAATCGGGCTCCCGACGGCGACCGAAATGCTGGATCCGATCGTGCCCCAGTTCCTGGCGGATCTGGTGGCCTGGGCGGCGATCGGCGCGCGCACCACCGAAAGCCAAACTCACCGCGAAATGGCGTCGGGACTCAGCATGCCGGTCGGCTTCAAGAACGGCACCGACGGGGGGCTCGAGGTCGCGGTCAATGCCATGCTTTCCGCGCAAAATCCGCATCGTTTCCTGGGTATCGACGCCGACGGCCGCATCGCGGTGGTCGTGACCTCGGGCAACCCGGACTGTCACCTAGTGCTGCGCGGCGGCAATGGGGGTCCGAACTACGACGCTGACACCGTCGAGTCCGCCGTGAGCTCGCTGGACAAGGCCGGCGTTACTCCGCGCATGATCATCGACTGCAGCCACGACAACAGCGGAAAGAACCACCAGCGACAGCCGGAGGTGTCGGACGCAGTGGCCGCGCAGCTTGTGGCCGGCTCAACGCACATCGTTGGCGTCATGGTGGAGAGCAACCTCGTGGCTGGCAATCAGAAGCTCAAGCACCCGGTCGATGCCATGACCTATGGCCAGAGCGTGACGGATGCTTGCATCGACCTCAAAACCACAGAGCTCATGCTCGAATCACTCGCAGGCGCCGTCACCCAGCGTCGCCAGCGCCAGATTTGAACGCGAGCCGAGCTTGCCCGCCATGGACGAACAGGACATCGCTCCGCTCTTTGCCAAACACCTGTCGGGTTATGACGACGCCATGGGTGTCGTCATAACCTCAGCCACGCCCACGCGCGTCGAGGGTCACCTCGTCGTGGCCGAGCGACACCGCCAGATCCACGGGGTCGTGCACGGTGCGGTGTTCGCCGGCCTTGTCGAGACCTTCGGCTCAGTCGGGGCGCTGGCCTCGGCGCGTCGCGAGGGCAAGACGATCGTCGGACTTGAGAATCACACCTCGTTTTTGCGCGCGGTGCGCGAAGGCAAGCTCCATTGCGTCGCCGAACCCCTGACCGCGGGACGTCGCACCCAAGTTTGGGAGGTCACCATTCGCGATGACTCGGGGCGAAAGGCGGCCGTTGGCCAGCTCCGAACGCTCCTGCTCGCCGCCGACGCACCGCTCGCCGGTCAGCCCGCGGTGGCGTCTGCCGCCAACAACGCCAGCACCGCCGGCGAGTCCAAGTGACAGCGCTCGAGCCATTGCACTGGCTGATCGACGGGTACAACGTGATCTGCTGCCTGAAGCTCGCTCCCCCCGGTCAGCCCTGGTTTAGTCCCGAAGCCAGGACGGTGCTGCTTGAGTTCGTTGAACGGCACTCGCCGAGCGACCGCAAAGTGAGCGTGTTTTTCGACGGAACGCAGCCGTCCGAACCTCACGCCGCGCGAATCGACCTGATCTTTGCTCCAAGCGCCGACGACGCGATCGTAGCGATGGCGTCCCCGAACACGCTCGTGGTGACCCGTGATCGCAGTCTCGGAGATCGCGCGCGCCATCGCGGAGCCACCGTGACATCTCCCTGGAAAGCCTGGGAGCGCGGGGGCCCTCCGAGCTAAGCCCGCCGGAACCTTTTGACTCCCATGCCCGGGCAGAGTACCGATCTAAGGCATGTCGACCTGTGGGCACCGCGCCGTCCTCGTCATCACCCACACCGTGGCCGACACGTCGACGAATCTCGCCAAGGACCGCATCGAGCTTGTCTGTCGCCAGCCCGAGCACCATCAGGGGCCTCATGTCGACGCCGAACAGGGCGAATCCTGGGGGGGCGAACCGGGACGCATCACGATGTTGCTGCGTGACGAGTCCGAGCTGACCTGAGCTCGGGCCTGCACCTTAGAAGGTCTTTTGGCTGTCGACCAGGATGGTCACTGGACCGTCATTGACGAGCTCGACCTGCATGTCGGCGCGGAATCGGCCGGTTTCGACCTGAAGCCCGCGGCTCCGACAGACCGAGCAAAACCGCTCGAACAGCTCGGCAGCGCGACCTGGCTCCATCGCATCGGTGAAGCTGGGGCGTCGACCACGCCGGACATCCCCAAAAAGCGTGAACTGCGACACCGCGAGCAGGGCTCCCCCGACCTCGGCCAGCCCGAGGCTCATTTTGCCCTGCTCGTCCTCGAACAGCCGCAGTCCGCACACCTTCTCGGCAAGGGACTCGGCATCGCCGTCCTGGTCGGCCTGACCCACGCCGACAAAAACAAGAAATCCGCGCTCGATGCGGCCCACGAGCTCACGCCCCACGGTGACTTGGGCCCGAGAGACCCGCTGAACGACGCATCGCATGGCTGAGCGATAGCGACTCCCCTCGGCGCTGTCGAGGGCCCGAGCCCGAGCGAGCGGCTGCCAGCTGCGGCGGGCCCCCATCGGGGGAGGTCGCAAGCTTCAGACCTGACAGACCAAAATTTCGCTAGACTCGGCTCGCTCGCAGGGTCCGCAAGCCCACTGGTTCCCGCGAGGCGCTAGCGAGGAGCTTACCGTGACCGAGCCTCATTCCACACCACTGCCGACGGACCGCTTCCTCGGGACCAGCATCCGTTCCGACATCAACCCCGCGGTGGAGTTTCGGATCGAGCGACTGCTGGGTGAAGGAGGAACGGCGCGGGCCTATTTTGCTTTGCGCGTCGCGCCGGACGGTGTGGCCCCGGTCGTCATCAAGATCATCTTGCCGCGAATCGCCAGAGAGAGCGGCGAGACGGCGCTGCTGGTGATCCGTAAAGAGGCGGTCGCCCTCGGGCGGCTCAACGAGCGCACGCCTCCAAGTCCGTACGTCGTGCGATTCATCGATACCGGGACCGTGCCCTATGCCGACGGACGCCAAGTCCTCGCCCTGCCCTGGGTCGCACTTGAATTCGTCAATGGAGGAACGGAGGGCACCGCGCTCGATGAGCGGATCGCGTACTCGCTGCGGACCACCGGCTACGCCTTCGATCCCGATCGCGCCGCACGCGCGGTGCAGGCGCTCGCTGCCGGGCTAAGCGAGATCCACGAGGTTGGCGTCGTGCACCGCGATCTCACACCCGGCAACGTGCTGGCCTGCGGTAGCGGCGACACCGAGATGTTCAAGATCTCGGATTTTGGTATCGCGCGACCGATCGGTCTTTCTGCCACCTTCGGCGCGATCGCCCTCGGAACACCGGGCTACGTCGCACCTGAACAGGCCTTCTCCGGCTCGATTCCGATCGGTCGATACAGCGACGTGTTTGCGCTCGCAGCCGTCGTCTATTTCATCCTGACGGGCGAGCATTACTTTGCCGCTCGCTCCATCGTGGACGCGCACCAAGAGGTCCTGCGCCCGGCGCGTCGCAGTATCGCCGACGCGCGCGGACTCTGCCCCGAACTCAGGGAACGTTCGGCCGCGGTCCAGGCGATCGATCTTGCGCTCGCACGGGCAACGTCCGCCGATGTGCGAGCGCGTCCAAACGAGGCCCGACTCTTTGCCGAGAGTCTGATGCCTTGGCTCAGCGATCAACCACGCAGCGTGCGCCTCAGCACTCGCTGGCTTGGAACCGTCCACAACCTACGCCCTTCCCCTTCGCGACTCGAGCGGACCTGGCTGCTGCGCCACCCGCCGGGGGATCAACGACTCATCCTGGCTGCTGCGTGGAATGCGGCGGGACATTGTCTCGCGAGCACACCGCAAGGACTCGAGTATTTCAGCGGCAGCGAGTGGACTCCGATGCCCGCTGACGAGCTCCTGAGCGGACGTCGCATTCACGCCGTCGAGCGCCTGCGCCCCACGACCTGGCTCGTCGGCACGAGTGGCGCGCGACTGGTCGAAGTAGGGCGCGAGGGTTCGCGCATCATCTCGGAAGGACCGGAGCCGAGCTTTACCTTCGTGGATTTCGACGGCGATCCCGAGGATCTGGCGGTCGCTATCGCCGAGGCACCGGGCAGCCCACCCGTACTTGCCACGCTGATTGGACGCCGTTGGCTCAAGGCCATGCCAGTGCCTCAGGCGGTGATGCTCTCGGGGCTCATTCGAATTGAGGACGAGCGCTGGTTGGTGACCGGGCGCACGCTGCAAGGTCGCGCGTTCGTGGCCCTGTACTCGCCACTGCAGCAAGAGCTCAGCCTGCTGGCCTCACCCGACGCGCGCGCGATGCTGGCCTGCACAGCGCGGCGTGGACGTCACCTGGCGCTCGCCGTGGGTGGCAACGGTGCGGTGGTCGGCGTTGAGGAGGGACGCGTCACGCAAACGACGCTCGCTGGTCAACCCGATCTCACCGCCATCGCGCTGGACGCCACAGGGCAGGCGTATCTCGCGAGCCTCGGTCGCGTCTGGCTTCGCGGCGACGACGGAGGCTTCTCCTGCCTTTGGCAGGATCCGACGTTCAATGTGCCCTTCGTGAGCATCCACGCGGAGCTCGGTCAAGTCGTGGCACTCACCGTCGACGGCGGAGTGCTCGAGGGTCGAGCCCAAATGATGGGCCCGACCATGCCGGCCTAGCTGCCGCGAGGCCAATCACGGCGCGCGAAATCGTGCGCGTCTTCAGGACGCCACCTGGCGCTCGACCTCGGACACCAGATGCGGAGGACAGGCGGCGCGAAGTAGCGCCATGCCGCGCGCGCCGGCCGCAGCCGGGATACCTGAAGGCATGAACCCGCGGCTGAGCAGGGTTCGGCTCATCCAGTCCACGCGGGCAGTCGAACGTTCCCCGAGCGAGTCGTAGAAACGCTCCGCCGCTGCCCGGGCCACGTGGTCAGAGCCGAACGCGAGGCACAGCGCCAGGTTCCACATGGCCTCGTCATGCGCGAACGCATCACGCGTGGTCGCAGACAGACTCGCGAGTAAGAGCGTTTCCTCGGGCAGCTCCACCGCGTCACCGACGATGAAGAACGAGTGAAAGCGACGAGTCCAGTCGATCGCGGGCAATTCCGAGTCATCGAACTCAATGTCGATGTCGAGCGCCGACTGCTGACGCGGTCGCACGTGGGACTCGGCCACGTCGCGTCGTGCAGGTAGCGCTGCGTCTACCGAGGTGTCGCTAGCGTCGCGCGTCGCGCTCGCACTTTGAACCTGGGAGACTTCGGAAGACTCCGACACCGCGGTGGCCAGATCCACTCCCGAAGGCAACCCGGGCGCCGTATCGTCGGCTTGGCGCGCCGAGACGCCGGCGGCCGGTGCCTCGGGCACCGCTTGGACTTGCATCGGCTCGACAACGGGTGTCGCTGTCACGTCGGTGGACGCGGCTGCCTCAACCTGGGCCCGAAGCTGACTGGCTGACGAGCGAGCAGCGATGGGAAAATGCTCAGAAGCTGGCAACTCGTGACTGGGCGAGGTGTCTGGCGGGCGCTCCTCGGACAGCTCACCGTCATGGACGAACCCGCCATCGGACTCGGACTCGGCGACGTCAAATGGTTCCGGACTCGCGAAGGGCGAGGTCTTGAGGGCCTCTTCCTCGTTCTCTGCGAGCTGCTGAATCTGTGGCAGCGCTGCTGCGCGCGGAAACTGGAAACCCTGCTCCAACCAGTAGCGCGCCTCGGCCGAGTCCGGCATGGGCGGCGGATAGCTCCGCACCACCACTGAGTGAAACAGCGCGACGCTCCCAAGCGCGCGCCAGGCCGTCTCTCCCACGAGACAGACGAGAGAGTCCGGCGGAACCTTGCGGTGCTCAATGCCGCGAACGACGAGCTCCGTTGCCACGGGGCCAACCGTGGTGTCGCCTACCGCGAGGTACCAAAGGGCATTGTCCAAGTCGTCGAGCATTCGGGTTGCGCTCCGTAGTCAGACAACCGTCGGCAGTTAGGCCGAGGTCGACACTCGGGCAATAATGACCTCAGATCGCGCAGCGCGCCTCCCCTTCGCGCGAGTTTGCGTTCATCATGCAACTGTGCACGATTGCCCACAGAGCCCGGCCAATTCGCGTCGTCATTTCATGAGGTTTCACACCAACCGGACGTCCTGAACAGCGACGGGAGAATTTTCCAACTGTGCTACGCTCGGAGTCACGCTCTTGTCACATTCCAGGCGGGCGTCCCTGCTCGCGAGAGACACTATGGTTAGGTCTTCCTCCACCCATGTACTCGTCGCTCTTGCTGCTGCCGCTGCCGCCGGTGCCCTTGGCAGCCTCTGGCTCGTCGATCGCCATCCGCCGAACGCCACGCGGGTGACCGAGGTCAGCGCAGCCCCGCTGCCGAGCTCGGTTCCTATGATTGCAGCGCTATCGCCAACAGCGCGCACCGAGGACGAGCAGAACACCATCGCGGTGTTCGCCGCGACCGCGCGCTCTTGCGTGTTTGTCACCCAGCAACAGGTGGTGACGGACTTTCTTGGGGGCAATGCGCACGAGGTTCCCGCCGGCTCCGGCTCGGGTTTCCTCTGGGACGATGCGGGCCATGTCGTCACCAACTTCCATGTCGTCGCCCAAGCGGAACGCCTCACGGTGACGCTGCAAGACCAGAAGACGTACGAAGCCAAGGTGGTGGGAATCGAGCCGCGCAAGGACATCGCAGTGCTCAAGATCGACGCCCCTCGCGAATCCCTCCCGCCGATCGCGCGTCACCCAGGCCGGGTAGAGCTCGAAGTTGGACAGAAAGTCCTGGCGATCGGCAATCCCTTCGGACTGGATCAAACGCTGACGACGGGCATCATCTCCGCCCTCGGTCGTCAGGTGGAGGGCATCGGCGGCGTCAAGATCCGCGAGATGATTCAGACCGATGCCGCCATTAACCCAGGTAATTCCGGCGGGCCCTTGATCGATTCGTCGGGGCGCTTGATCGGTATCAATACGATGATCTTCTCGCGCAGCGGAGCCTCGGCGGGCATCGGATTCGCCGTCCCGGTGCAAACCATTGCTCGCGTCGTGCCCCAGCTGATTCGAAATGGCCGCGTCGAGCAGGTCGGACTTGGGATCGAGATCGATCCCCAGCAACGCGTGGAACGCCGTCATGGTTTGTCCGGCGTGGTGGTGATCGCGGTGCTGCCCAACACCCCTGCAGCTGAGTCCGGGCTGCTCGGACTGACGCAAACGCGTCGGGGCATCGCGCTCGGCGACGTCATCACGGCGCTCGACGGAAAGCCGGTCAAGACCTACGACGACCTCTACGCGCTGCTCGACGGACGCCATGCGAAAGAGCGCGTCAAGGTCACGGTCGATCGACAGGGCAAGGCGGTCACACTCGAGCTCCCGCTGGTGGCACTGCAATGACCGAGCGGCGTGGTCCGAACCCGATAGCGCTCTCGGTCAAAAATCACGACCGTGATGCGGCTGGACTGCTCTACGTTTATCCGGTCGTCTCGCGACGCGCGGGAGGGGTGTCGGTCGGCATCAACCTCAATCCCAACAACGCGTGCAACTGGCGCTGCGTGTACTGCCAGGTACCTGAGCTGCAACGCGGGGCAGGTCCCACCATCGACCTCGAACGGCTCGAAGCCGAGCTTAGGCAGCTGCTGGGGGAGATCCTCGACGGCGATTTTCTCGAGAAATCCGCACCGCCTGAGGCCAGGGTGCTGCGCGATCTGGCGTTTTCTGGCAACGGGGAGCCGCTGAGCTGTCCCCAGTTCAATGAGACCATTGCGGTCGTGTCGCGCGTTAGACGCCAGCGACTCGCGAATCACCCGAGCCATTGGGTGCTCATCACTAATGGCTCACTCGTGCGCCGCGCGCAGGTGCAAGCCGGCCTCGCACAATTGTCCTCCGACGGCGGAGAGCTCTGGTTCAAGCTTGACGCTGGCACCGACGCCGCTCTCGCCGAGCACAACGGGGCCGCGGGCAGCCTGGCCGCGCATCTCGAGCGACTGGTATTTGCGAGTCGTGTCTGTCGAACCAAGGTGCAGAGCTGTTGGTTTGTTCGGCGTGGAAGCGAGCCCTCGAGTGAGCAAGTGGAGGGGTGGCTCGCTGGCCTTCGCTGGGTGCGCGAGCAGGGGGCGACCCTTGCCGGCGTGCAGCTCTACACCTTGGCGCGCCCCTCGATGCAACCCGAGGCCGCCGAGCTTGCCGCCGTCAGCGCTGATTGGCTCGATGGACTCGCCCGCCGTGTCCGGGAGTTGGGTCTCCCCGTCGAGGTGGCGACCTAGGCGTAGGCGCCTCCCCGGCGCTCCGGCCCTGCCGCACACCGGGCTGATTTGACCATGCCACAGATCAGGACCACGACCTCGTGACGCTGAGTTGACGACCGACGCTGACGGGAGGGGCAACTCGTATTATCCTCCGCGGCCGTGCGAATGACTTACTTAGGGGGACTTACGGCTTTGGCGCTGGGACTCAGCTTGACGCTGGCGGGTACCGCTGGCGCCGCCGAGCCGAGCGGGATCGACACCTCAGCGTCTCCCGAGATCATCGCGCCGCGACCGCTCGAGACCCACGTCGCCACGCCGCAAGAACCAACCGAGACGGTTCACGTCTTGCTGGAGCTGTTGATCGACGACACGGGCGCGGTGCTCGAGGTGCGCGGAATCGACGGGCAGCAACCCTATCGCGCCGCCGCGGAAACCGCCGCCCTCAAGTTTCGCTTTGAGCCAGCGCGTCGCCTCGGTCGCGTTATTTCAGCACGCATCCGCTTCGTGGTGAGTTTCTTCCCCGCTGAACCGCTCGCGCCCAAGCCCACCGCGCGAACCGGCACCAGAGCGCCCGCCGCTACGCCCCGCCTGCCCGGCGAGATTGAAGTGAAGATCACTGCGCTGCGGCCCGCGCGCACCTCGGGCGTGATCACCCGAGCCGAAGCGCGTGAGATCCCCGGCACCTTTGGAGATCCGCTGCGCGCGGTTGAGAGCTCAACGGGAGTTACGCCAATTTTCTCGGGAGTTCCGTTCTTTTTCGTGCGCGGCGCTCCTCCGGGCAATGTCGGATTTTTCCTCGACGGCGTGCGCGTCCCGCTGCTGTACCATGCGCTGCTCGGCCCCTCTGTCGTTCACCCGGGATTGATCGACCATGTCGAGCTCTATCGCGGAGCAGCGCCGGCGCGTTTCGGTCGCTACGCGGGCGCGATCGTGAGCGCCGAGACTCGTGAGCCACTGAACCGAGCAGGTGGAGAGGCCAACGTTCGTGCGTTTGACGCCGGTGGACTGGTGGAAACGCCGTTCGCCGGTGGCCGCGGCAGTGTTCTGGTGGGAGGACGCTATTCTTACACGGCGCTACTGGCCTCGCTCTTGAGCGGAGCCCACCTTGAGTACTGGGACTACCAAGCCAGGGCCAGCTACCGCGTGGGTAAGAATAGCAAACTGAGCGTCCTGGCCTTCGGCGCCTATGATCGCTATGAAGCTAACGATGCGGCGCTCCAGCGCGGCGGAGGGACCCAGTTTCACCGCGTTGATGCGCGTTATGACTACCGCACCGCGCGGACTCAAGCGCGCCTGGCCTTCACGTCGGGTTACGACCGCACGGGGGCACCTGCCGGGCATCTGGGCGACCAAATGGCGGCCTCGCGCTCGCTCGTGACTCATCAGGTCAACGACCACTTGGTCGTGGCGGTCGGGCATGACTTTAGCCTCGACGAATATAGCCTGAACATCGACGCGACCGCGGCTGACTCGCCTGATCTCTCGCGGCTCTTTCCGGCGCGACGTGATCTCGCACTGGGCGCCTTCGCTGAGCTCGGGTGGACTCCCTTGCCCTGGCTGCGCGTCGTTCCGGGCACGCGCGCGGACGCGTATAAGGTCGGTAGCGAGTCAAAAACCGCCGTGGACGGCCGCCTCACGGTCTCAGAGCGGCCCATCCGGCGCCTCGAGGTCACCCAGTCGCTCGGCTACGTCCATCAGCCGCCAAACTACGTTCCGCAAATCCCCGCGGCCCAGGTCGGCACTCTGCGTGGCGGACTGCAACGGGCACTGCAGGCCAGCAGCGGCGTAGCCTATGAGTTTCCCGGGGAGCTGCGCACGTCAGCCACCGCGTACCGCGTGGCGTTCTGGGATCTGATCGATCCAATCGGTCGCGATCGCGATCTCTCGCTCGACCCAGCCTCGCTCGACCGCCGTGAACGCGCGTCCGCCCAAGGCATCGAGTTCGAGCTGCGTCGCCCCATGACACATCGCTTTGGAGGCTTCGTCTCGTACACCCTGTCGCGCTCAGACCGCAGCTCGGGGAGCCGCGAGTCCCTGGCAGCGTTCGATCGACCCCATGTGCTGCAAGCAGCGATGGGCCTGGATCTCGGCTATTCGTGGCGAGCGGGGCTGCGTGTCGCCTACTACTCGGGCATCCCGGGGCGGGACCTGAGCGTCGATCCGGCGCGCCCGTTCCGCGGGGAGCTCCGCGCGCCCGCGTTTTTCCGGCTCGATACGCGGCTTGAGCGACGCTGGTCGATCCAGGGGCGCGGCTACTGGTCGCTGGTGCTGGAGATGCTTAACACGACGCTCTCGCGCGAAGTCACCTCACGCGATTGCATGGCCGGCAATTGCCGCAATGAATACTCGGGGCCCGTCTCGATCCCGAGTGTTGGCGTCGAGATCTACTACTATTGACCGGCCCGACGCGGGCGGACTCAGTCCTATTGACGCTGGGCCCGACGAGCCCGCTTCTGCTCGTACATGATGGCGTCCGCGCGTGCGAGCACCTCTTCGATCATCTCCGACTCGGTGGGATTGTAGTCGGCCACACCAATGCTAAATCCAAGCTGGAACGGTCGTCCTTCGGCCGCGTTGAGCTCGGCAAGCTTCTCGTAGAGCCGGGCACTGATCATCTCGTGTGAGGAGGGATCGGCATCCACGGCGAGCACCACGAACTCGTCGCCACCGAGTCGTGCGATCACGTCCGAGTAGCGGAAACACGCGCGCAGCACCGTGGCGGTCTCGACCAGGGCTTGGTCCCCGAATTCGTGTCCGAGCTCATCGTTGATGCGCTTCATCCCGTCGAGATCGACAAACACGACCAAAGCCGAGCGCATGGTGCGATCGCATTGCTTGAACTGCTGCGTGGCCAGGGTCAGAAACCCTCGACGATTGTAGAGCCCCGTCAGCTCGTCAACGAGCGACAGCGCGCGCAGCTCATCGGCCTGTCGTTGCAGGAGATCGTGGCTCTGCGCGCGCTGGGTAACGTCCACGTAAACCCACAAATGCCCGACCACGCTGCCATCCACCAACAAAGGCGAATAGTCGCGCTCGAAGATCCGCATGTCGGCGAGGTAGACCGTCTCACCGCGGTGCACCTCGGACTTACCGACTAGTTCCGCACTGCTCTCCTCGAAGGCCTCCGGGATGAAACACTTGGCGCCAATGCGCTCGGTCATGGCCTGCGCGGACAGCCCGTGCAATCCCTGGGGACCCTCTTCGATCCCAAAGAGCTCGCAAAACTGGCGATTGCACAGCAGCACATTGCGCTCGGCATCCTCAAGCACCATCCCGCCTTCGAGCGACTCCACCACCATGTGCAGCCGGGCCAGCAGTAGCCGCTCAGCCAGCTCACGCCGGCGTTGCTCGGTGACGTCGCGGAGCATGAACATGCCGAGCACGATCTCGGCTGCGTCATTGCGAATGGGCAGCGATTGGACCTCGAAACTGTAGCCCGCAACGGAGATGCTAAACTGCTGCGATTCCCCGGCGAGGACGGACTGACCCGCGGCGATCATCGCTGGGCGAGCCTCGCCGCCGAGCACGTCCCCGAGCTGCTGCCCCAAGAACCTAGAGCGCTCGATGCCCACGCGCTTGAGCACTTCGGTGCCGTCGGCAAGCCGATAGCGCAGCTGGCGATCGAACACGAGCGCCACCGTGTCCGGCATTCGATGGAGGAACTCGCGATAAAGCCACTCGGAGTCGATCCCGGCAAGCGCCGGATCCCCACGCACCGAGTTGACACTGCCGTCGGCGTTCTGGCTGGCGACGCGCTCGAGCTCGCGCTCGATCAACACCTGGTACTCCGCCAGACTGGTCTGTTGCTCGGGGCTCATGCCCGACCGCGAGACGATCCCCAAGAGGACGCCGCAGCTTTCCCCCCAGCGATTGAGCAGGCGACTGCCCCGGAGCACCTCTCCCGGTTGCAGCGCCCTGACGAGCGGGTGCGAGCCGTAGGCGGATTGGGCCAACGCACTCGGAAAACTGGACGTCAGCGCCCCAGTGCCAGCCGCTGGGGACTGCTCGATGGAAAGCGTGTATGCCTCCACGCCAAAGGTGGCAACACTGCGCTCGCTATCGAGGTCTTGCCGCCCGACCACTGCAACACGCCAGCCCAATTGCGCCGACATGAGACGGAGTAATCGAGCGAGCGCATCGCTGGCAAGCTCGCCGGCGCTCTTAGGCCAAGTGCTCGACGCGCGATGGACCTCTCCTGGGGAGAGCACCAACCGTTCAGCGTAGGAGGTGAAGCTCATGTCGTGAGGGTCGTCCACGTCGTCTGAAGGGAGGGCTCGGCCCATTGGGCGGGCGTGACCTGCTTCAGTACGGACAACTCGGGGCCGGGTTTAGCTCAGGGGGCTCGAGGGGTCCGGTTTCAGCGCGTTCCCGCGCGGTTCCAAGCGGTTCCACGCCGTACAAACCACCGGCCGAGGGACCAGTACAGCCCGCGTCGATGGCCCAGGACTACCCGCGCCAATGGCCCAGGACTACCCGCGCCAATGGGTCGGAGGCCCACCGTGATGGTCGGACTCCTCCGACAGCACCGAGTAGACCATGACCGCGCCAAGCAGCGGCAACAGCCAGATCAGCTTCAGCTGAGCCGCCTTCTCCGCTCGGAGAAAGACCTCATCCTTCCAGACGCGCCAGGTGACCCAGCCTTGGAACGAGGCAATCGCGAGTACGAAGAGAGTAGGCAGAAGCGGCATGAGACCCGGAACGTAAGTCGCATTGCGACGGACGAAAGGGGCAGCTTGGTCGATTCCCAGAGCGGCTTAGGGGATTGTCTCGACCGTGAAGGACGAGCGCACCGGGGGCGCGAGGGGACTGCGCGCCTCAAGCCGGTGCTCGCCAGCACGCAGCGGGAGCCGAAGCTCATGAGGAGGCACGGTTCGCCCAACGAGCTGGCCATCGAGCCACCACTCGATGCTGGGCAGCTCCCCCGAGCTCTGCACGGCGGTCACTAGAGCTTGCGAGTCGGCGGAACGCTCCGGATGGATCACGTAGCGAGCGCCGTTACGCGGTCGTTCCAGGCGAAAGTAGCCCAAACCCTCGGTCGCCACGGGCGGACAGCGCTTGGAGCTCTGCTGAGGAATCAGTGGGCGCCCCGCCTGTTGCGCCCAAGCGGCAAGCTCTTGCGGATAACGCCCACGCACTTCGCGCTGAGCCCGAGGGCAACCGGGCCCGGCAAGGGTCTGATCGCTCGGATCGATGCTCACTCGCCCGTGAAACGGACAACTGCCGTGGGGCTCGTAGCCTGGCGCCACGGACAAATTGATCCGCGCAGAGCAATCGGGCGTTGGCAAGCCACCACTCTCTGCGCAGACCGTCACGGGCACCAGAGCCCCCGGGGCCACGAGCGGCGCCGGACTTCGTCCACGCATCGCAAGCTGTAGGATTTCGGACGTCAGTGGCGCCGCGCCCACCACGCCCGAAGTTCCGCGCAACATGGGTGAGCCGTCAAAATTGCCCACCCACACGCCCACCGTAAATTCACGGGTAAAACCCACAGCCCAGTTATCGCGATGGGCTTGCGACGTGCCTGTTTTGACCGCCGCGGAAAAGGGCAGTTCAAGCACACCGTGGTGACCAAAGCCCTCGGCCCGCGCGCGCTCATCGGACAGAATATCGGCAAGCATGGCGCTTGCCGGCGCCCCAAGGAGGCGCACCCCGGGAGTCACCTGCGGCACCAGGACGCGCCCCTGAGGATCCAGCTGCTGGCGCACGGCCACGAGCTCGCGATACTCACCGCCGCGCGCCAGCGCTGCATAGGCGCTCACGAGCTGAAGCAGGCTCACCTCACCATCCCCGAGTGACAGCGCGAGCCCATAGTGGCTTGCCGACTTGGTTAGCGAATCAAAGCCGCATTTTCGGAGAAAATCGAGCAACGTGGAAACACCTAGGCGCGCTGCCACGGACACCGTCGGCAGGTTGAGCGAGCTCCCGAGCGCCGTCCCAAGCAGCACCGGACCACGGAATCGCCCGTCGTAGTTCTGAGGAGAAAAGCCCTCCCCGTGCTCGGTTACGAAGCGGCGCTCCACGTCCGCCAGGAGCGTGGCTCGATGCATCCGAAGACGCTCCATGGCAAGGCCATAGACGAAAGGCTTGAGCGCCGACCCGGGCTGTCTCAGCGCGAGTACGCCATCGTTCTGCCCGAGGTGTTCCACTGAGAAAAAGTCGGGTGACCCAACCCAGGCAAGGATCTCGGAGCTGGAGTTGTCGACAACGAGTGCGCTCAGCGCCGTGGCCTGGTGGGAGAGCAAACTGGCCGCCTGCGCGCGCAAGAGCTGCTCCACTTCCCGCTGGAGCTCGGCGTCGAGGGTGCTCGTCACGACGCTTGGCCCGCGCGCGGGAGCTCGGCTGAGCGAGCCGATTTTCCTGGTAAAAATGGCACGAGCAAAGTGCTGCGGCGCAGCAGCGCGGGGGAGCGACTGATACCGCAGCGGTTCGCTCAAGCTGCGCTGATAGGTCGGCTCGTCAAGCCGCCGAGCGTCGCGCAGGCGCTGCAAGATGCGATTTCGGCGCCGCAGCACCCGCTCTGGATGTCGTGCCGGGTCATAGACGCCCGGACCGCGCGCCACGGCCACCAGCGTGGCTGCTTCAGACCAAGATAGCTGCTCAAAGGGCTTAGCGAGGTAGCGTCGACTTGCGGCAGCGATACCGCGAACGCCAGGTCCGAACTCGACTCGTTCGAGATAGAGCCGCAGGATCTCGTCCTTACTGAGCGAGGACTCGAGCCGCAGACTCAACACGGCCTCTCGCCACTTACCCCACAGGGTTCGCTCGTGAGGCACCAGCTGACGCGCGAGCTGCTGCGAGAGCGTGCTCGCTCCCGACACGATGCGTCCGGCGAGGAGCGCCTGCCCGACGGCGCGCGAGGTTGCCAGCGGATCCAGGCCAAAATGCCGAAAAAACCGGCGATCCTCGGCGCCGAGCAGCGCCTCGACCACGCGCTCGGGCAGTTGCCCAGCGGGTAACGGCTCGCTCAGCAGCCCCGCCGCGCCGCGCAGCTCCCCGAGCCGCGCCCCATGGCGATCGAGCAGCACCATACCGGTGGCAGAATTCTGTTCGAGAGCGTCAGGGAGCGGCTCGATCGCCACAGCGATGCAGGTCAGCGTGGCAAGCCCCAACAGGAGCGAGGCTAGCCAATTGGTACCGGCTCGGACTTTGGGCAAGAGCAACCCCGCTCGCATCAGTTGACCTGGAGATTGCCCGCTGCGGTGCGACCGAAGACCTCGGGCTGATACATGGCCTCCACCTTCGCCGGTGGCGTGCCGAAGCGTCCGCGCACGATACTGCGCGCGAGGTACCTGAAGTGGTGCATGCCTGGCGGGAGGTGATCGATCAGGAACACGACCCGTTCGTCGTGGACTTCGCGGTGCACGCCGCTCATCTCGCCCTTGAGCGCGGAGCCAAGTCGAGCGGCGGTGGAGGTCGTGGCCAGCTGAGTGTCGATGGCTTCCAAGCCGGCGGGCAACGGATCCTCGAGCACCACGAAATCGCGCGGTTTTGGCGAGACTACGAGCAAATCCACGACCAGCGTCTGCCCCACCGGGACCTCCACGAGCGAGGACTCCACTGCGACCGGACCAGGCTGACTGAGTTGAGCTGGGGTTGCCAGATTCCAGGCGCGACGAAGCGAGAAGCCCGCGTCCAGCGGGGTGGCTGCAGGCGCGCGCGGCACGTAGCGCAACCTGAGTTCGTAAAACAGGGTCTCGGCGTTGCGCGACTCGATCGTGAGGCCCACATCGCTTGACGCAAACTGAGTGAGCGGCAGGGTGACGCGGCGCGCGATCGGACCCGTGTTGCCGAACACCCCCGCGAGCAACTCGCGCGCACCGAGGCTGAGTCGCCCAGAGACGGTCCCCGAAGCGGTCTCACGAGCACGTCGGTAGGCGTCGAGCGCGAGCAGGGCGAAGGTGGATTCCTGCGTCGTCCCCCAGGTACCGCCATGGCGCTGAGCGAGCAGGCCACGAGCAAGCGCCGGAAGCATTGGATGCTTGGGTCGCGCCCGCGCCAGGGCCCAGAGCCCCAGGGCTGAGCTACGCAGTTCCGAGTCAAAGAGGCGCGAGAAGCGCTCTCCAACCGGGAACACGAAACGAGCCGTCTGCCCATCGTTGCGCAGGTACACCTCGAGCTCGCGCATCAGAGTATCCAGGCTCTGCGCATCGTGACCGGTCTCGGCATAGGCCAAGGCCAGCTGCGCGCGAGCAAACCAGGGGAGCCGTTCGCGACGCTCAAAGACGCGCGACATGCCGCCTGGATCTGCCGCGCCCACGCTCGCGAGCACCTGCAGCACGAAGGGGGAGCTGGCCATCCGCTCGAGCTCAGAGGGCGTAGTCGGCTCGTGGACGAACTCGCCGAGATGGCTGTGCAGGTAGCTCTTGGCTCGCTCAAGACGCGCGCTGTCGACAGCGAAGCCCTGCTGCTTGGCCAGAGTCAGGGCGTAGAGCGCGTACGTGGTCGCCCACACGGACTCTTCGCTGAGGCCCTCCCACATGACGAGACCACCCGAACTGCGTTGACGAGCTAGGAGCTCGGCGATCGTTGACTCGGCCAGCGCCTTGCTCGCTTTGGGACTCTCGCGTCCAACGGCCTTGGCGAGCGCTTCGAGCGGGACCAAGGCCATCAGCCGGCTCGAAAGCTGCTCGCTGCAGGCGTGGGGATAGGTCGTCAATTGTCCGAAGGCCGCCTCTACCCCTGCCAAGGCCGTGCTCGACAAACTCACGGTGAGCTGACTGAGCTCGGGCCTCAGCGCGTCAAACGAACCGAGCTGTTCGAGCACCTTGACGCGCGTTTCACCCGAGATCGCCGACACCTCTTCGGGTTGGGGCAGCAGCACGGGTCGTTCCACCACCACCGCGTCGCGATAGACTCCGCTGTGGAGGTCGAACCGCAGCTTGGCTGAGCCGGCTCTCACGGCTCGCAACGAGAACAGCGCTTCGGCCGTTTTTCCGGCTGCCAGGTGAACGCGCGCCGACTTTTCACGACTCTCGAGCCCGTCGCTGGTGAGTGCAACGTCGACGTCGGCCGCGCCGAGGTCGCGCCCTGCCACGATCACCCCCGCGCGCGCTTCGTCCCCCACCCGCAGCAGGCGGGGCAGCATTGGACGGCCCATCAGCGGGCGACTCGTGGTGATTCGCTCGGTGCCCTGTCCAAACTGGCTCGCCTTGCTGCCCGCCAGAGCAAACACCTTGTAGCTCGTCACGCCATCCGGCAAACGCAGCTTGGCGCGGACTTGGCCTCGCGCGTCGGTGACCAGGTGCGGAACGAAAAACGCCGTGGAGCGAAAATCTGACCGGGCGCTGCCACCACCAGGGCCCTCACCGCCACCGCCGCCCTCGGCCCCCTTGCTCGCCCCGATCAGCTCCCGCAGCGAGTTGAGCGAGAACGCGCTCAGGTCGTCGCGGGTGTCAAGTGGTCCGAGCCGCAGTTGGCGCGCGCCGTGAAAAGCCGCGATGGGATCGGGCACGGAGTAGTTCGCCAAAGCAAGCACGCCCTCGTCGACTGCCCACAGCGTCACCTCCGCAGCCGCTGGGGCGCCAGCAACGTCGGTCACCGTAGCGGTGACGTCGATCGTCTGCCCGGGAGCGGCCTCGCGAGCACTCGGCTCGACCGCCACCTTCAAGCGCTGAGCCGACGAATCTAGCTTGAGCTCTGCGTAGCCAACACGATAGCTCGGCGCCCCGAGATCCGGGTGCTCGCCGCTGCGCGGCGCCGGACGGGTGCGCCCGCGCACGAGATGCACCGAGACATACGCATTGGGGCGAGTCTGTTCGGTGATCGGGATGCTAAGCACGGGCGCTCCGCCCACCAGGTGCAGCTGCTGACTCCAGAGCAGGCCCGCGCGCTCCACCGTCACGAGGGCGTTGGCCTCGGGAAAGGGGGACCGCACGAGGATCTTAGCCGTGTCGCCGGGCTTGTAGCTGGCGCGATCGGGCACCAATTCCAGCGTCTCCCGCTCGGACTCGCGCCAGATCGGGTTACCTGCTCCCGATGCGTAGAGCTGCAGCGAGGCCTTCGCGCTTCTTCCCTTGGCGTCCTTGAGGACCGCGCGGATCAGGTATTCCCCTGCCTCGCGGACGGTAAATTGGCAGGTACGATCTGTGGCGTCCGTCTGCACGTTGCAGCCGCCCAGACGCTTGAGCTCCTCGTGATAGTCCCCGTGGAGACCGCGACCCGCGCGTTCGTAAGCCACGACCCAGCGCCGTTGCACGAGCTCAACGGAAACGGGCTCACTCATGCGCTGCCCGGTTCTTGCGGCGAAGGCCGCCACCTCCACGGCGAATGCCGAACCGACAGGGACAAACGAGCTGGATTTGAGCTTGAGCCCGACGTAGGCCTCGGCGGGGTGAACGAGCAGCCGCGAGCTCGCCATCACTGGCTGCCGCGACAGATCCGAGACCTCGGCTTCAGTCACGAGCCATTCCGGATGGCCCTTGGCGAGAGCCTGCGTCTTGAGCGAGAGCAGCAACTGACCGACTGCCGAGAGCGTTTCCTCGGACGAGGTCACGACGCGCGAGGAGCTGTCGTAGGTGTCCTCTTGCTCACTGGTCTCATAACCTTCCGTACCAGGCGGTGCATAGGAGGCGCGCTGCGCATAGCTGGACAGGCTAACCTTCGCGTCAGCTGCGGGTCCGCCGTAGAGCATGCGCCCTTCAACCATCGCCGCGACCTCGTCCCCCATGAGCGCGTCACTGCGTTCGACGCGGAGCTCTGCCTCTAGCTCTACCGGGCGATACTCGGCCACGCGAATGCTGGTGCTTGCCTCGCCAATCGGTTCGCTCGGCTTGAGCTGCACCGTGAGCTCCCCCGGGCGCGTGCTGCGCGGAATGACCAGATGGGCGCTCACGGAGCCAAATTCGCTGACCTTGCCGGTGGACTTCGAAAGCACCTCGCCCTCGGCTCCGAGCAGCGACAACGTCACGCTCTTTCCGACGGGAATGGCCGAGCCGGTGGCGAGCTCGCTGCGCCCAAGAGCGACGATGTCGATCCCCTCCCCCGGACGATAGATGGCCCGCTCGGTCACCAGCAGCCAGCGCGTCTCGAGCGGACTACCAACCGCAAAGGGAGCATCGTAGCGATAGCTGTTCTCGAGCGCATTCAGACGCCGGAACGTCACATCGTCGCCCCGTTGAACGAGCAGCGCAGCGGGGTGGTGCTCGTAATCAGTCAGCAGCTCGGGCGCAAACACGTCCGCGCCCGCACGCCAGAGCCCGTCTTGATCAGTCACCCCGAGAGTGCGCGCCGCGCCCTTGCCGAGCACCAATTTGACCTCGGCCCCGGCAACCGAACGACCCGTCGCGAGCTCGGTCACCCAGGCGACCGCTCCGTAACGACCCACGTGGGCACTCAGACCGAGCGCGGTGCGCTGCACGAGTCGATGGTCGGTCACCTGCTCGGGTTTGCCCTCGTCGTTGATGGTCGCGTAGCTCAGCGCCACCAGCCGCAGCCCGGGACGATTCGCCTCAAATCCAAGCGAATACTCGCCGGCGACCAGGCGATCCTGAGGACCTGCGACCGTCATGGGCTGACGGCGCGCCGCGGGCAGCGACGCCGCCTTCGCAAAACTGTCCTGCTCAATGGGAGCTAAAAACTCCCCCAAGCGTTCGGGCGGCAGCGGCGCACTCACCAAGCTCGCCGAGCTGAGATTCACTGCCCCAACGGGGAGCGTGGAGCGCGACGAAAGCTCGAGCACTTCCCCGCTTAAGCCAAGCTCAGCGCGCGCAGGGAAATGCCCAACGCGCAGCTCAGCCTTGACCGTCTTCTTGAGGGATTGCCCGAAGACGTCCTTGAGCCCAGCCGCGACCGACAAGGAAATGCGCTGACCCGCACTCAGTCGACCATCGAGCGAAACGTTCTCGACGGCGTCGAGTGACTCATAGTAGGTCGGCACGCTGGCTCCGCTTGAGACGCGAAGCGAACGGCGCAGGGCACCTGCGGTCACCGGGTTGTTGAGGACGAGGTTGATCGAGCCAAATGGGCTACAATCCCCGCCATAAGCGGGGCCTCGCTCACAGTCGATGGAGACGACGGCAAGCGGCTGAGGCGTCTTGAACTGGAACTGCTGCGTTGTCCCGAGTCGCTCCCCTTCGAGGCCGCGCAGCCCGCTGCTGACCCGGAGTTCAACGCTGGCATTTAGCCGAAAGGCGCGGCGCGGAGTGAGCAGGAAGGTGTCGGTCGCGCGCGGTTCCGGCGACAAGCTAAAGGCGAGCGATTCTGACTTGTCGCCCACGCGCTCCTCGAGCACGAGGTGTGAGCGGAGGGTCGCGAGCTTCACCGGTTGGTTGACGCTCACGCGTAGCGTGCTGCTTGGAACGATCACCTCGTCCGAACCAGCGGCGACGGTTCGAACCGTCGCCACGGCCTGCACCTGCTCGAGCGTTGGTA
Source organism: Polyangiales bacterium (assembly GCA_038207155.1). GTDB lineage: Bacteria > Myxococcota_A > Polyangia > Polyangiales > Polyangiaceae > FEN-1139. The sequence continues at coordinate 140,473 of JBBRAB010000008.1, forward strand.
CCGGGGTTTGCCAGGTCACGCGGGTCTCCGCGCCAAGCCGCGAGCCGTCAAGCGCCTGCAGCTGCCCACCAATCGTCAAGCTGAGCTCGGTCGCGTAAGGCAAGTGCGACCGACTGGGAACGAAATAGACCGCCTGTGAACCAAGCCAGTGCCACGTTCCTGGCACTGCGGGACTCAGGGAGAGTGGAAGGTCGACCACCTGCCCCGCTTGCCCAAGCGCCTTGAGCGGACGACTGAATACCAGCCCAAGCTCGGCGTGCACCGCGATTGCGCCCGCTGGCGTCACGAACGCGATGCTGAACGGCTCATCCTTGTGAGCGACGCTCGCCGCCGCCAGCAGCGGCGCGTGAGGCGTCTGCGGGGGCAGATTGCTCGCCCTCATGCAGGCCCCGATAGCGAAGGCCACGAGCACCGCTACCCCCGGGGGGCAAGCGCGACGAACAGAAGCCAGGAGGTGCAACAGCAGCGATGGACGGAATGCCACGCCGGCTCTCTAGCAACGACCGTACCCCGACGGCAATAGACGACGCCCGCAGCAGCCGCCCTGCCCTGCAGTCGTCCGCTCGTGGGTCCGTGAGATCCTCCTTCGCCAGGCTGTGGGCGCGCAAACTCAGGGGCGTGGGTCGGCTGCCACACCCCGAGACACGGCCGGAGCGCCGACAGGTTCAGTCTTGTTGCAGCCGACGTTCCTTGGTCCCGCCCAGCAACTGGTGCGCTTCGGCGAGGAGGCGCGGGATCTGCTCGCGATGGGGCGAGTGCGCCAGGGCCGCGCCAAGCTCGAGACTCTCGACGCGCTCTGCGGTGCGCCCCGGGAACCAATGACCCCCATTTTCGAGCAAATTGTAGCGTTTTCGCGCGTACTCGACCATGTCAAGGCTGCGCGCCAGGTTGTAGAGCCGCAGGATTTCGCGGGCGTTGATCTCGCCGGGCATGTCCGCAAACGGCGGCAGCCCCACCTGCCAGGTGTTGACCCATTCGCGACCGAGCACTCGCTCCATTTCCGCCGATAGTCGTGCCTCGATCGGAGCCACCAGCGCGCGAGGATCCAGAGTGTGCGGCCCGAGCAGCTCGACGGCCTTCACGTGCTCGTCAAAATCGGTCGGGCGCGCGGCACCGATCGATAGCGTGTGAACGTCGCTTTGGGCGAGGCAGAACAGATCGTTGAACACCATCGGGGACAGGGGCGCGGTCAGAGAAACGAGCTTTGGCGGCGGCTCGAAGAGCCGGCCTCCCTTGTCACTCGGACTGATGATGAACACGCCCATATCGCGGGCGGCGGCCGCGCGCACTGCCGGAGCATTGGACTGATAGGCCCAATAATGATGCAGATTGACGTACTCAAAGCGGCCGTCTTCAATGGCCGCCACGATCGTCTCCGTCCCGCCATGGGTGGAGAACCCAACGTGGCGCGCGAGCCCGCGCCGCACGAAATCGTGGGCACGCTCGAGACAGCCGCCGGGACGCACCGCCCACTCGAGCGTCGTCGCATCATTGATGCCGTGAAGGCTCAGGAGTTCCACCTGCGAGAGCCGCAGGCGAGCCATGGAATCGAAGAAATCATGCTCGAATTCAGCAGGATCCTCGGTGGGAGCGATCTTGGTTTGGACGATCAACCGGTCCCGCTCAAGCCGCGGCAACAGCTCACCGAGTTGCTTTTCGCTCGTGCCATAGCCACGCGCCGTCTCGATGTGGTTGATGCCGAGTTCCAATGCACGCAGTACCGTCGCCTCGAGGTTGGCCTGGTTGTCTGCGGACACCCCGTCCTCAGCGCGCCAAGACTGCTGGTAGCGCATGCCGCCGCAGCTGAGCACAGGAAGGGCGATTCCAGTTTTTCCGAAACGTCGTCGAAGCATGACTGCCTCCAATACTGCAGAGTCTCGCACTTTGCCACAGCCAGACCGGTAGCGACTAGGGCACTCTTGCTCTGTCCCACTCGCTGCATGCTCAGTTGGCACGCAGACTGCAATACTTGTCCCCAGGACTGGCTGCTCGCCTTGGCGGCCGCTCGGCCACAACGCCACCGCCCCTCACCAACGGTCCTCGGCGCCCCACCCCATGCTTGCTTCGTCCTCCCCTGCTCACTCATCACAACGCCGCAAGCGCTGGGCGTTCGCCGTCGGTGCACTCCTGGGCTCACTCGGGGCCCTGTCGCTCATGCGTTGGCTCACGGCCACCCCAGGGCAACAGATCCCCACTCGCGTGACCGCGCCGGCGACCAAGCCGGCCAAGGTGACGCAGACCACGGTCGCGAGCGCGGCTGCTATCACGCCGCGTCAACCCACCCTGCTCGGAACGCACAACATCTTGCTGGCGGGACTCGATCGTCGCCCCGGCTCGACGCAGGGTGGCGGACTCACGGACACGCTGCTGGTGATCGTGCTGCGAGAACGCACAGGCGAGGTCGGGCTGCTCAGCGTGCCACGTGACCTTTGGGTGGACATCCCGGGCTTTGGTCGCGATCGCATCAACACCGCGTATGGCAACGCCTGGCGAACGGGACAGCGCCCGCTGGCGCTACTTGAACGCGTGATGAGCGAGACGCTCGGCATCCCGATTCATCAGGGGTTGGTGCTCGATCTCAGCGTGTTCGAGCAGCTCGTCGACGCCGTGGATGGCGTCGATGTCGAGGTCGCTTGTCCGCTCGTCGACGATTTCGTCGATGGGCGCCAAACCTCGGGCAGACGCGTGATTGAGGTCGCTGCGGGGCGTCAGCACATGGACGGAGCCACCGCGGCCATGTACGTCCGCTCGCGTCACGGCCGCTCGGATTTCAGTCGTGCCCGGCGACAACAAGCAGTGCTGGTCGCGATCCAGCGCCACCTGTCCGAGCGCGGTGGAATCGGACGCGTCCCCGAGCTCTGGGCGACCGTCGAGGGCTCGATCGTCACCGATCTAAAACGCTATCAGCTGCTCGATCTGGCTCACCGCGCCGTTCGACTCAATCCCAGTCGCTTGCCGGGTTTGGTCTTTAGCGATGCGATGGCGCACGCCGAACGCATCAACGGTCGCGCGGTGCTCGTGCCGAATTTCGCCGCCATCGATCTGGGCCTCGGAGGCCTGTTTCGCGCGCCAGCCGCCGGACGCGAGGCTAGCGGCGGTGCCTGTCCCCCGAGCGAGGTGGCGCTGCGACGACGACGCCCAAGCGCGCTCGGTGCTGGCGGAGCGGGCGGCAACGACGAGCGTGAGGTCGCCATCCCAGCCGCGGCGGCAGGCCAGCCGGGGCAGCCCAGTCCCAGCTAGCGCTCAGCGGCCACCCCAAAACCCCTGGGATCCTCCGCGCTCGGCCGAGTCGTTGTCGAACGCCCTGAACCGAACAGCCGCTCTGCGCACGCCTGTGAGGCGACAGCGGGGGTCGGAACGGTTATAGCTGCGCCAAAGGTCCGCCCCGCGGGTTCGCGGTCCGGTGTCCTGCGCGATGCGCCTCCCCGTTTATCCCACTCCCAGGCGATTCCCCGGCGTGCACGACTGCACCTGGGCCGGCGACCATGGGAAGTGCCGCTCGCTCGAGTGCCGGCACTCGCTGCTCACTGAGCGTCCGCGCATCCACGACTGGGACCCCGAAGATTTCGATGAGCTCGTCGCGGCCATGCCCTCGACCTGCAGCCTCGATCTCGCTAACCTCGGCGGACTGTTGCTCGATGAAGTAGCGTTTCTGGTCGGGCTGCCGAGGGCCCGCGTCGAACAACTCTTAGAATTCGCACTGCGACGTCTAGCGCGCGATCGAGACGTTCGACGTGCCCACTGGGACAGCCAATGACCGACAGCTTCTCCACGCATCCCTTCGCTCACCTGACGCCCGCCAAGCGCGAGCAGCTCAAGCGCAGAGTCGCCTGGCTGTCGGTCGGCTCAAACACCGCCCTCGTCGCGATGAAGCTGGCAGTTGGAGCGGCGCTCGGCTCGGTGTCGATTAAGTCCGAGGCGATTCACTCGGGGCTCGATCTGGTCGCGGCCGGCATCGCGCTGTGGGCCGTACGCGCGGCGTCCAAGCCGGCTGACGCGGAACACCCCTACGGTCACGGCAAATTCGAGAATCTCTCGGGCGCCATCGAAGCGGTGCTGATCATCATCGCCGCAGTCTGGATTCTCTACGAATCGTCGCACAAACTGCTGTCGCCAGCGCCTCTCAGCGCACCCGGCTGGGGCGCGGCGGTCATGGGCGTCTCAGCGCTGGTGAACTTCCTGGTGTCGCGCAAGCTGTTTCGCGTCTCCAAGCTCACCGAGTCGATCGCGCTGGAGGCGGACGCCTGGCATTTGCGCACTGATGTGTACACCTCGCTCGGGGTGATGGGCGGCCTGATCGGGATCGCCCTCGGCAAGCTCCTGATGCCAGCACTCAACCTGCACTGGCTCGATCCAGTCGTCGCGATCGTGGTCGGCCTCATGATCCTCAAGGCCGGCATCAGCTTGACCCTCACGGCTGCGCGCGACTTACTCGACAGTCGGCTGCCGGACGAAGAACAGGACTGGATCGAGACCTACCTCAAATCGCGTAGCGAACTGCGCGGCTTTCACGATCTGCGCACCCGTCGCTCGGGCGGCGTGCGCTTCATCGAGGTCCACATCGAGCTTCCGGCGCTCATGAGCGTGCGTGACTCACACGACATCGCCCATGCGGTTAGCCAGAGCATTCGCGAGCGCTTCCAGTCCGCTTCCGTCCTGGTGCACGTCGACCCTGCTGAGGAATCCGCTGGCGTAGCCATTGCCGCGCCCTGAGGCTAAAACGGTCACGGGAAGTGAGCTGATGCGGCCGTGACCGGGGAAATGGTTGACGACCCTGGGCGCCACTGTGGGACACTCTGAAGGCTGCGCCTATGAGGACCCCGCTCGACCCAACCCCAGCGCCACCCGACGGTGTGGCGGCGGCCCTCCGCGAGGAACCTGGCCCGCACCACGCTGTGAAGTCCCCCGAGCGCAAGGCTTGGCACCACCGGACTAGCGTTCGCGTCCGCATCCTCGGGTTTGTGCTGGGGGCCTTTGTGCTTGTGCTCGGCGTGACCACGACCGTGGCCGTTCACGGGGCCCAGAGGGATCAAGAACGCACTGAAGCCGAGCGACTCGGCATCGAGTTCGGCGTCCTCCGCCAGCTGATCACCGAGCAGGTGAGAACGAGCCAGGCGCTCGCCGGTTCGTTTGCGGATCGCGCGGATCTTCGCACTCACACCATCGAGCGCTCAAGTCAGGCGATTGAATTAGCAGTGGCGCCGGTGTTCGATCGGCTGCACCAAGAGCTCGAGATTACCCGACTGAGCATCACCGACGCTTCGGGCATGCCGCTGCTGGCCTTGTCCGCTGGCGGACGAATCACCGAGCCGCCGGGCCCCCACGCCGCCCTGCTCGAGTCCCACCGCACCTTGCAGCCCGCCTCCGGCGTGGAGCGCAGCTCCGACGGGCTCGTCATTCGGGGCGTCGCTCCGTTGCGAGTGGGCGAGCTGGCGGTTGGCTACGTCGAGCTCACCCGCGATTTCAATCAGGCGTTTCTCGACGCGGCCCACGCCCGAACGGGCTACGAGTACGCGCTGCTCTCAGTCGAGCCCAACGCGAAGGACTCCAAAGGACACCGAACGCTCGCGGCCACGAGTCGACTCGTGTGCCGGTTTTCTCAGGACGAGCTTCTCACGGCCCATCAGGGGCATCCGAGCGCCGTGAAACTCACTCAGGCGGACGGGCGCGACTACGCGGTCCTACTCGCACCGGTTCGCGACAGTCATCAACAAACCCTCGGCCTCCTGGTGATCGCCAGCTCGCGCACCGAGGCCTTGGCGGCCCTGGGTTCCCGCCAGGTACACACCCTGTTTGCTGCGCTGCTAGCAGCCCTGGTGGGTCTCAGCGCGCTCGGGGTACTCCTGCGCAGCATCGTGCTCCGTCCGCTGGAGCGATTATCCAAGCAGGCACGCGACGCCAACCCGGCGGGTCGCGCGCTGGATCCCGCCCAGCGCTCTGGCGACGAGTTCGAGCGCCTCGGCGCAACGCTTGCGCTGCTGTCGACCAACCTCCATCACGCCCTAAGCGAACAGCGCGCCACGATCCTGGATTTGCAGTCGGTGCAGGGACTGCTTCGCGAACAGGAAGCCAACCTCCGCATCACGCTCGACTCGATTGCCGACGCGGTCTTCGTCCTCAGCGCCGATGGGACGGTCACCAACCTCAATCCCGGGGCTTGCCAGCTGCTCGGTCTCGAGCCGAGCCAAGTCCTGGGCAGCCCGCTTGGCAACCACTGCAAACTCCTCTTTGAAGGCAGAGAGTCACTCGACGAGCTCTTGAAAGTCACCCTGGCCAAGCGCGAGCGTCACGCAGCGGGCGGCCCCTACGCGTTCGAACCGCAGGGCGCCCGAGCGCGCACGGTCACCGCCCGCGCGACGCGGCTGAGCCTGGAACAGGATGAGACTCGAGGCCTGGCCGAGGGCGTCGTGCTCGTGCTGCGCGACGTCACCGAAGAGCAGGATTTGCAGGCGCGCCTGCGCCAAGCCCAGAAAATGGAGGCCGTGGGTCAACTCGCGGGCGGCATTGCCCATGACTTTAACAACGTGCTCGCGAGCATCCTCGGCATTGCTGAGCTCTTGTCGCTACGTCACCGCAACCAGCCGGAGATCGTCGAATCCACCAGCATCATCGTCGACGCCGCGTCGCGCGCGGCCGGACTCGTTCGACAGCTGCTGACGTTCTCGCGCAAGAATCCGCCGCAGGTCATCCCGCTGTCGATTCATGAGACGGTCATGAGCACGGTCCAGTTGCTGCGGCGGAGTCTCGATCCGCGCATCCTGGTGGAAACGCAACTCGCGAGTCGGCTCACCGCGGTGCGCGGAGATCCGTCGCAGCTTCAGAGCGCCCTGCTCAATCTCGCCGTCAACGCTCGCGACGCCATGCCCCAAGGCGGGACCCTGAGATTTTTGACGCGCGAGGTCTTGCTCGACGAGTTCGAGCACCGCCGCTACCCGGAGTGCAGCGGGCCGGGCGCCTACATCGAGGTGGTGGTCGAAGACACGGGCGAGGGCATCGCGCCGGAAACGCTGACGCGCGTATTTGAGCCATTTTTTACCACAAAAGAGCCTGGAAAAGGCACCGGACTGGGGCTAGCCAGTGTGTACGGCACGGCGCGCACGCACGGAGGATTTGTCACCGCCGACAGCGCGCTCGGTGAAGGGAGTCGCTTTTCCATCTACCTCCCCGCGCTCGACGCTCCGTCAGTAGCGCCGAGCGCAGCGCGCGCCATCAAACTCGTCGAGCCGCGCGAGCGCAGCGCCTCGGTCGACCCGCAGCTCGTCCTGATTGTGGACGACGACCCGCTCGTCCTGCGACTCGTCGAAGAGTCGATGAGACACCTCGGCTACCCGACCCTAGCCTTCTCCGACGGGAACCTCGCGATCACGGCCTGTCGCGAGGGCGCGGACCGATTCTCGCTCGTGATACTCGACATGGTGATGCCGGCGCCGGGCGGGGACGAGGTGTTCCGCGCCATCCATCGCTTGGCGCCGGACCTACCGGTGGTTTTGCTCTCGGGCTACGCGCGCAGCGAGCTCGTCAGTGACTTGCTCCGGGAAGGCGCGCGTGGCTACCTCGCCAAGCCCTTCCATGTCAGCGAACTCGCTGAGCTCGTCCACGAACACGCTCGAGGCCCGTCAGGCTCACTGGCGAGCCCCTCGACAAGACTCGCTCCTGAGCTCGCCCCCACGAACAGCAAAACGCGCTGATCCAGGGGGCCTGAACCCACATGAGCTCGCCGCGATCAGGCTGGCGCCTGCTCTCGGTTGAACTGAACCCCGGGTCGGGCTATGGGGGCCTAGCGCATCGGGGCCCAAGCCCAGTGATCGCTACAAAGGATCCCCCGCTCGATGACCCGCATCCTCGACAAGCAAGTACTCGCGCCCAACATCGTACGGATGCGTCTGGAGGCGCCGCGGATCGCTCGCAAACGTCAGGCGGGCCAGTTCGTGATTCTCCGACCAACGACGCGCGACGAGCGGCTCCCGCTCACGATCGCCCATGCCTCAGCGGAAGAGGGTTGGATCGAGATCATTTTCCAGATCGTCGGACAGGGCACCACGTCGCTCGCCGAGCTCGAGATCGGGATGGAGCTGTCCGATCTGGTTGGCCCACTCGGCCGTCCCACGCACATTGAGCTGTTCGGCGAGACGCTCTGCGTCGGCGGCGGCGTTGGAGCCGCCCCGCTGCATCCGATCGCCCGCGCGCTGGCCGCAGCGGGTAACCGCGTCACGACCGTGCTCGGCGCCCGCACGAGCGAGCTGTTGCTGATGCAGGACGAAATGCGGGAGTTTAGCGCCGAGCTGCACCTGGCCACCGACGATGGCTCAGTGGGGCACCATGGCTACGTATCCGAGGTCGTCAGCAAGTTGCTCGCCGAGGGTCGAAAGTTCGACTTGGCGGTCGTGATTGGCCCGGCCCCGATGATGCGGGTGACGAGCGGCGTCACCGTCGCAGCCGGGATCCCGTCGGTCGTGTCGCTCAATCCGATCATGGTCGACGGCACCGGCATGTGCGGAGGCTGTCGCGTGACCGTGGGCGGCCAGACCCGCTTTGCCTGCGTTGACGGCCCCGAATTCGATGCCGCCGGCGTCGACTGGGCCGAGCTTTCTAAGCGGCTCGGCTCGTATCGGGAATTTGAGAAGCGTGCGCTTGAACGGCACCGCTGCAACCTTTCGGAGTCACGATGACCGAGCAATCCACGAGCAAGGGCAAGTTCCGTCCCCGCACCGAAATGCCAGAGCAAACTGCGGAGGCACGCCGTCGCAATTTTGAAGAGGTCCCTAGCGGATACTCCGCCGAAAATGCGATCGCCGAGGCCAGCCGTTGTCTGCAGTGCAAAAAGCCCAAGTGCGTCGAGGGCTGCCCGGTCAACAACGCGATACCGGATTTCATCACCCTGATCGCCAAGGGCGATTTTGGTGGTGCGGCGCGCAAACTTAAAGAGACCAACTCACTGCCCGCCGTCTGTGGTCGTGTCTGCCCGCAGGAAGAGCAGTGCGAGGAGCTCTGCATCCTGACCAAGAAGGGCATTCCGATCGCCATCGGCAACCTTGAGCGCTTCGCCGCTGACTGGGAGCGCACCGAGGGCGTCGTCGAAATTCCCCCGAAAAAGCCCCTCAATGGCAAGCGCGTCGCCATCGTCGGTAGCGGGCCGGCGGGTCTCACCGCAGCCGGCGAGCTCGTCAAGTGGGGCTTTGGCGTCACGGTGTTTGAGGCCCTGCATGAGGCCGGTGGCGTGTTGCTCTACGGCATCCCCGAGTTCCGTCTGCCCAAGGAGATCGTGCAGCGCGAGATCGAGTACCTCGAAAGACTCGGGGTCGAGATCGTCACGAATTTCGTGGTGGGTCGCACGGCCACGGTGGACGAGCTCCTCGAGGAAGAGGGCTACGACGCCGTCTTCGTCGGCTCGGGCGCGGGCCTGCCGGCTTTCATGAATCTTCCAGGGGAGAGCGCGATCGGCGTGTACAGCGCCAATGAGTTTCTCACCCGCAGCAACCTCATGCGCGCCTACCTGGACAACGCCACCACGCCGGTGCTCCCGGCCCGGCGCGTCGTCACGATCGGCGGCGGAAATGTGGCCATGGACGCAGCTCGCACAGCGCTGCGACTCGGCGCCGAGGAATCGGCGATCGTGTATCGCCGCGGTCGTGAGGAGATGCCAGCGCGCGCCGCTGAAATCCATCATGCCGAACAGGAAGGCATTCGCTTCGATCTGTTGACCAATCCTGTCGCGATCCTGGAAGACGAGCAGGGCTTCGTGCGCGGCCTGCGCTGCGTCAAGATGGCCCTCGGCGACCCGAGGTGGTCGCCAACAGTGAGTTCGAGCTGCCCTGCGAGGCCGTGATCATCGCGATCGGCAATCGTCCGAATCCCCTGATCCAGGACACCACGCCGGATATCGCGGTGTCCCGTCACGGGACGATCGTGGCCGACAGTACCAACGGTCGCACCTCGAAATCGCGCGTCTACGCGGGCGGAGACGTCGTCACCGGCGCAGCCACCGTGATCCTCGCGATGGGCGCGGGCAAGGTCGCTGTTCAGAGCATCGTGTCCGATCTGCTCGGGCCCGAGGCGCTGCTCTCGCCTCCCCCGACCGCCCACGTTCCGCTCGAAGACCGCCCCCTTGAGCATGCCGTAGTAACCGCCACAGAAGCAGGCTGAGCCGCGCTGTATCGCCCGCCTCACATTGTGCAGGCGGGCGCAGTCAGGGCACATTTGCTAGCCGCTTTGCCCTGCACCAAGCAAGTCCAGTTGCCGCCCGAGCAGGTGCAATCGTAGCGTCGCAGCCTGCCTGGATCGCCTGGGCACGCACAGAGATCATGCACCTCGAGTTGGCAGCTCGTCGGGCCCACGCCGCACTCACCATTCGGCAGAGCAGTCAGATCGAAATAACCGTCCGGATAGGGCAGCGAGCCACAGGTCGGCGAGCAGAAGTTCGCCTTCGCTGAGGTCCCAGATGAACTCGCGCCACCTGCGCCACCTGCGCCACCTGCGCCACCTGCGCCGCCGGCTCCGGGCGAGCTCGGAAGCTGCGTAAACTCCGACTTGGCGTCGTAGCGAGTGCTGCGCGCAACGCAAGCATCGGCCAGGTTGGCACTGCCAGCGCTGCCCTGCGGGAGGTCGGAGGTCTCAGTGCTGCAGGCAGCGAGGCAAACGAGCAGCAAGCTCAGCATGAAACTTCGCATGAACGGTCTCCCCAGCGCCGACACCTCGTCAGGCCTGGGTCTATGCTGCGCCCGAGAGCTTGTTGGTGTCCATCCCCCCAGGATGGTTGTGGCGGCGTGGCGACGAGCCATTCTCGAAACCAGGGTGCGGAAGCAGCGAGGCTGGTACGAATAATGAATCTTTGTTCATCAAAAGGAGAATAGGCAATACTTACAGCAAGTTAACGAACCATCGCCCGAACAAACCACCACGCGGAGACCGCAGGAGTGGCGGCGCGAGGCCTCACCTACGCACGAACCATCGATTGGGGTCTCGTCACCACTTCCCGAAAGACGGCGGGCTCTGATACCTTGCGCTCATGGAACCCGCTCCCACGGTCCCCCAGCTGAGCATCGAACATGAACGAGCGCTCGCGCTCGCGCGCCGTTGGGACGAAGCGTTGACGCTCTCGGGCATCTCGCCGGAGATCGTGGCTGAGCTGCTTGGTGTATTTCAGGCGGAGTTCATGCCGCACTTCGAGCATGAGGAGACGACGATTCTCCCGGTGCTCGAGCGCGCGGGTCGCACCGATCTGGTCGAGCGCACGCTCGCCGATCACCGCATCCTGCGTAACTACTGCTCAGCGATCGAGTCCGGCGGCTGGAGCCACATTGGGACCCTGACCAGCTTTCTCATCGCGCATGTGCGCTTCGAGGAAAACGAGCTCTATCCCACGTACAACGCTGCGCTCACGAGCGTTCCTGTCGCACCCTAAGTACTAGCCCCGACTTGAACAATCGCCGATGGCTGCCCGGCCGAGTCAGGCCCGCGCGATTGACGAATGGCAACCTTGAATCCAGGTGGACAGCAGTGTGAGGCTGCTCGCTCACGCTCCAAGGAACCTCATGAAGCTCTTTTACTCCCCCGGGACCTGTTCGCTCTCCCCCCACATCGCGCTGCACGAAGCAGCCCTCAGCTTTGAGCTGGTTCGGGTCGATCTGCGCACTCGCAAGAGTGAACATGGCGACAGCTACCTGGCCCAAAATCCCAAGGGCTACGTCCCAGCACTGCTGCTCGACGATGGCGAGCTGCTCACCGAGGGAGCGCCCATCGTGCGCTACTTGGCGCGGCTCGCGGCTCCCGGATGCCTCGGGCCAGAGCCCGGCACAAAAGAGTATCGACGCTTTGACGAGTGGCTGCACTTCATCGCCACCGAGCTGCACAAGGGCATGAGCCCCTTCTACAATCCCAAAGCCAATCCAGAGTTTCGAGAGTCCCTCGGAGAAAGACTCATCGCGCGCTTCCAGCTGCTCGAAGCAGCCGTGGCCCAGCAGCCCTACCTGCTCGGTGAGCGGTTCAGCGCTGCCGATGGCTACGCCTACTACGTGCTGCGCGCCTGGCAGCAGACCGTGGGTGCCGACCTCGAGACGCATCCCACGCTTCTCGCCTATTTCCGGCGACTCGAGGGTCGCCCTTCGGTAGCCGCTGCGCTGACGGCTCAGGGTCTCTCGCCCCTCAAGTGACGCGCGCTGCCATGAAGTGAGCTTGCCCCTAGCGGCCCGTCCCCATGATAGCCTCACCCATGGCAAAGACCGCTGGCTGGTGGATTTCGATGGCTTCCCTCCTGACTGCAGCAGTCGCTTGCGACTCGCCAAAGGCCGATCCACCGCCAGCAAAGGCTGCGGCGTCAGCTGCAGCACCCGCCGTTCCGACAACGGTTGCCGCCGCAGTCGCTCCCGCTGCAGCGCCCGCTCTGGCTCCCGCCAAGAAACTCGCGGACTGCGACAAGAACTCGCTCGGGGATCTCTCGAGCCCGGAGCTCGAGGCCGCGCTGCGCCTCAAGGCGCAAAAGCCCAAGGGACCGCTGAGCGCCGCTGACCTGCAGCGCGTGCGCGGCCTGAACCTCTCGCAGCTGCATCTCGACGAGCTCGATCCCTGCCTAATGCGGCACATGAAGGGCCTGCACGAGTTCTTCCTCGGGCCAGGCAAGATCCACGATCTGACGCCGCTCGCTGGGCTAGCGCAGCTCGAGAGCCTGCGCGCCAGCATGAACCCAATCGTCGATCTCTCCCCGCTCGCCGGTCTCACGCGCCTCGACCGTCTGGACTTGGCGCACACGCAGGTGCGGGATCTGTCGCCGCTCGCTGGCCTCACCAACCTGACCGAGTTGTTGCTCGACGACACGCAGGTCGTCGACATCACGCCGCTCGCGTCACTCGCTAAGCTCGAAGTCTTGGTGCTGAAAAACACCCAGGTAAAGGACGTTTCCGCGCTCAAGGCCCTCAAAGCCCTCAAGACGCTTGATCTGCGAGGCGCGCCGGTAAACGACGAAACCGTGCCTGCCCGCGCGGGGCTGCGCGTTCAGCAGTGAGGCGGCGGTGACGGGGCGGCACTGGGTAAATGCCGCCCTCAGCCTCAGCGAAATCGACCCTCGGCGAAGGCGGCAAGATCGGAATCGACCATCATCTGTACGAGCTGCTCAAACATCACCGTGGGTGACCAGCCAAGTTGTGTTCGAGCCTTCTCCGAATTGCCACGTAGCAGTTCTACTTCGGCTGGGCGATAGAAACGCTCATCGACAACCACGTGGTCACGGTAGTCGAGCCCGGCGCGCGAAAAGGCCGCGCCACAGAATTCACGCACGGAGTGTGTCTGGCCCGTGGCGATTACGAAGTCGTCAGGGCTCTCCTGCTCCAGCATAAGCTTCATGGCGCGGACGTAGTCACCGGCAAAGCCCCAATCCCTGCGGGCGTCCAGATTGCCCAAGGAGACCGATTTTTCACGACCGGCCTTGATACGCGCAACGGAGCTGGTGATTTTGCGCGTCACAAACTCAAAGCCGCGGCGCGGAGACTCGTGATTAAAGAGGATGCCACTGCACGCAAACATACCGTACGCCTCGCGGTAGTTGCGAACGATGTCAAACCCCGTGACCTTCGAAATCCCATAGGGCGAGCGGGGATGGAAAGGCGTTAGCTCCGTTTGCGGGCTCTCGCGAACCTTGCCAAACATCTCACTGGTCGCAGCAAAGTAGAAGCGCGTGTCAGGGCTGCGATCCTTAATGGCTGACAGCAGATGCAGCGTGCCATTAATGTTGGTGCCAAACGTCGAGAACGCATCTTCGAACGAGTAGCTGACGAAGCTCTGGGCCGCGAGGTGATAACACTCGGTCGGGCGCACCTGATCGATCACCGAAAAGACGCTTGGGTGACTCTCCAACGAGCCCGCGTGCAAGTGAATCCGATCGAGGATCGGGAGTAACCGGTAGAGCCGGTGCTCCGGGGTCTCGAGCGCGACGCGACGGACCATCCCGTGGACTTCGTAACCCTGGGCCAGAAGTAGCTCTGCCAGATACGAGCCGTCTTGACCCGTGATGCCCGTGATAAGTGCACTTTTCGCCATGAATCCTCAGGGAATTGACCAAAGCGAGGTCGACTCGCCACTCGCTCGGGACATTTAGCATGCACCGGGCTCGGCCGCGACAACTCAAGTCAGCCCTCGAGTAGGCCCTGCGCCAGGGCGCCGCCAGGAGAACGCCGTGGTTCTAGGCGAGGGCCTTTCGGTAGCTCGCCAGAGTCTGCCGAGCGCATTCGCTCCAGCGAAAGCGACTGGCCTGAACCGGGCCCAGCGTTGATAGTTCCGCCCGCCGCGTATCGTCTCGGCAGAGCGCACGCATGGCTTCAGTGAGCGCATCGCCATCGTTCGGCGGCACCAGCAATGCCGCGTCCCCGGCAACCTCGGGCAGAGACGTCGCGTTGACGGTGATCGTGGGAGCCCCGCAAGCCATCGCTTCCGCGATGGTCAACCCAAAGCCCTCGTAGCAGGACGGGAAGACATGCGCGTGGCAGATCCGATAGAGCGGCGCGAGATCTTCGTCGCGAACAAATCCCGAGAAGTGAACCTCTTTTTCCACGCCAAGCTGCTGCGCCAGCGCCTGAAGAGGGACGGTCTCTTTCGGACGATTCGCACCAGCTAGTACGAGATCAAACTCCTTTGCTAGTCCCGAATCTGCGAAGGAACGAATGAGGATACTCACGTTCTTGCGCGGATCGAAGGCACCGACGTACAGCAGAAAGGGTTTGGTGAGCTCATACCGCTTGCAGACAAGCTCCCGCTGGTCGTCGCTGACCGGGCCCGGGGTGAAGCGCTGATGGTCAACGCCGAGATGGGCGACATCGACCACGTTTTCATCAAGGTCAAGGTACTCGATCAGGTCGGCTCGCGTCGCGTGACTGATGGCGATCACGCGACGGCAAACGCCGTAGCGCCGCGCTTCCTTCCAGCGCCGAGCTGCGCGCGACCAGGGGTATTTCTTGAGGTAGTCCTTGTGCAAAATCAGCGGGATCAAGTCGTAGCCGGTCACCACCATCGGCGAGCCTGCGGTGAGCGGCATCGCGAGCGGCTCTGTCACGTGAAGCAAACTGGCCCCCACTGCGCGTGCGGCAAGCCCCAAGCCCAGTCGCTTGCGCATTCGGTAGCTGAGATTCTCAGGCGTCGGCCCTGTGCCCTCATAGGAAAGGCCCGATTGGCCATGGATGCGACCTCTCCAATCGAACCCCCCAATGCCGGTGACCTCAATGTCGAGCTCGCCATTTGCCTTCAACTCGCGAAAGCCGGATGCCAGTCCCAGCACGTACATCCCAATGCCTCGCAGTCGGGAGGGCGTGTCGAGTGGTGACATGTCAATTGCTACGGTCATACGTTTCCCAGGGAGTTTATTGAGGCGGAGTATAATCAGATGACCGGACTGGACGAGCCAATTTGAGAACTCGCCCAGAAACTACGAGTAAACCGCTCGTGCGCGGAGTAAAGGGTGCCGTTCGCCAAATCGACTCAAACAAGCGGCTCGGGGCCGCCACATCAATGGCATGCAACTCTCCTCACGCGCTCGCTAGAACGCCGGGGGTCCCGCTCGGCTGATTTGGTGCCTTCTGGGCGCAGTACTCAGCAGCGCGTGCCAACTCCGAGTCGGACTCAAACGCGAATGCGTCAGGCTCACAGCCAGGCTCAACTGGCACTGGGGGCGGAGCAAACAACGGGACGGAAGAGGGCGCAGCCGGAAAAAACGGTGCTGCCGGAGGCACCGGCAGTGGTGCGGGGAACACTGCCGGTGGAGGCTCGCACTCGTCCACGGGCGGGGGCTCCCCGGTCAACCCTGGCTCGGTATTGATCTGGGGTGACTCCAACACCGAGATGGGCGATACCGTCGAGGGTCTCGCAGAGCGACTGCGCTCGGCCCATGGCGATCTCGGTTCCGGTTACCGAAGCCTCGACTGGTGCCCCGATGCCCGACAGCTGCACACGGTTGGCAACGGAGTCGAACCACGCTCACGACGAACGTTGACGTTGCACGACGAACGTTGACGTTGACGGCGAGCGAAGACTGAGTGGGCGCTTACGACAGTTTGGCCAGCACCAACGGCGGTGACACGGATCCATGGAGCGCACTCACCGCGTACTCGCCGGACACGACGATCCGAGCCACCAATGTCGCAGGGCCGACCATAGACGTCGCGTGGGAGGGCGTCGCGCTGCGCGTCTTTTATCTCGTCGCGGCTGACGCAATGGGCCAATTTACCTTAAAAACGGACGATGGCGCGCCCGTCGACATCAATGGCACCGACTCGAAGGTGGATGCGGATGAACGCTTCCGCGTCGCGGTCACGGCCGTGCAGGCGACCACGGGCAAGCACGTTACGGTCATTCGGAGGTCGGGCGAAGGCTTGGTGAGCCCCCTCGGGGTCGACGCGAGCATAGTCGCGTTCGACCAGCCGCGAGCCGTCGTCCACAAGCTGGCGCGTTCGGCGTCGATCTCATATCAGCACACTCGAGTTCGGAGCCACATTCACGAACAGCTCGCCGGGCTACTCGCGCCGGATCGGTTCGTCACGATGCTCGGCACTAATGATCATAATCTGGTGCCTGTCGGGCCCGGGATGACGACAGCAGCAATTGGCGAGATGGTCCGCCGATTCCGCGCCGGAGCGCCAGGTGTAACTCCGGTGATCTCTTCGACCGTGTTCTGGTCCGACATGGCGGGCCGTCTCGGCGCCGACACGGCCCCATTCAACGACGGAGGGAGCGCGTGGGTTCTGCAGCGGCAGCTTGAGCTGCGCCCGGCGCTCACCGAAGGACTCGCGTCAGTCGATCTGACTTCGTTCATGCGCCAGCGAGTGCTCACCGGCGGCGACTGGGCACCGGACGACCGACGCCGCTACCGGTTCTGGGGCTGGACGTACCAGGCGGACAGTCAGAATCCCGCTAATTTCCCCCCAAACTTCCCGCTTGTACCGGCCGAGGTCACCGATGCAGGTCTCCACCTATCACCAAGCGGCGGCCTAGCCTGGGCTGATTGGATTTTGCCCCAGCTCACCACCGCCCTACCGCCGACGACAACAAGCAGGCATTCAGGCCACGAGGTCGGTGGGAAAGTGTAATTGTCGCTGATGGGTATTTGTAATTGACGTCAGCCACCGAGCAGCTGGCAACGTTCTTGGACGGCGACGTGGCCGCTCTGGTACTGCGATTCGGTGAGCTCGACGCCACCACGCGCGGCAAACTCGCCGACTATCTCCGGAAGAAATATGGATTTTCTACGGTTCCGTGAGGCGCCGGGCGCTCGAAGCGCAGCGCCGGAGTGAGAGCCCGTGTCCAGTCGACGCGGGTTACGGAGCGAGCGCCATGGCGATCGTCTCGATGCCAAGGAACATTGGCAACGGCTCGGAAACTAAGAGCCCCTCGCGGACACCTTCGAGCGCGTGAAAGCCGAGGCTCTGGTAGAATGTCACTGCGTCGGGCTTGGCATCAGTCACCACGCCCACGCAGCCAAGGCGATCGCGCTGCGTGAGCGCCAAGCCAAGGACATGACGCAATAGAGCGCTCCCGATGCCGAGACCTTGTGCCCGCGTGTCAACGCCGAGGCGGGCCAGGCGTAAGACTGGGAGCGGGTAGCTCGGCAAGCGCTTGCGCAGGCGCGCGCTCGGTACGGATGCGCGATCGAGCGAGGCCGCGGCAACCGTTGCAAAAGCGACGATGCGTCCCTGGACCAGCGCCACGTACGTGACCGCCAGGTGGAGCCTGAACTGGTTCTGTCCGGCGTAGTGCTCGAAGAAGCGATCGAGGTCGGCTTGGCCGCAGGAGAATCCGCTGCGGTCGTCTTCACGAGCGAGCGGGCGGAGTTCAACGGTCTTGGCCACGCATCAACTCGCGAAGCGCCTCGGTCGGCGCGGGAGGGCTCTCAAGCAGCGTGACGACGCGGTCGAACGCCTTGTCGTCGAGCACAAGGCGCGCCGCAATGAGCGCTTCATCAGGTAGCTCCCGACGCGCCTCCATGAAGTAGAGCAGCGCTTGCTCGACCACAAAGTTCTTCTTGAGCCCGTGGCTCTCCGTGAAGCGATCGAGTCTGTCCTTCGTGGCGGCCGACACGGTAGCCGAAATCTGCGACTGATCGCTCATGAGCGTCTCCTTACCTTTGGCACAGTTTTTACCATGGCAGTCCATGCAAAAACTAGCACCAAGGACGCCTCGCGGCAAGTCGCCCGGAACCGCACCTAAACCGTTGTCCTGGCGCCGGCAAGTCGCATCCCGCTGCAACCTCACTGGCGCAGGGAGACGGAGCTCCATCAAATACTCCGTCATCGTTCGGCTCAATCAGCACGACGTTGACGCCTGAGTCGGCAGGTCGCAGGCTCAGGCTGGCGGCAGCAGCCGCAGCGGCGCTCGCATGATCGGGGCTGTTTTCTTTTGGCTCTTCCGGTGAATCTGTGGGCGTGAAATCGCGAATCTCCGGGTGATGTAGTCACGGGAGTCGCGCTTTGGGGGCGAGGTAGACGATGGGGGCGCTGTCGTTGGCGCGATGCTCGCTCACACGCCGACGACGAGCGTCGTCAGCGTGCTCGCCGAGCCATTTGGCAGTGAAACTGGAGGGGGATTCCAGCATCAAGCGCATCGTGTCAGCATGGCGGTTAGCACACCAAACCAGGTCAACACGATGCGCATTCAGTCTGTTCTACGGAAGGTTCATCCAATCAAGGGTTTCGTGTACGGGACTGCAGAGTTCTGTTCGACGAGACGTGGCAAGTCGATTCGGGTGACCGTTCAGCCCCGCGCGGGCTGCAAAGCGGTTTGCGGGGGATGCGGGATCAAGAGA
>JBBRAB010000009.1:0-156617 GCA_038207155.1 Polyangiales bacterium
CGGGCACGGCGTTTTTTCCTGTCCCGTGGGCGACAACGATGTTGGAGTTATCGAGCATGCAGCGACCGGCGGCTCCCTCGAAGTAGCGAAAGGCTTCGACTAAAAAGACCTTGCACCAGAAGCGATTGAACTTCGGGTAAACTTGAGCGAACACCGTGCGTGAGTAGCAAAGGACGAGACTCGCGCACTGGACGAGCCGCGGTGCTCCAGCAATAATGGGGCGATTCGGAGAGGTGTCGTGCTGCATCTCTTCGCCTGGAACGAAATGACATGAGCCGACAACCTGTTTTGGAACGGTACCGATTTCGTGCCGACGGCAAAACGAAGTCAGCGTTGCGTAGGAGATCTTGATTCCAGCGACGGCGAGCTCTTCGTGTACCCGAACCAGATTTCCCTGACAGCTGGCGTGGAGCGCGCGAACTTTGTCAAGCTCGTTACCAAGGCGCTCGGTCCGCTGCAGGATTGGGGGATCCGCTGTGCCCTGCTTAAGAACTCGCTGAACGGCAGCGCGAGAGATCTTGAGCGAGCTGGCTATCGTCCGAATGCCCATTTTTTGCTGTGAAGCGTGAGAAGTGCGACGTTGGCGCGCGCCAACGGCACAAGACTCTTCATCGCTGTATGTGGGCATAGCGTGCCGCGCTGGACCAATCGTTGGATCGATTCGGGCAGTATTCTGACTAGACCCAAACGTCGTGAGACCCAGCTCGTACTGCGGCACAGGCCTGTCGCGATTTGAGGCAACGACTGCCGTTGTTTGAGGTGAAGCTCGTGAACGAGTCAAGCCTCTTTGATTGCTGTCCGCCGTCGACCTTGGTGCTGGCGATAGCACCAGAGCATCGCGTCCGCCTCGCTACCGGCGAGTACAAGGGCAAGCGAGGTATCTTTGCCTTGTCGGTGCAGCACGCGAATTCGTGAGGCGATCGATGAGAATATGACGCTCGTCCAATTGCGCCACTACAACGGGCAGTCGCTGTCCGTTGAGCTCCATCGACAATGCAAGGCGCATCTGCGCTTGAGCATCATCGATGCGCAGAACGGCGTGACTGAGATCAAGCTGCCCGATTTCCAACTCAACGGCGGTGTTACGAACGATTGATTCGCGCACGCCGCTGAGGCTACGAGGAAGGTGGCGAGGGCCCCACGGCGTCCTTCGCGGGGGTGCCGCCGTAGTTGGTGAATTGACTAGCAGTATTCGACACTTCGCTCACTATCTCGTCTCTCCCGGCCTCCAAAAATAACCACTGAGAAATCGCTGTGGCTAACTTCTGCAGAGCACTCAATCGCCCGGTCTTTTTCTGAATAGCAACCTCGGCAACATTCTCATGGGTGCTTAAGCCCGGTGTCTTCGATGCGTTTGTGCCAGGTCGCGATGGTGTCGTCGAAGACGAGCATGGCGCGCGCGGTCTGAGCGAGGGACCAGCCGCGCGCGGTGCGCAAGAGCAGGATCGCGAGACGCTCCTGGGGCGGAAATTGCGGTCGTTTCGCAGCCACGATGAGCGTCATGCGAGCATCCTTGATGCGAAGCTCTTCGCGCAATAGGGCGACCTCGGCGAGCAACTGATCGTTGCTCGCCAGCAGCCGCACTCGCGCGAGGCCGCTGTTTGCCCACCAGCCGCGCAGGGTCACAACGGCGCGATGCGCCAGGCCCACGGCGTGCAGCAGGTCGAGCCGCGTCACGCTGTGCCAGTCCGGCGGTAAAGGCAAGTCCGGCAGCGCAACAGTCATGAGGTTTGGCAATCCTCTGCTGTTAACCGGTAGCTAGCGGCCTATCGGATCTCAACCGTTTCGCTTCAGCGCGTCCTCAAGCGACTGAGCCTCCAGAAGTTCATCGAAGTAGCTCTCAAGCTGCGCCGCATCCGCGTGCGCAACACGGCCAGTGGCCCAATCGGGAAGGTCACCAAATCGCTTGGCGAGCTGCCGCAAGAGCGTGTTGCGAAGGCCCTCAACGCGGCCCTCAACGCGGCCCCGAATTTCGCCGTTCGCTTCGCCCTCAACGCGGCCCCTCACTTCGCCCGCTGCCTCGCCCGCTTCGCGCTCGGCGGCGATGGTGTGGTAGTGGGCGCGCAGCGCGGTTTCGCGCTCGTAGGCGCGTGCGCGCACGTCGGGATCGGACGAGATTTCTTCGAGCGTGTGCTTGGCGTCTGCCATGTCGGGGTCCTCCTGGGCGAGTGCTTCGAACTCCTCATCGGAATTGGCGACGAGAAAGCGCGACCAACGATAGAGCTTGGGGTTGTCGCTGCGCGAGAGCAGGTGGAGCTTTCGCAGCTCAAGCGTGTGGATTTCTAGGTCTGGTGAAAAGCGTTCCCGCGTTGTGTCTTCCGACACGTGGAAGGTGCTGTGGAACTGCTCGCCTTCGAGGAGGTTTTCCCCGAGTCAGATGACCTGGGTGATGGGGACAACCTTGGCGTAGTCGTCGCCCCGCTTGAGACCTTGTCCGAAGTCCCTTGCCCAGTAGTACAGAAATCGTGAGGCCGTGCTGGCGACGACTTGGGCCTGCATCTCGATGTCGATGCGGACGTGATTGTCCAAGCAAACACGGACATCAAGCACGATGGGCTTGTCAGTGGGGTAGTCAGGGCCGATTTCTCGATTGAGGAGCTCAAGAGACCTAATGGGCGATGGCAGCGTGAGCAGGCATTCGAGCATCGAGCGCGCCAGCTTGAGCTCGGGATTTCGCTCCAAGAGGGTCTTAAAGACCAGATCACCTGTGGGCTTGAGGAGCTGCATCGGGACTAGCGTAGGTTAGCAGGGGGGCGGCGAATGCCCAGGATGGGTACCGTGGTGGCGCCTTTCTCGGCGGACGCACGGGCGAAGTGGCGTCAATGTCCGTGTTTTCGGGCTCCGACTGAGTTCGACTCGGCGCCCCATGCCGCCCGCGTCCACGTCGCAACCGAGCCGCCATGAAGCGGAAGTGCGTTGCTGCTTGGTGCCGCGTTGCGGCTCGGGAAGCGGTGCCTCGCCGCGACGCGCGGGGAGACAATGCAAGGTTGAAAAAGGGCCGTTCGCGCATAATCGGTCATCCATCGCGAGCGGGTCGACCGCTCCTCATGGCAATCCAACGACACCGGCGACAGCCGCGTCATCAAACGCGCAATCGCCAGCGACGGCGGCGAGCGTCACGCGCTGTATCCAGGCCAAGGCATCGACCTGCGCGCAGCCAGCTGGTCACCGATAGTGCAGAGCACCGACGGCAGCGCGTCCGCGGTAGGTAGCGACTACCTCCTGACGGCCCGCACCGAGATCGCATACCTCGACGCCCACGGGATCCGGTTTGGCCGGCTGCAGTACGAGCAGGCCGGCTTTGTGCCGGAAATGGGCATGAACGTCGCTGGGGGCGCGGGCATGAACGTCGCTGGGGGCGCGGGCGCGAACGCCGCTAGCGGCACGAGCACGACAGGCACGAACGCCGGTGCTCCGCAGCTACACGTATTGCTCGAGCTTGCCGACTTGGGCTCAAGTAGCCTCGTCATCGACCGGGCCACGAGCGAGCTCGTGGAAGCGAGCCGCTACCTCGCCGGCGGCGCCAAAGAGAGCGACTGTCGCCCCGAGCGCTGGGCAGGCTTTCGGGAAGACTACGCTTCACCGGCAAGGAAGAAGACGTCGAGGTTGGCCTGCAGTACTTTGGCAAGCGCTGTCGACAAGGCTCAGGGTAGTTGTTGTACGCGCGCAATATCCAGACAGTTTCTGGAATAACCGGTAACGTACGGACAAAGTCAAAACGGGGACCGACTCATGAACAAGGCACTTGGTACTGTTCTGTTGTGGAGCAAGGCGCGTCCTCGCGACGGGATGTAGTAGCGAGGAGGATGTTGCGGCCACAGTTACTTGCAAGTTCCATGGTACCGATGGAGCGATAACCGTCTGCATCTCTGGGGACGTTTCCGCAGACAAGTGCACGACGGATAAGGGTGTCTTGGATGATGCCTGTCCCGCAGGTGCGCTGCTAACCACTTGCCCTGATGCCAAGGCGAACACAACGGCAAACAGGTGCTTACAAGCATCAGTTTATGCCTTGAAGTCCAGCAACGCTTCCGATCCTTGTGCAGCGGTAGTCAAATAGCGGCTATTGCGCTCGCGGTTATTCTGCCCTTCTATGCTGTGACGGCGGTCTTCGGCAGCAAAAAAACCGCGCAAAAATCCGCCGCTCGGGCGCGCTGATTTTCGACACGCAACGCGCCAAAAAGGCGCGCGTGATGGCGATTTGTGGGCGCGCGCAAAGCTGCTCGAGCCCGTTGCGGATGGCGGACGGTCAGATTTGGCGTGCGGTGCAGGGTCGTCGATCTGAGCGCGCCGACGCTGGCCGATGTGTTTTGCGGCGGCGACTAGTTAGTGAGCCCCGGGCGATCGGGGTTGCCGGTTCCGACCCCGCTCTGGTCACGCCGAACCAACCCACAAATCCACGCAGCAACGGCGTCGCCCTCAAGCGAGACTGAGCCTAGCTGGTAAAGAGAGCCAGGATCTGGCGCTCGATATCCGCGCGCTCGACGTGACGCGCAAGACCGAGCTCACACAGCAGCAGCCCACGGGCCTGGTCGAGCAGACGGCGCTCGCCAAAACTCAGGTCCTTGTCGAGGCGCAGTCGCCACATGTCGCGAAGGACCTTGGCGATCTCGGTGGCGACTCCACTCTTGAGCATGTCCGTGTAGGCACGGATGCGGCGCGTCCAGGGCATGCCGGACACGGCGACGTCAGGCGAGCGCAGGATCTCGAGAATGACATCGGACTCCTGCTCGGTCATCACCGGTCGGAGGCCGACGCGGTCGGCAGAATCTCTCGAAACCATGACCTTGAGACCGGAGTCGAGCATGGTGATCACGAAGAACGTCAGCTTCTGCGCACCAACTTCACGGTCTTCCATCGCGATGAGGCGACCGACTCCGTGGGACGGATGAACCACCGCATCGCCCACCCGAAAGCTGGACGAGAGCCCCGCTTGCTTGGTGACGTTTCTTTCCCCAGCAACAATCGGCTCTTGCACGGATGAGTGACCCCCGGTTCCCTGGCCCCCGACGAACCGTTCGTCTAAGTCGCGCAAGGTGAGCGCAATTTAGCATGAATGCTGCATAAATCCAGTCGCGGCCCCAGATGGTCTCCGTGGGGGGGGGGTAAGCAGGCTGGAGCGAGTCCCCGTTTGACCGGTCGGGCTCTACGCGCCGCTGGGCCTCCGTGGTAGAGCTGCCGACGCAGCATGGTGCAGTGGAATAGTGTTTTTCCCGGCGCGGTGACGGTCCTTGACGATTCGGGGACTGTGCTTGATTTCAACACTGCGGCCGAGCGGCTTCATCTCTCCGCTGGCCGGTCTCTGTCGCGAGGTCAGAACACCGAGCAGTCCTACAGCGCGTTCTCACAGCGCATGCTGACGGAGCTGTTGACCGAGCATCGCATTCAGGCTGGCACGGTTGAGTCAAGTGGCGAGCTGCGGTTTGTGTATCAGGCTCCCTGGGGTGACGGAGTGCAGCGCGGATACCTTGAATTGTCGCTTCCGCTGTCGCAGCCTTTGGCGCCTCCTCACGCTGAGCCGCTGGCTCCTGTGCAACCGGTCCTCGTTGGACCGGGGCTCACCCTGCGTCCGCTCGCCCCCGGTGATGCCGAGCGCCTCGTGGCGCTGAGCGCTGCGGCCAGTGCCAACTACCCGCTGTGGTCGCCTTCGGAGCGGCGGCTTTCGGCGACCCGCCGCTTTATCGCGTCGGCGAGTGAGGACTGGCAGACGGCGCAGGCAGCGCTGTTTGCGATAGCGCCAGCCGCCCGGAGTGAGGAGCTGCTTGGCGTCGTCGGACTGCGGCGAGATGCACTGGACGCGGGAGTCGCCGAGCTGGGCTATTGGGTGGGACCGGACCATCAGGGGCAGGGCCTAGGCACCCGCGCGGTCCAGCGCTTGCTCGCGTTTGCGTTTGTTGGTCTTGAGTTGCGGCGGGTGCAGGCTAGCGTGCTGTCCACGAATCAGCCTTCGCTGCGGCTGCTTTCGCGCCTTGGGTTCGTCAAGGAAGGCTGCCGGCGCTCAGCCTGTGCGCGTAACGGTCAGCTCTGTGATCTCGAGCTGTGGGGACTCCTGGCAAGCGAGCATCACGCGCTCGCTAGCGCGAGTTAGCTCCGCTCTCACTCGTCGCTGCGACGGTCGCGCTTCTTGTCGCTCTGATGATGCTTGGCGGTCAGGCGCCGTTGCTTTGACGCGCGACTCGGTCGTGTGGGGCGGCGAGATTTCGGCGTCACTAGCGCATCAGCCAGGATGTCGCGCAGGCGGTCGCGTGCGTCGGCAAGGTTGCGCGATTGGTCGCGCGTCACTTGGCTGACGAGCTGAAGGCGCCCTTCGGCGTCGAGCCTGGTGGCGTATTTCACGCGCAGCCGCGCGCGTGCAGCAGCGGGATACTCAAGCCACGCCGCGAATTCGAAGCGCAGGTCGACCTTGGACTCGACCTTGTTCACGTTCTGCCCGCCAGGGCCCGAGGAACGTGCACTTGACCAGGTGAGCAGGGCTTCTGGGACCACCAGATTTGGGCGTAGGACGAGCGGGGTCATGGCGAGGGTCTCGCTGCTGGCTGCGGCTGCCCAAACAGCTCGGGCATGCTGGCGGACACGGCCGCGTGTAGTCCGAGCGCCGCGCGCTCCAGGGGAAGCTCGAGCTCGAAGCTGAGCTCCTTAGCCGAGCTCTTGATGCTCGGCGGACGCGTCACTTCAGCTAAGCCGAGTAAGCGTCCGAGCTCGCTGAGCCTCAGGCGCTCCCAGACCTCGCTGACGCGCTGTTCGGTCTCGCCCTCGCTTGCTCCAAAGTCGCCGCTCACGACTCCCTCCAGGTGCAGCATGGGTCCGCGCGGCTCAGCGCCGAGTCCGACGGCGAGCGCCGCTTCCAGCAGGCCTCCGGCACCCTGCTGCCACTGCGCGTCGAGCGGACCCGGAGCGTAGAATCGCATGGGGTAACGGTGGAGCCGCTCCGGAAGGGTGGACAAGGCCGCCCCCGCGAGCGCCGGTTTCGAACGCCGGAGTTGCTGCGAGGCAAATCCTTCAACGACGCGGGCCAGCGTGATGTCGCCGACCGCCACGCCCGCCAGGTGACCCGCGAGCCCGATGAAGGATTCAGGCGTGTTTCCCACCAATCCAGTGATTCGAAACAGCTCGGAGGAGCGCGTGTGTTCACGGGGCTCGGTCACGAGTCGCGCGCGAAACGCGCGCTCTAGGTCGGAGCCCTCGCTCGTGACCTGCGCGAGGTACAGGGTCCCAAGATCGAACCCCGCAATGCAACCGGACTCGAGCGTTCGCAGATCGACGCCACTTGACGATTTGAAGGCGTCGAGGCGCGTGGCGGGCAGCAGGGGTGTCAGCGCCTTGGCCAGCTCGGGGCTGGCGTACAGGGCGCGCGGGCTGCCAACGAGCAGCCACCGGAGGCCTGCAGCGGGGACGTAGTCCGTCACCGGGCCCCGATGCAGCGGCGTCTGGGCGGTGGACTTGGCGGGTGTTGCCGCTGTGGCCTGCTGCCCGCCGCAACCCAGCATCAGCCAGGGGAGCAGGCAGGCGAGCAGCCCGTGGCAAACGCGACGCGAGCGAGCAGGATGGAGCGGCTCTGCTGCGGGGCTCTGGCAGCGAGCCTGCGGCATCACAGCACCTTCACATAGCAGAAGCGGCGATTCTTCGAGCCCACCTTGAGCAGGTAGCGACCGCCACGAGCGAGCCCAAACTTGATGTCCGTGACTCGGACGCCGTCGACCTCAACGCCGCCCTGCTGGACCAGGTTTCGCCCCTCATTGCTGCTCTTGACGAGGTTGGCAAGGCTCAGGGCCTTGGCGAGCACGAGGCTCGGTCCCTCGGTGGTGAGCTCGCATTCCGGCACGTCGTCGGGGATCCCGTCAGATAGGTAGGCGGACTCAAAGCCGCGGCGCGCGTCGGCTGCAGCCGCGGCGCCGTGGAATCGTTCGACGATCTCGAACGCGAAGGCGGCCTTGGCCTCAAGCGGCGACGCGCTCGCGGTGAGAGCGTCCAGCTCGCTGCGGCTCTTGGCCGACAGGAGCTCGAAGAAGCGCCAGATCACGCTGTCGTCGATCTGCATGCACTTGCGATATTGAGACAGTGGCGCTTCGAGCACGCCGATGTAGTTGTCGGCGGACTTGCTCATCTTCTTGCCAACGATCTTGCCGTCGACAATGCGAGCATCGAGCCCTTCGAGGATGGGCAGCGTGATCACCACCTGCGGCTTTTTTCCGTAGGCTTTCTGTAGATCGCGTCCGACCATCAGATTAAACAGCTGATCGGTTCCTCCGAGCTCGATGTCGGCATCAATCGCGACAGAATCGTAACCCTGCAGCAGCGGGTAGAAGAACTCGTGCAGGTAAACGTCGTTGTTGGCTTCAAAGCGCTCGCGGAAATCACGACGCTCAAGCGTGCGCGCCAGGGTGCGCTTGGCGGCAAGCTCCAGCACGCTCTCGAGCGAGAGCTTGGACAACCAATGGCTGTTGTAGACCACCTCGGTCTTGTCGCGATCGAGGATCAGAAAAGCCTGCTCCTTGTAGGTCTGAGCCGCCTCAAGCACCTGCTCGCGGGTCAGTGGCGGACGGGCGCTATTGCGACCGGTGGGGTCGCCGAGCATGGCCGTGAAATCCCCGATCAGGAACAGCACGTGATGCCCCAGATCCTGGAACTGACGCATCTTGCGCATCAGCACCGTGTGACCCAGGTGCAGATCGGGTCGCGTCGGGTCAAACCCGGCCTTGACCCGCAGCGGGCGTCCAGAGGAAAGCAGCGCCCTTAGCTCATCGAGTTGATGAAGCTCGACCGTTCCTCGGGTGATCTCAGCAATTTGCGCGTCCACGTTCATGGCGGCGCGAAGCTAGCATGCCGCTCGAGGGGAGGGTCTCCCACCCGCTGTTTCTGAGGCGCGCCGACGCATCGTCGTCAGCGCCGCGGGTGCGCGCGCGCTCAGTCGTCGTCGCCAGTGATGGCGAGGTGCTTGCTCGAGTTGACGAGCTCCTTGAGCTCCTTGCCGACCTTGAAGAACGGGAGTCGCTTGGCGGGCACCGGAACGGGCTGCCCGGTGCGAGGGTTTCGACCCGCATAGGGCTTGTACGGGCGAACCGTGAAGCTCCCGAGCCCGCGGATCTCGATCCCCTCCTCCTTGCGCAGCGCGTCGACCATCGTGTCAAAGATGCATGTCACCAGGGCTTCAGCGCGAGCCTTGGTGAGCTCTCCCCGAGCTGCGATGGACTCGATCAGTTCACTCTTCGTCATTGGACTCCTCCAACCCTTTGACTTCACTAGCGAATCTATCCTGATCCCGGGCCTGGGCCAAGGCTCATCGGGGATCTATGCCGGGCCTTTCGGCCGAGGCTCGCTGGCTCACATCTGGCTCCCGTCTGGCTGAAATCCAGTCCTACTTCATCTGCCGACCCTCAGCGTTGAGCGCGCTGGTACAGCTCGCGGCCTCGGGTGACCGGGACCTCCGCTCACTAGCCGGCGGCTGGGTCCGCAGCCTCCGGCACCACGGTCTAAAGATCCAAATGGCACGCCGGCAGGACGTCTCGGTCCCTACCTGGGCTGGGCCCTGCTCGTCACTTCCTTGCTTGGTGTTGGTCCGGCGGGCGACAGCGGGATGCGGAATCGCTCTGCGTCGGGACGGGAGGGTCGTGGCGCTCGGTCCAGCTGGATCCCGTCAGGCTGAGGGCCCGGCACCATTGTTACCCGAGGGAGCAATTGCTCGGGACGCTGGCCGTTGGAGACACCGATGGCAATCCTGCTCGTGGTCGACCGCTCCCTGACTCAGCGTCAGCTCCTTCGAATCCTGCTTGAGGCCCACCAGCACGAGGTCATCGAGGCTCGCAGTGCTGCCGAGGCACGCAGGTGTATCGCGGACAGCCGTCCCGACGCGGTTCTTCTCGCTTGGGAGCTCGACGACGCCCAGGCGCCAGAGCTACTGCGCAGTTGGAGCGCTGATCCCGCGCTGCGCTTCGTGCCGATTCTCATGGTGACGGGTCACGAGCAGCCCGAGCGTCTGCGCGAGGCACTCGAGCTCGGGGCGATGGACTATCTGTCCAAGCCCGTTGAGGAGCTCGAACTCCTCGCGAGGGTCGCGACGGCGCTACGCGAACGCGCCATGAAACTTGAGCTCCATCAGCTGGCGACATGCGACTTTCTCACGGGGCTCGTCAATCGTCGGGAGCTGTTGCTTCGGGTCAACCAGGAGTGGCATCGAAGTCGACGTTACAAGACTCCCGTGACCGTGGCGCTGCTCGATGTCGACCGCTTCAAGCAGGTCAACGATAACCTCGGTCACGATGTCGGAGACGCTGTGCTCTGCCAGCTTGCCAAGCTGCTTGTCGCTGGCGTGCGCGAGATCGACACCGTGGGTCGCTACGGTGGTGAAGAATTCCTCATTTTGTTCCCCGAAACTGCCAGCGAGGGAGCACTCGTGTGCATGCAACGCCTCCTAGAGGCGGCGAGGGACGCCACTTGGGCGGCTCCACAAGGGGTGACCTTCAGCGCGGGGCTAACGACGATCAACGGAGAGCAGGAGATCAGCGCCGCGCTGCGCGTTGCCGATGAGGCGCTTTATCGCGCCAAGGCTCAGGGGCGAAACCGCATCGAACTTGCCGCTTCGGGGCTATGACGCCAACGCCTGATCTGCTCACCAGCGGTACAGCACATCGAGCACCGGGGACCAGGTCCAGGCGCGACCGCCTTGGATGGCCGAGGTGCGCGAACCGACGCTCGCTCCAAGGCGAATCGCGGCCACCCAGGCCAGCAGCTCGAGACTCCCTGTGACGTCCGAACCGTCGTAAACGCGGAACTCCATCGGTCGACGTCGACCGACCGGATCATGGGTGGCGACCCACCCGAGGCCGTAGGCGCTCGCGTTCACGTTGAGGCGGGCGATGCGCAGAAAAGAGCGGCTCGTCCAGCCGACGGCGAGCCGCGGAACCACGGAGCGCATGGCCCAACCATTGACGCGACCCTGCTCGTATCCAGCCTCGGTGACACCGTGGCCCGTGGCCGAGTAAAACGCAACGGCGGCTCCCGCCTCCAAGCTGAGCGAGTGCAGGGGCCCGTACTCGTAGTAGGGGGAGAGCTCCCAGAAGCGGGTCGGGCGCACCACGGCGTTGCCCTCGTACGCTTGCATCGGCATCGAGGCACGTAGACCGCCGGTGAAGCGATAGGTCTCGTCTCGGATGTCGCGATTAACCGGACAAATCGGCAGGTCTTGCATCACTGCCGGCTGCGCGGGGAGCCGACCCACACGGAGCGCAGTTGCAAGCTCCGTCAGCGAGACGCGCACGGCCTCCACGATGCGGAGCTCGGTTTCCTTACTCTCATCCAGCTTGCGGTCGCCGTAGCCAAACCAACTGTCCCCGCGGGCGTTACGGAACTGAGTCCCGCTCAGGTTGTAGCGGTCGTGCACCGAGGTGGTGAGTCGGGGATCGATGCCGTCTTCGAGACTGCTCATCGCATGGCCCGCGGCAAATAGATCCTCAAGCAGGTGGAGCGCATGAATCTCAATGTAGAGCGCTTGCCGAAACCGATTCAGCGCGTGCTCCTCGCTCGCCGTCTCGCTGACCTCCCCAGCGCTGCCTCCAACCCGCGTCGCAATGGCGCTGGCCAACTCGCTGCGCGCTTGCGAAGCCAGTGCCAGCGCCAGTTCGTGGGAGCTTTGATAGGCCTGGGGGGCGCGCGGGCAGAAGTGCTCGTCAGCTCGCAGGGCCTCCCACGCGTTGTCTTCGAGCTTGCCCATCGCGGTGCGCAGCTCAGCGCAGCTCTTCTGTGACATCGCGAACGGGTCACTCTGAACGTCCACCAGTGCGACGAGCTCGTCGAACCCAAACTCGCAATGGGGATCCTTCAGCCAGCGTAGCTCCGAGTCCAACTGAGTCGCGGGAACGTCACAGAGGGCCACGCGCAGCCAGCGCTCCGTGTCCCGCGCCGAGCCCGGATGCTGCTCGGACAGACCCTGACAGACCGCCGCGCGTCCGTCGTGCGTCAGCTGCTTGTGCTCGTTGAATCCCCAAGCAAAGGCATCGACGGAGCTGGCTGCCACGACGCACAAGGTGCCGAGTGCCAGCAGGATTCGGGAAGAGAGGCAAAGGGTCATGGTGGTGCTAGAAGGGGGGCGTGGTGACCGATAGCGACTCGGGTCGAGCTCGGGTAGAAACGACGCAAGCGGCGGCAGGCTACACAGAACCCCGTGGTGCGTAAAGCAGCAAGCTCTGCCCGCGCATGGCCGCTATCCGACCTGCTCAAGTCGAACCGTTGACGTCGGGTACGCGAGCGCGAAACCCTTGGACTCAAGCCGCGTTAAGATCCGAAGCAAGATGGCCTGGTTGCGCTCCATGTAGGTCGCGTATTCGGCGCTCTCGATGAAGAACACGAGCTCGTACTGCAGGCTGTAGTCCGCGAGATTGGCCAGATGCGCTCGGTCAAAGCGGACTCCCGGCTCCGCGCGGACTGCCTCCTCCAGCAGGCCAGGTACCTCGGCGCACTCCGCGGCACAGAGGCCGTAGCGCAGTCCGAGCCGGTGCAGCACTCGCCGCTCGGACATTTCGCGAAAATTCTGAACGCGTCCGGTCATCAGATCCGAATTGGGGACGATCACCGTCTCGCCTGACAGGCTGCGCAGACGTGAGCTGCGCAGCCCGATCGTGACGACATGTCCAGTCAGGGTCCCGATCGTCACCAGATCACCAATTTGAAACGGTCGATCGAGCAGCAGTGAGAGGGTGGCGAAGGGATCCTTGAGCAGGGTTTGCAATGCCAGCGCCAGTGCCACGCCGCCGATCCCCAGGCCCGTCAGGAGACTAGAAACGTCGATGCCGAGGTTCGCGATGACCAACAATAGGGCCGCGGTCCACAGCGCACCGTCGACCAGCCAGCCCAAACTCCGAGCCATTGCAAGCCGCCCGGGCTGCGCATCAGTGGTGTCGGACGTGACGCGCCGCAGCCCGTAGTGGATGCAAGCCTGAATGAAGCGCAGGGCCCGAAACCCCAGCGCGACGGCGAAAACCCAATCAATCACGCGCTCGGCGCGCAGTGGGAGATCGAGCGGCCGCGTCGCCAGTTCGAGCGCCAACGGGAGCGCCACCCAAGGTCCAACGCGGCGCAGCTGGTCGACGAGAAAATCGTCAAAATCCGTGGGGGACAAGCGGGCCACGCGAGCGAGGCGTCGCACCACCAGCCCGACCGCTGCAGTCGACAGCAGCAGGACGACCAGCGCAATGGCTGCGCTCATGAGCAAGTCCGCCAGCGTGTTTTGTCGCCACAGGAGCTGCTTAGTGGACCACAGCCAGACTGCCGGGAGCTGAACGAGGACAACTTTATTGGTGAGCATCGTGGACTCCTTTGGGGCTAAAATGGTGGGGTCACTAGGGCGTTTGCACCGCGTCGACCTAGGGCACGTCGAGTGGGACCAGCTCGACCCAATCGAGAGTCGCTGGCCCGCTGGCGACGGTGAGCGTGAGGGGCTGCGTCGCCTTGGTAAGTGAGACCCGCAAGGGCGAACTGGTGACGCAGCTGTAGCGCGGTGCAGGCGACTCAATGCGCTGAACCTGCCCGCCGACACGCAGCGTGGTGGCTAGGCCTGAGTCCTGCGCGACCACCCAGCCCGAGCGGAGGAGGTATTGGCCCGGGGCTGGAACGGCTAGCAGCCATTCGAACTGCGCAATTTCGCTGGAATTTGGGACCAATTCGAGACCGCGCGCCTGCGAGGTGCAGGCGTTCGGCGGGTACACCGGGTGGCCCCAACCCCCATGGGCGCTCGTCAGTGGCCAGCTGGACTCTGCCTCGAGCCGCGCGCGCGGCAGGCGAGCAGGATCGATGGTCAACAGCTGCGGAACCGCGTGGAGCTGCGATGGATCGAAGCGATACTCGTACGCTGGGGGCCGCCCCGTCTGCTCCCACAGCCAGCGATCGAGCGCGTCACCATGCTGGCGCACGACCACCAATTCTCGGAGGGGGTCACGGGCGCGCGGATCATGGCCGAGAGCGAACCCGTGATCGGTGGCCACAAACACGAGTCCACGTCGGACTCCTTTTGCGGCAGCCACGGCCGGGTCATACATCGGTCGGCCGCCGTCGCGCCCACTGAGCTGGCGGTGGAGCTGACTGGCGCGCAGCCCAAATCCAAGCAGCGTGAGCGTCAGTAGGACAGCTGGCGACCAGAAGCGGCGCAGGAATTCCGGCACTCGCAACTGGGCACGATGCTGCACCGCCAGGGCGATCAACAGATGCTCAAGCGGGAGGACATCGGCGAGAAGTCTTGCTCCTCCTCCCGGGTAGCTACCATCGAAATAGAATGGCAGATATGCAAGCCACAGCCCGACGACGCAGAACCCAAGCAGTCGCAGGCGCCGCTGGGTGAAGGCCCACCCGAGGCTGAGCAGGCCGAGTAGCCCCAAGGGCTCGGAATTGAGCAGATCGAGCGCATGCCACCGGAGCCGGATCCCGGTGATTAGCAGGGCCTCTTTGGCACCAAATCCATGGCTCAGTCGTCGCGCGACGTAGTCCCCATGCTCGTGCAGGCAGCCGATGCCCTTGCCGAATCCGTAGCGAAAGCAGCCAGTCGGTCCGTCGGCTACGGCATAGTAGGCAAGCTGCGTCGAACCCAGCCAAGAACCGGTCGTCTGCAATTGGTAATAGCCGAGCAGTGTCAGCCCCGGCAATAGGCCAAGGCCGAAACCGGCGTAGCTCAAGGCGGTCCGTCGCGCGCGCGGTTGCCGTGCGAGCAGCCATGCCATACCGAGTGCCAACACCGCGCCAGACACCGGTCGCGTCGCGACTAGCCACCCGGTGGCGACTCCCGTGGCGAGGAACCCGAGCGGGCTTGTGCCACTAGCGGCCAGGAGCGCGACGACAAATAGCAGGGCACAAAGCCCGTGAGACATCGTGTCCGCGGTGTGGTAGCGGAGCGCTCCGCACAGCACCCCGAGCGCGGCCGCCAGGAGCGCGGTGAAGCGCGTGCCACCGAGCCGGCGCGTCAGGCCATAGGTGCTGACCGAGAGGGCCACCGACAGCAGAGGTCCGACCGCCAGTGGATGCCGCAACCACCAGCCCAGCGCTAGCAGCGCGGGATAGCCTGGAGGGAAAATGGCCGCCACGCGGCCTCCGGGCGTCAAGAGCTGAAACCGCCCGAGCACGGTTTGAGGCCAGTGCAGTCCTGCGAGCGACCAGTCACCTGCCGCGAACGTGCGACCCATCAGATAGTAGGTCGTCGCATCGACGATCCGCGGCGCTCCTCGCAGATAATGCGACAGGTAGAAACAGGAGGTGAGCAGCCCGAAGGCTGCGATCAGCAGCAAGCTCACGTGCGGATGGCACGCCGTCCATCGCCGAACCTGTTGACGTAACGGTGGGGCAAGCGTGACTGCGCTGACGAGGGCCGCGAGCAGAACCGCTGCGAGTGCGCCCGTGTCCCCCATGGCGGCGGTCAACCAGCCCATGGTGTCAACGTGACTGCACGAGCCAGAGATGAAACAGGATGGGAGCTCCACTGAGCGACTCGAACTCCAGCGGCAGTGGCGAGTGAAGGGCACCGCTCGGCAGCGGTAGCGAAAGCTCTTGCCAGTCGTCACCGGCCTTCAGCTCAAGCTCGCCGAGCAGGGTTCCCGTTGAGCGAATGGCGAGTCGAGCGGGCTGCGCTGGCGCAACCCGGAGCAGTAGCCGCGCATGACCCTGAGCGGTGAGTCCACGGAGTTCGGCACTCTGAATCAGACCGGGTTCCGCAAGTCGGCCCGCATCCCACAGCGCCCGCTCCGGACTACGCGGATGCGCCAGTTTCTTCATGTCCACCCAGCCCCCGGGGCGACGGTTGAGCTTGAAGCGGTGCTGCTGCTCGCTGACGATGTCTGCAACGTCGAGTGAGTCGACTACCGCCTCACCCGCAGTTAGTCCGAATGGGTGCTCGGCGTCGTCCATCGACGACCAGTCCGTCGCATAGATGACCTTGGTGTGTCCGCCGCAGATCACATTGCCGCGCACCGGGACTCGCGCCAACACGCCCTGCGAGAACCAAAGCGGCAGGGAGCCCCACCACCCGGGGTAAATGGCCATGACGTTGGGGCGCTCGCTAGCCGGGAGTCGTTGCACGAGCTCAAGCCCGGCAGCCAGGTTCCACGCCGTTGCCTTGGCGAAGGGCAGTCGGAAGGTGCCGCCGAGCCCGATGAGGTCGAGTGCCGGCAGATCGGACACATACGGAATCGCGCCGGCATCACCCACCAGCACGCGATTGACTCGGGCCCCGAGGTCACGTCGAAGTGAGGCACCGACGGCCACGTGTTGCTCGAAAATGTTTCGTGAGGCGCGACCAAAAAACCAGACCTGGTCGGTGAAGTGACTGCGCTCTCCGAACCAGTAGACCGACGTCGCGGTGAGAGCGAGCAGCGGCCCCGCTACGCGAAGCGGCTTTCCGAGTCCCGCACGTAACGTGCGCGGGTCGAGCAGTACCGCGAGTCCGAGCGCCGCGGCGGCAAGGAGCCAGGCCACCGCGGGCATGGTGTAGCGTTCGTTCTGCCAGCGCACTTGGCCATTGAGGGCTACGGTCGCCATCCAGGTGACGATGGAGACCCACAGGACGAGCGCGTAGCGCCGCGTTGCGCGTGGAACGCAGGCCAGTAGCGCCAATAGCCAGACGCTCCAACCCGTGTAGATGTTGTCAGCGAAGTGATGCACCGTGAGGCGCACCACTTGATACTTCAGGTTCGACCAATAGGCGTCGAGTACCTGGGCACGAGAGAGTAAGGGGTTATTGAGCTCGAGCTTGACGAGCGCCCCGGCGGCCGCAAAGTCACCCGTAAGAATGCGATTGGTCACTGCATGGGCGAGCACCACCAGAGCGGCGGGCCCCCCCGACCAAAGCACCGCAAAAAAGGCGTCTCTCCAGCCATTTTTGCGTCGAATGCGCCATCCGATGTCCAGCGCGAGCACCGCGACGGTTGTCACCGCCTCCGGCCGCGTCGCGGTGATCGTAAAACACCAGAACGCGAGCGGCGCCAGGTCGCGCCAGAGCCTTACAGGCTGCGGCTCGTCAAGTCGGCGAGAGAGCTCGGCCCATGCCACGAAGGCGCCGCCCCAGACGGCCAGAAAGAGCGCGACCTCCATGCCGCTAAACAGCGACCAGTCGAGCGCCCCGACGGCGAGCAGCACCGGTGGCAGCAGGTAACTCGTCCAGCGCGGCAGTCCGTGAAACGCCTGACGCAGGGCCAGCAGCAGACCCAGCGTGCAAGTCGTTCCGATAATGGCGGCCCAGTGCATCAACGACAGTTCACGAAACCCGGCGAGGTAGCCGATCGCGAGCACGAAGGGATAGGACAAACTCGTGCCGCCGCTTGAGTAACCGTTACCCGGCACCCACTCGAGCGGCGCGCCTCTAGCAGTCGAGCGCGCAAAGTCGAAATGGATGAAGACATCGTCGAGCGGCGCTGACCAGATGTCCTGAAGGTACCGCAGATGGTTGTCTGCAAAACGTGCAGGGGCGTTCCAGGCAACCGAGTTGGCCAGCTGAAAATGCAGCGAACCGTAGAACCGTCGCGCAACCCACAGCGTGAAGAGTCCGGCCACGAGCGCGTATAGCAAGGCTTCGTGGCGTCGAATCCTTGCCAGAAGCGGGGCGGGAAGGCGGCTCAGCACGGGAGGCATCGTCGGGCCGCGATCTAACACGCCCGAGTCCCGGCGTCTGGCCGGGGCCCGTCGGGCTCGCGCTCGGGCCCGGACTGAGCCATGATTCGGGCCGTCCGGCCGCGTCACCAGCTTCTGGTCCCGCAGGCAAGGTCCCCTGAGCTCCCCAGCGATGGCTGAAACCTCCCCGCGCGAGCGACTCCTCACGTTCCTGCTCCTCCCGGCCTTCGTCGTGGCGGTGCTCGTGCTCGATGGGATCAGTTTCCGTAACAGCTTTCAGTTGGAGAAGTTGCGCGAGCAGTCCGTGGTTGAAGCCACGTTATTGCTCGCCAACGAGAAGGCCGACCGCCTCGAGAAGCGCATCATCGATCAGGACAATCTGGTCACCTCGACGCTCGATCTCGACGCCAGAGAGGACTTTGCCAGCCGTTGGCTCGCGAGTGCCAAGCTTCAGACTCCCACCGTCCGCTCCGTGATGCTGGTCGACTTGAGCTCGGCGACGCACGAAGTGCTCGCGGTAGCGTCACGCTTTCCGGGACTAGAGGATGAGCGATTCCGGCGCCTGATGCTTGGCGTCTTCATTCCGGAGATGCGACTCGAGAACTCGGGTGCCGGTGAGTTGCGGCATTTGCATCGAAGCATCGAGGGGCAGAGCTACCTCGTGAGCTATTGGCAGACCAAACGCGGAGAGCGCTCCGTGATGGTCGTCGCTTGGCACGACGTTGGCTCCATCATTCATCACGTCTTCCCTGAACTGTATCCGGACGCCGATCAGACCAGTCGAGTCAATGTGGTCGATGCCGAAGGGCGAATCGTCTACGGTCAACCGCTCGGACGTGAAGGGCTGACGCTGGGTCGTCGTTTCGAGACCACGCTCTACAAATGGCGACTCAACGTGACGATGGCATCGGCCCGTAGTCTCGCAGCTGCCGTATCCCGTCGACGCGTCGTCGAGATGGTACTCGTCGGGCTCTCGGGACTGGTCGTGATCGCTGGCTCAGTGCTAATTTTGGTGGCGGCGGCGCGGGAACGAAAGCTCTCGAACCTCAAGAGCGACTTTGTGGCTAACGTCTCCCACGAGCTCAAGACACCCCTCTCGCTCGTGAAGCTGTTTGGTGAACTCTTGCAGAGTGGCCGGGCGGACACCGAGGAAAAGCGCGCTCAGTACCTGCAAATCATCGTAACGGAGAGCGAGCGTCTCGCCGCGCTGATCGAGAACGTACTCGATTTTGCCAAGGTCGAACGCGGCAAGGCTGCCTACGAGTTCGTCGGTTCGTCGGTGTCCGACGTCGTGGCACGCGCTTGTGATGCCTGTCGCGTGCGCGCCGAACGCGAGCAGATCGTGCTCACGCAGGAGCTCGCAGAGGGGCTCCCGGATTGTCCGATTGACACCCACGCGCTCGAGATTGCGGTCATCAATCTGATCGACAACGCCGTCAAGTATGCGGCCGAGAGTGAGCGCATCGAGGTGTCGTTGCGCCGCCGTGATGGCATGGCTGAGATTCGCGTGCGCGACTACGGTGCCGGGATCCCAGTCGACGAGAAACGCCGCATTTTCGAGCGTTTCGCGCGCGGAAAGAACACCGGAGAGCGGCGCATCCGCGGCAGCGGCATCGGACTGGCGCTCGTCAAACACATCGCGGAGGCTCACGGCGGACGGGTCTGGGTGGAGGACGCCGAACCGAGAGGCGCTTGCTTCGTGCTGTCGCTCTCACTCCGGCGTGGTCCGCTCTCCAGTCACGATGGCCTGAGCTTCGGCAAGGGCTGAGCGCCTTGGCGCCGAGACGGGACTCGGTCGTCGCGGTTCGCGGCGGCCTAAGACGAGCGCTTTCTGACTCAATCGCCCGCGGGCCCGTCGGAACGAACCGCGACGACCAGCAGATTCTGGAGGGGCGTTCCCGTCGAGCCCGCGTACACCTGGCCACGCAGCCCCGCCGCCTTGAGACTCGCTAGCAGCTCGGCACGGCTTCGGAATCGTAGCAAGAGTCCTCGATTGGCCCCTAGCCGGGTTCCGATCTGTTCGGCCAGACGCGTGAGCCAGCTACCCAGATTGGGCCGCCGCTCCACGTCTCGCACCAGCAGGCGTCCGCCCGGATTCAGTGCCTTGGCGGCTCGCGCGAGCAGGGCATCCTGATCGGTCACGGGCAAGTAGTGCAGGACGTCGAGTAGCAAGCAAGTGTCACAGTTCGGGAACTCCGCCTGCCGTAAATCGCCGACCGTGTAGTCGTTAGGCCGTCCTGAGGCGATGCGGGCCGCGGCCACCCGCGAAGCGTCCCAATCAAAGCCGCAAAGCTTGGTCACCCCACCGAATTCGAGCAGGGCCAGTCCGACCTGGCCACGCCCGCAGCCAGCGTCGACCACTTCTCCAAAATGCCCGCCGAGCGCGAGCAGGGCGCGAACGGCTGGATCGGTGCGGAGCTTGATGCGGACGTACCAGTAGTCCGCGCGCGCGCCGGTGCGATAGCGCTCCGTAGTCCGAGCGATGGCTCCATCGATCTCCGCCGTGCGCAGCGCACGACCGCGGCGGCGCCAAGCGAGCAGCGAGAACGTTGCTAGGCCACCAAGCGTGGCCAGCGCAGCTCCCAGCACGAGCGCTCCGACAAGTCCTTGGACGAGCCAACCCTCCAGCCCAAGACGCCGCGCTGCGGCAATCGAGAAGCCCGCAGGGCGCCCGGTCAATAGCCACGACCCCAACTCGACCTCCGCAAAAATGATCAGCGGTGCGAGCAGGGGATTGGAGATGTTGGCTGCCGCATAGGCCACCACGGCATCAATGCGCAGCCACCACCCGAGGCCAAGGCAGAGCGGCAAATGAAGGCCGTACCAAGGCTGCAACCCCACAAACAGGCCGAGCGCCACAGAAACCCCTCCGCGTGACGGCGAGAGTTCGCCACCGCGCAGTCGCTGCCAGAGCCGGACCATTCGAGCTCTCAGAGCTCGTGGAAGCAGCTTCACGGGTTGTTTTGCGGCGCGGGGGGAGCCGAGCTGCGTGGCGTCGAGCGGGCGATACGCAGATAGACCGGCGCGCTCGGATGAGCGGGCTCCAGGGTGAGCACCGCCTCGAACTCCAGGCGAGCCGCCTCCGTCTCACCCGTGCTCAGTAGCAGGGTTCCGAGTGCGAGGCGTCCAGGGACGTAGTTGGGGTTACTGGCTCGCGCGGTCTGCAGGCGCTCTCGCGCACGCGAGATGTCGCCTGCATCGCGGTAGGCGACTCCAAGTCGGGTCTGCAGGTCGGCAAACTCGGGGCATAGTCCGACCGCCTTCTCGAGCTCTCCGAGGGCCTCGGGAACCATCCCGGCATCCTGATAAGCCTGGGAGAGCTCCGCGTGCAGGTTGGCGAGCTTGCCCTTGGCGAACTGATCGACGGGCACTGCTTTGGCGCGGGCACGCACCTGAGCATGCACACGTCGCGCGGCGTCGTACTTACCGAGATCGTTGTAAGTCACCATCAAATTGAGCTGCGCTTCGGTGTAGTTCGGATTGAGCAGCACCGCGCGCTCAAAGTGGTGTTCCGCAGTCACGAAGTCCCCGCGCCCATGCGCGATCACACCCAACATATGGTGCACGTCGGCGTGTCGATCAGATGCTGCAAGCACTTCGCCCAGAAGCAGCTCGGCTCGCTCATACTCTTGCTTCTGGTAGTGCTCGCGACCGAGGAGCAGAAGCTGTCGAAGGTGCTCGTCCATGGGTCAGGCAGTCTGCGGGAATTTTTGGCGTTTGGCGATGGTAACGAATGCCCGCCGTCGTCCCAGGCTCCCGACGTGCACTGCTCACTTGTTCCGCGGTCCCCTTGCGACGCCGGGCCAGCACTGCTACTGCCGTCCCGTGTCCGATTCTCAGAGTCAGGCTCAAAGTAGGCATGTCGGGCGCGTCGTTGACCCCGACGTGCTGGACGATGGTTCTACCGAGCCGCGCCTTGAGTTGGGGGCAGAGCCGGCACCTTTGCCTGCCGAGTCCGCAGCCAGCGCCATCCCCCCTGTCGAGCTTGAGGGCGAGCGCCCAGAGGTGACCTTGTCGAGGGAGCCTGCTGCGCCTGAGCCAGGTGCGGCGCCTCAGGTTGCCGCTGAGTCGCTTCCCGTTGCGGCAGCGCGCGATCCCAGCCTCGGCCTGTCCGGTCTCGATGAGTTGATCGAGCCGGAGCCTCAAGTTCGCGGACCGCAAGACGCCGAGCTCGAGCTTGTGGGGACTGCTCCCATCGCTTTGCCGGGGGGCAGTCTTGCCGGTGGCTCGCGGCGGCTTGGGCTCTCGCCGAATCTCCTGGCTGTGTTTGGGACGCTGTTGGGTTTGCTAACCGTGGCAACGCTCATTGCGGTCGCGGGTCACCTGGATCGTCGCTACCCGACGCCGCCCTGGGAGGTGCCCTCCAGTGTCGCCTCCGTGACGGTGAGCCCGACGGCACCGTCGCTGGTCGAGACGCCCAAACCGAAGCGCGTTCGCGTTAAGCTCCTCGGTCCGTGGCGACTTCGCGATGCTGCCAGCGATCCGGCGATGCGCCTGGTCGAAGGCCAGGTGGGCTCTGAGCCGTTCATCAAGGCTGCTGAGAAAGCCGGGCTCTCGACCAAGGACGCATACCGATTGGTCAGCGCGTTCGAAGCCGTGCGACCGCTCAAGACAACCTCACGCACGGATCGCTTCGTGGCGCTGCTTGAGCGGGTCGGCGGTAGGCTCAAGGCCTTCGAGTATCTGCCGAACGCCGAAGAGGTGTACCAGGCCAAGGAGGGGGCAGGTGGGGTGCTCGCCGTTGCCAAACTGGATCTCCAGGTGAAGCGCGAACGCGTCACGGGCGCCTTCCTCGTCACTGCCGGCGGTCTTGAGTCAGCCGTCTCGGAGGGTGGCTTTGAGAAGCCCCTCGTACGCGCTTTGGCTGAGGCGCTTACGGGCCACGCTTCGCTCGACGAACTCGACAAGGGGACCCGGGTTCGAGTCGTGGCGCAAGAGGTCACCCTGCTCGGCGAGTTCTCGCGCTACGCGGGGGTCGAGACCGTGGAACTCGCGTTTCCTGGGGATCGCAAGAGTGAGCGGGTGTACTTCTTCAACGGAGCTCACGCGCGGGGCTATTTCGATGCAGCCGGGCGTTCGCCGTACGAAGGGGGTTGGCGCAAACCGATTCCGACCGCTCCGATCACGAGTCACTTCAATCCGAAGCGCTTCCATCCCGTGCTCAAGCGGATCATGCCGCACACGGGCACCGACTTCGGCGCGCCGACGGGCACGCCGATCGGTGCATCGTCGTATGGAACGCTCGCCTTCATCGGACCCTCTGGGCCCAACGGCAATTTCATCAAGATCACCCATCCAGGTGGGATCGAGACCGGCTATTCCCATATGTCCCGCTTCGCCGAAGGGCTCAAGGTGGGCGACAAGGTTCGCCGGCTTCAGTTGATCGGCTACGTGGGGTCGACCGGGCGTTCCACGGGACCGCACCTGCATTTCTCCGCCAAGCGCGACGGGAAATTCATTGATGCGGAGACGCTGAACCTCGACGGCATGAGGACCTTGCCGTCCGAAGACCGTGAAGCCTTCAATCAGGAGAAGGCCACCCTCGATCAACTACTAGAGGCGATCCCACTCCCTGAGGTCGCACCGTCCGTGGCTGTGCTTGAGCCCATGGCTGCGGCCCCGGCTGCGAGCGTCGCCGGGCCGGCCACTCCTGCGCCGGGCAATTCGACTCCCTCTCCCGCGGCGTCGAATGCTCGGGGTGCCGTTTATCTGACGGACGACGAGCTCAAGAAGCTTCAGGGCGGGTCGGACGACGGTGAAGTGAGCGAGTAGCGCCTCTGTCCTCAGGCGCGGTGCCGACCTCCGCGCGGTC
This sequence comes from Polyangiales bacterium, assembly GCA_038207155.1. GTDB lineage: Bacteria > Myxococcota_A > Polyangia > Polyangiales > Polyangiaceae > FEN-1139. The sequence continues at coordinate 23,390 of JBBRAB010000009.1, forward strand.
ACCCCATCAAGGGCTGCTCGGACTCATCACTCAGTCCCGTCAGTTCTGCCTCGAAGACCTCGGAGAACTGAGCGTACGCGGCCCTGGCGGCTTGTGCGACGGTGACGGTCTGGCCCGTCAACTCGAGTAGGGTGGTGACCGGGTGTTCCTTGATTCCGCAGGGGATGATCAAGTTGAACAGACGCAGATCGGTGGCCAGGTTGAGAGCGAAGCCGTGCATGGTTACCCAGCGCGACAATCGCACCCCGATGGCGCCGATCTTGGCCAGTGACTTGGCCGACTCTTGACCGGGCCAGACAGCAGGTGAACTCTGATCCAGCCAGAGCCCGACGAGACCATCAACCAGTCCGCCATCGATGCCATGCTCGCGGATCACACCACACATGACCCGAGCCAGGTCCTTGACGTATCGGCGCACGTCACAGCGGTCCGGGTGCAGGTCGAGTATCGGATAGCAAACCAGCTGTCCTGGTGCGTGCAACGTGACGTCGCCGCCGCGCTCGACAGCGACCAGATCGACGTTGATCTCCCTCAGTGCCTCTTTCGACGCGAGGAGATTCGAAAGGTTGGTGCCACGGCCCAGCGTGATGACCGGCTCGTGCTCGACAAACAGGACCGTGTCCTGAATCTGCCCTTGCTGGCGGGCGAACACCAACTCGCGCTGGAGCTTCAGAACTGGTTCGTAACGCTGGCGTCCCAGCCAGCGCCCTTGGATGCTACGCGTCACCGGCCCCATGCCTCTCTATTCAGGGATCTCGACGCCCTCGGCGCGCAGCTGCTCGCGGATGGCGTCAACCTTTTCCATGAAGGAACCTGCCACATCCGGATCGAATTGCGCTCCTGAGCAACGTTCAATCTCGTTCATCGTGACCTCGTGCGGCAGGGCGAGTCGATAGGCCCGATCCGAGGTCATGGCGTCGTAGGTGTCTGCGATCGAGATGATGCGCGCGACCAGTGGGATCTCCTGACCGCTCAGCCCAAGTGGGTAGCCGCGTCCATCCCAGCGCTCATGATGCAGGTAGACGCCAGGGATCACCGGTTGGAGGAAGCGGATCGGATCGAGGATGTCTCGCCCAAACACCGGATGGCGCTTGAATATTTCGTATTCGTCGGGCGTGAGCTTGCCCGGCTTATTCAGGTTCAGCACGCAACCGACCTTGCCGATATCGTGCATCAACGCGGAATGGCGGACGATCTCGATCTGCTCTTCTGGCAGACCGAGCGCGCGAGCCAGCGCCACGGCATAGCGAGCCACGCGCTCCGAGTGGCCCGAGGTGTAGCGGTCCATCTTGTCGATGGTGCGCGCCAGGCTCTGGATGGTCTGCTGGAAGGTGGCTTGCAGATCCTCGTAGAGTCGAGCGTTCTCGATCGCTGCGGCGGCGCGCGATGCCACGATGCTCAGCAGCTTGCGCTGCCCCTCGTCAAAGCGCTTATGTGGCGTCAGGGAGCCGACTGCCAGCCAGCCCACCAAGCGATCCCGGGCCTTGAGCGGCACGGCTGCGAAGCTACAAACCTGAGGTTCAGACTGAACGGCGTAAAACACTGCCGCGCGTGGGCCGTGCTCCACCACCGGAGTACCCGTTGCCAGGCGTTCCCGAAGTACGGTTGGGTCGAGCACCCCGATGCGGGTGTCGCTGCTGAGCGTTGGCGATTGTGCCGAGGAGCGCAGCGCGAAGTTGCCCTCACCGTCCGACAGCCAGGTGTAGGCGACATCGGCACCGACGTCGGTCAGCGCGCTATCATCGAGCGTCGCCACGACCTCATCAAGCGAGAGACTGGCCGCGATCGCCTCGCTCACTTTGTAGATCGAAATCGCCTCGCGCAGTCGTAGATTTTCCGCCGCCAGGCGCTGCTTTTCCACGCCGCGTTGGACGATGTGTACGATCTCTTCGACCTTGAAGGGCTTCAAGATGTAGTCATACGCACCACGCTTCATCGCGTCGATCGCGGTCTCGACCGTGCCGAAGCCCGTCATGATCACGGTCAGCGTACTCGGGTACTCGGCGGCGATGGCACGCAGCAGATCGAGCCCGCCCATGCGGGGCATCTTCAAGTCGCTCAGGACGAGATCGAAATGCTCGCGCTGCAGCTCATTGACCGCGGACACGCCGTCTTCGGCCGTGCGGACCTGATAACCCTCCATGCTGAGAAAATCCGCCAGGATGTCGCGAATGAACTTCTCGTCGTCCACGACGAGAATTCGAGGGCGTTCATCGGAGGTTCCTGAGAAAGTCGCGGTCATTGCTCAATGGGGGCTGAAACGTCCGACTTCCGCCTAGGGGGGTAGGTCCGAAAGCAGCCAAGCATGGGGGAACCCATTGTGCCAGAGAGTTTGCAGGTACAGGGAATTCGGTTGCGTCGCGAACGGCGAGCCGAGGGTGGCAGAAGGCCACAGAGGTGACGAGGTCTAGTGGCGGCCAACGGGCCGCGGTGACCCAGCGGGCGCGAGAGTGACCGGGCGGGCCCGTACCCCTGAGCGCTCACGCCACAGCGCGGACGAGTCGGGGCAGCGGTCGGGGCGATGCCGCTGCCCGGTCGCGGCCTTGGTGGACCGCGGGTTGGGGGCCGCGCGGAGCTTCCCGGGGGATGAGCACAGCCGGTGAGCGGGCTACCGCACTCGCGAGACCGTGGTTGTGTGACGCTATTGCGGAGGGCCCGTGCGACGCGTGCCGAGCAGGCCGCCTAGCGATCGGCGTGCGGCCAAAGGGTCGTAGGAGCGCAAGAAGAGCAGGTTCAGCGCGTTGATCATAGCGTGACTCACGATCGGACCGAGCAGGCTGCCGGTCAGCGCGTACATTGAACCGAGCAGACCGCCCATCGCCATTGCCCAAATGGGCCAGAGCCAGCGCCCCTTGCCGCCGATCTGGTGCAGGAGCCCAAACAGGATGGCTTGCGGCCAGAGCCCAATCGCCGGCTGAAACAGCCCTCGAAAGAGCAGTTCCTCACCGATCGAGCTCGACAGAGCGAGCACTAGAATCGTCGTGTTGCTCATGTCGCGCGAGAGCGGACGCAGCGTGTCATGCAGGCCCGCCACGACTCGCACGTTCTGCACGAGCCAGCGCGTCGACATCACCACGAGTCCGCCGATCGCCAACCCAAGCAACAGACTGAACCACAGCCGAGCCCCCGATTCCACCAGCGAAAGCCAGGGGTTGGGGAGTGACCAGGGTGAACAATCGCGCCAGTACCAGCTCACCCCCGCAGCAACCATGCCGAGCGCCAGATAGACGCCCGATACAAGGCTCCAGCGTTGGGACATGCCGCAATATTGCACGTGCCCCAGACTCACGCACTGGAACGGCCCTGCACATCCGCTCCCCGCCAATCCCAGGAAAAATACTCACCACGCTCCACGAGCCGTTGCATGGCTGCCCATCTGTTCCGCTCGTGGACGCACCTGAGGATACTCGTCAGCGGTTCAGGTAAATTGATTCCAGTTTTTTTGGTTCCTTCGCAGGATGTCTTGCGATAGAGTCCCCTCACCGTGTCGGGGCTCACGGATTCCAAAGAAGTTTTAGAGCGCTTTCATGGGGCGCTGGTGCTCGTTGGCTATGTCGCACGTCAGGTGCGCAATGCCATCGGGTCTCAGGTGCCCGTGGAGGATCTGGAGAGTTTTGGGCGGGAGGGATTGCTCGACGCAGCGCGGCGCTTCGATCCCGAACGCGGCATTCCGTTCAGAGCTTACGCCAACCTCCGCATTCGCGGCGCGGTCTACGACGGAGTTCGCCGCACGATGCCGCTACCCAGGAGGGTTCACGAACGTCTCCGTGGGCTTTCTGCGGCGCGTGAGGTTTCCGCCGGTGCGGCGGAGGGCGTCTACGCGGCTGGGAGCGCCTCCGCGGGGGCCGACTACGCGGACCGAGTGCTCGGGGAGCATCTGGCCTCAATGGCCACAGCCATGGCACTCGGGATGATTTCCACCCCTGCCATTGGTGACCACGGGGAGCTCGTTTCCGTGGCTCGGGATGCCAGCCCGGAGCAGGCACTCGGTCAGCAAGAGCTCATGGCGCTCGTTCGCTCTGCGATCGACGAACTCCCTCGGGAGGAGGCAGAGCTGGTACGACGGCATTACCTCGGCGGGGAGCGCTTCGACCATGTGGCGGCCGAGTTGGGCTTGAGCAAATCCTGGGCGAGTCGCCTGCATACGCGCGCCATTGACCGCCTCGCCAAGCGGCTGCGCCCGACTGATGGCTAGTTGCCTGGTGTTGGCTCGACGAGCACAACTCGCAGCACCAGGCGACGACCTGCGGCTCATGCTCACGGAAGGCCCGCTTCGTCCCCAGCTGCTCCCGTCCCCGTCCTCGCGGGCGCTGACCGCCCACGCGAGCGGCCTCGCTCAGGCTTCCGGCCAGCCTGAGTCCGAACCTTTTCCTCAAATAATGGCCAGGCTGGCGCGCTCGGTCGATCGGGGGGATGCCCTGATCTCCCAGGTCACCTCAGGTGCCGTCCGCGGGCTGGATTCGGGCGCCCTACTGACCCTCCAGGTCGGTATCTACCGGCACTCCGAGGCGCTCGACCTCGTCTCCAAGGGGATTGAGCGCGTGCTCGGCTCGGTTCGGACGCTCTATCAGTCCGGGGGCTAGTCGCCTCGCTTGACCCGCTCGGATCGGGAGGCCTTACTTGCCTCAACATGGCTCGGCTGCTGGTCGCAATGAGTGGAGGCGTCGACTCGTCAGTGGCCGCCGCGCGTCTAGTCGCCGCGGGGCATGAGGTGATAGGCGTGACGCTGCATCTCTGGGACTATCCGGATGATGACCAAATCGTCGGTCGCTGCTGCGCGCCCGAGGACGTCTACGACGCCGCGCGGGTAGCCGCTCAGCTCGGGATTGCACACTACGCTTTCGATCGTCGCAGCGAGTTTCTCGAGCGCATCGTCAACCCGTTCGTCGATGCCTATCTGGCCGGGAGCACGCCGAGTCCCTGCGTGGAATGTAACCGTCAGATCAAGCTAGCGGAGCTGTTAGCGATTGCCGAACGTCTCGGCGCTGAGGGGGTGGCAACGGGCCACTACGCCAGGCTCACTCAGCGCCATGGGATTCTGACCCTGGCGCGTGGCAACGACGCTCGCAAAGATCAGAGTTACTTCCTCTACTCGCTGACGCCCAGCGCCTTGTCGCGCTTGGTGTTTCCACTGGGCGAAGACTCAAAGGAGGTGGTGCGCGCCGAGGCGCTCGCGCTCGGACTCTGTGGCGCAGACAAAGGTGAGAGTCAGGAGCTCTGCTTTGTCCCCACTGGACGCTATGACGCGTTCATCGAGCAGCGAGCACCCGAGCGCGTGCGTCCTGGAAAGATACTGGATGAGAGTGGACGCGAGGTCGCGACGCACGCGGGCGTTCATCGATTCACTCTGGGGCAGCGTCGCAACCTTGGGGTGGCGGTTGGTCAACGTGCGTATGTGGTGGGGATCGAGCCGGAGACCGCGACCGTTCAACTTGGGGCAAAATCCCTGCTGAGCACCGCCTGCGCTCGCATTGACGCGCCCGTTTTTCACCATCAGATTGCCGAGGGGCAATGGGTCGATTGTGTCGTGCGGTACCGAGGTGCCCCCCAGCGTGCGACCGTCAGCACTCGGTCAGGAGCCACCTGGGTGACCTTCGAAACGAGCGCAGCGGTGGTCGTTCCGGGTCAGCATGCTGTGTTTTACGACGATACTCAGGTGCTCGGCGGTGGCCGAATCGCCGAGATTCGTTCGCAGGCCGCAGCGGCGCATGACTGACAGGGGCTGCTTGAGCTAGACTCTCGTCCGTCATGCGGTTCCTCCCATCCCTCCTGCTGCTAAGCGCGATTGTCGGCTGTTCCACCGGCGAGGGGGAGGGGCAGGTCAGCAGCGAGCGGTTGTACGTCAATGGCTGTTGGAACGGGCCCTTCAGTTTGGAGCCCACGTTCTTCGGTGCCAATCCCGGGTTTCGCAATCAGTTGGCCGTGCGGATTCAACGCGGCGACAACAACGCCGAGGTCTCTGATGGTTTGTCCGTCGTGCTGACGGATCTCGACGGAATTCGGGGCTCACAGCTCGGAAAACCGGTTCCGGTCGGGCTGCCGCGCGGCGTGTCTCCGTCAGGTATCCCGATCAAGCTGCAAGCTCACCCACCCACCGTGAGTCTGGCGCTGCTGCTGCACGACACCTGTCACACCCAAAATGGTGCGCTCTACGCGATCGACGGGCAGATCACGTTTGACAAGCTGTTTAGTGGAGATCCTAACGAGTCCAATGGGGACGAGCGCCTCACGGATGCCTCGTTCTCGGCGCGCTTCGCTGATCCGCGCTCGGTGAAATTCGACGGAACCTACGATGATGAGCAGGTCAGTGAGGTCAAGGGCTGGTTCCATTTCTACTTCCAACGCGGACAGCCGGCGCAGCCATTTCCGTGAGGTCTCCTGATGCACTCGATCGTCGATGAACGTCTCCGAGTCGAGGCGGCCGCCTTTGAGTTGAGGTTCAGCTGCGAGCATTGCGTGCACGCCGTCTTGCCGGAGCTCGGTTGCAGTCTTGGCTACCCGAATGACGAGCATCGTTCTGCGTCGTTGGAGGGTCGCCAGTTGCTGACTTTTTGCAAGGAGTTTGATCTTCGCTAGCGCGGGGCAAGGCCTTCTGGAGGCCATCTCCGACCAGTTGAGTTCGTTCCGACCATGACTCGAAGTCACCCCCCTTCGTTGCGCAGTCTCGTCAGGCGCACCCTGCTCGATGAATGCGGCATTCGTCCGAGTGACGGTCTGCTGCTAGCGGTCTCGGGGGGAGGGGATTCGATGGCCATGCTGCACGTGATGGCGAGTCTGAAGGACGAGCTCAAGTTGCGGCTCGTCGCGCATGGCGTCGATCATGGGCTGCGTCCGGAGGCCAGCGCTGAACTCGATCTTGCCGAACAACTCGCGGCGCAGCTCGGGCTCGAGTTTGGACGAACCTCGCTGGAGGTCCTACGAGGACCGAACCTGCAAGCGCGAGCGCGTCATGCGCGCCACGGCGCCCTGCTGGCCGCTGGGCAGCGACTGGGATTGTCTCTGATAGCTACCGCCCACCACGCCGACGATCGAGCCGAAACCCTGCTGATGCGCATGCTCCGCGGTAGCGGCCCCCACGGCCTCGGCGTTTTGCCGGCGCGTGATGACACCAGGTTACGCCCACTCATTCGCGCCCGTCGCAGCGATATCCTGTCGCATCTGTCTCGCAACGGGTTGAGCCACGCCGAGGACCCGTCCAATGCCGATCTTCACTACCTGCGCGTGCGTGTCAGGCGTGAGCTGCTGCCGCTACTTGACGGTTTATCCCCCGGAGTCGTGGGGTCCCTGTGCGCGATCGCCGACGCGCTGTGGCAGGCGCGAAAGTCAGACTCCAGCACGGGCTCAGCGCTTGGGCGTGCCCAGCGCGAGAGCCTCGAGCGGGCGCTCGTTCAGCGGCAGATCGGCTTCTCGCTGCCGTTGAAGGAGGGCATGCTGCTCACGCTAATCCGTTCGAACGACCCTGGACTTCGAACACGACGCAAAAAACAATCCCAGCCGCTTGTGACTCACGAGGACCTGATGCGAACGGGGCGCTGAGTGGGGTCGTCGTCGACGGCGAGTGACTTGGCTTAGGTTCGCGACGCAGCGCGCCCGTTCGCGACGCAGGCTTGACCTTGGGCGCCATCGGGGGCGCGTGACCTGACCGTGTTCTGACGGCGATGGGCGAGTGACAAGCGACCAATCAGTGACGAGGGAGAGACGACATCGGGGTAAGTGGATGGCCGGCCAATGCCGCCGCGAGACTTGGGAGTCGTCGAGGTGTCGGCCGCGGCCCCGCGCTAGTGGCACACGGAGCACGTGGCAGGCGCCGAGCGAAGCCCACGCCGGCTTTGCCGCGCCGTGCGTGCGATCTCAGCTCTGGGGGTGCGACCTCAGCTCTGGGGGCCGTGAGCGTCGAGTCGTCGTGATCCGTCGACCACACCTGGCTCGCGACTTTCGTGGAGTCAGGGCGACGGGTCGGCCGTAGTCGGATTCCTAGCGCTTCGTACCAGTATTGCGCCGTGGGGGGGATGCGAAAGCCAGCGGACGTGCTTAGCTGAATGTAGGGGACGTGACGTAACACCCGCACGCGCGCCCCACAGACTGCCGGTCACTCCGCGCGGTCTCTATCGGATACGGCGGGCCTTTGGCTTGTTGGTTCGAGGTCGAGCGTGAAACAGCCGCAGAAGACGCTCCTGGTTTGGGGCTTCATTATTTTAGTTGTCCTTGCCGCGTGGCAGGTGCTGTTCCCCCAAATGGCGGAGCGTCCCACCTACTCGTTCTCCGATTTCATGGCTCTCGCCAAGGCACCGCACGAACAGCGGCATGTCTCAGCGGTGGAGATCCGTGACCGCGAGTACACCTTTAAGATTAAGGATCCCAAGAAGGGTGGAAAGGAGGACTCCGGCGTTATCGTCGGCCCCGCGGACGACTCCATCGCCAAGGAACTCGTTGAGCACGGCGTGAAGGTCAGCTTCCAACGCGAGGAGCAGAATCCCTTCTGGACGCCTCTGTTCACCTTCGCCCTGCCGATGGTGTTCGTGCTGGTGATGTTCTTCCTGTTGATGCGCCAGCTGCAGTCCGGTGGCGGGAAAGCCATGAGCTTCGGTAAGAGCCGGGCTCGGCTGCTGAGTGAGGCTCAGAACAAGATCACCTTCGCTGACGTCGCCGGCATCGATGAGGCTCGCGACGAGGTTGAGGAGATTATCGCCTTTCTGAAGGATCCCAAGAAGTTCCAGCGGCTTGGTGGTCGGATCCCCAAGGGCGTTCTGATGATGGGTCCTCCTGGAACCGGCAAGACCTTGCTGGCCCGAGCTATCGCCGGAGAGGCCGGGGTGCCGTTCTTCAGCATCTCTGGCAGCGACTTCGTAGAGATGTTTGTTGGCGTCGGCGCCAGCCGGGTGCGTGACCTGTTCGAGCAGGGCAAGAAGAACGCTCCCTGCATCATCTTCATTGACGAGATCGACGCGGTTGGTCGACATCGTGGAGCCGGGCTCGGCGGCGGTCACGACGAACGCGAGCAAACGCTTAACCAACTCCTCGTCGAGATGGACGGCTTTGAGTCCAGCGAGGGTGTCATCATCATTGCGGCGACCAATCGCCCTGATGTGCTCGATCCGGCCATTTTGCGCCCTGGTCGCTTTGACCGGCGCATCACCGTGCCCCGCCCGGACGTTCGCGGTCGCGAGGGGATCCTGGCCGTTCACACCAAGAAGGTTCCGATGGGAGCCAATGTGAATCTTGGGATCATTGCGGCAGGTACGCCGGGATTTGTCGGCGCAGATCTGGAGAACCTCGTCAACGAGGCAGCTCTCCTGGCGGCTCGCCAGGACAAGGAGTCGGTCGACATGATCGACTTTGAGCTTGCCAAGGACAAGGTGCTGATGGGCGCAGAGCGTCGCTCGATGGTGATGAGCCAAGCCGAGCGCAAGGTGACGGCTTGGCATGAAGCGGGACACACGCTGCTCGGCAACCTAGTTCCCGGCAATGATCCGGTGCACAAAGTCTCCATCATTCCTCGCGGCGCCGCGCTCGGCGTGACCATGTCATTGCCGATCGAGGATCGGCACACCATGACGCGCACTCAGGCCCTGGCGCGCATCGCCATGTACCTTGGCGGGCGCGTGGCGGAGGAGCTTGTGTTTTCCGAGATCACGACGGGCGCTCAGGACGACATCAAGCGTGCGACGCGCATGGCTCGCGCGATGGTGTGTAAGCTCGGCATGAGTGACAAGATCGGACCGATCTCGCACGGTGAGGATGAGGAGAACGTGTTTCTCGGTCGCGAGATCGCCTCCCATCATGAGGAATACTCCGACGAGACGGCGCGCGACATCGATCGTGAGGTTCGGGCCATCATCGAGTCTCAGCAGCAGGTCGCCCGTCATCTCATTGCGGCCAATCGCGACAAGCTCGATCGGCTCGCCGAGGCGCTCCTCGAGCGAGAGACGCTCGACTCTGACGAGATCCTCGCGGCCATCGCGGGTGAGCCCCTCCCCGAGCACCAGCGAGTGATCATTCCCACCTGGAGTGAAAAGCAGAAGACTCGCAACGCCGAGAAGAAGCGACCCGCAAGCATCTTCGGCGCTCCCAAGCCGGCCACAAGCTAGCACCTGACTGCTCAAGCGTAAGCGACGCGAAGCGCGGATCCCCAGCCCAGGGGGTCCGCGCTTCTGTTTGATGGGCAACAACCCGCGACCCGCTTCGGGCTCGCGCGCCTAGCTGGCGCTCGACGCCTTTTTGCGCGGGCGAGTGGAGCGTTTGACCGGCTGAGCCTCGTCCTGAGCGGAGTCCGAAGCGGGTGCGTCTGCTTGCGGCGAAGGCCTTCTAGCGGGTGCAGTGTGCTTTCCTCCCGCGCCCATATTGGCCAGAACCTGTTCGGCAAGGCGCTCGGCGACGCGCTCGGCGACCAGCTCGAAGATGCGCTTCTCAAGGCTCGGTGCCAGGCGTCCGGCGAGGTCGGCCATCAGGGATTGGGCCAGCTGATCGATGGTGCTTGCAGGCGCCGAGGGCGCCAATGACTCCATCGGGGGTTCCGACTCGGGATGCGTCGCGTCCGTCGCTGCCACCGGCGCCGACTCCGGCGCAAGGTCACTCGACGTCTGATTTGACCGGTCCTCGTTCTCTTCTCTCTCGATGGCCGGGGGCGCAAGCGAGGACTCTGGCGCACTTTGAAGCGGAGGGGCGGGCGCAATTCGTCCAGTTGTTTCGACGACCCCGCTGGGCGCGTCGTCACTGCTGGAGTCCATGATGTCAGCTGTCGGGGTAGACGCGGCAGGAGGGGCCGGTGGGCGCGATGACAGGCCCAGTGCAGCCAGGGGGTGCTCGCTTGGCATCGCCACCGGCGGCGGAGGCGGTTCGGTGTCGACGGTGGCCCGCGGTGCCTCGGTGGAGGGTTCAGGGTCATCCTGACTTGCCGCAGGTTCCAACACCCGCATGGGCTGAATCGGGCCGTCGTCGTCAGTACTGGCCGGGGGCGGTTCGGGTTGAACACCCATCAGGGTGTCGCGTGACACGTTGCCGCGGGGTGCGCCCTGGTCCGGACCACTCTCGGGCAGGCGCCCGGGGGCTGGCTCGGTCTGGGCGGTGACCCGTGCCCGTGCCGCGAGTGCTCGCAGCACGCTCGCGTCGTCTGGTACCGGAATCGTCATCGCGTCGCGATCGACATGGGGACGAGCGATCGGGTAATTGTCCTCCGAGCTGACCATCACGCGGTAGTCACCGGAGGGCTGCGCATAACTCGAGTCCGAGAGATCGAACGGGCTGGCGGAATGGGGTGGTTCGTCGTCGAGGGACGAGGATAGCTCGCGGATCGTGACGTCCCGCATTGGAGTCGCCACGCGCAGGCTCTCAGAGATCGCTTCGAGGTCTGCCCGCTCCGCCTCGGTGTAGACCGGGGGAGGCACCAGGGACTGCGTACCGCCGTCACTCGAGATCGGCTCCAGACGCGAGCGATCGGGGCGCATACGCAGAAAGCGCAGCCGCGTGAGCCATCGCTTTGCAATGAACCCGACCGTGCCCACCAGAACGATCAGTAGACTCGCTCCAACGCCTGCTTCAACCGCTCCGGTGAAGCCCGCGCGCAGCCCGCCCAGCAGCACGCTCAGCGTGAGGGTAACGAGAATCGTAACGCTCAGGGCGATCGGTGGAACAGCCGGGACCAGACTTGGGGATTCTTGCTGAAAATCTCTGACGCACAGCCGGCACCATTCCTCGTCGCCCAATTGATGCTCAGGGCAGACGTGACCGTGACACGCCGCACAGGTATTCCCGAACGTAGGCCGCTCACAGACCACGCAGGGAAACGACTTTGGAAGCTCAAGCGAGCGCTGAGACGCTGGCGGCGCATCCATGCTGGCGCTCAGCGGGCGTTTGGGGCGGAGGCTCCGTGGGTCGAGTGCCGGCGCATTCTCGCCGCGACACTGTTCGATACTCTCGGTGTAGAGAATGTACAGCTCGTCCCACATCGAGGCGAGCTGGGGCTCAGAGATGTCGAGGTAGGAAGCGCTCTCAAGCTGCGCCAGTGAGCCAATTTGATCGCGAGTGGCTGATGCGGCAAAGGCGTAGACCAGGGCGTCGGCGAGTCGCACCGTTTGGACGAGCGCAGCCATCATTGAAGAGGCCTGATACGCACGCGTTGGTTCGTGGTGCCACGCCACAATTTTCGGCACGGGATCGGGAATGTTCCATGCGGTGAGCACATGTGAACCCAAATCGGCGTGATCAAACCCGTACGCCGCTCGCTCGAGCAGATGCAGAGTGTCCGGGCGGCCCCAGCTGCTCTCAAGCATCTCCACGTACTGCTCACCCTCGGTTTCGAGCAGCATCATCTTCCCAATGTCATGTAGGAAGCCCGCGGTGAACAGGTCGTCGACCGGGAGTGCCAGATGGGCCCCGAGATAGCGACAGAACGCGCCAACAACCGTGGAGTGCTCGATCACCTTGGCGGCGATGGGGCCCTTGGCGTCGAACATGTCGAGCACGGCAGCCGTGGTCGCAATCTGGTGCAAGCGGTCCGTACCGACGAGCGTCGCTGCGTGTCGAACCGAGGTGCAGCGCTGACGAAGTGCGTAGCCCGCAGAATTGACGAGGCGCAGCAGGCGGGCCGAGAGCGCCGGGTCGCGCTCTAGAACCTGGATAACCGGCTCGATTCGCACGACCTCATTGCGGGTGAGCGACTCGAGCTTGCGAGCGGACTCGGGGAACGGTTTGGCGCCGATGATGCGACCGACGAGGGCGGCCATGCTGCGGGCAGCCGCGTCCTCGGCTACAGCGCTGTCCTTCTGACCGAACCACACCTCTTCGTCCATGTGTGGGGCGGACGAATTGGTGGCGGGGCGCTGCTCGGTTGCGGGGAGCGAGCCGCGCGCACGAGGAGTACTGCTGGAGGAGGGTGAGCCGCTCGGGCGTGTCGAGGCGACAGGTCGACGACTGTTTCTGCTTGGTCGCTGTGAGCGACTGGTGTCTCGTCCGCGGCCAGCATTCGTTGCCATAGTCACCTCTTCAGAAACTCAATCAACGCGCTGCCGGAGCCGTTCGCGCGCCACCCAAGCCGGCAGGCTGCGCCATGCTGCGAACACTGCGGACCCAGACGGCGGCGTCGACCCACGCGGGCGTGAGCAATGCGAGATCCAGGCCGGCGGCTTCGATGCCCGCCCATTCTCCGCGCTCATGCGCTTCAATCCCCGAGAGCAGTCGTCCGCAGGTCCCGTCCCGTTCGAGAATCGCTGCGCTAATCTCGGGGGCTAGCGGCATCGATTCGAGGATTTGGGTCATCGGCATGCTGATGAGCGCATCAAGCACAGAGAACAGGCCCACGGTAAACATGGTCTCTGGGCTCACGCCGAAGTGCGATGCAAGGTTTTCTCCGACCCGCGCGCGCATCAATGAAGTCGTGATGAGCTCGTTCGGTTTGTCGTCGATTCGCGCCAGTACGATCAGACTGACAAGATTGCGCAGCCGGTGCAGGCCGAGCATGATGATGGCATGCTGGATCGATTCCACGGCATGAGGCAGCGAGAACAGTGACGAGTTCAGCCATTTGAGCAGGCGGTAGCTCAGGGTGACGTCTTGTTGGACGTGCTGCCGAATTCGGTCGATATTCGGATCGGTCGCGAAGAGTTCGCTCAGTAGCCGCATCAGTGCCACGCGGTTGGCCGGCGTGCGCTTCTGATGCATGAGCTCCGGCTTGCATACGAAATAGCCTTGAAATAGGCTAAATCCAAGCTTGGTGCAGCGATCATACTCCTGCATCGTCTCGACCTTTTCGGCGAGCAGCTGCACCTGGTGCTTGGTAAAGAGCTTAACCTGCTGACCAATCTCGTCGAAATCGCGGTTGCGAATATCGATCTTGACGATGTTCGCGACGCTCAGGAGCTCGGCCAACTCGGGTCGATAGATAAAATCGTCGAGTGCAATCCGATAGCCTTGTCGCTTGAGATCCCCAAGCCGCTCCAGGAGATCTGGCGTTGGAACGGCGTCCTCGAGCAGCTCGATCACGAGCGCCTTGGGGCCAAGCGGGATCGGAAGTCCTTCGGTCAAGTACTCCGCGGTGAAGTTGACCCAAGCGGGTAGCGCGCCGACGACTGTCTCAAGACCAAACTCCGCTAGGGCGTTGGCGAGTACCGTCGAGGTCGCATGGGTTCCGTCGGTGACTCCCGCTATATTGTCGGTCGCGTTGGCGCGAAACAGGAGTTCATAGCCGACCGTTCGGAGCTTCCCGTCAAGGATGGGTTGCCGAGCGAGATGAGCCAGCTGGGGGCGAGCTGCGGCAGCTGAGCGATCGGGAGAGGCGGAAGTCATGGATACCCAACAGACGGAACGGCCTGAGTCATGCTGAAATGAAGGGGCTAGTTTGGTGCTGTTGGAGCGCGAGGCCGAGCGCTCGGCGCCGGCGGCGCAGCGGCGTCGCGATTACCCGCATCGGGCACCGATGCGTCACGCTCGGCGGCGTCCGGGCTGGTGGCCGCGTCGAGCGGGCCTGCGTCCGGCGACGTGGGTGGGCGCTCCGAGCAGCTCCTGGTGCAATCTTCGGCCTTTGAACGACAGCCGCGAATGCACGCGGGGTCCTGTTCGCAAGCCAAGGCGCAGTCCGTCTGGCGTTCCTGGCACTCAGTGTTGCAGCCCTGTTGACTGACCAGAGCGACGCCAGATGGTTCGGTCCGCGTTGTGTCCACGCCGAGCCAGCCCAAAAGAACGACCAGGCATGGTCCACCGAACGCCGCCAGCCCAAGCCTTGTCATGGCTAACCGAGATCCGCCGCTCGCTGATAGAGATCGAACGGCAATGCTTCACGCGAGTGCCGAGCGTGCTCGAGCGGCGGGCTTGGAATTGCTCTGGGACGACTACGCCGCCAAAAGAGGGCAGCGTAGGGCTGAATGCGTGTGGGGGCCGACTGGAATGCGTCGCTTGTCCCGGCGCAGCGCGCCATCCAAGCAGCGACGGGCGAGCGGTGGCGTTGGCGATTCATGCGTCACCTTCCACGACCCACCTGCTGTGCGGTGAGTTTCTCTAGTTCGCTGAAAGCTTGAATGACCTTGGTCATCATCTCGAACTCGCGGCTGGCCTGAACGAGGCTGGTCATGCCCGACAGAGCGGACGCGTTCGAGGTTTCGAGCGCCCCGGGCTCGAGATCCGGATCGACGTTTACGGGGCGAGCGGCGTTGGGCAGGGCTCGCACGAGGACGGCTCCCTCTTTGACTAGTCCCGCCGAGCGAGCAAACGATACGGTGTGGAGTCGTGAGCCCGTATCCAGGCCATCGACGATGATATTGCCGGTCGCATTCACCGCTACCGACTGGGCGTTGGGCGGCACTTTGATCGGCTTATGATTGGAGCCGACGTACGTTGCTCCCTCGGGCGTGCGAAGGGTGCCATCAGCCGCCAGCTGGAGTGCGCCTGAACGGGTGTAGCGCTCGCCCTGGGGGGTAGAGACGGCCAACCAATGATCAGGATCGCGCAGTGCGACATCCAGGGAACGGCCGGTGGAGTTGAGCGCACCTTGTCGCCGGTCTGGCTCAACAGTGCGAACGATGGCGTAGCGTTGCGAGCGCGTGCCTACCGCAGCACCGAGCGCTTGATTTAGCTCCTGCCTGAAGATGGCGCGGTCGGCGCGGTAGCCCGGCGTCGTCGCATTGGCGATATTGTTCGCCGCGACGTCGAGCGCAGTGGTTTGCGCGACGGCTCCAGAAGCGGCGGACCATATCCCGGTACTCATGATGGGTTTGAGGGCGCTGCCAGCTCTCGAGACGGCAGCGCCCGAGTCGCTAGTAAGCAAGCGCCGGGCCACGAGCTCGAAGGCGAGCTGCTTTCACTGCAGACGTCAGACGCCGGGCCTGAATCACGCAGCGCCCGGCCGATGGCTGATTTCCCCAGCGGCGCCCGCCCAAGTCAGGACCCTGTCGGGTGATTGGCCTGATGCGCTTGGGCTCTCACTGCTTCATCTCGGTGTCGGCGAGTTGACGCAGTGGGGGTCAAGCCATCGACATTCGAGTCTGCGGGGCAGACCCAAGGCACGAGCGATGACGCTGGCCAACTCCCGATTCCCGCTGCATGCTGAGGGTTGACCGAGTCTCTCGGCACGATGCGACAATGCTAACGAAGTCCAAGACATTCACGGTCAAAGGCGACGACTGCCGGCTCCAGCCCGCGGACCTCAAGCGGCTCGATCTCGTCAGGGAGCTTCTGAGTTTGCTCAACGATCCGTACGTTGGGCCCTACAAGCTCGCGGAGACGGTGGAGGCAATTGCCGTGTTTGCCGCGCGGTGCAAGCGCGAGGCGGCCCTCCATCGTCCTCGTAATGAGGTCGAGAACATCGAGCGAGCCCTCAATGTCCTTGGAAACCGCGGTATCGAGAAGGTGTTGTTCGAGCTGCTTGAGGACATGACGATCCTCAAGTCCGAGCTCGAGGACAAGGCGAAGCGCTAGGTCCCGCCAGCCCTGCTCGGTCGGCGGCCGATGCTCGGACCCGCCAGCCCCGCTCGGTCGACGGCCGATGCTCGGACCCGAGCTGATCTGCGGCCCGGGTCTTGCTTTCACGACCTTCGCCGTGGTTTCTCCTGTTGGCTCAGCACCCGTTGGACCGCTCGAGCCCCTGACGCCTCTGGGTGTTGGTGGGGTCGCCGAGGGGTCCGGCTCATTTGCCAAGACCCTTGCGCGCAGTGAGGCGCGACTGGTCAGCCCGGTCAAGACTCCGCTGAGCTCTAGCCAGGCCTCGGCTGCGCTGCGTCGCGCCTGGACTGCCGTCACCGGGGAGCAACCCAGCGAGGAGACCGTCTCGCTGATCACGGCCCAGTGGGCGCACGAAACCGGCGGCGGCGCCTCGATGTACAACTACAACTTTGGCGGCATCAAGGGGCAGAGCCCCTCGGGCCAAAGCGTTGCCCAACGCACCAAGGAAGGGTTTGGGGCTACCGAGCGCAAGATCGTCGATCGCTTCAGGGCCTACGATACTGCCGACGAAGGCGCACAGGACTATGTCCGCTTGCTTGCTGGTCGCTATGGTCGAGCGGTGGAGGCCGCCAAGGCCGGGGACGCCTCAGGATTTGTTCGAGGGCTCAAGAGTGGGGGCTACTTCACCGGTGATCCGGCGGCTTACGAACGCTCGGTGACCTCGCTGGCCGCGCGCTTTCGAGGGACTTCAGCGACAGACGCCGGAGCTCCCAGCCCGATCCACGCCCCAGACGCGCCGTCAGCCGCCTTTGCGCTGGCGAGTGGCCGCGCGGCTGCTCGCCCCGAACCTCGTCGCGCGGCAGAGGGGCTCCTGCCCGGCGCTCTTCTGTCCTTTTCGAGCGGAGCAGCCGATTTTGGCTCGATTGACGACATGACAGCGGCCAACTCACTCTCGATGGCCGATGAACTCGCCCGGACCGCCCTCCGGATCGCCATGGCTGACGGAGAGCGACGTCACTCGGTCGACTCCGACAAGCCCTTCACTTCCCGCGGACTTGGGACGTAGCCAGGACTGAAACGTGTCCACCATCATTGGTCTCATCGTCGTATTCGCGTCCGTCATCGGCGGGTTCGTCATGGCTGGCGGTCCCTTGCCAGTCTTGATCCAGCCGAACGAGTTTGTCGTGATCGGCGGCGCTGCTATCGGCAGCCTGATCATTTCTGCGCCGGGCAAGGTCGGTTCGAGGGTCATCTCGGCCTTCAAGCACGGGTTCAAGGTCGACTCGCCAACGCAGGCGGACTACGTCGATCTGCTCAAGCTGCTCTACCAGCTGTTTCAGATCGTTCGCCGTGAGGGCCTGCTCGCACTCGAATCCCACGTCAACGATATCCACAACAGTTCGCTCTTCACGAAGTACCCGTCAGTGATGAAGCGCCATCACGCGCTCCAATTCCTGGGCGAGGGGCTCAAGCAGATGGTCGATGGTGCCACGGTCGAAGAGCTCTCTCAGATGTTTGAAGCCGAGCTCGATACCCACCACGAGGAAGAGCATCAACCGGTCGGCTTGATTCAGTCGACGGGCGATGCGCTCCCGGGTCTCGGCATCGTCGCCGCCGTTCTTGGTATTATCATCACCATGGGGCATCTCGACGGTTCACCCGAAGAGATCGGTCACCACGTCGGCGCGGCCCTTGTCGGAACCTTCCTCGGAATTCTACTGTGTTACGGCGTGCTTGGCCCGATCGCCACGAGCGTCGGTCTCCAATCAGGTGCCAACGGGCGCTACCTCAGTGTGATCAAAAATGGTCTGCTCGCCGCCGCCCGGGGTGCGAACCCGGCGATCGCGATCGAGCTAGCTCGTCGCGCCATTTTTACGGACGAACGTCCCAGCGCGGAGCTGCTGGACAAAGAATTCCAGGCATTGAGAAATGGCTGACAAAGGCGCTCGCGTCATCATCATCACCAAGAAGGCGAAAGGACACGCCCACCACGGTGGTGCGTGGAAGGTCGCTTACGCCGACTTCGTCACCGCGATGATGGCCTTGTTCATCGTGCTCTGGATTCTCTCCCAGACCGATCAGTCAACGCGACAAAAGCTGTCCGAGTACTTTCGAACGGGTATGTTCTCGGGGGCTCCCTCGCTGGTGATGGGTGGTACCGGCGTGCAGGACAATGGCTTTCTGGACGCCAAAGGCGGCGTGCTTCAATTCGAGCAACGAACCCTTGTCAACGGCGCCGATTCAGTCAAAGAAGCCCTGGTTGCGGCTCAGAAATCCGACGGTGCAGCCGCTGCGGCGCTGGGACAGGTTGAAGTGGAGGTCACCGAGCAGGGCCTGCTCATCCAGATCCTCGACGGTGGGGAGGACTTCCTGTTCGAGCTCTCCTCGGCTGAGCTAAAACCACGCCTGAAGCGACTGCTGGAGATCATTGCTCCCGCACTCGGCAAGCTGCGAAACGAGATCCAGGTTCACGGTCACACCGACGCGCGACCGTTTCCGTCGGGGGCCAACCGAACCAACTGGGACCTGAGCTTTCTGCGCGCTGATGCAGCCCGTCGTACTTTGGAAGGCTCTGGGGTCCGTCCGGGTCAGATCGTTGGCGTGTTTTCGCATGGCTCAAGTACGCCCTACGTCAAGGACGATCCCTTCGCCTCGCGCAACCGTCGCCTCGCGATTTTGGCGGTGCGGCGTGGTGCCGAAGATTTCGTATCCCGCGGACTCCAGACGGGAGGTAATGCGAATGACGCCCCGGCCTCCAACGTTGAGGCGCGTACCGTGGTGGCTCCGCCTAAGCAAAAGGCGAAGCCGTGACTGCCGCCGACGGCACGCCTTGATGCGGCTCGGGGACTACGACCCGACGTAGAGCGCTTCGCGGACCTAGGCTGCAAGGCTGCGCGGTCGCTACGGTGAGCGCGCGCAACGGAAGCCTGTCGGGCCGAGCTTGCTGCTGTTTTCGGCTGCGCGCTCAAAAACGCGCAGGGCAACAGCGTTGCTCAGCCAGCTCCCTCCGCGAATGACGCGGGGGTTAGTCGTGCGAGGGCCCTTCGGATCAGTCTGCGCCTCGGCGGAATAGACGCCCAGCGCATCGGCGACCCACTCTGCCGCGTTGCCGACGGAATCCTTGAGTCCCTCCGGGGAATCGCCCGCAGGAAAGCTCCCGACCGGGTAGGCATGGGCTTGCAGCTGACCCGTGCAAGCACCGGTGGTCGCGCCGACAGCCTTTTTGCAATCAAAGCCGCCCGACCACGCATAGTCGCGGCTGCCGGGCCCGCGTGCAGCGCGCTCCCATTCAGCTTCAGTCGGAAGTCGCCGGCTACCGTTCCACTGACAGAAGGCCTGCGCCTGTTCCCAAGTGACACAGGTCACGGGACGTCGCTCGTCCGACTCTGAACCCGGAGAGTCCGGGTAGGTGCACAGTCCACCATCGGTTGAGCCAGGTGTGGAGCAGGCGCCCGCGTCAGCGCAGGCACGATAGCGCGCGACGGTGACCTCATAGAGATCGATCCAGTAGGTGCTCAGGGTCACGGGATGAGCGGGCGCGTGGTTGTAGAGTCCAGCTTGAACCACGTTGGCGACATTGCTCCCCATCGTGAAGTGAGTGGAAACCACACAGGTCTCCGCGGAATCCGGAGCCTCGCTTGGCGAGGTTTTGCCACATTCTGGCGGAAAAACCCGGGGCTGTCCGCCCGTCGAGGCCCCGCCAGGACCGCCGCCACCGGCACCGCTGTGAATCACGCCACCTGAAGCGGACGCTTGTCCACCGACGTTCTGCTGCGGGCCGGCCTCGGATTCAAAACCCGCGCCCGTGCATGCCGCGAGCATTGGCAACAGCAGGATGGTTATCGAGCGCGGCGGCATTCCGTCTCAGTACGGCTCTCAGCGGCTCCAACGTTAGCCACGGTCGGTGTTTTGCGGTTTGGCAGGCGCTTAGGGGGCAGGATTGACGGACCGAAGGAACTCCCTGAGATCATGGATGGCGGTGTCAGTTGGCGCGAGCGAAGCCGCCAATTTGGCTTCGAGATCTGCCGAATCGTGCTGACCACTTCCCGCGTGGAGCCAAGCCAGCGCCGCGTGGTGTGCCGCTAGATTGACCGTCGAACCGTATCTTCCGAGGCGCTCGAGCACCTGAATCGCGACGGCAAAATCTCCCACGACGATGGCTGTCTCACAGAGCCGTCGGGCGATGCCAGCGACGTCTGGACAGAGCGAGTGAGCGAGCCGCCAGGCCTCGAAAGCCTCCTGCGCAGATGTGTATTCCACTGCGTCAGCCAGCGCGCAGAGCGCAGTTGGTTCGAGTGGGTCGAGCGAAACTGCCTCGCGCGCAAGCCGCTCGGCGCGAGGCGCGTCGCCTCCAAGCGCGGCAATTCGGGCCAGTCCGGCGACGGGTCGGGCATCGCGCGCATCCAGCGTGGCCGCCTCAAGGAGTGCCGCGGCCGAGGCATTGCGGCGACCAAGCTCGAATTCAATTCTTGCCTCAAGCAACAGTCCTTCGATGCGCAGCGGCGCTGTGCTGCTGCGCCGAACCTGAAGGGCTGCTTCTTGGGCGGCTGCCCAATGGCCGCGCAGGACGAAGCGTTCTGCATTCTCCAAGGCACTGGCTCCGGGATCACGCAGTGGCACCGCTACGCAGCCCACGAGGTCGTGTGACGGCGGCAGCCAGCGCTCAACGGTAAGGCCTGCGCGTGTCACCAGCGAATGCAGAGAACGCTGGGAATAGGCTCGACGCGCAGGAGGAACCAGCGTCTGCCTGGCAGTGGCGACGGGCTCGAAGAGCACCACGCTGTGCGGAGCCACCAGGCGCTGTATCAGGCCGCGGAGTGCCTGTTCCGGTAGCGTGAGATGCCCGACCACGTCGACGAGGAAGGCTGCTTGAGCGGGCTCGGTGCGGTAGCTCGCTTGAAGATCCCCCTGGACGCAGCGGGCTTTGGGCACGTGCTGCTTGGCGAACGCCAGGGCGCGGGGATCCTGGTCGACACCGGTGACACGGGCAAATGTTCCCAGTAAACTCCGCATTCCATCGCCGGAGCCACAGCCTGCGTCGATCACATGGGCGGCCCGAAGACCCAGTTCAGCCGTGTGTTGATAGCTCGATTGGGTCGGGGGAGCGGAACCCTGCAGCCCTGGATAGCGTCGCTCGCGCTCGCGCGTCACCTGGACAATCGCGCCGGAGCGAAAGTGCGCCCAGAGCTCCGAGCGCCGACTACCCTGGACGTAGACTGGATCTCCCGTGGTCGAGGGAGGAGTCGCTTGCGCGCCAGTGGCGGACATCGCTACCTCGCCGGGCGACTCGAAGCGCTGGCGAGCTCACGCGCTGCTTCGGGAACGGCGATCGCCCAGGCTTCCTTGAGCGGGGTCAGCACTCGCAGGATCTCATCGATGAGGCTCGGATCGGCCTTCATGTTCGCCTGCATCAGATGTCCCGTGCAGAACGAGTAAATCGAGTCGAGCTGTCCGCACAATACCGGATCCTGCGCGTAGTCGAGCGCAATCGTGAGCTCACTGAGAATGGCGTGGCTCTTCGAGAGTAGCTCGCGCGCGCGGCCGGGCTCCTTGTTTTCGAAGCACAGCTTGGCGCCCCGCAGGAAGCGGAAGAGTCCGTCATAGAGGGCGAGGAGTATCTCGCCGGGAGTTGCCGTCGCCGCCTGGACCTGCTGATATTTCAGGACTGCATTGTCGTACATGGGGCGCTTTCAGCGGACGGTTACTTAGTACCGTAGTACTGACTGAGATAGCTTCTGGTAGCGTTCGCGTTAGACATCGTCGTGTCTAGGTTGGAGAACTGCTTTTCAAGCTGTGTGCGGTAGCGGGAGAGACGGTCCTGTTCCGAGTCCGCCCGCTTGTCTAGTCGCTTGGCGGCGTCGTCAAAAGAGGTTCGGCGACCGGTCAAGAGGCCGTCGCTGCTGCGAACGAAAGAATCGACCGTACTAGAAAGAACGTCCATTGCGCCCTTTCCTGAAGCTCCTCCCGAAAGAAGCGCCGTCACGCTCTTGGCGTTCTTGCTAACGGCCGCCGACAGCTTCGCGCTGTCGACCGACAGCGAGCCGTCACGGCCTACCGTGATGCCAATCGAGCGCAAGTTGGTGAACTCGCCACCCTCAGCCACCTCGGTCCTGACCGCGTCGTTCAGTCGCCCGGTAACCGAGCGCAGAGCGGAGTCACCTGCCAGCTGCTCGTTGGAGGCCTTGGTGCTGCCGTAGCCCGCCGTCGAGTGGACCGTTCGCATCACGTTGTTGTAGTTGTCGATGAACGCCTGGAGCTTGGTCTGGAGACCTGCGGGGTCCGCTGCCACCTCCACCGTCAGCGGCGTAGTCGTCTTGGCGGTGATGTTCAGCGTCACTCCAGGGACAGCTCCAGAGAGCTGATTGGTCTTCGAGTAGACGTCAAAGCCATCGACCTTGATATGCGCGCTGCTGGCCTGCTGCTTGGCGTTGTCGACGGCGTTCACGCCTAGGTCAAGGCCGGTGACATACACCTCGTTCCCGGCTCCCGTATCGCTTCCCCGAAGCTGCATTCGGAAATTCGTCCCGTCAAAAAACGAGGTCGCCTGGACGCCGAGACCGCTCCCGTTAATCTTGGTGATCACGCTCGACAGGGTGTCAGTCGCGTCAATCGCCAGATCAACCGCGGTTCCAGTGCCAACGCGCAGGGTCATCGTGCCGGACTGCGCGAGCGCCGTGGTGAGGCTGGCCGAAGTGTCCGAGTAGGCGCGGTACTCCTTGGCCGTGTCGACGACCTCGACTGAGTACTTGCCATTGGCTGCTGCGCCGATGATGCTGGCGGAGACCGTGGAGTCTGAAGACTTGACCGCGTAGCTCTGCGCGCGGGTGGCATCCGAGAGCGCATCGGTCGCCGTCTTGAGTCTGGACAGCTGGGTGCTGACACTGCTGATCGCAGTCGAGGCGCTCTTCTGGGCCGTCGACCGAGACTGTATCGTCTTGAGCCGCGTTGAATTCGCGGTGACGAGCCCGTCGATCATGCCTTGGAGGTCCAGTCCAGAACCGATGCCAGCCATGGAAATGGTGCCAGCCATGAGGCGCCGTCTCCTTCACTACGTTAGGGCTTGATGGAATAAAGCGAGCCGGGGGATTAGTCCCCCGGCTCGATCATCCGCCTTATCGACCGATGAGGCCGAAGGCCATCTGCGGGAGCTGGTTCGCTTGAGACAGAATCGAGACGCCTGCCTGCGAGAGAACCTGATTTCGAGCCATGTTCGCCGTCTCTTCGGCGACATCCACGTCACGGATACGCGAGTTTGCAGCCGAGATGTTCAGGCGCATGGTCTGAACGTTGTTCGACGCCACCTGCAGCTTGTTGGCAGCTGCACCGTAGGTAGAACGAGCTGAGGACACGGTCTGGATAGCGGTATCAATCGCTCCGAGCGAGGCGAGAGAAGCCGCGGAGTCCACGCCGGCCACGTTCGTGGTGGCGTTCACGTTGACAGCTGAGAGGTCGACGTTGCTGAAACTGACCGAGATCTGGTCATTGACATCATTGTTGAGGCCGACCTGGAACGTGACCGCGCGACCAACGCCCGGGGTTCCGTTGTCGACGAGCTTCTGGCCGTTGAACTTCGTTGACTCCTGAATACGCGAAATTTCGCCCTGGAGAGAGCCAAACTCGTTGTTCAGAAAGTCGCGGTCCGCTGACCCGAGGCTTCCGTTGGAACCCTGCATTGCAAGTTCACGCATACGTCCGAGGACATCGTGAACCTCACCGAGGGCGCCTTCCGCAGTCTGCGCCATACTCATGCCGTCACCGGCATTGCGATCCGCCACCGTAAAGGAGCGGATCTGAGACTTCATGCTTTCGCTAATCGCGAGGCCGGCCGCATCGTCGGATGCGCTGTTGACGCGGAACCCGCTGGAAAGCTTGTTAAAGCTTCCCATCAGAGCGCGCTGATTGCGCTGGACGTTTCGGTTTGCTTCGAGAGAGGCGACGTTCGTCTGAATATTCAAGGCCATGGTGGGACTCCTTCTTGGAGAGCATTGGGGAGCCCACCGTGGGCGCCCCGTTCAGGGCTTCTTGCCCTTCATGCCGATTGAACGGAGCGCCGCGCGGAACCTTGAACGAAATCATTCTGGGATGATGTAGGCAGCAGGGAAACCTGTCTCTGGACCGCCTTTTGGGCCAATTATCGCTTACTTGAGCAGGTTCAGGGCCATCTGGGGCAGCTGGTTGGCCTGAGACAACACGCTGACGCCCGCCTGGCTCAGGATCTGGTTCTTACTGAGGACGGCCATCTCCTCAGCCACGTCGGTGTCACGAATGCGCGAGTTGGCGGCGGACATATTGAGGCGCATGGTCTGGATGTTGTGCGTCACCACTTCGAGGCGATTCATCGCCGCGCCGAGGTTGGCTCGTTGCGAGGACACCGTCTGGACGGTGGCGTCGATCACAGCCAAACTGGCGAGTGCAGCGGTGGAGTCGACGCCGATTACGGTGGTGGCTTGGAGCGCCGTCAGATCCATGTTGCCAAAGTCAATCTTCAGCTGATCGTTCGGATCGTCGTTGAGGCCCACCTGGAAGGTCACAGAGTTCGTGGCCTGGGAGATCAGCTGAACGCCGTTGAACTTGGTGCCCTGCTGGATGCGACCGAGCTCGGCCTGGAGGGCCACATATTCCTGCTGGATGTTGTCCCGGTCAGTGGACGACATCGTGCCGTTGGCGCTCTGCATCGACAGCTCGCGCATGCGTCCAAGGACGTCATGCATCTCGCCCAGCGCTCCTTCTGCGGTCTGAGACATCGACACTGCGTCGTTGGCGTTGCGTTCTGCCACGACGTAGCTTCGAATCTGAGCCTTCATGCTTTCGCTGATGGCGAGACCGGCTGCGTCGTCGGCTGCGGAGTTAATGCGGTAGCCGCTAGAAACCTTGTTGAAGCTCTTAGCGAGCGCCGCGTTGGTGCGAAAGAGATTCTTCTGCACCTCGAGAGATGCAACGTTTGTCTGTAGACCGAGCGCCATATGGGCTTCCTTTCCTTGGATCTTCGGTGAGGTTCACGAATGGGGGCACACCCTCATTGGCGTGCCAATTGACTTGAGACGTGGGTTAGAACAGAGCCGAACGGAGGGCTCCGGAGCAACACCGCTCCGAAAATCCCCTAGGGCTTAAGCGTCTCCGCCTTGACGGGCTCTGTCGCCAGTCCTTTGACGGGGAGCTTGAAGAAGTTGCTTGCGGTCGCCAGCCTGGCGTCAAGGACCTGCGGGTCATCGTTGCTGGCTAGTTCCGAGAGGGGAGCGTCAACGGTTTCGAGCGCTGCGCGCGTGGCCGCTTCGATGCTCTCTTTGAGCTCGCCCCGCAGAATGACGTAGGTTTTCGGAGCGACGATGCCAATCTTGACCGTCGAGCGCGATAGCTCAGTGACGATGATTTCGACGTCATTGCCGATAAAGATTCGCTGGCCCTTGCGACGCGCGACGATGAACATCGCAACAGCTTGCTGCACGCATCATGCCAGCGAGTTCACGGCTCAAGCACCGTCAGTCGCAGAACGGGTACGCCAATTCGCAGCGTTCGGCCCATCTAGCTACAGCTCAAGGGGCAACGCGCGCGCAGCGACAGCCGGTCATCCCGAGGGCGTCAAATCTCTGCGTCTTGCAGGCGTCAGCGCTATGACTGTCCGTTTGGCTCTGGTCGCGCTCGTGCCCCGCGGCGCTCGCGCCACGCGGCGCTCGCGGCCCGCGGCCGTCGCGGTGAGCCGCCGTAGCAAGCGTCTCTCCGCGCCCGTCACCGCTGACAATGGGCCGACGGCCGCGCGGACCACTAGAAGCGCTGCAGATTACCGATATCGAGCAGTCGCTTGCCAACCGTCACCGCGGTATCGATTGCACCCTCGAGGCGTGTCAGGCGCGAGAAGACCTCGGGAGTATCGGCGCTGGTGACGTCCGAATCGCGGCGAGCAATGTCGATTTCGGTCTGCGACAAAATGGTGTCGCTCAAGTCGAGGCGATTCAGGATCAGGCCAGCCTGCGAACGTTCACGCAGGATCTGCTTGTGAGAATCATCGATTCCGGTAAGCGTTGTGCGGATCGCAGTCTGGTCGTTTGCGCTGAGCGCGGTAAACAGGTTCTTTAGGGTTGAAATGACGTCCGTGCCGCCGGTCGCTGTGAATGCCCGCTCGCCGCTCACATTGACCGTGATGGGGGTCCCGGCGCCGGTCTGGACGGTGTGGCTCTCGTCATTGCCCTGAAAAACGCCATTGACGTCAAACGCCGCCGTGTCTGTACGAGTCCCGGCGAAGAGGTACCCTTGGGACCCCTTGGCGTTAGCTATTTCAACCATTTGGGTGACGAGCTGGCTCGCTTCACTGGCAAAGGCGGCAATCTGCTCGGGGCCATTGGCGCCGTTGGCACCCGCCATCGCAAGTTCACGAGCGCGCTGGAGCACGTTGCCGGCCTGTTCGAGCGAGGCTTCCGCCATCTCAGCGTCGCCGCGGACGATGGCGACGGTTTTCTGATAGGAGGAGGTTTGCGCTTTGCTGGCTCGCAAGCGGGCGGCTTCAGCGGCCGCGACCGGATCATCCGAGGGGGCATTGATGCGCTGTCCGGAGACCGCCTGCATCGACGCCTCCGCATGTTGACTGCGGAGGCGCGCGGTTTGACGACTGACGATGTCGAAGCGCAGGGATTCAGTGACTCTCATCGGCCGACTCGTTGCATCAGGTTCTCCATCAACCCGTCCACCGTTGCAATTACCTTGCCGGCGGCTTCAAATGCCCTCTGAAAACGCTGGAGTGAGACCATTTCCTCGTCGAGGGAGACGCCGCTCACCGTCTCACGGAAGGCCTGGGACTGCTGAAAAATGTTGCCTCGCAGCTCGGCCTCCGCCTTCGAGGTGGCCCGCGTGCTTCCGACCTGACCGATCAGGTCGCCGTAGGCCTGCGACGGGGTTCGGCTATTAGCAAAGACGTTCGCAATCCCCTGCAGCTGACCGAGCTTGACGGCATTCGATGAACCGCCAGGGAGCTCCGCGACGTTTCCGGCGGCTGCGAAAAACTCCGGATGACCAGCGACGTCACCGCTCAACTTGATGCTGCGAGCGGTTCCTCCGTAGGTTAGTCCGACGTCAAATACATTGCGGCCACCGTTGCCGTCTAGACCGACACCAGCTTTGTGCTGCGTGTTGATCGCGCTGGCGGTGTCAAATACGAACCGGTCAAACTTGTCTG
This sequence comes from Polyangiales bacterium, assembly GCA_038207155.1. Classification (GTDB taxonomy): domain Bacteria; phylum Myxococcota_A; class Polyangia; order Polyangiales; family Polyangiaceae; genus FEN-1139. The sequence continues at coordinate 50,925 of JBBRAB010000009.1, forward strand.
AGATGTCAAAGAAATTGGTGTCGCGCGCTTCCTTGATGCCGGCAAGCTTTCCGCCCGTCACGAAGGCCGTGACGTCGTAGGAGGGGCCATCGCCACGCTTGGACAGAATTTGCATCTTGCCGTCGGTGCCCATGCCGACGCTCAGGGTGCGCGCAGTCCCGCCTTCGATCAGCATCGTTCCCGCGGACTGAACCATCACATCGCCATTTTGGCCAGCGATCGTGCGAACGTCGATCAGGGTCGCCAAGTCTAAAAGCTTGGTATTGCGTTGATCGACCAGATCGGAGGCGTCCTGCCCGGCTTGGTGGGCAATCACAATCTGATTGTTGAGCTTGGCAATCTCCTGCGCGCGCTGATTAGCCTGACTGGCAATCGCCTTGGCTTGGTCTACTAGATCGGCCTTGCGTGTCGCAAGTGAGTCACCGATGTCATTGACTCGGCTGGCAAAGACCTCGGCCTTGTTGAGGATATCCTGGCGCACCGTGGGATCGTTCGGCGTCGCTGCAACCTGTTGGAACGAGGAATACAGCGCATCAAGCGACGAGCCGAGACCAGTGCCGCCGAGATCGTTGAAGATGCCCTCGATACTCTGCAGCTCGTTGTCCTGTTGGGACGCAGCCGAGCTCAGACTCTGGGATTCAAACAGGCGACGGTCGGCGTAGTCGTCCGAGGCTCGCCTGAGTCCCTGGACTTCCACTCCGCCAGTCGTGACATTACCAACAGCCCGCGTCTGTAGGACGGCTTCGCGCCGCACATACAGGGGAGTGTTGGCGTTCGTGACGTTCTGTCCCGCGACGTTCAGCCCATAGGACTGCGCGGACAATGCATCACGTGCTGTGTTGAGTAGACTGGAAAGCCCTGCCATGGCTATCCCCGCAAATTCAGGCGCCCACCATCATGGTGTGGCTGGTACGAGGGCCGTCTCACGGGCGACGCACCGGTAAAAAGCTCGATGACACCCTGGACGTGATCGCGCGCGTGCACGAGTAGGACCAGGTTGTTACGGAGTGCCCCATGCACCACAGCGAGACGGGCGCGGTGTTCGGACGTGAGCTGCGCCTGAAGAGGCTCAAGCTCCGCTGCTAGCGAGACCTTCATGGTCAACGCCGCGTCCATCCCCACCTCGTCGAGCGAGATCAGTGCTTGCCGCTCAGCCTCAATGGCTTGTGCAAGCTCTGTCAAAATCTCGTCGATGGTGCGTTGATTAGTAGCCTCCTTCATTGGGTGCCCCGTCGTCGCCGACGGCGCGTCGCATCACCCAAGTGCTGCGACTAGACGTTTGGCGACGTGATGTGAATCGACCTGGAAGCTTCCGGCTTCAACTTGCGCCCTGAGCTTCGCGACCTTCTCCGGATCCGACGGACCCTGAGCGGCTCCAACTGCCAATTCCCTGGCCTCAGACGAGATGGTGACTTTTGCCACCTGGGGGGTCGAGGTCGTGCCCACGTCAGCAGGCGAAGCCGCCTTTTGACCGGGCCGTGCCGCTCCCACAGGGGAGATAGCCATCCTCTGATAGGCATCGAGGGCGGGATTTGAGGTTATACCTTTCATCTGATCCTCCCACCGGCTTTCCGACCAAACGATCGGGTGTCCGCTGGATTCTCAATCCCTGGAACGGCAACGTGGAGCGACCCTTGAGAAGATTTCGTAAGGGTCTTGGGTGTCGCGGTAGCTCTTTGTGCGTAACTCATCGATTCTGATTAGGTTTCTGGTTGGTGGGCTCCCGCAAAGAGATCGGGAGAACTCCGGCCGTCGTGGCCGAAGGGAGACTGGGGAGACCCTGATGACCCTGGGGCAGGCTAGCCCGACGGAGGGTCTCATAGGGGATCTCGTTGCTGGCCTGGACGGAGCCACGAGCCGGTAGGTGCTCGGCCATGTCTTCGACGAGCTGCTTGGCCAGCCCGAGGCCGGCGCCGCCCGTCACGCTTCCCGCTACTGAGTCGACGATCATCGACCCATAGGTGGACTGGCCTGCCACTGTGGAGCCATTCTGGACCTTGGTGGTGCCTTCCAGGGAACCGAGCATCTGCTTGACCAGCATCGCCTCAAACTGGCCCGCTGCCTCACGGAGACGATGTAGGGCCTGGGGATCGGCGTTCGCAAGGGCCTTGGCGCGCCTCGCCTGCGGCGATAGGGGAGCAGGCCCGCCTGGTCGATGGCTCAGCGGGTTGGCAGCTCGCGATTCCTCGAGGAGCTTCGCAAAGCGGGCCTCTCCCGCAGCCGACTGCTCCGGCGTGCCTACACGCTCCGGCGTCTTTGGCTGGTCCGGCGTGGAACTGAGGGGGGGAAGGGCGATCATTGGACGATGATTTCGGCGCGCAGTGCGCCCGCGGTCTTGAGAGCTTGCAACATGCTGGCCAGCTCTCGGGGTGTGATCCCAAAGACGGCTAGTGCCTTGGCGACGTCCGCAAGCGTCGTGGCCCCATTGACGTAGTACAGCGAGGGTTGCTTTTCAGCAGTCTCAATCTGTGTCTGATTGACCACGGCGGTATCGCCGCGCCCAAGCGCATTGGGCTGAACCACCGTCGGCTGCTCAGCCACGCTGATGGTGATACCGCCTTGGGCGATCGCGACCGGGGACAGTCGAATGTCACCACCCGCCACGATCGTCCCAGTGCGCTCGTTGATCACCACGCGAGCGCTCACCACGGGCTCAACTTCGATGTCCCCGAGCTCCGCGAGCAGCTGAACGGGTTTGCTCTTGAGTTTGGCCGGGATCTTGACGACCACGAGGCCCCCATCCAGCGCTTGCGCTGAGCCATCCCCGAGGGATTTCTCAACGGCTTGGGCGATGCGATTGGCGGTGCCAAAATCCGGACTGCGCAGGGAGAGCTGCACCGAATCGTTGGCCACGAAGGTCGTCGGGATCTCTCGCTCAATGAGCGCACCGTTCGGGATCCGTCCGGTATTGGTGACGTTTTCTGCCACCGAGCTGCCCGAGCCTCCCGAGGCACTAAATCCACCGATCAGCAGTGGTCCCTGAGCCACTGCGTAGATCTTCCGATCGGCACCGTGCAGGGGCGTCTGGATCAGGATCCCGCCCCTCAGCGAGCGGGCATTGCCCAGCGACGATACCGTGATATCGAGGCGGGAGCCGTTGCGCGAAAACGCTGGGATTGTGGCGGTGACCAGCACCGCGGCGACATTGCGCAGTCGCAGCGTCTTGCTGTCAATTTGCACTCCCAAGCGCCGGAGTAGGGCGCGCAGTGACTGCGCTGCAAACGGGGCGGTGATGTCATCACCGGTACCCGTGAGGCCGGTCACGACGCCGTATCCCACTAATTGGTTGTCCCGAACGCCGACAACGTCAGTCAAATCCCTCAGGTGTTCCGCGCTTGCGGTGTTCGGCACCACGAGCAGCGACAGGCCCAGGATGAGAGTCGTCAGGAGTTTGAGCAGGGACGAAGGCATGGTCAGAATGGACTTATCTTGTCGAGGGCCTCGGTGAGCCAGCCGCGTTCAACCTGGTCGTTGATGTCGCCGCGACCGGTGAATTCGACGCGCGCGTCGGCGACCAGTGACGAGGGAATCGAGTTGTCGTCCTCGATATCTGCGGTGCGCACCACGCCCGAGATATAGAGGTGATATTCCTCGTGATTGATCATCACGACCTTGGTGCCTTCCACGAACAGATCTCCGTTGGGAAGCGTCTGCTTGACCCGCACAGCAATGATGCCCTTGAGCTTGCCGGCGCGCTGGGTCGAGCCGTCACCCGAAAAGTTCGACTTGCTCGCCAGCATCAGTAGTTTCTCGGGATCGATGTTGGGGTGAGCCTTCTGCAGCGCTGGCATCAAGCCCAGGATCGCCTCGATGCCAGCCTCCTTGTTGGTCTCTTTGGAGAGTTTGGTCGTCGCGTTTCCTTGAGCGTCCGCCTCCTCATCGATCCTCATGTGGACGACGTCGCCGACTCGTAGCGCCCGCGTGTCTTCAAGAAATCCGGCCTGCGCCTCAGAAAAAACCGAGCCAGTGGAGGGCTTACTGCGTTCCTGGGCAGCCTCGTACTCGCCAGCCTCGTACTTGCGATTGCGAGGCGTAAAAGGGGCGATGTGCGCCGGCCCGCAGGCGACTCCGAGTTCACCAAGCAGCAGCGCGCAGGCGATCGTTCGCAGGAGTGTCATTCGCCGAGTACCTCAGCTTCACGACTGCTCGATACGCGGGCCCTGAGTACCTTGTGCGTGCGTGAGACCTGAAACGCGATCGTGTCGCCGATATCCGCATCGGCGAGTGCCGTGGCCGACGCTGTGACGCGGCTTCCTGAGCTAGACACTACTAACGTGAGGGAGGTTCCGCGAGTGATATCCCGCAGAGTCGCGCGAGAGTCGAGCGCCAGTTCCGCGACGAGATTGAGTCGTTCATGCGCTTGCCCTCGGGTCCGTAGCTCAAACGCGACGCTGGCGCGCTGAGTTCCGCTGCGCTTGACTAGGCGGGCTAGCGTGATGACACCGATGTCGACCGACGCCGGCGTCAGCAGATTGCGAGGCACCTCAAGCCGCACGAGCTGCGCGTAGGGCGGCAGCTGCTTGCGGAGCGCCTCTTCCAGCCAACTGCGGAGCTCGGGCTCCGTCCAGCGGCGGGTCGCACGGACTACCCTGACCGAACTGTGGGGGGCCAATTGCCCTCGGATCGGGTTGAGCAGACTCTCAAGGTCAGTGGGCGTGAAGAGTCGCGATGAGCCTGGACGCGGCGCTGGGCCCACGTCGATTTTGGCCAGCTCGACGGGCGCGGTCGGAACAAGATCGCCGACCAAAACCCGGGGTGCATCGACGACGCGCACGTCTTCGGCCGCATGAGCCAACGCGGCTAACGTCAATGAGGCAAGGATGAGGATAAGGCGACGCATGGGGTTACCGCATCTGAGACGCGGCCTGGAGCATCTGGTCGGCGGTCGTGACCACCTTGGAGTTGATTTCATAGGCGCGCTGCGCTGAAATCATCCCAATCATCTCTTCCACGATGTCGACGTTGGACTGTTCGATCGAGCCCTGCATGAGAGTGCCGCGACCCTGTTCCCCTGGAGTGCCGATCTGGGGTTCTCCGCTGGCCGGAGTCTGCACGAACAAGTTGTGTCCGATCGCGCGAAGGCCCGCTGGGTTGACGAACGACGCCACCGAGATGTCGCCGACTTCGGTGGGAGCAGCGCTGCCGCTCATGGTCGCGGTCACTTTCCCGGTCGCCGAAATCGAGATACCAGTCGCCGTGGACGGAATATTGACGGGGGGATCGACCGGCAGCCCCTCATGAGTGACCAGTCGTCCTTGTCCATCCACCTGCAGCTCACCGCAGCGCGTGAACCCCATCGTACCGTCGGTCTGCTGAACCGCGAAAAAGCCATTGCCTTCGATCGCGAGATCCAGCTGGTTGTTCGTCTGCTGGAGCGTTCCCTGCCCAAACATTCGAGAGGTGGCGATGACCCGCGTTCCACTGCCGAGCTGCAGGCCCGTTGGGGTCATGGTCGTGGTGCCGGTGGGAGCGCCTGGTGCTCGGACCTGCTGGTAAAGCAAATCCTGAAAGTCGACCCGCTGCTTCTTGTAGCCAACGGTATTTGAGTTCGCGATGTTGTTGGAGATCCCCTCAAGGTGAGTCTCCTGCGCGGACATCCCAGTAGCTGCAATGTGGAGAGAACGGAACATGGCAGTTGGTCCGCTGCAACAGTAGTGCCAGTTGCGTCCGCGAATTTCTTGGCTGTTGCGCCGCCAGCTCAGGTCAAATTCGCGCTGTTCTCGAGCCATTTAGGCATCGCGAACGGGCCACGCTCGCCGGGAGACGAGCAAGTGACAGGCGACGGGTCCAGAGGGCGTCCACGCCGCGCTGGCTCTGCCATGTCAGCGTCGTTGCTTTGACGCTCAGGGAGTCAGCGAGTCGGCAGTCCATTCGTGTGGCGATGGCGGGACTGGGGCGCACTCATGATCGCATGCGGAGGCGTGACGGGCGGGGCGCGTGCTGTCAGGCGCGCGTCGCTAGCCTCCGCTACCCCCAGATGCAGATGAGCTTGCCGGAGCCGTCGTCGCCCCTGCGGCCGACGTGTCGTCGGAAGAGGCTGGAGCCACGTAACAGGTGCCCCCCTCGCAGACACCTCCAGCGAGGCAATCGGTGTTGCGAAGACAGCTCTCCGGCGGTGCGCAACCGACCGCACCTACCACGACAGCTAACCACCTCAGCCGCGCGAGTTGCCGCTGTCCAGGAGCATGCGCACGGTCAATCATACTAGAGGGTGACACCAATACCTCCATTGAGGATACCCCACACCACGACGCTATTGGTCGGGAGATCCGTGCCGACCGGAAAGGCCGCGAACGCGGGTTCGAGGAACAGGGTTGCCCGCTTCCCGAGCGGAAGTCCAAATCTGGCACCTGCACTGATCCCGAACATGGATTCAGGCGTGATGACGCCAATTCCCCCAACATGAAAGCCAACCGTTGGGGTCCACCAATGCTGATACCGAACTTCCGCGCCTAACGTCGTTCGGCGCTCGAGCTCCACAAAGCCGTAGAAACCCATGGAGTCCGTCAGCGACTCATCATTGCGAAGATCCACGCCGCCCATGAAGCGGGTGCGAGCTCGCATCCATCCGACCGCGCCGTTGCCAACGTCGCCGCCCTGAAATCCCGTGCCGATGGCCGCCACTCCGGTGCGCTGCAAACCCTCTGCGCGGCAGCGACCAGATACGGTCAGTCCGCCGAAGAGCGCCACAGTTGCCCAGAGTGACTTTGCGATAATGGTGCGGAAAAACAAGTCACGCCCTATGGAGCAAGGATCGGGCCAGTTGCCCTCACGGCCTCTGAAGTCGGTGCTCGTGCGCAACGAGGTTCATGCCGAGCGTGCACTGGGGAACGACTCGCTCACTCACGCAGCGTCAATTCGCTTGCGCTTGAGCATCTCGACGAGGGTCGTTCGATTCAGGCCGAGCAGACGCGCCGCTTGGTTCTTGTTCCAGTGGGTGCGCTCAAGTGCTTGGCGGATCAGGTTGTTCTCAAAGGACTCCACGGCGTTGCGTAGATCGAGGCCGAGATCGGGCAGCGTGGCGGACTTGGCACGATTCTCAGACGGCAGGCCGCAGACTTTGGCCGGCAGGTCGCGGGGTTCGATCACCGTTCCGCGACACAGCAGCACAGCGCGCTCGATGGTGTTCTCGAGCTCGCGGACGTTGCCGGGCCAAGTGTATTGGTTGAGCAGCTGGACGGTGGCCGGAGAGAACTCGGTAACGTTGAGACGGCCGGTGCGCTGGCGCGCCAGCTCAAGGAAATGCGTGGCCAGGAGTTCGACGTCACCAGTGCGATCGCGCAGTGGTGGGACGGCAACGTGAATCACGTTGAGGCGATAGTAGAGATCCTCTCGGAAGCTCCCGTTGCGCACGGCGTCCTCGAGCTCGACGTTAGTCGCCGCCACGATCCGAACGTCGGCCCTCATCACGCGATTGTCGCCGATCGGCGAGTACTCGCGAGACTGCAAGACGCGCAGGAGCTTTACCTGCAGAGCGAGCGAAAGCTCGCCGATTTCATCGAGAAAGAGTGTGCCGCCCTGCGCCAGGCCGATTCGCCCCATCTTCGCGGCGTGAGCTCCCGTGAAGGCACCTTTGGCATGTCCGAAGAGTTCGCTCTCCAATAACGCCTCGGGAATCGCGCCGCAGTTGACGGCCACGAAAGGGGCCGCGCGTCGACCGCTGGCTTGATGTACCGCGCGAGCGACCAGCTCTTTACCGGTTCCGCTCTCGCCGGTGACGAGTACGGTGCAATTCGTGTCGGCAACGCGATCGATCACTCGATAGATGTCGACGAGTCCTTCTGAGCGACCAATCACATTATCCATGCAGCCGGGCATCAATGATGGGGGGCGAAGTCGCTGTGGTTCAGCAATCGCAAGCTCCCCAATGCTGGCAGCGGTGGGGAAAACACTACTCACGCATTCGTCGTCGAAGTCCGTGTTCGAAGCAGTCGGGGCGAGCGCAGAATGGTCGTTTCCTCGGAACATGGAGTTCTCCTCTGTCGCGTCATCACGACGTCCAAGCCTTGCGGCGGATCGTGGGTGGCAGCGCGACGTGCCGACTCGTCCCTGAGCAAGTCACATGCCAGGGCGTTGACGGAGCGACAGAAACCCAACGATCATTCTTTGACGCCGCCAGAACCGGCGATCGGGGCCAACGACTGGTGTCGCAGAGCACCCAGGGGGCGCGAGGCCACAAAATGCCAGAAAGCAGCGTAATCAGTTGGGATTACACGCTGCCACAGCCGACCAAAAGCGGCGAAAGGGCACCGGGTCGATTTAAACCCATCTCGATGCACGGATGACCCACCCCTATCTTTGGGGCTGATGGGACAAGCGACGAGTTGTCTGGCTCGAACCTGTGAACGGAGACCCGCAAAAAACCTGGAGGAGAAAAGGCACGGCCCCATCACTTTTTTCCATTTGAGCGTAAATACCTGAAAAGAATGATGATTTCTGGGAGCCCCGCTTCCTATCCTCGTCCCGTTCCTCAGAAGCCATCAATCCGGCAACGATCCGGCCATCTGCGGGCGGGCGTTGACCGCCACAGGGCTGGTGGCCGTTCGGAGCCGCCGCTGCCCAGCCTCTGACTCCAGGTTGGAGACTTTGGTGGCACGCCGAGTGCTTATGCGTAGTCCGTGCTCGATCTGTTCTCCCATATGAGCCCGTTGCAACGCGCGCTCGACTATCACCTCGAGCGGCACAACGTTCTGGCGACGAACATCGCGCACGTCGACACACCCGGATTCCGCCCGCGGGACCTCGCAAGGATTCGGTCGAACGATTTTGGCGAAGTGTTCGACGTCCAGTTGGCCAAGACCTCTACCGAGCACCTGTCGCTGGCGGGCGAGTCTGGTCCAAGTCGAGTCGGCAAGGTGTTTGAGGACGCGTCAGGGGGAGCCGGCAATGACGAGAACTACGTATCTCTCGATCGCGAGTCCGCCAAGCTCGCCGCAAACCACCTTCGCTACGACGTCATGTCAACGATCATCGCATCGGAGCTCAAGGGCCTGATGTATGCCGCCAACGATGGCAAAGGCTGAAGGGAGCTGCTGCCGTGTTAGGAGTATTTAGCGCACTGGAAGTAGCCGCCTCGGGGCTATCGGCCGAGCGCGTTCGCATGAACACGATTGCGTCGAACTTGGCTAACGCTCGGACGACGCGCACGGCGGAGGGCGGACCTTTTCGTCGGATCGACCCGCAATTTGAGGCCGCCGACATCGAACGCATGCGCGGCTCCACCACCGAACGAGGGGTGTCGGTCGTACGTGTGGCTCGCCTCGTGGAGGACACGCGGCCCGGAACTCAGGTCTACGAGCCCGGGCATCCAGACGCCAACGCCGAGGGCTACGTCACCTATCCGAACATCCACGCCGTCGAAGAGATGGTGAACATGATCACGGCCTCGCGCGCCTACGAAGCGGGGGTGACCTCGATCGAGACCATCAAACAGATGGCTCGTTCCGCGCTGGATATCGGAAAGTGATGCTAGGTCATGAACCCTCTGGACGCACGCTTCAGTCTGCCACTTGCTCAAATCGAGCATGTTCGCGATCAGACTGGGGCAAACCAGAAGGTTCACTCGGGCTCGGTCAACTTCTCCGAAGTGCTCGAGGGCGTGGTGGCGAGCACCAACGAAAAACTCAGGATTTCGGGGGGAAGCAAGGAGGCGTTCGCTGCCGGCGTCCGTGACGACATCCATGGCACCATGATTGCGATGACCGAAGCGGACATTCAACTCCGCTTGGTGTCGACGGCCCGCAACAAGATCGTCGACGCCTTCTACGAACTCTGGCGGATGCAGATCTAATCCGACGATTGACGCTCCACGATGGACAAGTTCAAGTACTCCCTGCAGCAAATTGCGAAGTTCTGGGGTCAGCTCTCGACTCCACGACGCCTTGCGCTCGTCGGCTTGTCCACCCTGATGATCGCGACAGTGCTGCTGGTTTCCTACTTTGGTAGTCGTGAGCACTTCTCCTACATCTACACGGGGCTGGAACCCCAGGATGCGTCGGCGGTCGTCGAAAAACTGAAGGCACTTCAGGTTCCCTACAAAATCGAAGCGGATGGGAGGACGATTCTCGTCCCTGACGAGAGGATCCCAGGTCTTCGCCTAGAGCTGGCTTCGGCCGGGCTACCTAAGGGTGGCGGAGTCGGCTTTGAACTTTTCGACAAGTCCCAGCTGGGCGCGACTGAGTTCGAGCAGCACGTCAACCTCAAGCGAGCACTCGAGGGGGAACTCACCCGTTCGATTCTGACGATCGACGGCGTGAAATCCGCTCGGGTTCACTTGGTCATTCCTGAACGACGGCTGTTTGTCTCTCAAGCGGAAACCGCATCGGCCTCAGTGGTCGTAAAACTCCAAAATCCCCAGGCCTTCGGCAAGAAGGAAGTCGCTGGCATCGTCCACTTAGTCTCATCAGCAGTGCCGGGGCTGAGCCGCAATCGGATTAGCGTTGTTAGTACCGATGGCGTGACGCTCCAACGCCCCGACGCTGAGGGTGAATCGCTGGCCACTGGTGGACTTGAGGCACAGAGCGAGCAGTCCAAGGTCATCGCGACACGTCTCGAGCAGAACGTGCGGAGCCAACTCGAGCGGGTCGTTGGGCTCGGCAACGCCGAGGTGCGGGTCGCCCTCGATCTCGACACCTCGAATCGCGAGAAGGTCGAGGAACACTACGAACCGTCGAAGACGGCGCTGCGAAGTGAGCAGAAATCGGAGGAGCGCCTCGGCAAAGGCCCCGCTGGGGTGGCCGGTGTTCCAGGCGCAGTCACCAATCTTCCCGACGCTCAGCAGCCAGGTGCGGAAGCCACCGAAGCGCCAACCGGCGGCGATGCGGCCACGGTTCGCCTCAGCCAGACCCGGAACTGGGAGGTCGACAAGGTGAGCCAAAAGACGACGATGCCCCCCGGGGACATTCGTCGTCTGAGCGTATCCGTGTTGCTCAATGATCGCGAGGAGCGCAAGAACGGGCGCTGGGTGTCCACCCCACGCACCAGTCAAGAGGTCGCCAAACTCGAGGACTTGGTCAAGCGTGCTGTTGGCTTCAACCTTGAGCGGGGTGATAGCGTCCAGGTGGTTGCGGCCCCCTTTGCGCGAATCGACACTGCCGACGAGGAGTTGAAGGTAGTGACCGGCTGGCGCAAGTGGCTCCCGCTCGCGCTCGGTGCTGTGGCTGGTCTTGCTGCGCTGGCCGTGCTGGTGCTCGTCTGGCGCAAGAACAAGAAGCGACAGAAAGCCCTCGAGCATGGGCACCGGCGCGGGCTTCACTTGGGAGCAATCCCGGTCCGCTTCGGGCCGGACGGACAACCCCTCAGCCTGAGCGAGTCCGAGGCGGCGGCAGCACTTGAGGCCGGAACGTCAAATCCTGCACTCCCCGAGAGTCAGAAACTCGACGGTCCAGCTCTCCGGCTGCGCGCGCTTCAAATCGCCGGAGAGGATCCCGCTACGGCGGCCATCGTGATTCGTCGTTGGCTCAACGCTGCGACTGGCGCCGCGGTTCCGGCACGAACTTAGCATTGGCTACCTGACGTGGAGCTAACGGGTCCCGAGAAAGCGGTCCTACTGCTGTTGTCCCTCGATGAGGCAGCCGCAGCGCCGATCATCGCCGAACTCGAAATGGACGATCTGAGAAAGCTACGTGAAGTGGCTTCCCTCATGCGCGCCGTACCAGCGAGCGCGCTTGATTCCGTCTATCGAGAGTTTCTAGATCGGTCGCAAGATGCCATTGCAGTCCCCAAGGGTGGGGTGCGCTACCTGCGCCGAGTGGCCCAGCGCGCCTTCGGGGAAGCCAAGACCAACGAGATATTCGTGGACGGCCCGCACTCCGCGCTCGAACGCTTGGCAGCTGCCGACGACAGCGCGCTTGCAGCGGTGCTTGAGCGCGAGCACCCGCAGATGGTGGCCGCGATTCTTTCCCAAATCCCCACCGAGAAGGCTGTGGCCGTCTTGCAGCAGCTGCCAGAGGAACTGCGACCCGCGATCCTCGAGCGCTTGGGCAAGATGACGGAGGTTCCGGCGGGCTTGCTCGAGGAGATCGCGGCCACGCTCTCGGCCGAGCTACCTCAGGCGGGGTCAGAAGCCTTCGTTAGCGTCGACGGTGTCTCGAAGAGTGCTGCCCTGGTACGTCGCATGGATCGCGACGTTGGCGAGCAGTTGCTCGGTAGCCTCGCGGACGAAGATGCGGATCTCGCCACCGAAATCCGGCGCGCGATGTACACCTTCGAGGACCTCAGCCTGCTCGACGGCAAATCGCTTCGTGCGCTGCTGGAGTCGGTGCCTTCTGACAAGCTGGTGCTTGCGCTCAAGACTGCCAGCGACAAACTGAGAGAGCACATCTTCTCCAGCATGTCCAAGCGTGCTGCTGACCGTCTCAAGGAAGACCTGGAGATCCTTGGCGGAGTAAAGCTTGCAGATGTCGAGGCCGCTCAGCGCGAGATCGTGGAACAGGCCCTAATGCTCGCCGCCGAAGGCGTGATTTCGCTCGAGGACGACCGTGGCATGGTATGACCGAAACCCCAAGCGCCCTGGGGAAGCCGCCCCAGCGCACTTTGCTCACGTCAGCGCGGAGCGTAAGCTCCCGTCATGGCTCGCGCAGCCGATGCCGCATGAGCCGGTGGCACCGCCTGCCGCAGCGCACCTGCCGCGCGAGGCGCCTCCAGCAGAACCCCAGCGCGCTCGTCGCAGCGTTCCTCCGCCCCCCAGTGAGCGATTCTCTGGCGCCTCTGAGAGCCCGCGTTCCCACCATCCCTCCCGATATCCGTCTCGCACACCGTCGCGTCCCCCTTCACGCCCCGGGCTCTCGCCTCAGGAGCTCGAGGAGCTGATCGCAGAGCGCGCGAGCATGGAAACCGAAGCGCGACTGCGCGAGGGACAGCAAGCCGCCCTCGGAGACGCGATCGAGGCGCTGGATCGGGCCCGCCGGGTGACGCTCTACGCTGGCGAGGCGCGCATCGTCGAGCTTGCGCTGCTGGTGGCGCGTCGCATCATCGCCCAAGAGGTGCGGGTGCGACCGATGATCGTGGCTGATCTGGTGCGCGAAGGGTTGGACGCGCTCGATGCCCGTGATCATGTCCGAGTGCATCTTGGGTCGGGCTTTGCCGAGGCGCAGTCCACGGTGCAGGACCAGCTCAAGACTCGAGGAATTGACCTAGAAATCCTGGTTGATCCGGGGCTCGAACCCTACGGCTGCATCGTCGAGACCGACATTGGTCGCGTCGATGAGTCGATCGAATCGCGAGTCGCGGCCTTGTTTGAGGCGATTCTGAGCGAGGAGTCGGCGTGAACATCGACCAGGCCATCGCGCGCTGTCGCACTGTGCCCGTCCACGATCCCGAGGGCGTCGTGCTCGAGGTGGTTGGTCTGATCGTGGAAGTTGGCGGGCTGCGTGCGGCGGTTGGCGACACTCTGATCATTGAACCGCCGCTGGGCGATTCTGTCGAGATCGAGGTGATCGGCTTTCGAGATGCACGCCTGGTGACCACGCCGCTTGGTCCACTTTCGGGGATCCGTCAGGGCGCCAAAGTGCGCCACACTCATCGCGGTGCCGTTGTGGGAGCCGGAATGAGCCTGCTCGGTCGCATCGTGGACGCCTTCGGTCGTCCGATCGACGGCGGTCCGCCGATCGTCGCTGAGGGTCAATGGCCCGTACACGCGTCTCCTCCCCTGGCCTTCGCGCGTCGTCCGATCGATTCCCCCTTCGCCACCGGAATTCGGGCAATCGATGGGATTTTGCCGCTCGGCGTCGGCCAGCGCATGGGTATTTTTGCTGGTGCCGGCGTGGGAAAGAGCACCTTGCTTGGCATGATTTGTCGCTCCTCCCAGGCGGACGTCAACGTCGTCGGGCTAATCGGTGAACGAGGACGTGAGCTCAATGACTTCATTCGAAATTCACTCGGCCCCGAGGGGCTAGCCCGCAGCGTGATCGTGACGGCTACGAGTGATCAGCCCCCGTTGCTGCGTGCTCGCGGGGCAGAGTCCGCCACTGCCATCGCCGAATACTTTCGCGATCAAGGCAAGAGCGTGCTGCTCGTCATGGATTCCGTCACGCGCTTTGCGATGGCGATGCGTGAGGCGGCCCTAGCTGCCGGCGAGCCGCCGGCAACCAAGGGTTATCCTCCCAGCGTATTTGCAGCACTTCCCCGCTTGCTCGAGCGCGCGGGAACCAGCGGCGGGACGGGCACGATCACCGCGCTCTACACGGTGCTCGTCGAAGGTGACGACATGAGTGATCCGATCGCCGACGCCGTGCGCGGTATCCTGGACGGTCACATCGTGATGTCTCGCGAGCTCGCTGAAAAGGGGCACTACCCTGCGGTGGACGTGCTGCAGAGCATTTCGCGTTTGGCCCCGGAAATCGCCCCGGAAACCACACTTCGCCACGCCGGCTCCGTGCGCGAGCTGCTCTCGGCTTATCGCGAGGCGGCCGACCTGATTCAAGTGGGTGCCTATCAATCGGGCAGCGACCCTAGGGTTGAGCTGGCGCTCAAGGCCTTGCCCACCATCAATGGTTTTTTGCGCCAACGGGTCGACGAGCGGACCACGCTCGCCGAAACCCAGTCGCGTCTCCAACAAATCGCTCAGTTCTCTGAGGGTGGAACCAAGCTTCGATGAATCCGCGCCGCAAGAAGCTGCAGAAGATCATCGAGCTCCGCGAAAAGACGCTCGATGAGTGCAAGCTCGCTCTCAAGGCCACCCAAGACGCGCAGCGTCAGGCTGAGGCCTTGGCCGAGGAGCAGCGGCGCCAAGTCTTGGCTGCCGAAGAGCATCGAGCCGGCCTGACGCGGGGCGTGGTCTCGCTGGATGCCTGGGTTCAGGGCGAACAGTGGCTGTCATCGCGCCGAACCAGCCTAGAGCTGGCCAAAGTCGCGGTCGCTCGAGCCGACCACGGAGTGTCGGCCGCGCGGGTGAGCGTGCTTGACGCTCGCACGGGGGTTCGCCGCATCGAAGTGCTGGAAGAGCGTCTCAAGACACAAGAGCTCAAGCGCGAAACCCGCCTCGAGCAGCGCTTTCTCGATGAGCTCTCGGCTCGTCAAGTCGAAGCTTTGACACGTCGAAGCGCGGAGCGAGTCAGCCGTGGATAGCTCATCGACCTCCAACACGCGCTTTGGTCGCGCGGCTGCGGGCGCCGTCGAGCGCGCCCCGCGGGCCGAATCCGACGAACTTGAGGCATTTGCCGCCGAGATCGCCGGAAGTCTGGCGGCCGCGCAGGCGGCGCAGTGCAGGCCTCTGGCGTTTGGTGCTGAGGCGCCAGCAGGTTGGCAGGGGGGAGGCGGTGGGCTGACGGTCTTGCATGATTCCACGAACCCCTCGGGGTTAACCGCTGGAAATGCTGAGACTTCTGGCCCATTGGCTGCTGGCGAAAGCCCGGAATTGCTCGACGAGAAACTACAAATTCGCTTGGATGGCGGCAAGCTAGGCGAAATCGCCGTCGTGTTCGAACGCGACGAGCGTGGCCTCACGATGCAGCTCGCGGTCGAAAATGCCGAGGCATTTGAGGCATTTAGCGCGGAGCGCGGGGCACTCGAGCAGGTGCTCGGCGGGCTCGGTCCAGGCCTGGCTCGAGTGACGCTCATCCGGATGGAAGGTTTCGGCACCAATCTTGCTCAACGAAGACTGGACCCTGACGAGAAGTCCCGCGGAGCCACCAGACAGAGTTCTGGGGAGTCAGCCGAGGCAGAGCGTCAGCGCAAGTCGCGTCGAGTGAACCTGATCGGATAGCAACCATGGCAGACGTTACCTCAGCCACGAATGCGGCAGCCTCCCAAACCGGGTTCGGCATGCTCACGGGTTCCCAGAAGAATCTCGGAAAGAACGAGTTCATTAAGCTTCTGCTCGCGCAGATGAAAAACCAGGACCCGCTCAATCCGCAGGACAACTCTGCTTACGTTGCTCAGCTCGCGCAGTTCTCCTCGCTTGAACAGTCGATCGGTATGAATGATCGGCTCGATCAACTCGGAGTTCAGATGCGCGGGCAATCCAACTCAGATTCTATCGGAATCGTCGGAAAATCAGCCACCGTCAAGGGTTCGATGGTGACGATCGATGGAACCGGCATGGCCACTCCCATCTCGTTCAATCTGGCCGGCGCAACCGAAAAGACCACCGTCAAGATTCAAGACCAGAGCGGTGCCGTCGTGAAAACGATTGAGCTTGGCAAGCGCGCCGGAGGGTTCACCAGAATTAACTGGGACACCAAGAACATGGCAGGAAACCTGCAACCAGCAGGGACGTACAAGATCACTGTCAACGCCGCCAACGCGGGCGGCAGCCCGGTGGGTGTTGAACAGCAGTCCACTGGCATCGTCAAAGAAATCTCATTCGATAAGGGGTACCCCGTGTTGCTACTCGATAGTGGCCAGGCCTCCCCCATCTCAGATCTCCTACGGGTCGCATCTCCACCGTTAGTCCCGTAGTTCGCAAGTAGCCCATAACCAAGAGCATCAAGACAGTTAGGAGGAATCAATGGTTCTCAGAGCGATGTATTCAGGGGTCTCCGGCCTCCGTGCCGAGGGAGAAGCCCTCGGAGTGGTCGGTGACAACATTGCCAACATTAATACGGTTGGATTCAAGGCTCAGCGCGCGATCTTCCAAGACGTGCTCGGGCACTCGGTCCTCGCCGGAACTTCGTCGGCACTTCCAGGCTCAGGCGTGAAGGTTGGTGACATCCAACAGCTCTTTACGCAGGGGTCATTAGCCAACACCGGTGTCTCCACCGACGTCGCTCTCAGCGGAGATGGATTCTTCGTGGTCAAGGGCACGACGAACGGAATTTCCGGGAATTTCTTCACAAGAGCGGGCCAGTTCACGGTCAACAAGGACGGCCAGCTTGTCAACCCGAACGGCATGCAAGTGCAGGGTTACGCGGCCAAGCCGGATGGAACATTTGACGCGAGCATCTCGGCGATCAAGGTCCCGACTGGCTCAATCCAGCCAAACGCCAGCACCAAGGCCTCATTCGTAGCCAATCTGGACTCCAGATCAGCGATCATGAACGGTGGTGTCTTCGATCCGCTTCAACCTGGCACCTCCCAGAATTCCACGTCCACGATCACGGTTTACGACTCGCTCGGAAACTCGCACGCGTTGGACATGCACTACACCAAGACGGCGGACAACGCGTGGACCTGGACGGCCACGATGAACAGCGTTGACCTCCTCGGTACAGCAGCTGCAGCAGCTCTTGTTCCGCCTAATCAGGATCAGGTCGTCGGCACCGGTGCCCTGACCTTCAACACAGACGGCTCCCTGCTGGCAGGCGGAGCCGGCACGGTCACCTTGCCGACCTTGGCAGGGGGCGCGGCGGCTGGTCAAGCGATCACCGTCAACCTCGGCACGGCGGGAGGTGGGATCGACGGTCTGACGCAGTATGGTTCTGGCAGTGCCACGTCTGCGCAGTCCCAAGATGGCTACTCTTCTGGAGACTTCTCCGGGGTCGCGATCGACGGACAAGGCATCATCCAGGGCCTTTACACCAACGGCCAGAAGCTAGCGATTTCCCAGCTAGCGGTGGCCAAATTCCAGTCCAACGATGGACTTGGTCGCGCAGGTGAGAGCCTGTGGATCGACACGCGGGACAGCGGTCCCGCGGCACTCGGAACGGCTGCGACCGGTGGTCGTGGTGCGGTGTCGGGTGGAGCGACTGAGAGTTCCAACGTGGACCTCGCGGAGGAGTTCGTTGGGCTGATTCAGCATCAACGGGCCTTCTCGGCGAACTCAAAGACTATCTCCACGGCCGACGAGATGTTGCAGGAACTAATCAACATCAAGCGGTAATTGTGGTGATATGGTGTGTTGATGCTCGGGTTCAGTGAGGCTGTGAATGGCTGAAGAACAAGCTAAAGAGCAGCCAAAGGTGGAGAAGTCGCGCAAGCGGCTCGTGGGTGTCCTAGTCACCTCGGTCCTGATTGCAGGTGCCGGGGTGGCTGGGACGGTCCTCGGTCCTCGCCTGATGGCTAAACCCGCTGCGGCCGTCGCAGCGCATCCCGCCGAAGAACCTGCGGAGGAACACGCTGCCGCGGACGCTCAGGAGGAATCTGACGATTCCGAGGCCTCGTTAAATTCCAAACGGGAACCGACGAACCCCATGGCCTTCAATGCCATCGTCGTGGACGTGCGCGACAAGCGTCAGCAATCTCACCACATGAAGGTGGGGATCACCGTCGAACTCCCAGAGAAATTCACCAAGGAGGAGTTCGAGAAGTTCAGTCCACGCGGCCGCGAAGCCGCGATTGCCTACCTGCGGTCAAAAGATTTCGATGATTTGACCGATCCCAAGTCGTTTGAGCTCGTGCATAAGGAGCTCAGCGTCGCGGTGATCAAGGCAATGGGTAAAAAGCACGTCTACCGAGTAGTGATTACCGACTACGTGGCGCAATGAGTGAAGCTCGCGACTCCCTGACTCCCGGCGCAAGAGGACGTTCCCGCGCAATGAAGCGTGGCGACGGGGCCCTCCTGAGGCCGGTCGATCTGACGGGGAGGGAGCGACAGCTACGGGCGGCCATGCAAGCCATGGCCCAGGTTGCGGCACGCTTCTCACGCGGTGCCAAGAGAACCTTGCCGTTTCTCGTACGTCACCGGTCGCGCTTAGTGCCCCAGCCCGTGAGCATCATCAATCCGGCCGAAGACGCGCCGGTTGCCACGGATGGGCCAAGCTTCGAAGTGATCCTAGAGGCAGAGGAACTCCCGGCCTGGGCCAGCCTATCCATGAGCGGTGTCGCTCTCAGGCTGATTCTTGAAGGCTCGCTTGGGGCGCGCACTCCAGGCACCGGAGAACTGGGACCCGAGCTGACGCTGGCGCAACGCGCGCTAATCGGGCGGGTTGCTCGTTCATTGGCTGAGGATTTTGCCCAGTCCGTAAAGGAAGAGGTGGGCCTCTCCTTCGCTATCGTCTCCTCGCATGGGCGCAGCGCAGACGAACCCATCGAACCGCCAGGTCCCGACGGCCTTCGCGTCGACTGCGTGTTCGAGAACATTCCTGGCGATGCCCTGATTAGCATTGCCGTCAGCGCAGAGGCTCTCGAGAGTGCCGCGCGCGAGCACGATGACGAAGCGCCTACGGCGGCCGATCCGCGTATGGCCGAAGCGCTGCGCGAGGTGCCTGTCGAGCTCGTCGCGGAGCTTGGCAGCGTGCGGATGGGTATCAGGGAAGTGCTCGCTCTTAAGGTCGGGCAGATCGTTCGCCTTGGGACTGCGGTTGACGATCCCGTCATCGTCAGTCTCGGCGGGATCTCAAAATTTGCAGGTCGTCCGGTGGTGTCACGCGGGCAGCTCTCGGTTGAAATCCGAGGGCGATTAGAGGAATAGGCCATGGGTCGCTGGCAACGTACTCGCGTCCAGGAGGTCTCCCCGCGTCGCGCGGGGACGGGTGACCGCACGCCTCCCGGGTTGCCGTGGGTGGCTGGTAGCGGTTCGCGTCGACGGGGCACTCCACTGCTCGACTGGCGCGCACAACGGCGTACAGCCATTCTGCTTGAGCGCCTAGCGCGCAGCCTTTGGGTCATAACGGTCCTCGAACGACTCGGCACGGACCTTGTATTGACGGAAGCGCATGAGCGAGAGCACAACGCCTTCGACGCCTCCGTCAGCCCCGTTCGGGGGGACCTTTGCCCCGATGGTAGCTGGCGGTATCGACGCTGCCCCGTCCCAGGCTCTGCGAGGGATGGATGGGCTGGGCTTCGTCATGGACGTTCCCGTCGAGTTAACCGTCGAACTCGGGCGAAAACATGTACGAATCGGCGAAGTCCTGAGACTTGGCCCCGGTTCCGTGCTCGAGCTCAGCAAAGCCAACGGCGAACCACTCGATATCTACGTAAATAATCGCCTTATCGCGCGCGGAGAAGCCGTCGTGGTTGGCGAGCGCTACGGGGTCCGGCTGACTGAGGTGATGGTCGCCGAGCAGTCCGGACGAGGAGGGCAGGAACCATGAATCGACGAACAAGCGTCGGAATTCTGGCGTCGCTGGTCATGGGTCTGACGGTCGCCAGCGCCTTTGCCGCAGAACCGAATCCCACGGCGCGGCCTTGGTTACGTCCAGGCCCCAGCGCTCAGGCGGCTCCGTCAGGGGGCAGCGGGTTTCCCTTCGGAAAAATCGCCGCGGGACTGCTGCTGGTCGGCATCGGTGGCGCCGCGCTCTGGAAGCGTCATGGCGGAAAATCCCGACCGAAAGCCCTGCAGCTTGCCGACGTACGCGTCGTGGGCGGGGCGCGTGTTGGGCCAAAATCCCAGCTAGTTGTGGCTGAAGTTGCCGGACGGCTGATTCTGCTCGGTGTGACCGATGCGGCCGTCACGAAACTCGACTGGCTCGACGAAGCAACCGGTGTCGAACCGGACGCTGAGGAGTTCGCGTCGAACGAGAAGTTCGCGTCGAACGAGAAGTTCGAGAGCGGCGCCGATCGGTATGGCCGCGATGGGCGGGGTCTTGGCGACGTGCCGAGGGCCGAGCTGCCGGCGGAGCCAAAGCCACAACCGAGCCCGGTGCGCCGTGTCCCGGCTCAGAAAAAACACCCCACGACGACCGGGAATTTTGGCTCGCCGTCACGCTTCCGGGAGCTACTAACGGATGCGATCGGGCTCGAAGCTGGCGATAAGCAGCCAGTCAGCGCCGCTGAACAGATTGCGGAAACAACGCGCGATCGCTTCTCCGGTAGTGCGAAGCGGAAAATTCCGACCAGCACGGGGGCGCGACTGCTCGATGTGGAGGGTCAGGCCGCTGGCCTCGTCGCTCGATTGAATCGAAGCTAGACATGAATCCGGTCGATCTCTTCAACAATCAGCCGCTAGCTCCGACGCTCAAGATCCTCCTGGTCTTGACGCTGCTCGGGTTGCTCCCCGCCATTGTGCTCACGATGACCTCGTTCGTTCGAACGGTCATCGTGCTCTCATTTGTGCGACAGGCGCTTGGCGCCGGCCAGTCGCCGCCCAATCAGGTGATCATCGGTCTGGCGATCTTTATCTCGTTCTTCACGATGCAACCAGTGCTCGATCAGATGAACGAGGCGGGTCTTCAGCCCTATCTGAAGCAGGAGATCGGGGAAATACAAGCGCTGGAGCGCGCTAGCATTCCCTTGAAGCGTTTCATGCTTCGGCAAACGCGGGAGGCCGATCTGCAGATGTTTTACGCAGCCACCAAGACTCCGTTGCCCGCGACCGCCGATGACGTGCAGATGCGCATCGCGATGCCCGCGTTCGCCATTTCTGAGCTAACTACTGCCTTCCAGATGGGCGTGCTCGTGATCCTACCGTTTCTCGTGGTGGATCTCGCTGTGGCCTCGTTACTCATGAGTATGGGTATGATGATGGTTCCGCCGACCATGCTCAGTTTGCCTGTTAAACTGCTGCTTTTTGTGCTGGTGGATGGCTGGAGCCTGGTGGTGTCCTCTCTGCTTCGGAGTTTCGCGTGACCATCGACGGTGCAACGGAGCTATTCGTCAAAGCCTTGATCGTCGCTGCCAAGGTCGCGGGGCCAACCCTATTTGTCACTCTGATCGTCGGACTGTTTGTGGGAGTCATGCAAGCAGCCACTCAGGTCAACGAGGCGAGTATCAGCTTTGTCGGTAAGCTTGTGGCCGTCGTCATCACGATCGTGGCCCTCGGCTCCTGGACCATGACCCAAATGGTCGACTACACCACGCGGACGCTAAGCTCCATCGCGGACGTCGTGAGGTGACACCGCTCGCCTCCTTGCTTCAGAACGAGCTGCTGGTGTTCGCACTCGAGTGCGCTCGGGTGGCCGGCATGTCGATCGTGGCACCACTTGGCTGGACCGGCGCGCCCAACCGAATTCGAGTGGGTCTCGTGCTGATGGTCGCCTACGCCGCGCACGGAGGCTCCGTGCACGTGGGCCTGCCCGAGCAATTCGTCTCCATGGTGTGGGCCCTGACCACCGAGTTTGGGCTCGGGGTGGCGGTGGGCTTTGTTGTACGCTGCGCGGTGGCGATCGCTGAAACTGCTGGCGAAACCATTTCCCCGTTGATCGGGCTTGGAGCTGCACACGTATTTGATGTCACCAGTCAGAGCACACAGGTGTTGCTCGTCAGCCTATTCCGCTACCTGACGCTGTCGCTGGCGCTCATCACCGGGGTGCATCGCGTGGTATTTGGCGCGATCCTCTCGAGTTTTGAGCTGTTGCCGGTGGGGACGGCGGCCTCCCCTGCGCGCGCCCTTCCAACGATCGTCGAGGTCTCGGGTCTAGTCGTGGAGGGAGGCCTGAGGATTGCGCTGCCAGTCATCGCAATCCTATTTATGACGCAGGTGGCCCTGGCATTCGTGGCGCGCGCCGCGCCCCAGGTGCAGATTTTTTCAGTCGGTTTCGCCGTGACTCTAATGGTTGGCTTCGTCGTGCTTATCATGGCTTTGCCGGATCTCACCCAGGGGATGCTCGCCGAGTTGTCCCGCATCGGTGGCCGCATCGAGGCCCTGCTGATTGATCTTGGAGCGCGCCCATGAGTGGCGACGACTCAGAGAAGACTGAGGAGGCGAGCCCAGAAAAAAAGCGCAAGGCCCGCGACGAGGGGCAATTCGCGCGCTCCAAGGACGCCGGCGCGGTGGTGGCATCCGGGTTTGTACTGTTGAGCTTGGTGACGATGGGTCCGACCTACGTCACCGCGATGCATCGATTCGCGACTCATTGTTTCAGTAACCTGCTCAGCCTGCGCGGTGGGGATCCAGCCCCGATCGCCCATGAATTTGGCTTGACCGTGCTGTGGGTGGTGATTCCCGGTGCGCTAGCGGCGGCGGTGGGTGGTATCGCGATGGGCATTGCTGAGGCTGGGTTCAACCCCAATCTGGAGCTCATTGAGCCCAAGTGGGAACGCCTCAATCCGATCAGCAAGCTGCAACAGCTGTTTTCGCCCGGTCAGGGGGCGACCAACGTCCTGCTGGCCCTGCTCCGAATCGTGGTGGTCGGTTACGTCACCTACAGCGTGCTCAAAGGCGAGTTTCCTCGGCTTGCGCGGTTGGGTCGTACCGATCTGGGCATGGGGGTGGTGACGATTCTCAGCATCGTGCTCAAGATGTCTACCTGGTCACTGGTCGCCCTCGGCGTCCTGGCTGGCGTCGATTACGGGTTCAGTTGGTTTCGTATCAACAAGGACCTGATGATGACGCGCCAAGAGATGAAGGAGGAGATGCATCAGCAGGAGGGAGATCCGAAGATCAAGGCCAAGATCCGCGCGCGAGCGCGCGAAATCGCCCGCAGGGGCATCGCGCAGGGCGTTCGCAAAGCGGACGTGATCGTCGCCAATCCGACGCACATTTCGGTCGCCATCCGCTATCGGCCTGAGGAAGGTGCCCCGGTGGTCACCGCCAAGGGCTACGACGAGGTTGCCCTCTACATGAGAAAACTGGCCAAGGAGTCCTCGATCCCGGTGATCGAGAATCGCCCCCTGGCCCGCGCGCTTGCCGAGAAGGTCAAGGTTGGGCGCATGATCCCGATGGATCTCTACCAGGCCGTCGCTCAGCTGCTCGCCCTCGTGTATCGAATGAAGAACCGCGGTCTACGCGGGTAGACGCACGAGCTGGGTCGGGCGCGCACTTCGCTATCGCCGCGGGGCTCGGGGCATTGACGGTAGTGTCAACGCATTGTCGTTTTCGCAGCCGACTCAGTGACGCGTCTGCGCAGATGGACTCAATTCCAGAGGCTCCTGCTCGCCTCGGATCAGGCCACGCACTGGCATGATCCTGGCAAACGACGCTCACGTGTCCAGTGGTTCCCATATCTCGAAGCCCGGGAACACCATTCAGGAACTCGTTGTTCCGCTAGGGTTCGTCGCCATCGTGTTGATGATGGTGCTGCCCCTTCCGGGGTTCCTGGTCGATGCGATGTTGGCCTTTAGTCTGGCCTTGTCGATCGGGGTGTTCATGATCGGCCTGTTCATGGAGACTCCACTCCAGTTCAGTGCGTTTCCCGCGGTTATTCTCGTGGCCACGATGCTGCGACTCAGTCTGAACGTCGCCACGACGCGCCTGATCCTGCTGAACGGTCACAAAGGACCGGGGTCTGCGGGGCACGTGGTCGAGACGTTCGGGCGGTTTGTCGTCGAGGGCAGCATCGTCGTTGGCCTCGTGGTCTTCTTGATCCTCGTCGTCATCAACTTCGTGGTGATCACGAAAGGCGCTGGTCGCGTCGCCGAGGTTGCGGCACGTTTTGCCCTCGATGGAATGCCAGGCAAGCAGATGTCGGTCGACGCCGACCTCAATGCGGGCCTGATCTCCTCGGATGTGGCTCGTCAGCGTCGCAGCGACGTTGAACGTGAGGCTGACTTTTTCGGTGCGATGGACGGTGCCAGCAAGTTCGTCAAAGGCGATGCCATTGCTGGTTTGCTCATCACGGCTATCAATCTGCTTGGTGGCCTACTGATCGGGCTCTCCAATGGCATGACGATGAGCGCTGCGGCCGAGACTTTTTCCGTGCTTTCCGTCGGGGATGCGCTGGTCTCGCAGATCCCGGCGCTGCTGATCTCGACCGCGTCAGGCGCGGTGGTAACGCGCTCTGCCACAGGCGACCAGCTCGGTCGCGCGCTGCGCAGTCAGCTGTTCGGTAGTCGGCTCGCTGTCGGATCGACCGCCGGCATCTTGACGCTGATGGCCGCCATCCCAGGAATGCCTGCCCTGCCGTTTTTGGTTTTGGCCGGCGTGTTGGTCTACGGGATGCGGTACATCAAGCCCCCGGAGGTGGAAGCACCGATCGAGATAGAGTCCGCCGAGGTGGGTCCTCGCCCAGGCAGTCCGGAGGAGATTGACGCTGCCTTGCCGCTGGATGTGCTCTCGCTCGAGGTTGGCTATCAGCTCGTCCACATCGTGGATCCCCAGATGGGCGGCACCGTGGTCGAGCGGATCGCGGCACTGCGCAAACAGCTGGCCCTGGAGCTTGGGATCGTCATACCGCCGGTGCATATCCGCGATAATTTGCAGCTGGAACCTGGCACCTACCGCTTCATGTTGCTCGGAACGGAGATCACTCGTGGCGTCACTCGTGCCGGACGACTGCTCGCTATGGATCCCTCGAACAGTGCTCCAGCGATTGACGGGGAAGAGACCACGGACCCTGCGTTCGGCACGCCTGCGCGCTGGATCGCGCAACGCGACCGGGAGCTAGCAGAAGCGCTTGGTTACGCGGTCGTTGACCACACCACCATCATCGCGACCCACCTGGCGGAGATCGTGCGGGCTAACGCCCACAATATCCTCGGGCGCGCAGAGCTCCAGCACCTGCTGGATGTGTTCGCCAAGAGCCAACCGAGGCTCGTCGAGGAGTTGGTCCCAAACTTGCTCTCCTTTGGTGACGTGTTGAAGATCATGCGCAACCTGCTGAGGGAGTCCGTCAGCATCCGTGACCTGCGGACCTTGCTCGAGGCACTCATGGAGCTCGCGGGCACCACTCGGGATACCGAGCAGCTCACCGAGATGTGCCGCCAGCGCTTGGCTCGACAGTTGACTTACACCTTTACCGGGCGCGACGGCACGATCGCCACGCTCGTGCTCGAGCCCCAGGTTGAGGACATGTTCCGTCGCTCCCTGCGCGAGATTGCGCAGGGAACCGGGGGTGCACTTGACCCAGAAATGGCTCGTCAGTTGGGTATTTCGCTAGAGGTTGTGACCCGGCGGATGATGGCTAGTGGCGTGATGCCCTGTGTCGTCGTCAGTCCCGATGTGCGTCGCTACGTGCGCGCCTTCGCCGAGCGTCGGTGTCCTCAGCTAGCGGTTCTCAGTTTCCGTGAACTTGAACCGAACGCAAACATCCGTCCGTTCGAAACCGTAGGCTTCTCGTCAGTCGCGGCGGCCTAGCCGCCGCGGAGGTGCAAGTTGCAGTACCAGACGTTTCGCGGTGCAGATCTCAAAGACGCATTGAATCGAGTCAAAGCGGTGCTTGGACCCGATGCGGTGATCGAGTCGACCCGCCAAGTATCCAATGGACGCGGCGGTGGCTTCGGGCAGTCCTTCGTAGAAGTGAAGGCCGCGGGGCCCAACGTGCAGCCAGTTGCCTGGCCGTTCACGAACGATATTACGAGCGCAACAGAGGCGGCCCCGGCACCCCGTCCGGTGCGTGCGCCGGCGCGGGCGCCGCTTACCCGGGGGCGACCCTGGTCTCGTGACGCAGAGCTTTCGCGTGAAGGAGCACGTCCAGTGGACGGGGAGCGTGGCGCCGCCTCTCAGCCGTTTGGTCATCGTGAAGCTGAGCGTCGTCGGGACGGCGAAAGTCAGGAATTCCCGTGGAATTCTGGGCTATCACCGCACGAGCTAGAGAAAGAGTTGAGAGCGCTGCGAAGCATGCTCGAGGAGCTCAACTTGGCGCGTCCGCCCAAGGAGAAGGCATTCGCTTTGCTGCACGCGGCTGGTATCGAGGGGCGCCTAGCCAAGGAGCTTGCCAACGGTGCCGGGCGCATCGCTCGCCTTGGGGACGACGCTCTGCGTCGTTGGCTACTGGAGCGGTTGTCAGCAAGACTGCGTGCGAATCCAGGTCTGATTGCGCGACCGCGTCGTCAGTTGATCGCTTGTGTAGGACCAACCGGGGCCGGTAAAACTACCACGCTTGCCAAACTCGCCGCCCATGCTCGACTTGAGCACGGGCGCTCGGTCGGGGTCATCTCGCTGGATACCTTCCGCGTGGGAGCCGTTGAACAATGGCAGCGCTACGCTCAGCTGATGGGCGTCGCCTTCAACATCGCGCGTCGCGCCGAGGAGTTTCAGCGAGCCATCGCCACGAGCACCTGTGACCTCATCTTCGTGGATACCTCTGGACGAGGGGTGGCAGATACCCCGGAGACCTGGCCACTCGCAGAGTGTCTGACGCACGTCACCCGACATGAGCTCCATGTGTTGGTGGTGCTCCCGGCATGGTTGCGCGGGCGTGACGCAGAGCAGGTGGTCCAGTCCTACGCAGATGTGCGGCCGACCGGTGTAGTCTTCACCAAACTCGACGAAGCCGCGCAATTCGGCGGAGTCGTGCAGGCGGCGATTGGGGGAGATCTCCCCCTTGCATATACCTGCCACGGGCCTCGCGTTCCGGAGGATATTCGGGATGCAGAGGTTGGGGCACTTCTCGCCCAGTTATTCCCTCCCGATGCTTAACCCTCCGGCGGTCGTGACCGCCTACCCCAGTGCAAGCATGACGCAGCCAACCTCGGGTCCTCCCGAGCAACAGCTCTACGAGCGGTACACGCCGCTCGTGCGCCGAATCGCCATGAAGACGGTTCGGACGCTGCCGTCGAGCGTCACGCTGGATGACCTACTGTCAGCGGGGTGGATTGGCTTGGCAGAAGCCCTGCGTCGCCGCACGGCGGTGATGGATGAGGAGCAGTTTGAGGCTTACGCCTCACACCGAGTTCAAGGCGCAATCCTTGACTACTTGCGCAGTCTTGATCCTCTCTCTCGCAAGCTGCGCGGCGCTTCGCGGCGCATTACTGAGGTCACCGTCGAGCTTCAGCGGCGCCTTGGTCGCGCCCCCGATGAAGAGGAAATTGCCGGCGAGCTCGGGGTTCCACTCGAGACCTATCACGGTCTACTCAACGACATCTCCGAGGCCGGTCTAGCTCGGCTTGAGCTGGTGGACACGATTGAAGCGTCGCCCGAGGCCCATTCGCCCGAACAGCTGGCGGAGAATCGAGAGATCGTCGGTCAGGTTGCAAACGCCGTTGAAGCCCTGCCCGAGCGACTTCAGCTCGTGCTGGGTCTGCATTACCAAGAGGACTGTTCCTTCCGAGAAATCGGGGAAATCCTCGGGGTCACTGAGTCGCGTGCGTGTCAGCTGCACACCGAAGCCGTGCATCGCATTCGCGGGCGCTTAGGTGGGGGCAGCGCGCGGGCTCCGTTTCCGGCGCCTCGTCGTTCCTAGGCGGCATGGCGCCTCAGTGACGCCAGCGCATGGGATCAGCGGGGTGGGCCCTGCTCGGCCTTGCCATTGCCAGCGAGATGCGGGCTATTATCGCCGGCATGTCGAGCAATGAACGACTCGGGGCGAGTGAGGCCAAGCTTTGGGCTTTGGTCGAAGAGCGAACCCATCACGATGCCGATACCGTCGACATCGATCGCCGGATCTGGGAACTGTTTGGCGAGAAATGGGCCATCGTGTTTACGGATCTTTCTGGATTCTCACGCCGCACGGCTGAGTTCGGGATCATCCATTTTCTTCAGGTGATTCACGAACAGCGCAAGCTCTTGTTGCCGATCGTCGAGCGCTTTGACGGCCTGCTCGTCAAGGCTGAAGCGGACAGCTTCCTCCTGCTGTTCCGAAATCCCGTGCGCGCCTTCGATTGCGCCGTCGCCATGCGTCGTGCCTGCCGCCAAGTCAACGAACGTCGTCGACCTGAGGAGCAGATTCTGCTCTGCCAAGGGATTGGCTACGGTGACGTACTCAAGATCGGTGATCAGGATGTCTGGGGTCGTGAGGTCAACGCCGCCAGCAAATTGGGCGAGGACACCGCCGCCTCCTACGAGATTCTCGTCACCGACGCGGTTCGTGTGGCTCTTGCTGCTCGCACCGAACTTGAGTTTGAATCGATCGATGAGGTCGTCGGCTCGGTTGCCGCGTTCCGTGTCTTGCCTGAATACGAGTCTCCGTCCTCCTTGCGCTGACGCGGAGTGGTGGGTACTTGCATTTGACAACGGCGTGGCGCCCCCCTCGGTTCCATGCCGGGTCAACACCATCAGCGCCATGACCGGTTGGCCAC
Source organism: Polyangiales bacterium (assembly GCA_038207155.1). Classification (GTDB taxonomy): domain Bacteria; phylum Myxococcota_A; class Polyangia; order Polyangiales; family Polyangiaceae; genus FEN-1139. Next base: position 79,575 of record JBBRAB010000009.1, read on the forward strand.
TCGGGGCGCTCCGCCAGGCTGTCCAAATGCGCCTCAAGCTTCCCGAGCGAAAACCGTTCCAACTGCGAGTGATGCCCGAGTGGAACCTCGCAGACCGACCCGCGGAGCCAACGCCGCAGCAGCCCGAGCTTGCCCAGTTGACGGCGCTGGCGGGACCTGAGCTGGTGCCTGCGAGTGGGGTGTCAGATTGTTCGCCGGCCCTGAGAGATGCTCGCAGTCTAGCGAGCGCGCTCCGGGCCAACCTCGACTGGATGGCGAGCATGCTCACCGGGGACCAGGTGAGCTCAGACAGTCTCCGACTTGTCGACGAGGCCACCCGGGTCTCCTGCCAACTCGCTGATTTGCTTGAGGGAGCACTGGACCGTTGTGACCGGAACACGGGATCTCAGTCCACTCAGGTCACCGCGACGCCGTTAGCGCCGCTTCTGGAAGCTGTGGTTGCTGCCAGCGCGGAGCGCGCTGACCAGGCGGGTGTGCTGGTGTCGGTGGACCTTGAGGAGGGGATGATCGTTGAGGCCAATGCCTCCCTGCTTGAGCGGGCCCTGCGCCTCCTGCTCGGCCAGGCCCTCGACCGGTCACCGCGGGACGGCGTGATTCAGCTGGTGGCTTCCGTCGTCGGCAGAAACGCTGTGATTGCGCTTTCCGACGAGGGCGATGACCTGTCCCCAGAAGAACTCGAGCGTCTGGCTTTGTTTTGTGCCGGCGCGCAAACGCTCGGCGCGCCCCCGACCGCCAATTCCCCGCTCCTTGAGTGTCGCCCTCTGCTTGAGGCCCAGGGCGGGTTCCTCGATATCGAGAACCGGACGGGCGGGGGCTCCACCACGATTGCCGTGCTCGCTTTGGCGGATTCTCGAGGGTACGCTGGCATCGAGCTTGCAACGGTCGTCATTGAACCCAAGGCCCCTGGGGGCAGCGAACAGTCCTCAGGACGAAAGTGGAGCGGCAATATGATCGTGCACAGTGACAGGTTCGGCGATCTAGAAATCGACGCCGGTGATGTTCTCACCTTTCCCAATGGTCTGATCGGATTCCCGACGGAACGGCAGTTTGTGCTGATTCGCAACACTCGATCCAACGTGATCGCGTGGCTGCAGTCAACGCAGACGAGCTACCTGGCCCTGCCGGTGGTTTCGGCTCACGCCTTGGCAACCCGCTATCCCGACGTGCCCGTCGAGCAGCTCGCGGAAGCTGCCGGGGTCGGCGTGGATCCCGACGAGCTGGCAGTTGTCGTGGTGCTCTCGGCCCCGCCATCACAGCCTGCGACCGTCAACCTGATGGCACCGATCGTCGTCAATGCGTCGACCCGCACAGGTGCTCAGGTATTGCTCGAGGGGACCCAGTTCTCCACTCGCGAGCTATTCGCCCTTCCTGCGCCCTCGGAGAATGAGGCGCGCCCTACTCCACCGTCGAGTGAGCTTGGTTCAGCGACCTCGGCGGCGGAATGAACAGACCCGGGGCCTGGTTCTTACTGCGGGCCCAGTGAGATCAGTTCCCGAGCGCGAGCGAGCAGCCGCTCCCTCTCGTTGTGCTCGGGGTTTTCGACCACTTCTTCCAGAAGCGCGGTGAGTATCTGGCCGAGCAGCGGCCCCGGACTTGCCCCGCAATCCTGCATGAGATCACGGCCATTGATGGCGAGATCCTTCAGGCTCAGGGCCGCACCTTGTTCGAGGATGCGGCCTACGTGCATTTCGAGCTGGTCGATGCGTGCAAGTTCGTCGTCCACTGGACGTCCCTTACCGCGCACATCGGAGCGGCACAGGGCGATGACGTCGCCCACCAACTCCTTCGAAACGCGGCGAATCCAACGACGAACGGCCGCGTCTGTCCACGCCGCGTCGTAGACCACGATGTGGTGACGCACCAGGCTCGTGGCGTGATGCCTCTGCTCATTTGAGAAGCGCAGCCGCCGCAGCAAATCGTCCGCGAGTGGCGCACCCGCGTGTTCGTGATTGTAGAACGTGAAATCCCCGGTAGTCGGATGAACATCGCGTGTCATCGGCTTGCCAATGTCGTGCAGCAACGCTGCGAGCCGCAGCGCCGGTCGATCTTGCGCAACGTCATCGAGCACGCGCAGCGTGTGGTTCCACACATCGTACGCATGGTGTCGGTTCTGGTCGCAGCCATTCATGGCGACGAGTTCAGGTGCCGTAATCGCCAGCATTCCGTGGTCCAACATGGCCTGCAATGCGCGGCTTGGCCGCCGAGCCTTGAGGGCCTTTTGCCATTCGTCGCGGATTCGTTCGGCACTGACGCAGCGATAGCTCGCTAACGAGGGGGCCATCGCCCTTGCGGTTGCCGGCTCAATGTCCACTTCCAGGGTTGCGTGGAAGCGCGCCGCCCGCAGGACCCGCAGTCCATCCTCCGCGAAGCGCTGCGCCGGATCCCCGACCGCGCGCAGGCAACGTCGCTCAAGGTCGGAGAGTCCATCGAAGGGATCGCTGAGCAGGTCGCGCACCGGATCGTAGGCGATCGCGTTGATCGTGAAATCTCTGCGGGCGAGATCAGCCACGATGTCATCGACGAAGGTCACCGCATCTGGGCGGCGGCCGTCGGAGTAGGTGGACTCTCCTCGCAGCGTGGTGACCTCGACGCCGTCTCGACCCATCATGACCGTCACGGTGCCGTGCTGGAGTCCCGTTGGGATGGTTCGACGAAACAGGCGGATGACCTGTTCCGGAAGGGCGTCGGTTGCAACATCCCAGTCGCCCTTCAAATCCAGCTCTGACTGGCTCCTGGCGGCCATCAGGACGTCCCGCACGCTCCCTCCGACGACCCAACCTCGGTGCCCGGCGTCATCGAGACGCTGACAGAGCTCACGGACGAAGCTGGGGAGGGCGCGGACGAGTGGTTGGGTGTCGACGTAGGCCACGGTCGAGAACCATGACCAACTATTATGCTCCCGACAAATCGATGCAGCGATCACCTGCGTCGGTCAGCGACTCACGCGGTCTGCGCGGCTTCGAGCTGCTTGTTGTGGCGCGGGCCGGACTAACGGGACCAGGGATCGACGATCTCGCCTGGCCCCATGGGTGAGCGACTCCGTCGCTCCTGCCCGGACTTACGCGCGGGAGCCGGCTTGGGGCTTGCTACCGCGCTCGCGGGGGCACGCTCCAGCTTCACGGTGAGCTTGCCCTCGCTTCCGTCGAGCGTGAGCAGCTTGTTGCGGTAGCCCGCGTGACGGATTTCCAGGCGGAGCGCTTCGCCCGACTTGACCCCAAGGGTCATCGGGAAGGCGCCGAGATCCTGGCCGCCGTCAAATGCATGTGCGTCCGGCGGATCTGCGGCGAGCACCACTTGTCGGGTGACGACCGCGGCAGCCGGCTCGGCGGTTCGAATGCTCGATGCTGCCACGGGCAAAGGCCTTGGGGTCGCGAGGTGCGCGGCGGGTTCCGTGCTTGCCACCGCTGCCGTCGCGGTTGACGTGGCGCCTGAGGAGCCGTGAGTCAGGCCCGCCACGATGATCCCGACCGAGGCAAGCGCCGACAAAACGCCAACGTAGACGGGCCAAGTGCGGCGCCGCGGCATGTCGGGCGTTGCTGGCACGACGGCGGCGAGTCCTTCCCTTCGGAAGTAGTCCGACGGGATACTGAAACCGCCCGAGCGGTTCATCATCTCGGTAACCGCCAGGGGCACCACGCCATCACGGATTCGATCAAGCTCGTCAACGAGCTCAGCCATCGAATCGTACCTCTGCTCGGGCCGCTTGGAGAGGCACTTGAGCACGAGGGCCTCTAGCCCCGGTGGGACGTTCTGGGGTTGCGGCACCAAAGCACGGATTGGGACCGGTGCTTTGTACATGTGCTGGGTCAGGATCCCCATGAAATTGTCGGCGTCAAACGGCACTCGACCTGAGGTGAGCTCATAGAGAATCACGCCCAGTGAGTAGATGTCGCCGCGATGATCCACCGCCGTTCCGGCGGCTTGCTCTGGCGACATATAGTGCGGAGTCCCAAAGACCGTGCCCGCTCGCGTGAGCTTGCCTTCCGCGGTCGAGACCTTAGCGATGCCGAAATCGAGAATCTTGACGAAATCCTTCTGCGCCCCGTGCGTGATGAGAAAGATATTGTCGGGTTTGAGGTCCCGGTGAACGATCGCCGAACTGTGGGCAGCTGCCAGGCCTTCAGCGAGCTGCCGCGCGATATTCAGGAGCCTAGGCAGCGGAATCGGACTGCGTTCCTCAATCACGTGGGAAAGTGGGACGCCATCGAGGTACTCCATGACGAAGTAGGTCGACCCATCGGGAAGCTGACCGAAGTCACTGATATCGATGATGTGGGGGTTGCCGATGGCGGACGCTGAGCGTGCCTCATTGAGGAAACGGTTCGTCACCTCGGCGTCGCGCGCCATATCGGCACGCAGCACTTTCATGGCAACCCGCTTGCCAATGACCTTGTGCTTGCAGCCGTATACGACGCCCATTCCGCCCTCCCCGAGGACGGATTCCACCTTGTAGCGCCCGTCAATCAGGCACCCGATAAATGGGTCCTTCGGGACGGGCGCAGCTGGGCGCATCGTTGGCAGTTCCGCCGCGTTCTCCTCAAGGTCGACGATTGACGGGGCCCCGGGCAAGACGCTGACGACCTTGAGGGGCGCAGCCACGGCGACGAAGCCGGCGGCCTCAGGCGAAATCGCTCCTTGAAGCCGCTTGTGGCTCTCACGACTCGCGGAGTCGAGTTCGCCATCCGGCGCGGACAGGGGGTCGTCGGTCTTCACCATGTGGAGTCAATAGCTGGTCGAGGGGAGGGCGAGCCAAGCTGAACAGAATACTACCGCAGATGTTCACCGGTCGGGACTGACCGGTGGGGACGAAGAGCGCATCTGAGATACACTCCCTCTAACGGCGTTGCATGAGTCTTTCGGTAGGTGTTGCCAGCCGGAAGTGGCGGCTCGCCCCTGGGGCGAGCCAGCGCTGTGGCATTTAGCAATTTTCGAGCCATGGGCACAATCCCCATATAGTTCAAAGATCACGCGCGACTGCGGCGCGTTGTTCACGCTTGATACCGACAGCTGTGCCCTATTGAGCGACCGCATGGGCCACAGAAACGACTTGGGGCGGCCGGTCGGCGTGGTTTTGTGAGGCAGGGGCCCTAGCACGCCCGCGCCCGCTCCAGTCACGTTCTCTGCTAGACCGCAGCGCGCATGGGTTTCTCACTTGAGCTAGCCGTCCGATACATCCGCTCGAAGAAACGTTCTTTCGTTTCCGTCGGAACGCTGTTCGCCATCGCAGGGGTCGTGCTTGGGGTAGCCGCGCTGACGACCGTCGTCAGCGTGACCGGGGGCTTTCTCAAGGAGTTCCAAGACAAGGTTCTGGGCGTCAACGCCCATGTCCTCGTGATGAAGTACTCCGCTGACTTCCGCGAGTATCGCGATGTCATGAAGGATGTGCGTGGCATCCCGGGGGTGGTCGGCGTTGCGCCTTTCGTGCTCAACACGATGATGGTCACCCACGACGAACACACTGCAACGGGTGTGCTCGTGAAGGGCGTTGATTCTGCCCTGGTGCCCACCGTTCTCGATCTCCCAAAGCATCTGGTGGAGGGCAGTCTCGCGGGCCTGCGCCCAGCTGGAGCCAAGCCTCCTGCCCGTAAGTCCGACCCGTTCGGTGACACCTTTTCAGAGCTACTCCCTGACGGCACTGGTTCGAGAATCGTCGGAACGGTCCCAACTGCCGCGGCGCCGCCCAAGGAGCGCGTTCCCGTGCTTGAGGGGCTGTCGCGCTCCAAGCCAGTGGAGGACGACGCAATCAAGAGCGCTCTGACGAAGGGCAAGCTCGAGTCTCCCAGTTCGGTGAACGACTTGTCGAGGGAGGCGACCGTTGAACCCGTTGGTGGCTACCTGAGTCAGCTGCCCGATGACGACGTGCTGCCAGACGACGTGATCGCGGATCCGTGCAAGAATCCCGAGCTTCTCGCCACGCTACCCGGCGTCGCTATCGGGAGAACGCTGAAGGAGAATCTTCACCTTCGCCTCGGAGAATGCCTTCAGATCACCTCGCCAACAATCGGATTCTCCTACTCAGGAGGCGTGATTCGCGCGCCAATCGCGCGCCAGTTTCGCGTCGTGGCCGTCTTCGACGCGGGCTTCGATCAGTACGACTCCAAGCTCGTCTACACCGATCTGTACCAAGCACAAGCGTTCTCTGACATGGGAGATTCCGTCACGGGCGTCGAGCTCAAGCTGACGGATCCCAATCTAAGCCAGGGTGTGTCCCGTCAAATCGAGGAGAAGCTCGGTAATGGGATTTATCACACGATGGACTGGGAGGAGCTCAACCACGGCCTCTTCACAGCCTTGCGAATCCAGCAAATCCTGATCAGTTTGGTGCTGGCTCTGATCATTGTGGTTGCCGCGTTCACGGTGATCGCAACGCTGATCATGGTCGTGCTCGAAAAGAAGCGTGAGATTGCGGTGCTCAAGGCCATGGGAGCCACCGACGGGGCGCTGCTCCGAGTGTTCATCTACCAAGGCGGCTTCATCGGTCTCGTCGGTACGTCACTGGGTCTGGCGCTCGGGGTGGGCCTATGCCTGGCACTTCGTCATTACCCACTGCCGCTCGATCCAGGCGTCTATTTTATCTCGCGACTGCCGGTGCAAATGCGGCTCCGAGAGTTCGCGTTCGTAGGTGGATTTGGCCTGCTGGTGTGTCTCGCAGCCACGATCTGGCCCGCTCGGTACGCCTCTCGACTGCGTCCTGCAGAGGCCTTCCGTCAGCAGGACTAGCGCCCGTGAAGCGTTGCTCGGTCCCACCTGCCGCTGCGGCGGCTCACGATTCCGGAGCGCAGGCTTCCGTTGCCGTGACTCCGGGCGCGGAGATCACCGGGACCTTGACCGCCTCGCCCGTGGGCTCGTGGACCGACGGAAGGGGACTGCGAACCTTGCTAGTGTTACCGACGGCAAGAAGGCCAGTCGTGCTGAGACCATGGAGGGCAAACACGCGGAGGGAGAACATGCCTCACCTATGTGCAGTAGTTGTGCCATCACGCCGACCGTCAAACGGGTTCGCTCAGCGCTCACCCTCGGCGTTTGAAACGGCCAGTCGCGCCTCACTGTGCCGGGCTCCTTAGGGCGCTGGCAGCAACGAACTCTCGTCGATTCGCGCAGGATCGCGACCGCGCCGGTTCAACCAAAAAGTCCAAGGTGCCAGCGAACCGGCTGCGATCAGCGTCAGCCGGTTGACGCTGCCCCCAGCGTGCCCACGGGTGTTTGGCTCAGGCCGCGCCGACCCAATCCTGGGCGACGCGGTGCAGCTGGCTGTCAATCCTAGCCAACAACTCTTCACGCCGGAAGGGTGCGATGACGTAGTCATCCAAGCCGAAGCGAGCAGACTCAGCGACCTCGGTGGCTGCTGATGCCCCGACAAGCCCAATCATGGCAAGGGAGCCACCGCGCGACGATTGTCGCAGGCGTTGACAGAGTGCAGCCGTCGGCGCATCCGGAAGCTGACCATCGATGATGGCAAGGTCAATGGTGCGACGCGCGACAAGTCCGAGCGCTTCCTCCGCAGAGGAAGCAACAACGGCGTTGTAGTTCGCACAGCGTAGCGTTGCCGCTACGACGGTCCGCACACAGGCTTCCGCTGACACCACGACCAGTCCGCCCCGCGAGATGCGCGTGACGCCACTCGGGCGCTCCGCGGCGCTTGTCGACTCCTCGCAATGGCGCGCAAAACGGCGAAGACGCTGCCAGTCGCGTTCCGACAGCGTGAGCCGTTCTCCGTCCCCAAAATCGCGCGCGCAGACGGGCACCACGGTGTCCAAATCACCCACGCGAACTGTGGCCGTGAGCCAACGCCCGTCTTTGACGCAGGCCTGCTCACACGGTCCAAGCTCCCTGTCGCGTTCCCCTCGATCCAATAGTTCCCCAAGGGACTTCGGGTCGGCGAGCTCAAGTACGATTCCCCTCACGACCCGAACGCTAGCGCAGCAATTCAGGACTTGCCAGTTCTCGTGATTTGATCGGCCCCTCCGCCTCGGCTCCAGCCCGAAGCGGAACGGGGCGCGCCTAGGGCTTGCGCCGGTACCACAGGACTGGTGCGACCAGACCCACTAGTGTGAGCACCAAGAGTGATACCCGCGGGTCAGTTGGGATCGAGTCGGTGCTGCCGAGCAGGTTCTGCACATGGGCCCTGACGGTCAACCAGGCCATTTTTCCGTTGGATCGCCCCAGCAACTGGTCGCCGACCAGCACGGCCCAGGCGACCACGGCGTGTCGTCCCAGCGCCCGTACGCACTCGAAGAGGCTCATGTAGGCAAATGTGCCAGCCGATCCGATCACCAAACAGGTTGCCAAGTCGCTTAGCGAGTCAGCTCCTGCGTTTCCAACGAGAGTGAAAACGAGCGCGAGCAGGCCCGAGAGAGCAACGATGAGCCCTGCGGTTCGCGCGGCTAACCACGCCACGACGAGCGGCCTGCGCGACATCCCGCGACGCGCGAACCAGCTGACAGCCCGAGGACACCCGAACTCATCGCGCGCTGCTCGCGAGAGCCCGAGCGAAGCGAGCGGGAGAAGGCCACAGAGCAGCACAAACAGCACTCGCTCCAGCGCGGCATCGGGTGCGAGTCGTGACTCGAGCTTGAGATATCCCGCTCCGACTGCGAGGGCACCCAAGAACCAGTAGGGAATGCTTGCCCGCAGCAAGGACGCAAGACCTTGTCGCCAACCGATTCGGAAGGCGTTCACTGGCCCTCCTCTTGGGTGAGGGAAAAGAGCGATGCTCCAGTCCTGACGCAGCACTCAGTGAACTCCAGAATCAACGCTCGCGTCTGCGGGGCGCTGAAGCGCAACTCGCTATCGCCACTCGTTGAGGTGCGCACTTCGACGTGAGCCGCTGTGTGCTGACCGAGCAGGGCTTGCGCGACTCGGTCGAGTCCTCGACCTCTGGCGTGCCAGGTGACGCTTTGAACCGCACCGGATTGCGCTGGATAGAGCAGGCCGTAGCGCAGCTGATGACTCGCTCCACCGAGCTGTCGAATCCGACGGGGACTCGTGGAAACACAGAGCACGGGGGCGACCTCGGCAAGGGCGTGCAGACGTTGCAGCGTCTGCACGTGAGCCGACTCGGGAACTGCGTCGAGCGGCTCGAAAAAGACCCCGAGCTGCATTGGAGCGACGTTGAGGGCGAGCGATAGTGCAACGCGTCGACACTCGCTCGGAGTCAGACTCGATAGCCGCCGCTCGAGCAGTGACGACTGGTTGTCGTTAGCGAGGTCCGACAACGCTCTTTCCACGCCGACACCAGCAAAAACGCTCAGCCATTCGCGCAAGCGGTTACCGCCAGTCAGCGCCTCCTCCGACTGCAGACTCCCGATCTGTTCGCGCACTGCGGGTGTTCGTTGGGGCTCAAGTCCATTGACCAGAACACGTCCGCGACGCACTGGTACCAGGCCCGCGCAGACGGCGGCGAATTCACTCGCAATCACGGGCTCGTCGGCTTGGATCACCCAGAGGCGACGTGTGAACTCGAAGTTCAGTCCTCGCAGTCGTGGGGTGGAAATATTGACGAGTTGGAGCATGGTGGCCAGATACGTCGGACAGCGCCGCTATCGGAGGTGGGCGGACGGCGCCACAGATTGAACGATGTGAGTCAGTTGTTTGCGTGGGGTCACGGTGCAATGCGTCCCAAATCCCAGGAGTTCCGGCAGTACCCAGAGCGCGAGCCACAGCCAGCGACCAGCGCGCGGCAGGGTGCGACTGAGGGCAAGTGCCACGACGGCCCCGAGCGCACAGAATGCGACGGTGACCAGCAGTGCGAGCGTGAGCGACAGCAGATAAACCATCGGCTGGTGCCCTCGTAGGCCAAGACTCGCGCCGACGGCCGCCGCGAAAACGGGTAGCGCCGACACGGTCGTCACGAGTACGGCCGTCGCTCTACACTCGTTAATTTCGAGCTGGAGCTCGGGCATCCCGCGTCGGCGCACCAGCTCGAGCAATCCGAGTCGCTGGCCTGCGTCGAGGATTCCTTTGGCGCACCAGAGACCTGCGAGCGCGAGCATCGTCGAACTTGCCATCGCGGCTACCCCGAACAGGACTGGCAGCAAGTCTTCTTGCGGCGCCGCGCGGGTGAGCCACCAGGTGAGGAGCAGGGGCGACAGCGACGCGCTCAATCCGCAGCTGATTAGCAGAGCAATCGACCAGCGAGCGCGCGCGAGTCGAAGGATAAGAAGGAGGCGGGGGGGATGGAGGGGCGGTAGCAAGTCGGACTAGCCTAGTCCGGCGGGAGGAATCCGAACACCAAAGACTGGGACTTGCGTCGCGGATGAAGTGGCGGTTACGGTGGCTGCGGGGGGGACTAGGGGGGCAGATTCTGGCCTGTGCCGTCCTTCTGCTAAGGGCGCCTCGCTGAAACTCGCGGATTGAGGTCTCGCTGCGCGCGCTTGAGAACACTTTGAGCGACCGGGTCTTGGGGGGCACGGGTCAAAGCCTGTTCTGCCGCCCCAATCGCATGGCGAGGTCGACCGAGCGCCTCCTCGGCGACGGCCATCCAAGCGAGGGCCTCGCCTGCAACAGCGTCGAGGCGGGTCAGTGGTCGGAGGGTCTCGAGCGCAGCCTGCGCCTCGCCCCGCTTGAGCTGCGTGCGGCCCCAGATGAGCGCGATGGGCGCGGCGTTGGGGGCATGTTGATGGGCAGTCTCCGCAACATCGAGGGCCTCGGGTTCACGTCCCAGTTTCAGTAACACCTCGAACAGGGCCGCCGGAACATCTGGGTCGTTCGGGGCACTCTCCTGGGCTTTTCGCAGGTCGATTCGCGCCTCCTCGTAGCGTTCCGCCGCAAAGAGTAGGCGCGCACATGCCAGGCGCGAGGCCACGAAGCCCGGATGGACGGCGAGGGCCGCGCGAAAGTGCGACAGGGCTCGCTCAGGATTGCCGGCGGCGGCTTCAAGACTGCCGAGCGCATGGTGGGTTTGGGCGACGTGCGGGTTGAGCCGGAGCGCATGCGCGAGCAGTTTTCTCGCTCGCGTCAGATTGCCCCGGGATAATTCGACCAGGCCAAGATTGACCCAGGCCTCTACAAAACGGGGGGCGTAGTCCGTTGCAAGCGACAGCCGTGCGTCAGCCGTCTCGAGGTCCCCGACTGCCAGCGCCTCAGCTCCGAGCTGATTGAGGGCGATGGCCTGGGGGGGCACTGGTGGGTGACCCGCGCAGGAAAACAGCAAAACTCCAGCAAAAATCCGAGCATTCATGGGTCTTTTAGCTCGGCGCGATGATTGCCTCGGTTGAGTTCCTCTGATGGATGGGGCGTCGTGGAACCGGTGCGTCGCTAAGGATGGCTGGTCGGCCGTTGGTTCCATGGGATTCAGGTCCAGAGTCTTGCGCTGAAAGCCCAACGCGGGGATGCTCCCGCCACCATGGTCGAGGCCAAGTCAGCTCCAGCGTCCCTCCAGGTCTCCAAATCCGGGCTGACCGAGCTTGCGTCGACGGAGGCTGAGCTAAACATTCCCAAGCGGCAAACGATCGGAATGCTGCTCATCATCTCGACCTCGTTTCTCGGCCTCTGGCTCGCCGGTAAGCTGTGGTTCAACTACCACCCCGACCAAGTCCGTGACCCAAAGTACTTCTCGTTGCCCCAGCTCGCGGCGGACCCCAAGAACGCTGCGTTCGAGTTTGTTCAGCGCTACGAGACCGGCGACTACATTCCCGCTGGCGACCTGAGTCTCGGCGAGCTTCACCGCGAGGTGCTCGGTCACCTGCAGCAGTGCGAGCGCGACATGAAGGCTTGCGATGACCGCGTGAACTACTCGAAAAAGGAGTTCTCCGGTAGCGCCGCACTGGTTTCCCAAGATGGGGACCAGGCCGTGGTGGAGATGACGCACCAGTTTGGCGCAGGCGCGCCAAAGATGACTACGCTCGAAGTCCGTCGTGATGGTGCGGTGTGGAAGGTCCTGTCGCGTCGGGCGGGCCCTGCGCCTCGGCGCGCCGGCGCGTCCGCAGCAACCGGTGCTGCAGTTCCGTCAGGCCTTGTTCCCTCGCAAACAGCGGGCGTGCCGTCCGGTAATACCGAGCAACAGGCTCCCGCGCGCGATTCGGCACCTGCGAATTCCGCGGGGCGATAGCCAGCTCTCAGCGGTGTCGTGCTCGCGCCGTTGTCGTTCCCAGAGGACGGACTGCGTCTAACAATGCTCGGGCGCGGCAACAGCGCTTCGATGTGATGCGTCTCAGCCTGATGGGAGGGCCTGCAGCCATGCTTCCAAGGTGGCGCGTCCCGTTACCCCGGTCGACGTGTGCACGACGCGGCCCGCGCGGTCGAGCAGGATCAGCGTCGGGAGCAGCGAGATGTTGAAGCTCTTGGAAAAGGAGCCGTCGTCGCGTGTGAGCTGGCCCGTGAATCCCCAAAGCTGCGCCGCTTGGCGCGCGAGTCCGTCCGACTCGTCGACGCTGACACCGAGCAGTCTCACGTGATGGGTCGAAAGTGAGTCCGTGAGGGAGTGCAGGGTGCTCGCCTGGGCACGACAAGCGGAACACCAACTTGCGAATACCTCGATCAGCACCGCCTGACCGCGCAGGTCCTGCGAGCGCACCAGTGTGTCCGAATGGTTCAGATCACGCAGCTCAAACCCTGGAGCAATACCTCCCTGCTTGGGTCCAGACGAGCCCTGGCGTTGCCAGAGCCAGAGCGCGCCGGCGGCGAGAAGCAGTAGAATCGCGGGGCGAAAGCCCGAGAAGCGAGTGGGCCGCGGGTTTCCAGTTGCAACTGGACTCACGGTGCGAGCCAACGCCGTCCTAGGGACCAGCCTGCGGCGACCATTAGCCCGAGCGTGAGGCCATGACCGAGCCAAAGATGCCAAGCTTCGAGTGTTGGGCAGGTCATGTCGAGTGCGACAGCTCCGACTAGCCCTCCGGCAAGTCCCGTCACTGCACCCGTCAGGCGTGGACTAAACGGATCGGTGCGACGCCACAGGTAGAACAGCACCGACATGGCCATCAATCCGAAGATCAGCGAGTGCACGCCGCAGACCACGGTTCCGCGCACTGAATGATGCACGCTGGCGAACTCGGGAATCGAAAGTCGAGTGCGAGCGGCCAGACTGAGATGCGCGACGAACGAGGCGAGTACCAACCCGATGAAGCCCCAGCGTGCGATCCGCTTGGCGCGTCGACCAGGGGGGCTGCCGTATCCGACGAACAGGACGGCTCCCTGCACCACACCCCACACGACCGCCCCCACCAGCGCCAACCCAATCGCCGATTCCGGCGGGTGACGGGTCCATCCGACAGCCAGCAGGGTGACGAACAGCACTCCCGAGGTGATGATTGACCTGACCAACCTTCGCCAGGGATGGGGCGGCGTCTTCGGGACCAGATCCGAGGTGCACTGTGCTCGAATGGCTGACGACAGCGCCGGAGGCGGCTCAATAGCCTCAGGCCACGGAAGCGAATCCATCAGCGGGTCCTCGGTTTTCACTGCGGCCCCCGCGCGAAGCCTTGAAGCTGACCGCGTAGGAGGTTGTACCCCCGGTGCACGCGGAGCTTAACTGCCGTTGGAGTGGTATCGAGCACTTCGGCGGCTTCGACCAGAGAGAGGCCAGCCACCTTCGTCAATTGAATGGCTTCCCGATAGGCTTCGGGTAGGGTTTCCAGTGCTCGCTCGACGGCCTCTTGAAGATCCCCCGCATCGGCATCCTGCGCTGGACGGGGCTCTGGGACCTTGCCGTCCGAGCTCAGATCCTCGGTGCGCGAGCGCGCGGCGCGGCGTTCGTCAAGGAACGCTCGGCGCGCAATGGCGATCACCCAGGGGAGCAGCGGGGCTCCCATGAGATAGCTGTCGCGTGCGCGGTGCAGTTTGGTGAAAGTGATCTGCAACAGATCCTCAGCACGTTCACGATTGCGGGTGAGTCGGAGAAGGTAGGAAAAAAGCTGGGGTGACACTCGTCGATAGACGTCATCGAACGCCTGGGCGTCGCCCAGTACGTATGCGATCATGATCTCTTCTAGCGGCGCTTCGGTCACGGGACTCCCGCAGACGGCCGGAGTCTAAGCGCCAGTCGCGGGGGAGTGCCACACGGGTTGCTAGCGAATACGAGCCCGGCACCGCTGAGGTTTCCAAACCCCCCGGACTGGCCTTCATTGGCCCTCTGGTCGCATTGCAAAGTGTTACCTTTTGCGCCCAATGGTTCCGGAAGAGCGCGTCAGCTCGCATTGCGAGGGCGGCCGGCGGGTTGATGAAACGCCCGGCTCGCCTGGCCCACCACCTTCGCGGGGGAGCCTCGGCGAACAGATCCTCGCGGTCGGCGCCGCGAGCGTGGCCGCGCTGGGGCTTAGCGCGCAGGTCGCCTACTACTTTCCGCGAGTCGTCGACGACCTGTTTATCTCGCTTCGCTACGCCGACAACTTGGCTCACGGACTCGGTCCCGTATTCAATCCGGGTGAGCGCGTCGAAGGGTTTTCGAGTCCGCTGTGGATGCTGCTTCAGAGCGCCGCGCTGTGGCTCGGCTTCGAAGGGGTTACCGCAACGAAGTTGTTTGGATGCGTCGCGCTACTACTCTGCCTCGTCGGGGCTCACCGCGTCGGACGTGAGCTGCTCGGTTTGCGGGGGACACTCGCTCGCGCCGCGCCCCTGACCTTGGTGGCCAATAGCTACCTCGTTAACTGGTCGTTGCTCGGACTCGAAACTCCGGCCTACAACGCCGCTGTGCTGTGGGTGATGGTGCTTTGCCGTCGTCAGCTGCTGGCGCCCAGCCGAAGCGGCGCAATGCGACTCGGACTGTCGGCGGTGCTGCTCGGCATGCTGCGTCCAGAGGCGCCCGTGATGCTGACGCTCATCTTCGGCGCCACGCTGTTGACGTTACCCGCGGCTAAGTCACCGAGAGCCGCACTCACTCGACTCGCTGTTCCCGGCAGCGTTGCGGCGCTCTTGCTACTTATTCTCATGCTTTGGCGTCATCGCTACTATGGGGAATGGTTTCCCAACACCTATCGCATCAAGGGACTTGTGGCCGCTTTCGACCTACAACGTCTCGCCTCCCTGTGGGAGCAGGGCGTGGGTGCAGCGGAACGCCTAGTCTACCTGCTCGGTGCGGCTGGACTCGTCGCAATTGGCCTTCGGCGTCGGGCATTGGCGCCGGCGTTGATGCTGCTTGGTTGTGGCGGGTTCGTCGCCAGTGTGACCGCGGACTGGATGCCGAGCTTGCGACACCTGCTGCCGATCACTATTCTCTGTCCACTCGGCGTCTTGGCGCTGCTGCAAGCCTGTGTCGACGCGGCTGGAGCGGCTGCGGACAACTGGCTGCGACAGCTCGCCCGGCTTGGACTGCTATTGGGATGCGCGTTGCTCGCCGTAGCGGGGCTTGAGCTCCTGCAGATCGATAATCGCTACAGTCCCGAGGAGGTTCGTGGACGCGACTGGGTGCGCCCCAAGACCTGGTCGGCATGGCAGGATTCGTGGGCTTCGTTTCAACATCGAGAGCCGGCGCATGTCACCCGCATGGATCGCTATGACATGGGACAGATCACCCAAGTCTGGGGGATCCTCGAGACCAGTGAGCTGCCCCTGACGGAGTCCTGGTACGCAGGGCGGGACATCGGCGCTGTCGGCTACTACACGGGGGTTCGCGTGTTTGACACGGCGGGGCTCATCACCAGCGTTGTGTCGCACGATCGCGGCTGGGTGAGTCACCGTCGCGTGTCCGAGCAGCTGATTAGCGAGTTGCTCGCGCGGCGCCCGCTTGCGGGCGAGCTTTACGAAGGCTGGGAGCTCGTGCTCGGACAACGTACCGACTTTTGGCAGAAGTATAGGCTGCGTTTCGGGTCGAGGCTTCATCCGCACGCTTGGTTGGCAACTGATCGTGTTCCGCCATCGCGGTCGGTTTTGCTCGAGCGCTACCGGCGCGTCGTGGCGCGGTTCCCGCAGCAATTCGATCTCCACACCCTCTACGGCGAGTCGGTGGGGGCCGCGGTTCGACGTCGCCTCCGAATCGTTGAGGCGGAAAGCGACGACAGCTGACGCTGCTTTACGCTGAACGCCGGGCGCGCCCGCGGTTGACGCGCCCCGTTCAGGCTCGAACGGGGCGCTGCCAAGAACCTACAGTAGTTGACGCAGGTCGAGCATTTCCTCGACGTCTGGCAAGAGCACGAGCTCGACGCGTCGATTGGACGCGCGCTGGGCATCGTCGACATTGGGGAGCACCGGGTCGATGTCGCCATAGCCCGCTGCGTGAAGTCGCTTTGGATCGAGGCCACCACCGTCCCCTTCTCCTCCGACCGGGGCAACCATCCACACGAGCACGCCGCGCGCGCGCATCACTGAGAGGCCCCAGTTGTCGCGGAACGTGCCGCCCTGGAGGGGCTTGTTATCCGTATGACCCGCGATCTGGAAATAGCGCTTGGACAGCTGCGAATCGGTACGAATGATCTCAGCCACCTGACGCAGGACGGTAATGCCTTCCACCTTCAGCTTGTCCGAGCCAGACGCGTACAGCACGTCGCCTGGCAGGCGGATCACCATCCGGTTGTTGCGGACCTCAACCTTCAGGCCGATCTGGGTCAGCTTGTTCAGTTTCTCTCGCAGCATCTCGAAGCGCTTCTTGATGCGCTCGAGTTGTTCGGCTCGCTGCTTGTATTCGTCGAGAGCGCGCTTGAGCTGATCGATGTTGGCGGTCAGGCGATCCTTCTCGGTTCCGACTTGCTGCAGCTGTGCATTGACACTATTCATGTTGATGCCCATGTGCTGCAGTTGACCCTCGAGCTCCTGCACCTTGAGGCGCATCGAATCGAGCGACTGGCGCGTCGACTCGAGCTCACTCTTGGTCTTTGCGCAGTCCTGGTTCAATCGCGCGTACTTCGAGAGTTGGGCTTGCCATTCCTTTTCGCTATGTCCGCAGCCCGCGGCCAAGAGCAGAACGAGCGTGATCGGTAGTGCACGGTTCACTTGAAGGTCTCCTCAGGGGAAAGCGACACCCCGGCAATGGAGACGGGGGTCGAAGCCCCGCGAGCGTTCCGTTAGTTGGACTTCACGTCAAGCACGATGGTTGGGTTGCGGCACCACTGGAATCAGGCTCGGGGCCGTCTGAGGGGAAACGTGCTAGCGAGCGGGACTCATGGAGCTGTCTGCGCAGCCAGAATCTGCCGTCTCCATCGAATTGGCCTGTGGGGACTGTGAGGCTTGTTGCGTTGGACTCGCCGTTCCCGTCACCCACAGGGATCTCCTGCGACTCGTTGCGCACACCGGCCTTCCTCCACACGAGCTCGTCAGCTGGAGACTGGCGAGCGAGCTCGATCTCGAGGGGGAGCCCGAAACGCTCGTCCAGTTTGCTTGCGGCTTTCGATTTCTGGTGTTGGCCCGGCAGGGCGCGGCCTGCCGGTGGCTCAAGCCCGGGCAGGGCTGCTCGATCTATTCGGCGCGCCCGATCTGTTGTCGGGTCTATCCGCTCGAGCATGACGGGGAGCTCTGCTTTCAAATCGACGGTGCGCTTTGCAATCGGCAGTGGGAAGTCGAGCGCGGCCGCATCATTGACGCGGTCGCTTCGCGGCAGCGCGAACTCAGTAAGTATGTTGACCTCGTGCAACGATTCAATCGTCGACAGCGACTTCGCCGCAAGCTCGGGCGGAGTTGGGCTGACGAGCGAGCCTTCCTAGCGCAACTTTTGGCCAGCACGCCCAGGGTTTCTTCGCCAGCCACGCGCAGGCTTCAGGTGATTCCATGACTCAAACAGTTCCAGAAATCCTCGCTCCCGCTGGTGATCTCGACTGCCTGCTTGCCGCCATCGCTGCGGGGGCAGACGCGGTTTATTTTGGTGTGGCCGGCGGGTTCAATGCCCGGGTTCGTGCCACCAACTTTCAACTTGAGGACCTCGGCGACGTCATGGAGCGACTGAGGGGGAGCGGGCGTCGCGGCTACCTCGCCTTGAACACCCTGGTGTTTGACTCGGAATGGCCCTCGCTCGAGCGCCTGGTCGATCGCGCGGCCAAAGCGGGTGTCGACGCCGTCATCGTACAGGATCTGGGGCTAATGGGCTGGCTGAGAGAGCGGGTGCCCTCGCTTCGGGTCCATGCGTCCACACAGATGACGTGCACGGATTCGTCAGCCGTAAGACTCGCGGCCAGTCTGGGAGTCTCTCGCGTCGTATTGCCGCGAGAGGCAAGTCTAGTGGAGCTCGCCAGCATTCGCGCCGACTGCCCGTCGGTTCAACTCGAGGTGTTCGTTCACGGGGCGCTCTGCATTGCGTACTCCGGCCAATGCCTGACGAGTGAGGCGATCGGCGGGCGAAGTGCCAACCGCGGCGCTTGCGCCCAGGCTTGCCGCCTTCCCTATGACCTGGTGGTTGACGGCGTGGTTCAGTCTGAGCCCGAGGCGCGCTACCTGCTTTCACCCGGGGATCTTGAGAGCAGTGAACTACTACCGGAGCTACTCTCCTCTGGCGTCGACGCGCTCAAGATCGAAGGGCGTCTCAAGGGGCCGGAATACGTCACGTCGGCCGTGCTGCTTTACCGCAAGGCTCGCGACGCCGCTCTCGGTCTCGGTGAGGCGCCGACAGCGCTCGACCGCGAACGAGCGCAGCAAGCCTTCTCGCGTGGCTCCACGCGCGGCTTCTTCGAAGGCGTGAACCACCAAACGCTCGTGGACGGTCGGACCTCTGATCATACCGGTCCATTTTTAGGCAACGTCGCTGGCGAACGTCGGACGCGGCAAGGGGGTTGGGTCGAGGTGTCGCTCGAGGCATCACTGGCGCTTGGCGATGGAATCGTGATCCTTTCGCGGGGCAGCCAGGCCGAGCTCGGCGGAAGGATTTGGGGGCTGGCCGATCAGCGCGGCGAGGTTAAATCGCTGGCTGCCGGCCAAAGCGGCTGGCTTTGGCTCGGTCCGGAGCGTGAGTTACCAACGGGCCTAGTGGGGCGCCGGGTCTTTCGCACGAGCGCGCCTCGGCTTGCCACAGCCATCAACTCGAAGAGCGCGCCGAGCGGGTCGCTGACCTCGATCGATTTTCAGCTCACGGGGGAGCTTGGCGCGCGACCGACGCTGTCTGCGCGCGTCGCCAACGGCACCCTCGTGAGTACCGTCCTTGGCGCGGCGCTGGAGCCCGCGCGACAACACCCCCTGTCGGTGGCGCTGCTCGAGGACAAGCTCGGTCGCCTCGGCGGAACTCCGTTCTCGCTTGGGACGGTCTCGATGTCGGTTCCCGATGAGGTGAGTCTCTCGCCGTCGGCGCTCAACCAAGGTCGTCGCGAGCTCGTCACTGCCCTGCTTGAAGAGGCGCGGACCTCTCACGAGGTCGTGACCTCGGTTGACGTCGAGAGCTTGCTCGCTTGGCCGACGCAGACGCCACCGAGCCCCGGGCTGTTTGTCTTGTGTCGCAATCTGGAGCAGGCACGCGCTGCGGTCGAGGCGGGAGCCCCGGGCGTTTACCTTGATTTTCTCGCGCTATCGGGCACCGGAGACGGGGTTCGTGAGCTGCGGGCCATGGGCGCAACAAGCGTCGGGCTCGCTTCACCGCGCATTCGCAAACCCGGCGACGAGAAGACGGAGCGATTCTTACTCGGCTTGGCTCCCGATCATTGGCTCGTGCGTTCGCTCGGGGCACTGTCGGACTTGCCGCAGGAGCTGCGTGACTCCGGTAAGTGCATTGCGGATTTCTCGCTCAACACCACCAACTCGCTCGCCGCAGTGCGAATGCTCGAATTGGGGCTAGCTGGCTTCTCTCCTGGCTACGACCTCGATTCGGGTCAGCTGGTGAGTTTGTTGGATAGTCCGCTCGCCCCCTTTGCGGAGGTGGTGCTGTTTCATCCCATGCCGCTCTTTCACATGGAGCACTGCGTATTTGCGGCGCGGCTCTCGGACGGCAAGGACCATCGCAGTTGTGGTCGCCCGTGCGAGACGCACGAGGTGCGCCTCAAAGATCGCGCGGGCTACGAGCATCCACTAGATGCTGACGTCGCTTGCCGCAACACGGTTTTTCATGCCGTGTCTCAGAGTGCGGCGGAGCTAGTGCCGCGGCTACTCGCGTCTAGCGTTCGGCGTTTCCGGCTCGAGCTGTTGCGGGAAACCCCGACCCAGGTCAGCGCTCTGGTGACGAGCCACTTGGCCCTGCTCGCCGGGCAATCCTCAGCGGAAGGGATGCGGCGTGAGCTCAAGGAGCAGGCGGACCTGACGGTGTTGCGCGGCTCCCTGAGGGTTCTCGGCTAGACGAAGGGCCGGCTGAATCGGTAGTGGCAGCCCTCAGCCTCAGGCCTCCACGGCGCTGCCGTAGGGTGGGTGCGGGCAACGGGCTTCACCCCGCGAGCGCGTCGCAGTCGGGCGGACAGCGCGGAGTCCGGACTGAAAGTCGGGCACCCGTGCGCCCTGCTTGCGCGACGCAGGGCGCGTCCGAGCCCCGACGCTCCCGCGCCGCATCAACCCAATTGCCCGAGCGCAACAAGAGCCATCGGACGACTGATCGCCGACAAGGGTTGGTGTCACCGTCAGCTGCAGCTAGACTGCCGGGCCACCGAAGCCATTGCGCTTCTGCGGTCATCCCCTCGCAGGGGATTCGGAGGTCGAAGTGACCATCATCCTGCCTCAGCACTATCACGCCCGCCGAGCACTCGAGGAGAGCCGTGTGCTCTGCGTGACTCCCGAGCACGCGGTTCGGCAGGACATCCGCCCATTGAGGATCGGCATCCTCAACGTCATGCCCAGGGCTGAGAGCTACGAGTATTCGATCCTTCAACCGCTTGGACGCTCCATCATTCAGATTGAGCCGGTCTGGATTCGGTTGGAGACCCATGAGTACAAAACCAGCAATTGGGAGCATATTCGTCACCTGTACGTCACGTTCGACGAGGCCATGGCGTCGGCGCCGCTCGACGGCTTGGTGCTCACGGGTGCGCCGGTCGAGGAGCTGGCCTTCGAGGATGTGCGTTATTGGGATGAAATGACCCGGATCCTGGCGCTCAGTCGCGAGCACTGCGCCTCGACGCTTGGGATTTGCTGGGGTGGTCTGGCACTTGCCAAGATGATCGGAATCGAGAAGGTCAACCTTCCGCAGAAGATCTTTGGAGTCTTCAAGACCAGCAATGTCTACCGGCATCACCCCATCACCGGAGACACCGACGATGTGTTCTGGTGTCCCCAGAGCCGGCATTCGGGCGTGAGCGATTCAGTCCTGGAGGCGCAACAATTGGCTGGAAAAGTCCGCCTCTTGGCCTACGCCCCGGAGACGGGCTACACGATATTTGAGAGCTCGGACGGTAAATACCTGATGCACCTGGGGCATCCGGAGTATGAGCCTGAGCGCTTGGTGTTCGAGTACGCTCGGGATCGTTCCAACGGGCGTCAGGATGTCGAGCCGCCAGCGAACCTTGAACTTGAGCGACCCCTCAATACCTGGCGGTCCCATCGCAACGAGTTCTTCTCTCAGTGGATTCGTTTCGTTTACGACGGGTCTTGCGGCTAGAACGTCACAGTGGCACGCCACTTTCACCCCCGTGTCACGCGTTTGTCACTGGACGCTGGTCGGATTGGGCTTGAGACGATTTGATGGCACGTATCCTAGTGATCGAAGATGAGCCCGACCTGCAGCAGGTTCTCGACTACAACCTGAAGCAGGCCGGCCACAGCGTAATCATCGCAAGTCGAGGCAATGAAGGCTTGGCGGCGGTTCGTCGTGAGTCGCCCGATTTGGTGCTGCTCGATTTGATGCTGCCCGATCTTCCGGGCACCGAAGTCTGTCGTGCGCTCAAGTCGGATCCGCTGACGCGCGCCATTCCCGTCATGATGGTGACGGCACGCGGCGAGGAGATTGATCGAGTCGTCGGGTTTGAGCTCGGCGCCGATGACTACGTGCTCAAGCCTTTCAGCATTCGCGAACTCCTGCTGCGCATTCAGGCGATCTTGCGGCGCAATCGGGTGGAACCGGCGGCTGAGGCTAGCACCCAGGTGGATTTTGGCGTGCTACGGATTGATCGCGAGGCCCACAGAGCTTGGGTGAGCGATAGCGAAGTGGAGCTTACTGCGCTGGAATTCCGGCTGCTGGTGACGCTCTACGATCGTCGCAACCGCGTGCAGACTCGCGCCGCCCTTCTGGATGACGTCTGGGGGATTCAGGCCGACATCACGACGCGTACCGTAGACACTCACGTCAAGCGCCTGCGCGAAAAGCTGGACCTGGCCCGCGATTACATCGAAACGGTCAGAGGCGTTGGCTACCGCTTCCTGGGTGCGCCTGAGGATGCCGCCTCATGAGGATTGGGGTCCGTCTCAAGCTGTTTGCGCTGTCATTTCTCCTGGTCGCCGTATCCACGGTCCTAGTATTTTCCTATGCTCGCGGTGAGCTCGAAACTCGTATTGTCGCAGAAATTGAGGCGGATCTGCGCGTGCGGGCAGCCCTTTCAGCGCAGCGCGCCAAGCTCGCGGCCGAGCAGGGGGCGGATCGTTCGATTTGGCAGGCCCTGGTTCACCAGCTTGCGGAGGCCTCTGGCGCGCGCGCCACGGTGATTCGTCTGGATGGTGTTGTGCTCGGTGAGTCGACTCTTTCCGCCGAGCAACTGGGGACGGTGGAGAACCACTCGCTTCGCCCCGAAGTGAGGGACGCACTGCGTCACGGGGTTGGAATCAGTCGTCGTCACAGCTCCACGACGACGCACGAGCTGCTCTACGTGGCTGTCCCGATTCGAGCAGAGCATGGTTTGTTCGGCGTGATGAGACTCGCCTTGCCGCTCACGGCGGTGGGGAGTCAGGTCGCCGCGCTACAAAGGGCACTCTCGATCGGTGCGGCGCTGGCGCTCGGCCTGGCGCTCATCACGGCCTATCTGGCAGCAGAATTCGGCTCACGCGCCGCGCGAAAGCTCACGGCAGTGGCGCGTCAAATGGCCAGCGGCGATCTTGAGGTGCGCATTCCTCAGATGGGTCGCGATGAGTTTGGGCAACTTGGGCGCGCTCTGGAGCAGCTTGCCCGAAGCCTAAGCGAGGGTTTGTACGAGCTGCGAGGGGAACGCGACCGCATGGGCGGCCTGCTATCCCGAATGCACGAAGGCGTTCTGCTGCTCGATCAGGCCGGGCGGGTCCGGCTTGTTAATCCCGCTTTGCGCGGCATGCTGCTCCTTCACGACGACGCCGAGGGCAAGCTCCCCCTGGAGGTCATTCGGCACGTCGAGCTCAAGCGCCTGATTGACGAAGTGACGGCCAGTCAGGTTGCCTCTGAGCGCGAGATCGAGGTTGGCGGTCTGAAGCCGCGAGTCCTGCGTGTGCGGGTTGCCCCGGTCGGCGGCGAAGTTGGTGGAATCTTCGCGGTCTTCTTTGACGTGACGGAGATGCGGCGTCTCGAATCACTGCGACGTGATTTCGTCGCAAACGTCTCTCACGAGCTGCGGACACCGGTGACAGCGATTCGCTCGGCGGCCGAAACCCTGCGCAATGCGCTGACTCGGGATCCCCATGCGGCACCACGGTTCGTCGACATTATTGAGCGAAATGCCGACCGGCTTGGTAGCCTAGTTGAGGATCTGCTTGATCTCTCCCGCATCGAGTCTCGCGAGCTCAAGCTCGTGAACGAGGACATCGCGATTCCAGCGATGCTGCAACAAGTGCTTTCCCTGTTTCGCGAACGGGCGGACCGAAAGGGGCTCACGCTGCAGGTCGAAGCCCGTAGTGACCTGCCTTGCGTCGTGGCCGACCGGCGAGCGCTCGAGAACGTGCTCGCCAATCTGGTGGACAACGCGGTCAAGTACTCCGGCTCCGGCACCGTGGTTCGAGTGCGCGGAGTTCAGTCGAGCGAGGGCGTGCGCCTCGTGGTTGAGGATACTGGGCCTGGCATCGATGCAGCCCATCTGCCGAGGCTATTTGAGCGTTTCTACCGCGTAGACAATGGGCGTTCTCGCGATCTTGGCGGAACGGGGCTCGGGCTCTCGATCGTCAAGCACCTCGTCGAGTCCATGGGCAGTCAGATCGCCGTTGAGAGCGAGCCGGGAGTCGGCACTCGCTTCGCCTTCACGCTACGCGAGTCCGCCAAGACCGCCTGACCTCGGCTTGATGCGCTAGCCCGGCGCTGCCACCGCGCGCGGCGCCGGCGGCAGCATGCCGGCGCCTGGTCGCTCACGCGTCTTCGTGCTTGTCGTGACGCAGCGGATCGAGGTCGGGCAGCGTTGGCTGCGAGTCGCGCGTCGGATCTCGCTTCCGGTCGTAGCCGATGTCAAAGCGCAGCGGATCAGCGTCCATCAGGGTCGGCAACGGATTGCGCGGCGAAACTCGCGCGTCAGTTCTCACCTGCTCCCAGGCCGCGTCAATCTCGTCCAGAGGCTCGGGGGAAATGGGCGGTAAGGGGGACGGGCGCATGGCTGGGGCTCGAGTGGCCGTAATTGTCGCAACTTGTAAGCGGTCGGGCAAACTCTCGCGTGGCCTCAGTGCGCCTCAAGACCGGAAAGGCGCCCTGATGGATGTCAGGACCATTAAGGGGTCCCCCAGGATGCCGTTGAGACCCGAGAATTGGAGTCCAGGTATCGCGCGCGACTAGGATGTGGGATAGCCTGCACAACATTGGCCGGGAAGGGGCGCTCGGAGACGAAGCGCCCGACCATTAGCGTCAGGTGACGGAAAATTCACGAAAGAACTCACTTTGAGTCAGAGAGTTCTCCTGAATGTCACTCATTTGTCACAGTTCTCTGGGTTTATGGCGTTTCCAAAAGGCACAAACATGAAAATGTCACGTTCGTTGAAGGTTTTCGCAGCTCCGTTGGCGCTGCTGGCAGCAACCAGCGTCGCGACGGCGCAGCCTCTCGCGGAGCCCGCCGCGGCGCCCGCCGCCCCTGCCGCCGCCCCCGCCGCAGCGCCAGCACCTGCCGCAGCGCCAGCACCTGCCGCAGCCCCTGCCGTGGCCTACGCGGCTCCGGTAGCTCTGCCCGAGGCAGCGCCCATCGCCGCCGCTCCGGTTGAGGAGCCCGCACCCGCCGCCCCGACTAGGTTCGCCGTCGGCAAAGAGGGCTCGCTTCAGCTCGGACTTCTGATGCAGGGCTGGATCGGCTTTGACCATCAGAAGGAGGCCTTCTCCAATGGTGCAGGCGACAAGATCAACGACAACCTGTACGTCCGCATGCGGCGCGTTCAGCTCAAGCTCAAGGGCAGCATCACCCCGGACGTCGACTTCCTCGTCATCCTCGACGGCGCCAAGGTACTGAAGGGCACCGACGTGGCGATCCCGGGCACCACACCGGCGGCCAACGCGTGGAAGCCCCCGGACGACACGGGCCTTCTGCTCGATTTCGCGATCAACTACAAGACGACCTACGCCGACATCGCGATCGGTCAGTGGAAGCTCCCCATCAGCTGGGAGGGCAGCCAGTCTTCCTCCGAGCTGCTAATGGCCGAGCGCGCTTATTCCTCGCGTTACTTCGGTGATGCGTATGATTCCGGTCTGCGCGTCGAGAAGAAGTTCAAGCAATTCAAATACTCGGCTCACATGCTGCAGGGTGCTCCCGGCAACACCACTGACAAGAACAACCAGAAAGACGCAGCCCTCCGCCTTGAGTTTTACCCGATCCCGGGCCTGATGCTCGGCGTCGCCGGTCTGACCAGCGTGGGTCAGCGCTCGACCGAGGCCACCACCAAGGAGCGCTACGAAGTGGACGCGCGCCTCGACATGGCAAACTTCCTCGTTCAGGCCGAAGCCATCTACGGCAAACAAGGCGCGACCAGCGCCGACCGCACTACTGCTCGCGGTGGTTACCTTGGCGTTGGCTACACCATCAACAAGCTGGTGCAGCCCGTGGCACGCATCGGGCTGCTCGACGTCGACCCGGCCAAGCCGACCGATCGCACCAAGCCGGACACCTACCCGCTAAACAGCAAGTACGGCATCAAGGACGACCAGTGCCGCAGCTACGAGCTCGGCCTGAACTACTTCATCCAGGGTAAAGAGATGAAGCTCCAGGCCATGTACGGGTTCTACGACTACGACAAGGCGCCCCGCCGCCACAGCGGAATCCTCTCCGCTCAGGTCGCGTTCTAAGACGTCTGCGCGGGTAACACGCAGCTGCCTGTTACCTGCAGGCTTTTCCAGTAAGCGTCAGTAAGACAAAACCGGCTGCGACCAGCTCGCGGCCGGTTTGTTTTTTGTCTGTTCGAATGACAGAAACTGCGACGTTCCAGTGACAAGCCCTGTGACTTTTCTGACTCAAGCCCAGAGTCGCCGAGACACCCCAGAAATACGCCGTGATCTCTCGCTCCGGCAGTGCTGTCACAGAATCGTCACAAAGCCGTAACGGGGGCGTCCCCCGCCGCGTCCCGCCCGTTGCTAGGTAGAAGACGAATGCCAATGGACGCAAAGACGCTGCTCACTCTCCTCCCGGTTCTACTCGCTCTCCCGACCTACGGATGCGGGAAGAAGGATTCGGCTCCGACGACTGAGTCGTCGTCGGCGGCCCCGGCCGCTCCCAAGATCGTCGCACTGAACGGTGCAGGCGCGACCTTCCCCTATCCGCTCTACTCCAAGTGGATGTCGGCGTACAACGGTCTGCGACCGGAAATCCGCATCAACTACCAGTCGATCGGCTCGGGTGGCGGCATTCGGCAGATCATGGCGCGGACGGTCGACTTTGGGGCCACCGACTCGCCCATGACCGAGGATGAGCAGAAGAAGTCGCCGGCCAAGCTGGTGCACATTCCCACCACGCTCGGCTCGGTTGTCATCACGTACAATCTCGACGGCGTGAGCCAACCCATTCAACTCGCCTCGGACGTCGTCGCCGACATCTTCCTCGGCAAGATCAAGCGCTGGAACGACACGCGTATCGCGTCGGCCAACAGCGCTATCAAGCTTCCGGCCAAGGACATCGCGGTCATTTACCGTTCCGACGGCAGCGGCACGACCGGCGTCTTCACGGACTACCTCGTGAAGGTTTCGCCCGAGTTCAAAGAGAAGGTTGGACAAGGCAAGAGCGTCAAATGGCCGGTGGGTCTTGGCGCCAAGGGTAACGAAGGCGTCACGGGCCAGGTCAAGACCGCCCCCAACTCGATCTCCTACGTCGAGTTCGCGTACGCCGAGCAGAACAAGCTGCCAATCGCCAAGATCAAGAACAAGTCGGGTAACTTCATCGCTCCGAGCATCGCTGCCTCCACGGCTGCTGCCGCCGGAGTCGAGCTTCCCGAGTCTCTTTACGCGTCAATCACCGATTCGGCTGGTCCCGACGCCTACCCGATCAGCTCCTACACCTACCTCCTGGTCTATGAAGACCTCGTCGACCCAGTCAAGGGCCCGGCGATTGCGGAGTTCATCTGGTGGGCTGCGCACGACGGACAGAAGCAGTGCGAGCCACTCGGCTATGCCCCGCTGCCCGTTAAGGTCGTCGCTCAGGTGGAGGCTCGTCTGAAGTCTCTCACGGTGGGCGGCAAGAAGGCCCTCGACGGACGCTAGTCGACTAACGACAGCAGCCTGACTGCGATGGGCATACGTGAGGAAACCCTGACGCTTGCCTGCTGTTACCGTGCTGGAGCACCGTTCCTTGTCGCAACCGAATATTTCCCAACTGATCAAACCCGCGGACGCCGCGAGAGCACGCATGAAGCGCGGCAAGAACCGCGGGGATGTCGTGTTTCGCTACTCCACCGCAGGTTTCGCAGCGTTCATCCTGGTGCTGATCGTGGCGATGGCGCTCGAGATGACTCGCGCCTCGCTGCCCAGCATCCTGCGTTTCGGTTGGGCGTTCGTCGTCGGGACCAACTGGGACCCGGTCAAGGAAGACTTCGGGGCACTCCCCTTCATCTTTGGGACCGTCGTCTCGTCATTGTTGGCTCTTCTGATCGCGGTGCCGATCTCACTAGGAGTTGCGGTATTCCTGGCAGAACTGGCGCCGCCGTGGCTCAAGACTCCCGCGGGCTTTTTGATCGAGCTCTTGGCCGCGGTTCCCAGCGTGGTCTACGGTCTCTGGGGGATTTTTGCGCTCAGTCCGTTTCTCCGCGAAGTCGTGGAGCCGGCCTTGCAGAAGAGCCTCGGATTTCTGCCCTTTTTCAAGGGCCCGATGCACGGTTTCGGCATGCTGGCTGGCGGTATCGTGCTCGCGATCATGATCATCCCGACGATTTCGTCGGTCAGTCGCGAGGTCCTGCGGGCGGTGCCCGGCGTACTTCGGGAAGGTGCCCTCGCGCTCGGCGCCACGCGCTGGGAAGCGATTCGAACCGCGGTGCTGCCCAGCGCTGGCTCCGGCCTGATCGGAGCAGCGATCCTCGGACTTGGCCGCGCCCTCGGTGAAACGATGGCGATCACCATGGTGATCGGAAACCGCGCCGAGATTTCCGCGTCGTTATTTGCGCCCGGTTACACCATGGCGAGCGTGATCGCCAATGAGTTCACCGAGGCAACCGGGGATGTCTACTTGGCTGCCCTCGCCGAGGTAGGCCTGCTGCTGTTTTTCGTAACGATCCTCCTCAATATCGTGGCTCGAGTCCTGGTATGGCGAGTTTCTCGCAATGCTGCTGCCCAGTGAGATAAGAATGGATCGCTACCGAACTCGAAGACTCATTGACCAGGTTGTGCGCGCTGCCTGCGCCTTCGCGACCGTCCTTGCGGTAATTCCGCTTGGTCTCGTGCTGTACTACGTCGCCTCGCGCGGCATCGCTGGGCTCAATTGGGATTTTTTCACCGAGCTCCCTAAGCCTGTCGGCGAGACCGGAGGCGGAATGGGCAATGCCATCGTCGGCTCGCTTGAGCTGATCGGCCTAGCTTCACTCTTCGGTATTCCGCCGGGTATTTTGGCCGGTGTCTACTTGGCGGAGTCAGACGGAAAGCGATTTGGTTCAAGTGTGCGTTTCGCAGCCGACGTGATGTCAGGCGTTCCGTCGATCACCGTCGGGCTCTTCGTCTATTCGCTGATGGTCGTGACCACTCGGCACTTCTCCGCCACTGCCGGAGGAGCTGCCCTGGCCGTCATTATGCTCCCAACGGTGACCCGAACGACGGAGGAGCTACTTCGGCTTGTTCCGAGTGCGCTCAGGGAGTCCGCGCTCGGACTGGGCTTGCCGCGCTGGGTCGCAACGATGCGCGTCGTCTTGCGCACGGCCGCTCCGGGCATCGCGACCGGCGTCATGTTGGCCGTGGCTCGTGTGGCCGGGGAAACAGCACCGCTGCTCTTCACGGCCTTCAACAATCGCTTCTGGTCCACCAGTATCAACGAACCTACTGCGTCGCTACCGGTGCAGATCTTCACTTATGCGGTGTCGCCTTACGAGGACTGGCATCGCCAGGCCTGGTCGGCAGCCCTGGTCTTGGTCGTAATGATCCTCGGATTGAACGTGCTCGCTCGCGTTGTTGTCCGAAATCGAGTGAGGTAACCATGAGTTTCGGTCAACAGGCTACTCGTACTGAAACCGCTCGCGAGAGTGACTCCTTGGTCGCGGCCCGTCCGAACCGTGCGAGTGCGCCATCGCAGGCCCTGCGCGGCCGCGCTCACTCGGAGGGCACGTCCACTGCCGCCTCGACCAAGATGCGCACCGAGGGCCTGCGCGCGGGTTTTGGCGCGTCGGAAATCCTGAAGGGTATCGACTTGCCCGTTGAGGAGCGCAAGGTCACAGCCATTATCGGGCCATCCGGTTGCGGCAAATCCACGTTCATTCGCTGCTTGAATCGAATGCATGAAGTGACTCCGACCGCCAACTGTTCCGGACGCGTGCTGCTCGATGAGGCCGACATCAACGCACGCGACATTGACCCGGTTCTTGTGCGTCGACGGGTGGGCATGGTTTTCCAGAAACCCAATCCGTTTCCGACCATGAGCATTCGCGACAATGTGCTGGCGGGGCTTCGACTCAACGGAATGCGCATTACCCACTCCGACGAAGTGGTTGAACGGCGGCTGCGTCAAGTCGCGCTCTGGGACGAAGTCAAGGACAATCTCGGTCGCTCGGGCGCGAGCCTGTCTGGGGGCCAGCAGCAACGGCTCTGCATGGCGCGCTCCCTGGCGCTGGAGCCTGAGGTGCTGTTGATGGATGAGCCCTGTTCGGCTCTCGATCCGATCGCGACCGCCCGAGTCGAAGAGCTCATTCATGAGCTGAGGGCGAACTACACGATGGTCATCGTGACGCATAATATGCAGCAGGCTGCGCGCGTGGCCGATTACACGGCGTTCTTCTACATGGGGACCCTTGTCGAATTCGCCGAGACAGACGTAATCTTTACTCGCCCGAAAGAACGCCGAACGGAAGACTACATTACCGGTAGGTTCGGTTGATGGTACCAACGATGCAACGCCACACCGACAGAGACTACGAGCATGAGCTTGAGGATCTTCGCGAAAAGGTGCTCTTTATGGGTGCCCAGGTTGAGGAGCTACTCAGCGTTGCGATTGAGGCTTTTCGCTCGCGCGATGTTCTGCTCGCTCAGTCAGCGTTGAAACGCGACGAGGAAATCGATCGACTCGAGATCACGATCGATGAGCTCAGTCTGAGGATCTTGGCGCGGCGTCAGCCGGTGGCCTCCGATCTTCGCTTCATCACTTCGGCGTTGAAGCTGACGACCGACATCGAACGGATTGGGGATCTCGCTGTCAGCATCTGTTCTCGGGTGATCGAGCTGGGGGACAGCGGGGTTGCTCCGAGCGCGGCCGTCATCATCCGCATGGCAGAGGTCACTCATGGAATGGTGAGGGATGCCTTTGACGCTTTCGTCGCCGGTGACGCGGTCAAGGCCGAGCAGGTCGCTGCTCGGGATGGCGCCGTGGATGCGCTGTACGCTCAGCTGTTTCCCGAGCTGGTTGCCCAGATGGTCGCCAATCCCAGTCAGGTTGAATGCGCGACGCGGATTCAGTCGATTGGTAAATGCATCGAGCGGATCGCAGACCACGCCACGAATATCTCCGAGATGGTCGTCTTCATGGTCCGAGGGCAGGATGTTCGGCATACGGGTGTGGGTCGTGGACCGCAGCAACCCCCCAAGGCGTGAGGGCCGGACGGGGCTACGGACGTGGTTTGACAGGGGTCGGCTCTAGTGCTGCAATTCCTAGCGCCATGCGCCTTCCGGCTGAGTTAGAGGCCCAGATTATTGAGCATTGCAAGCGGGGCGATGCCCTGGTTGCGGCGGGGAACGTTGATACGGCGTTGCTTGCGTACGAACAGGCGTTTGACTTGCTTCCCGAGCCACGGGAGACCTGGAAGGCGTCGACCTGGGTCTACATCGCGCTTGGTGATGCCTTCTGGCTGGCCGGGGAATACGATTCTGCGCGTGAGGCGCTGACCCGCTGTCTGCGCTGTCCCGAGGGAGCAGCCACTCCCTATCCGCTATTGCGGCTTGGTCAGGCTGAGTTTGAACTCGGGGAGACCGCGGCCGCTCGTGAGCATCTGGCTGCGGCCGTGGCCCTGGGAGGTGTAGACGTCCTGGTCGATGAGGATCCCAAGTACGCTGCGTTGTTAGCGGCCAAGCCCAGTTCGGAGAGCTGACGTGCCGCGGTCCGCTCAGGGCGCTCCCCCGCAGGTGATCGTCACCTGCGAGCATGCCTCTTGTAGTGTGCCTGAGCAATACTCTTGGATCGCCGAGCCGTTTCGACGACTCATCGCCACTCATCGCGGCTGGGATCCCGGTGCCCTCGCCGTGGCCAAAGCCATGGCAAAGACCTTTGACGCTCCGCTCCACGCCGCTCAGCATTCGCGATTGCTGTGCGATGCCAATCGCACTGAGGACCATGCGGACCTCTTCTCAGTCGTTTCGTGTAGGCTCAGTCCAAGCGAGCGGGAGCGGATGCTGGCCGAGCTACACCGACCGCATTGGGCTCGCGTTCGCGCGCACGTCAAGAGTGGGATTGCCACTGGCTCGCGCATCGTGCACCTTGCGCCTCACACCTTCACGCCCATCCTGCGGGGTGAGGTGCGGCGTGTGCAGCTCGGCCTGCTCTACGATCCGTCGCACGCCTTGGAGAGCTTAATTGCCTCAAGGCTCCGGCGACACCTGGCCGTGCATCTGCCCCAGCTGCGCGTCGCGATGAACGAGCCCTATGCAGGCGTCTCCAATGCCCTGCCAACGGCACTTCGTGGGGAATTCCCACGGACTCGTTACGCAGGCCTGGAGTTCGAACTCAACCAGCAGCTCCTTGACAGCGCGTCTGGATTTCGTCGCGTCACGGACGCGCTGTGCCAAGGATTGGTCGAGGTGTTGCACGGGCTGCAACACCCCGACGCGAGCGACTAGATCTCCGCCAGGCGCGAGCCGAGCACCTGCTCGTCCTGATCCATCGGGGTCGCGCTGTGTCCAGCCACGGCAGAGCCCATGGCGTAACCGACCTCCCCGTGCAAATTCACGTCGAGGCCCTCGCGCTCCGTGTCTGACTCAACTCGCAGTCCGACGGTTGCCTGAAGTAGCTTGAGCAGCCCGAACGTGACGACCACGGTGTAAGCAACTGAGGCCAACACCGCTAGGACCTGCACGTTGAAGAACTTGGTGTGACCCGTGATGAGCCCGTTGGCGCCAGCAGGATTCCAAATGACGCGAGCGAACACGCCCAGCAGCAACGAACCAGCGATGCCGCCCACGCCGTGAACGCCGAAGGCGTCGAGACTGTCGTCGTATCCGAGTTTCTCCTTGAGCATGACGCCCCCGTAGCAAGCGCCGCCCGCAAAGGCACCGATCGCGAGGGCCGCCATCGGACCAACGAAGCCAGCGGTCGGGGTGACAGTGGCAAGACCCGCGACGAAGCCCGAAGCGAAACCGAGTCCGCTGGCCTTGCCCCAACGGCCCATGTCGATACTCATCCAGACCAGTGCTCCCGCGGCTGCTGCCAGCTGCGAGTTGACGAGCGCCAGCACGGCCGTTCCGTTAGCAGCTAACGCACTGCCGCCGTTGAAGCCGAACCAGCCGAACCAAAGCAGTCCGGCGCCCAGCATCGTCATCGTCAGGTTGTGCGGAACCGATTTTTCTCGCGGATAGCCGAGGCGCTTGCCGAGCACCAACGCGAAGATGAGTGCTGACACGCCCGAGGTGACATGAACGACAATGCCGCCCGCAAAATCGAGCGCACCCAGCTTGGCGAGCCAACCGCCTGGCGCCCAGAGCCAGTGAGCCATGGGATCATAGACCAGAGTGGACCAGAGCACCGTGAACAGCAGGTAGGCTTTGAAGCTGATTCGCTCAGCGAATGCACCCGAGACTAGCGCCGGGGTAATCGCCGCGAACATGAGCTGGTAGGCCATGAACAACAGGTGGGGGATCGTCATCCCAACCCGGGGGTCGAGTCCCACCCCGTTCAGGAAGAGGTGGTCAAGGCCGCCAATGACTCCTCCGATGTCATGTCCGAAGGCCAGGGAGTATCCGAAGAAGACCCACTGGATCGTCACTACTCCGAGTGCGACCAGAGTGTGCATGAATGTCGAGATGACATTCTTCGTCCGCACGAGTCCACCATAGAAGAGCGCGAGCCCTGGGATCATGACGAGCACCAGGGCCGTCGACATGAGCATCCAGGCCGTGTCACCAGCGTCGATTTTCGGCATGGGACGCGAACTAGCCCCCTGAAATTAGCCCGCAATCATGATTGTTTCAGTTGGTCGAAATCGCGGTTTAGACGCCTTGTTGCAATCAATTCGTAACCGAAGCGAAATGATTGTGAAACAGAAGAGCGCTATTTGTTTCGACTGCGTTTCGCAGTTTCTGTGTTTCCGATGCGCTGCGCGGACTTGACGCCCCACCCGGGGCTGTGGGATGCGCCCTCTTGAGCCGTGACCCCGCAGGGGGCACGGAGAGCCTTTAGGCCCCGAGGACATCCCAATGACGGTAGAGCATCTGGTGTGGTTCAAGCTCCGCGAAGAGATCGCGGCAGAACGTCACAACGAACACATTGCTGGACTAAAGTCCCTGCGTGAGACTGTCCCGGGGATTGTGAGGCTTGAGGTCGGGCTCGATTTTTCGGGACGCTCCGCGGGATTTCAGCTGGGCTTGCTCGTCACCTTGGCGGACCGCGCGGCGCTCGATGCGTATCAGGTCCACCCAGCACACGTCACTGTCGCGCAGGCCTTACGGGCGGACTGCAGCGAGATCCGGGCGCTCGACTTCGAGCCCGCCTAGGACCGCGTCGTCGTCGGCGGCCCACGAGGCAGGGCCTGTGGCTGCGAATTGGGTCCACATTCGACGCATCGACCGGCCCATGGGCTTGCGCTAACGCGAGTTTCATGCACAATTCCGCAACCCCATGCTCAAGGTCGGATTCATTGGTTGGCGAGGAATGGTCGGTTCGGTCCTGCTCGATCGAATGCTTGCGGAGAAGGACTTCGACGGTGTCGACGTCACCTTCTTTTCAACATCGAACGTTGGCGGCAATGGCCCGGACGTTGGTGGTGGCGCGCGGCCACTTGGCGATGCCAAGGATGTCGACGCACTGTCCAAGTTTGACGTACTGATCACTTGTCAGGGCGGCGACTACACGACGGAGGTTTATCCTCAGCTCCGCGCGCGCGGCTGGGCGGGCTACTTCATTGACGCCGCCTCGACGTTGCGAATGAAGGACGAAGCCGTTCTGATCCTCGATCCGGTCAACCTGGACGTCATCAAGAACGGTCTCACCGGCGGTCAGAAGACGTTCGTCGGCGCCAATTGCACCGTCAGCTTGATGCTGATGGCGCTCGGTGGACTGTTTCGCGCGGGTCACGTTGAGTGGCTCAGCAGCATGACCTATCAAGCGGCCTCCGGCGCCGGCGCAGCCAATATGAAGGAGCTTGCGCAGCAGATGCGCGACCTCGGTCTGGTGGCGCAACCGCTGTTGGCTGACGCGGGTAAGAGCGCGCTGGTGCTGGAACGAGCGTTGACCGAGTCCCTGCGTTCGCCCAGCTTTCCCAGCAAGAACTTTGGCGCGCCCCTCGCAGCAAGCTTGATCCCCTGGATCGACAAGGGTGTTGATGCCGGACAGACCAAAGAGGAATGGAAGGGCCTCGTTGAGACCAACAAGATCCTCGGCACGACACAGACCATCCCCGTTGACGGTTTGTGTGTTCGCGTTGGCGCTATGCGCTGCCACTCGCAGGGTCTGACGATCAAGCTCAAGCGGGACATCCCGCTCGACGAGATCGAAGGCCTGCTTCGCGGCGCCAATGACTGGGTCAAATTCGTCGCCAACGAGCGCTCTGCCACCCTCGCTGAGTTGACGCCGACCGCGGTGTCTGGACAACTGACGGTGCCGATTGGCCGCGTCCACAAGATGCAAATGGGCGGTGAGTATCTGACGGCCTTCACCGTTGGTGATCAGCTTCTGTGGGGCGCGGCCGAACCGCTTCGCCGGATGCTCGTCATCCTGCGCGAATACCTCGGGCGCTAACGCCTCCTCATTCACCCGCGAACCCCGGGAGCCGAGCCGACGTCGGATGGCGCCCTGCGGTTCGCGCATTTGGCAGTGCTTAAATCAAGCTTCGCTGCAATCACCGCCCTGCATCAAGCTCCCCAGTCGCGCCGTCCGCGCGGGTGTACACGCGAATCTGCTCAGGTTTTCCCCGCCGCCGCGCCCAGCGTCGGAGGAGCGCACGCGGACGGATTCCCTCCGGAATTGTACCAGTGGTACACTTGTTGGATGGCCCTTCAATCCTTCAGCGCCTGGCGACCCGTCTCAACTCTCCGCTGGCTGGCTGCCATCCCACTCGTAGCTCTCGCTGTGGCCGCCGGCTTCGGTGGCTGTAGTAGCGATGACACCGGCAAGGGCACGAGCACTTGCCCGGCAAGTCTCGGCAGCGCTTGTGGAGCCAAGTGCGCTATTGACCGCGACTGCAGCACCGGGCTGTTCTGCGCGTCTGGAAGCTGCACCGCTGATTGCAGTTCGGCTGGTCCGAGTTGCGATAGCTCGGGGGTTTGCGGCAAGTCCGGTCACTGCCTTTCAGGTAAGGATCCCTGTGACGGCGCGCTTGCGGCCAAGTGCGGAGGCAGCTGTGCTTCCGACAAGGACTGTACCGGCGGAACCTACTGCGGCGGCGGAGCTGCCTGCGTCGCGGATTGTGTCAAGTCGAGTGACTGCTCGGGTGGTGCCACCTGCACCGCAGGGCGATGTCACGCTGGCGGTTTGGTACTGCCTGATGCCGGCAAGACGGACTCGGGTGGCGATGCGTGCGTTTCCTCGCACGTCGATTTCTCAAAGCAGGTGCCAACGGTTGTGGTCCTGGTGGATCAATCTGGGAGTATGTCTACGACGTTCGGCTCGGACTCGCGTTGGAACGTGGTTCACAGCGCATTGATGAACGCTACGACGGGCTTTGTTCCAACTCTTGAGAAGGAAGTCCGTTTCGGGATTGAGCTGTATTCTGGCCCGCAGGGAGTGGGTGCGGGCGACGGGCAACCGTCGGGGAAGCCGTGCCCATCGCTCACTGAAGTCAAGCCTGCACTCAATAACGCCGCCGCGATTGGCGCCAGCTATGCCGCGGACACGGTCAAAAATGAGACCCCAACCGGGGACGCGATCGACGCGGTGATGACTTGGTTCAAGGACTACAAGGAGCCGGGGCCCAAGGTGATCGTGCTTGCCACCGACGGCGAGCCGGACACTTGCGAAAAACCAAATCCCAATTCGCCCGCGGGCAATCCCGAAGGCCGCGCTGAGGCCTTGGCAGCCGCCACACGTGCCTATGGCGCCGGCGTGTCCACCTTCATCATCTCGGTCGGCAGCGAAGTGGGCGCCGACCACCTGCAGGCGATGGCAAATGTGGGACGAGGTCTCGCGGTAGACTCAGCCGCGCCAGCCCCGTATTATGCGGCCAACAATGCCGCGCAGCTCCAGTCAGCCTTTGCCGAGATCATTGATGGAGTGCGCTCCTGCGTCCTGACGCTAAGCGGAGCGATCGAAAAGGGTAAGGAGTCCAGCGGCAAGGTCTCGCTCGACGGAAAAGCGCTTACCTACCAGGCTACCGACGGTTGGCGCGTGACCGACTTGACCCACGTGGAATTGATGGGCGCTTCCTGTAAGACCATCAAATCTGGCGACCACCAGGTTGACGTTGAGTTCCCCTGCGGAACCTTCAAGCCAGGACCACTCAAGTAACGGGTCGGCGCTCTGGGCTGCCGCGGGGACCCTGGTGCCGCGCGGTGGCTTTCAGCGCAGTCATGGCAATCCGTCTCCGCCTGGGCGATTGCCCCGACTCCTGACGGGCGTAGCGTCAGCGAGTCAGGCGCGGCCAGTGGGTCGAATCTGGGCTTTCGGTGGAATTCAGTCAGAAACGGTCCGCGCTGGCGCTCGGGAGCCCACCCCTGCCGCACACCGCGTGCTAAGAGCGTCTCGTCATGGCCGATTCGAAGTCCCCGTCGGGGTTCCCCAAGCTCTCTGGTCGCTCGCGTGGCGACAGCGCGACCGACGCCGTGCACGATGGCTCACGCGTCGTTCCTGCTGACTACGGCATGCCCGGTTCTCCCGGTGTCGAGAGTCCACTCAAGCCGCTCGCATGGCTGCTGATGCCGTTTGTACTGTGTCTCGCCTACGGTCTGCTCGTCCGCTAGGCGCCGTTAGACCTTCTATTGAGCTAGGCCTCTACGGAGTCTTACGGCCACGCCCCGGGAGTCTGCCGAAGGTTTGCTTCGCGTAGGCGACGAGCTCTGGGCAGGCTGCCGCTCCGAGATCGTGCTGTTCTTTGGGGTCTTGTTCGAGATCCCAACAGTGCCAGCTAAAGTCCCATTCGCGGGCTTCCAGCTTCTTGTTGCCCGCGAGTAGCCCCCAGTTTTCGAACGCGCAGCTCCAGAGGCTGGAGCAGTTGGTCAAGGGCAGGATGCGCTGCTGTCGTTCGGGGCGCAGGACGCTATCGCCCGCGAGCTTGCTGCGAAAGCGGGCGATACCTGGAGCGTCGAGAACGCCGAGCAGATCAATCATGGTCACTGCGAGATCCGCGTGCGTGAGCGGCACATTGCGTTTGGCGCGTAGGGCCGCGATTTCATCCGAGGTGAGAGTTCCCTCGGGCGCGTCGATCCATCCGGGCACTCGAATCTCTTCCTCGAGCACACTGTATGTATGGCCCATGTTGTTGTGCTCACGGAACGCCTCGCCGTGGTCACTCGTGTAAACGACGACCGTCCGCTTGCCGCTCGCCTGCCGACGCATGTGCTCGAGGAACCGAGCCACCTGGATGTCCTGCTGGTAGACGACGTTCAGGTAGTAGTTGAAGAACTTCTGATTCTCCTTAGGGGATTTGGAGAGCGACGTGGGCTGGAAGGGCTGCGGTCCTGACTCCTCCAAGTAGTAAGGAAAATGCGCATTCGAGAGCTGCACCAGGGCAAAATACGGCTCTTTTAGGGTCTCGAACTCGTGCATCAGTCGCTGCGCCAGCAAACGTTCAGGGGCGCCGGTGTCGAGATCAGCGGCCGGATCGAGATCGGTGGCCGTGAAGCGGCGCTCGACGCCAAGGTTTTCCACCCACAGCCGCGAATTGCCGAACATCATGTTCTGCGATGTAAAATACGCCGTGTGGTAGCCAGCAGCTCTGGCGTAGTCGAACGTGAGTGGCCAGGTATGCAGCGTCTCTTGCGACTCAGTTGGCAACAGCCCGCCCCACAGCACTGCTGCCGAGATGGCTGTGCAGGAGTCGAGAGCGCGCACCTGAGTCAGCGGATAGCGATTCGGAAAGAGTCGATTGGTGGACTCCGTGCGCCGGCAATCGGGCGAGTATTCGACGCAGGTAGCGTCGGCACGCACGCTTTCCAGCTGAACCAGCAGCACATTGCGAGGGCTCGCCAGTTTTGGCTCCAGTTTTGGCACCGGCAGAGATTTGCGCGAGCGCGGGCGGACTTGCCCGGATTGTTCGGTAAGTCCTAGATCAGTACGGATCAGGCCACCGATGGCAGACAGGTACAGCACGTCGGGCGTCGAGGCCTGCTGCTGCCGAAAATGGGTCGGAATAAACAGGGCTGCCACGAGCGCCAGTGGCGCCAAAACGACGGCAGCGCGCTCGACTCGCCGGGGGACTTGCAACGCGGCGCGCGTAGCCACGACTAGCAAGCAACCAAAGACCAGCGGCGGGAGTTTGGCGTGAGCATAGTTCGGAAGGTCAGCGAGTAGCTGATTGAACACGCTGCCCATCAGATTGGCGGCGAAGGCTGAGATGTCCTGGTTGAGGTACGCGTTGTACTGCTCGAAGAAGTAATGCTGCCCGCCGAACGCCAGCGTGAACTCCAGCACGAACAGCACGCCAAACACCCAACGCCAGCCTCGACCCGAGCGACTGGCTGCGAGCAGCAGCAGCGCACCCACCACCAGGCTCTCGGCGAGCGCGCCCAGGTAGGTGAGGCGATGGTAACCGGAAAACCCAAGGATACGCTCGCCCCGGCGATAGAAGTCTCCTGCCACATGCGCAAGCGTTGGAACGCCGAGCAGCAGCCATCGGGCGCGGCTCCGCACAGGCGCCAGCTCTGCACTCCGGGTGGGGGCGGATTCCGTGAGGGCTTCGTCGGGAAGTGAGGGCTCGACCGTGGCGTCCATGGCTGCGTTCCCCGCCAGCGATGGCGGAGGCGAACCCTACTGCCCCACCGCTCCGACGCAACCAGTCCGGCTGGTTGAGGGGCAGCAAGCTACTGTCTGGATCCAGCCGGGGCCGAAACCGTGCTCAGTCTGTCAGGTCGTCGAACAGTTTTGCCGCTGCAATTCGATCCAGTACGCGACGAGCGGTCCACTCAGGTTCGCCGGTGGCGGCCGCAGCAAACACTAGGTTGCCATGTTCAGCGCGTAGGGGGCCCTCCAGGTCCCTATCGACGGCGTTGACGATCGTGATGAAGCCGGCGCCTACCAATCGCCGCACCTGCTCTGGCCACCGCTTGGACAGCGTCTCGGCCGAGCCAGACTGCGCAGCTTGGTCCGAGGAGTCGAGCACCACCGCGAGGCGTTGCTCATCGAATGCCGCGCGCTCCAAGGTCTTTGCGAGGAAGCGCCGCGCGTCGGCTTTGCCCTCCAGCCAGACCACCGCGCCGGACTGCTTTAGGCGTGCCCTCCGCTCAGCGCTGGTCACCCAAGATTCCTGCTCGCTTGCGTCGTCGGTTGCGCCCGGCGCCGTGTCGCTCGTGTCCACGATCATGCCCGCCGCCACGGTGTCGTTGGACAACGCTTCGATCAGAATGAAGGCGCCCGTGCCTCGATTCGTCGTGTACGGATCGACGAACAGGGGCTTGCGGGTCTTGAGTGACACCCGGCCGATGTCATTGAGTTCGAAGCGCTCTGCAGGCACGCGCGCCAGCGTCTCCAAATCGATCAGGTGGGTCACGGACGCCACCTCGGCTCGCACGGTCTGCGTCGTATGTTTGAGCAAGTAGCCACGACCGGGATCGAGCGGTTTGGCGCTCATCCACACCAACATGGCGTCAAACTGTCGAGTGACGCGCGGTCGATCGTGCGAATGCACCAGCATGTCCCCGCGACTGATGTCGACCTCATCGGCGATACGGACCGTGATGCTCATCGGCGCAGTGGCTTGTTCAAGCGGTCCCTCGAAGGCATCGACGTGCGTCACCCGGCTGGTCTTACCGGACGGTAATACCGTGATTTCGTCCCCGGGCTTGATGGTGCCAGATGACAACGTGCCTGCAAAACCTCGGTAGTCGAGGTTTGGACGGAGCACATACTGCACCGGCAAGCGCAGACTGCTGTGGTCGATATCGTGCGCGATCACCACGCTTTCGAGGTGCGTCAGCAGGGTCGGACCCGAGTACCACGCAGCGCGCGTGCTCGGGTTGACGACGTTGTCTCCGTGCTTGGCGCTGACGGGAATGAACACCGTGTCGCGAAATCCGAGCTCCGTCACAAAGCTCGAGAATTCCTTGCGGATCGCCTCGAACACCGCCTGGTCAAAGTCGACCAGATCCATCTTGTTGATGCAGACCGCCAGGTGGGGGATCCCCAACAGCGACGCGATGAAGGCGTGGCGCCGCGACTGGGGCAGTACTCCCAGCCGGGCGTCGATCAGCACGATCGCGAGGTTGGCCGTGGATGCGCCCGTCGCCATGTTGCGCGTGTACTGAACGTGGCCAGGCGTGTCAGCGATGATGAATTTGCGCTTTTCAGTCGTGAAATAGCGATAGGCGACGTCGATCGTGATGCCCTGCTCGCGCTCGGCCTTGAGCCCGTCGGTAAACAGTGAGTAATCGAGCTCGACGTCGCCGCGCTTGGTGGTCGCCTTGCGGACCGCGCTGAGCTGGTCTTCGTAGACCTGGGAGGTGTCGTGCAGCAGGCGTCCAATCAGGGTGCTCTTGCCGTCATCGACGGAGCCGACAGCCGTGAACCGAAGCAGCTCCTTGGCCTGGTGCAGCCGGAGGTGCTCAAGGACATCCTGATCGCTAGTGAGATCCAAAGTGGGTCGGTGCATGGTGGGATCCATTGGGCTCAGAAGTACCCTTCGCGCTTCTTCAACTCCATCGAGGCTTCTTCGTCGTGATCGATCAACCTGCCTGCTCGCTCAGAATAGCGAGTCGCGATCATCTCGCCGATGATGGCGGGCAGCGTCGTCGCTGTCGAGCGGACGGCGGCCGTCAGCGGGTAGCAACCCAAGGTCCTAAAGCGCACCCACTCAAGCTGCGGGGTCTCTCCGGGCAGGAGGCGCATGCGCTCATCGTCGACCATGATGAGCTGCCCGTCGCGCTCAACCACGGGACGTTCGGCAGCGAAGTACAGCGGGACGATCTCGATGTTTTCCAGGTAAATGTAGAGCCAGATGTCGAGCTCCGTCCAATTGGACAACGGAAAGACGCGGATGCTCTCGCCCCGATCCAACCTGGAATTGTAGAGGCTCCACAGTTCCGGGCGCTGGTTTTTGGGATCCCATTGACCGAATCTGTCGCGGAAGGAATAGACGCGCTCTTTGGCCCGCGACTTTTCTTCATCACGCCGTGCACCACCAAAGGCTGCATCGTAACCACCCTGCTCGAGTGCCTCAAGCAGCGCGTGGGTCTTGAGAACCGTGGTGTACTTCTGACTCGTGTAGTCAAAGGGATTGATACCGTCGGCGACTGCCTGCTCATTGCGATGCACGTGCAGATCGAAACCGTGCTGCCTGCAGAAGCTGTCGCGAAATGTGATCATCTCGCGAAACTTCCAGGTGGTGTCGATGTGCAAGAGCGGGAAGGGAAGCTTGCCCGGGTGGAACGCTTTGCGCGCCAGGTGCAGCATCACCGCGCTGTCTTTGCCGATGGAGTAAAGCATCACCGGGTTCTGAAACTCGGCGGCGACCTCGCGCAGGATGTGGAGGCTCTCGGCTTCGAGCTGCCGAAGATGGGTCAGGCGCTCGGGCGGCACAACCGGCGCGGGTGGGCTAGCGGCTGGAGTCATGTCTCCATGATAAGTAGCACCTATCCGGTCGGAAAACAGTGGTACAGCTGACTATTTCTCGGGATGGAATGTTTTATTTGTAGTTACAGGTGGTTAAGGCTTGCTCGGAGCCGCGTGCCGGAGGCAGACCATCGAGACTCACGG
Organism: Polyangiales bacterium; assembly: GCA_038207155.1. Lineage (GTDB taxonomy): Bacteria > Myxococcota_A > Polyangia > Polyangiales > Polyangiaceae > FEN-1139. The sequence continues at coordinate 121,856 of JBBRAB010000009.1, forward strand.
TCAATTCTCGCACGGGCTGGAGTATTAGGTGCACGGGCCGAGTTGGTCCGGGGGCCACGGACGCCATGGGGACGCTGGGGCAGTTGGCATTTCGGTACGAACGGTGGTTTCGAGTAGGATCGCGCGAGGGCGGCTCTGATAGAGTCCGCCGCGATGTTCGCGCTCTTTACATGGGAGAACCTGATCGCGCTTGCCACCCTCACGGTCCTCGAGATCGTGCTTGGGATCGACAATCTGGTATTTTTGTCGATCCTGACCGGCAAGCTTCCCCCCAACGAGCGGCCCCGGGCGCGCTTCGTCGGTCTTGGGTTAGCGCTCTTTGCGCGGATCGGGCTGCTGCTCGGCATCACCTGGGTGATGGGGCTGACTCAGGATTTCTTTCAGCTGTTTGGTCATGGACTGTCCGGCAAGGATCTCATCCTGGTGGGCGGTGGGCTCTTTCTCATTGCCAAGGCCACTCACGAGATCCACGAAAAGACCTCACCCGAACATGCGAATGACGCCAAGGGTGAGGCCAAGGCGCCCACCCGCTTCATTTGGACGATCGCTCAGATCGTGGTGATTGACCTGGTCTTTTCGCTAGATTCCGTGATCACCGCGGTGGGTATGGCTCGCGCGATCCCCGTCATGATCACGGCGGTCATCATCGCGGTGATCGTCATGATGGTGTTCAGCGGTGCGATTTCGGATTTCGTCGATCAGAACCCCGCCATCAAGGTTTTGGCGCTGGCCTTCCTGATTCTGGTCGGCGTGATGCTGACGGCTGAAGGCTTCGACCAGCACATCAGTCGCGGCTACGTCTACTTCGCGATGGCGTTTTCGTTGGTGATCGAGCTCATCAACATGCGGTCGCGCCGCATTGAGCAATCGCTGCGGTCTTTGCCGCCGACGGGCGAGACGGGACCCTCGGCGCCTGGAGGCTGACTCGGTTTGCACTCGCGAATCAGCGCGCGCTGCTGCGACCGCGCGCGCTGCCGGTCGCTAGCGCCAATCGAGCGGTCCCGACGGCCAGTCGCGCGGAACCTCCCTGAGTGACTTGAGTTCACTCAGGTAGGCGCCGCGTGGGATTTCCTCTGCGCCGAGACTCTCGAGGTGTGGCGTGAGAAACTGGACGTCGATCAGCTCAATGCCGGCACGCGCGAGGGTGCGTACGGCCGCCACGAGCGCGAGCTTGGACGCATTGGTGCGACGATGGAACATGCTCTCTGCGGCAAAGACGGCGCCGACGTGAACTCCGTACAGCCCGCCCGCCAGCTCCCCATCCATCCAAACTTCGATGCTGTGCGCGTGCCCAAGCCGGTGAAGTTGAGCATAGGCCCCTTGCATCACGCTCGTTAACCAAGTGCCTTCAGCTCTGTGCGCGCAACCGACCATGACTCCGCGAAAGTCCGTGTCGCTGCGGAGCTCGAAGCGACCGCGCGTGAGCTCCCTCTGGAGACTACGGGACACGTGCAGGTTGGAGGCACGCAGCACGGTGCGAGGCTCGGGCGACCACCAGAGGATCGGCTGGTCCGCCTCAAACCAAGGAAAGAGCCCCTCACGATAGGCGAGCTGCAGCCACGCGGGCTCAAGGCTCCCTCCCACCGCAATCAGCCCGTCCTGCTCCGACATCTCCCGAGGGTCAGGAAAAAAGGGCGTGCCCTTCGGGGGCAGCAACCATGGGCGAAAGGGTTGGGCGGGGCGCTCGGTCACGGCAAAGGTCCCCTAGGCCCGAGCGCGCGGCAGCGCCAGTGGCGTTTTGGGGGCCGCCGGGGTCAAGAGAGCATCGGTTGTGGTCATTGGTGGCACTGTCGGGAGGTGTTGGGCAAGGCTGGAGTCCAGCAGGGCTGAGATTCTGCGCTGGCACTGGCTAAAGCCATTGGCAAGTCAGAATTGCTTGCTGCGGATTGCTACTCTCTCGGGTGATTCTGCTAGAATCGGCAGGATCGCCCGAGGCTCACAGTCCCGCAGCCATGGGCGCGCATCCAACTGCATTCTTGCCCTAGCCCACGCCCGCGCCCCGGAGCGTGGTCCATTGTCCTGAGGAGCCGAACCATGACCTTCCGCTATTCGTCGCTTGTCGCTTTGGGCCTGGCCTGTGGTGCCGCCTGTCTTGTGTCCCCAGCTGGGGCCAAGGTGACCGAACCGGACGGCACGGTCGTGCCGATCGATCAGACCAAATCGCACGACTACACTTTCCAGCCGAACCAGTTCAACCTTGATTCGCTGGGGCTTCAGAACTTCTTTGATACCTGGGAAGGTGCAGGGGCGATCAACGCCGTGGCAGACGCCTACAGCCAACCGGCCACGTTTTCCCCGCTCTGCGGCTTGGACGGTTCTCTGTTGTTGCGCGGCGGCTCCTGCGGTGTGGATTTTGGTTGGTACTGCGCGGATACGGCGCCCGGCGTAGGCGGGAATTTCCAAGTTCTGATTAGTGCGGCGGACATGTTGAAGTATTTCAACGACCGCGCGCAGACCCCCGGCAAACCGCCACTACCTAGTGAGAACTGGGGTGAGTTCTTTAACAATGACAGCGGCTTCTTGCCCACGATTCAGATGGGCATGCTTAGGCCACTGACAGGATCCCTCGCCAGTATTCGGACCAATCCCGCGTATCTTGCCTGCGCGGGCCAGAAGATCGGGTTCGGCTTCATGGGTAACCCGACCTCGTTCTGCCCGCAGTCGAAGTGGTCCGAGCAGAAGTGGAACGCTACGAGCACGCTTCAAGGGGGCAACAACTGGATCAGCGTACTGATCTATCCGTCGAAGAAATTCCCCGGAACGTTCTACATGGCGTTCGAGGACATGCCCCATTCCGACACGGAGTTCAGCCCGATGCTGACCACGCTGAAGGCCACGTACCCGTCAATGAAACAGCCCGTTGGCTGGGACAGTGGCAACGATGGCGATTTCAACGACTTCGTCTTCAAGGTGTCAGGCATCCAGTGCTCCGGTGGTGGTCAGCCCTGCGCCGCTACGGATGATGCCGGTGCGCCGCTCAAGGGGGTTTGCGCGCTCGGCACCACCGAGTGCGTCAAGCAAGCGGGGCAGAAGCCCGGTTGTCGCTCTCGCTTTAAGCCGGGCCCGGAGACCTGTGACGGCTGGGACAATGATTGCAACGACGTGATCGACGATGGTGCAACCTGTCCGAACCCCGGCGAGATCTGCGACAAGGGCATGTGCATCAGGAGCTGCGCCTCGGGTGAGTTCAAATGCGCAACGGGCAAGACCTGTGTCTACACGGGCTCTCGCGCGGGCTTCTGCGTCGAGACGGCCTGCGCGACCACCGAGTGCGTGCAAGGTCAACGCTGCTCTGCAGGAAAGTGTATCGGCGGCTGCGACGGCGTGGTCTGTCCAGCGGGCATGCAGTGCCTTGCCGGCGCCTGTCTCGATCCCTGTCAGGGAGTCTCCTGCGGTGACAACTACGTCTGCGACGGGGGAGCCTGCATTCCCAGCTGTGCCTGCATGGGCTGCGGTGATCCGGCTCGTCCAGCATGCGACGGCAAAGGCCGCTGCACGACGGCTGTCTGCAAGGACAAAGTCTGTCCCGCGGGGACCACTTGCGATCAGGTTTCGGGCAACTGCAGCGATCCGTGCAAGGCCGTCGATAAGGCGAGCTGCCCGGACTGCAAGGTCTCGGCGGAGGGATACGTCTCCTGCGGCACGAGCACCGGACCTGGTAGTGGAGCAACCGGCGCCGGAGCAACTAGTGGTACCGGAGGTGGTGTGCACCTTGGTGCTGCCCCCGGTTCCGGCAACACCGCCAACGGTGGTGGTGTTGACGAGCTAGGCACGGCCAACAATGGTTGCGGCTGTCGCCTCGCTAACGGCGCCAGCGGTCGTGGTCTGGGGGCGCTCGCTGCGCTCGCTCTTGGGCTCGCCTGGGTGAGTCGTCGCCGGCGTTCGCAGAACTAGTTTGCAGTCGACGCGCCAAGTCACGAGCCGCTTCGGGGTAACCCTGAGCGGCTCGCGTCTATTTCAGGACCTGTTGACGCAGCGACGGCAGTCGAGATTGCGCGCTGACAGATTGTCAAGACAGCGCGACCTGGCCACGCCGACCAAGACAACCTGTCTGGCTTCGGCCTCGGGTCGCTGTGACCGAAACGACCCAACCCCGCGGGTTTGCCATGAATCGCGCTCATTTGTGGAGCGGTACGCTTGTTGCTTCAGTTGCTGTCATGGCCCATCTCGGGAAGACTCGTCGAGGATTCACTGTTACGGAGTTGGCGTTGGCCGGGGGCCTTGGGCTTCTGGTGTTGGTCGGAGTCACGTTGGTGGCTCGCCCGACGTTTGCGCACTCCTCGGACAACGAGCTCGAGCAACGCTCTCGCGTATTTCTGGAAGGGGCTCAGTCCTGGCGCGACTCGCATCCGGAGGGTTGTCCCACGGTGAGTCAGCTGATCGCCGACGGTGCACTCGACCCCTCGGTGGAACGCTCGGATCCTTGGGGCGGTCAGCTCCGACTCGTTTGTGACGAGGCGCAGTTTCGAGTGCTCTCACCAGGCGAGGACGGAAACCTTGGCAGCAGTGATGATCTTAGCTACCCCACGCGTTGACGGGCTGCGGGAGTGATCGTAAGCCGTCCGCATCATGCGCGTCGGCTTCGTACTGGTTTTGCTGGCAGTCACGGCTTGCGCTGCGGCTCGTGTCACCGAGCGTGTCGACGGAAGCTACGTCATCAAATGCGCGCAGAAAAAATCGTGTGAGAGTCGAGCCGAGCGTCTATGCGGGTCTGAAGGCTACCGCTTGATCGGCGGGCGTCATGACCAGAAGCTCTACGGCACCCCGGGCAATCAGGTGGTCGTCGGGAAGGATGAGCTGTACGTTCGCTGCAACAGTGATCGCGCAGTGGATGAGCCAGATGTGGACCAGGGCTCCTGGAAGCTTCCTCACCGCAAGGACCGTGGCGAACCTGCCAAAAAGGCAGCGCCTGCTGGCTCAGTCGCGCTTCCCTCGCCAGCTGCAACGACGGAGCAATCCGAGCCCGCAGCCGCATCGACAGCGGCCTCGGCAGGTGCGGTGACAGCAATTTGTCGACCCGGCGAAACGCAGCGCTGCGTGGGTCCGGCCGCCTGCGCCGGAGGTCAGGCATGCCTGTCTGACGGCAGTGCCTTCGGCCCTTGCGACTGCGGGACTGCCACCCCGACCGGGAAGTAGCGGGCTTCGGCGGCAAAGCCCGGTCTCCCTTGCGGCCCGGGGGGGATCCGCTAGCCTTGGGCGCTATCGTTGGTGGGGGCGTATGGCGGATCTGCCAGACGTCTCGTGCCACGTTCCAAAGGTCCATGCATGCTTGTGCTGCCCGACGTTCGTCTCGACTCAGAGTTGCTGGCCCGGTTCAACTTTGACCAAGCGCGCTGGACGGAGCAGTGTGAGCGATTGCGCGCTGGCAAGCTGCCGCCCGAGAGCATTCTACTGAGAGCGCCGATCTCGCCGGCTCAGGGTATTTTGCCGGTTGAGTTTGACGGGCGGGGGACCGAACAGCGTTGTCGCACGCTCGGTCGCGAGGCCCTGGCCGCCGGTGCCGTCGCCGTGCTCGTTCTCAATGGTGGACTTGCCACGAGGTTTGGTGGCGGCTTCAAGGGAGCTGTCGAGGTCTTTGCCGGAAAGAGCTTTCTCGAACTCAAAGCGGAGGATGTCCGTCGCGTAGGGGAGGATGTCGGCAAGGCCCCCCCGTTCATCATCATGAACAGCTTCGCAACCGCCGAGCTCACGCGCGAGTTGCTGCGGCTGCGTGGCCACTTCGGTCTCTCGCCCGCGTACGTACATCTGCTCGACCAAAGCATCTCGATTCGCCTCACGCCGAGTGGTGACGTATTTATCGGTCCTGATGGGGCGCCTCGCTACTATGCGCCGGGGCACGGGGACTTGTTCGCCGTACTTCGACGCTCGGGTTTGCTAGACCAATTGCGTGCGAGCGGCGTTCGCTACCTGCAGTTTTCGAACATCGATAACCTGGGAGCCACGGTGGACCCCCTTATGCTCGGAATGCATGTCGAATCCGGTCACGACATGACGGTTGAGGTGACTGAAAAACAGCGCAGTGCGCTAGGCACGTGGGACGTCGGTGGGGCTCCCGCGCTGGTCGACGAGCGACTTCGCGTGGTGGAGGGGTTCCGTTTCCCCCCAGAGTTCCCGCAGGAACAGCTCTCCGACATCCAGACCAACAACATGGTGTTTTCCCTCGACTCGTTGGTGGACCCCATCGAGATGGAGTACTTCCGGGTCGACAAAGTTACCGATGGCCTCGCCTCTGTCACCTTCGAGGCGATCACCTGCGAGGCCACTGGGGTCCTCCGCTCGGACGGCTCCCCGAGGCTCTCAGTTCAGGTCCTTCGGGTACCGCGTTCGGGCGTCCGTGGGCGCTTTTTTCCGGTCAAGAGCCGAGCCGATCTTGACGCCCAACGGCGGGAGCTTGAGCAACGCCTCCACGGTGGTTGGGGGCTACGGGAACAGGGCCTTCGCACCGAGCGCCGTTAGCGCCGAATGCGCTGCAATGGTCCTGAGAGCGGCAGAGTTAGCCGTTTGCGAAGCGCCGCCGCCTGTGCGCTGCGCTGATCCGCGCTGAGCTCCTGAACAAATGCGGCGTTATACGGATCATTGGTCTGGAACAGAACCTCGGACACCGCTGGTTGACCCGAAAAATCGGGTGGCAGCGTGTCCCCCAGGCAGGTGAGTTTGGGGACGGCCAGCGGTGACCCCAGAAAGTCGCGTATGAGCTCAGCGCCACAGGTGTTCCCGCGACTATCGATATCCGACTGGGTCAGCGTGGTGTGCGGCGAGAATGGAACCACGACGAAGTGCTGATACTTGCCCGCGAAGTGCCGTCCAAACTCCTGCGCGAAACTCAGAGGCGTCTGCGGATCGAAGTCACCGTTGAGCATTAGAAGGGGGACATCGGTGCTCGCGTACTTTGGGGCCAGTGGATCCGGAGCAGAGAGAGGCCAGATTGCGGCGCGTGACAGGAGGTTGTCGGCTGCGTCGAGCGAGACTCGATAGGTCCGGTCGGCGTCCGCAACTTGCTTGACCGTTGGGAACGGTCGAGTTGACAGCTCCGAGAGAGCCACGTGGCTGTAGAGCACTTCAGAGTAGCCGTTACCCGCCATATCCAAGGACGTCAGGTAGCTCTCCAGGGCATGCAGTGCGGTGATATCCGAGGCCTGGCAGCGAGAGAGGCGGGCTACGATGGCAGGCGCGTAGCCGCGCAGCGCCGACACCATGGTCATCAAGCCGAGCAGCTGACGAGTCGTCTGACGGTCCCACTTGAGCTCAGCGCAATGTCCGGCATCCAGCTTGGTCAGGACGTCACCCAGTGATTTCCACGGATCTGCGCCCAGTTCCCCCGAACATCGGTAGTCCTTGGCGCACAGGTCAAATAGCTGTTTTCCGACTGCGTCGAACCCGCGATCAAACTCACGCAGAAAGTCACATCCCCCGGGGGGACAAATCGAGTCGAGCACGACGCCGTCGAGCGGAGTCGTGTCGAGCTGAAGCAGTCGGTGGACGAGGTACGTCCCGTAAGACACGCCATAGACGAAGACTTTGTCCTCTGCGTGACGCGTCCGAGCGAGCAACTCAGCGAGATCGCGCGCGGTTTCGGTCGTGGAAAAACCCGCTAAGTCGGCGCCCCAGCGCGACTTGACGCTGTCAATACAGGCTGGCCACTCCGCGTCGGCGATGCTCTCGCCCTGCAAGCTTTCACCGGCCTGCTCTTTCGGGCAGTCCAGCAAGGTCGACTCTCCGGTGCCTCGCGCATGAAAAAAATAGAGCTCGAGCTCGGGCGCCAGACTCAGAAACAGAGCGATGCTTGCCTCAAAATCCCCGCCAGAGGCGCCGGGTCCTCCGTTGACGAGCCAAAGCTGACCGCGCGGCTTGCCAGTCGAGCGATAGCGCTTGACGGAAATGTTGATCGTGCGAGTTCCCTTTTCGCCGGTCCGCAGGGGCCGCGTCAGCGTCGCGCATTCAGCGACCGAGGGGCTGGCGTCTTCAAGACTCAGGCTGCAGCGCTCCCAGGTGAGATCGGCTGCTGGAGGGACGCGTTCGTCCGGATGAAACTTGAACGGCGTGGAATTGGCGGCTTCCGCTGCCGGTGGGTGCTCGTCGGTCTTCGAGCAAGCGAGCAGCGGCAGAAGCGAGAGGCCCGCAACGATTCCGAATCGACCCACGAGCGGTACCAGCAAGGCCCCAAGATGACGTCCCATCGTGAAGCGCAGACTAGCACGACAGATCAGGTTTGGGCCACGGGACCGTTTCAGGCCGGCAGCCGCTTTTTTTAGCTTGGTCGGCGTGGCGGACGGCCGCGAGACTGCTGCTCGCGGGCGGGCTGCGGACGGGCGTCAGCCGGCCTTGGCGCTGCTTGTCGAAACTGTTCAGAACTCCCAGGCTCAGAAGACGCTCCGCCCTTGGGCGCGTAGGCAGCGATCTGCTGCGCGCGTTCTTCCGGGTTGCGTCGGTCGTAGGGCAAGGGGTTCTTGGGCCCTGGTTTGTAGAAAACGAACAGGTGTCCGTAGCCACGGAGGTAGTAATTATGCTCGACCGCTGCGGTATGGAAGTGGTTCTTCAGTAGCGTGCGATTGTGTCGAACGATCGCGATCTGATCGACAGCGATGAAGTATTTTTCCATCAGCCCGAACAGACGAAAGCCAATCGGCATGAAGGGTTTGCCCTTCTCGAACGAGTCGTGCACGTAAAGTGCTGCGTAGCGCTCTGGTCGCAACACTCGGTGCATCTCGCAGATCACCTGCTCCAGCGAAGCGTAATACTCCGGAGCCAGCGCGGACAGCTCACCGATGCACTCCGGGCGTCCCGAGTAACGAATGTGGTCGGAGTAGGGCGGATCCACGAACGCGAAGTCCACCTTCTCGTTCTCGAGCGGCAGCTTGCGCGCGTCGGCCCGGAACACGTCGGGATGCGCTGGGTTCAGATCATAGCCGAGCGCTCTGCGACCCTGCTCGCGAGCGACCACCAGCGATGTCCCGCTCCCGCACATCGGGTCGACGACGAGGTCCTTCGGGCGCGTGTAGCGCTGCAGAAGATTCCAAATGATGTAGGCGGGGGTCGCCCCCACGTACCCTTGGTGCTGCGATTCATGGCGCGAATCGTAGTGCTGCGAGGGATAGTCCCAGAGGGTAGTCGTCAGCAGTTGCAGGGGAGCCTTCGGCATGGCGGGGGGATCTTGACCGAGCGAGAGCCCAGTGTCACCTTCCGGCCCGATGACCCCCACCGAGTTCTCAAACGTCACCGCCGTCGCCAAAGCCAACGTCTATTTCGACGGCAAGGTTGTAAGTCACACGATTCTGCTGGCGAGCGGCGACAAGAAGACCCTCGGTCTGATCCACCCCGGCGACTACCACTTCGGGACGGACGCCCCGGAGCGGATGGAAATCATCGCGGGAGCCTGCCGGGTCAAGCTTGACGGCACGACGGACTGGCAAGCCTACGCGGCGGGCAGCTTTTTTGACGTGCCAGGCAAGAGCGGTTTTTCGATCGAGGTCTCAGGCGCGATCGCGGAATACATCTGTTCGTTTCTCTGAAATGCGCAAATCTAGCGCAGCTTGCCGCCGAAGTGCGGCGTACTGAAGCTGAAGGTGCGGCGCGCTAATGACGAGCGCGCCCACTTTGGTATGCTCCGTCCGCCATGCCGGAGTTCCAGTACCAACCCATGCTTCCCCTCGGGGACGACGCGACCTCGTACCGTCTCCTCTCCAAAGACCATGTCTCGACCTTCGAGGCAGCTGGTCACACCTTCCTCAAGGTCGAGCCTGAGGCGCTGACGCTGCTGACCAAGGCGGCGATGCGAGATATCGCTCACCTCCTGCGTCCGGGTCACCTCGCTCAGCTGCGAGGGATTCTCGAGGATCCACAGGCGAGCGACAACGACCGCTTCGTTGCGCTCGATCTCCTTCAGAATGCCGTGATTGCCGCCAAAGGCGTGCTCCCGCAGTGCCAGGACACGGGGACGGCGATCGTGGTTGGCAAGAAGGGCGGGTTGGTTTTTACCGGCGTGGAAGACGAAGCACCGATTTCCCGCGGGGTCTATGAAGCCTACACCGAGTTGAATCTGCGCTACTCGCAGATGGCACCGCTTGACGTCTATGACGAGGTCAACACCGGCACGAATTTGCCCGCGCAGATCGAGCTCTATGCGACCGATGACGACGAATACCATTTCCTGTTCATGGCTAAAGGTGGAGGCAGCGCGAATAAGAGCTACCTCTATCAAGAGACCAAGGCGCTGCTCAGCCCGAAGACCTTGTTGGAGTTCTTGGATGCCAAGATCCGCACGCTCGGAACTGCCGCTTGCCCGCCCTACCACCTTGCCATCGTGATTGGCGGCACCTCAGCGGAATACGCGCTCAAGGTGTCCAAGCTCGCTTCGGCGCGCTTTCTCGACACTCTGCCCACCAAGGGCAACAAGCTCGGACATGCCGTGCGAGACCTCGAGCTAGAGGCGCAGGTGCTTGAGCTGGCGCGCAACTCAGGTATCGGCGCCCAGTTTGGCGGACGTCATTTCTGTCACGACGTTCGGGTGATCCGACTTCCACGCCACGGCGCTTCCTGCCCGGTGGCGATCGGCGTGTCTTGTTCCGCAGATCGTCAAGTCCTCGGAAAGATCACGCGCGAAGGGATCTTCCTCGAACAGCTCGAGACCGATCCGGCCAAGTACCTCCCGGACACCGATACATCGAAGTTCGGCGGCGAGGTCGTGGCCATCGATCTGAACCGCAGCATGGCGGAGATTCGGAGCATCCTCGCCCAGTATCCGATTCGCACCCGACTCTCGCTGACCGGCACTCTAGTGGTGGCTCGCGATATTGCGCACGCCAAGCTGAAGGAGCGCCTGGATCGCGGAGAGGGCATCCCGCAGTACCTCAAGGACTACATCGTCTACTACGCCGGTCCCGCCAAGACGCCGCCTGGCATGCCCAGCGGTTCTTTTGGGCCCACGACTGCGGGGCGCATGGACGCTTACGTGGACGCGTTCCAGGCCGAAGGTGGCTCGATGGTGATGCTTGCCAAGGGCAACCGCTCCAAGGAAGTCACCACGGCTTGCCAGAAGCACGGCGGATTCTACCTGGGGAGCATTGGTGGACCTGCGGCCCGACTCGCCCAGGACTGCATCCGAAAGGTGGAAGTGCTGGAGTACGCGGAGCTCGGGATGGAAGCCGTGTGGCGTATTGAGGTGGAGAATTTCCCAGCGTTCATCATCGTGGACGACAAGGGTAACGACTTCTTCGCTGATATCGCCAGCAGCCGCCGTCTTCCCGTCGTTGGCTAGTGCTCTGAGGTTTGAGTGACGCGTCAATCCGAGGTTGGTCGGCGCGTCGATCGGGGCCTGAGCAGAGCTTGGGATCGACCAAGGTCCTGTCGCTCGCCGGCGACAGGACCCAGCGGGTGGACTGTGGCATGCTCATGTCCGTGAGCGAGCCAGACCGACATACAGTGGAGCTTGAGGAGCGCGCGATGCACCAGCAGCGCCTACTCGAGAAATTGAGCGACGTGTTGTTCACCCAGCAGCGGACGATAGAACGCTTGGAATCACGTCTCGAGCGGGTTGAGTCGCTGCTTGGAGAGCTAGACGTTCAAGTCACCGGCCCACTGCCACACGAGCGACCGCCACACTACTGAGCCTGCCGACAGCTTGACTCGGCTCGGTCTCCTGGTGGCGGGTGCTGCGGCCAGCCGAGAAGGTGAGGGCCAGGTGGCTCTAAGACTGGCGTTGAGCCGTCGGTCGGTTCAGCTCTGCGGGCCTGGCCGTCTGGCGTCCACGCAACGTCAGGACACGGGTCGGGTGGACCACGGTTCACAGCGAGCGAGCCTGGGAAGGTCTTGCGCGGGCGTCAACGGGCCAGAACCAGGTTCGATCGCGCGCAATCGTCTTCGCGCTGACCCGTCAGCGGGCCCCTGTGCCGTTTTGGCACGCTAGCTGCTCAAGGGAGGGTCCGGAGGCATCAAAACCATGAATGCTCGTTCGCTACTCATCATCAGTCTCGCCGCAGCTCCCCTACTCACTGCTTGCCCTCGGGACAAGAACAGCGACGAGCTCACTGCCGTCGAGGCCTCGCAGGCACTCGAAGAGAGCAGCATGGATGGTTCGGCCCAAGCGGTGACGGCAGACCAGGTGGAGCTCTCGACGCATTTTACCATCGGCCAGGCCGCGGAAAAGGCTGCGAGTGAGCTCCACACTTTCATCGCGAGCCAAGTCCCCTGTGCGCTCCTGACCCTAGACAAGAACGTACTCACCGTTGACTACGGACAGAAGGGCGACAATTGCCTCTACCACGGCAAGGAAATCAGCGGCGAATCGCAGCTCAAGATCACCAAGAGTGATGTCGGCGACGTGGTGGTCGAGCATACCTGGATTGGCCTCTCCAACGGCATTCACCAGATCGACGGCCACGCGACGGTGACTTGGACCAAGCAGACTCCCAGCCGTCACGTCGTACACCAGACAACGGTCAAGCGGCTCTCGGACGGCGTGACGATCGAGTCTGAAGGCGACCGCGTGCAGACGCCGCTCGCCGGAGGAACTCAAGAAGGATTTGAAGTCAACGGCACGCGACATTGGACTAGTCCGCGCGGAGACTGGGCCCTCGCAATCGATGCAGTTCAGATGCGCTGGGTGGATCCAATCGCCCAGGCAGGCACCTACACGCTCACAACTCCTCGCAACAAGGAGCTGAAATTCTCCTTCGCACGGCAAGATGCGGACACCATTCGAGTCACGATCGCCGGACCCAAGCGCTCGTTTACGTTTGACGTAAATAAGCTCGGAAAATCCAGCGAAGTCGCGCCCTGATTCACCAGGGTAGCCGGTTTCGTGAGTCCGCCAGCGCAGCTGCAATCAGCAAGCCCCCCGCGCATAGCTTAGCTTCCTTCCACTATTGAGCTCGCGAGCGGCTACCGACGCCGCTCAGCTCTCCTAGAACGTGCGAATTGCGTCGAGGAAACGCTCGCCGTAGCGAGTCAACTTGTGTTCGCCGACGCCCGGAACGCGCCCCATTTCCTCGAGACTAGCGGGACTCAGTCGCGCCATCGCGAGCAGTGTGGCGTCGGTGAAGACCACGTATGCGGGCACCTTTCGCTGCTCGGCGACCTGGCGTCGGGTCGCGCGCAAATGCTCAAATAGTGGAGCGAGTTCTTCGTCGGCCGCCTCGAGAGAGGCGGTCGAAGTCGCAACGGGGCGGAGCGCCCCGGGCACCATGGACGAGCGAGGTTTGGCTGGTTTTGCGACCCGTCGCAGTGCCGCTGCGGCTTCCGTCAGAGGTGAGAGCGGGGCGCATTGATCGCAGGCGGTCTCGCAACGGGTCAGCGATTCGCCGAAGTGTCGCAGCATGACCGCGTGGCGACAATCGGTCCCCGCGGCGTAGTCGTAGACCTCCCGAGCCTGCGATCTCATCCGACCCGCGGCCTCCTCGTCATCCGAGTCAGCCGCGAAACGGTCATACGCCATCACGTCCGCCCAGGAGTAAAACAGGATGCAATCACTAGGTAGTCCATCGCGACCCGCGCGTCCGATCTCTTGGACGTAGCCCTCAAGAGAGCGCGGCATGTCCTGGTGGATGACGTAGCGCACGTTCGATTTGTCGATCCCCATGCCAAATGCGATGGTTGCGACGACGACATCGGTGTTGTCGTTCTTGAAGTCCTCCTGAACGCGCGCTCGCGCCTCGGGTTCAAGGCCCGCGTGGTAGGCGGCGGCGCGGACACCCAGCTGTGCCAGCCAGCTGGCGGTTTTCTCGCTGTTCTTGCGCGACAGGCAGTAGACGATTCCGCTCATTCCGGCCCGGGCGCGAACCAGCTTGCCGATCGCTTCACGGGTCGTGGTTCCGAGCGATTCTCCTTTGGCCAGCACGCTGACTCGCAGATTGCGGCGGAGGAAGCTGCCCCGATGAACGTGAGGCTCGCGCATCGCGAGCTGCTCTACGATATCTGCGCTCACACGTGGGGTCGCGGTTGCGGTTAGGGCGAGAATGGGGACATCAGGAAACTGGCGTTTGAGCCCCGCCAATTGGCGGTACGCTGGACGAAAATCATGGCCCCACTGACTGATACAGTGGGCCTCATCCACCGCGATTAGGCGAAGTGGGAGCCCGGACATGACTTGTCCAACAGAGGCTTCAATGCCTTCCGGGGCCGCGTAAAGCAGGGAGTACTTGCCTTCGCGAAGCTCGCGCACGCGGTCGCGACGCTGCTCAGTCGTCAGGCTGGAGTTCAAGTAGGTAGCCGGGATCCCAAGTTCATCGAGAGCGTCTACCTGATCCTTCATCAGAGCGATCAAGGGGGAGATCACGAGCGTGATGCCGCCCAATAGGCGAGCGGGTAGTTGAAAACAAAGGGACTTACCGGCGCCGGTTGGCATGATCCCGAGACAGTCCCGACCGCTCAGGGTGGTGGTCAGAAGCTCGAGTTGCCCTGGCCGAAAACCGCTGTAACCGAAGTCGCGCAGCAAGACTGCCGCGAGGGTTTCTTGCGAGGGGATGCAGCGGGTTCCCAGGGCTTCGGCCACGCGCCGCAGTCGGTCGATCGTTTCACGTCCGAACGAGTTCGGACTGGAGCGATAGTGCCGACGAAGCCCCAGCAGCTGCCCCCGCAGCGTGAGCGCCTCCGCGAAGGCCTGGTCAGAAAGGCCAAGGACCGCTTCCTCGAGCGCGGTGGTAAACGCATCGAGCGCGGCTGGTGCTTCGGGAAAACGTGATATTGGTCGATTCGAGCTCATCGTGATGGAACGGCAGGCGCCGTACCTCGTGCCATGTGCACCGAGCGAATCACGCCAGAGAGTGCGCTGCTCAGGGCCGCCACATTTGCAGAATTCAGCCAGTCCCTCCGGAAAACGCTAGCGCCAACGGCCAGTCCGGAAGCTCCGGCGGTGAGGTAGCTCGGAGCGGTATCCGCCGTGACCCCACCGCATGCGAGCAGACGAACCGAGTCCAATGGGCCCAGCAGTTCACGCAGGTACATGGGGCCAAAGAACTGCGCCGGAAAGACCTTCACCAAGGTCGCGCCCGCACTGTGCGCGTTGTAAACCTCCTGTGGGGTGAGCGCTCCGGGCAAGACGGCAAGACCCAATGCCAGGGACCGTTCAACAACGGCCGGGACGAGCACCGGTGAGACGATGAACTGTGCACCGGCGGCGTAGGCGGCCTCGACGCCGGCGACGTCAAGAACCGTGCCCGCCCCAACGGTGAAGCGCTCCTGCGCCAGTTCGCGGAGTGCCGCAATCTTTGCGGGCGCATTGGCGGTATTGAGAGTGATCTCGATGAGTCCCAGGCCCGACGCCTCGACGGCTTGGGCGAGCGTAGGCAGCTCACCGTCGCTGATGCCGCGAACGATACCGATCAGCGGGAGTTGGTCCAAGCGGCTCGCAAAATCCATCGGGGGCGAGTCTACTTCGTGAGTTCGCTCCCCGCCCCCCGTCAAGGAAGCCTCACGCATGACCGGCCCTCCAGCGCTCTGCCCCGACGCGCGGGACGCCACAATGCGGCCATCTGACCAGGAGCCATCCATGGACTCCCAGTTTCGACGATTTGCTGCTAACAAGGTCGGGTTCGGCTCGACCCGCGGCAGAACCCAGCCCGCTACACAGGTCGCGAACGTGAGGAGCACGAGATGAAAGCCCCCTGGATTACCTATCGCCCTGAGATCAAGGTCCTCGACGCCACCATTCGCGATGGGGGGCTCATCAACGATCATCAGTTCACCGACGACTTCGTGCGCGCGGTTCACAAGACCTGTGCGGCGGCCGGCATCGACTACATGGAGATCGGCTACAAGGCGTCGAAGAAAGTTTTTGCGCAGGGCAAGAGCGGCGCTTGGAAGTTCTGCACGGAGGATGATCTCCGTCGCGTGCTCGGTGATGAGCCAAGCCCCGTCAAGCTGGCGGTGATGGCTGACGCCGGTGGCAAGTGCGACTACCGCAACGACATCGCTCCTCGCGACAAGAGCATCATTAGCCTCGTGCGTGTTGCTTGCTACATCCATCAGATCCCTGATGCGATCGACATGATCAAGGATGCCCACGACAAGGGCTACGAGACGACCTGTAACATCATGGCCGTTTCCACCTGCCAGGATGCCGAGATCGATCAGGCGCTCGAGGAGATTGCCAAGGCGCCCTGTGAGACCGTGGTCGTCGTCGACAGCTTTGGGTCGATGTATCAGGAGCAGGTTCGCAGTCTGGTTCAGCGGTACAAGGACGCTCTCGCGGGTACGGGCAAGGAGATCGGCATTCACGCCCACAACAACCAGGAGCTCGCCTTCGCCAATACGATTGAAGCCATTATCACCGGCGCCAATCGTATCGACGCGACAATGGGTGGCATGGGTCGTGGCTCGGGGAACTGTCGCATGGAGCTCTTGCTCGGTTTCTTGCGCAACCCTCGCTACAACATCCGACCCGTATGGGAGCTGCTCCAGGAGCAGGTCATTCCGATGCAGGCCAACATGGAGTGGGGCCCGATACCGGCCTACGTCATTGCGGGCCAGCTCAACCAGCATCCGCGCGGCGCCATCGCTTGGCGCGCCAGTGAGCAGCGGGACCTTTGTCTCGATTTCTACGACAAAGCGGTGACCGACGTCTGAGGTTCGGAGTTGCCCCCCCGCAGCCCTGCGGGGGGCAGCAACTGTTGCGGTCGGTATGGCTAGGTTGCTTGCGGGGCGCTGACCACTGGCAGAAAAACGCGAACGACCGTTCCTCCGCTCGGACCTGAATCGACGGACACAGAGCCTCTGTGGCTTCGCACGATGCCCAGTACGGCGCTCAGTCCGAGGCCTCGACCTGCGAACTTGGTTGTGAAGAACGGCTCAAATGCGCGCGCTTTGACCGCGTCCGGCATGCCACACCCGGTGTCCTGGACCTCCAACGAAATGCCAGCGAAGCCCGCCGCGGAAGCGTCACCGGGCTGAGCCGTATTGGCGCGGTCCGTCGGGGCCGGCGCTCTTCGAGTGACGACGGCGACGACTCCAGCAGCATCGCCAATCGCGTCAGCAGAGTTGGACACCAGATTCAGAAGCACCTGGGATAGCTGTGCCGGATCCGCGTGTAAGTCTGGGAGGTCCTCTGCGAGCTGAAGCACGAGATTAATCCCAGTGCCAAGAGGCACCCGCAAGACCGGCTCGAGCTCAATGATCAGGGCATTCAAGTTGAGGGTACGGGGCGCGATATGACTACGGCCAGCAAAGGCCAGTAGCTGATTGCAGAGTTCCGCGGCGCGTTGTGCCCCCGTCCGAATACTCACCAGCTCATGTTCTCCCCAGAGTTGGTCTGGACGAGTCAGAAGTGCGAGTTCGGCGTTGCCCATGATGCCGCACAGTAGATTGTTAAAATCATGGGCGATGCCAGAGGCCAATACCCCGAGGCTCTCAAATTGCTGCGCTTCCCGGAGACGCTCATCGACCTTGCGTCGTGCGTCCTGGGCGTCACGGGCTTGGGTGACGTCGCTGATCACCCCGACGATGAGCGAGGGGCGCCCTTCTGGGAATTGAGCCACCGCGTTACCGCGAGCACGCAGCCAACGGATCTGACCTGTCGGCAGCACAAAGCGGAACTCAGCCTCATACGCAGGGAGGTCGCCGCTGGTCAGTGACTTCGGTTGCTCGTGCAGCATCCCCAGCTCGTCCTCGAAGCAAGCAGAGCGGAGCTGTGCAATCGAGGGCGAGCTCGTATCGCTCATTCCGAGCAGCGATTTGGCCAGACTGTCCAGGTGGACAGTCCCCGCAGCTAGGTCAAGTTCCCAGGCCCCAAGCTGCGCCATTTCGACCACAGTGGCGAGCTGCCGACGCTGGATCTCAAGGGTTTGACGGGCCTCCACCTGATCAGTAATGTCCCGCCCGACGCCGATGATTTGCAGGACAATGCCCTGCGCATCGACCAGAGCGGTATCGCTCCAGCATAGGTGGCGCCAACCCTGACTCGTCATCGCGCGCTGCTCGAGGTAGCAGGTATGCGGCGGAGATCCGAGTTGCGCCATGGCCTGCTCGGTCGACGCGTGGTCATCGGGGTGGACCAGCGGCATGAAACGATTCCCGAGCATCTCCGCCTCTGAGCGCCCAAACAGGCGACAGTAGGCTGGGCTGACAAATACGAACCGCCCCTCCCGATCAACCTTCACGATCAGATCGGAGGCCTGCTCCACCAGCTGGCGGTAGTCCAGTTCGCTGGCACGCAGTGCGGTGTTTTCGCGTAGCAAGCTGCGAATGACGGAGGCCGAATCTGCGCCAGGGTCAATGCGCGCCTCCACCTCGGAAGAAAACGAGCTCGCCTGGTTGGCCTCCATCGGCGAAGCCAGGGCCAACTGACCCGACTCACTGCAGTCCGCGTTGACGGGCGACGGGGGAGTAGACGGCGGAGAACTCACGAGGTACCGGCTTCGGACAACGGGAAACCCAAGGACGGCCCGAGAGTCTGCGGCGGCCTGAGCGGTGAAGTCAATCACCAGGCGAAGGCGCCGAAGAGAAAGGTTTTCCGCGCTCCGCGTTTCGAGACAACCCGGAAAACCTTCCGCCAATACAGCCTTCTTGCCCTGCTCACGGTCGCCAGTTGGGGGGCGTTGGTCCCAGCACTGACTAGCGTGACGAGGCTGCGCTTCCGTTCCGGACGAGTTTGACGCCGCTGCGTTCAAGCCTGGGGAGTAGAGCGCGGACAGGTTGCTGGCGACCTCGAGCCTACCTGGAGGCATCCTTCGAGCGCACGTAGCAGAGCCCGTCAGCATTCATGTGCCCCATGGTCCGCGCGTTCTGCCTTACAAACGCAGCGAGACTGGTGATGGTTGCGTCTGACGTGTCGAGCGTCACTGTCGATGGTGCCAGCGGCAGAATGTACTCGGTCTCCGGAACGCAGCTGCGCCAGGGGAGCTCTTTGGCTTTCAAATCGAGCAAACGCGGCGCTGGCGCTCGCTCCAGGTCCCCGAGCTCGAGCTCAGCTCTTGGCCCTTGGACGCGCGCGCGCGCGGCGAAGTGATCGAAGTGCGGCACCCCCGCGTCGTGCTGAGTGGTTGTCCAGAACAGGTGGTCTGTGTGAAGCGTGACCTGAAGCTGGCCCTGTTTGCCTTCGGGGATCTGCACTCCGCGCTGGAACTCTTCTCCGCCAAGCGGTGTTCCCGTCAGTTCCGAGTTCTGACAGTTATCGCTGATGACGGGTTCCCTAAAGCCAAGCCGAAATCGGACGGTCGTCGGGAGCGTCGCAAAATCGTAAGCGGGATTGGTCGTGCGACACTGCGAGCCGCGGAACTGCGCCGTGCCCACAAATAGGTGCGAATAGCCCTGCCGCAGCATGTCGAGCCAATCAGGATCGGTCGATTTTAGTCCAAGAAACTTCACGCTCTTGGTGGCCGTCGCAAACGAGAAGCTCAACGCATATCGCTGCGATGGATCGAACGAATCCGCACCGCTTTCATTCGGATGGTCGATAGTGCCAAGCGGCCAGGCGCGTTCGCCTCCTCCGTTCCGGCCAGCTACGGAGCCCGTGCCAGTCGCCGCGAGATCGGCCACCCAGGGGCCCTTCAGGCTCGCAACTCGACTGCCCATCAGTGCTTGGTTGGTCGAAGATTTGTCTGGCATCTCGGAGAGCCAGACCTCGTCCAGCACGACCAGTACCTTGTCAAAAGAGACCGACCAACCATCAACGAAAGCCACCTCTTGACCAGGAGTCGCTGGAAATTGATAGCCGCTAAACGCAAGTGACTCGCCTGATACGATTACCTCCAGCGAACCACCGCTCGTCGCGTCCGTCGTCGAACACCCGCCGAGCACCAGCGCCAGGGTCGAGGCCAGCGCGGTCCGCTTGAGGTCCGTGGCCAAACCCGAGGTTACTGGGCAGTCGCGCCGAGCTTGTTTTTGAGTCGGTTTCAGTACGTGATTCATTAGGGAATACTCCATTCGAGGTGGTAGGAGGCAGAAGTGTTTTTGATGCCGCGGAACAGCGAGTCGCTCGCCTGCGTCGAGGCGTCGTCGGGAAACTCAAGGAACGCTCCATCCGCGTAGCCTGGCAGCGTTGAAAAATCGGTTTGGCGCAACCACTCGGCGGGATCGATGGTGATTTCGAGCCTCCCGCCGCTGCTCGGTGCGAAGTTTGCGGCAATCGGGCCGACGATGCGCTGACGGCAGACAGGGTTCGCACCCGGGCGATTCGGCTCGGTCTGCGCGAGCTGCCGGTTGGCGCCGATGCTGACGCGTGCCGAAAACTCAATGCTGTGACCGTGGCGCTGTGCCGTTCCGTGGCAGTGCACGCTGGGCGCGGCGCCCTGGGCGTCGAGCGCAGTCCGGTCGTCTTTGAGCCAGAGTTCGGCGGAATGGGCGGGTATGCTCAGGCCCTGGCCCTTGACCGGAAAGCGCTGCGCGCCGGGGTCAAGCGCGTTGACCAGCAGTGCTTGCGTCATCTCCCCAACGTACAGCCCAGATTTCGTACAACTGTCGAAGGGACCGCCGGGCAGCGGCATCTGTTCATTCAGGTAGACAGCGCCGATCTGAAGTGAGGCCTCGGAAAGAGAGATCCGCCACCCCTGGTCATTGGTGAACCTGTACTCGTGAGTGGGAGTCGTAGTGGCCTGTCCTTTGGCTATCACGTCAAACTCGACCAGTTCGCCGCCGGTGCTCCCGGAGCCACAAGCGATGAGCGCCGCCGCACAGGGCACCAACCAAGGCCAGGCGCTGGTTGACGGGAACAACGGCATGGCTAGGACTCGCCTCCGAGGGTCAGGGTCGCGGTGAGAAATATGGTGCGCGGGGCGCCGGCGGTGAAGTGCCTGGCCGGCACCAACGTAGCAGCCGACTGACTGCCAAAATCGGATGGGTAGAAGTACTCGCCTTGCTTGTAGCGCCGGTCGAGCAGGTTGGTCACCACGAGTCCCAGCTCCAAGGGAGCCAGCTCGAGCGTTCCGGTGGCATCCACCGTGGCCAGCGCCTCACTTCGCTGCGAGTAGGGGAGCTCACGCGGACCGACATAGGTGAAGCCCCCGGCGAGGGAACCCTGGAGGAGTCGATGGTTCGGATGCCATGGTAAGTCGCGATGCCAGGATAGATCCGTGCGCGACACGAGGCTCGGAACGTACGGTACGAGCAAGCCGGTATCGTCAAACGTCGACCGAACCAGGGTCAAGGTGGTGTTGACGTCGACGGTGCGCGTGCCAGCGCGGACCGCACCGAGCCAGCCGACGCGAGTGGTCCCATTGGCGAGCGTGTTGCGCCCAGCGGTCTGAGAAAACACATAATCGCGGTCAACATGCGTTCGGAAAAATGAACTCCGCGCCGTGAGCTGCAGCTTGTCGAGCGTTCGGGCATAGAGCACACCGCCTTCCATCGCGGTGAGTTCTACGAGCGGGGTGCGGCTCAATGGATTGACGTACTGGGGATCGATCGAGCGAGCGCCCTTGCCCCAGGATGCCGAAAAAGAGAATCCGCGCACGGGGCCGAGGATCACCGTACCGCGGGGAAGAATAGTGGCTCCCGATGCTTGGATACTGGCCGTTGGGAGGCGGTAATCTCCGTCTGGAGTCTGGGAAAAACAGCTAGAATCGCCGTTGAACCCCGCCGTCGCGGCGAACCTCACGCTCTGGGCGGCGCAGCGATCGAGCACGTCATAGGTGAACAGCTCTCCACGTAGACCCCCGCGCAAGGTGAGCCACTTGGCTGGGTGCAGACCAACGTCGGCATACAGTCCAATATTGGCCGTGCGCGAAGTGAGATCGAGTTCTCGCCGGTACGGCACTGCGGCTCCAGACGTGAGCCGATCCTGGGTTCCATCCACCAGATCGCCGCGCGCGAGGTAGCCCACCTCGAACTCTTGCTTTAGCTCGTGAGCTATACCGTGCCAACGCCCAAAACCGCGCGCTCCGATCGTCGTGCCCGCGATTCGCTTCTCGATTCGGTCACCTCGCTGCGTGTGGGGCAGCTGGAACGGTTCCTGAGGATCGAGTAATTGGCCCGTGAAGTTCTCGCGTAGCTCCATGGCGTGTCGCACCACGAACAGCTGCTGCGAGAAGACGGCCGCGGTCGTATGCGATTCAATTTGCCCGGCCAGGGTCCAGCGCTCAGCGTTGCCCCCTTGCCAATCGTCGAGCGTGTCAAAAAATCCGACTTTTCCGGCGCGCACCAGATCGTCGCGCAGCACGCCCGCCGAGGCGTAGTCGACGGTGTAGCCAGTGGCTAGGACTCTCCAGGAGCCATTGCGTCCGAGTTCCCCCTCATACTGGCCGAGGATGCTGCCGCGTCGCGAGCTTCGATTCTGACCGAATCCATTGGTTCGGTAGAGCTCTGCTGCGCCGAAGGTGTGAGTGCTCTCGCCGCCAGGACCATAGAGCAGTAGGAGTCGTTCGGTCTGAAACGAACCGCGGGTGTACTTGGTGGTAACGCCCCGGCGAGCCAGGCCAAGTTGATAGTCTGCGCTGCCCGCGACGGCGAAATTGCCCTGACGCGGATCGAACGGACCTTCCAGCACCCGGAGCGACTCGACGGTCTCCGGGATGATAAAATTAAGGTCCGCGTAGCCATTGCCGTGGATGTTACCGACCTGGTTGATCGGGACTCCGTCCACGCTGAGCTCAAGATCCTGCCCCTCGCGCGCATCGAAACCGCGCAGGAAAATCTGCTGCGCGTGGCCATCCCCGCCCTCGTTCGAGAGATGAAATCCGGGGGCCAGCTGCAGAAGCTCCGCGGCAGTGCGGCGTGGCACCCGAGCGAGTTCACCGACGTGCACATTGAAGTCCGAGCTCCCGCGATTGGGTGGAACAGAGTGACTTCGCACCGTCACCTGCAGTTCGTCCTCATGGGGCGGCGGCAGCGCGGGCGCTCCGGTCGGCTCCGCTGGGGGACGCGTCGCGGGCCCAGCGGGTGACGGTGGCGGACTCGCCGGTGGCTCATTTGTAAGCGCGGCAGTGGCGGGAGCGAGTTGGTCGCTCTTGGGGGGCTCAAAGACGATCGGCACGCGAATCACCGACGCAAGGGCGCGTCCGTCGCGCGTGGCCGGAGTGAAGCGCCAACGTCGAACTGCGGCTATAGCAGCGTCGTCGAGCTCCGCGGTTGCCGAGCGCTCGACGGTTACTTGATCCACGCGGCCGTCAGCGCCGACCGTGACTCGTAGTTCCACGGTTCCACCAACCCCATGAGCCGCGGCATCTGCGGGATACTCCGCGGGCACTCGCTCGAGCACTCGGGGAAGCTCGACACTAGGCGATTGGGCGGCCGCCGGCCGTGCTGCTATTGACAGCAGCAGTAGGCCGGCCAGCGCGTGATATGTGAGGGATAGGCAGCGCACTTGCGGGGACCTATCTAACCCACTTGCAACTGAGTTGCAAGTGGGGGTCAGCCGGATCTGGGCTGAAATGCCGTCAGTGCTGCTCGGATCTGGGTCTTGAGTGCTTCGGGCACGGCCTCTCCACCCAGGTTGCTACAGGCCGAGAGACTCCGCTTGAGAGCGTCGCAGGCCCCCGCACAGGTTTGACAGCCGAGCAGGTGCTGCTCCATGGCTGAGCAATCGCCTGGGTTGAGATCCCCTTCGAGCTTTCTCGACCAGAGCGAGAGGACATCGGGACAGCTCGGGCCGGGCGCGGGAATGTTCTGCTCGAGGGCGGGCGCCAGACTGCGCCGCAGCGCTCCACGCGCGCGGTGCAGTCGGCTCTTGAGGGCCTCGATCGTGATCCCGAGCGAGTCCGCCGCTTCGGGTGCCGTTAGGCCTTCGACGTCGCGCAGCAGAATCACTTCGCGATGCTCGTCACTCAGGTCCGAGAGCGCCTTGTCGACGAGCGAGCTTAGCTGTCGGTCGACGATGTCGGACTCCGGCGTGGACAGATCGGACCGTGACTCCTCTTCGCCGGGATCCAGCGGTAGCAGCGGCTGATTCTTGAGTCCCCTCCGGCGTCGGGAACAGGCACTGCGGGTGAGCGAAAAGGCCCAACTCGAGAGCGAGGAGCGACCTTCAAACTCTCCAAGGTGCTGAGAGATCGCAAGCAGCGTGTCCTGCACGACGTCATCCGCGTCGGCGGGATGACCACACATGCGCCTGCCGAAACGCATGATCGCCGGCGCGAGTTCGGTCAGCAGTACTTCGAGAGCAGCCGCGTCTCCGCCGCGCGCTCGCTCAATCAGTTCGGGAGTCACGTCGGCAAGGATAGTCAGCTTGCCGGGGGTGCGCCTGGTCTAACAGCAGGTGACGGCGCATTGCGTCTGTGCCGGAATTCGGGCGCTCATTCGTCGTCTCTGGGAGCCGGAAACGCGCTAGGAGTCCTGAAAACCGAACAGCAAGTGGCCAGGACGTCGAGCCAAGCCATCGCTGACAGTGAGGCCTCCGCGAGGGCGTCCTCCCTCAGACTCATGGTAGCGATGCTGAAGGGCGGCGATTCGCTCGCCGTAGCGCTCTCGGATCAGGGCGTAGCCCGGACGCACATGAACCCCATGGATGAAGCCGGTGCAGTAGGTGTGGACCGCCATCGGAAATAGCCACGCCGAACACAACAAATCCGCCAGCTGCAAACCCACGTGATTGTCGCTGTGGCCAAAGGTCGGCATCTCGACCAAGTGCGTGAGCGGATCTCCTCGTTCGCGGAACTTCTGGGTGAAGATCGAGTGAGCCACCCGCTCGTTTTTCTGCTTGGTGCGGCTGTCGGCGATCAGCAGTCCGCGCATCCCCATGCTGCGCAACAGCGTTTCGAAGGTGCGGCAGATGTCTTGCACCGAAAATGTGTAGAGCGCGGTGCCGTCGATTGCTTCTCCGATCGCCTTGACCCAGACGCGACCGAAAACGCGCGCTCCGGCTTCTTCCAGAAGTTCAAGCACGCGGTCGAGAAATCCTATCGCGTGTCGTCGCTCATCGCGATCCCCCAGCGCAATGGCCTTGCGAAGCTCAGCACCCTTGATCTCCACGAGCACGGCGCTCAGAAATTCTGGGCCCTCGCGCTCCATCAACGCGGGAAAGAACCGTCGCTTGAGCTCGATGAACTGAAGCGTGGTGTCGTGCAAACTGGACTCCGGTATCGCGACGCCTGCAATGGCAAACACCGGCTGAATCGGCGCAAACGCAGTCGGAAGCGCCCCTGTGCAGCCAGCTTCGTCGAGATAGCAGAGGAACAAGAGGACTCCTCCGGCGAGTATCTCACAGGAGTCGGGGTTCCCGAAAACAACTACGGCCACCGCTAGGTGGCCGCAGGATCTGCCGCCGGTTCGGGCTGAACCGTTCGGCTCACGATGTTCGTGACGCTTAGTCTGACGTGACGTCGTGGAAGCGTCAATCTCGCGCTAGCAACTGTAGCCACCGGGACAGGGCCGCCCGACGAGCCTCGCGCAGGTTTCACCCCGCAGACACGGGGGCTCCTCCGCGCCCGCGCTGCTCCCCGGGCCGCTGGTAGCGCCACGAGAGCCGGCCTGAGCCATCCCCGGCGTTTCGAGGGCAGCCGGCGGCTGCAAGGCGTCCTGTGGGACTATTGACCCGCAGGCCGGGCAAACTGTGCCATCCGTACGCCAGGGCTGGCTATAGACCTGAGAGGCGCAATTCTGGCAAAAAAGCCGTTCACGCATGGACGCTGTCTTACCATATTCTATGGGAATCACCGCCGATGGCTGCCCTTGAACTAAGTGAGATACAGGCCCTCCTGCGCGCCCACCTGGACGCGAGGTTACTCCTCACTGCGCTTGAGTTGGACCTCTTCACGAGCCTGCTGCCACGGGGGCTGAGTGTCGCCGAGCTGGTCGAACGGTTTCACTGGGAACCCTGCGCGCTGCGGGCTCTGCTCGATGGGTTGGTCGTACTCGGCCTCCTAGAAAAGAGACTCGAGCAGTACTGTCCCACCGTTGCGGCTGGCGAACTCCTGACGCAAGACGGGCAGCGCTCCCAACTCCAGCTCTTGCGAAACTACGTCGTTGCCGCGCGCGACGCCGAGAAGTTCTCGTCACTCGTGGTTAGTACTGGTGTGCCGCCGACTGCTCCCGGGCTGAGCGAGCGACTCGCGCTGCGCAAGGTCGAGGAATTCGAGCTGGCTCCACGCTTGGCGGCCTTGATTCACCCCGAACAGGGCGACAGCTTCGTTGAACTCGGAGAGGGAGCTCTCGCCTTCTCCTTGGCGCTACTCGACCGAAAGCGCGCTTTGCGTGGCGCCATCTTCCAGGACTCCGCCCAGCTTGAGCTCGCGCAGGCAACCCTTGGCGAACTTGAGCGCTTGGGCGAACTTGAGCTCATCGAGGGGGATTATCTGAGTGATCCGCTGCCCACGGGTCGCGATTTATTCCTACTCTCGACGGTCATTGAACGGCTCTCACTACGGGACATTGCCTCGCTATTTCGCCGAGTTTGGGCGGCACTCAATCCCGGAGGGCGGTTGATCATTCGGGATCACCTCGTGGCCGGGGATCGCCTCTCGCCAAAGCCGATCGTGCTAAAGACCGTGGAGCTCCTGGTGTCCTCTCACGGGGGGACGACTCACACCTTCCAGGAACTTCGACGCTACTTGCAGGAGGCGGGGTTTCAGTCGATCGACCTCCTAGAAGCCAGTCCACGCCTCGAGGGAGTGATTGAGGCGCGAAAGGCGCAGGGGCTAGCCGCACCTGACGACCGCGGCTAGCCGCGCGTCACTTCTTGCAGCTTGGGCCATTCGGTTGTCCGGGCGTGGCGGTCACGCAGAAGGAAAACGTGCCAGTTGCGTCGGGAAACCGTGCGAAGGAAACGTCGACAGCGGCAGCTCCAAATTCCGTCTTGTCCAGCAGCGTTCCCGACGGCCCCGAAAGGTACACGCCCTCGCCGGACGCGCTCAGCTTAAACGGTAGGTGATCGGGCCCCTGGACGCTCTGACCGTCGGCCCAAAGCACCAAATAGCCGTCGGCCTTGATGGTTAGTTTGTCAGTGAGAGCGACGCGATAGGGCTCATCGACCTTGTCGCTAATCGTGTAACCATCCAGAGAAACGTCCTGGTCGCTCGGGTTGTACAGCTCGATCCAGTCGTCATATTCCTTGTTGGAATCGGCGTAGCTGGTCGAATTGGAAGGCATGACTTCATTGATTCGCAGCGCAACGTCCCCGCCTGTGAGCGTCTCCTCAGTTCCACAGGCCCCCAATGCAAGGGCCACCGGGAGGGATATCCAAGTCTTCATAAGGTTTGTCCTTTCCAAGGCTGCGGCGTCTCACAAATCCAATTCTTGTTGACCGAGTACGAGGCTCACCTTGCGGTTCTCGTTGAGTTCGCGCAGATCCGAAAGCAGCTTGGTTGGCTCGGTTCGGCGCTTTAGGGTGACGGAATAGATCAGCTCCTGGGCATTCTGCTCGTCGACCGATTCTACGCTGATGAGGTGCGACTCGTCGAGGTGGTTTCGGAAGGTCTCCGACAACAGCTTCTCGTAGTCAGCGTTGGCATCGAGGCGAACGATCAGGATGCGCTCCCTCATGACCTTCTCGAAAAGGCTGAGCTTGGACAGCAGTAGGACGACCGCGCACAGGCACACCGTGGCGTAGATGGCGAGCAGGTAGGCCCGAGTGCCAACCGCCATTCCGACCGCCAGCACTATGAAAACGAAGCCAATGTCTCGCGTTTCCTTAACGGCATGCCGGAAGCGAATGATTGACATCGTACCAACGAGCGTGAACGCGCGGGCGACGTTGGAGCCGATTACCAGCATCAGGAATGCCGCTACAACACCAAGCAGAATCAGCGTATGCACAAACGACTGGGAGTACGATACTCCGCGATGAGTGGTCCGATAGACCCAGCCGATCGTCAAGGTGAGCAACAGCGAGAGCCCGAAAACCAGGGCAACGTCCAGCGTGTGGAAGCTGCTGGTCATTTGCGCAAAATCGGTGGTAGAAAAGCTATTCGCCGAATGGGCGGTTTCAGTCAACTCTCGGGTTACGTCAGGCATGGCTCGTCCTTGCGGTGGGCGATCAGAAACTGCAGCCGTTGAGCTTCAGCTTCAACTGCGGCGCAGTACTTGCTGAAACGGTGGATCTGGCACTCATGTTTTGCCAATAGAGCGACCATAAAATCTGGGATACGCTCATTGACCTTCACTTCGAGTAGTATTCGGTCGTGCGGGAGAAATGAGCGGAGCCGGCCCGGTTCATTGACGCCCAGGCGGGTGAACCTGCCAGCGAGATCAAAGTCGAAGGTCACGCGCATTCCGGCGTCGAATCGCTCCGCGAGAAAGGCTTGTCGCCGATAGGACACGATACAGCGCGGGCGAAGCTGCTGCGCTCGCACCATGTAGCGGACCTCGGAGGAGACTTCACTGTCGAGCTCATCGAGTTCACCCGGAGGTTCGATGCCTCGGCAGAGCTCTTCCGCCTGGTGAAGCGGCAATACAAGGCGCCGCTTCTGCACGGTGCGATTCATGCGCTGCTTAATCTCTACGTGCCCGACCGTAATACGCGTGACATCCCCGTTGGTCGGGTAGACACGTAGTCGAAGCTTCCGACGAAACATCAGTCCTTCGCGTTTTGAGTTCAGGGCGGTGAAGGTCGGACTGTCGTAGTACAAGCTGACGATGCGATAGTTTCCTTCGGCGTCGCCATGGGCGTCCGGTACCATGAAATGCCGAAGGTCAGTCACGAACGCGCGATATGTTCGCGGGTCCAGCAGGTACTTCAGTTCGTAGCGGTTAAAGCGACGGATCATGGGGAACCCTCGGTGCTGCGGACCCCTTCAATGCGCAGCGCGCTGCCCGCTGTGCTCGATACAACGGTGAGCAATCCGTCGTGGTAGTCAGAGGGGATCGCGATCAGGACGGGGGCTTTCGGCGTGAGCTGAAGGGGGGCGCTTTGGCGGCCGATGCGGATGGTTGTCCGTCGGTCGCACTGAATTCGCAGCTGTCCGGGAGTCTGTTTGCCTAGGGCCACGATCACATGCCCCTCGCTGATTCTGGCCCAACCATCGCGCTGACCTTCCAGAAGTCGAGCGCCCGTGCTGCCCGCGAGCGAGATAGACAGCTTGGGATAGCGGCGCAGCGCCTGCCGCACCGACCGTACCAGATCCTTGGAAGCGTTCTCGTCTCCGCCAAGTTCCAGGTTCTCGAGTTGACGGCCGAGACGCAAAAGCTCTGGTTCGCGCAGTCCCCAGACGAAGAATGAAACTAGCGCAAGCCAGCTCGCGGCAACCAGCACAAACCCACTGCTTGGGAGGGTCAAAAACCTCATTGCGGCCTCCCGAGCTCACGGATCTCGGTGCGGCGACGGTTGGCGAAACCATCGGCGGTTTCCCCAGGCTTGCGACCCAATCCACGCAACAAATCGTCCTGTCCGTCCGGCGTATTCAACACTCTCGGAATTGGCTCAACGCGCGGATGTCCCCGCAGATCCAAGGGCACCGCCACTCCGCTCGTAAGCAGCCCCTCGCCCAGCAGTTGCCCATGCTCCGTGTACCAATCGCTTCGCTCTTCAATACGGGCCCCCTTCTGCGCTGACGTGACGAGCAGGGAACTGATGCGCGCGGTCGAAGCGTTCTTGGCGAGCAGTCCGATCGGACAGCCGCTCAGCCAGCTGTCGCTGAGCGTGACACTGGTGCGTTCCCCAGCGGATACCGCATTGTCGTTGCAGTGACTGACGAAGGTGTGGGCTAGTCGTACGTCGCTCGACATCAGATCGATCGCGTCGTCGCCTGAGTTCGTGACCGCGAGCAGCTCGGCCTGAACGCTGCTGACCTCAATGTCGACACCGTCGGCATGGGCTCCGTCGACCGAAACGTGGTCGAGCGTCGCTCCGCGCACATAGGCGAGATGAAGACCGTCTTCGCCGCCACTGTCTGGTGCAATGTGGACGTGAGAAAGCGTGATTCCGCTGGTGTCGTGAATAGCGACCGCCGCCGGGTACTCGATGAGATCCGACTTGCTACGGGTGGCGCCAATGACGCTCACGTACTTGAGACGACTGCCCGTGGTGGCTGGTCCCTGCAGGATGACTGAACCCCAACCGGTCCCGACAAAACGGATCGGTGCCGTTTCGGTGCCTTGCGCATCAACGTGGCCCGTGAAGATCAGACTGCTGTCGCGACTCATCACGAAGGTGGTCCCAGGTGCAATCGTGACAGGTGCACCGTCCGCAATCCGCAGAGTGCTGGAAATCGTGATGATTCCAGGGCCAAAATGCTGTTCTTCGGGCGCGGCCCGCGAGAAACACCAGGGGTGTGGCGTCTGGGCGCTGGGGTTGGGGTCGAACTTCACCGGGCAGGGTTGTAGTGCTTGTCGCGCGGTGGACGCAGCGTTGGCTGGCGTCGGCGCGAGCGGGAGGCGTCTCGTGAAGGGCTGCCCCGAGGGCAGGAGTCGACCACGAATGGTGACGGCTGAGACGGCGCGGTCTTCCTCGGCAAAGCGCCAGGAATAGAGCCGGGGCTCGGGCTCGAGCCGGACCAGCCCTCGTGAGGCATGTGCAGGTCGTGGGATTCGTCGCTGACCCGGTAGGAGCTGATACAAGTCGCCAGGGTTGAACCGAGCTGGCATCGGCAGGTACCCACCCTGCGATGGGAGCTCGGGAATTGCTTCGATGGGCGAGTCAATGCAGTCGTCCGTTGACTTGCCCTTGATCGAAGTCACTTCGAGGCCTGTTCTTCCCGACAGTATGATGCTCAGCCGTGCTCCGCCGTCGCCGAGTGGCGTGAGCTCTGCCTGAAGGTCGAGTGTCGTCAGCGAGTCGAGTAACTGGCTGGCGCGCCGCGAGAGTCGGTGCAACGTCAGCTGGCGCCAGCGCAGCTGTTGATCACGTGACATGGGCCGAACGAGCTCGGGATAGACCCCAATTTCCGGCAATATCCCAGCGGCGTCCCAGAATGGATCCTGTTCAAACGCATCGGTGGCATGCGCGTCCCAATCCTCAAGCTCGGCTCTGAGCACTTGCGGGGTCGCCGTGCTCGACAGCAAGCGATACACGAGTGCGTCGCGTTCGACCTGGAACTCCGGGAGCTCCGCGAGTCGGAGCATGAGAGGACTCGGCGCGCGGTCATAGGTCGCCTCGTGATCCGCTCCTCGCAGGTTCCACACGATCGGTTCGAACCGACCTCGGTAGGGGTCAAAGTAGAGCTTCTGATTCTCGTCGTAGTTGTGTTGATCGATTCCGAACGCAATATCGATCGCCGAGAGTCGCGCAAATGCGTTCAGATCGAGGTGGCGTCGCGCCCAGTCGGCAAAATCGGCCGGCGCGGCCTGGCTCAGCTGCTCAAGCAGGGCTTGGAGTTCCGAGTAGTCACTTCGCTTCGGCAGCGGGCCCTCTGCTTTGCGCCAATACTTTGTGTCAGTAAACAGGAGACTAACGCCGGTCTTCGGATCCCGAGGGGCTCCGTTGCCGGAGTAGAGACTCCACGGAAAGCGCCGGTTCTGACGCAGGGTTGACTCATCCGCCGGTGTCTCGAGCAGGTACACGCCCATCGGCGAGGCGTTGAGTCGCAGCTGAACGAGGGAGGTCGGCGGCACCAGAAGTCCGATCTGTCGCGCCTTTTCGAGCAGCACGAGTTCCAGCAGCGGATCGGGATCGGGACTATTGAGGAGCAGAATGCTCTCGTGTCCTTCCCAATGTGAAGGATGCTGAAAGCGAAGCTTCCAGCTCTTCTGCGGATAGCGGTAGTGCCACGCTTTCTGTCCGCGGTAGCGGGCTCGCACTTTCCAGGTTTGCTTGTCGATACGAAGCCGTCCGACTTCGAAGCCAGCCTCAAGATCGGTCTCGGGGCGCCGCGCATCGAGTCGGTCCAGCGCCTGCCCCGCCATCAGGAGCTCCACCATTTCGAGGCCTGATTGGAGCGCGGTCGAGCGTGTACCGAGCTCGTGGAAGTCTCGACTCAGCAGGTCGTGCAGATGCAGCTGAAACAGCTCAAGCGAGAGTGCTGCGCGTTTCTGACCGAGCGCTCGGTGATGCGCGAGCGCGGCGTGCCACGTGTACCAAGTGATGATCAGTAGGGCCGGTAGGCTGAGCAGCAGACCGTGTCTCAGCCTCAACTGTAGGATCCGGAATCTCCACCCCGGCCGTCCGTAAGATGGCTGGGCGAGAGTGTCGCACCAGGCCGTCCACAGACGGTCGAGGAAGCGACGGGGCGGAGAGGGATGACGCACTTGGTCAGTTTGGTACGAGGACCTCCCGTCGATCAGCAAAACGCCCGCGGGTGACGAATTTTCCGACGTGAGACGGCTGCCACGGGTGTTGCAGGGTCCGGCTACAGCACGACGTCGAGCATTTGGGCTCGCACGAGGTGCTCTGAAAGCGCCTGGTCGTACTCCGGGATCATCTCGTCGAGAAAGACAGCGACTTCACTCCCGCTAGACTTTTCCACGGTGCCGCAGAGTGGCAATTCTTGATCGCCAAGCAGCACGACGCCCGACCACTCGGTCCCTGGGGGCACCGGCGCTCCGGGATTCTCAAAGTACAGCCACTCGTTGGAGACCGCCGTGACCCGACGGACTCCGTCGGCGACTCTCACGTGGGTTGGCACCAAACGCGAAGGCTCAACGAGGTAGTGCGACTTCTTGTTCTGCTCGATCAAGGCATCAAGCTGCTCAAATAGTGCCATGTGGAGCGGGCTGTCCTCCCCCTCAAGCAGCGCGTCCTGCATCCGCTTCATCGCCTTCTGCGTGCTGACGATGTTCTCACGCATCTCGCGCTGTCTACGCTGGTCGCGGGCGATCTTGCGAGCCGTCAGACGCAGTAGATTGCGATGAAACAGCAGAGAGACGTCCCCTTCACGCTCAAGCATGGCCGACAGTTCGTTAAGGTGGATGCCGAGCACCACCGAGGGTTCCGCTACGACGGCACTGAGCTTTCGCTCCTCGCCCGTAATCACGCCGAGCTCACCCACAGGAGCGACCGGCTTCAGTAAGAAGCGCTCGCCATCGACGTCACGCACTGACAGCGAGCCTTCGACCAGAAGGCAGAAATCGGACGGTGCGACTCCTTGTTCAAATAGTACGTGCCCTGCGGGCAGTGAGCGACGTGAGAATGCACCGAGAAAGGTCTCAAGCTTCTTGGCGTCAAAATCGGCAAAGAGTGGGACGGAGGTAAAATCGATTGATTCGGTCATGGACTGGTTTCCGCGAGGGCCGGCTAGGATCCCCCACTGACTCTAGTCGCGCAAGGCTTGTAGAAAGGGGGACAGGCAAGAGCATGAACGCGGCGCAAAAAGCGGGAGGTTCAGGGCCGGGACTTCAGAACCACAAGGCCGCACGCCATTCACCTAGCGCCAGCGCGGCCAACGCCGTTGCCCAGTGAGGCCGGAGGAATCCGGCTCCGAATGCTCTAGATGCAGCTCTTGGCGCAAGGACCAAGGCTTTTCGACCAATGCACGACGCCCCGCGCCGCTCCGAGCGTCACCCCCGCGCGGCTAGAACGTGACCGTGCTGATGTTTAGCGAGCGGACTTTCTGTCGCCAGGTGGCGCGCGTGACGATGTCCCGCACGCAGCTCTCAACCTTCGCACTCTTGGGCGTGGTCGTCAGATCCATGCCCACCACGCGTCCGTCCCATAGGGCAAATCGCAGGTTGAAGTGCTGACTGGGTGATAGCTTACAGGGCGCATAAATGGACGGATCGAGCAGAGGTTTGTTCATGACCTCCTCCTCAAGATTTTCACGCTCGACTCCCTGTGGAACCGCCTTGATGGCCTGCTCGACAGTCATGCCGTCGGTGAATTTGGGGTCCACGTCCGTGGGCTGTTGTGTTTTTTTCGGCGTGCCGGACGCGGGCTGGTCGTCGCCTTTTGTGCTCTCTGAATCAGGCGACTTTGCCGTCGACGCCGGTTGACTCTCTTGCGTCGACTCACTGTCCGTCGGGGAAGCCGAGCTCGGTCCAGGGGATGTCGAGCCGCCAGCCCCGCAGCCGCCAGCCAGCACCAGCGCCAAGAAACCAAAACCCAGTTTGATGCCCCTCATGATGCGGCCGAGGATAGCTCTCTTTGATTTGGCCGGTCAACGGGCAAGGGGCTCTGGTGGACGGGGCTCTGCAGACTTGGGTAGAGGCGGTGCCCATGCTAGAAGCGACTCCGGCTCCAAGCCCTGCGCCCGTAGCTCAGCTGGATAGAGCGGTGGATTTCTAATCCACTGGTCAGAGGTTCGAATCCTCTCGGGCGTGCAAATCAGCGACACTTCGAGCTCGCACGCCGGAAATGCACTGCCGGAGTCCGTCGGCTCCGCTGAGCGCATCAGCGCAATGGCACCGGTGAGCGCTCGCGGTGCCAAAAAGTCAGCCCGATTGCACTGACGCCGACCATCTTTGATGCCGGGCAACGTTCCAGGCGCTCTGCGGCTGACCCGCCCCACAGCTCGGAGATGCGCGAAAGTCCGCGCATCACGCGAAGGCGACCGACCGTCCTGGTCTGTCAGAGGGCCTCTCCGAGCAGCGTCGCTGGCAAAGTGCAATAGCGCGAGCGCGCTCAGAGGAGTCTCCAGGGTCAGGCTCACTACAGGGAGAACCAGGGACGTCGCCTGAGATCCTCGCGACTAGGGCCTCACTGACTATTCGGGGCCAGCTCCTAATGCTGCGCGGCGTCCCAGCCGTTCACGAAGGGCGCGCGCAAATGTCGGCGGCCGGCACCACAGCTTCGGCACTTGGCCCAGCCGACATCCTCTAGTGCGTTCCGGTTTGACTCCAGTGGGTCAGCCGACCCCACAGGCCGCACGCACTCGATCCGCCGACGAACTGGCGGTACTGCGAGGGCGAGCAGTATAATACTCCAATAATTGCGGGTAGTTACCAATACGGCGGCCCCCTCCGGGTTTTTCCTTGCGCGGTGGGTAGGCGAGAGCCATAAAGGCGTCCCTCGCGGAACCGCCGCGAACCCCGGAAGCCCGGGGGAGGGCGATGAGTCACTCATCGTTGCCGAGTCCGATAAAAAGGAAGCGGGGACGAAAAA
>JBBRAB010000010.1:0-134914 GCA_038207155.1 Polyangiales bacterium
GTACGCGCGTGAAGGGGTGACCCATCTCTGGTTCATCGATCCCTTGGCGGAGACGCTGGAGGTGATGCGGCTCGATCAGGGCAGCTACCGCATTGTTGGCACCTGGAGCGGCACCGCGGTCGTGCGCGCGGAGCCCTTTGAGGCCTACGGGCTTGCTCTAGCGGAGCTGTGGTCGGCGTAGCGGAGCGCGCGGTTTAGATCCAATTCCACAGGCCCCCAACAAAAGCACGCATCGCTTTGGACCCCTGTCCGAGCAGTATTTCGTGACGCGTGACAGGAGCAAACAGAGATGGGCGTTCGGGGGCTTTCACCTCGGCGATCATGACTGGCTGACGGTTGAACTGATAGCGCTAACAGCGCTGATTTCAGCAGTGTTCGCGGTCGTGGTCGTCGGGGTGGGGCGTTAATGTTGGAGCGTTGACTGAAGTTTCTCGGGTTTTGGCCGCTCAGGTCCAGACGTGGGCGCGCGGGGGGCGTGGCTCACTGGAGGTCGCACTCATGAGTTGTCTGCGCACTTCCTGCCGGGCCGCCCCGCATTGGGAGTCAAGAGCATGAACCAGTCGCAACGCTCGGGGACCTATCGCATTGTTGAGCAGGCTGCTACGTCGAGTCGCCTGGGCGCGCCGCTTGCCGGCACGTCAGCTCGGTCGCAGCGCTCGGCGCAAAAGCAGTGTCGCGCTCGGGCGCTTGCGCCGACGGAGCTCGGTACATTGACCGCTCGGCTTGAGGCCTCGCTACAACGCGCGCTGGTGCCTTGGGTTGAGCGACTCACGGCTGCGCAGCAAGCGTCGCTCGAACAGACCATGCGCGAGGCCTTGGTGATAGATCCTGTCGCGCTCCAGCTCGCAGAACCGCGCGAATAGCGCGCTAGGCGGGGTTTGCCAGCTGAGCTTGCGGTGGCGGGACATGGCGAAGGCGCTTACTCAGTCGAGCCAATGCCCGCGTATGCAGTCGACTTGCCCAGGACTTGCTGAGCTTCATGGATTGCCCGACCTCGTCAAGGCCGCGTCCCTCGAAGTAGTAGCCCTGTATGACGGCCGCCTCGTCGCTTGGAAGGTTGGCGAGCTCGCCTTGAATTAGGGTGACAAGCTGACTCAGCGCGTAAGCCGCTTCGGGATCGAGGACGGCCTCACCCGCGCGCGCCTCAGCTTGCGCGCGTAGAGCTCCCGCGACGAGCGACATAGCTGAAGCGGCGACCATCGTCGCGATATGCGAGTCAAGCGCGTCTTCGGCATTCGCCGGGGACTCAGTCGCGAAGGCTGGCGAGAAAGCTAGCTCGGCTTGACCTTCACTCGCTAAATTGGCGGCTTCCAGCGCGGCGAGTCGTTCATAGGCGCGGCGCGGAAGCGCAGCCATTTTGCGGACTCCGTCGATCATCGTGCCGCGCACGCGGTAGTTGGCGTAGGCGCGAAAGGGCACGCCGCGCGCGGGGTCAAAGCGACGTGCGGCATCAAAGAGCCCCTCACGACCAAGTGCCATCAGCTCGTCAAACTCGGCGAGGTTGCCGAGACTGCGCGCGACCTGCAACGCGATCAGCTTCACGAGCGACAGCTCAGCTTCGAAGAGCGCGTGCACTGCTGCGTCGGGCGATTCAGGCGCAGCGACGTCGAGGTAGCTTGCAGACGCAACCTCGGGGCTCGCGGGCTCTGAGCTGCATTTGGCACCGAGAGTGGATCTCATTCGGTCCCCTCGGGATCTTGACCCATGGCGCCACGCAGCAGTTCCTCAACCACGGGATCGGTACGCAGTTGCTCGCGCAGAGCTTCCCGCATCACATCGATTTGCGCGCTACTGAGGCGACCCTGCCAGGGCAAAAGGGCGAGCTCAAGACGGCGCTCGAGGTAGCCCTCGCGCGAGAGCGCTCCACTCTGCAGCTGCGCCAGAGCCTCGCTCCCCGTTTGGGCTGGGGGAGCAGACTTGAGCAGCGATAGTCGCACTGGGCTCGCCATGCTCCCCAACGATAGCGCAAAAACTCAAAACGCCGCAGGCTGGTTGCCTTCGGCGCTCGTTTGAAGTCGCGGAATGAGTCGCTGCTTGTAGATTCGCGGAGAGGGAGGGATTCGAACCCTCGGTACGGTTGCCCGTACACATGATTTCCAATCATGCACCTTCGGCCACTCGGTCACCTCTCCAGGTGGTGCAGCGGACGTTATCAGCATCCACTCGACCGCGCTCTCGTGTTAGCGAAGAAATTCGCTCGTCAAAAAACTCGGCTATTTAGCGGAGAGAGAGGGATTCGAACCCTCGGTACTCGTTAGAGTACACCTGATTTCGAATCAGGTACCTTCGGCCGCTCGGACATCTCTCCGCGGCCGAATCTGGCAGGCAAGCTGGGGACTGTCAACCGCGGGAGCGACGGATCCGGACGGAAATAGTCGGTCCGTTTAGGGCCCAATGGCCGGTCGTGACTCTCCAAAAAGCCAGGACTGCCCAAGACAAAATGCCAAGACGGGCACCCGACAGGGCACCCGCCTTGCGAGGCGCCGGCCTTGCGCCGACTACTGGTGATAGTTCGGAGCTTCCTGCGTGATGATCACGTCGTGAACGTGACTCTCACGCAGGCCCTGCGAGGTGATCCGAATGAACTTGGCGTTCTGTCGAAGCTCGTCGATCGTGCGGCTGCCCGTGTAACCCATGCCAGAGCGCAGGCCACCAACGAGCTGGTTGAGGATCGAGCCGAGGGAACCACGGTGGGGCACTCGTCCCTCGATGCCTTCAGGCACGAGCTTCTCGTCCGCGGTGCCGCCCTGACCGTAGCGGTCCTTGCTGCCCTTCTTCATGGCACCGAGTGAGCCCATGCCGCGGTAGGCCTTGTACGAACGACCTTGGAAGAGCACGAGCTCCCCGGGGGCCTCGTCGGTACCGGCGAACACTGAGCCGATCATCACGCTCGAGGCGCCCGCTGCGATGGCCTTGACGACCTCGCCTGAGTACTTGATGCCGCCGTCAGCGATGATCGGGATGCCCAGGGGTTCAGCGACCGCAACACAGTCCGCAATTGCCGTGATCTGAGGCACTCCGACGCCAGCCACGATGCGCGTCGTGCAGATGCTGCCTGGCCCAATGCCGACCTTCACGGCGTCCGCTCCGGCCTCGATCAGGGCGAGGGTTCCCTCAGGGGTCGCCACGTTACCCGCAATCACCTGGATCGACCGGTGGCGGGCCTTGAGCTCCTTGACCGTCGAGATGACGTTGAGCGAGTGGCCGTGCGCGGTGTCGACGCAGATCACGTCCACTCCGGCGTCTACCAGCGCGTCCATGCGGGCCATGCGATCGGGTCCGGGACCAATCGCCGCACCGACGCGCAGACGACCACGCTCATCTTTCAGGGCGTTCGGGTTGCGGTCGGCCTGGAGCAAGTCCTTGATTGTGATGAGGCCGACGAGCTTGCCGCCCTCGACCACCAGCAGCTTTTCGATGCGGTGCCGGTGCAGAAGCTCGCGGGATTCTTCCTGCTTCACGCTCGGGGAGACCGTGACGAGCTTGGTCGTCATTAGGGCGCTCACCGGCTGGTCCAGGTTCCTCTCGAAGCGGATGTCCCGAGCGGTCAGGATGCCCACGAGCGTCTCGCCGTCCACGACGGGCAGGCCGGAGACGTCATGCTCGCGCATCAAGCCGACCGCATCACGGAGGGACTTATTCGAGGCGACGGTCACCGGATCGATGATGATGCCGCTCTCGGCGCGCTTGACCCGCTCGACCTCGTGCGCCTGCGCGGCAGGAGGGAGGTTCTTGTGGATGATACCGATGCCCCCGAAGCGGGCCATCGCGATGGCGGCGCGCGCTTCAGTGACGGTATCCATCGCAGCCGAGAGAATCGGCGTATTGAGCGAGATATCTCGCGTGAGCCGGGTGCGCACGTCCACGTCGTTCGGCGTAAATTCGCTGTACGCGGGCACGAGCATTACGTCGTCAAACGTCAGGCACTCGCGGAGGTTCCGGTCAAACATGGCCCACTCTAGCCTAAGGTCTGGTCGGGGCCAGCCGATGCTTGAGTTGGGCGTGTGCCTTGCTGGTCACGCCGGACCGGCCAAACAACCAGAGTGCCGCGGTCAGGTCCACGCTGAGCACAGCTTTCTACTGTGAGAACACTCCGGTTTTTCCTGATTTGGGGGGTCGGAGAACCATGCGTCTCTGCTCGACGGGCGGTGGAGGCTCCGTGTTAGTGTGGCGCCACCATGGCCAGTTCCGCGGAAGACGTCGAACGACTCCTTGCTCAGTGCAGCGTCCCCTTCGAGAGCGTCTCGAGCGGGACCTGGCTCGTGCACATCGCGACCGGTCAGGCGCCCGCAGTGCTGCGGCTTGAGTCACCGGTGCTGCTGTTGCAGGTAGACATCGGCGCGGTCGCGCTTGCGGACTCTCAGCAGCGCGCAGCCTTTTATCAACGACTGCTTGAGCTCAACGCTACCGGATTGCTGCATGCGTCCTACGGACTCGAGAAAGGCCACGTCGTGCTCGGCGCGGCACTCGAGCTCGAGAATCTCGATAGCAATGAGCTGGCGGCCGTTCTCGCCGATTTGGGGTTGGCGCTCTCCGAGCATCTCCCCGAGCTTTCCACGCTGATCAGTACCTCCTCGCAGAGCTGACGAACCATGGGCATTTTTTCTCGCATCGCGACTCTCATCAAGTCCAACATCAATGATCTGATCAGCCGCTCGGAAGACCCCGAGAAGATGCTCGAGCAGATCATCCTCGACATGAATGAGCAGCTGCTGCTGGCAAAACAGCAGGTGGCTGGCTCCATTGCCGATGAAAAGCGACTGCGCAGGCAAGCCGATGAAGAGGCGGCTCGCGTGG
Organism: Polyangiales bacterium; assembly: GCA_038207155.1. Classification (GTDB taxonomy): domain Bacteria; phylum Myxococcota_A; class Polyangia; order Polyangiales; family Polyangiaceae; genus FEN-1139. Next base: position 4,798 of record JBBRAB010000010.1, read on the forward strand.
CTGACTGGGAGAAGAAGGCCATGCTCGCCGTGCGAGCAGGCAACGACGAGCTCGCCAAGGAGGCCTTGGCACGCAAAAAAGAGCACCAGGGGCTGTCCGAGCAGATGGAACAGCAGTGGCTCAAGCACAAGCAGTCGGTCGATCAGCTCAAGCTGGCGCTGCGCGCGCTCAGCAATAAGATCGAGGAAGCGAAGCGCAAAAAGCTCCTACTGATCGCTCGCCAGAAGCGCGCTGAAGCGCAGCGCCAGATCCACGAGACCATGAGCGGGCTGCAGAACAACAGCGCGTTTGAGGCCTTTGACCGCATGAGCTCGAAGGTCGACCAGATCGAAGCGCAGGCGGAGGCCAGCGCCGAGCTCAGCGAGCAGTTCACGGGCGACACTCTGGCGCAGAAGTTCCAGCAGCTCGAGGTCACCGCCGGAGCAGATGAGGACCTTCTGGCGCTCAAGCGCAAGATGGGGGTACTACCGAGTGAGCCTGAAAAGCCGGCTCTGCGCGTGGAGGCCAGCCCCACTGACGAGCTCGAGGAGCTGTCTGAGGCCGAGCATGCCGAGCTGGCACGCGCCCTGGCCGACCTTGAGGCGGACGAACAATTGCGCGTGAAGCGATGAGGTGGCGCATGTTCAAACAGACGAGTTTTGCAATCCTTGGACTGTGTTTGGGTTTGAGCAGCGTGGCCACGGCCCACGCGGCCGACGGTGTGATGCTGCCCGCCTTTCCGCTGGGTAACGTCAAGCTACGTCTCGATGGTCAGCCTAAGGAGCTGCCGGGAAGCTGGACAGCGCTCGAGACCGTCCTTTCCGGCAAGCCGTCGCATGGCGCCGCGACCGCACAGGTGGCGATCGTCTACGACGATGACGCGCTCTACGTCGCGATGCGCATTGAAGACGACAAACTCGTGCGCACCAGTGGCGCCGGAGAGCGGGAAGATCACGGCACGCTGATGCTGGCGTTTCCGCTCGGAGGTGGCCGTTATCACAGCTACTCCATCGCCTTGTACCCCGGGGAACCGGGCAAATTGCCCGGTCTTGTCAAGGTGGGCGGTAAGCCCGCGCCGGGCGCCACTCTCGTCGAGGCTCCCGAGGCCGGCGGCTACACCTTTGAGTCGCGCATCCCTTGGTCGACGTTCCCCGAGGCAGCGCGGCTGCGCGTGGGTCTCCGCGCGGCGCTCACCTGGACGGATGCCGACGCTCCGGGTCACGTGACGGCGCAAATTGCGTCGAGCCCCGGTCGTGAGGGGGCGCAGCTGCCGGCGCTGCTGACCGAGTCCGAGCAAGCCCTGCATTCCGCTTTGCTACGTCCGCAGAGCATCGGGATCGAGCCCTCGCGTGAACTCTTTGGCAACGTCAATGCGGACCCCGCTGACGAACGCATTGCTTTGTTTGAGCGCTACCTTGTGGTGCTCGGCTCACGCTTTCGCGGCGGCGCGGAGTTTGTGAGCAGTGAGCACGGCGCCTCGAGCGCCAAGGCCGTCACTCGCCTGGAGCTGGCCGATTTCGATGGCGACGGTCGCGCCGAGATCCTGCTCGTGCTGCGTGTCGGTGCTGAAGACCAGTATCGTGAGCTGGTCGAGGTGATGCAGGTTAAGCCTGACGACTCGCTCGGACTGGCGTTTGCTCATGAGATCGGGTTCAAGAACTCGAGCGGTGAGCTGCACAATGAGCTGACCCTCAAGAAGGGCCCTCGCACGACGCTTCAGATCAGCGTTGGGACCTCGGACGGGGTCGACAAATCGAATTTTTCGGGCGGGCGTCCCTCCGACATGCCGGGCGCGCTGCTGCCTTGGGAATCGGTTGGTTCGGTCCAGTTCGGGCTGACCGGTGGCCAGTTCAAGAAGCTGTCGGAAACACCGCAGACGCCACGCACCGGTGCTGCGCCCACCAGCAAGAAGAGCTCAAAACCGCCGGCTTCCGAAGACGCCCCGGCGCCGCCGGCGCCGCGTCCCCCGAGCGCCGACGAGCTGCTTGACCAGGTCTACGGGCTCTATCGCAAGGACCGCAAGGTTAAGCCCGGAAAGCCGCGCTTTGATTTTGTCACCGATGTTGCTGCGGATTCTGCCAACGAGCGTGTGCTCGTTCACGACCGCGACATCGTCTGCTTCGGCAAGCATTTTCGCGATGGCGCCAGCTACGTGATGACGACCTTGGGCGTGCCCAAGGCTGACGACATCATCGACATGACCGCGCGCGACCTCACCGGCGACGGTAAGGCGGAGATCATCGTGCGTACCGTGGTCCACGCCAAGCTTCGCATCGAGAAGCGCGAGGAAGACCTCGAGCGATACGTGGTGTTCGTCTACCAAATCGCCGAAGACGGCATCAAACGGGTATTCGCGGCGGATCTCGGTCATGCGCTGGGCGGCAAGCTGGTGCTTGGCGGCATGCTGCTGGTGCCCGGACGCCGTGGCCTCGAAATCGAGCTATTTCCAGGTCGCGCGCAGGGTTTCACGGACAAGACCTATCCGCTCAACGAGGAGACGAGCGCGACCGGCGGCGTCGAGCCGCTGCTACTGCCGTGGAGTTCGACCAAGTCGCGCCGCTTCAGCTTCGACGGCTCGAAGTTCGTGGCGCGCTGACCCGTGAACGCAAGGCTACAGCCATCAGCTGGCTGTAGCCGAGCCGGCGCTGCAGCGCTTGTGCTGGCAGCGCGGCTTCGGTTAGCGCAACTCGGTGAGCCAGAGCGTGCTCCAGCCGCCCGGAGCGAGCGTTATCTCGTGAGTTGAGCGATGGCCGGCCAAGTCGACAACGATTTGGTGCTTACCTGCGGGTAGGCGCAGCCGCGAGAGCGCGATGCGTGCGGGCAGGGTCGACCAGCTGCGCGTGTCGGGCGTGTCCATTGCCGTCATGGTGGCCTGCGTGCCCAGCGAGAGCAGTAGCCCGAGCAGACTGTCATTGGTGGCGCGCCGGACGGTTTCTCCCGCCACCACCCGCGCTATCATGCGCGTGATGGCTGAGGCCACGACGCGACCGCGCACGGCGTCCCAGGCCGTTTTTGCGGCCTGATCGACCGCCAGCGCGCCGTCGAGGGCGACCCATTGTCCGCCGTACGAGAGCCCCGGATCTTGCCAGGTTCCGCGGGGGTTACCCAGTCGCGGGTAGTTGACCCAGGTCACCAGACCCTGAGCCGCGAGCGAGTTGGCGCGCCCGACGTCATTCGGACTCATGGCGCCGGAGGCGTAAGTGAGCGCGAGCCCGATCGGCAGCCGCTCCGCGATCTTCGGGGGAACGCGTCCGTAACAGAGGATGACGAGAACCTCGCCGGTCGCAGGCTCGGCTGGACTCGCCGCGGCTGCGGCGTCCCCGGCGTCCGGCGCCTTAGCGGTCGGTTCTTTGGGCGCGCCAGGCGCCGGCGCGTCAGGCGCCGCATCGGCAAGCTTGGCGAGCGAGGCCGGCAAGGTTTGACCACTACGCGCAAGCTCGCGCAGCGCGGGGCCGAGCGTTTCAAAGCGCGTCGCGTCGGCGGCTTGGGCGTAGTAGCGCAGGGCTTCGTCGGCGCGTCCACTCTTCTCGAACACGAACCCGGCTAGATACGCGCCGGGACCGAGCAGTTGAGGTTGCGCTGAGCCGGCGTCCTTGAGGGCCTTTTCTAGCACCGCGAAGCGCCGCGCTTCCACGCGGGCTCCGTTGAGATCGCCTCGCGCCAGATAGGCCGCCATGTTCAGGGTGTTGACCAGCAGCTTTTCGTAGCCGGGCGCGCGGTACGGACCAGTGTCATCCGAAAACAGGTATTTTCCCAGATCCGACGCTGCGCCCCGAGAAAAGTCGAGCATCATGAGCTGCTTGTCCGCGAGCTCCAGATCACGCGACACCAGGGGGAACCGCTGCAGCTGCGCGAGCACCATCGAGCGGTCGAGTAGGTAGAGTGTCTTGGCGGAATCGATGTCCTCGGGTACGTCCTCGGCTCGCTCGACGCCGAGCTGCTTGTTGAGCAGCGCCAGTGCCGTGGTGGTTGCCCCGGCGTCGAGCGCCGAACGGGCCGCCTCGGTTGATGCAGCGTGCCCTGCGCAACCGGCTGCTATCACGCCGCAACCAACCCAACAGGCCAGTTGAAATGTCGAGCGGAGCGGATTTGTCCGCAAGGACCCTGCTCGCGGGTTGGCCACTAGCGAACGATGGCTTTGGTGAGCGAGGTCCGGTTCTGGAACAGGATGTCGCTGGTTTCAGCGTCAAGCACCTGCAAAAACAGGGAGTACTGAACGCGGCGCTCCTTGTTGATCATCTCGTCCGAGCTAAAGATCTTGCCGGTCACGAAGTAACGCGCGCCCACCTGCTTGCCCCAACGCGCCACCGTGGAGGGATCGTAGCCGTCGGTGTATTGCTTGCGGACCTGCTCGATCAGCTGGCCCTGCTGCTCAAGACTCACGATGCGCACGTGACCGGCGTTGATCAGCTTGGTCTCGATGTCGCTCGCCAGCGACTGCAGCGCGCTGTCGACATGCTCGGAGGTCTCGTTGCGGATCGGCATGATCGCGACGGTCGGACGCTGCTCGGCTTCCCAACGCTTGACCACGGCGGAAGTCTCAAGCGCCTTGAGGTTCTCGTTCAGGAGCTTCTGGAGATCGCGCTGGTCGAGGCCCGTACTCATGGCCTCGTCGTCGAGGCCAGCGACCTCGCTGCCGCGAACGGCATGCGGGGCACCGCAGGCCAGAGGAAGACAGAGCAGTCCGAGTAGAACGAAAGATCGGCAATGAGTCATCCGAAGGCTCCTGTCAGCCGCCAGGTCCACCCCGGCGTTAGGCTAGACAGCAAGGCTACATCCGGGCAGTCGGGTTCGCCACAGCCCAGGCCGCTTGCGGCAAAAAGCCCGCCGTCCCCTAGGGGGCAGCGGGCCTTTCCGTTAGCGAGACGCGCCCCGGGGGCCGCGGACTCGCTGGCAGCCGGTTAGCGCCGAACGGGGATGATCTGGACGCGGCGCTCGTCGCCCTCGCCATCACTCTTGGTGATAACGCCCTCGAACTTGGCAAGCGCGAGGTGAACCACGCGGCGATCACGGGGATTCATGGGTTCAAAGGTGATGATCTTGCCGTCATCAATGGCCTGCTGTCCGAGACGACAGGCCATCGTGGCGAGTGAGGCTTCACGGCGCAGTCGGTAGCCTTCGGCGTCAACCAGGACGTGGCGTCGGTCAATGCCGGGGCGATTGATAGCGCGGTGAGTCAGGAACTGCAGGGCAGCTAGGACCTGCCCCTTCTTGCCGATGATGCGGCCCGAGTCACGACCCGTGACCTCGATCACGATCTCCGGATCGCTGCCCGGTTCCTCTTCACGCGGGCGACGCAGACGCACGCGGCAGTCCATGTCCATGCCGCTGACGACCTCCGTCACGAACGCGAGCGCTTCTTGGGAGCGTTGGTCGCCTTCGTAGGGCTGTTCGGCGTCGCGGCCGCCACGTCGTCGCGGACGACGACCCCCGTCACTCGATTCAGCCGTGGATTCCTCGGAGTTCAACTCGTCCGACGGTGACTCCACATCCTCAATTTGGCTCATAATCAGGCCTTTCCCTTGGCAGACGAACGGCGACTTGCGTCGGGCTCAGTCGAGCTTGTTGCAGTCGCACTCAGAGCAGTGGTGGCCGGCGAATGGCTGGCCAAGACACGGCGCGTGTGACGGTCAACCAGCTGGAATTGCAGGATGCCGAGCACGCCGTTGGTGAACATATAAACGCCGAGACCTGCAGGCAGGAACAACATGAAGACCGTGAACATCGCCGGCATCATGTAGAGCATCATCTTCTGCTGGGCGGGATCGCCCTGCGGAGGCATCTGCTTTTGCTGCAGGAAAGAGGTGATTCCGATGATGAAGGGCAGAATGAAGAGCGGATCAGACTGCGAGAGATCGGGGAACCACAAGAATCGAATGTTGAAGAGCTCGACCGCGGTTTGGAGCGTGGTGTAGAGCGCAAACCAGACTGGCATCGAAGCCAGCTGCGGGAGACAACCCTTGAGCGGGTTGGCGTTGTGCTTACGGAACAGCTCCATTTGAGCCAGCCCGCGCGCCTGGGGATCATCTTTGAACTTGGCGTTGAGTTCGTCGAGCTCAGGCTTGAGCTGACGCATCTTGACCATGCTCTTGATGCCCGGAATTGACAGCGGGAAGAGCAGGCCACGGGCAGTGATGGTCAGGATGATGATCGCCACGCCCCAGTTGGGGATGACGCTGTGGACCTTGAGCAAGAACCCGACCAGCACCTTGGCGATGACCGAGAAAAACCCGAGATCGATCAGATCGATCAGGCGGGTGTGCCCGCCCGCGGCTGTGGCGAGCGCGGTGCGCTCTTTGGGGCCGATATAGCTGAGAAAGCTGTAGGTGGCCGACGCCTGGGGAGCGAGCTCCAGCGCTGGGTAAGCGAGGCGCGCGCGGTACATGGAGCCGCCGTGCGGATCCTCGCTCTTGGACTTGAACTGTCCGGCGTTCCAGCGATCTTCAATCTGAAGCAAACAGACCGGCGCTGCCCCGCCCGGCGAGTTCTGCGGGATCAGGGCGTGCGCGAAGTACGCGTTGGAAACCGCAGCCACACTTGGCGCACCCGGCGCTTGGTACCAGTCGCCTGGGTTCTGGGCCGTCGCGGCGAACGGGGGTTCCTTGAAGTCAGCTGGCTCAAAATCACCCGGTAGCAGGCGAACGGCTTTGCCCGCGGACTGCAAGCACTCGACGTGAGTCAAAAATGGACTCACGCGGAACATCCCGCCGCTGACCTCGGACTCGAGACGCCAGGCGGCCGTCTCGGCCACCAGCGAGTGGCGATGGGGCTTGGAGTCGAGGTTGGTGACCTTGGTCTCGACGCTCAGCTCGTAGGCGCTGTCGGTGACGCTGATCTGCTTGTCGAGTGCGACCTTGGCGTCCTGGTAGTGAAACAGGCAAGTTCGGCCGTCGGCCTTGAGCAGGTTGAAATCGACTGAATCAAAGTCGAGCTGCCAGGTCGGGTCCTTGCTGGCGGCAACCGCGTCATTGCGCAGATTGACCGACAACTGTCGACGCAGTTCAACGCCTGCGGTGGTCGAGAGATCGAGCGGCTGACCTGCGCGTTGATACTTAGCTGTGAGTAGCTGGAACTTCGTCAATGAAGCTCCGCGTGTCGACAGCGTCGCGTGAAACGTCTTGGTCCAGAGGTCGCAGCTCAGCTCGCCGGTGCGCTGTGCAGGAAGTTCACTGCTCTCAGCGCGCAGCGGCTGCAACGGCGAATCGTGATTGCCGAAGAACTTCGGGACGTACTGGAAGAGGAGGAAGGCCGCGAGCGCGACCAGGATCCAGCGAAGGGGGCTATTGCGTTCCATTGTCGAATGTCACAGCCCGGGGCACGGACGCGCCTGCCGGGGTGGAAAAAGCGCGGGGAGGAGGTGGTGGATCGTAGCCGCCCGGATTCCATGGATGGCAACGAGCCAGGCGACGCAGCGCTAGCCAGAGACCGGAGCGAACTCCTTGCCCGTCGATGCAGGCGATGGCGTAGCGCGAACAGGATGGATGGAAACGGCACACCGGTCCGAGCAGTGGCGAGATGGTCCACTGGTAGAGTCGGATGAGGAGGATGAGCAGGCGTGCCACTTTCGAGGGGCGAAGTGTGCGTCGATCAGGGGCGCTTGGCCAGCGGCACCTGCGAACGAGCCCTTTGCCGCAGCTTCTCGAGGCTGGTCTGCACCCGCGCCCGCGCCTTATCCCACTCGCCGAGCACGTCCGTGAGGGACAGCTCAGCACGGGGTGGCCGAGCGATCACCACGACCTCGGCGTCGCCAGGTAGGCCCTGCCCCCAGCTGCGGAAGGCTTCGCGCGCCAAGCGCTTGTAGCGATTGCGCACCACGGCACAACCGACCTTCTTGGTCACGACGAGCCCCAATCGTGCAACATGGCACGCTGCATCGGGAGGACGCAGCGCCAACACGAACACGAAATGAGGCGTCGTCACCCGAGCGCCTATAGCGAGAATGCAGCGATATTCCGCGCGCTTTCGGATGCGATGGTCTGGACCAAATCGCCCCAGCGCCGGCGCGCGGATATTCAAGGCCTACTTCTCGTAGGTGGTCACCGACAGGCGCCACCGACCACGCCGGCGGCGGTTCGAGAGAATCTTCTGACCGCCGCGCGTCTGCATGCGCTTGCGGAAGCCGTGAGTGCGGAGACGGCTCGTATTGCTGGGCTGGAACGTGCGCTTCATGACTCTTCCTCTTTGGAGGGAGGGGCGGGGAGTGAGCCACGTCGCACCGGTGTCGTCAAGGACTCAATCCGAGGATCGTCGCCTGCCTGACGTTTCAGTGGAGGTGGCCGTGGAGCTAGGCTCGGCGTCCCTATAGCTGCTTCGTTGGGGCGCCGCCATGGAACTCTTAGTGAGAGCGCGCGCCAGGCGCACCTGTTCAGGGGTTCTGAACCCGTCGCGACGCCACTCTCTAGAGACGAGAGAGGAACCACCTCGACGAGCAGTTCCATCCTTGCGAGGGATGAAGAGCCATGGTAGTTCCGCCCCGCTATGCGAGACAACATCCGACTCGTGTCTTCGGCCGGTACTGGCTACGCCTACTACACGAACAAGAACAAGCGAACCATGACTTCTAAGCTTGAGCTGAAGAAGTACGACCCCGTTGCGCGCAAGCACGTCATCTTCAAAGAAGCGAAGATGCCAGCTCACAGTAAGTGAGTCGGGTCTAAGTCGGAATCCAGCGAGTCACGGGCGCTGCGCAAGCACGCGCTCGTTTCGCATTTTGTTTTGACGGCGTGGTGACGCGTGGGGCGGTCGCAGCTGAGGCTGCGAAATAAGAAAACGGCGAGCTCTCGGGGGAGAACTCGCCGTTTGGCGTGTGGCTAGGTCAGCCGCGGGTTACGGGATGACCTTGAACTCCACGCGGCGGTTGCGTGCGCGACCGCCGGGGGTGCCATTGTTCTCAAGCGGCTTGGCCTCGCCGAAGCCCTCGCTCTGGAGGCGGCTTGGGGCCACTCCATGCTCGGAGAGGTACTTCATGCAGGCAGCTGCTCGGTCCTTGCTGAGGCGGAGGTTGTTGGCGTCATTGCCGACATCGTCGGTGTGACCGTGGACCCCGATCTTGAGATCGGTGCGCGACTTCATCAGCGTGACGACCTCATCGAGGATCGGGAAGCTGACCGCCTTGATCGTGGCCTTACCAGTCTCAAACTGGATCGGCTCGAGCAGCTGGATCTCGCCGTCGTCGCTGAACTTGGTGAGCGAGGGGCAGCCGTTCTTTTCGGCGATCTTCGAAGCGGGACCGGGTTCGGTCGGGCACTTGTCTTGGCCGTCGGCGATGCCGTCGTTGTCCGCGTCGGTCTCGGGGCAACCGTCGGTGTCAGCGACGCCGTCCTTGTCTTCGGGCACGTCCGGGCAAGCGTCCTGCGCGTCCGGGATGCCGTCGCCGTCGCGGTCTGCGTCAGCGGGGCAACCGTCGGTCGGGAAGGGCGCCTTACCGTCTTCCTTGATGTCCGGACACTTGTCGATGTCGTCGGGGTAGCCGTCGCCATCGCGATCCTTGGCGTAGTCCTCTGCGTCCGGGACGATCTCGTAGCGCGGAGGCGGCGTATCGGGATGGGTGTCTTCCACGCCGAACCAATAACCAATGGAACCAAGCACCCGCAGATCAGGAGCGCCGTAGCCTGCGGTCAGTCGCGTGCCTGCGCCTACCTGGGAATTCCATTGTCCCTTCTTGTCGAGCTTGAAGCGCGCCTGCGCGAGCCACTCGAGTGAGGTGTTGCGCTTGGAGAACGTGGTGGGTTCACCGAGCGCGTCTCCCAGGCCTGTGGTGCCGAAGAACTCAGCTCCGAGGCGGATGTTATCGTTGCGCAGCGGCACGTAGGCACCGAGTGCCCAGCGCAGCTCGTTACCTGTTGTGAATTTGGCACCGTCACCGGTGATTTCGCGATTGGCGCGCAGGTGCGGACCGATGTTACCCGCGAGGAAGAACGGACCAAAGTTGTGCTCAACAGAGCCGAAGATGTACGAGCTGGTTTGACCGTCGCCAGCAACCGCACCGGCGCTGCTGCCGGTCGGTAGGAACACGGCGACGCCGGCTCCGAGCTTGGTGTTGCGGTCGTCGGAGTTCCAGAGGCGCACGCGACCGTCGAGACGAAGATCGTGCAGACCGACGCGATCACCCGCGCCGAAGTTGACGCCGGCGGCATTGGGGTTTGCGCCGTACATAGTGTAGGCGGCGACCGGCAGGGTGATGTTGAGACCGACGCGATTGGCGATCTCAGTACCGACCGTCATGTAAGAAATGAACTGCCCCGTGACGGGGTTCTCCATCTGATTCTCGACTGATGGCGTGGCCGCTACCGTCTCGCGACGCAGTGGGTTGTAGGAGAACCCGAGGGCCCAGTTGGCGTAAAAACGCGTCTTGTCATGCATCTCGGGGCGCCAGACGGTAAAGCCGTCGTTGGGCGCGCCAGAGAGCTGGGCGCGGTCGAGGTAAAATGCCTTGGTTTCGGCTTTTGCGACCTCAGAAGCGAGACCAAAAGCCGCTAGGATCATCGTCGCGGCGAACGTGCGCTGCACTGTTGGCATGGGCCCTCCAGGGAACCATTGGCTGGGAGTCGAATCGTGGCGGTACAGTCAATTCAAGCCGCCTGCGCGCCGGAACTTATCCCGGACTGCCCCTCGCCGTCGAGAGCTGAACCACTACCAGGTTCCGAACAGCTCACAGACCCAGAGCGTACCGTCAGGATCACGGGCCAGACCCAGGCCAAAGTGAGTGAAGCCTCGGTGTAAGAGATTACTCCTATGGGAAGGGCTCGCCCACAGCGCGCGGTGCGCGCGGGGGGCATCGGCCGCATGAGCGACGTTTTCGCCCAGCTTTTTCAGGTGAAATCCCGCGCGCTCGACGCGAGTTTGCGGGCCGCCGTCACCGACGTCGTGGCCGATGTGTCCGGCTTTCAGCATCGCTTGGGCATGCTCGGTCGCGAGCCGGTCGAGCTCGGGGTGGCGAGCCAAGGCGGTCCGGCCCTCAAGCTGGCGTGCTGAGGCCACCATGCGGCTCATCGCTTCGGTGGGATCACTGACGCCTGCGGCCGCAGCCTCTCCAGGTACGGTGTGACCGTGATACTGGGTCGGTGGCGGGCCTCCCGACTGCACCCAAGCCTCGATCACTGGACGCGGTCCGGTGCGGCCCACTCCCAGCAGCTGCACGAGCCAGGGACCCGGCGCACCCACGGCAAATCTGGCTCGAACCTCGTCGCCGGCCAGGGTCGTCGGCAGAGTCGCCGGATCTCCCGTTGGACCGACAACGACGAGCTTGGCGCCAGTCACGGGCTCAAGCAGCTTGGCGCTGAGCTCGAGCCACTGACCGGTGCGAGCCTGGGTTGGCAGCGGTTTGACCAGGTCGGCCAGGACGTCCGCGACAACGGCCACCAGCGTCTCTCCCTCGGGGGCAACGCGCAGCGCGAGTCCGCAGCGCCTCTGTCCCCCGTCTCCAAAACCAGCTGCCCAAGCTACCAGGCGCTCCTCAGCTTCACCGAGCGGGATGGCTCCGCCCTGGGAAGCGAAGGTCCAGGCCCTAGGCCAAACATAGGGAATTCCTGCGGCGCGTAGCGAAAATGCAAGTCGATCGACGTCATCGGAGTCGCCGATGCGGGAGTTTACTGCGACGTTCTCGGCCACCTCGGCCAGCCCAGCATCCGGCGCGCCGCAACGTTTCTGCAGCGCGGCGAGCTTGGGTGCCGGAACGCCGCGACGTGGGCTGACCGTCTCCGCATGAAACTGGAGCACCGGCTCCGTACTTGCCGGGCCATGGCTCGGTGCGGCATCGGTCGCCGCAGGTTCGCTTTTTTGTTCTGAGGCCCGTGGTGACGCCGATTCGGCGGTCGTCAGAGGTCCCGCGCCGTGCCCACAGGCCAGGAGGAGCAGTGCGCAGGCGAGCGAGCGGGGTGGGGCGAGCGACATGGCAGCGGAGAGTCTTGCGGGACCGGCTCACAATCGCAACCTGGGAGCTTGTCCGAGGACCCCGGTCGACGAAAAAGGCCGGCCAGTTGACTTGATCCGTCTCGCAGAGTTCGACCGATGCGCGTTGGGCTGATACTGTCGTCGCGCCTTTACATGGGGCGATTCACCACCTCCGTCAAAGTCGGCTTGTTCACCGTTGTCACGGGAACGGCAGCCCTCGCGATTTACCGCTTCGTCGATAAGGGGGCCGGTACTGGCGACGGCTACGTCGTCTACGGTCTGTTCAACGACGCCATTGGTATCGCCAAGCATTCCCAGGTGCGCATCGCAGGCATTCCGGTCGGGACGATCGAGGGGATCCGACTCGAGCGGGGCAAGGCACGCATCGACGTGCGCATGAACAAGGATGTGGCGCTGCACGAGGATGCTGCGGTCGCCAAGGTGAGCTCAAGCTTGCTCGGCGAGTATTTCCTCGCCATCACGCCCGGCACCGATGGTCGCCCGCAGCTCAAGGAAGGCGACCGGATCCCGAGCGTGATCGAGGGTGTCACCACCGACCAGATCATGAAAGACGTCGCGGATATCTCGAAGGATGTCCAGCGCGTCACCAAGGCCTTGGCCGACTCGGTCGGCACCGACCAGGGCAAGCAAAACCTCAAGGACATCCTGAGCAACCTGGCTCAGGTCACCGCTGCGCTCAACGAGACCGTGCGCGAGAACCGCGCGGCCATCCACAGTATTCTCGCGCGCATCGACAACATGACCGAGCGCGGTCAGCCCGAGGTCGAGCACATTCTTGAGAACGTGCGCGAGTCGACCGTCGAGATTCGGTCGATGCTAGCCAAGGCCGAAGACGGCAAGACCACGCAGCCCGGTGAGGTGCGTCAGATCGTCGACAAGGTCAACCGCGCGAGCTCCAGTCTGGAAAAGAGCCTCGACAGTCTCGCGGCGGTTTCCGGGCGTTTGGAGCGCGGTGAGGGCACGCTTGGGCGACTCACCAAGGACGAGAAGCTGATCGACGAGGTCGAGGGCGTCACCGAGACCGTCGGTGATTTCGTCGGTGGGATCTCGCGCTTGCAGACGATCGTCAGCCTGCGTTCGGACTACCAGTTCCTCTCCTCGACAGTGAAGAGCTACGTGCAGCTGCGGCTGCAGCCGCGCGAAGACAAGTACTACCTAATCGAGGTCGTCAGCGATCCTCGCGGTAGCACTAAGCAGGAACAGACGGCCGTCGAGACCACCAATCCGAATCTGCCGCCGGCCTATTTCGAGCGCCGCACGACGACCACCAACAGCTTCCGTTTCTCGCTGCAGTTTGCCCAGCGCTTCGGACCGTTTACCGGACGGTTCGGTATCAAGGAGTCCACGGGAGGCATTGGCCTTGACACCAATCTGCTCAACGACCGCTTCGAGATTCAACAGGATCTGTTTGGCTTCGGAGAGGTCGTGCTACCGCGTTGGCGCGTGTCACTCGGCTACGAGTTCGTGCGTCGACTGTGGTTGATCGGCGGCTCGGACGACATCCTGAGTCCGGGCCGACGTGACTACTTCGTCGGCGGGATGCTTCGCTTCAACGACGAGGATCTCAAGACCGTCATGCCGTTCGCGCCCAAGGGCGGCTGAGGCGGCTAGCGCGGGGCGCGCTACTCTTCGGCGGGCCGCCCGTGGCCGGCGCCAAGGATGCGTTGCCGCGCCGCGAGGGGATCCCAATCGCGGCGCTCGTGGGGCGAGTGGTGACACCCCTGAACGCAGCTGCTCACGGCTGGGACCCCAAGGATGGCGGCCTTGTTCGCCGTCCGCGCGTGCTCGCTCCCGGGCCCGTGACAGGTCTCGCACTGCACGTTCTCAAGTGACTGCAGCTGAACTACCTCGCTGCCGCCCGGCCGTTGAAAGCCCGTGACGTGGCACCCGACGCAGTCGAGGTGAAACTGTCGTTCTCGCGTGACCAAGGTCGCGTAGGCCGTGGCGTGACGAGTCTTTTTCCAGAAAGCCACGGCCGGCGCGTGACAGTTGGCGCAGGTACTGACGCCAACGTAGCTGCGCTGATCTGCCGCAGCCGTCGGCGCTTGCCGCTCGGCGAACCTCACGGCGTTGTCGCGGTTGATCCGTTGTCCGAGCGAGTCAAGCGCGCGGCGCACCTCGGGGTGTCCCGGGATCTGCTCGGTTATCTCGCGCGTTGTAACGGTAAAGTAACTGCCGCTGGGCAGCTGGGCCTTGGGCGACTTGGCAGCGAGCTTCTGCTCAAGGTCGGTCAGTTCCTGTTGTCGACGTGCCAGCAGCTCCGGCGGTTGACCTTGTCGGCGCCAGTCAGCGAGACGGGCGCTGAGCTCGCGCGCTCGCATTTGCCACTCGGCGCGCTGGCGTTGCTCACGAAGTTGAGAGCCATCGGCGAGTGGTCTCCAGTCACCTCGACGGTTTAGGGTCACGAGCACGACGCCGCGCAGGTGGTTCGCAGGCTCCACCACGAGCGTCGAACCCAGCTGCTCGGGCGGGCTTCCGTCATCGTCGGGACCCGTGCTCGTTCCAGGGGTTCCGAGGGCCACGACTTGAAACTCGGGATGACGCTCCACCAGGCGCAAGGCGAGTCCGCGCGGCGCAGAAAACAGGCCGATCAGTGCAGTGTCAGGGTTCGCGTGAAGGACGCGGAGTTCCTGGCTCAGCGCCTGCTCTGCGGCCGCTTCACTCGCGCCAGACTCGACGGTAAGCCCAACCAGGGCCAGGGCTTGTCCCGCCACGTTCGTCACTGTGCTGAGCACGCCGCACCAACCCCCAGTCGGCGAGGTGGCGGACCCGCTTGGTCCTAGCCAGCTAACCCCGGCGGCGCTGCTGAGCTGCGCTCGCACCGCAGGGCCCGCGGCATCGTCGTGGCGCGTCCCCGACCAGGCGCGCAGACCGAGCGCCTTTAGACTCGTTGCGAGCGTTTCCGCACGCCAGCGCTGCTCCTCAGACGGACCGTCTTGCGCGAGTGTCTCGGGAAAAAACAGCGAGCCCACCCCGACCACGAGCGAGGGATTGTCCTGCGCCAGTGCGGTGGCGAGGCGATCGATCCCACCGCGGCTATCGGTCACGCAGCCGCAGGGTTCAAGCATGCCAGCTACGTCCGCAAGGAACGCCAGCTTAAGTGTGCGGGTCGCGATTTCTCGGGGAGCCTTCGTCGACGGCGCTTCGCGCGCGGCGCAGCTCAGACTGGCGGTGAGAAGTGCTGACAGTAACCACCGACGCATCGACACAGCTCATACCTAGCCCTTGAAAAAAATCGAGCAGCGTTGCCCTAGAATCGTGGCTTTTTTGACTGGGCACTAATAGGTCCGCTGGCCCGGGCGTTTTGGCAAGCGGGGACTCCCCCGACGGCGCCAAAAATCGAGATAATGGGAATGATGAGTCCAGAGCACCCAGACAGCACCGCGGGGCATCCAGTCCCCTTCGGGCCATTTCTGCTCGAGCGCAGGCTCGCGGTGGGTGGCAGCGCTGAGGTGTATCTGGCGCGTCCACGGATCGGTTCACGCCCTGCCGAGCATTTCGTCGTCAAGCGTTTGATCCACGGGCTCGAGCTCGACACCGCCTTTGAGATGCTCAATCGCGAAGCTGAGCTGCATCAGACGGTCCGCCATCCCAACGTGGTGCAAGTGTTCGGCGCGGGACAGGTAGACGGCGAACCGTACCTGGCGATGGAATATGTCCAGGGATGCGATCTCTATCGCCTACTTCGGCGCCTCGAGGCCGAAGAGCGCACGTTT
This sequence comes from Polyangiales bacterium, assembly GCA_038207155.1. GTDB lineage: Bacteria > Myxococcota_A > Polyangia > Polyangiales > Polyangiaceae > FEN-1139. The sequence goes on from JBBRAB010000010.1 coordinate 20,406, forward strand.
GCGCCGGAGGTCGCGATTCATGTGGCGCGTACAGTCGCCGACGCTTTGGTGGCCGTACATTCTGCCCGTGATGAGACCGGACACGTGCTTGGGCTGGTGCATCGCGATGTCACGCCCTCAAACGTGTATCTCTCGCTCGACGGCGACATCAAGCTGGGGGATTTCGGTATCGCGCGTGTGACGGAACCGCGCGCGCGACCCCTTCAGCCAACCATCGGACTCAAGGGCAAATTCGGCTACCTGTCGCCCGAGCAGATCGCTGGAGAGTCTTTCGATCATCGCGCCGATCTCTTCGCGTTGACGGTGATTCTCGGTGAAATGCTGATCGGTGAGCGGATCTTTCCAGGCAGTGGGCAGCTGGCGGTGCTGCTGGCCATTCGCGACGGCAATATCGAGCCGCTTCAACGCAAGGAAAAGACGCTGCCGCCCGAGCTCTATCGCATCTGTCTACGAGGACTGGCGCGCGACCCAGCAGCACGGTTTCAGTCCGCAGCCGAGTTCAGCGAAGCGCTACGCGCTCTTGAGCAACCCAATCCGGACGAGCGGCGCGGCATGCTCGCGCGCTGGGTGGTCTGGGCGAGTGATTCCCGTCAGCTCGTGCAGAAGCTGCAGGGGCAGATACGCGACTCCGTGGAGCGAATGCGCGCAGTCCGCATCGCTAGTGCCTCGTCTGAACCGCCGGTGGCAGCCACCTTGCCGCCGGTATCGATGCCTCAGCCTCAGGGCTTTCAGACGGTTCCTGTGGCCGATCGCGGCTCGTCGCGGGTGCGGTTTGCGGCCACGGGAAAGGTCGTCGAAAACGTTGGCTTTCCACTCCTGATCGAGATGGTCGCCACCGGCGAGGTGCGCGGAGACGATGAGGTAGCTCTGCTCGGTGAGGACTTCCGACGCGTGCGCGACGTCGAGACGCTTGAGCGCCATTTGATGCCGTCGACCACCGCGATGACGGCTCGCTTGTTTGAAGTGGGGGTGCCGGACTACCAAACCTCGCTGACCGACGAGTCGATGCTGACGGTGCTGGCTCGCCTGAGAATCCTGGAGGAAACCGGCGCGCTTTTCGTCGAACGTCGCGACAAGGCAGGGCAGCCGCGGCGCAAGGAGATCTACGTCAAGGACGGTCGCCTGCTGCACGTGGCCTCCTCCGAGCGGGATGAACTTCTGGGTGAGTATTTGGTGCGTCGTGGCTCACTTTCCCGAACGGAGCTCGATGCCGCGCTTGCTCGCTTGACCGGAGAGGGCGGGCGCCTTGGCGATACGCTCGTCAGCATGGGTCTGGTCGACGCGGTGGACGTCTTTCGCGCCATTCGCGATCAAGGGCGTGACCGCGTGGCGGCGCTCTGCAATTGGTCGACGGGAGTGGCCACCTTCTATCGCGGCACCGCTCCGCTGCGAGTCGGTTTCCCACTCGATCTCGATCTTGCCAGTCCGATGATGGCCGGCGTCTTCATGGTGTCCAGTGGGCAACCACGTGCCCTGCTGCCCGCCGGCGATTCCCTCGTACTGCCCGGTCCTCGGGCCCCCGCGATGGCAAGTCGTCGCGAACGCGGGGCCGCGCCTCTCTCCCTGGTGTCGGTTCAGCGGCTCGCGACCGAAGGTCTGCGACTCGACGATTGTCTCCAGCGCATCACGGCCGTCCGTCCCGCTCAGGGCATGCGCCAGATCACGGAGAAAGAAGCAGCCGCGGCCTTCCACGTCGCGCATGTGCTTGGCTGGGTCAGCTTCGAAGCGGCGGAGTGACCTCGCGCGACCCCTTGCCCGTGCTAAGGGTCCGACCAGACCATGTGGGTTCGTCGAACGGCCATTCGCCCAGTGCCCAGCTACGCGCGTATTCCCACACACGCGCTCGACGCCCTGCGTGACGGCCTCAGTGACGACGACGAGGAGACCCGTCAGCGCCTCGATGCGGCCTTTGAGCGCTTCGAGCGTCGCCAGCCCGCGCTCTCAGCCTACATCGGGGAGAACCTCGGACGGCCCCTCGACGAGACGGCGGTGGGATTGGGGTATTTCCTCGCGCTGGTGGTCTGGCTCAGCTTCGAGCAGGTGCATGGCGAGCATGTCCATGAGGTGGACGGTCAGGAGTTGGAGGCCACTCGCGAGCTGATCATGCTCGACGAACAGCTTCGCAAAGGGGATCCCAGTGATGCCCTTGAGACCGACGACGTCGTGGCCATGGAACAGCCGGAACTGATGGGATTTGTGCACGAGCACATCGATGTGGCGCTCGAAAACCACGCCGACGAGATCGACGTCGATGACGTGCACGAGGTCTATCGCATGCTGCTCGTCGAGGTTTTGGCCCTGTCCTACGGGGTCGATCGCCCCGCAGGCTTCCCCGTCGCCAAGTCCGAGTTGCTCGCCTAGAGCCGAATTCGGCTTGGGAATTGCTGGAGCCGGCACTAGGCTTGGGGCATCGTGCAAGGCCGCTACCGCCTCGGAATCGACGAAAACGGGCTCGGCTCCCGACTTGGCCCCTTGATGGTCACCGGGGTCGGCGCGCGGGTGAGCTCGTCGGCGGCAAAACAGGTAGAGAGCCGTGAGCTCACCGGAGCAGCCGCCTTGGTGGGCGATTCCAAGCGTCTCGTGTCCCACGATGACGTTCGACTCGGCGAGGCCTGGACCCGAGTGCTGCTGGGTGAAGATGCAGACACCCCCGCTGCACTGGTGGCGCGCGGCAGTCTAACCGGTGTGATTGAGCTCCAGTCGGTCTGCCCGGCGTCGGCGCGCGCCCAGTGTTGGCTGCCGCGCGGTGAGGCGTTTCTAGCCTCGTCTGCGCTCGTGAGTCAGGTGCGCGAGGAGCGCACCAGGCTCGCCCGACTCGGCATTGCTGTGGACTCGGTGAAATTCGTCATCAACTGCACTGGCTATCTCAACACGGAGCTGGCGGCGGGGCGTCATCGCTTTCAGGTGGATCTGCACGCGATGGAACGACTGATCCTGGCGTTTCGGCAAGAATGCGAGCAAGATCTGCTGGCGGTTTGCGGAAAAGTCGGGGGAATTGCGCAGTATCCGAAGTTTTTTGGGCCGTTGGCGGGACGACTCTACTCCACCGTCGAGGAGGGGAGCGCGAGCAGTCGTTACCGACTCCCTGGCGTCGGGGAGGTCGCGTTCATTCGTGATGCCGACGCGCTGGATCCGCTGGTGATGCTGGCGTCGCTGGTCGGCAAGTACCTGCGCGAGCTCCTGATGGCGCGCATCGCGCGCGCCTATCCGGATGTCCTCGGCGACGGACGCTTGGCGAGCGGGTATCACGATCCAGTCACTGCTCGCTTCGTGGAGGCAACGGCGGCCATTCGCAGCAAACGCGGACTGCCCATTACCTGCTTTGAGCGGAGCAAGAAGTGACCCAAGCAGCGACTGAGCCCAACCTCCAGTCCGATCCGCCACAGCTGGCTGCTGAGCGGAGTTCCTTGCGCATTTTGAGGGGCTCACTTGGTACCGAGGTGTTTCGCTTCGGGCTTCCGCTGGCCCTTGGCATGGGGCTTCAGGTCACCTTCAACCTCGTGGACGCCTACCTGGTGTCTCACCTTCAGCACGGCACCTCAGAGGCAGCGATCGGCGCGATCGGGATCTGCGATCAGGTAGCCGCGCTCGGCAGTATCATCAGCTACGGAATATCGCTGGCCACGGCGACCGTGATGAGTCAGCGGCAGGGCCGCGGTGACAACCTCGGTGCGCGTCGCGTGGCCTGGCAGTCGACGTTGCTTGTGTTGGCCCTGGGGGCGCTCTTTGCTCTGGTTGGTCTGTTCGGCAGCGGCTGGCTGATGCACGATCTGGTCGGCGCCAAGGGACGCGTCGCGGAACTCGGAGAGAGTTACCTGCGCGTCATGGTCGGCGGAAACGTCACCATATTTCTGCTGCTGCACCTGACAACGATGCAGCGCGCGCTTGGGAGCAGTAAGTCCCCAGTGGCCTTGCTGGTCCTGTCAAATCTGGTCAACCTGCTGCTGGCGGTATTGCTGATCTACGGTCCAGGGAGTGCGCCGACAGGGTTCACTTGGGGGCCTCCGATCGCACGGGCGTTCGGGCTCCCGCGTCTTGAGCTGCTCGGCGCGGCTTGGGCCACGGTACTGGCTCGCCTGGTCGGACTGATCCCGCTGCTCTGGCTAGTAGTCTCGCGATTTGGGCTATTTCGTGCGGACGTGCGAGGCAAGGCCGATTGGCCCCTGCTCCGCGAACTGCTGCGTCTCGGCTGGCCCGCGAGCGTCCAGCTCGTGGCGCGCATCGGCGCGATGCTGGTGGTGCACTCGCTCGTGGCACGGTATTTCACGACCGAGCAGGATCAGACGGCCACCACCGCCCTCGGGGTGGTGTTCCGGCTAGAGACCATGGCGCTGTTCGTCGCGCTCGGCTGGGGCAATGCGGCGCAGACCTTCGTCGCCCAGAACCTTGGTGCGCATCAACTGCAGCGCGCTTGGCGTTCCGGTCTCGTGGCAGCAGCCTGGTCGGCGTTGATGATGGTCCTGCTTGCGATTGTCTACCATTTCCACGCGGCTGCCCTGGTGAGCTTGTTTACCTCGGATCCCGCCGTCATCACGCTTGCTCTCTCGTACCTCGCAGTGGTCGCGCCGAGCTACCTCGGACTTGGTACCGGCGTGGTGCTCGGTACGGCCATTCAAGGAGCGGGCACCTCGCGCTTGACGCTCGGTCTTGACGCCTTTGTGCTGCTGGGGATCCTGGTGCCGCTGAGCGCCTTGGCGGCGGTTTGGGGCGCTGGCAGCGGCGAGCTGGGCTGGCTCTGGGGGGCGCTCAGTTTGGCCTATTTCGCCTATATTCCAGCCTATGGTCTGGCCTACTGGCGTCGTGGGTTCCTAAAAAACGTCGTGGGCTGAGCACCGGGCGGGTGCCCACGCCGTGGATGCGCTCTCTGCATGGGGATGCTATCTCGCAGCGCGCACCCTACGGTCGCGCTCAATTCCGTGTCGTTCCGTGGTCGCCTCCGTCCTGTTCAGATCGCTCTAGTGGCGGCGGGGCTCGTCGGTGCCTTGACGGCAGGAGGCACGTGGCACTGGCTGCGTGGCGAGCGACTCCCGTTTCACACCTGGCTCGCCGAGCGCTCCTTGGGTGGCGTGACGCGCAAGGCAGCCGTCGCGAGCGTGAGTGAATTTGCCAAGCTGCGGCTTGGCGAGCCGCTACTCTTTTCAGTGGGTGGTGGACTCTGTCGCATCGAGCCCAAGGCCATCGGGCTAGTGCTCGACGTCGAGGGCAGCGTGGCGCTTGCCCGGGCCGGGATTGCTCGGGATCGCGATGGCCGTCGTTCACTCGTGCCAAAGTTTCGTTTCGAGCGCGCGGCGCTTGAGCAGGCGCTCGACCATTGTGAGGCTGAGCACCTGAAGGCGCGCCCCGTCGAGGCCGAGCTGCGTTGGGAGCACCGCAAACTCGTGACGACGGAACCGCGTCCCGGTCAGGCGATCGCGCGTCTGGGCATCGAAGGGCGGATCGGTGGTGCGCTCGTCGCTCCGCTCGGAACCGCCATCACCCTGAGCGTGGTCACGCGAGCACCCGCCACCTCTGCAGCCCAGTTGGCCACGGCTCTCGAGCGCGCGGAACAGCTGACCTCGGCGTCCGTCGTGCTGCGTTCTGAGACAGAGAAGGTCACTCTACGTTTCTCTCGCCAGGAACTCGGTCGCCTCCTAAAGGTGACGCGTCAACCGGGCGGTGCGTTGCAGATTGGTCTCGCGTCGTCCGAGCTGCTGGCTCTTATGGGCACGCGCCGGTTCGTGCTTGAGCGGCGTCCAAGGGATGCCACCTTCCGTGTGCTCGCTGACGGCAAATTCGAACCAGTTGCCGAGCAAGACGGACGGAGTGTTCGTCCTGAGACGTTAGCGACAGCAATCGAGTCCGCAGCGCTGACTCCGGAGCGACGCGGTGAGCTCGTTTTCGAGCCAGGGCAGGCTCCTCGGCTCAAGCAGGCGGATGTTGATCCACTCAAAATTCACGAGCTATTGGCGGCGTTTTCTACCCATCACGCCTGTTGTCAGCCGCGCGTGCAGAACATCCACCGCATCGCGGATCTGCTCAACGGCGTGATCGTCTTGCCCGGCGAGACCTTCAGCGTCAACGAACGCGTGGGTCCGCGTACGACGGAGAACGGTTTTGTGCCGGCTCCGAGCATTGGGGATGGTGAGTTCGTGGAAACGGTGGGGGGCGGGGTCAGTCAGTTTGCCACCACATTCTACAATGCCGTGCTGCGTGCGGGCTTTGAGATCCTGGAGTCCAAGCCGCACAGCTACTGGTTCGAACGTTACCCGATGGGCCACGAGGCCACGCTGAGCTACCCGCATCCGGATCTCGTGTTCAAAAATGACTCGAGCGCGGGCCTACTGATCGTGACCTCGTACGATGAGCGCTCCATCACTGTGCGCCTGTACGGGGATCGCGAAGGTCGACAGGTCACGTTCGGGATCAGTGGTCAGTTTGACGTCGAACTACCGCCACTCGAGCTTTTGCCCAATCCGACCCTGGATCCCGAGAAATCCAAGACCAAAGAGGGCGGTCGGATCGGTTGGAGCGTCTACGCGACACGGACGGTCGTGTTCGCCGATGGCAAGCGACGCGACGACAAGCGCAAGGTGACCTACAAGGCCAAGGTGCGGCGCATGGAAGTGCACCCCTGCAAGATCCCGCGTGGCGAGCTGGGTTACACCGGAGAGCGCTGCCCAAAGTCCGAGCCTGGCGAGCACGAGTAGCGGACTCCCGGCTGAGCTAGGTCGCCGAACGACGCGGACGCAGGACGACCAGCTCGCGGAAGCCGGGTTGTTGGTAGTAGTTGCGGTACAGCAGCGCCTCAAGCGCCCTTGGCAGGGGCGCGTCCTCAAAGCGCAGCAGGATCACCAGATCATGCTGGTTTTTAGCCCAAGCCGTCACCAGGGAGGCTTCCTCGTGGGTGCCGTAGGACACCCCGCGATGCCACCAAACGGGCTCCCCCTTCGGCGCAGGTCGTCCAAAACAGGCGTAGGCCCACTGGAGGCGATGGCCAAAAAACACGCGCTGCGCTGGAAACTGCGCCAGGGCCTGCGTCAGCTCCGCTTCGACGCTGACGAGACGGTGACTCGGCTCCATCCCGGCAAAGAAGCGAGACGTTAACGGTCGACCGTCGAGCTCGACGTCATAGAACGCCGTTTGTCCGATCCCTCTGACGCGCAGTCGAAGAATTCCCGCCGTCAGCGCGGTTGCTGAGAGCGATAGCAACAGCAGAGGGAGCAGCGTCGGGATCAGCAGGCGAGCGAGTTTCGGCGTTGGCGACTCCGCGGGAGGAGTTGCTCGATTGAGCTCGCTGGAGGCGATCCAGTAGCCCACCAGCAACACCGGGAGCTCCACCAGCTTGTACTCACCATTGCTGAGCAGACCGACCAGGGCGGCCAGTAGCATCGCGCCAAGCAGACTCCGAACGGGCGTGGATAGCCTAGAACGAAGCGTGAGCCAGGCGAATGGCAGAAACGTACCGAAAAACGTAACGAGCGCGACCACCCGCTCAGCGGGAGAAATGTCCTGGAGGAACTGCTTTCGCGAGACTCCGCGCGCGGCGATCGAGGCATAGCCGCCCAGGATGTCCGACACCGCTAGTCCATGGGCATGCATCCAGCCAAGCCACAGCACGAGCGCCAGCGCTGAGTAGACCAGGACCCGCAGACGCAAGGCGCGCGACGTGAGCAACGCGCACGAGCCACCGAGGAGCAGTACGCCCGCGATGTTCGGTTTCATGCTCGCCAGCAGGACCAGGCAAAGGACGTACTCCAGTGCCGCTCGCCGACTGCGTGGCGCGCAGACGAGCTGATAGGCCGCCATCGCGTACAGGGCTGCGAGCGCGCTGGTGGCCGGATTGTACCACCAGTAGGACCCCACGACGTTGGCGCAGAGCGCGAGAGTCACAGTCAGTCCGACTGCTAGCGCCCGACGTTTTCGGTCACTCCAGAACATGGAGAGCAACCAGGCGCTTGTGACGCCCGTAAACAGCGCCTGCCACAGCACGAGAGCCGACCAGCGGACACCGAACAGCGCAAAGGCGTAGCGGCAGCCGAGGACGAAACCAATCGGCGTGGTGCTCGGAAAATCAGCGAACGGGCGCTGGCCCTGGTAAGTTCGCCAGGCGAGATCGATTAGGGCTCCGTGATCGAACCCGCCGAGATGACGATGCCCAAGCGGCCAGATCAGCAAGGGAGAGACGAGTATGCCAGCGAGCAGCAGCAGCCCGTTGATGAGGCCCGTTCCGGCCGTGGTTGAGGCCTGCACCGTTCGCTGACGCGCTCGCTCGAGCACGAGGCCGTAGCCAGCCAGCGCTGCGAGTGCGGCGCCATAGGGCGCCTGCGCGGCGCTGACTCGACCGGGAAAAAACCAGGCAAATGCGAGAACCGCTAGGCCTAGTAGCAGGCTTGCCACGACCACGAGCCGCCCAAGCCAGAGGCGAGCTCCCGAGGTCACGGCAGGGTCAAACTCGCGGGTTGGCTCATCCACCCGAGCACTCGGCGAATCCCTTCCTGCTTGGTCGTCTGCGGTGACCAACCGAGCAGTCGCTCTGCCTTGCCGTTGTCCGCGACGAAGAAGCGCTGGTCACTGTGGCGCCAGTCCGTCTCCTGGAAACTGAGTTGAACGCCAAGCTCGGTCTGCAGTAGTTCAAAGAGCTCGAGCAGCGACGAGCTGTTGTCGATGCCGCCGCCGATGTTAAAGGCTTGTCCGCGGGCTTGCTCGATTTGCTGCGCGGCCGCCAAGTACGCGCTGACGGCATCGTCCACATAGAGCAGATCCCTCACCTGCTTGCCGGTCCCCGCGATCGTGAACGGTGCGCGATTCGGCTCCGCTTGCACTGCCAAGGCCTGCTGACAAAACCAGCCCACCCAACCTTGGTCAAAGGTGGCAAATTGCCTGCCTCCGTAGACGGTGGAGTGGCGAAAGACCACCGTTTTTAGCCCGTAGACTCGCGCGAAATCCAGCATGTACTGGTCGGCGCAGCCCTTGGAACAGCCGTAGGGTGTCTGAAAATCGAGCGACATCGATTCATCAACGCCACGCGGATGACTGGGCGAACTGTAGCGCTGCGCGGACTCGACGAGCGCTAGTCCCTGCAGCGCTCCGTAGACCTTGTTGCTCGAAGCGTAGACGAGCGTCACCTTAGGGCAGCAGCGGCGAGCCGCCTCAAGTAGATTCAGGCTACCAAGTGCGTTGGTCTCAAAGTCCAGTCGAGGCGAGGCCATCGACGTGGTCATGGCCACCTGCCCTGCGAGGTGAAAGACGACCCGCGGTCGCTGCTGCGTCATCCATAGCTCGACATCCAAAGCCGAGCGCACATCACCGTGGATGAACTGAAAGCTACCAAGGCTCCTGAGCCAGTCGAGATTCTGCTGCGAGCCCGCTCGGGAGAGGTTGTCAACGACGAGCACGCGCTGACTCTCAGCCAATAAGCGAGCTACGACATTGCTTCCGATGAAACCGCATCCGCCAGTGACTAAGTAGGTCATCGCACGGCTCCCGTACGCTGCGCCCGGCGTTGCATGCGACGCAGTCGCCACAGCGTGCGCGCGTAACCCAGGGAAAAAGTCAGCAATTGGCGTTTGGTTTTTCCCGCAGTGCGCTGCGAGAAGGACGCGGGTAGCTCGAGCACGCGGTAGTCGGGAGCCGCGAGCAGCAGCTTTACCAGGATCTCTTCGACGAGATCAAAATGGTCCGAGACAAGCTTTAGCTTGGTGACGTCAGCCGTGCGGTAGAGGCGGAAGCTATTGGACACATCTGCGCACTTGAGGCTCAGGGCCTGCTGAAACACTGCGTTGAGTCCGCGGCTCAGCCACACGAGTGCAGCCGGGTTATCTGTATGGCCGCCAGCAACGTAGCGGGAGGCGACCAGTAGATCCGCTTGCTCGCGCTTCTCCCACAGTTTCACTATAAACTCGGGATCGTGCGAACCATCGGCGTCCATCACAATCAGGCGCTCGCCGCGGGCCTCGGCGAATGCGGTGCGGATCGCATTTCCATAATACGAGCCTCCGCGCCGTGGCACGCAGCGCACGCCGAGGCTCGCGCATAGCTCGACCGTGCGGTCTCGCGGCGCCTCGGTGTCGACTACCAGAACCTCGCTCGGGACGTTCAACGCGGAGAGCACGTCCTTCAGCGCTGGCAGCAGTTTTGCCAGGCTTTCGGCCTCTTCGTAAGCGGGCAGGGCAACGGTCAGGGCGAGATTGGGTTGGTTCACGGGTTTGATGGGGGGGGATGCAGCGCGAGTGTCGGAAAGCTCTCTTGAGCCAGCTCCCACACCGCGTGGGACAGCGACTGAGAGGGCTGCCAACCGAGCTCACGCTTGGCGCGCTCGATGTTGGCGACGAGATGGTGGGGTTCGAAGGGATGCAGGCTTTTGCTGCCGAACTCAAGCTTCACATCGAGCTTCAGCTCGCGGGTGACCTGTTCGATCAGAGCTCGCAAGGGCAGAGCGCTGCCGCTGCCAAGGTTGAGGACGCGGGCTGTTGTTCCGTCGTGGTGACGCGCCTCAATGGCCATCACGATGCCGCGCGCCACATCGCGGACCGAGCAATGATCACGGACCTGGGTGCCCGAGGTCAACGGCAGGGGCACCCTGTCGGCGGCGGCTCGCAAGAGGGAGCTAAACAGTCGGGAGCGATCCTCCCAACGACCGGTAAAGGAAAACGGGCGCAGCACCGTCAGCGGGACCTTGAACTCGGCTGCAGCCGAGCGGACGAGCAGATCGGCCGCCGCTTTGCTGGCTCCGTAGGGATGCAGGGTGTCCAGGGGCTGGTCCTCAGACAGGGCGCATGCCTGTTCGCGGTACACCAGGCCAGTGCTCACGAACACGAAATGGCAGTCGCCCAGAGCGGCGGCGCATTCGCAGAGATCGATCGTGAGATCCACGTTGAAGCGCACCAGCTCAAACCACTGTGCTCGTGGAAAATGCATCCCGGTGGCGGCGCAGTGAACGATCGCGGTTGGCTGAAAACGTCCGATCAGCGCGCCCACGTGCGGTCGTTCAAAATTGTCGACGCGCAGGGTTTCGAGATTCGATGACGCTGCGAGCTCGCGCGACTCGTGCCGCAGCAAGGCGAGGACCTGGAAGTCCGCGTGGTCGCGCACCAGCTCGAGCACGTTCCGACCAAGGGCGCCGGAGGCTCCCGTGAGCAGAATGCGATGCTTGGTGGTGGACGACATGGGAGTCTGACGAGCCGGCGCGGCGGGGGTCGGTCGAGCCCGCGAGAGTATCACGCACTTCGAGTCCGAAGGGGCTCCTAGTCTCGCGCCAGCAGGCGGACTTCATCGCGCTGGACGCGGTACCGCTTTGCCCCCCATTCCACTAGGAAAAACCGCTCGGTTTCCTCCAGAATCACCAGTAGCGCGCCCTCGGGCAGCAGGCCGTCACCACCACCCAGCTCCTTGCCTCGCAGCGGTATCCCAGCAGCGTCGCGTAGGCGCGCTTCCGAAGCGATCACCACGGCTTCTCGGGTAGCGTGACGCTGTTGGCGCGCTGCCCAGGCCCAGGTTCCCAGCAGGAGCCCGAGCGCGCCCGCGAGCAGGGTGACCCAACGACCGAGAAAGCGTCGGCGGACGCTTCTGACAAACAGGGCCAAGGCGAGTCCGAGCGTGGTCGCAAGCGAGGCCGCGAGGGCTAGTCCGGCGACCAGCGACTCAGGCAGGAAGTCGAGTACGGCGCGCAGCAGCGACGGGCGAGCCATGAGACTCGTATTTCCCCGGCGGCCACGGGCGCGAGCCAAGTCTTCCTGAACCCTGGCCAGCGCTGCTTGCGCGCCTTCGTCCGAGGGGCGCAGGCGCAAGGCTTCCTGTAGCGCCGCCGCAGCGCGCCCATAATCACCGGGCTGGCTGGCGCGAGACTGAGCGCGAGTGAGGTACGCGAGGCCGCGGTCGTAGCTGACGTCTGGTTGCACGACGCCGCGATCGGCCAGCAATTCGAGCTGCGCGATGGCTTCCGTTGGGGCTCCGCGGCGCAGCGCAGCCACCGCGGCAGCGTGTTCGTGAAGCTCCGCAGCGCTGAGTGAACTGCGTGCCTCTGCGGCAGTGCCCCAGAGCAGACCGAGTAGTAGTAGCAGGCGAGCGGGCGCCTTCATGATTGGGCTCCTCGACGCGAGCGGCTTGCGCGCAGCCCGTCACAGAGGCGTACGGTTCGCTGAATGAGTGAAGCGACGTCACTCGTGCCGCCGCCGGTGAAGCGAAGGCCGTCGGCCGCCTCAAGGATCGCGAGCAGCTCAGCCGAAAGTTCGCCACTCACGCCAAGCTCGCTCAGCTGTTTGGCGAGAGCCGGTCGCAGGAGCGCGCGCGATTCGAGCTTCAGGTAGCTCGACATCGCGAGGTGAATCGCGCGTTCGAGGTGAGAGGCCGCGCTGCCCCCCTCGCCGCTGGAGAGTGACTGGCGCGCTGCGAGGATTTCAGCTGCAACCCGCTGCGTCGGACCTAACGCGCGTTGTCGTGACCAACGGGCGAGCCGCGGAAGCCCGCGCCGCAGCGCCGCGTAACTCAGCACCGCGCTGGGTCCGAGCAGGAGCCACAGGAAAAATCCCCTACGTTCGGTGAGCGGGAGGGCTGCTGGTTGGTACGGCCTGAGCGCTCCGCGAGCGGCCGGCAGGGGCGTCTCACTGGGGGTGGAGGACTGCGGTGGCGGCGGTTTGGCGCTTGGTCGAGCCTCCACGGTACCGAGAGCGGCCTCCGCCATCTCGTAGTGGTTGGTGGCGGGATTCCAGAAGGGCAGGCGCACCTTGCCGAGCTCGAGTTGGCCCGAGCCCAATACCCGAACCACGTACTGAAAGACGCGCTTTCCCCCGATCTTTTCGTGCTTGCGATGGATGTCTTCGCTGAGCGTCGGCGGCAACCAGTCAAGCTGCGGAAGCTCCGGCAACAGGATGCGTTCGGGAGGTTGTCCTGTGCCGTTCAATTCAATCCGCACGCTGATGGCTTCCCCCTGCTGCAGACTGCGGGGTTCGACCTGGGCCGTTAACTTGAAGTCCCCCACGTCTCCGACGCGGTAGCCAGCGGGGCGACCGTTGAGCGGCGGCTCCTCCACGAGGATGTCGAGCGGGCGAGACTGACGCTTGAGCTCGCGGTAGGCACCCTTGCCGACTTTCTCATGGCCTTGAAACGTCACCTGCATCGGACCGACTCGAAGCCGTCCCGCTCGCAGCGGAAACAGTGCAAATTGTCGAATTTTGCCCGCGTACCAGGCTTCTCTCCCGATCAGCAGCTGATGCTCGGACGTGCGTGTCCCCTCGGACAGATCGTAGCTGAGAAAGTCCTCGCGACTCGGATCGGTGCCGCCAGCGATTTCAAACGGAGAGGGGCGGGCGTACGCATAAATCCCGAGCGTGACCTGCTGCCCGACTACGACCTTACGCGGACCAAAGCGCGCGTCGACGAAGGCCGTGCGGTCCAGCGGACGGTCGATGTTGAGCTCTTCTGGCCAGTTACGAACGACGTCGTCGAGAGGATCCCCAGGGGGCGTGAGCAGTCCGAGCTGCTGCGCGAGACCCGGCGGGAACATTGGGCCGCTAAACGGATCCCCTCCACCGAACGGATCCATGGCCGCGAAAGGATCGAACGCACTGCCCGTACGCGAGCGGTTGCGTGAACGCGGGGCGGGGACCGAACCCTCCGGCACGATCTGGACCGTGATGGAGCGATCCGTTAGACGGCGCCCGTCGACGACGATACTGGCGGGGCCCAGCTTGAGTTGGCCGGCTCTCGGCGCAACGAGGGTCCAGGTGATTGAGAGCTCAACCGTGCGGCGCATCTGTCCGGGGACCATCGAGATGCTGCTCTGGGTCGAGACGCTTGGGCCCCGCGCAACGACTCCCGGAGGCACCGCGAGCGACGGCGAGCTCACTTGCTCGCCTCCGTCGAGCGAAGCGTGAAGCGTGACCGTGAACGGAGCGCCAACCTCCACGCGCGAGCTCGAGGGACCTGAACGCAGCCCGACCTCGGCCAGCGCCGCAAGCGAGGTGAGCGACAGCGTCAGTGCGAGCAGGCTCGGTCCGACTCGCCTCACTTATCCTCCATGCCGCGACCTGGGCGCTGGGCGCCGCGCTCGCGAGCCATGTGCTCCTGCAACGAGGGAGTCTGCTCCAGCATATCAAGCAGTCGGTCGTCTTGCGGGGGCTCCTTGCCCTGCGAGCCTTGAGGCTGCTGGGGAGGCTGCCCGCCGTCGGGTCCACCGTCGGGCGAGGTGTTGCCTGCGTCAGAGCCGGCATCGGGCGAGTCCTTACCCCCGTCCTTGCCGCCATCGGATCCGGCGTCGTTGCCCGCGTCGTTGCCCGCGTCGTTGCCCGCGTCGTTGCCCGCGTCGTTGCCCGCGTCGTTGCCCGCGTCGTTGCCCGCGTCGTTGCCCGCGTCATTGCCCGCGTCATTGCCCGCGTCAGGTGGGTCTTTCTGGTGCTGACGGTCGAGCGCGATCGCGCGGTTCCACGCCGCATCACGTCCCAGCAAATCGCCCGCATCCGCGGCAATGCCGGGAATGAGCCGTAGGCTGCGATCATAGGCGGCAATGGCGTCTGACCATTCCTCGCGGAAAAATCGCAGATTCCCTGCCAGGTACTGGGCGCGTGCCCGCAGCTCGAGCGGCACCGCGTCACGCTCGGCGATCGCCATCACGACGCGCAGCGCGCAGTCGACCTGCTCGCCGCGCTTGGTCGCTTGCGCGGGATCTTCAGGCTGCCCCGCGTCGGGCGCGATCGGTTGATCGCCGTAACGCTTGCCGAATTGCTCGGCCACGCGAAAGAGCGCCAGGCCCAGGTCGAGTCCCGCGTTCGACTTCGGACCGAGCGCTTCAGGCGTTCCGATGTTGCCGCCGCTGCAGTTGCCCGTGGACAGGTACGCTTGCAGCAGACTGGCGCTGGCATCCGCGCCACCGGAGTCGAGTGCCTTGAGAGCTTTGTCGACTTCGGGCGAATTGCGGAGAAAGGGCTCCTTGAGCCCACCTTCGCAGCTCGGCATGGCGAGTAGACTCAACCCGAGAACGAGGCCCACGCCAGCGGCGGCCGAGAGCTTGGCGCGCTCTCGCAAGCGACGACGCTCGCGCTTGGGCGGTGGAGGGGCGAGCTTTGCGCGACGCGGGGCTTCTCCCACGGCTGCCTCAAGCAGCAGCAGTAGCAACGCGAGCGCGAGGGGATACTGATAGACGTCGGCAAAGACGGTTTCTTCCTTCTGCGCCAGCTCATCGGACATGCTGCGACCGAGCAGCTTGGCGATCTCGTCAATGCCGGTTGTCCCGGTCGCACTGCGCACGACGCGTCCCTTGGTGGCTTCGGCGATGGCCGCGAGTTGCGCCTCACCTTCGGCGGAAAGCGCGGTTGTCAGGGGGGCGCCGGAGGAGTCCCTCCGCATGCCAAGGACCTTGCCGTCCTCGGAGACCTCCGGGATCGGTTCTGGCGTGCGACCGCCGATCTGCACCACGTGGATCGTGATTCCGTCCTGCGCGGCTCCCTTGGCGATCTCCACCGGATCACCTTCGAGATCCTCCCCGTCGGTGACCAGGACGATCACCTTGGCGTGCTTCTTTGCCAGAGGATCACGCGCGAAGAGCTCGCGGCCCGACTCGAGCGCACGCCCGAGCGAGGTGCCCCCGACCGGCATGTCATTTGGCGTGAGCTGCCGGAAAAACTGAGCGATCGCCGCTCCGTCGCTGGTAAGCGGAAAGGTCATCGATTCGCCGGCAAAGGCGACTGCTCCAAAGCGAGCTCCCGGCAGATCTGCCACCAGCCGAGCCACCTCACTCTTGGCACGCAGGGTGCGTGACGGAGGGACGTCACGAGCAAACATGCTCTTGGAGAAATCGAGCGCCACGACGACGTCAAGGTTCGTGGCAGGGACGAGCCGCGTCCCACGACCGTACTGCGGTCGCGCTAGGGCGACGAACGACAGGCACAGCGCGAGCACGAGCAGCAGCCCTTTGATCGCGCGGCGGTTGCGGGTACTCGAGGTTACCAGCGCCAGCACGCGCGCTTCCTCGCCGAAGCGACGCAGTGAGCGCACCAGGAGCCAGCCGCCGAGCACGAGCATCCCGGCGACGGCAGCTGCTGCCAGGAGCCCCAGCAGCCAGAGGGGATCAGTGAACCTCATGGGAACCTCCGCAGCACGAAGGCGCTGAGCAGTGCTTCGAAAGCGACCAGGAGCACGCCCGGCAGTAGCAGCAGCGGAAAGAGCTCCTCGAAGGTCGCGATACTGGCTTCAAATCGGCTCTTTTCGAGCAGATTGAGCACGTCATGAAAGCTTGCCTGAAGCGCCTTGGCGTCGGTGGCAACGTAGGAGGCGCCGCGCGTTTGCTGCGAGAGCTGACCCAGCAACTTGGGATTGACCGGGTACTCCACCAACTCGAAGCGGGGTTGTCCCAGGAAGGTTTGGCCAGTAAATACCCTCGATTTACTGCCGTCACCGATCTGAATCGTAAAGATCTTGGCGCCAACCTTGTTTGCCAGCACTGCGGCCTGTTCAGGCGCCACTCGTCCGGCATTGCTATCGCCGTCGGTCAACAAGATGATGGCCTTGCTCTTGGCCGTGCTGCGCCGCAGCCTGGCCGCACCGACTCCAACGGCGTCGCCGATGGCCGTGCCAGAGCCGTCGATCAGCTTGAGTTCCATCTTGGAGACCAAGTGATCGAGCAGGGGATAGTCGAGGGTCGGCGGCGACAGAACGTACGCTTCCTTGCCGAACACCACGACACCAATGCGGTCGCTCTTGCGCCGCGAGATGAAGTCGCGAATCACCGCTTTGGCTGCGTCGAGTCGCGTTGGAGGGATATCGAGCCCCTGACGCTGCACGAACGGGGTCAGATCGGCGGGCAGGTTCTCCATGACGGCCTGCATGCTGCCCGACAGGTCGAGTACGACGATCAAGTCGATGCCCGACTCGTCCGCGGTCTCCGGATGCAGCGTGTCGACCGGGCGGGTCATCGCGAGCACCATCAACCCAAAGCCAATCGCGCGCAGCACACCGGGCAGATCCCGCAGGCCAACGCGCCAGCCCTGTGGACCGCTGAGCAGGGGAGCCACGCTTCCGAGGCGCAGCCGCGCCACGCGGCGATCACGCCCGTAGGTTCCCCACCAGAGTAGCAGGGGCACCGTGACCAATCCGAGGGCTGCCCAGGGATTGACCCAGTGGGCCTTTCGCAGTTCGTCGCCATTGAGCAGGGCAATCGGCGATCCGACGATGCAGAGCGTCGTCAGCGTGTAGCCCAGGATCAGGAGCAGGCGCCGAACCCAGGGAGCAGGGCGTGACTTGGGGCGGGTCATGACGGCTCCTCACTGGCAGCGGGGGCAGTCGGCGCGGGCTGGGGATGCTCAAGCGGGCGAGTGGACGCCACGAGTAGCTCGGCGTCATCCATGGCTTGTTGGCACTGCGTTAGGGTCGGCGTTAGTCGCGCGAACTTCACGAGATCGGCGTCCTGCATGAACTCCGCGAGGCGCGGCAGTCGAGGCTGCGCTTCGGGGTGTCGTCGGAGGACTTGCAGCGCTTCGTACGTGGTCGACTCAAGTCCGTCGTAGCCGTAGCGCGCGCCCAGATAGCGCCGCAGGGTGTCCGTCGTGCGAGCGAAGCACTCGGCGAAGCGCTCCTGGGTGAGCAGATCTTCGCGTTTGAGCAGGGCCAGCTCCTCAAGGGCCACTTCCCATGGCGGGCGCGGCGGCGGCGGTGGCGGCAAGGGGCGCTTTCGGCGTAGCCAGAGACTGATCAGCCAGGCGAGCAAGGCTCCGAGCAGGAGCGCGATGGCTCCGATCTTCAGGGCCTCTTTGAGTGACGTCCATTCCTCCAGCTGCCGTCGGGCAGACGGATTCGGCCTCGGCTGCGCGTTGGGCGTATTCGCCGTCGGCGACTCAATCGTGACCGCGTGGGAGCTGGAACAAAGCGTCATCGGCTCACCACTCGCGCGGGTCACCGTGATCGGGAGCGAGGGCAGGGTGAGATGCTGCCTGCCCGGTTCCTTTGGCAACACGACGAACGGCAGCCGCACACGGGTGATGACGCGCTCGCCGCTCTGTTTGAGACGCTCAACCGTCGGGTGAGTTGGTCCGT
Source organism: Polyangiales bacterium (assembly GCA_038207155.1). Lineage (GTDB taxonomy): Bacteria > Myxococcota_A > Polyangia > Polyangiales > Polyangiaceae > FEN-1139. The sequence goes on from JBBRAB010000010.1 coordinate 38,406, forward strand.
CGGGACTCGGCAGTGCAAATCCGAGCTTCTCCAAACTGGAGACCTCGTCGGAATCCATGCGCAACCGGGCTCCACCCGGGAGCACCGTGTCCCCCGGGGCATGCTCGACGTTGAACTCCAAAACGAGCGCGTGTCCGGCGAGCCCACGTTCGGGAAAGCTCTCCGTGATGCGTGGCCTCTCGCGCCCAGCGGGCAGCCGTTCAGTGCACAGTCCTGGGGTTGAGGGCGGCGTGGTGACGGTGGGGCTCGGAGCGCTGCTGACGGTTGGACTTGCGCCCGAGGCGCCCGTGGCAGGTGCCGCCATCGCCGAGGCCGCGCAAAGCGCGGCCAAGAGCGCGCCGTTCGCCCAAGGAAAGCTCCGTCGTGGCGAGCGATGCAGGCTCATCGATGCACCCGCTTGGCTCGCCGCTGAAACAGGTCGTGCAGCGGGCGAATGTAGGGACGGTCGGTGCGCACGATGCAGTGATCGAGTCCCAGCTTGCGGAAGGTGATCAGGGCGCGGGCGCGCTGCAGCTTGGCCTGCTTGGCGTAATGCTCGCGGACGGCGCGACTACTGGTATCGACCAGGATGTCGGCCCCGGTTTCCAGATCCTCGAACGTGGCCAAGCCGACGTCGGGCAGCTCCTCGTCGCGGGGGTCGACGAGCATGAGCGGAATGATGTCGTGTCGGGCGGACGCGAGCGACAGGGCGCGCTCGTAACCCGCCGCAAAAAAGTCGCTGATCAAGAACGCGACGCTGCGCCGGCGCGCCACATGCGACAGGGTTTCAAGGGCGGCGGCGAGGTCCGTGCCTCGCCGTCGAGGCTCGGCCCCGAGGATCTCACGCACCACGCGCATGACGTGCTTTTGCCCTTTTTTCGGCGGAACGAGCTGCTCGACTTCGTCTGTCGTCAGAATCAATCCCACGCGATCGTTGTTGCGAATCGCGGAAAACGCGCAGAGAGCCGCAACCTCAGCTGCCAAACGAGATTTAGCGGCTTTCTGGGTTCCAAATTCCTGGCTGCGCGAGAGATCGACCAGCAACATGACCGTCATCTCGCGCTCTTCCGTGAAGACCTTCACGAAGGTCTTCTGAAGGCGCGCACTCACATTCCAATCGATGCGCCGAACGTCGTCGCCGGGCTGGTACTCTCTGACTTCACGAAAGGAGAGACCCTGCCCCTTGAACACGGAGGCGTAATCACCAACGAGTTGATCGTTGGCGAGTCGATTGGTCGTAATCTCAATACGACGCAGTGCGGCTAGTAGCTCGCGGGGGATCAAAACGCCTCCCTAGGGGTTCAGGGAACCTCGACGACCTCGAAAACACGACGAACGACATCTTCTGCGGTGACTTCTTCGGCCTCTGCTTCGTAGGACAACACGACACGATGCCGCAGGACGTCGGGCCCGATGGCCTTGACGTCTTCCGGAGTGACGTAGCCACGGTGCCGCAGAAAGGCATGGGCCCTAGCAGCCATATTTAGGGCGATGCTGGCGCGCGGGCTGGCGCCGTACTTGAGCAGTGGAGCGAGCTCGGCCAGGCCTTGGCTGGCTGGCTCGCGCGTCGCGAACACCACGTTCAAGATGTAGTTCTTGACGCGGTCATCGACGTACACGTCGCGGATGACCTTGCGCGCCTGAAGAAGCTGCTCGGGGGTGGTCACCGGGCGAGCGCGGGCCACGGTGTGGCTCGTCATGCGATCCATCACGGTGCGTTCCTCGTCGCGCGTGGGATAGCCAACCTTGACCATCAGCATAAAGCGATCGATCTGCGCTTCCGGCAGAGGATAGGTGCCCTCCTGCTCGATCGGGTTCTGCGTGGCCATCACCACGAAGGGATCAGGCAGCTGATAGGTTTGATCCCCGAGCGTGACTTGGCGCTCTTGCATGGCTTCCAGCAGCGCGCTCTGCACCTTGGCAGGGGCGCGGTTGATCTCGTCAGCCAGGACGAAGTTTGCAAAGACCGGTCCGAGCTTGCTAGTGAAATCGCCCGTCCGTTGATCATAGATCACGGTTCCGACCAGATCGGCGGGGAGCAGATCGGGGGTGAACTGAACACGGGAGAACTTGGCATCGATCGCGTCGCACAGCGTGCGAACCGTGAGCGTCTTGGCCAGACCGGGGACGCCCTCGAGCAGGATATGCCCGCCGGCGAAGAGACCGATCAACAGTCGTTCAATCATCGTGGTCTGACCGACGATGACCTTGCCGACCTCAGCCAGCAGGTCGTCCACGAAGGCGCTCTCGCTGGCCACCATTTCGTTCAGAGCTCGGACGTCTAACATGGGCATTCCCTTTGCGGACGCGGCTATAGCGCGCCTGCGGCCGCTCCGACAATCCTCGCGGTCGCTTTATTCCCGCTCCGACGCCCCTGCGGGCGAACCGGATACTGGGTCGACTGGGAAACGCCCGGGATTACGGACTCGCGCTCGGCCGAAGTAGCTCCCGAAGTGCCGGCTCACCGGGTGAGCCTGCTGGCTGAGCAACGGGGGGAGTCGACTTCGCTTTGGTCGCGCAGCTCACGACCTCGGCAAAATGCGCGAACACGTCTTCGAGCGGTCGCGACCCGGCCAGTGCGCGACCAAACTCGCCGAGGGATGCGTCCATCGCGGGAGCGCAGCTGGCCGCCAGCGCTTCTGGCTTGATGGGGAATGGATCGGCGCAACAGGCCGAGCGCAGTCCGGCGAGCAGGGGCAGGCTATACCAGCCGAGTCGCTCTGCGGCGGGTCGACCCCCGGCCTTTCCGGGAGTCAGCGCGGCTTCGAGCTGCGTGCGGGCAGCAACGAAACTCTTGGCTGAGCACATCGAATCGAGGGTGGCACCCTTATCGACGAGCCCCTCTTTCAGGTAGCCCGCGACGCAGCTTGCGGTGGCATCCCCCGCTCGTTGCTCGCGACCTGTGACAGGCACCTCGGCGAGGTTGACCGCTGCGGGAGCCGCAGGCGCCTTGGGCGGCGCGCTGCTCTGCAGCGCTACCGCTGGCTTGGCGCGCTTGTTCGCGAGCTTGGCGGTGATGACCCAGGTAACGAGACCGACCGCAATCGCCAACGTCCCAACCAGGATCCGAGAAGACCAGCGGCTCTTCGGTGGGGGAAGACTGCGACCGGGATAACCTGACAGGGCCGGACCCTGCGGGTGGAGCGACCCGGCTGGGGCACCGCTCGGACGCGGCTGCGGCGGGTGGATGCTGTGGGGCAGCGGTGGCGGGAGCCGGTGCGACACAGAGCCGGGCGCGACGGGCTCTTCACCCGCGTGATGCACAAACCAGCGAGCGAGCTCTCTTCGTAGCTCAAATAGCGAGTTTTCTCGGGATTTCTCCTCAACGGAGAGCCCCTGGATCAGTCGCGCGCAGAGCACCGGATCCTGAACGCCGAGGGGTTCGAGCAGCTCACCGTTCTCAAGCCCACTCATGGGAGGAGGCTCGCCCGTCAGCATCGCAAAGAGCAGCGCGTGCACCGCCCATTCGTCGTCTGCGCGCAGCGGTTCGGTTCCAGGCTGCCAGGTGGGAAGGTGGAAGGGGCGCTCACCCGGGGTCAAAAAGTGCAGCTGCGGCTCGGGGCCCTTCTCCGGTGCAATCACGACGTTGCCCGGATGAACTCGCCCGTGCGCGGCGCCAAGCTCATGCACCGCGTGCAGTCCGTCGGCGAGTCGCAGGGCGATACGAACGGCCTCGACGGGGTGTCGCTTGCCAGTGCCCCGTAGCGAATCAGCGAGAGTGAGTCCGAACAAGGGCTCGGTCACCGCGACGTCAAAAACCCCAAGACCCTCAACGACGGAGATCGGGCTGAGGTGAGCGTGGGAAGCGGTAGCGAGCAAGCGCGCGGCGTCGAGCTCGCGCGCGCTGAGGCTGACGGCGACTAGGCGACGTCCCGTCACCGAGTCCTGCGCGTCGCTCAGTCCCTTGTCACGCAGCGCCGCTTCGTCGGCGAGGGTGAGTCGCTCGCGGTTCGGCGGTATTGGGTTCTCGTCGGCCTCGCTCACAGATCGTTATCCCCTGTGTCGTTAGGCTCTCACCTTCCTTGCTATCCGTCTAGGGGGGAAGGAAAGGGCTGGGTCACTTGGCCGGTCTCACTCCGGAATAGAACTGCTATCCTCTCGCGAGCATGTCGTCACGATTCGGAAGGCTTGCGAAATCGGCGGATTTGTCAGTCCTAGGACTGTGGGCAAGTCTCGGACTGCTGACGTCGGCCTGCGACATCGGCACCGGCCTTGCGGACTTCGGTAGTGATGTGTTCGAGCCGAAGCATCAATTCATCGAGGGTCCCGGACGTCGCATCGCCTCCGGACAATTCTCCGGACCCCTGATCGATCCCTGGGGCGAGAACGGGTCGGTGATCGTGGCGTTTCGGCACGAGTCGGATGGTCCGCACCTGCTCATGCAGCCCTTTGATGGTTCGCAGGGCTGTGAGCTCGGACGCGGTCGACGTTGCATCGTTTACAACAAGCTCGCGGGGCTAAAGCAGCTGGTCGCGTACTTGGAGCAAACTGACGAGAGCGGGCGCGGCCCCCTGCGTTTTGCTGGGCATGATTGCACTGAGGCCATGGCGCCGATTGCAGATGCCAACCTGCCTGCAGCTGTTTTTGACGATCCGCCAGGCTACCTCGTCGAAGCGGGCGGACAGCTGCTCGACGTGGCTCCTTGGAAAAAGCAGATCAAGCCCCTAGCCGGTCAGCTGCGGGGCTGGGGATTCTGGGAAGAGAAAGACAAGAGCTTCTGGTTTATCGATGATGGTCAGTTCGTCGTGATGAATGCCAGGCGCGAGGAGCTGTTTCGCGGCGGTAAGGACGTCACCGAGATGGTGCGGTTTCCGACCAGTAGCCGCTTTCTCTTGGTCGACGGCGGGCAGCTAAACCACTTCCAATCGTTTGCCGCAAAGGCGCAGCTGGTTGCAACTCAGGTCTGCTCGCCAAGATTTCAGTCGGGCAGCAAGCTGTCGTATTTCAGTCCCTGCGACGCGGGCGCATTGATCGTGGCGGACTTGACGGAGGGCAAAAAAACGCCGATCGATTCGGGCATCCGAACCATCGACGGGTACTACCCGTCGACGACGCAGGGCGACACCGTTTTCTATAGCAAACCCGCCCTGGCTCCAGCCGACGGCATGGTGCTCTGGATGGCCCAGGGTGAGAGCTTGCCCGTTCCGATCGCCAAGCACTTCGTGCGACTCGAGGCAGTCGTTGAGCAGTCGCCGCTCTCTCTGCTTCTACTTGTGGGTGGAGACGGGCAACGCGCCAGTCTGGTCAAGTGGACCTCGAAGGGGAGCTCTCCCGTCCTCGACAATGTCTCGCTGGAGTACTCCGGCGGACTCCTTGCCAATTACGATGGGCAGCTTGGGGACCTGTTTGTTGGCGCAGCGACTTCCGCGCCGCAGCGGGTGGCCCAGGGCGTGCCGGTGGTTGCTTCACCGCTGCGCTCCCAATCAACCGAGTTTCCCGTCTGTCCGGTGGCACTGCTGACCAACGCCAAGGACTGGGTTGGGACGCTGGCACTAGCTGAGGGCTATCAGGCATCGAGCGCAGATTGTCCCGTGCTCAAACAGCCCAAAGTCACCGCGATCGCGAGCGGAGTGCCGGCCGCAAGCTATCAGTTTTTCGACAAGATGCCGGCGATCGGCTTCCTTGAGAACTGGAACCGCGAGTCGGGAACTGGTCAGCTCGCTCTCTACAACACCGAGCTCGGGGCGCACAACGTGATTGCCAGCGATGTGAGGGAATTCATCGAGATGCTTTGGCCGAACGTCGGAGTGCTGTATGTCGTTCCGACGGGCGACAATCAGGGGATTTGGATTGCCCGTGCAAAGTAGTCAGACCACTCGAAGGCCACAAGCGGTTACCGCTGCCGGACTCGCGCTGCTCGGTCTTGTTGGCTGCAGTATCGTCGATGGGCTGGGGGACTTCGGCAAGGATGTGTTCGATGCCGAGCCGACCTACCTCGATACGCCTGGCGAGCGCATCGCAGAGGGGGAGTTTCGACAGCTTTCGCTGGATATCTCGAACATCAAAGGGGCGCGATTTCTCACACTACGCGGTCAGGGCAAGGACAGCCGGTTGGTCACGGTACCGCTGGAGGGGGGGCAAGGCTGCGAAGCTCCTGAAGTGACGGGCTACTTCATTCTTTACGGAATGCCCCAGGGGTCAGAGCGCCTCATGACGTTTTACGATCCCGACGGGGATGGTCACGGCCGCCTGCAGTTCCTGGATTCGTATTGCAAGCGCGTTGGTGGAGCCTTCGAGGACAGCGAACCTTATCTCTATTCGACCGCTCACGAGACGGGCGGCACCAGTGCGAGCGTCCTGTTTCAGTCGGGGAGCGCGCTGCTGCGAGTCTCTCCGAGCGATGGTCAAGCCACCGTGCTCGGTGACCCGATAAGTCATTTCACGGTCGGGGAGTCGAGCTTTGTGCTCGTCGAGAATGGAGTGCTCGTCGTGTACGACAGCACGGCTCGGCAGGAGCTATTTCGGGACGGAAAGGCCGTCACCGAGGTGCTGGTCGATAGGCGGTCGGCCTCGCCAAGCGAGCCGTCAGATTACTCCACCGTTTTCTACGTCGACCAGGGCCAACTCAAGCTCCTGACGACGGGAGAGAGCCGGCTCATTAGTCCGCCCGAGGACAAGAACCTGTGCGAGCTCAAGCTCGTCGGCGACTGGCTGTTTTATCTGTCTCCTTGCGCAAAACGCGAGCTTTGGGCGCAGCAACTCACGCACCAGGTGCCCGTCTCGCTCGTGGGTTCACCCCAACACGTGGACTCGGGTGTGACTCGCGGACTGATCGTCCTCGATTCGCCGTTATCGAGCACGGACAAGCGGATCCTCTACGAAAAGCCCGACCCCAAAGGCAAGCCGGCGCTGTATGCGGCGAGAAATGGCGCGGCGGGCAAGCTCCTGTACACTGGCTTTGCCGGGCTACACCAGGCGTTTTTTCTCTATGCCTACGCGCTGGTGGAGGCGGACGAGCAGCAGGGCAAGCTGGTCGACGTACGCGCAGATTTCGAGCGCACGCTTCAAGAGCGGGTGGCGCGCCAGTACAGTGGTCGGGTGCCTGGAGTAAGCTCAGGCTTCAGCTTTGCCGCGCAACTTGAGCTCGTCAATTTCGACGGTACCTACGGGGATCTCTGGGATCCCTCGTGGACCACCAGCGACCCCTGGGTAGCGCGGCATGTCACGGGGAAAGTCGTGCCGCGCTCACCGGAGCTAGTGACCATGCCGACACGAGTGCATCCGGAGCCAGAACGTTATCTCTGGTCGCGCGCGGTCCTGCACGACATGAAGGGTACCCAAGGGTCGCTGCGGCTTTCGATTCCTGCGGCGGTCCATCCCGAGGCAGCTGCCGACGCCACCGCGATTGACGTGTCGTCTCGCGCAGCGCCCGGACGTTACCGATTCTTCACGGATGCTCCGCTGCTCGCGTGGTTCGAGGACGTCAATGCGACCACCAAAGCGGGTCGCCTCGTCGTGCATCATGTTTTTGATGGTTGGCAGCAGGTGGTGGCGCCCGAGGTCACCGAGGTCACCGAAGTGGCTTGGGGTTGGTGGGGCCTTGCTTATGTCGTCCCCTCGGGTAAGGCTCAGGGGCTTTGGACGGCGCGGCTAAAATAGGTGCGGTTTCGCACCTGCGGTGTCGCGTGTCGGACGTTGGAGGGCGCGCGTCGCGTGTCGCGGCCTGCGCTACGTGCAGTACGGTTGCTCGGTAACGATCGGATACATCGTGACGCTGGTAGCAAACACGATGCGGTAGCCGCGCGCGCCGCAGCGACGGCAGCGGTACTGCATCGAGTGCCCCGGGCTGCCTCCGTCCATGGCGGGGAGCGGTTCCATTCCGCTCTCGACCCAGTCATGAGTGCGCTCTTCCTCTTCGGCGAACCCGCCGCTCAGAAGTCCGCGAATGCGTCGAAGCTTCTCCGCATCGGGGAGGTCATCGCGATCAATGACATCCATCGAGAGTGCGCAGCGCTCTTCCCAGTCGGAGATCTCGGCCATAGAGTTTGAATGGTACTGACACCCTGTGGCTGAGGGCAATAATCCTAAGCTCAGGCGGGCAAATCCTGGTCTGCGCGGTTGATTTCGGGCGAGCAAACGGCGTGCTCAGTCCTCAAATTCACGGTAATGTCTGGGAAATGGGCCTCAATACTGCGCGGGTGTTCCGCCTCGTCGCAAGTCAGCCTCGGCGTGATACCCTGCCCATCCTCCCGATCCGTGAGGCCCGTATGAGTCGCTTTTGGAGCAAACTGGTATCCGAGTTATCACCCTACGTTCCTGGTGAGCAGCCGCAGCTCGACGAGCTCGTCAAGCTCAATACGAACGAGAATCCCTACGGCCCGGCTCCGGGCGTACTCGCTGCCATCGCGGCCGAGACCGGTGATTGTCTCCGGCTCTATCCGGATCCGCACGGTACCAAGCTGGCCAACGCGTTGGCATCACGTTTCGGGCTTCAGCGCTCGCAGGTGTTTCTCGGAAATGGTTCCGACGAGGTGCTGGGTCACACCTTCCTCGCGCTGCTCAAGCAGGAGCTCCCGCTGCTGTTTGCCGATGTGACCTACAGCTTTTATCCGGTCTACGCGCAGCTCTACGGGATAAAGAGCGAGCTTGTGCCGGTAAGTCGTGACTACGGCATTGTCGTTGACGACTATTTGGCGCGCCCGTCGGGGGCGATCATTGTCGCCAATCCCAACGCGCCAACGGGGCGCTTTTTGCCGGTCTCGGAGGTCGAACGGCTCCTGCGGGGTAAGCCGGACTGTCCCGTGGTCGTTGACGAGGCCTACGTGGATTTCGGCGGTGAGTCCGCCGCGCGCCTGATCGAGCAATATCCTAATCTTCTGGTGATTCAGACCTTCTCGAAGAGTCGTTCCCTGGCGGGGCTCCGGGTGGGTTACGCCCTCGGTCACCCCGAATTGATTGAGGCACTCGAGCGCATCAAGAACTGCTTTAATTCCTATCCGCTCGATCGACTCGCCCTGGCTGGCGCGCAGGCGTCGGTCGAGGACGAGACGTACTTCCAGGATTGCTGCGCGCGGGTGAGCCGCAGTCGTGACGAGCTCACCCGGCGTCTCGCGGCCTTGGGCTTTGAGGTATTGCCGTCGCTGACGAATTTCGTCTTTGCGCGTCACCCCGCACGTGATGCGGGCGAGCTTGCCGCGCAGCTGCGTCAGCGCGCGATCATCGTGCGGCACTTCAGGTCCCCGCGAATCGAGCAATTTCTCCGTATTTCTGTCGGAACAGACGCCCAATGCGAGCGTCTCGTCGGCGTCCTCGCGGCTCTGGTGCCCAAAAGCTGATAACCTCCCGGCCCGGACTAAGGCCAATGGGCCGGTTCGAGCCAAGGACCCCCCGCGATGTATTTCCAGGACCTCATCCTCACCCTGCAGCGTTTTTGGTCGGAGCGTGGTTGCGCGATTGTGCAGCCCTACAACTCCGAGGTGGGTGCGGGGACGTACAACCCGTCGACATTCTTGCGAGCCCTGGGCCCCGAGCCGTGGAACGTGGCCTACGTGGAGCCGTCGCGTCGCCCGACCGATGGTCGCTACGGAGACAACCCCAACCGTCTCCAGCAGTTCCACCAGTTTCAGGTGATTTTGAAGCCGAACCCGGTCGACATCCAGGACCTGTACCTCGAGAGCCTTGAGGCTCTCGGGACCAAGCCACTCGAGCACGATGTTCGCTTCATCGAGGACGACTGGGAGAGCCCGACTCTGGGTGCCTGGGGCCTCGGTTGGCAGGTGTGGCTCGATGGGCTCGAGATCAGCCAGTTCACCTATTTCCAGCAGGTCGGGGGCTTTGACTGCCGCCCGGTGTGCGGCGAGCTCACCTATGGGCTCGAGCGCATCGCGATGTATCTCCAGGACGTCGATAACGTCTACGAGCTCGACTACAACAAGGACGTCAAGTACGGCGAGTTGTTCAAGCGAGCCGAGTGGGAGTGGTCGACCTACAATTTCGAAGAGGCCGATATCAAGGCCCATTTTGCGGCGTTTGACCACAATGAGGGCGAGGCCAAGCGGTTGCTTGAGCGCTCCGAGGATCCGAAGCTCCAGCTGGCCCTGCCGGCCTACGATTTCGTGGTCAAGGCGGCTCACGCCTTCAACGTGCTCGATGCTCGCGGCGCCATCGGCGTGACGGAACGCCAGCGCTATATCCTGCGCGTGCGGACCCTGGCGCGCGCGATTGCCGCCTCCTTCCTCGCTCAGCGCGAGGCCCTCGGGTTCCCGCTGCTCAAGCGGGCGCCTGAGTCCAAGCCCTGAGCGGCAGCCTGGGCCGGTGCGGAGCCCGCCGGCCTTGGGCCGGATGGGACGCCCGGCCTTCGAGGCCTCTAGACAAGTTCGCGAGCTTCTGGAATCGTGCTCTACGGTCGACCTTGGGTTGACTCTGCTCCCTTTGAGGTCGGCGCTTCTGCCGCAACGAGGCCATTCATGTACGTCGTGATGATCGCTCCCGAGTGCAGTCCCGTAGCCAAAGTTGGTGGCCTCGGGGACGTCGTCTTCGGGCTAGCGCGCGAAGCGGAGCTCCGCGGTCATGCGGTTGAGCTGATCCTTCCAAAATACGACTGCATGAGGCACGACCAGATCTGGGGCCTGACTGTGGCCCATCAGGACCTGTGGGTGCCCTGGTACGGGGAAGCGATCCGCTGCACGGTCTGGTTTGGCTTCGTTCATGGGCGCAAGTGCTTCTTCATCGAGCCGCACAGTCAGGACGAGTTCTTCAATCGGGGCCGCTACTACGGCTGCAGCGATGACGCGTTGCGCTACGCGTTTTTCTCCAAGGCAGCGCTGGAGTTCCTGCTCAAGAGCAACAAACGTCCGGACGTCATTCATACCCACGACTGGCAGACGGCGCTGGTCCCCGTCCTGCTCTTCGAGATGTACGCCGCCGCTGGTCTCGGCAACCAGCGCGTCGTGCACACGCTGCATAATTTCAAGCATCAGGGCCATGCGGGCGCTGAGATCTTGACGGCGCTTGGGCTCGGACGTCCGGGGTACTTCTTCTCGCGAGATCGCTTGGGAGATGACTCGATCCCCGCGGCGCTCAATCTCTCCAAGGGCGCCATCGTCTACGCGAATTTTGTCACCACCGTCTCGCCGCGTCATGCCTGGGAGACGCGCTTCACCGAGCAGGGCTTCGGACTTGGCAGCGCTCTCTCGGTTCACTCCGGCAAGTTCGGCGGGGTGCTCAATGGTATCGACTACGACACCTGGAACCCGCAGACCGATCCTCTGATCCCGCACCACTACGACGCCTTCGCGATTGACGCGAAGTACGGCAACAAGGACGCCCTGCGCGACCGGCTGCTTTTGCGCAAGGAGTATAAGCCACTGATTGCCTACGTCGGGCGCCTCGACTCCCAGAAGGGGTTGCCGCTGATCCGCCACGCGCTCTTTCACGCGATCAGCAATGGAGCTCAGTTTGTTTTGCTCGGCGAGAGTCCAGAGCCAGCCGTGAGCGAGGAGTTCTGGCAGCTCAAGCGGCACCTCAACGACAATCCGGATTGTCACCTAGAGCTGCGCTTTGATGAGGAGCTCTCGCACCTGATCTACGCGGGAGCAGACATGGTGGTGGTACCCAGCCTATTTGAGCCTTGTGGGCTCACCCAGATGATCGGTTTGCGCTATGGCGCGGTGCCGATCGTGCGATCGGTGGGCGGACTTGTGGACACCATCCACGACCGCGATTACTCGTTCAAGCCGTTTCATGAGCGCAACGGCTACGTGTTTCACCAGCCCGACTACACCGGGGTGATGAGCGCCATGAATCGCGCCATCGGGCTGTGGTTTGACTTTCCCACCGAATGGCGCGCGCTCATGCAGCAGGGCATGCGCTGCGACCACTCCTGGAATCAACCCGGGCGCGACTACACGAACATCTACGAATACGTTCGGCACAAGTAGTCCAGCGGCCCCGGGTGCCCTGCGCGCTCGGGCTCGGCCGCCGACTCAGTCCGCACCCAGATCGTCACCACGCCTGGCCAACAAGCCGCTTGGCGCTAACCTCGGGCGCCATGCTCAAGTACGCCATTGCCCTGGTGCTCGCTCTCCTGCTCAACGCCGCTGCGAACCTCATGATCAAGTTCGGGATGCGGGCGATGGATCTTGAGCTGCATGGCGCGGGTGCCTTGTCGCAGGGATTCGGCGGACTCATCCAGCTGCTGCTGCGCCATTGGATCGTGCTCGCGGGGCTCGGCTGTTTTGCGCTGAACGTCGTTTTTTACGCGTTTGCGCTGCAGAAGATGCCCATCAGCATCGCCTACCCGATCATGGTGGCGTCTGGATTCGGCATCATCGTGCTGGTTGCTGGTTGGCTCCTCGCGGAGCGCCTCACCACCCTGCAGTGGTGCGGAGTAGCGGCCATCTTGCTCGGCGTGACCCTGGTGGCCAAGGACGCAGGTCGTCAGATGGGTGGCGGCGCCAAAGCAAACGAGAGCGCTCAGAATCCATAAACGCTCCCGCATCGGCTGACTCTCCGTCGACGAGGGGCGATAGTCGACTAGCGTACCTCAGGATGGGTTGATGAAGTTGTCGCTCAATATCTAGCCGCGCATCGCTTTTTTCAGTTCGATCAGCTGCTCGACGACGGCTGGATCCGCCAGCGTGGTGATGTCCCCGAAGCCCTCGAACTCGCCTGCCGCGATCTTTCTCAAGATGCGGCGCATGATCTTACCAGAGCGCGTTTTTGGTAGGGACGGCGTGATGAGGATGCGGTCCGGGGTCGCGATGGGCCCGATGATGCTGCGCACTTCCATGCGCAGGGCGCCGTGCAGATCCAGGGTGTCTCCTTGACCTGACTTTAGCGTCACATAGGCAAATATGCCCTGTCCCTTGAGATCGTGGGGGTAACCCACCACCGCCGCTTCGGCGACCGCCGGGTGCGCCACGAGCGCGCTCTCGATCTCGGCGGTTCCCAGCCGGTGACCGCTCACGTTGAGCACATCGTCGACGCGTCCGGTGACCCAGTAGTAACCGTCGCCATCACGACGACAGCCATCGCCCGTGAAGTAGTAGCCGGGAAACGGAGCAAAATAGGTCGCGATGAAGCGGTTGTGGTCTCCGTAAACCGTGCGCGCGATGGCGGGCCAGCTCTGCTTGAACGCCAGCACCCCGGCCACATTCAAGCCGGGGAGTTCCTTGCCCTGTTCGTCGAGCACCACCGGAACCACGCCAAAGAACGGAACGGTGGCGCTGCCGGGCTTGGTGTCGATCGCCGCAGGAAAAGGGGTCAGCATGTGTCCGCCAGTTTCGGTTTGCCAGAACGTGTCAACCACCGCGCAACGCCCTTCGCCCACCACGTCGTGGTACCAGCGCCAGGCTTCCGGATTGATGGGCTCACCAACGGAGCCAAGGATCCGCAGCGAGGAGCGGTCATAGCGCGTCACATGCTCTTCGGACTCTCGCATCAGTGCACGGAGCGCGGTTGGCGCGGTGTAAAGTTGCGTGATGCGGTGCCGTTGCACCATGTCCCAATAGCGACCGGCGTCGGGATAGGTCGGCAATCCTTCGAACATGAACGTGGTGGCGCCGTTTGCCAGTGGGCCATAGACGATGTAGCTGTGGCCCGTGACCCAGCCGATGTCCGCCATGCACGCAAAGACATCGCCTTCACGCAGATCGAACACGTAGCGATGGGTGAGCGACGTAAAGAGCAGGTAGCCCGCCGTCGAATGGGCGACGCCCTTCGGCTTTCCCGTGGAGCCCGACGTGTACAGCAGAAACAGCAGGTCCTCTGCGTCCATCGTGGCCGGGGGACAGTAGGGGCGCTCGGCCTGGCAGGCTTCGTCCCACCAAATGTCGCGCGGCTTGGTGAAAGTAACATGCTGACCGCGGTGTCGATGCACAATCACCGTGTGCACGTCGGGACAACCAGCGACAGCCTCATCGACCGTGCGCTTGAGCGCGATGGGCCGGCGACCACGCACCCCTTCATCGGCAGTAATGACGACGCGGCAGTCGGAGTCGAGAATGCGATCTCGCAGGGATTCTGCGCTAAATCCAGCAAATACGACCGAGTGCGGGGCGCCGATGCGAGCGCAGGCTAGCATCGCGACTGCCGCTTCGGGGATCATCGGCATGTAGATGGCGACGCGGTCCCCTTTGCGAACACCACGACGAATCAGCACATTGGCAAGCTGATTGACGGCGCGATGAAGCTCGCGGTAGGTCAGCTTTCGCACGTGACCGGGCTCATCGCCTTCGGCGATGATGGCGACCTGCTCTCCGCGGGTTTCCAAGTGTCGGTCGAGGCAGTTCACGCTGGCGTTGAGCTGCCCCCCGATGAACCAGGTGTTGTGCCCGTTGGCGAAATCGGATTCACAGACGCGGTCAAAGGGTCGCGACCAGGTGAGCCAGCGCTCAGCAGCTTCCTTCCAGAACTCTTCGGGAGCCTCCACGGAGCGAGCGTAGAGACGCTTATACTCCTCGAGACTCGAAATCCAGGCTCCTTCACGGAGGTGGTCGGGAACTGCGTAGCGCTCCAAGATCGGCGTAGACATGACTCTCCCCAGGGGTGTCGGCCGCGAGGTGCCGCGCCGTCGTGGCGAGACTCAGTCCTCACAGCCGCAGATCCCTAAGGCTGCTGCAGTGGCGCGACAGTCCGGGTCGTGCAGTTTGTGCGCGACAAGTGGGTGGTCTGGACCACGATCTCGTTTGCACGAGCAGAGCTCCGTGCTCCAATGGCGGCATGGACTCAACCCGGGAGAGCTGTGTTCTGTGTAGCGAGGTCGGGGGCGTCCTGCTTGTGCAGCGCGCGGGCTATCGCATCGTGCGGGTTGAAGACCCCGATTGCCCTGCCTATCTCAGGGTGATCGCCGAGGACCACCTGCGTGAGATGACGGATCTGCGTGAACCCGAGCAGGTCATGCTCTGGCGGGTGATCGCCGCCTGTGAACGAGTCCTGCGTGAGGTCGTTGGCGTCGACAAGGTCAACCTGGCGAGTTTCGGCAACATGACTCCGCACCTGCACTTTCACGTGATCGGTAGGTACGAGGATGATCGCTTCTTTCCGAACTCGGTCTGGGGGCTCCCGCAACGCGAGTCCGTTGGAACGCACGCGCTTGTCGAGGATCAAGTCCTGACAGCAGCGCTCGAACTACGCCTGCCGTAAGGGCGTTCGCACGCCGTCAGAGCACAAAAAGCTGACCGCGCCGAAACACTCTGGGGGTGCTCACGGCGCGGCGGTGGACTCAATAGAGCTGAAAGTCAGCAGCGCTTCACGGGCTCACTTGAAATTCTGGTAGCCCCAGACCTTGCCGCTGATCGTATAAAATCCGCAAGCGACCTGCGTGTAGGCGGGGTTGGTCATGTTCATGTAGTGACCGGTACTCATGGTCCAGCTACAACTCGGTCCCGGGCCCTCGCACCACATCATATGCAGGCAGCCCTCGACGACGGCTTTGGACGAAGGCCAGTCGGGACAGGCGTTCTGTGCCATCTCACCGCACGCCCCGAAAGCACCGTGAACGTTACCAGAGGCCTTGTCCGTCTTGGCCTCGTTGGTAGTGCAGGTCTCTGCCGAGGTCCAGCGAGCGAGGGGCTTGAGTCCGTGCAACGCGCGCAGTTGATTGATGTGCGCCACGCAGGCATCTTCATAGCTGCCTGAGCTGTAAGCAAAGCCATCACTCTTTGCCTCGCAGGTCTTGCCCCAGGGGCCAAGGTTGGTACCGTTGACGTCGGTGCCGTCGCAACGATTCTTAGCGGCTTGCGCCGGAGTGATGCTCGGCGTTCCGCCTGTTGCTGGCGTTCCGCCTGTTGCTGGCGTTCCGCCCGTTGCCGGCGTGCCACCCGTTGCGGAGGCGCCAGCTGTGGAGCTATTGCCGGCCGTCGCTGCTCCGCCTGATGCTCCCCCCGCTGCTCCTCCGGTAGAGTTGCCCCCACTCGTGTTGTAGCCACCTGTGGGGCTGTAACCACCTGTCGAGTTGCTCCCGCCCGTGGCAGTGCCGCCCCAAGTCGAATTGACGCTTCCTCCGGTGCTGTTCGGGGTGCCCGAGCCTGTCTCATCCGTCGAACTTCAAGCCAGCGGAATGACCAAAGTCAGTAGGCCGAGGGTGCCAAGGAACCGCGTTTGATTGCGCATGGGACAGATCCTTCCGGAATACAGGTGTGACGGTTGCGCTTCGGGCGCAGCTGCCGAGGTCGTGAATCAGTTGCCGACACAGGGGGAGCAGAAACGCTTCTGCCTTTCCCGGTGATGGACTTGCGGAGTCCAAGTGGCTCAAGACACGCGAGAAATGTGGGACGCCTGGGAGTCCATCATTGCGAATGGCCGCTAGGCGCTGGATCCGTGAGGAAATCTAGCCCGGTGGAACGATAAAACGCAGCCGTTCCAGTGAGTTGGAAATGTTCCTGTCCCAGGAGTGGCCCTTGACGCAGTGAGTGACTAGCCTTGCGCCATGGAGCACGCCGACTTACCAAGGCAACCTGAGCCCAAACGTCGGGTGGAGCTTCCCGAGCGCTATCTGGCCGGGGTCGCGTGCCTGGTGATTCTGGCTGTCGCGCTGCTGCTGCCGACCTTCTCGTTTGGGCGCGACCAGAGCCTCTACGCAGTTGTGGGGCGCGGCCTGCTCCATGGGCTCGTTCCGTATCGCGATCTTTGGGACTTCAAGCCTCCGGGGATCTACGCGGTCTACGCTCTTGCCCAGGGCTTGTTCGGTTCGACCATGATGGCACCGCGCCTGCTGGAGTCGTTCGCGTTTCTATGCTCGGTCGCGGCAATGCTGGTGCTGTCGCGGCGCTGGTTTGGTAGCGCGACGGCAGGTTGGTTTGGTGCTTGCGCCGCGGGACTGGCACAGCTCGGACTCGACTTCTGGCATACCGGACAACCGGAGACTTTTGCCGGCTCGATGACGATGGTGGCTCTGGCGATCGGCACGAGCGGAGCAACGCTGCGTCGGCGCCTGGTGGCCTGGTCTGTCGCAGGCATGTTGCTCGGTGCAACCGCGCTGCTCAAGCCCCCGCTTGGCGGGGCCGCGATCATTTTTGCACTGACGCTGGTGCGCAGTCGTGATTCGGAGCGCCGCCCTGACTGGTGGAACCGACTGCTTCCCGTGCTCGTGGTGGGCGCGGCGGCGGCGCTGCCCACCTTGCTGTGCGTCGCGTGGTTTGCGCACGTCGGCGGATTTCCAGCCATGCACTGGACCCTCGGGCAGTTCGTGCCGGGCTACACAGCGCTCGGTTGGAAGGGTGACAGTTCCCCTCTCGAAATGTTCTTCTTTGCGCTCGTCGAGCTGTGTACCCGCTTCTCGGCTCCTACCGCGATTGGCCTGGCGATGGCTGCCTTGATGGCTCCCGTCACCTCACGTGAGCGCGAGGCCTGGATCCTGCTCGGCGGCGTCGCGGCGTTTCACATGGTGGGCGTCGCCATGCAGGCCAAGTTCTTTCAGTATCACTATGGGGCAACCATCCCCGTGATTGCGCTGCTCGGGGGGCTCGGTTGGTCGAAGCTCTGGTCGCGCTGTCGTCGACAAGTTGTACCGGCGCTCGCCGTCGGACTCGCGTTTGGAGCGAGCCTCTACCTGCGTCGTCCGGTCGATGACGTGCCGGGTAGCGGCTATGAACGCACCCTGTGTCGCGTCAACTACTTGTTGCGACGAGCCCCCTGCGCGGACCGTCGAACTCTGGATGCTAAGCTCCATCGCGTGGCGGACTACGATCTCGGTAGCAGTCGCCAGGTGGCAGACTGGATCCTGGCGCATAGCGCAGCCGATCAGCGATTGCTGGTGTGGGGGTTTGAGCCAAGCCTCTATTTCATGACCAACCGTGCGCCCTCCACGCGTTTCATCTACAACGTGGCCCAGCGCAGCGCCTGGCAGCAGGCGGAATCACGCAAGCTGTGGATGACGGACGTTGTGTCGCATCCGCCCGCGATCGTCGTCATTCAACACATGGATATCTTCCCGGGAGTGACGGGTCATTCCAGTGATTCTGCTGCTGAATTGCCCGATTTTCCCGAGCTGGCGAGCTTTCTCGAGCAGGGCTATCAGGCCGCGGGAACGCTTGGGCATTTCGAGCTGATGACTCGTCGTTCACCCGAGGGAGCGCATGGTAAACTCAACTGATGACGTCCGAATCGAGGGACTACGACCGCTCCTTCCGCCAGCTATTCTGATGGAGGAACTCCCGGTGTCGGAGCTCATGGCCCAGCGGGTGGAGTCTGCACGGGCGGCCGCGGCACGCATCGTCACGGGTGAGGACGATCGGCTGCTGGTCGTGGTGGGGCCTTGCTCCATTCATGACCCAGTAGCCGCAATCGAGTATGCGCAGCGCCTGCTCCCGCTTGAGCGGTCCTTGTCCGGCAGCCTGCAGCTCGTCATGCGGAGCTACTTCGAAAAGCCGCGCACAACCGTAGGCTGGAAGGGGCTGATCAACGATCCGTATCTTGACGGAAGCTTCGCCATCAACCACGGGCTTCGGGTGGCGCGCGGGTTGCTGCGGGAGCTGGTTTCGCTCGGGTTGCCAACCGCGACCGAGTTCCTTGATCCCATTTCTCCCCAGTTTGTTGCCGATTTGGTGGCATGGGGCGCGATTGGTGCCCGCACCACTGAGAGCCAGGTTCATCGCGAGCTGGCTTCCGGCTTGTCGATGCCGGTGGGCTTCAAGAACGGCACCGGTGGCGCACTTCAAGTTGCGATCGATGCCGTGCGCTCTGCCCGCGCGCCGCACCATTTTCTTAGCGTGACCAAGCAGGGCTTGGCAGCGATTGTCACGACCCGCGGCAACGAGCAGGGACACGTCATCTTGCGGGGCGGTATCGATGGTCCAAACCATGACGCGAGCTCGGTCGCCCAGGCTGCTGCGGCGCTGTCGGCAGCCGGTCTGCCACCGGTGGTCATGGTGGACTGCAGCCACGCCAACAGCGGCAAAGAGCCAGCTCGCCAACGGGAGGTGGCTCTCGAACTTGCTCAGCGCATCGCAGCGGGTGAACGGACGCTGATGGGAGTGATGCTCGAGAGCTTCCTGGTTGCCGGTCGTCAGGAACTCAACCCCGGTGGGTCGCTCACCTTCGGTCAAAGCGTCACGGACGCCTGCCTCGGTTGGAGTGAAACCGAGGATTTATTGCAGCAATTGGCCGAGAGCGTTGAGGCACGGCGCTCGCACCGCTAGCACCGCTAGCCGCGCTGCCGCAGCTTGGCGCGGTGCGCCAGCAGGAGAACAGCTCGACGATAGCCCGTGGCCGTCACGAGCAGTATCCACGGTAGCAACATCAACCAGAGCACACGGTTGAGGGCTGGTAGCCAAGCGAGACCCGGCTGGTGCAATAGAGCCTCCCGCGCGAATTCGGCCAACGCCACGCAGGTACCGACGAGTAGCAATAGTGAGTGGACGCGCAGGGTCTTCGAGATGCCTGGGTCCACCGCTAGGGCCCCGATCAGGCCCGCGAAGGCTAGGAGTGCTGGAACCCCTCCACCAAGCACGGCCAGCGCGTGCAGGCTTGCCGAGTGGTTGCTCGGCGTGAGCGGCACAGCAGACAACAAGACGCAACTTGCGATCCCTAACGTGGACAGTTGCCTCCCGAGGCGTGGTCGCAGTGCGAGCAGTGACGGCGTCAAGCTGTAGAGCGAGCCGAGCGCGAGCAGCAGCGCGAAAAATCCGAACAGCGCAAAGCGCGCGCCCTGCGGATTCGGTGCTCCGGAAATCGAAGGATTTCTGAGCAGATCACACAGGAAGTTATGCCAAAAGTCGTGACCCGGCGCTGTGGGAGCCCACTGCGTGCCGCCCGGGTATTTCCAGATCGCCAGCGCGGTGAACCCAAGGGAGGCCCCGAGCGCGCTCTGGGTGAGCTGAAAGCGAGCCCAGGGTGAGGACAGGATCAGGCTGAGGGGTGCCTTGCGAAGGTGACGAGGGATCACGATAGGTAAAACAGGGTGAAGGCGTCCCCGCCGTCTTCTCGAGCGGCGGGTTGGCTGTCGGTGACGTAGGAGCAGGCGCGCAGGTGCTCGCGCACGGCTTGCTTCATGGCACCGGTGCCATGGCCGTGCAGAATGTAGCCGAGTGGTTCGTGGCGCTCCAACAGTGTGTCGACGAACGTGTCGACTTGCGAGAGCCCTTCGTCGACGCGAATGCCCCGCAAATCTAGGGTATTTGACTCGAGTCGCATCGGCAGCGGGCGCGGCCCGGAGCTTGGCGCTTCGACGCGCGACTTGGTCTTGCGCAGGTTCATCGCGGGGCTGGGCCGGGGCGCGCGCAGCTGCCGCGGATCGAGCCGCAGCTCGGCGAGCGACAGGGTCAGGCGCATCACGCCTGCGGTCACGCGGACCTCGCCGCGACTTGAAATGGACAGGACCTCCGCCTCACCGCCGAGCCGCGGCACGTGCACCTTCTGGCCAGGCTTGAGCTCGCTAAGCAGCGGTGCGCGAAGTCCCGTGACCGGCTTGCTCGGGACCGCCGCTAGGGCGACAGGTCCGCCGATCGCGACGACGTGGGCGGCTGCGTCAATCATGCGCTCGGTTTCGCGCAGATTGGCCTCACCGACGGGAGTCTGACGCAGTCGTTGCTCCTGCTGGGAGAGCTCGGCGCGGGCACGGCGGACCGCGCCCACCAGCTCTCGGTACTGACTCTCGAGGACCCGTCGCTCTTCGGTCTCCAGGCGCGCACGCTCCTGTTCGAGGTCAAGGCGCAGCGCGCGTTGGCGCGCGACTTCTCGTTCGGCTTCGCGCAGTAGCATCGCCGCCGCTGCGCGGTCGGAGGTGAGTTCGCGCAGCATGCGCTCGCGTTCACGGCTGCTCTCGGGAACCAGGGTTTCCGCGAATTCAATCAGGTTTTCCGGTATCCCGTAGCGCGCCGCAACTGCCAGGGCCGTCGAAGGACCCGCAATCCCATCGAGCAGCATGTAGGTTGGCAGAAACGTCTTGAGGTCAAAGCCAACCGCGATGTTGTGGAATCGCTCATCCCGCAGGGCGAGCTCCTTGAGCGGTTCATAGTGGGTCGTTGCCACAACAGCGCCACCACGCTCGATCAGACCCGTCAGCACGGCCGTCGCCAACGCGGAGCCTTCTTCGGGATCGGTGCCGGCCGCGACCTCGTCGAGCAAGCAAAGGGTGTGACT
The DNA here is from genome assembly GCA_038207155.1 of Polyangiales bacterium. Taxonomy (GTDB): domain Bacteria; phylum Myxococcota_A; class Polyangia; order Polyangiales; family Polyangiaceae; genus FEN-1139. Next base: position 59,406 of record JBBRAB010000010.1, read on the forward strand.
GTCCGTCGCAGCCAGAAACGACGCCAATACGCGCACATGCGCGCTGAACGTTGACAGACTCGAGACGAGCGACTGGGAGTCCCCGACGTCGGTAAAAATCTGGGAGAACCAACCCACGCGTGAATCGGGGTGAGCCGGGATCGGGATGCCACTTCGAGCCATCCAGACCGCGAGACCGAGGCACTTGAGGGCGACGGTCTTGCCTCCGGCGTTTGGTCCTGAGATGACCGTGGCCTGCCCGCTCTTTTGCACTAGGTCGTTCGCGATCACCTCAAATCCCTGCCCGAGCAGCAGGGGGTGACGCATCGCGCGGAGCTCAAGCAGAGGTTCGCTGACCAGAGGCAATGCGCTCGAGTCGGTGGCCTTGGCCCAACGCACGAGTGCTAACTGCTGATCGGCTTCGGTACAGGCACTCTCGGCGCAGCGCAGCGCCTCAAGCGCCCTACGACATTCCTCCGAGAGCTGACGAAAGATTCGCTCCTCTTCGTCGCGTACCGCGGCTTCGGCGATTCTCAGTCGGGAGCTTGGCTGAGACAGCTCACGTGGTTCCACGTACAGCGTGCTGCCCGAGGAACTCGCGTCGAGCACCGAGCCCTCGACGGCGCGGTGCGCGTCCGCGCGAACGGGCAGGACGTAGCGTCCGTCGCGTTCGGCGAAATACTGGTCACGCAGCACGTCGGAGTAGGACACAAGCAGCCGCTTGACGAGTCCCTGGAGTTCCTGGCGCTGTTCGCTCACTCGCTTGCGGCAGCGGGCGAGCTCGGGCGACGCGCTGTCGGTGAGTGCGCCATCATTATCGAGCGAGCTCTCCAGACGTTGAGCCAGCCGATCCAGGCGAGCGTCGCTCGTGAGGGCCCCCGTGAGTTCCGGAAACTCATCGCGCCACTCGCGCGCGAAGGCGCGCAGCTCCTTGGCGAACGCGAGCATTTTTCCAAGATCGCGGAGTTCGAGGCCAGTGGCGATCATTCCCCGAGCTAATTGCTCGAGGAAGTCGAGCAGCTCGGGCAGCTCGCCTCGGGGTAGCGAGACGGCCCGAGCATCGAGCGACAACGATGCCCTGGTGCACGCCAGCAGACGCTGGGCCTCGCTGAATTCCCGTGCCGGTCGACGAGCGCGCAGTGCGCCACTGCCTCGGGGACTCGAGGCGAAGCCCGCGACTCTGTCCAGGAGTGCGGCCCAGTCGAGGTCGCGCTCAGTTCGAAGCTCCAGCGCTTCGGGGGTCAGGAGAGGAGGGGGAAGGTTCACGCCGAGCTTGCGAGCGCGGCGATACTACCGATCACCGGCTCTGACGAGCCCAACCGGAGAGAAAGCCGAACGCCAGCGAAGCGAGCCTCGGATTCAATCGAGGCGGCGAGGGTCGAAAGGGCCAGTCCGCTGCGCTCACGGCGACTATCGGACGACAAGACGAGCTGGGCGCCCCGGATGGCGCCGAGCTTGGCGATCAGGCCCCTAGCCAGGATGGAACGGGCCGTGCGAGCCGCGTCGTCCGTTCGGCCGTTGCAGACCAACATGATGGTGCCCAGGCTCCATCGTTCGCGCTCGAGACGCTGGAGGCGGCTGGCAACCTGAGTGATGAGCGAGCTTGGCTCACCCTCATAGTGCTGCGCCACGACGGCCAATTGGGCGTATCGCGTGGGCTCAAGCCACCTCGGCCAGCTGGCACCGTACTCGATGACTACCAGGGACGCATCGCGCTGAACCGTCGACATACCAGAGACCTCCTCGTCGAAACGTTCACCCCGATAGCCGTGTCCGCCGAACTGGGCCAAATTTCTGGGAGCTGGCAGCAGTCGAGCAAAGGCCCATTGGCCGGCAGATTGAACCGCCCACGATGCTGCAGGAAACGCCGTCTACGAGAGAGATCGCGCCGCGAAGGTTGTCGGCTGGGACCAGGTCGATCTAGAACGCTTCTACCATGAAGCGCTTTCTCCTCAGCCTCGCCGTCCTCCCCCTGGTGCTCGTCGGCTGCAACGACAAGGATCCGGCCAAGTGTGAGCAGGCGCGCAGCACGGTCCGCCAAGCCTTGGCGGGCAAGAATATTCAGTCCGCGCAGGACTGGCGCGCCTACGCCTACAAGCATTGCGAGAGCGCGAGCGAGCTGAGCGCGCTTGACCAAGAAATCGTCAGCAAGCGCGCGGCCTGGGAGGCGGAGGCGCGGGCTGCTGCTGCTGCCAAAGCGGCGCAGGCGCAGCTCCTCACGCTGTTTTCCCAGTGGGTGTCCACGAGTCGGACCAAGCCTGAAGCGAGCGTGTCGCCGGTGGTGTGCGACTCGCCCGACGACGCGCAACTCAAGGCGAGCAAGGAGCGTTTCTGCGGTGGCACTCGCAGCGTTGCCGGTGGCGACGCTGCGGTCAGCTTCGCGGTTCGATACTGGGAGAAGTCCCCCACCGATCAGGCGCGCTTCTCGGTGCGCTCACCGCGCCCGACTCGCTGCGAGGAGCTCGGCGGGGCCCGCTTGATCAAGGAGCTTGCCGCGCCCGCTGTTGGCGGTGGTTCGGTCAAACGTTTCCACTGCGAGATGACGGACGGTGCCCTCGCGGGTCTGCAGGTGCTCGCGACCGACGCCCCCGGCGCCGAGCTGGTCGCGTTCACGCCGAAGTACCTTGAAAAAGACACCGCTTTTGCCGCTCAGCTGCGCTAGCTGACCGAAACTTCATCATTGCCCTGGGGTTTTCCCGGAGGCGAACCGCGAGGTTGTGGCTTGGGCCCGGCCTTTCGTCGTGCTAGGCGCATCCGCCGATGTCACTGATCCCGACTGCCGCACCTGTCATAGGCGAGCTCGAACGCCGCTATGTTCTTGAGGCGCTCGACTCCGGCTGGGTGTCGAGTGCGGGACCGTTCGTTGAGCGCTTTGAGCGAGAGTTCGCTGCGTACGTCGGCGTTCGTGAAGCGGTCTCGGTGTCCAACGGGTCGGTGGCGTTGCACCTGGTCCTGCACGCCCTCGGGGTCAAAGCAGGCGACGAGGTGATCGTGCCCGACTGCACCTTCGTCGCGACTGCCCACGCGGTGCTGATGTGCGGCGCAGTGCCGGTGTTCGTCGATGTCGATCCCGAGACGTTGTGCATGGATCCGCGCGCGGTCAAGCGCGCGTTTTCGCCCAGAACGCGCGCCATCATTCCCGTGCATCTCTACGGCCATCCCGCCGAGCTATCCGAGCTAAGTGAGCTCGCGCAAGCGCACGGAGTGCCGCTCATCGAAGACGCGGCTCAGGCCCACGGCGCCACCTATGCGGGGCGACGCGTTGGCTCGCTTGGAATTGCCGGCTGCTTCTCGTTTTTCGGCAATAAGGTCATGACGACCGGCGAAGGAGGCATGGTCACCACCAACGATCCCGTCTTCGCCGAGCGCCTGCGGTACCTCAAGGATCACGGCATGCGGCCGGAGCGTCGCTACTATCACGACGAGCTCGCCTTCAATTACCGAATCACCAATCTGCAGGCCGCGCTTGGCGTGGCACAGCTCGAGCAAATCGAGGGCTTCATCGCTCGCAAGCGCGCGATCGCAGCGCGCTACCGCGAGCTGCTCGCTGACGTTGCTGGCCTCGGGTTTCAGCAGGAGCGCGCACCTGCCAAGAACATCTACTGGATGCCTTGTGTGCTCACACCGCGCCCAGCGGACCAGGTGATCACTGAACTGCGACGGCACGACGTGGACAGCCGCCCGGTGTTCGTTCCCATGAGCGAGCTGCCGCATCTCTCCGGTTATCCCCGCTTTGGGGTGGATTCCGATGATTGTCCCGTCGCGCGTGAGCTGCGCGAGCACGGCCTAGTACTGCCCTGTGGGTGCAACCTCACTGAAGCCGAGCAGCAGCAGGTGGTCCAGGCCTTGCGGACCGTGCTCGGAGCCTAGGAGACCAAGTCATGGATGTTCTCGTTGATCTCACGCCGCTGGACACCACGAGCCGCACCTCGGGGACTGGTCGATACATCAATGAGCTTGGGCGTGCGCTGCTGCAACTGACCGATTCCGAGCGCCAGGGCCTCAGCATTCAGGGGCTGGTCGACCTTTCCGGTCCGGATGCGGTGGGGCCGCTCGACTATCCCGGAGGAGCTCGTTGCCACGATGAGCGAGGCTCGGCTCGTTACTGGATGCGGCGCCGGTTGGCACTGCCAATGACGCTTCGAAGCATTGCGCCGAAGCTATTTCACGCGACCTACCACCTTGCTACGCCACGCGGCTCCGGGGTGCTTCGGGTAGTGACCTGTCTCGATCTAGTGCCGCATGTGTTGCATCAGGACTATCTCAATGATCGCCCGGTTTATCGACGGGTCCTTCTGGCAACCGACACCCTGCGCTTTCGCTCCGCCAAGCGCGTGCAGGCCATCTCGCAGCACACGGCCGATGACTTGATGCGTCTCTGCCAGGTCCCGAGTTCCCGCATTGACGTCGTCCTGCTCGGGGTCGATCTCGAGCGCTATCGACCGTTGGAATCGCTTGGCAAAAGCGAGTGCGACGCCGTACTGGCGCGCTACAATCTGACGCGCGACGGCTACTTTTTCTACGTCGGTGCCTCCGATCCGCGCAAGAACGTCGATATCCTGGTGCAGGCCTTCGCCAAGGCCAAGCTCGACGGCGTTGAGTTGATCCTGATCGGCAAGTTGCGCGCCTCCGATCAGCGCGCCTACCAACAAGCCCAAGAGCGCGCAGGCAATCCGGCGGGCGTGCGGTTTCTCGGGTTCGTACCAGAGGAAGACCTGCCTGCCATCATGTCGGGTGCGCTCGGCTTTCCCTTCTGCTCGACCTACGAGGGGTTCGGCAACGTTCCGGTGGAGGCGATGGCGGTGGGGTGTCCCGTGGTGCACACCGGGTTGACATCGATGGCCGAGACGATGGCCGACGCGGGTCTCAAGGTTCCTCCGCGCGACGCGGACGCTGTGGCGGACGCCATGCGGCAGCTCGCCCAGGATTCGTCGTTGCGCGCTCAGCTGTCTCGCTCCGGAATTGCGCGCGCTCAGCTGTTCAGCTGGCGCAACACGGCACTGGCGAGCGTGGACTCCTATCGTCGCGCGCTCACCTAACCGGACTCACATCGTCCAGGCGTCCAGCACGCTGATCGCACCAAACGCTGCGTCGCTCGGGACCTCGTCGGTCTCGATGAAGGGCGGACGATCGACGCACAGGATCGATTGCCAGGTGTCGCTCGGATTGAAGTAGCCGTGAGTCAGCCCCTGCGGCCAGCGTCGAACTGAACCGCGAGCTGCAGGCCGCCCCTGACACTCGAGCTGGGGCCCCAAAACCAGCTCTGACTCATGCATCTGATGATGCACGTGAGCTGGGAGCGTCGCTCCGGGGGCGATGTTCAGTCGATACACCCCGAAGTCGGCAGACTCGTGGATCACATCAACTGTTCCAAAGGATTTTTCCTCGCGCAGGAACTGCTGTTGGTTGGCGCGGCGCGTGACCGATAGGCTCGGAATGGCCTTGCTCCCGAGGGCAGCTGGCTTGCGCAGCTTCAGGCGCACTGCATCGACTGCGCGCCGCTGCAGGGGCTCGACGGGAGGCAGCAGTAGCGTGCGACAAAGGGCATGAACAGCGGTCTCAAGTAGCCGAAATTCAGCCGATTTTAGCAAAAATGCCAGCTCGCCGCAGACGAGCTCGTAGTCGAGGGAATCCTCGAGCCGCTCACTGCGAGCCGCGTGACTCGTGTCGAGAAACAGCTGGACGTCAACGATCAGGCGCTGCGGGGTCTGGCGCTCGTGCGGGTAGACCCCCACGATGCAGTCGACCTTGAGGCCCTCCAGTGAGATGCAATCGTCTCCGAGACTCATGGCTTGCGCTTTGGCTCCGCGGCGCGTTTGGGGGCCGGTACTACAATATGCTCACCCGGGCGAAGTTGTCCCGGTCTTAGCTGCCGCTGATTGAGCACGATCAGCTCGTGAACGTCGATGTGAAAACGGGTCGCGAGGACTTGCAGGGATTCTCCCGCGCGCACGACGTAGTCCGTCAAGCGGCGCCCGTCACTCGTCAGCTTCTCGGGGGCTGGGGCCGGAGCGGGTCGGCTCGGTGCGGCACTTGGCGGCGAGGCGGCCGCGCGCGCTTGAGACGGACCTGGCCGCAGTGAGGGCGCGGGCCTGGCACTGGGGAGCGCGACTGCCGGTGCTGGGCGCGGTCCGCTCGCCGCAGGCGCCCCGCCCGCGTGCGCCGCTGCGGGGGAATTTGCGGCAGCCGCTGCCTTCTGCGGCGCCGGCGGCGCCGGCGGTGTTGCCGGCGCATGCGCTGCGGGCGTTGGCGCTGAATGTCCACCCGGTTCCATGAGCAGCTCGGTCAGCTGCGACCGCTGCAGCTGCGCGCGGATCAGCGGAGCCAAGGCGGCGCTGTCGACGGCCAAACGTCGTGGTCGCTCAATCGTGGTAGCGCTGCCTCGCGCGAGTTCCGCCTCCGCGAGCAGAGCTGCGCGAGGCCCGGGTTGTCCGAGCTCACCCGTGCGCTCGCGCACGAGCGCGTCCGCGACCTGCGTTAGTTCTTCGGACGTAGGTGGGCTCGCGGTGAGGCGCTGCAGCTCCGCGTGGAACAATCGTTCAGCCAGCTCGAGCCCTCCCGCGGCGCGCTGGTCGATACTGACGTAGCCGAGCGCGCGCGGGTGTTCGAGATCGGTTCCCGCTGTGGCTGCCATGGCCAAGCGAGCGCGCTCGGTGGTTTGATTGAGACGCAGGGCGAGCACGCGCAACGCGAGCTCGAGTTGGTCGTGTTCATCCGTGTGCGCGCCGGCGATGCCCCAAGCAAAGACCAGACTCGTGGAGTCGGCGTTTGGCACTACGAAACGCGCGAACCGCTCGGAGGTTTGGTGACTCTTCTGGTCCGAGGCGGTTTCACGCCCGAGATGAATCTTGCCTCGGCGCTCAAGCACGCTGGGAGTGGCGCGCAGCGCAATGTCGAGCTCTGTGCCGTCAACGGGACCGACCACGCTAATGACAGCACGTTGGCCCAGATTGGGTGGCATGGGCGTGGCTGCCCAGCGCGCCGGGTCAAGTCCGCGCGCCTCGGCGAGCAGACTTGGCAGACTGACCGAGCTGGCATCGTCACCGAGTAGCGCGAGGGCACGCGCGCGCCCGAGGGCGAGCCCGGCTCCCGCGAGCGCCGCTAGATCCGTGCCTTTTTCCCAGCTGGCCAGGAGCTCGCGCGCCTGTTCAGGATTGAGCGTCCTTGGGCGCAATCGTTCGCTGGCACGGCGCAGCGTCGCCGGGAGCGCGTCGGGCGCCACGGTTTCACAAAGCACGCCCGCTGAGCCACTCAAGTAGGCTTGGGGCTCAAACCCTGGCGTGGCCCGCCGGCGCAGCGACAGCTCAGCGAGCGCGCGGGTTCGACTCTCACGACTCGACTGTGCCCAAGCCAACTCAAAGCCCGTGCAGAGCGTGACCTGGCTGGCGCGCGGCGACTCTTCGATCAGTAGACGAAGCCCTGGGTCCACGTCGATGCGTCGCAGCACCGGGGTCTCATCGACCGTCGCCGCAGCGGTGACGGCGGGCTCTGCTGCCGCGGTGGTCGTCCACAGTGCGGCGAGAAGCCCGACCGAGGGTAAGAAGCGCTGCATCGCTAAGTCGGGTAGCACGGGCTAGAGACTGAGCCAAATTGCCGGGTCGGCTCCCGCTGTCAGCGCCCCACTTATACGGCAAATTCTCGCTGAGCGGGTGCCAGGCTAGGCCGCGCTGCGCTGCAGCTTGACGCGCGTCAGGAGAAAGCCCCCAATCAAGAAGAGTGGGACGATGCTGACGATGCCGTAGCGGGGACTCCCGGTCAGACGAGCAACAGTCCCGACCATCACGGGACCGAGGATGGTGGCAAACTTTCCGAGCACCCCGTAAAACCCGAAGTACTCCGACGCGCGCTCGGCCGGGATCAGCTGGCTGTAGATGGAGCGACTCAGGGCCTGGACGCCGCCCTGGACCAGACCGACCACGGCGGCCAGGGCGAAGAACTGTCGCTCGTTCTGCATGCCTGCCGCAAACACGGTCAGCAGCGCGTAGATCCCGATACCGATCAGCACCAGCTTGGTCGCGCCGAATTTCTCACCGAGCCAACCGAACAGGAGTGCCGCGGGAAAGCCAACAAACTGAACCAGAAGCAACGCGGAGATCAGGGCCTTGGTGGGAAAGCCGAGGCTCGTTCCATAATCGACCGCCATGCGGATCACTGTGTCGACGCCATCGATGTACAGCCAGTAGGCGATCAGGAACGTGAAGATGCGCTTGTCTTCGAGCAGGGTGCGAAAGGTTGCTGCGAGCTGCGACAGGGTGGACTTTGCGACAGCGGCAGCAGCGGGGATGGCCCTCGCGCTGGACTCCTTCACCCACAGAGCGAGCGGGATGCAAAACACCAACCACCAGACCGCTACGGAGAGAAACGACCAGCGCACCGCGGCAGCCGCATTGTGGAGACCAAACCACGGCGGCTTTTGGACCATCATCACGTTGACGGCAAACAGCAGTCCGCCGCCCAGATAGCCCAAAGAAAACCCGAGCGAGGAGACCCGCTCCCGCTGGTCTACCGGAGCGACTTCGACGAGCAGCGAGTCGTAGAACACGTTCGCGAGTGACCAGCCCACGTTGGCCAGCGCAAAGCAGAGCACCGCGTTCGCCCAGTCCCCGCGGCCCACCTGAGCGAGCGCGACCACGCCGGTGATGCCCAGTGCAGCGGACAAAAGGAGCCATCGCTTGCGGCTGCGGTGATTGTCGGCTGCTGCACCGAGGATGGGGGAAGCGATCGCGACCACCAGGCTGGCTAGCGAGGTTGCCACGCCGAGTCGAAATGAGCTCTCGACGGCCGGCAGTCCCGCGGCGTACTCGCGCTTGAAAAAGATCGGGAAAAGCCCAGCGATCACCGTGGTAGCGAAGGCTGAGTTGGCCCAATCGTAGAGGGCCCAGCCCCAGATCGCACGACGTGGGTGTTGGGCCCTTGAGGCAGCATCAGAACTGAGTCGGGCGGTCATAAGCGGGCACAGCGTTTCCGCTTGCGCCCGCCCTGTCAAGCGCCGGCCGCTCTAGGGGGTATCGGTATGCTCGGCTTAGGCCCAGGCTTGTTCCTTGACGTGCAGGAAACGAATGTCCGGGTGGTCTTTTTGCGTCGTGTCCAGGTGCCAGGAATTACGGGCTAGAAATACCGGCGAGCCTGCGTGATCGTCCGCAATACTGCTGTCGTTGTCCTGAATGAACTGCGTCAGCTTGCGCTGATCGGCGCACTCGACCCAGCGCGCGGTAAACAGCGAGGTGCTCTCGAACTCGACCGGGATGTTGTACTCGGTGCGGATTCGATCCGCGAGGACGTCAAACTGGAGACTGCCGACCACGCCCACGATCGTACTGCCGCCCCAGCGGGGTTTGAAGACCCTAGCCACGCCTTCTTCGGCGAGCTGCTCGAGCGCCCGGGTCAGGTGCTTTTGGCGCAGCGGATCGGTGGTTCGCACGCGCTGCAAGAGTTCCGGGGCAAAACTCGGGATCCCCGTGTACGTGAGGGTTTCGCCCTCGGTGAGCGTGTCGCCGATCCGGAGCTTTCCATGATTGGGAATGCCAAGGATGTCGCCGGCGACGGCGTCTTCAGCGATCTCACGATCCTGCGCCATAAAGAACATGGGATTGTGGACCGTCATCACGTTGCCCGAGCTGACGTGGGTGAGCTTCATGCCGCGCTGAAAGTGTCCCGAGCAGATCCGGATGAAGGCGACGCGATCGCGGTGCTTCGGATCCATATTGGCTTGGATCTTGAAGACAAATGCGGTGACCGTCTCCTCGTCGGGTTCGACGACGCGCTCGCGCGTCGGAAGTGACTTGGGAGGCGGCGCATAGTCGGCGATGCCCCGCAGCAACTCACGAACGCCAAAGTTGTTGCTCGCGCTGCCAAAAAAAACTGGGGTGAGATGTCCCTCGCGGTAGGCCTGGAGATCGAAGGGCTTGCAAAGCGCGCGCGCCATGTTGACCTCTTCGCGCAGCAACTTGAGGGCGTCAGCAGGCAGGAGCCGGTCGAGCTTCGGATCGTCGAGACCGCTACAGGTCTCGGCTTCTGAGTCCGTGCCTTTGCGGGCAAAGAGCAGGATTTGATCGCGCAGCAGGTCGTAGCACCCGAGAAAATCTCGACCCATGCCGATCGGCCAGGTTGCGGGGGTCACGTCGAGTGCCAGCGTTTGCTCAATCTCGTCCAGCAACTCGAAGGGCTCGCGCGACTCGCGATCGAGCTTGTTCACGAACGTGATGATCGGGACATCGCGCAGACGGCAGACCTCGAACAGCTTGCGCGTCTGGGTCTCAATGCCCTTGGCTGCGTCGAGCACCATTACCGCCGAGTCGACGGCGGTGAGTACCCGGTAGGTGTCCTCACTGAAGTCCTGGTGGCCGGGGGTGTCGAGCAGATTGAAGGTGTTGCCGGCCCAGTCGAACATCATCGCCGACGCGGTCACCGAGATCCCTCGCTCGCGCTCGACCTTCATCCAGTCCGAGCGCGCGCGACGTTGATCGCCCCGCGCCTTGACGGCACCTGCAAGCTGGATGGCTCCTCCGAACAGCAGCAGCTTCTCGGTGAGCGTGGTCTTGCCGGCGTCGGGGTGAGAGATGATGGCGAAAGTGCGTCGGCGTGCGACGAGCTCGGCGAGCTGACCCATGGCAGCGCGAACTCTGGCCGATCTACCGCGAAGACGCCACCTGAACGACCAGTCGGAGGAGCCATCGTCAGGCGGTCAATCGTCCGGATTTTCCGCAATCAGCGCTCTCAATGCGCTCGATGCGGGACAGCTAGTCCTAGTTAGCCGCGCCCGGCCGCTTTGGGTCCCACGGCATTGCGCCCCACGAGTTCCCGTGAGTGCGCCAAAAAGCCACCAACTCGGCCTTGCGAATCAAATTGCCTATCAATTCGACCTGAGCACGGAGCTCACCGAAGAGTTCGTGCAGTCTCTTCCGGTCTCACCCGCGCTTGGTTACATCAATCTCTCCTACGGCACCCGATGACGCCTCTCGGGCCTGGGTTCGTGTCATCCTGGGCGCGTGTCAGTCCCTTCTGAGCGAATCGTTGCGGTCGTTGGCGCGGCCGTGATCTGCGAGGGCAGATGCCTCGTCACGCGCCGCGGCAAGTCCCAGCACAGTGCTGGGTTCTGGGAGTTTCCCGGAGGCAAGCCGCATGCCGGGGAGTCTGCACGTACGGCTCTGGCCCGTGAGCTGCGTGAGGAACTCTCGATCGAAGTCGAGGTGCTCGCGTCCCTCGGAAGCTCAGAGTTTCGCGGGAGCGGATTCGTCGTTCAGCTTGAGGTATTTGTGTGTCGGCTCGTCGCGGGCCACGTCGAGTTAAGGGAGCACGATGCGCTGGCCTGGTGTGACGCCAACAACTTGGCTGAGCGGCAGTTCTCGCCCGCGGATGTGCCGTTGCTCGGCGCAGTCGCGCAGTACCTGCAACACGACTCAGGGACGCTGTAGGTTAGCGGTCCCTCGGACGAAACCGCGGAACGCCGGCTTGTATCAGCCGCTAGGGCGCAGGGTCGGCGGCGGCGTCCGGCGCAGGGTTGCCGCTGACGCTCGTGGCAACCTCGGGCTCGCGGACTTCTGGCTCCGGTGTCGGGGCGTGAGCGTCTTGCGAACTTGGGCCTGGCTCGCCTGTCGCGGTACTGCTCGTGTCCCCTCCGCGAGCACCCGGTTTGCTGCGCGGGGCTTCACCCGGTCGGGCGTAGTCGATCCAGTACCCCGCTTGCTCACGCACATCGAGGTGGACGAAGCTCGAGTTCGGGTAGTAGCCGACACCAACATTTTCGAGCGTGCGCAGGTAGTCGCGTACGACCTCGTTGGGTACCCCAATCACGCTGAAGTCACAGGCGCGCCCCTGGGGATGCTTGGATTCCTCGACCCAGGAAGTGGTGCGGTAACCACTAACGATCCGGAGCTGACGTCCGCCGAACGCATCGCTCACCTTGCCGAGCAGGGCGAGCAGGCGCGCATCGATTCTCAGATCATGCCGAGGCCATCCGAGTACCAGCGAGGCTGCGGCCGCACCTTTAGGAAGCAGTTTGCCTTGGCGTGTCGTGAGCTGTCCTTCCCACACGCCGTGAAAACCCATCAGCTTTACCCAGCCACGCTTGACGGCGGGCTTCTGATAGCGCTTGTAGGACGGTCCCCCCGTAGGAAATGGGCTGCTCGATGCATGGACGGTGCGTCCGCGTTCGGTAGGAGGCTCGGGGGCATTGCGACGCTCGCTGGGGGGAATCACCAGGTGTTGCCCCGGGTGCAGGCGCTCATTGCGCCGAAGCGCGTTGGCCTCGCACAGGGCTTCAACGCTGACGCCGTAGCGCCGAGCGATGGCACCGAGTCGTTGCCCGGACTGGACGACATGCTCACGGCCCTCGGCGTGGGCCGGGGACACCAGTAGTAACCCCACTACGAGGACGAGCCGGGGAGCTAGCCAGGGCAGCATCGTGGCTCCAGGTTAACGCGTGGCAGCCGGTCGGCAAAGGAAATTGTAATTGGCCGCCCGGCCGTCTGAGGCGAGGCTCAGGCTTCGGCCGCGAGCTCTGCCTCAAGCTGGGAAAGTTCCCCCTCCAGCGCTTCCCAATCGGCCAGGGCTGAGTGGATTCCGGTGCGCAGCTCGTCCTCGCGCTGCTTGCACTGCATGAGCTCAGGCTGGGTCGTGCGCTCGAAAAAGCCCGGTACGGCGTAGGCGGCCTCGACCGCGGCGAGCTGCTCCTCGAGGGTAGACACCGACGCCAGTGCGGCATCCCGGCGTGCGGGAAGCGCCTTGAATCGGTTGCGTTTCTTCTTGAGATCCTCGCGCGCGCTCTGGACGCGCTCGCGCTCCTCGAGGCGCTCGGTCTGCTCTTGCGACTTGGCCTCTCGGGCCCGCATCAGGGCCAGATCCCCGTCCAGGTGATCGTCGCCGCATTGCGCCAGGTACTCGTCGTAGCTGCCCGGAAAATCCCGGCGACCCTCCGGAGTGAGCTCAAGGACTCGCGTTGCGAGCTCGGAGACGAACCAGCGGTCATGCGAGACGAAGACCACCGTGCCGTCAAACTCCTTCAGTGAGCGGACTAGGGCCTCAATCGCCTCAATGTCGAGATGGTTGGTGGGTTCATCGAGCACGAGCACATTGGGGCGCTCGGCGATCAGCTTACCGAACACCAGGCGCGCGGCTTCGCCCCCGGAGAGCGCGCCGATCGTCTTGTTGGCGTCGTCACCGCTGAACAACACCTGTCCGAGGCGACCGCGAACCTGGGATTCGGGTTCCGTTGGACAGAGGCCCCAAAGCCACGAGAGCAGTCCGCGCTGGGGTTCATTCAGCAAATCCCTGTGATCCTGAGCGAAGTAGCCAACGCGCGTCTCATGACCCCAGGTGAAAGCTCCCTGATCGGCGGTCAAGTGCGACACCAGTACCTTGAGCAGAGTCGACTTGCCAATGCCGTTGGGCCCGATTACCGCCACCCGCTCACCGCGGCGAACCGTCAGCGAAACGTCGGTCAGTACGCGGTTTTCGCCGTAGCTCTTGCCAAGCTTGTCTACGGTGAGGACATCCCGCCCGCTCGGACGCAGGGGCTCGAACTTCAGGTAGGGGTGCCGTCGGGAGCTCTTGGGCAGCTCCTCAATATCGATCTTCTCGACCTGCTTGAGGCGACTCTGGGCTTGGCGCGCCTTGGTCGCTTTGTAACGAAAGCGTTCGATAAAGGCGAGCTTGTCGGCGACGATTTTCTCCTGTCGCGCGATCTCAGCTTCCTTCTGCAGACGGACACTCTTTTTCTGCTGCTCGAAAGCGGTGTAGTTGCCCGTGTAGGCCGTCACGGTGCCGTAGTCCACGTCGAGGATGTGGGTGGTCACCTGATCGAGAAAGCGGCGATCATGGGAGATAATGACCGCGCAGCCCTCGTAGCTACCGAGGAACTTCTCAAGCCAGCGAATGCTCAAGATGTCGAGATGGTTGGTCGGTTCATCGAGCAGCAGCAGATCCGTACGCGCCACCAGCACCTGCGCCAGCTGCACGCGCAGCTTGAAACCGCCTGACAGGGTGGACAGCGCGCGTTCGTGAGAGCTGGTGGGAATACCAAGGCCAGCGAGCACTGAGCTTGCTCGCGAGCGCAGCGTGTAGCCGCCCTCGCCGCGGATCTGTTCCTCTAGCTCGGCAACGCGCGACGGATCGGGGGAGCTCTCCTCTGCGAGTCGATGCTGCTCCTCGAGCAGCGGCCAGGCCGGGTCTGCCATCATCGCGAGCTCAATGACTTGCTTGTCGTCGTCGATGTAGCGGTCCTGCCGGAGCACTCCGATGCTCAGCTGCCGTGGCATGATGAACTGCCCGTCGCTGGCGAGCTCGTCACCCGAGAACAGCCGGAGCAGCGTGGTCTTACCTGACCCATTGGCCCCCACGAGACCATAGCGAGCTTGGGGCGACAGCTCGAAGCTTGCGCCCTCGAACAAGGTACGAGCGCCGTAGGACTTGGCTAAACCAGTTGCCGTGATCATCGTGAGCGGGCGGAGTGTGATCACGAACCGGGGGACATTCAATGCCTCAGTCGCAACTGGGCTTGAGAGCCGAGCAATTGCACGTGCATTGGGTTCGGCATGCCGGCGTTCGGCAAACTGCCGCGCCAGTGCGGGGGACTCCGCTCCCCGGACGCCTTCGAATCCGACGGGCAGTATTGTAGCTCACAATGTCGCTCAGCTAGGGTGCCTAAATGCGAAAAAATCGTCGCCGAAAACCGACTTTGGCGTTGTCAGTTTCGGACCGACATTGTCTAGAATTATCGAGGATTATTGATGAAAGCAGCTTGACGAGAGGTGAGGGAGGAACTATCTTCAAGTCTAAGGTTGCTCCTACCCGCGAGACCTCAGCGGCCGACACGCCAACGGCGAAAACGTAAATACCCTTCTCAGGGTAATTCAAGACGGTGACAGCAGGTCCAAGGTAGGGGCGATCGTGACCGAAGTTCAGCAGAGAAAAGGAGGCAGATCTGCAAGCCGAGAGTTGCCCATGGCGCTCAGGGTGTGATTCGGATGCAGTCCTTCCAGTGCGCGGATTAACGAGCAAACAATCCAAAGCTGCCAAAACACGGTTAACACCGTGATCTAGCCCCTCCCCCAGTGGTTGCGGGCAGACCCAGAACCTGGCGGGCAATGTCGACGACCTCGAGGCGTTGATGTTTGACCCGCCAGGGAACTTTTGTGCGTCTGCGATTCGAGTCAAACGGGCTAGCGTTGCTCTATGGATCTGAAGCTTCTTGAGTCCCTAGCAACAGCGCTCTTCATCGGAGCTCTGATTGGCGTGGAACGTACACGTCATCAGCTGGAGGAGCAGTCGGGGTTCGCCGGGATCCGCACGTTCATCCTCTACGCTGAGCTTGGTGCTCTGCTGGGGTGGCTTTCGACCATTTGGCATTCGATGGTGCCGTTTGCGACCGGCTTCGTTTGCCTCAGTGCCTTGCTGGTGGCCGCCTACTTCGTTCAATTGCGAGTGCGCAGTGACGCCGCCGGCACCACCACCCAGACCGCCGCGCTGGTCGTGTTTATTCTGGGCGGCGTGACCACGATGGGTCATGCGCACGTCGCGATGGCGGTCGGTATTGCGACCGCTGCCCTGCTCGCGATGAAGAAAGCACTGCACGACGCGGTCGGGCGGATCAGTCACGTGGAGCTGCTCGCCACGCTTCGGCTGCTATTTGCCTCGTTCATCGTGCTGCCAATCTTGCCACGGCACGCCGTCGATCCCTGGGGAGCGCTCAATCCCCACAAGCTGTGGCTCCTGGTGATCCTGATCTCGGCCCTGTCCATGGTGGGCTACGTTGCGGTGCGTCTCTTCGGTGCCGCGCGAGGGATCATCATTGCCGGAATTTTTGGTGGTCTCGTGTCGTCGACCGCGGTGTCTCTCACGTTTGCGCGCCAAAGTCAGGATGAGCCGGCCCGCAGTCGCACGCTCGCGGCAGGCACGCTGCTCGCCTGGACCGTGATGTTCGCGCGCGTGATCGTGTTGATCGCCATTCTGCGTTGGCAACTACTGCGGTTTGTCGCGCTCCCGCTGGTGGGCTTGGGCTTGGTCAACGGGGCATTCGCTGGCTGGGCGCTACTGCGGTCGGCACGCGCGGAGGGAACCAGCGGTCAGCTTTCGCGCGAGATTGCGCTTGAAAATCCGTTCAAGCTGCTGTCCGCCATCAAATTCGCGTTGGTGTTCGCGCTGGTGTTGCTGGCGACCAAGCTCGTCCAGCGTTACGTCCCGGGCGGCGGACTGTATTGGTTGTCAGCCCTGGCCGGCTCCACGGATGTCGACGCGATCGTGCTCAGTATCTCGGAGCTCGCCAAGCCGAATGGGACGATGGATCTGCTGCTCTCGCGCTCGGTCATCATCGCGGCCTGCGCCAACACGGTGGTCAAGTTCACCATGACGGCGGTGCTGGGTGCACGCGCGCTAGCGCGCGAGCTCGTGCCGGCAACCGGTCTGTTGATTGTCGGTAGCATCGCGGCGCTGTTTTGGATGGGGACTCTCGGGCTGCGCTGAGCCCGCGGCAACCTGCGGGTTTCCCCCTGGGATGTGCGGAGCGAGCGCTTCGTGATAGGACGGGGCGTTATGAGGACCCCTTCCCGTTCGTCGACCACCACGTCGCTCCTCGGTCTACTCGTCCTCGCCTCCTGCGGCAGTCCGCCAGCGGTCAAGTCGGCGCCGGCAGCGAGCGCCTCTGCCGTCGGCTCCGCCGTTCCGACAGCATCCACTGCGCCCGCGCGGTCCGGTGATGTTCAGCGGCTTGGCTCAGTGCCTCCGACGGTGCATGAGGAGGTAACGCTGACGCATGTGGCGACGCAGTCCACGGTCAAGGTGGACTATCTCGCTTTGCAGGTCCCCGACGATGCGTCCCTCACGCTACTCGGCGAGCGGTTTGCTGTGCTCGACTCGACGGGGCAAGAACTCGAGGCTGCTCTCTCAAAGCCGAAACCCTCTCAGCCGCATTGGTGGCTGCTCGTTCGTGTGAGCAAGGGCGCCCCGGTGCCCACGCGACTCTCGCTCGTTGAGGGCAAGACCGACTACCCAGAGCCTGGAGTAATCGTGCCAGTTCGGGTCGTGGAAAACCCGAACCCCGCCAAGTCGGCGGTGCTCCAGTCCGACTTTGCTGATGCTTGGCGCGGCGATCTGCTTCCGGGGGAACCGTTTGCCTCATTTGCCGAGGCGCGGGTGAAACTGGTGCTCGGGCGACGAACGCCGGTCGCGACGAAACCGGCGCGTGCCGGGCGCTCGGCACCACTGCGACGAGATTTCGGAATCGAGGTACCCGAGCCGAGCGTTCCGACAGACACGGACCTGCGGGAATGGATGGACTTTTTTTCCGGAGGCTCGGCGATCGAGTCTGCTCTCGCGCTCAGGCGCGGGTTGGGCGTCAGTTCAGCCAAGTTCAAGGAGACCGTCGAGCTCAGCAAGATTGCGGGCGTCACGCGCGTGCCGCGCGACTACGCGGGGCTGAAGGTCGCGGGCGCCTCGCCGTTTCGCGCCTTTCCACTGGCGGCGTACGTCCCGAACGACGCGGTGGTCGTGGAGTTTGCGTCGTTCCGTGATGCGCTCGAGTTGCCCAAACGGCTGGAGGAGCGGCTTGGCCTGCTCTCTCAAGTCGCGCAGCGCGCTGCCGGTCGCGATAACTGGCAGAAACGCCTGATCGCCCCGCTGGGGCTGGAAATCGGGCAACTCGCGAAAATCTTCGGTGATCAAGTGGTGGGGGCTACGGCGTTGGCGGTCACCGATCCCTGGCTCAAGGAGGGTACCGACGCGACGTTGCTGCTTGAGGTGCGCAATGAGGCGGCACTCGACGCCGCGCTTGGACTTCAGCTCGCTGGTACCGTCGGTGCCCATGGACCGTCCGCCAACTCAACTAGCGAGCGGATGGGCCAGCAGGTCACCAGCTATCGCTCCGCGGATGGGGCCATCCAGCGACACGAGGTCAAGCTGAAGGGCGTGCGGGTACTGTCCAATTCGCTCGCTGCCTTGGACCGAGTCCTCTCGGTTGCCGCGGGCAAGCACGGCGCCCTGGCTAGCTCTCCCGACTACCGCTACGCGCGCTCACTGCGTCCCTTTGACGCCAAGCAGGAGCAGGCGTTTGCCTTTTTTGGGGATGGCTTCGTGGAGCGGATCACCGGACCGCGCGCAAGAATCCTAGAGTCTCGTCGGGTGCGGGCCCGCCAGGAGCTCCGTCTGGTGGACTATGCGGCGCTGCTCTACGGACGCATGGAGGGAACCTTCCCTGCTTCCACTGAAGAGATGCTCAAGTCAGGTTGGCTCAAGCCAGGTGATCTGACTCACTTTGACGGTAGTGCGATCAGTTGGGACCGCAGCCAGGGTGCGAGCAGTCACTGGGGCACGGCTCGCCGACTGTTGCCGATCGCCGAGCTTGAGCTGACTCGGGTGGATCCGCGCGAAGAGTTGGCATATCGGGGGTTTCGCGAGTCCTACGAGTCCTCGTGGAACCAGCGGCTCGATCCGATGGCCCTGACGTTCACGCGAAGTGAGCGTTCGGAGGCCATCGAGTTCTCCCTACGGGTCTTGCCACTGAATCCGAACTCCAACTTTCGCCGCGAGCTGGACCAGCTGCTTCACTTTGCCAAGGACACGACCTTGAGTTTGGGCGGTAGCAACGAGGGCCTAGGGGTGACCGTCGCCACGAGCGCACTTTCGTCCCTTCGGACGAAGGGAGAGATGCTGTTGCTCGGATTGTCGGAATCTGGTCGCGACCGACCGGGACTCGCGTTCATCGGCGATTGGCTGCGCATCGGGATTGAGGACGATCCCAGCCTGTGGAACGAAGCCCTACGGGAGCGCGAAGTTCCCACGATACCGACCAAGGAGAGCGCGCGGGAATCAGGGCACCTGGAGCGCCTGCTCACGGACCTTCCCGCTTGGGTTGAGGTTCAAGTCACCAGTAAGTCGTTCACGAATCTCACGCTCCTGACACTGCGCAAGACGCTCACGAGCGATGGGGCCGGCCCCCTCTGGAAGGCGAGTGAACCCCACGCGGGAGTGGCGATCACGAGCGTCACTGTTCACAGTGATGCTGGGGACACCTGGACGCCCACCTTACACTACGCGATCGTCAAGGACGTGCTCGTCGCGAGTCTGAGTCGAACCGCGCTCACCCATCGCATCGACGCGATTCTGAGCGGAAAGGTGCCGACGGTCACCACTCGGGAACACTCCCCCGCGCAAGCCGCGGTGGATTTGACTCCAAGCCCCGGCGGTTGGTGGTCGCGACTCGCTCGCGGCTACATCGATCGGTCCGCAGTCGATGCGCATCGGCACACCTGCGATGCCTTGCGGGTGCTGGCTCACGCGCACGTGAGCGAACTCGGCCTTGGTAAGAGCGAGCTGGAGCAGCGCTTTTTTGGAGTGGAATTGACTTCTCCCTATGGCGCTGGAGCTAGCTTTGACCAGGGTGAATGCAAGCACCCGCTGTTCGGGTCTTCGCTATCGCCCACGGTGTTCTCGGTCGACGCGGCCAGCGAGCTGCATCGCGCGGTCGAGGCGGTCGGTTCGATGCGCTACCAGTTTGGTATCGAGCCTCGCGGCGAGGAGCGGGAACTCTGGCTGAGCGGCAGCCTGCGTCCAGCCGGAGGACACCTCGGCAAGTGAACCGAATCCTCGTTCAACCCTGGGCGCTCGACGCAGCTCGCCGGACGCGCACTGAGCCACGGATTGCGCAGCATCTGGTGAAGGTGTTGCGCATCGAGGTCGGTCAAGTCCTGCGTGCCGCGTTGGTCGGGCAGGGCACCTGCGACGCCGAGGTCGTGAACTTGTCCGGCGCAGAGGTGGAGCTGCAGCTTGGCGAAGTAACTCCCGTAGCGCGACCGAGGCTCTCGCTCGTGCTTGCGGTGCCCCGCCCCAAGGCGCTGTCACGCGCGGTGCAGGTGGCAGCATCCTTCGGCCTGCGCGAGCTATGCCTTCTCAACACCTGGCGCGTCGACGCTAGCTATTTTCAGAGTCACAAATTGAGCCCGGCCGCCCTGGAAATCGACGCCCTGCTCGGCTGTGAGCAGGGCTGCCAGGTGCATCCACCCGTCATCTCTGTGCACCGTTACTTTTCTGAGTTCGTTGAAACGGTGCTGCGGGCTCGCCGCAGAAGCGAGCCCGAGCGGCGTTGGGTCGTGGCCCATCCCGGCGCTCCTGAGGGTCTGGAACGAGTCGCACCTGAGGGGGATCGAGTCGCCACCACCCTGGTGCTGGGACCGGACGGTGGTTTCATCGAGCGCGAGCTGGAGACGTTTCGCAGTGCTGGAGCCCAGTTGGCCCATGGCGGTGCGGCGATCCTGCGCACGGAGGCTGCGGTGGCCGCGATGCTGAGCCAGCTGCAGCTGCTTGGGCGTTTGGTGCAGTCATCGGGCTAGCTGTGCTTGCGCGAGCGATGTCGCGTGTGGCTGGGACCGCGGCGACGCTCGCTGCTTGGCGGCCGACCGAGCCAAACACTCGCAAGTAGCAGTGAGGTGACATTCAACGGGCGGCCTCGGGGCCGAGGCGCTCCGAGCTTGCGCCAGGGGCAGGTGGACCGTACGTTCCGGCCGCGCTGCGCTTTTGTGCGGTTGCGAAATCGCCCGTATCAACCCTGTTTACTTGCGGAGCCACACCATGAGCAAGGTTCTCATCATCGGTGCAGGTGGCGTCGGAAACGTCGTTGCCCAGAAGTGTGCCCAAGTCCCTGAGGTCTTCAGCGAGATTATGCTCGCCAGCCGCACGCTGTCGCGTTGCGAGAAGATCGCGGCGGACGTCGAAGCTCTGCAGGGTCGCAAGATCCAAGTGGCGCAGGTGGACGCCGATGACCTCGAACAGATGCGTGCGTTGATTCGGAGCTTTTCGCCCGATCTTGTGCTCAACGTCGCACTTCCCTATCAGGACCTCCACATCATGGACGCCTGCTTGGCTGAGGGCGTGCCCTACATGGACACCGCGAACTACGAGCCCAAGGAGCTCGCCAAGTTCGAGTACAGCTGGCAGTGGGCCTATCAGGACCGTTTCAAGAACGCCGGTCTGATGGCGCTGCTCGGGTCTGGTTTTGATCCCGGCGTGACCAACGTGTTTTGCGCCTACGCGCAGAAACACCTGTTTGACGAGATCGAGACGATCGACATCCTCGACTGCAACGGGGGCGATCACGGTAAGGCGTTTGCGACCAACTTCAATCCCGAGATCAACATTCGGGAGATCACGCAGCGCGGCCGCTACTGGGAACAGGGCGAGTGGAAAGAAACCGAGCCGCTGTCGGTCAAGATGGACTACGACTTTCCGGGTGTCGGAGAGCGTAAGGCCTACCTGCTCTATCACGAGGAGCTCGAGAGCCTCGTGCAGAACATCAAGGGTCTCAAGCGGATCCGGTTTTGGATGACGTTTGGAGAGGCCTACATCACGCATCTCAAGGTGCTTGAGAACGTCGGCATGACGCGGATCGATCCCGTAGACTACAAGGGGACTCCCGTGATTCCGATCGAGTTCCTCAAGGCGCTACTGCCGGATCCCGGTAGCCTGGGTGAGAACTACACGGGCAAGACCAGCATCGGCTGCGAGATCGTGGGCAAGAAGGACGGCAAACCGCGCAAGGTGTTCATCTACAACATCTGCGATCATGCCGAGTGCTGGAAGGAAGTTCACGCTCAGGCGGTGAGCTACACCACCGGCGTGCCCGCGATGATCGGCGCCAAGCTGATGCTGACCGGCAAGTGGAAGGGTGACGGCGTGTTCAACATGGAACAGCTGGACCCCGACGCCTTCATGGAAGCTCTCACGGAGCACGGTCTGCCCTGGGTGATTCGCGAGGGCTGATGCTGCCATTCGACCCCAAGTGCGTCTCGACGCCCGCGTACGTGATTGATCTCGGGCGCCTGCGCGCCAACCTGGCCCTGCTCGCCGAAGTCCAACGGCGAGCAGGTTGCAAGGTGCTGCTCGCTCTCAAGGGCTATGCGGCCTTCAGCACCTTTGAGTGGGTGCGCCAGAGCCTGAGCGGCGCGGCAGCGAGTTCGGTCGCCGAGGCTCGCCTGGCCCGCGAGGAAGTGGGCAAGGAAGTGCACGCCTACGCACCTGCCTATTCCGAGCAGGATATGGCCGAGCTCATCACGCTGGCCGATCACATCGTGTTTAACTCGGTTTCGCAGCTCGAGCGGTATCTGCCGCGCGTGCGCGCTGCGGGGCGCGGCATCGAGGTTGGTCTGCGCATCAACCCCGAGCACCGTGAGACGCAGATCGCCCTGTACGATCCCTGTGCTGAGGGGTCTCGGCTCGGTGTGCCGCGCCGCGCGATGGTGGGCGACGTGCTCGACCAGCTTGACGGTCTCCATTTCCACAACCTGTGCGAGAAGGATTCTGACGCGCTTGAGCGCACGCTGGCCAGCGTGGAGCAGAATTTCGCCCCCTTCATTGAGCGGGTCAAATGGGTCAATTTCGGCGGGGGACACCTGATCACCCGCGCCGGCTACGACATCGACCGTTTGGTGCGGGTGATCGAGGGCTTCCGCGAGCGCACGGGCAAGCAGGTCTATCTTGAGCCCGGTGAAGCGATCGGTTGGAAGATCGGCTGGCTGGTGACCGGCGTGCTCGACCTGGTCGACTACGGTAAAAAGATCGCGATGCTCGATGCATCCGCCACCGCGCACATGCCCGACGTGCTGGAAATGCCTTACCGTCCGGGCGTGATTGGCGGCGGCGAGTCTGGCGAAAAGCCCCACGATTATCGCCTCGGCGGTCTCACCTGCCTGGCGGGTGACGTGGTCGGCGACTACTCCTTCGACGAGCCGCTGCAGCTCGACTCTCGCGTCGTGTTTGAGGACATGGCGCACTACACGATGGTCAAGACGAGCACGTTCAACGGTGTCCGTCTCCCGAGCATCGTGCTGTACGAGCCCAACACCGATCAGCTCACGGTCGTGCGGGAGTTTGGCTACCCCGACTACAAGTCAAAGCTATCCTGAGCCAAGCGGAGCTCGCAGCGGGCTCCTCCGCCAGGTGCTTGGCAAAAAGTGCGCTGGTTGCGCTCGGTCAAGCTGCCTAACGCCTTGCGCTAGAGCCCGGCGTTTTGGTCACGAGCCACAGGTGATAGGCGATCAGCTCGCTACCGGGCGAGTGGAGCTCAAGGCGCGTGCTCGGCGCGATACCCTGGGGCGGAAGCGCCAGACTGACGTCACTCCAGCCTTCGCTGCGAGCCACGTCGACGGGCACTCCGCGCTGCCCTGCGGTGTCGAGTCGAACCTGACCTTTCTCAGTCGGAGCCACGCGGACGATCAGTCGACTCGAAGGTGGGATTCGGAGGCCCTTGAAACGAAAACTCGCGTAGGAGTTTGCGAAGGTGAGGCGTCCGGCATCAAAGAGCTCAACGTACGGATCACTCGGATCGGGCAGTAGTTTGGCGATCACGTAGCCTGAATGGGCCGACGAGAGCTGGTAGTCATGTTCTGTCTCGCTCAGCACGTCGCCGAGATCGAGGGTCGCAACAATGCGCTCATCTTGCAGCAGCTGCAGCGGGCTAGGCGTCCGATCGAGACTGGAAAAATCCGCGCGATAGAGCACCTTGCTTGGGGCGCCGCAGATCACATTGCCGTCGATCCGTAGCTCGCTAACGGGATGGCCAAAATAGACTGGCAGAACATCCCACCACGAGGGATAGAGCGCGAGCCAATTGGGGCGCTTGGTTGGCGGGAGTCGTTGTAGGAGCTCAATCGTGGCGCCCACGCCGAGTCGATACGCGCGCGCGAGCGGCAGCCCCGCCGTTCCGCCCAGCCCGATCCCGTCGATCGCGGGCAGGTGAGAAAACAGCGGAATAGCCCCAGCGTCACCCAGAAAAACGCGCGGCCGCTGCGCGGGCGACAGGGTCCCGAGTAGCTGGCCCGCGCGGATCTGTTGCTCGGCGATGTTGCGACAAGCACGTCCGAAAAACCAGCGTTGCTCGCGTAATCGGGGGAGTTGAAACCCAACCAGTGCGGCGAGCAGTCCGAGCGAGAGCAGTGCGAGCGCCAGTCGGCGCAGGGGGGCTACCAGGCGAACACGCGTGCCACTATTCTCAGCGGGTTCGCTGACGTCGACTGGAGTTACCGTCGGGCGAAGTCCACGGGACCAATCGAGCAGTGCAGCGAGCCCGAGCGCGGCGGTGAGTAGCAGCCAGACGTAGGCTGGCATGGTGTAACGGTCATTCTGGTACCGCACATACTCGTTTTGCGCGACGGTCAAAACCCAAACAATACTGAGGAAACTCAGCAGTAAGGCGCGTGCGCGCGTGCGCCGATTGAGCCAGGCCGTCAGCACAAGAACCCACAGCACCCAGCCGTGATAGGCGCGATCGGCAGAGTGCAGGTACGTGATACGAGCAAACTGGTAGCCGATGTTGCGCAGGATGTTGGCGCCGGCCTCCGCTTTCGTCAGAAAGGGATGGAGTGCCTCGAGCTTGACGAGTGCGCCCGCGTCGGCGACGGCGCCCGTGTGCCAGAGGTTGAGCAGCGAGCGCAAGACCGTGATGCTCAGTGCAGGGAAGATGAGCCAGGCAAGCTGCCCGGGCTGAAGTGCCCTCGTCGCGGCGCCTCGGGCGCGCGCGATACGCCGTGAACCCCACAGCCAGGCGGCACAAGCCAGCACCAGCAGTAGGGACTCGGGCCGCGTGAGCACCAGCAGCAGCAAGACCAGCGAGAGACGCTTGGAAGCGACCAGTTGCCCGCTCGCGAGCTGAACGAGGTACTGGCTGCTAAGGCCAAATATCGCGAGGTACAGCGCTAGCTCCATGCCGCTAAAGAGCGACCATCCGAGCACCCCTTGGACTGCCACCAAGAGAGGGAGAGCGTAGCTGGCGATGCGTGGCAGCTCACGAAACCAGGCGCGCGCAAGCCAAACGAACGTGAGCGTGCCTGCCACGGCGATGGCGTCGACCCACAACCCGATCGAGTACTCGCTGGCGCCCGACAGAAATCCGAGCGAGAGAAGCGGTGGGTATAACCAACTCGTCGCACCGCTCGAGTAGCCGCTACCAGGGAACCATTGCAGGGGCGCTCCCTGGGCCCACGACCGTGCGAAGTCGAGGTGAATGAAGACGTCGTCGAGCGGCGCCGACCAGCGCACTTGCGGCAAGGAGTGCCGCAGGTCGGTCAGCGGCAAGTGAGTCTGCGCCGCCAATGCGTAGCCCAGCTGTTGGGCGCGCGAGGCGAAAAAACCGTGGGCGGCGTAGCCGACGCAGAAGGCGCAGAAAGCGAGGTACGCCAGTGGCTCCAGCGTCGACCAGGTGAGCCGGCCCCAACGGGCGCCGCGATTTGGCTCACGGTCGGGGCTGAGGGACTCGTCTGACATGGGGGTGCCTTGGGAGCGTCGCAAAGCTGCCTCGGTTTGGACCAAGCGTCGAGAGCGGGCGACGTATCTGCAGCGTGATCCGGGGCCCGAGCCGGTGAGGCTGGGGGGTCTTGTGGGCGAGGAGCCGACGGGCTCCGGGTTAGAGCGTGTTTAGTTGGCTTTGGCTCAGCGAGTCCTGGCTGGACGTCAGCCGTGGCTCTAGAACAGGGCCATGCTTCGTGCCCGCCCATTCCCTTCTCTGCGCATCACCGCTCAGGGGTTCTCCGCGTTGGGCGCTTTCGCGGAAGCGCAGGCAGCGTTTCTGGAACCCGATGGCGAGCAAGTCGCGTCCCTGCGCCAGCTGCTGGACCAGAGTGGTTATGGTGTCGTCGCGCACTTTTACATGGATCCCGAGCTGCAGGGGACGTTGATGGCGACCGCCTATCGACACTTGCACATATCGGACTCCTTGGTGATGGCTGATCGCGCGGTCGAGATGGTGGCGGCCGGCGCCCGCGGCATCGTCGTGCTCGGTGTCGACTTCATGTCCGAAAACGTGCGTGCCGTGCTTGATGCAGCGGGTCACGGCTCGGTGCCCGTGCTGCGCGCGGCTGAAGCGGCGATCGGCTGTTCTTTGGCTGAGTCCGCTCAATCGCCAGCGTATCGGGCATATCTCGAGCAGGCTGCTGGCACGCCGCGCAGCACGCACGTGGTCTATATCAACACCAGTCTCCGCACCAAAGCTGAAGCGGAGCTGCTCGTTCCGACTATCACCTGCACCTCGTCCAATGTCGTGTCGACGGTGCTTTCGCTCTTTGCGCAGATCCCTGACGGTCATGTCTGGTTCGGTCCCGATTCGTACATGGGTGCCAATCTGAAGTACCTGCTGACGAATCTCGCGTCTCAACCTGACGAGCGAGTGGCCGCACTGCACCCCGCTCATTCTGCGGCCACGATCAAGGCCGCGCTGCCGCGCTTTCACTATTTCGAGCAGGGCAACTGTGTCGTTCATCATCTGTTTGGTGACCGCGTCACCCAGCAAATCGCCGCAGATTACGCCGATTCCTACCTTACCGCGCATCTTGAGGTCCCGGGCGCCTTGTTCCGCCTCGGTCTTGAGGCGGCGCGTCAGGGCTTGGGCGTGGTGGGCTCTACTTCGGACATCCTGGGCTTCATCGGCAAGACCGTCGACGCGGCGGTGCTGGCTCCTCCCGCGCGCCCCTTGCGCTTCGTGCTCGGGACTGAGACGGGCATGGTGACGTCAATCGCGGGCCGAGTGCGCGCTTCGTTCGCGCAGTCGCCGTCGTCGCCCCTGGTGGTGGAGATCGTGTTTCCCGTCGCTGCGGACGCCATCACGCAGACCGGTGACGCCAGTCTGCCGATTGTGCCCGGTCCAGCTGGAGGCGAGGGTTGCTCTCTCGAGGGAGGCTGTGCGACCTGTCCCTTCATGAAGATGAATCACCTCGATGCGCTGCGCTCCGTGCTGTCACGCGCCATTGCGGGAGGCGATTTGTCCCAGCTTTTTCCTCAAATGGATGACGGTTTGTTGAACGGACAATCGGTGGCGGTGTTGGGCTGCCGTTCGATTGAGCGCATGCGGGCCTTTGGTCGTGACAAGCGCGTTCCGAGTGAGCTCACGGCGCTTGTCGCCCGCTGAGTCCGTCCCCCCGCTAGTCGAGCGGTGCTGCTGCTCGCGCGCTCGGTTCGAGTCGCGCAAACAGCAGGCAAGCGCAAAGAACACAGACCGAGCCAAGCAGTCCCCACAGCGTCAGCGGCTCGGCGAACCACCAGCGACTGAGCAGCATCGAAACCACTGGGACGCCCAGGCTCAGCAGGCTACCGAGCTCCACGCTGGTGTCTTTGTAGCCGTGGGTGAACAGCACCTGTCCCACGAAGGAAAGCCCACCAACTGCCAGCAGGATCCCCGACAGCTCGAGCGGCTGATGCGGCGCGGGTGGCAGGGTAGACCAGGGTAGAATCGCCAGACTCACGAGCAAGCCAACCACCGAAAAACTCGCCAGCACGGTCAGGGCGTTGTCAGTCTTGCGCAGCCGTTTGATGCACAAAATAGCGGCTCCCGCGAATAGTCCCGACAAGGCGCCGTAGAGATGGCCCGCCCAGGCGTCGCGCGGTTGCGGTGCGACGATCAGACAGAGTCCGAGCGTGGCAAGCGCGAGCAGTCCCCAGAATTTGAGTGTCGGACGTTGTCGTAGCACCAGCACCCCAAGCACGTTTGCCCAGATGGCGTGCGTGTAGTTCAGCAGCGTTCCCATACCCGGACCGACCAGCCTTACGGTCACGAAATACGTGAGCACTGCGCCGGCTCCAAATAACCCACGCAAGAGCAGCACCCAGGGTTGATGCGTAGCAAGTCGCTGTCGGAGTCCAAGCGCCACCAGCGGGACAAGCAGACAACCGAGCCCGAAGCGTGCGACCGCGAGCGGGGCGGACTCCCATCCGAGAGTCGTGGCTGCCTTGATGAACAAAGGCATCGCGCTCAGCAGGAGGTAGCCGAGCAGCATGGCCACGGGGCCTGGCGGTAGTCGCAGCTTCATGGAAAAATACCGGCCGGTTAGCAGTTCTCAGTACTGAGGTGCGCTCAAGCCAGCGCGGGGAGAATCTGCCAAATTTGTCAATAAAATCGAGGAGCCTTTCCGCGAAAGGCGCCTTCACGCAGTCGTTCACTGGCAGGTTCACCGATTCGCCGGTGACGGCTGACTCAATCGTCAAGGCCGAGGGGATTTCCCCCCTGAAATCGCCCTATCGGGGGCCGGGTCTTGGCCGTTCAGGTCCGTGAAGGGGCTCGCCCCTCGGCCTCGTCGAGGAGATTCAACTGCCCGCTTCAATGCTCAGCACTCGTCGGGGGACTACGGACCAGTTGGTTCGGCGTGGCGCGTCAGTCCTGGCACGTCAATTCGAGCTACCTGCTCCGCGCTGGCACGTTCGCGTCACCTGGCTGAATGAGGACGCGTCGTGAGCGCCGCTCCGAAGCGCCGGGCATCCGCGATGCGCGACTGGTCGAATCCGTCGCTCAGCGTCCGCTTGCTGCTGACCTTCAGCCTCTTGGTGATCCTGGTGCTAGGCGCAGCTCAGTGGTTGCTCCGTGAGGGTCTGCCCGGAACTCGGTTCGTCGGGGTGCGTCGGACGCTGGAACGGCAGGCTGTGGAGCGTGTCGATCGAATCGCGGCGCGCAAATCAGCGCAGTTGGTAGCACTGCTCCGCGCCGAGGGTTTGTCGCTGACTCGACTCGCGCGAGACACTTCGCTGCAGCAGCTTTCGGTGAGTCAAGCCAGCGACGAGCGGCAGCACGCGCTTGACCAACTCGTCAGGGTTTGGGCTCGCGATGATGCTCCTTTCGACAGGCTCGTGCTGCTGGACCGCCTCGAGCGCCGCGTTGTCAGCAGCTCGAGCGGGCCGACGTCTGTCGCCGACACCGCCGCTACTCTGCTCATGGGTCCGGCCCCCACTGGATGCTGGTTTGTTGCCGGCGCGACTACGGTCGAGGGGGTCCGGCTCTGGTGCTCCGAGGAGGTGCCGTCCGGTACCCCTGGCGCTCGCTTCTTAGTAGCCGCGTCGGCTTCGCTGCCCCAACTCGAGGCTTACCTCACCCATCCGAGTCAGTGGCTCGGACATGGCGCTGCGGTGGAGTTATTGAGCGTCCCCGGCGGGCTCCGTCGCGCGGCGGTCATGCCCGACCGCATCGTCGTGAATACGGCCGCAACCGGTCCACGCGGGGTGGCTCTGCGCACCTTGAATCGTGAGCAAGACAGCTGGATGCTACGAGCCAGCTTGTCTCGCGCTGAGATGCTGCCCGTCCTAACGGCACTCGATCGCTGGACCTTTGGGCTCGATGTCATGGCGCTCGGCATCGCGCTGCTGGCGACCGCGTTGCTCGCGCGTCGGTTGGCACTCCCACTGGTGCGGCTACGAGCCGCCGCCGACGCCTTCGCGGGTGGTGACTTGGCGGTGCGCAGCGGCGTGAGCGGTGGTGGTGAGGTCGGCTCGCTCGGACGCGCCTTTGACGCCATGGCGGAACGCCTTGAGTCTCAGGTAGTGGAAATCGCGGTCGCCCAGCGCGAGTTGTCGATGATGGCCAAGACGGATCGCCTGACGGGGGTCGGTAATCGACGTTACTTTGACGACAATCTCGAGCATGAGTTTGCGCTGGCGTCTCGGTACAACATTCCCGTTTCCGTGCTGCTCTGTGACGTCGACCATTTCAAGAAGATCAACGACGTCCACGGGCATCCTGTGGGCGATGAAGTGCTGGTTGGCATCGCGGAGCGAATCCGTCAGCGGGTGCGGGACACGGATTCTCTGGCGCGCTGGGGCGGAGAGGAGTTTGCCGTCCTCGCTCCCTGCACGTCGGCGGTCGGCGCTGCCTCGCTGGCCGAGCAGCTGCGCAGCGCCGTTGAAGGCGAGGACTTCCCCGGGGTGGGGCGAGTCACTATCAGCATCGGAGTGGCCGAGCTGCGCCTGCCCGAGACGACCGCCGATTGGCTCGATCGCGTCGACGAACTGCTCTATTTGGCCAAATCCCGCGGGCGCAACCGTGTTCAGTGTGAACCCGACAGCAGCGCTCACAACCAGACCTTTGCACTCGAGTTCAACGCGCGTTTCCTGACGGGCGATCACGACACCGACTGCGAGCACGAGGAGCTCTTCGTGTTGGCGCGAGCGATGCTCGATGCCGCATCCCAGCCCGAGCCGACGCTTGCCCGCACCAACGGTGGCTTCTGGGATGAAGACCCCCCCACTGTGATCGCTACGCCGAAAGGCGGAAAATTCACCTACATCGGCGGCCAGTTGATGGGGGACAACCATCCCCGCTCGCGGCGCGTTCAGCACTTACTCGAGTGCACCGATCGGCTGCTTTCCCATCTCCGCCTACACTTCCAAGCCGAAGAGGCTCGACTGGCCAAGGCAGGCTTTTCTGGGATCGAGCGACATGCCAAGGATCATTTGTCGCTGCTTGAGGCGCTCGGGCACCTGCGCGAGCAGGCGCTTGACGGGTCACTGGAGATGGAGCGCCTTGTCGACTTCGTCGTGCGAAAGCTCGCCATCGGGCATCTCGTGCACGGCGATATTCCTGCGTTCGCCGCCATCTTCTCGCGGCGTTCGTCGGTGCCGCCGTCCACGAGCCTGGCGCAAATCCTGTCGCAGCGCGCCGACGTGGTCGGCGATGACGCCACAGGGGTTTGGGGAGGTTCGCCTCCGTACATGACTCCACTTGGGGGAATGCCCGCGGCACCGCCCTCGCTTCGCGTCGGCGCACACACCGTGCGTCCTCCGAGGAATTCCGGGACGCTACGCGCCGCTGAGGCGCGGGCTTCGAGCGAGTTCGTCGCGGCCGAGCGCGCGCCGGAAGGGGAGTCCGGCGTGCTGCCCAAGTCTGAGACCGAGGACGTCGTTCCCCGGCGGCGCGCAGAAGAACCTCGCTAGTTTCGCGCCGCTCCGACTGCGACCGAGTGACGGCGCTCAGCGCAGCGAAGGATGACCGTTGGCGACCTCGTCCGCAGCCTCAGCGTACCAACGCTGGACGCTCGGACGCGCGAGCACGGCTGCGCAGTAGGCCTGCGTCTCCGCGTTGACCGGCACCCCGTAAGTCTTGAGTCGGGTGACGAACGGCGCGTACATCGCGTCGGCGATGCCGAAATCACCGAACAGGAACGGCCCGGCAGCACCGAACTCGCCGCGGCAGTCGTGCACGATCGACTCGAAGCGCGCGAGCCCCGCTTTGGCGCCGTCCGACAGCTCCGGACAGGGCAGGCTTGCCCCGAGAGCCATGCCGAGTTCTTCTCGGACCTCCACGAAACCGGCGTGCATTTCGTGGGACACGGCGCGCGCGACCGCGCGAGCCGCGAGCTCTGTTGGCCAGAGCTGCCGCTCGGGATGAAGCTCCGCCAGATACTCGGCGATCGCGAGGGATTCCCAGACACGCAGCTGACCGTGGCAAAGCAGAGGCACCTTGGCGTTCGGGGACAGCTCGCGCGCTCGCGCTTTGGTGTCGGGTTGGCGCAGCGGCAGCCAACCTTCACGGAAGGTCAGGCCCAGCTCAACCATCACGAGCCAGGGTCGCATTGACCAGGAGGACCAATTCTTATTCCCGATGACGAGCTCGAAGTCCATGGCACCCGAGGCTAACGCCGGCTTGCTCAGTCGTCGAGTGGTCCGCAGCCCTCAGGCGCCCGACGCGCTTGCTTGCGTGGCGCGGGCGAGGCCATCCCCCGCCGACGGTTCACAGCAAACAGCGCTCGAACTCGTCCACCGTCAGCGCGTGCATGGCGCAGTCAAACTCGCGGCGACTCACCTCGCTTGGACACCTGGCAAACTCACGGTCGTGCAAGGCTTTTTCTCGCGCCTGATGTTCGAGTTTTAGCCGCTCAAGCGACGACAGCTCTTTGCGATCCGAGCTCGCGAGCAGGCCCGTGTAGCGCTCGAGCATGGTGAGGCATTCTGTCTGCGAGAGGCGTTTACCGCACGAGGTCAGCAGTCCGAGCAGTAGCGCGGCAGCGACGACGTTTTGGACCAGGCGCACTGCCGGGTGCCGGCGAGCGGAGTTGCTCAGTCGAAGCATCGTTCGCGGATCTCCGTGGCCGTCTTGGCGCTGCGGACACAGGTCATCGCTCCGTTGGTCAAGCGCTTGCCGACGCACGAGCGCTTCATGGTGTCCTTGACGCGCGCCTGCACCGTCGCGAGCTGGGCCGCATTCACCGCCTGAGGGGTCTTTGACCCCGCGGTAAACTCGAGGGTCGCAACTCGGGTAGCGATCTCCTCGCACTCGCTGACGGTCGCTGGGCGGCCGCAACCGACGAGGAGAAGGAAAGGGAGGGCGGCTATGGCGACGCGCATCTTGCTCGGGAACATGACTCGGGCGCCCTCGGAGGTAAAGGGCTCCAACCGTGCAGGTCAATGGGCCAGTGCTTGCGGTGACCGGTTTCTGGACCCGCGTTCAGGGGACGGCTACGATCTGCTGCAAATGTCGCGGAGTCGAGAGGCGCCTGTCCGGCCGATGGCCCCTGAGGACCTTCTACAGAAGGCGACCCTCGCCAAGACGGCGGGGATGCGTGCGAAGTATGCGCGACGTGGCCTGGCACAAGGGTCGGACCTCGATCCGGGGACCCAGTCCATGCTGCTGCGGCAGCTCTACCTGTCGCTGATGGAGCGGCGCTGTTTTGACGAAGCCCGAGAGGTCGCGCTTGAGGCGCTGGCCAGTTCGGAGCTCGTCGACGTCGCGCACCAAGATGTGGCCAGAGCGTGTCTCGGACAAAAGCAGCCTGAGGCCGCGCTTCGGCACCTGCGGTTGGCAGGTCGCTTCGCCCCGGGCTCTCGCCTCGCGTTTCACGCGTGGACTCGCGGGACGGTCGCCTTTTTGGCCGGTCACTGCGACGAGGCGGAGCTGGCTCTCGAGCGGGCGGTGCGCTGGGGGACCCGCGATAAGCCGCTGTATCGCGCCCAGCTCGCCCTCATTCAGCTCGAGTCCGGGCGAGACACCGAGGATCTGGAGGCACTGCGCTACGATCTCGAGGGGGCTCCCTGCGGCCAGGGCTACGGTCAATACGTGCTCGGTGAGCTCGCGTATCGACTCGGCGATTACGATGCTGCCCTGGCCTCGCTCAGCGGGTTTGTCGCCCGCACCACCTCGGGGCGGGTGGCCCTCGCGGTCGCGCTGCGTGGAGAGGTCACCCGGGCGCGTCGCCTGATCGCTGAGCTCAGGCGGCGCAAACGCCGCACGCCTTAGCGTCGTCTGACCCGCGCTTGTCTCAGGACCGCTCCAATTTGGCACTGGCGCGTCGCTCGGGGTAGGAATCGCTGCGTGAGTCACAGACGCATACTCTCGCGTGGGCTGCTGGTGCTCTTGACGGTCGGACTGGTCGGACTCTTCCCGTCACTGGCGCTGGCCTCAAGCGACGATGCCTTCAGTCGGGCTCTGTCCCACGGACCCATCGCGGCTGCCCTGGCTGCCTTCCTCGGAGGGTTTCTGGTCAGCTTGACCCCTTGCGTCTATCCGATGGTCGCGGTCACTGTCAGCGTCTTCGGAGCGCGCCAGGCGCGAACTCGCTTCGAGGGGATCGGTCTGTCGGCAGCGTTCGTCGCGGGTATGGTGGCGATGTTCGTGCCTCTTGGGGTTGCAGCGGCCCTCGGCGGCAACATCTTCGGGAGCGTGCTCCAGAATTCCTGGGTGCTTGCCGGGATGAGTGCCCTGTTTGCCTTGATGGCCGCGTCGATGTTCGGGGCCTTTGAACTAGCGCTCCCCTCGGGGCTGACCAATCGCCTCGCGACCGTGGGTGGCTTTGGCTACAAGGGCGCGTTCGCGCTCGGGCTCGTCAGCGCGCTCGTGGCCTCGCCCTGCACGGGGCCGGTTCTCACGGGGATCCTGACCTGGATCGCCCGCACGCGTGACGGCGTGCTCGGGGCTGCAGCGATGGCTGCCTTTGCGCTCGGGCTTGGAGTTCCCTTCTTTCTGGTTGGCGCCTTCGCGTTGCAGCTCCCAAAGAGCGGGCGCTGGATGATGCACATCAAGTCGTTTTTCGGACTCGTCTTGCTCGGCATCGCCCTGCACTTTCTCGGGATTGGCTTTCCTGCCCTGCCGCACCTCGTGCCAAACGAATCGCGCGTGCTGCTGCTCGGCTCGGGACTCCTGGTGCTCGGGCTTGGGCTTGGGGCTGTGCAGGTTGATTTTGCCAGTGCGTCGCGAGCACGTCAGTTCGGAAAATCGGTGGCGATCGTCGCTGTCGTGCTCGGGGGCTGGCTCGTGTCCGTGCAGTGGCTGCGACCGAAAGGCGAGCTGCATTTCTTGCACGAGCCGTTCGACGTGGTCGCGCAACGCGCACGCCGTGAGGCGCGACCGCTGGTGGTCGATTTTGGCGCCGAATGGTGCGGAGCCTGCAAGAAATTGGAACAGACCACCTTCGCGGATCCGCTGGTGCGCGAGGCCGCAGCGCGCTTTCTCGCGGTCAAGGTGGACGCCACGGACGACACGGATCTCGCTGTTGCCAGCACGCTTAAGCGACTGCACGTGGCCGGACTTCCGACGGTGATCCTGTTTGACGCCCAGGGCAGAGAAGTGCAGCGCTTTACGGACTATGTCGAACCCGCCGCGTTCGCGGCTGCGCTGCGCAGCGTGCCTTAGTCACGCCGCACCAACCCACAATCTTCAAGCGAGCCAGGCTCGCTGTTTACCAAGCGAACTAGGCTCGCTGCGCACCGCGCTAGCTGCCGGGAACCGCGGGGGCGCATGCGGTTGCTTTGATGGCGCGGCGACGGATGCTGAGAGCCGCGACTGCTCATGCGGTTGCTTTGACGGTGCTGCGACGGAGCGAGGTCATCCGTTTTCAGGGTTCAAAATCGCTGGACGGGGCGGCGCTCGCAGGCTTCGGCTTGGCTGCGGGTCTGGCCGGGCCTCCGCGCGCCGGGGCGGGTCGTGGCGGCAGCGCGCGCGCCGGCTCGCTGGTGACGAGCGGCGGTGTCGGGCTGGTCGAGAGTTGAGGATGAGTGGTAAGCGCGGTGGCCAGCCGTGAAGCGAAGCGCTTGCTCTCTTCAGCGAGGGTGGCTGCGCGCGACGCCAGCAACGGGAGCACGCGTTTGGTATCGTCCAGATTGCGACGGACGCTCTCGAGGTGCGCAGGCTGGTTGACGAAGGTGCCCTCAACGAGCGGCTCGAGCGCCATCGCGCGGGAGTTGAGCAGCTCCACGCTGCTGCGCGCGCGACGCAGGCGAGCCATCAGCGCGAGTTCCCCGCGCGTGGCCAGCGTGACCGCCTCAACCGTCTTGCGACCGGCGTCGTCGAGCGTTCCAACGACGCGCGTCTGGGCCGAGGTATCCGCCGGATCGACCGCGTCCCAGCCTTCGATCTCGAGGCGCAGCTGCAGGCCTTTGTCTTTGAGTTCCAAGCTGCGCGTGGCGACTCGCTCAGCGAGCAGCCCGGGGGTGGTACCGTCGGTGACTCCGAGCGAGCTGGCCAGAGTGACGCGCAGTTGACGCTCGTCCGCCGGCGCTGCAGCCAGCAGCAGTTGCAGGTCGAACAGCTCGGAGAAGAATGCGTCGAACGAAGCTTCCTGCGCCACGAAACGCAGCCCGGCCGCCACCTGGGTTGGGCGTTGCGCTTGGCGATTGCAGGCCGGCGCGAGCGCCAAGAGCGCGGTGGCGAGCAGCGATGCGTGCAGTAGGCGTTTCATAGAGGACAATCCATTCTGGCCGCCCATAGTTCAGCCCCCTTGGCGACGTTGACGACGAAGACCGAGACGGCGCGTTGCCCACCGAACCACAGCACGCCTTGGCCGGCATTGCTGCCGAGCGGCGAAAGGGTGACCGGACTGCCCAGCGGACCGAGCGCATCCGACAGTGTTTGCACGCGGAGTTGGCGTTGACCCGGAGGACCCTCTGCCCATTGGAGCAGCCAGCGATCGCCGGACAGGCGAGTGAGCGCCGGCGTGATGACGTCTCCACCCGGACCACCCGCGGGGATCCCAAAGCGTCTGGCAGGCTCGGCCGGCGCATCGAAGGACGCGCGAGCCAAGGACAGCCCCCAAGGCTCGGTCTCGAGCTGCCGCGAGGCGAAGGCCAGCAGCAGTTCCTCGCCCGACACCGCAACGGCGGGGGTGCCAACGAAATGCGCCGTGGACTCAATCAGCCAAGGGCCGAGGCGACCGCGCCCATCGCGCGCTAGCCAGCCATGAGCGATGCGACCGCTCTGTCCGCCCTGTCGAAATGCCACGACGTGTCCGGCAGGACCGGCGCTGGCGATGCGTGGTTCGGTGACGGCAAGACCAGGCGTGACAGCCCAGACTTCCTCCGGCGGTTGACCCGGGAGTTGTCGGGCAAATCCGGTCTCGCCAAGTCCAAACAGGAAATCGGGCTGCGCGACCACGACGCGCGCTTGACGCAGCGGCGTGTCATCCCGCGTGACTGCAAATCGCAGCTCGGAACCTGCGCTGAGCGGCACGACGGAGACGACTTTACTCGTGCCCGGCTCACGAAATGCGTAGCGAACACTGAGATCCTCAATGTTGACGAACAGGCCCGCGGCGCTCGTCGCGGACTCGGCCAGTCCGATCGCGAGGCGTCCGCTCTCCTGCGCGTTCACCACGACGGGCATCACGCCGAGCACCGTGGTGGGAGCCAGCCGCGCGGCAGGACCGAACCCGACGCAAGCAGCGGTGGACACGCGCGGGGTGGTTGCGGGTGTCACGTGACTTCGCGCGGCCTTGACCGCGGTCGCGTTCGAGCGTGCGCGCCAGGCCCAACCGACGGCGACGACGCCCATGACTGCCAGCCCGATTGCGGCTAGTCGCCACCCCTTCGCGCGAGGACGCGGGCGTCGTGAGACGGGGCTTGGCGAGTGGCTTGGTCGCGAGGATACCGGCGGCGAGTAGGGGAGGGTGAGGGCCTCGTCGGCGGGCGCCAGTTCGAGGGGCCCGTACGGAAGGGTGGGCAAGTCGGGTGTGGGGTCCGGCGAGCGCTCGGGTGGTGCCAAGTGCGGCAGGGTCGGAAGGTCGTCGTCCTGCCGAAATCCCGGGATCGGACTGCACTCGGGGGGACTCGAGAGCGGGGAGAAGTTAGCGCTGGCGGGTGGTCCCGAGCTGACCGCGCGCGTGGCGGGGTACGGCGTGCGACGTCGCATCCCGGGTGCGGGCGTATTGCAGCGCGCCGGCATCGGCGTCATGTGACGCGCAGAGGTCGGAGGGGGGAGCGTCTCCGCCGCTGGGGCCAGTGCGACGAGATGGTGCAGCGGAGCCTCAGCTGCTCCTTCGCTCGGGACTTCGCGAATCGCCGAGGGAAGGTGACGCGGCGGTGGTGGCAC
This sequence comes from Polyangiales bacterium, assembly GCA_038207155.1. Taxonomy (GTDB): domain Bacteria; phylum Myxococcota_A; class Polyangia; order Polyangiales; family Polyangiaceae; genus FEN-1139. The sequence continues at coordinate 96,409 of JBBRAB010000010.1, forward strand.
CGCACCCGGAGGTCGAAGCGTACCGGAGTTGCTGCGGATCTCTTCCGAGTCCATCAGGGTGTGCGCCGCCGGTCGTCGCACAAGCGCATGAGTGCGTGGCGCAGGGGGCACGGTGCTCGGGGCGCGCTTCTCGAAGAGTTCACGCGGCAGCGGCGGGGGGCGCGTCACCCCTGGATCGACCGCGGGGATCAACACCGAGAGCTGACGCTGCTTGGGAATGGCAGCGCTCAGCTCGGACACGCGATTGGCGGGCAGCCAGCGCTTCCAACCCTGGCGCCACACGAGCGAATCGACCGGAATGGCTCCGTCAGCAAGGCTCGCGACGAGCTCCCATTCACTCACGGGGATCGGGTCGCCCTGGGCGTTGGTCCAGTGCCAGTCGGCAGTTGCGGAGGGCACCATGAACTCCATCACGCGCTCAAGCAGCGCGTCTCGTGAGTATCACACGCCTCATGCTCGCACACAATCGAGACCGCGGGCCGGTGGGTTGGCCACCGGGAGTTCATTAAGTGATTGAACCGAGTTCTCCCCGCGCGTCGTTGTCGCTGTCGCAGGCAACCACGCGGCCACCCCGACTGAGCGCGATGACGCCGCACAGTCGACCGCCTCGGGCCTGCACGGCCTGCGCGCAGGCGCGTGCGGTGGCCCCCGTGGTCACGACGTCATCAACCAACCAGAGCTGCGAAGGCAAACGCTCGCTCGTGCAGGTGAATGCTCCGGCCACGTTGTGCGCTCGATCAAGGGCACCCTGACCGACTTGGGAAGCGGTCGCACGCTCGCGAGCGAGCAAGTCCGGCAGGCAGCGAAGGCCGAGTTGTCGCCCGAGCGCGCCCGCCAGGAGCGCTGCTTGATTGTAGCCACGGGTCACCAATCGCTCGGGATGCAGGGGCACCGGCACGAGCACGGCACCTTTAGCGAGTATCGGAAGGCGTGCCGAAACCACGAGCATTCGCGCGAGCGGCGCGGCAAGCTCGGGGCGATCGTTGTACTTGAAGCGATGCAGCGCTCTGCGGATCGAGCCTTGATGTTGATACGGCGCGATGACGCTGGGGTGCGGACTCGCGTAGCGCAACTCGCCGCGACAGCTCGGACAGAAGGCATCGGCGCCGCTGGCCGCATCACAGCCCGGACAGAGTCGCGGGGCCAGCAGATCGAGGGCCCGGGCCAGCAGCGAAGTGAGAGTCGGGAGCGCCATGGGCGCGAATCGACCTCGAGCTTGGCCGGTTGCCTGCGCATCGGCGGATTAGGGGAGCTGACGCGCTGTCGAGGGCTGTAAGTTTAAAAGCTCCCGGCGTAGTGCAGGCCGAGCGGGCTGGCTGCTGCCGAGGGCGCGCGCGCCTCGATCGTGGTTTGTCCGCCGCTGCGGAGCGCGTAGCCGCTCACGCCGAGCGCGAGTCCTCCACCGGCTAGACCGAGCGCGATGGCACCATCATGCGGCCCCTTGCGCGTCACGGTCGAGCCACCAAAATAGACAATCGCAGCGCCGAAAAAGCAGGCGCCCCCGAGGCCCATCAGGAGCGAGCCGGTCAAGGCGAGGTCTTCGCTGCCCGGATTAATCTCCAGGTGGCTCTTTTGCCGCGTCACGGTGATATCTGTGCGCCCGTTGGAGATCTCGAACGATTCGGCTTCAATTCGATAGCGACCCGGCGGCAGCTCGGCGACGAGCGGGGTATGCCCAAGTTCGCGAAAGGTGGTGGCGTCGAGGGATTGCAGTCGAGATTCGGGCAGCGGCGCGACGAACACGCGCAGCTTGCCCTTGAGCGCCGTGATCTCAACGCGCGTCCCCGAACCGAAGGGGGTCCGCGAGACGTCGCTCGCCTCAGTCTCAGGCGCGCGCCCTGGTCGCGCGAGCGTGGCCTCGGCGTTGCTCTTTGGGGCACCCCGTGGAGCAGGTTTTTCGGCAGGAGCGGTGGGCGTTCTGGTCGTGTCCGCGGTCCCGGCTGGTGGGCTCGCGGCGGGAGCCACGCTGGCGCTCGCGGCGGGAGCTGGTGACGCGGGCTCGGCTGCCGCAGCGAACCCCGCGATGAAGCACGAGGCGAGCAGGGCCGCAGCGAGCTGCTTCATGGCGTGAGCCCCAGCAGCTGACTCATCGAGACTTCATCGGCAGGAGTAAAGCTGTACCGCTCAAACTCCGCGCTGCGCGCCCAAGCGAAGGCGGTGACATGGACGGCCTTGGGCTCCCCTTCGAGCAGGGTGCACTCGTAGAGATGCAGGTCGACGCAGTAGTTGGCGTACGCGTGGCTCACGAAGCTCATGCGATTACCCACGCTCACTGTCACGCCGAGCCGGTGCGACACCTCGCGCGTCAGCGCAGCAGAATCGTCTTCACCCGGTTCGACGCGACCACCCGGGAACTCCCAGAGCAGTGGCAGCACGGCAGTCGCGCGTCGTTGGGTGATGAGGTAGGCGTCGCCGCGAGCAATGACTGCCGCGACGACGCGAATGGTGGGCGCTGACGTGGTCAAGTCGGACTCAGTAATCCACGCGGAAGAGTTGCTGCCCCATGAGCAGTACGTCCCCCGTGATCAGGCCATGCTCGGTCTTGATTCGCACGAAGGTGCCGTTCGAGCTACCGACGTCCGTCAGCGTGATACGGCCGTCGGGGTCACGGCCGAGGCGGCAGTGAAGGCCCGACACGTAGCCGTCTTCGGCGAACAGGATGTCGCCGCGCTCACGACCGCAGTGGACGCCGCGCTCGGGAATGGGAAACGAGTTGCCGGTCGTATCGCGACCAATCACGAGCGCGAGTCGACCGACGTAGCCCTTGGCGGGACTACCGAAACGATGCACCCCGTCGGCGGTCGGCGGTTGCGACACGAGTTCCTCAAATCGCACGATTTCCTGGCCAATTCGGAAGATATCGCCGAACTCGAGCGGCCAGGGCGCGTGGGGACGCAGCTTCAGGTAGACGCCGTTCAGCGAGTTCGTGTCCTTGACGAGGAGCTCGACGCCGCGGCGGGTGATCAGCGCATGCTTGGGTGACAGGTAGCTGTCGCCCGCGAAGATCGAGCCCGTATCGCGTCCAATGACCACCGTAGCCGTGTCGGGCAGCAGGTAGCTTCCCGCTTCGGTGCCGTCGGCGCGCAGCGCGACGAACTGCACCGGAAAGCCGCCCGCAGCGGTGGCTGCTGGCGCAACCGGAGCTGCAACCGGCGCGGGCGCAGGTGCCGCTGCCAGGGCGCTGAGGTTGTAACCGCAACCCGCGCAGAAGCGATTGCCCTGGGGATTGACGTGCGAGCATTGTGGGCAAGAGACGTCAGCAGCGGCAGCCGCGACCGGCACTTCCACCGGAGCAGGCGCTGCAACCGGCGCGGGTCGCGGCGGCTGAAACACGGGCGCCGTCGAAGCGAGCGGTGCGGGCGCTGGTGCCGCCATGGGTGCTGCTGGCGCGACGACCGCTGCCGGTACGCCGTGGGGCGGAGTCTGCGGGCTGAACGGCTTCGGAGCCGCTGCCTCGCGGGGAAGCTCAGCGCCACAACCCAAGCAGAACTTGTAGTGGTCCTGGTTTTCCTTCCCGCATTTGCGACAGGTGATCACGCTGGGCCTCCTCGTGCCGGCAGTGGGCCCGCCTTCCGGGTCCGAACTACCGCGACAAGTTCGCGATTATCCACGGACCCACCCTGGGGTCAAGACTTGCTGGTGCCTCAATCCCCAGAGGGGGCCTCCCTGCGCTGGACCTGGCGGGCCGGACAGTCGTCAGCGCAGCGCCGGAAGCGGTCAGACTGCCTGCCGACAGGCCGGCAGTCTGATTCGCAGAGGTGGGGTCTAGAACGCGACGTTGATACCGAGCGCAGGCTGCACGAGGGCGTGGGCTCCATAGTGGTTCCCAAAGGCGCCGTACAGGCGAACCTCAGTGTCCACGAGCAGGACCGGACTCTTGTAGAGCTCAAATCCCAGGGCGCCGCCTGCCACGAGCTCGTTGTAACCCGCGACCCGCGAGTAGCCGCCGCGAAACCCGATGTAAGGGTTGAACCAGCGCCGCGAGCCGCCACCGAGGTAGTCCGAATAGAGATCGCCGCCCGCAGTGATCATGAGGCGATCGAGATCGCCCTTGCCAAACAGGCGCGACTGAAGCCCATCGACATCCAGACTAAAGTGCCGCGAGAAGCGCAGCGAGAAGCCGCCGCCGTAGGTGGACTGACTGCCCTGTGCGCCCCGCAGGTCGAGCATCGTCGTCATCCGCAGCCCGGGATAGAACTTGGCTTCGGGCGAGACCCCCGTGTCCACCCAATGACGTTTGGCGAAGAGCTCCAGGTGAATCGTGGCGCGACTCGAACGATCCTTGAGCCAGCGGATTTCGCCTTTAAGTTGTTCGATTTCGCCGCGAACACGTCCGATCTCGGTCTCAACCTTCATCGTCTCCTCGACGGTCTTGGCCAGAGCGAGGATCTCTTCCAGTCTTGCGATCACACGCTGGAGATTCTGGAGTCGCAACTGCGCGTCAAAGTAGTCTTTGCCAACATCGCGCGAGGACACCTGCCTCGTGCGAATCGCACCGAGTGACTCGAGCTCCTTCAGGAAATCCTGGGCGCCCTGAGCCGGGATCCTCAACGTAATATTGGCTGTCGGGGCCTGGTGGTCCTCGTTGTTGAAGGTCTCTTCAACGAGTTGACCGTGGGACTTCTGGAGCTGCTGATGAAGGCGCTCGACGGCGTCGCGCATATCGCTGACCTCGATGCCGAGCCGGGCCTCGATGTCGAGCATCGGAGCTTTGTCGACCGCACCCGGGCTCGACGGCGCGCTGGCATCGTCCGGCGTCCGTGCTTCGGGGGGAGCGGGGACCGGTGCCTGTTGCGGACCGGGCGGGTCCGCCGCTTGCTTGGCTCCCTCTTCGGAGGCCAGCATTAGCTCCGCGCCGGATGCTGAACTCGCCCCGGAACTGCGCGACTCGGCATTGTCCGCCGCACCAGGCGGTGACGCCGCGGCCATCGGTTCGGGAGACGCCGCTTCAGTCTGCCGGGCGCCGCAGGCCAGTTGGGTTAGCAGAGGAGTCACCAGACTGACAAACACGAGGGAGCGTTTCATTCGAGCATTCCTTAAGCATCGAGGGAGCCTCTTGGCTCGCGACCAGGCAACGTATCACGGGGGCAAGTCTTACAGTGAGCGAGCACCGGCCTCGCAGCGGAACGTTCGTCGGGCGCCTGCTCTGGCGCGCGGTGGCGAGCGCGCGGAGGTCATCATGACCAACGAGCCGACCAGGGCGTCGGATCCGCCCTCGCGTTCAGATCCGGCGAGCCGTCAGCATTTCCCGCTTCTGCGGAGATATGGGGTTAACCCAGGGGCGCTTCGAGTCGTTCCCGTGGTCGTACCCCTACAGGAGCAGCAATGACCCGACGACGCCTTGACGTGGTGACCCCAAATGAATCTGAGGTGAAAACCGTACCCGAGTTGACGCAGCGGCTTGTCGCCGGGGACCTCACGGTTCGCTTGGCCGCAGGCGAAGAGGGGGCCCTGTCGACCGAGCTCGTCGAGTCGCTCAACCAGATGGTCGAGTCGATTGCGGAGCGGATGCACTGGTACGAGTCGATGCTCGATTCAATCCCGTTTCCGATTTCGGTCACGGACAAAGACATGCGCTGGACGTTCATCAATCGCGCGGCCATGTCCGTTACCGGCAAGCAGCGCGCGGAAGTGCTCGGGCACCAGTGCCACGAGTGGGGCGCCGACATTTGTCAGAGTGAGCGCTGCGGCGTGGCGCTTTGGCGCAAAGGCGTGAGCGAGTCCACCTTCCATCAGCCCGCGCTCGAGCGTGAGTTCCAGGTCAACACGTCTCCCTTGCTCGACCGCGCCGGGGCTCAGGTGGGGCACATTGAGGTGGTGCAGGACATCACGGAACACATTTCGCTGCGACAGAAAGCTGAGAGCTTGGCGGCGGAAAATGCCGCCACGGCCGAGCTGCTGGAGTCCCAAGCCGAGCAGATCCTGATCGCGATGACTGCGGCCGCCTCCGGGGATCTCACCCGAACGGCGTCGGTTTCGGGTGGTGGCGTGATGTCGAAGATCGGTGCTTCCCTCAATCTGATGACGGCCTCACTTCGCGACAAGGTGGGCGCCATCGCAGGTAGCGGCAAGGAACTCAACCAGGCCTCGCAAGCCTTGCTTCAGGCGCTTGGGAGCATGGCCGCCAATTCGGATCATACCTCGAGCCAGGCGAGCATGGCGTCCAGCTCCGCCGACTTGATCAATCAGAACGTCTCAACCGTTGCCAGCGCCATTGAGGAAATGAGCGCCAGCATTCGCGAGATTTCCAGCAACGCCGCGACCGGCGCCAAGGTCGCTCAGAATGCGGTCGCCGAGGCGACGCAAACCACTCAGAGCATTCGAAAGCTCGGCGAGAGCAGCTTGGAGATCGGAAAGGTGGTCAAGCTCATTGCCAGCGTGGCCCAGCAGACCAACCTGCTTGCGCTCAACGCCACCATCGAGGCCGCCCGTGCCGGTGATGCCGGGCGTGGGTTCGCCGTCGTTGCCAACGAGGTGAAGGAGCTTGCCAAGGAGACGGCGCGTGCCACCGAAGAGATCGGTCGGCGTGCTGACGGTATCCAGAGTGATACCCGTGGCGTTGTCGACCACATCGCCAAGATCACCGAGGTGATCAGCAAGATCCATGAGTCGCAGAGCACGATCGCAGCCGCGGTCGAGGAGCAAACCGCCACCACCGCGGAGATCACGCGCAGCGTCTCGGATGCGGCCCATGGAACGGCCGAAATTGCGCGCAGCTCGGCGGCCGTCTTCAAGTCGGCGAGCGACACGTCGGCTCTGGCGACCACGACCCAGAGCTCGGCCCGTAGCGTCGAGACGATCGCAGCTCGGATTTCGGCGATTGCCGCCCAATTCCGGATGTAATCTGCGGAGTCGATGCCTTCGTTCTATCTCCACGCCCCGCAGGACTTCACGAACCTCTGCGTGATCGCACGTTCGCTGGAGTCCTTGGGTTGGTCGCGCTGTTTCGTCTTCGATCCGCATCACCACCTGCGTGAGCGCTACGGCAAGGCTCGTCGGCAGCGGCTCCGGACGCTCTCGGCGGGCGCCTTTGACGCCATGGAGTTCCTGCTCGTGGCCGAGCCGCGCTCGTTTCTCGAAAGCTATCCGGGGCGTCGCCTCGCCACACTCGCCGCCCCGCAGGTGCCCGACTATCAGCAGTTTGCGTTTGAGCGAGATGATCTGCTGCTGCTCGGGCCTGAGGGCGCCGGGCTGCCCGACGACATCCGCAACGCCTGCAATGGCGCCATCACGATTCCGCTCGTTGGCAAGACCACCAGTCTAAATCTGTCCGTGTCTGTGGCGCTCTTTGCGGGCGAGCTACGCAGACAGCTGGGCGCTGGGGCCGCGGACGGTCCGCAGGCGCAGGGCGTGCGTTCGCTGCGGGTCGCGCCGGTTCGCGCTAGCGCGTGAGTACCGCCAGGGATTCCCGCAGGAGCTCCGAGAGTGAGCGACCCTCGACCTCGCCGAGCGCGGCCACTGCGCGTTCGGCCTCGGGCGCCTTGTAACCCATGTGAATGAGGGCGTCCCTGAGGCGCTCGGACAAGGTCGAGACGTTGGCGATGCGCAGCTCGGGCGCGGCGCTCCCAAGCTGGTCGACCTTCGAGCCCAGCTCGAGCAGCACGCGTTCGGCGGTCTTTTTGCCGATCCCAGGCACTTTGGACAGGGTCTTCGGATCCCCACTTCGGATCGCTGCGGCAAGCTCGCGTGGCGGCAGACAACCGAGCAGGTGGATGGCTGTCTTCGGCCCGACGTTGGGGACGCCGAGCAGCAGCCGAAAGACCTTGCGCTCGGTCTCGTCGGCGAAGCCAAAGAGCTCCAGTTGATCCTGTTTGTGGACGGTGTGCACCGTCAGGATCACCTGCCCGTCAGGCTGGTACTGCGCGCGTCCGAGCGTGCCCGCTGGCAGCGCGAGCTCGTAACCAAGTCCACCGACATCCACGATGACGGTGCCCTCAGCGGTTTCGCTCACGACCTGGCCTACGACTCGTCCAATCATGGGGCCCGCAAGCTAGCACCTCTGGCGCCAGGACGTCGCTGGTCGGTTCCGTCGCCCCGGGATACCCATGGCGCCGTCCCGCGGCTCGAACCGAGCCACAATCCTGCGAGGGCCGCGGCGACGATGGCTTTGCTACAGGGTCGGTGCTAGCGAGCGGGGTGATGACCTCGGCACAGCGCCTCGCCTGCTTCGGCCTGCTCAGCTTCGCCACCGCCTGTGGTGGTTCGGCAAGCGAGACCCCCGACCCCGTGCGGCCCGATGCTTGGCAGTTTGAGGCCCGCCACCATCAGCTGCTGGCCGAAGGGGCTGCTGCAGGCGCGCCTGCAACCGAGGCCGCCGTTGAGGCGGCCCCGAGAGCCCTGCCTGCCCAGCCTACCTGGGGCAAGGGCGTTCGACGCAAGTCCTCAGAAGCTGCCCTGCCAGCTCAGCCCAGCGCTGGTTCGACCAACCCAGGGCGCCCATAGGCGTTGGGGCTCGGCGGCGGCGGACTTCGTCGTCAACTGGCCCCCGTTGTAGAAGAACCAGCCGGCGCCCGCTGCGATCAGGGCAGTTCCAGCCCCGAGCGAGACCTGTCCGAGCGTGATCTGGCTGCGACCGTCGTTACCCTGCTGAGCTGCGGAGGTCGGGCATCCGCTGCGCGACCCGCCGCAGGACTGCTCGGCGTTGGTGACGTCGCTCTGCCCAGTGAGCCAGGCATAGGTACCGAATCCAGCGGCCAGCACGCCGACCCCAACCAAACTACCTGCAAGCACAGGCCCCAGCGGGAACGGCTTGGATGGACCCGTACTCACTGACGCGGGCGCCTTGTCGTCGCCTGCAGCTGCCTGTGTGGCGGCGGGTGCCGGTACCGGCGCGGGAGGCGCGTTATGACGCTGTTGCTGCTCGGCGATGTTCTTTTCCATCGACTCGACCGCGCGCTCAAGCTGCGGTCGTTCGGAATACTCCGGTGAGCGATCGAGGAACGTGCGCAGCGCGACCACCGCTTGGTCGAGGTTGGCTTTGCCTTCGTACGCACGCGAGAGATTGTGCAGTAGCAGGGTCGCGCTGCAGTCCCTTCGGAAGGCGTCTTCCCAGTACAGGATCGCGCGGTCGTAGTCGCGCTCGTTGAACGACACGTTGCCCGCTTGAAAGGCTCCCTTGGCGGCCTGGACGTCCGCTTCGCTCGGCTGGCGGTTGCACGCAGGGTAGGGATGAGTTTCTGCGGCCTGGCACAGAGAGGGAATAACCAACAGCAGGGCTGTCGAAAGGCAGGGAAGAACGAACCTCGGCATGGCGGCAACAATCCTTGAAACGCGCAAAGCAACCTAGCAGGCCCTGAGAATAGGACGACCCCGGGGGTTGACTCAAATCCGAATGGCATCAAACCAAAAAAACAACTGGCCGGGCGGCCAATTGTTCCCCTGCGAAGTCGCCTTGTGTCGGCGCGCCATTCGGGGGCATGGTTGCATACCGCAATGCGTACCCCTTCGCTTGGCGTTCGGCTCCTCCTGATAGCGGCCTGCGGTTTGGGCGCGCCCATTTCCACTCTGGGCACCCTGCGGGCAGCCCCTGGGGCACCGACCAGTGTCGAGTCCATCCGGCGCTACATGGAAAAGGGCCAGGCGCTGTTCCTGGCAGGTGAGTCGCTCAAGGCCGCTGAGCTCTTCGAGGCGGGCTACGAGTTTCACCCCTACTCCGCGTTCCTGTTCAACGCCGGCGTGGCGCGCGAGAAGGCGGCGCGTCTCGAGGAAGCCCTGGCGAACTATCGCAAGTACCTTGAGGTGGACGCCAAGGCTCCCGATCGGGCCGAGGTTGAGCGTCGCATCGCGGCGCTCGAGCAGAAGCTGCTCGAGCAAAAACACGCGGCTGAGTCCCCATCCAGCAAACCGGCCCCCATCACCCCCCCGCGCGAGGAGCTAGCGACCAAGTCCCTGCTGCTGGTTGAGACAGAGCCGGTGGGTGCACCTCTGCATGTGTATCGCCGTACGACCGGCGAGCTGCCGTTCAGCCCCGGACAGGCGAACCCGGATTGGGTGGAAGTGGCCGCCGGCGAGGCGCCCGCCAACCTGACGCTCGACGTTGGCAAGTACTACGTCCTGGTCGACAAGTGGAAGGACTTCAACGGCAGCGGTGCCGACGTTGAAGTCAGCTCCGGGCACGTGCATCAGGTCAAAATCAGCCTTTCCCAGGGGGAATTCGCTGGTTTGCTCAGCGTGGCCACGAACGTGGCTCGCGCGCGGGTGTACCTCGACGATCCCAAAAGAAAGCTCGAACCTTGGGCGCGCGGTCCCCACTCGGGGCTGGTCGCCTCCGGCGATCATGAGCTGCTCGTCGAAGCGCTGGGCTACGCGCCCGTCAGACGAAAAGTGCATCTCGACGCGGGCGCCAAGGCGGAGCTCAAGCTCGAACTCGAGCGGGTGAACTACGGTTCTCTGTGGTTTGACTCGAATTCCCCTGAGCTGACAGTGTGGCTCGATGGTCGTGAAGTCGGGCACCTGGCGGGGGGCAGTCCTCCCTTGCTGCTAGAAAAAGTGCCTGCAGGGCCTCATCGCCTGCGCTGCGAAACCGACGGTCGAAAGCCGGTGGAGTCCGAGCTTCTGGTGCCGCGCGGGCAGGTCCTGCCGGTGTATTCGCACATGGTCCCGACGCCGCCCCGCGGGGCCGCCTGGACGCAGGCCGCCATCGCGACCGTGTTGCTCGGCGGAGGAATCTACGTCGGACTCGAGTCCAATCGTCTGCACGATGAGCTCGCAGCCGACCGCAGCGCGGGCGTCCTCGAGTCGGGGGATTCACGCAAGACGCGCGGAAAAGTCTACGCGATTGCGGCTGACATCAGCTTCGTCGGTGCCGCGGTCCTCGGAGGCTTGGCGACCTACTCCTTCTTGCGCGATCCGCTGCCGCCCTCGCGCATCGTCACCGAAGCGCCGCGCGAGTTCGACGCGCCTGCTCCCAGCTCCAACACCGAGGTAAGTCCGGCGAAAAAACGCTCGGGGGCACTCGGCCCTCGCTCGCGTTCCGTGCCATTGGCCGCACTTCGGCCGGTCCCCGCACCACTTAGCGCCGAGCGCGCTCGGTTTCACGGGCGAGGAGGACTGTGATGCGCCAGTCGTTGCTAATCGTCGGGCTGCTCGGAGTCTCGGGCTGTTCGTACACCCGCTTCGATGATGTGACCAAGGACAGCCCCGCAGTGGAGCTCCGTGGACAGGGCGTCGTGTCGGCAGGTTTTGCCTCGGTCACGCTGCGCTCAGGGACCTCGAACTACCTGCTCTCGAGCGGCGTGGACGCCGCGGCGCTCTACTCGCTGGGTGGCGTCGATCGTCCCGACCGCGATCCGTCGCACAGCTTTTCCTGCGCGAGCTCGGCCCACTGCTACCTGTCGAGCTCGCCGAGCGCAGTCGAGCGGCGCGTCGCCGGGGTTCGGCGGACCTGTGCAGTCTTCGCTCTTGGTCTTGAGAGCGACGGCAGTGGCGCGCGGCTGTCTCTGGCGTGCACGGACATGACTCGGCGCGTGCTGCCCGTGCCCGCGGAGGTGGCCGCCGCGCTCACGCCAGACGCCAAGTTCAAGTTGGGCGAGCCTCAAACGGCCAGTGCCGCGGACGGCTCAATCGCTGCTTCACTTCCGTCCGCTGGGGCCGTCTGGTGGTACCCGCCAAGCTCGGACAAGCCGCTGCTTCTAACCGCGCCGACCGGACGTCAGGGCTGGGGGGCGGCCATGGCGCTCTCTTGGTATGACGGTAGGCGCCTGCTCTTTATTGCCGACGCAGCCGGCAAGTCCGTGGACGTCCTTGAATTGATGGACGATGCCACAGTGACGCAGCTCGGCTGCGTGTCCGACGCCACTGCGTTTGCCAGCCGTCTTGCGCTCGGGCGTTTCGACAAGGATGCCGCTCCTGATCTCGCCCTCAGTGGTGCGGGCAAAGTCCAGGTCATCCCCGGGACGAAGTGGGCCGGGCTGAGTCCGACGTGCAGCGCTGTGAAGACTGTGACTGCGGTGCCACCGGCTGGATGCCAGGAGGATGAAGAGGTCGCCAACTGCGCCGCGGGCGAATTTGGGAGCTCGCTGGCTGCAGCGGATCTCGATGACGATGGTCGCGATGAGCTGCTGGTGGGAGCGCCGGGACTCTCGGTTCGAGGAGAGAGCGCTGCGGGCGCTGTGTTTGCGCTTCAACTTGGGTCCAAGCAGTTTCAGCGCTCCGATGTGTTCTTCGTTTCCTCGGCCAGTTCCGGTGACCGGCTCGGAAGCTCAGTGGCGGCAATCTCGCTCGACGGGCCGGATGCACTAGTGGCGGGCGCTTCGGGTGGCGGAAAATCGATTGCCTTCTATTGTTCTGAGCTTGCTGTCAACTCGTCGCGCTCGGGTCGTTGTCGCTGAGGTCATGCTCCATGCTGGGTGAGAAAAAACAGATCCTCGTCGTCGACGACGAGCCCAATCTTCGTCGTGTCATGTCGGCGATGCTCGTACGCGACGGCTACGACGTGCATCTGGCTGAGGATGGTGAACAGGCCATCAAGACCCTGGCCGAGCATCACATCGATATGGTGATCACCGATCTTCGCATGCCGAAGGTCGATGGGATGGAGCTGCTGCGGCAAGCGCTCGCTTCCGACCAAGAGCTGCCAGTGGTGATCATGACGGCGCACGGCTCGGTGGACAACGCCGTGGAGGCGCTAAAGACCGGGGCGTTCGACTACATCACCAAGCCCTTCGACCAGGCTGAAGTCCGCACCATCGTCAAGAAGGCGCTGCGTACGCGTGACCTGGCCGAGGTCGAGGTCTCGCGCGCCGAACCGGGTGCTGGTGAAGAGTCGCGCTTCGGGATAATCGGTCGAAGCGTCGGGATCCGGGAGCTCTACGCCGTGCTTGAGCGCGTGGCCGCCACCCCCACCACCGTCCTTATCACGGGTGAGAGCGGGACGGGCAAGGAGCTCGTGGCGCGCGCACTTCACGAAAACTCGTCGCGTAGCGACAAGCCGTTCATCAAGGTGAACTGCGCGGCCATCCCACGGGATCTGATGGAGAGCGAGCTATTTGGTCACGAGCGAGGTGCCTTTACCGGTGCAATTGGCTCCAAGCCAGGTCGCTTTGAGCTCGCCAATGAGGGGACGCTGTTTCTAGATGAAATCGGCAGCATTCCGATCGAGATGCAGGTCAAGCTGCTGCGCGCGCTTCAAGAGAGCGAGTTTGAACGCGTCGGCGGGATCAAGACGATTCGGGTGGACGTCCGACTCGTGGCGGCCACCAATAGCGAGCTCAAAAAGGAGATCGAGAACGGGAACTTCCGTGACGACCTGTACTATCGGCTGAACGTAGTTCCGATCCGCCTTCCGCCACTGCGCGAGCGAATCGATGACATCGCCCTATTGGCCTCGCATTTTCTCGAGAAATTCAATCGGCGACTGAACAAGCAGCTGACCGGTATCACTGAGGAGGCCTCGCTCGCCCTCGAGAGCCACCCCTGGCCGGGCAATATTCGTGAGCTGGAAAACGTGATTGAACGCGCGGTGCTATTCGCCGACAACGAGCAGATCGAGTTCTGCAATCTTCCGCCGGAAATCCGCGAGCTCTCCGACCATTCCCTCTCACGCGCGCAGCGCACTCCCCTGCCGCCCGAGTTTGCTGGCAGCGCCAGCGAGGGGCTTAAGGAGCAGGTCCGTGCCGCCATGAATCGGCTTGAACGCGATCTGATTCAGCGGGCTCTCGATCAGACCAACGGGAACGTGACGCACGCAGCGCGGTTGCTCAAGATCTCGCGCAAGGGGCTGCAGCTCAAGATGAAAGAGCTCAACCTGCGTGAACGGGACGACCAACGGGAGTCGTGACCGCCTCTGGGCTGGTTCGGTTCACGACTCACGCGGCGCTCTGGCTGGTCTGCGTGCCTGGCTGCACGCGAGGGCGCTCGGACGGGGCATCGGCTGCCGCGTCGAGCAGCGCGACCAGGGTTACGACCGCAGCCCCGCTCGGCAGCGCGGCGGTGTTCACGAACGAGACGCGTCCGGGCATGGTGCTCATTCCCGGTGGTGCCCTGGTGGCTGGGAGCTCGCCAGAGACCCAGCCGCGGCGGGCCGATCGCGAGCTCTCCGGCGAGCAGGTGATCCTCAAGCCGTTCTTCATCGACGTCTTTCCGTATCCGAATGAGTCGGGCGCGATCCCAAAGACTGGAGTGACTCAAGCGCAAGCAGCCGCCCTCTGTGCCGAGCGTGAGCGCCGGCTCTGCACGGAGCTCGAGTGGGAGCGAGCCTGCAAGGGTCCAAGCAATCTGACCCATGCTTGGGGTCAACGATTTCGGGTGGAATGGTGCGGACTTGGCGTGACGAATTCCGAGCATCCCTCAGGGTTGCGCGTCGCTTGTCGAAGCGAGTTCGGAGTGCGCGATCTGCATGGCGGGCCCTTCGAGTGGACAGCTAGTCCGTGGCTGAGGGGCAATGCTCCAGGTCAATTTGCGGTGCGCGGGGGCAATGGAGTCGACGCCGAGCTCGTCGGACGTTGTGCCAACGCAGAGCCGCGCGTTGGCACTGCGAAATCCGCTGCGCTGGGCTTTCGTTGCTGCGCCGGACCAACCAACAAAGCAGAGGTCATCCTAGCGTTGGAGACCGGTCCGGCATTTTCGGCGGTCGAGCCGCCGGATCCGAAGGTTGCGGCACGGCTGCTCGCCTTGCTTCCTGACACTGCGAGAGCCCAGCTTGACGCTGGCGCTCCTGAGGTCCAGCGCATCTGGCGTTGGCGCCCGCTGCCGGCAGATCCCATCGAGGTACTTGGAGTCTGCACACGTGCGCGTGGGGCTTCGCATTGCGGGCTGCTGCTGGCGCGCGACACTCCTGGACGTCCGGTGTTTCTCACCTTCGCGCTGACAGGTAGTTTTCTCGCGGCCCCGCTGCTGGATGATGAACCGCGGCGACTGTGGGTGGCGGTCGGCACGGGCTCAGCAGCGAAACGACGCGTGATCCGCTATAGCGCGGGGCGCGTCGAACTGGGGACTCCGGAACCGCGCCGCAAGAAGCGTCGCTCGGACGCGGGAGAGCTGGAGTGAGGCGGTGACCGAGCGCCACGCGTTGCAAGCGAGGGCAACCTGCAATGGCTCAGCGACAGAGTATGGCTGTGCCGTCGACCAGGTTGCGCTGTCGATGCGCATAGCCGCGCAGCAGCGTGACTCCTCGCTCGATTCCGAGGCTCTCACCACCCTCTGTGGCGCGTGCGGCATCGAGCGCGCTCGCCGAGGCGGCTTGGAACACCGCGACGAGCGAGTCTTGTTGACGCGTCAGGCTCTCATCGGCAAACCTCAGCCGACCCAGGTCGCGGGCAAGTTGGTCGTAGTCCGTGCCGAGCGCTTGCCAGTCTTGTTGGCGGGTGGGCGGCGCGCCGTGAGTGCGCCGCTCAATGCGCTCAAGGCGCGGATTCATCGTTTGCGACAGCAGCCGGCATTGGTCGAGCCGCTCGAAGCGCTGACAGCCGACAAGGGCCAGTCCCAGGGTCACCAGCAGGGCAGCTCTCACCCGTCGCGAACTAGCATGGGTGGGGGACTTCGGCTCGTCGCTTGCGCCCTGCTAGCCCTCGGAATGCCTGTTTTTCAGGGTTGCCGCTGCGATTCGGAGCCCGGCGAGGCACCGTCGGTTTCGCCTCCTCCGGCCCCGAACTCACTGCCGGCACCCCCGGACTCGGCGCGCGAGCAGGAGCGTCGGCGAGAGACTCACGCGGCCGTTGAGCGCCTCAGGGCCGAGACGCTTCGGCTGTCACCCCTCGAGCAGGCGCCGCAAAGGCTAGCGTTCGCCGCTCGCGAGCTGCTCGAGCTGACCAGTACGGCCGTTCGCGTCTGGAGCATCGGCGCCAACCCGGCTGCGCACCGGGAATTTTCGTTGGTTGAGCCGGGCAGGCTCACCGTCTTGCCTGACGGCTCACTCGTCGCTCTCGGAGCCCAGGAGACGCTGCGCGTTGAGTTGTCCAACGACAAGCAGCAGCGCTGGCCGCGCACCATCGTCTTTCCCGGCACGGAACTGCTCGCAGAGCTGAGAGACTCGCAGCATCTCTTGCTCCTCGACGGTTTTCGCGGCGAGCTTGCCCGCTACACGCTTCCGCTGCCGAGCGCTGATCCGCCGACCACGAGCTGGCTGCCCGAGCTCCAGGACCCTCAGACGAGCCTGCGAGGGGCAATCTGCGGGCAGTTGCGCGATGGGGCGCTCGGTTGCGTTGCCAGTGGGCAGCTCTATCGCTGGCATCCCGGCTCAGTCCCCAAGCCGTTGGGTCCTTGTCCCGCGGGAGCGTCGCCATTTCGGATCTTTGGTGGCAAGCGCGCTGACGAGCTGCTGCTCGCGCGAACCGATGGACGACTGGACCGCATCTCGCTCATTGGCAAGCCACGTCGACTCTCCAGTTTCGAGCTGCCGTTCACACCGCTGGATGTCTCGGTTGGGCAAAGCGGGGTTGGCGTACTCCGGGTGGAGCAGGCTCAGGCAGGCCCAAAGCACTTTAGCATCGAGATCCTTGATCCGAAGGGGACCCGCGTAGCGAAGTACCCGTTGGACTCGGGTCCCGCGCCTGGCACGACCCCCGACTGGACCAAGTCGGTGATGGCCGGGCGCGAGGTGGTCATTCATCCCAAGCTGCCGTTCGTCGCGTTTCGCGACGGAACCCGACTGCGTGCGTACGATTGGCAGCTGAACCGTTCACTCGTCGACAGCGGAGAGTCCGCGCCTCCGTAGGATGCCTCGCGCCGGTCAGGCGGGACAACTTCTGCGCGCGGCGGGTCCTTTGTTGGCCGCGCCGAAGGCCTCGGGGCAGAGTCGCGCCCGGACTGCACCCATGGCGATGACGACTGCGGAGAGTATCGGAACTGAGCTTCAAACGCTGCGACAGCTCGCCGATGACCTGGCACGTCGTCGACGCGAGCCGCTCGGTTCTATTCATCTGCTTGGGGCCCTGCTGTCGCATCCTTCGCCGACCGCGCAGCTCCTGAGCGAGCGGCGGCTCACGCTGGAAAGCCTGTTTCAAGGCGCTCCTGCAGGGCAGGATCCGCGCACCGGCGCCGCGGAGCGCTCCCTGGTTCGCGCGAGCGAAGTGGCCGCGCGCATGTCTGCCAAGCAGGCAGGCGCGGTGCATGTGCTGCTCGCGCTGCTCGCAGAGCCCGCGACGGCAGCCAGAAGCGCGCTCGAGCGCTCCAGCATCGACGTGGCGCGGCTGCGTGGCACGGCGTGGAATCTCGGGCTCGGTCTGGTCGGCGAACGCCGGCGCCCAGTCGCCCCGGCGACGCGTGAAGCTCAGACTCCAGCGGTGACCGCGCGACCTCTGCCTCGCGGGATCGCGATCCCGATCGTTCCTCCGTCGCGAGGCTTTCGTCCCGCCGTCTCACTGAAGAATCCCGAGGCCGTGCCGGTCATGTTACCGCAGCCTAAGGGCTCGCGTCCGAGTCGCCCGGCACCGGCATCCGAAGCCGCGGTCGCACCGGTGGCTGGCAAGGCTGTGGCCGCGGCGACGCCGCCGGCGCATCAGACTGCTGCCTCCGAGGACCTTGCGCATCACGCTCGCAATCCGCTGCGCCGTGGTCGCAAGGCGCCCCCCGTTGGGCGTTTTGAGCTGGATCCCAAGCAGTTTCCAGCGCTGTGCGCGGTTGGGATCAATCTCACCGCGCTCGCTGCGCGCGGAGAGCTCGATCCCGTAGTGGGCCGCGAACGCGAGGTCGAGAGTGTGCTCGATGTGCTCGCCAAGCGGCACGGCAACAACCCTTGCCTCGTGGGCGCTCCCGGTGTTGGCAAGACCAGCGTGGCGCGCGCTCTCGCTCTTCACATCGTCGCGGGCGGACCGGAACTCGACGCGCGCACGGTGATCGAGATCTCGATCCCCGAGCTCATTGCTGGCACCGGCGTGCGTGGCGCGCTCGCTCAGCGTTTGGGCGCGCTTCATCGCGAGGTGAAATCCGCCGAGGGACGCGTCGTGGTGTTCTTCGATGAAGTCCATCAGTTGTTTTTGGGCGACGTGGCGGACGAAGCGGCGGGTGAGCTCAAGTTGGCGCTGGCACGTGGCGAACTGCCCTGCATCGGCGCCACGACCCACGAAGAATACCGCCGCGCGATTGAGAGTGATCCCGCGCTCGCCCGGCGCTTCTCACGGATCGATGTTGACGAGCCGTCACGCGAGGACGCCTTTCTGATCCTCGAAAAAGTGGCGGAAAAGCTGCGCGAGCATCATGGCGTGGAGTTCAGCGAGGAGGCCCTGGCACTTGCGGTGGGTTGGAGCGTCCGGTACCTGCCCGAGCGGATGCTGCCGGATAAAGCCATTGCTCTGATCGATCTTGCCGGAGCCAGGGCACGCCGACGCGGACTGCGCCAGGTGACCCCAGAAGAGGTCGCTGAGGTCGTGGCCGAGCAGGCAAACATGCCCAAGGAGCGACTGCTCGAGACCGACGCCGAGCGCATGCTTGGACTCGAGGCTCTGGTCGCTCAGCGCGTGGTGGGACACGGCGAGGTCGTGCAAAAGATTTGTCGCATCCTGAGGCGCAATGCGGCCGGTCTCGGTGCGCGGCGTCCGATCGGGACGTTCCTGCTGCTCGGACCGACCGGCGTCGGAAAGACCGAGACCGCCAAGGCCATTGCGCAAGCGCTGTTTCACAGCGAGGCGTCGATGACGCGGCTCGACATGGCCGAATACTCCGAGCCGCACGCGGTCGCGCGCCTGATCGGCGCGCCTCCGGGGTACGTCGGACACGATGCCGGTGGTCAGCTCACCGAAGCCGCTCGTCGACGTCCTTATCAGGTCATTTTGCTCGACGAGATCGAGAAAGCGCACCCCGAGGTGTTGCAGTCCTTCCTCGGACTGTTCGATGAAGGACGCCTTACGGACGGCAAGGGACGCACGATCGACTTCACGAACACCGTGCTCTTTCTGACCTCGAATCTCGGCGCCGAGCACACCACTGCACGACCCAAGCGAAGGCTCGGTTTTGGCAACGATGCGGGGCCCGCCACCGTCGACGTCGAAACGGCGGTGATCGGAGCCGCTCGCGCGCGGCTCAGCCCAGAGCTTTACAACCGCCTGGATGAAGTCCTGGTGTTCGGCGCGCTACAACGCGACGAGATCCGCGAGATCGCCCGGCGTCTGCTGGGTCAATTGACCGGAAAACTGGGGCAGCGCGGGGTCGCGGTCCAATTTAATGACGACGTGCTCGACGCCCTGCTGGACGCCGGAGGCTTCGATCTGTCACTCGGTGCACGCCCAATGAAGCGCGTCCTGGCGCGCCTCGTCGAGGCACCCGTGGCCGAGCTAATCCTATCGGGACGTCTTCCCGCTGGCAGTCGACTGAGCATGACTCAAGTGAATGGGACGCTCTCGTTCGACTGCGCATGACTCAAGTTACTTCGTACGTCGCGTAGCGGACCGCCGCGCTCCCCGGGGCTTCGGGTGCTCGGGGCGCTTACGCCGGCTTTGCTTCGCCGGTCGCTGACGGACCGCGGCGCTCCCCGGGGCTTCGGGTGCTTGGGGCGCTTGCGCCGGCTTTGACTGCGTACCCGCCCGGAGGCCCACTTCGTGGGTCCCTTTACCGGGCTGGGGGTTGGGGTCTCTTGGGCTTTGCGGTGAGCTCTTGCCTTGGACTGCAAGCACCCGCCGGCGGGCGCCCCTGCGCTCCGAAGCGCCCGGTCGCTTGCTGGGTCCGTGCGCGACGGGCTTCGTGGGTCCTGGGGTGCGGCGGGGCGCTTGATTGAACGGCGGCTGACGACGGAGGTCAGCGCCCCGTTCCCCGTTCCCCGTTCCCCGACCGCTGCGCTGGCAAGCCCGCTGGTACTCGAGCCTTGGCGGCGGCACCTACGACTTCCGCGCCAGGCACTACAGCCCCCGCCTCGGCGCCTTCTTCCAAGCGGACGACTTCGGGTACTTCGCTAGCCCAGCAACGCTCTGGAGCTGGCCCGGGAACAACCCCTATCGCTGGTCTGATCCGAGCGGAAGGTTTCCGGCGCCGCCGCAGTGGCTGGTGGATGCGACCGACACGCAAGCGTTTCAGGTGGCCGTGGATATTTCAGGCGGTTGTCTCAACGGTCTGACGGGTGGGCTTGCGGACGCACTCGGCCTGCCGAGCTACGCGAACAAGTGCTCGGGGGCGTACCCAGGGCAATCGCATCAAAAAGTGGTCACGTAGCGGCCCCAAGACCCGAAGCATAAAGCCGGCGTTCCAGCCGGCGAGCAGGCGCTTGTTGTACACTCCAAGTTTGTCGTTCTTCCTGACGCCGACTTGAGCATGCTTGAGGAGGTTCAACGCAATATGTCGCACAACGGCGAAGGTCTCTGCTGCGTTGCCAGCCCGCACACGGCAATCATCTTCGCGGAATGCGACGTCAAGCACCCAGTGGAGTTGGTTTTCGATTCCCCAATGGCTTCGGGAGGCTGCGAGAGCAGACTTCGCCGAGAGCTTGCTGCGTGACGTGATGTAGTAGCGGTGCTCAAGTGACGTTTTTCCAGCCACGGTTCGCTCTGACTCGACGCGGACAAACCCCTTCAGACCCGGCCACTGGTCGAACGGTGCTCCGCAGTCTGCGTCGATGTCTAGCGTCCAGCATCGGCGTACTTCAGTGCGACCATGTCCACGGTCTTCTGTCTGATGGTGCGGTGTGGAAAAGTCAGGATCCTTGAGCGCTTCATCGAAAATCGTAGTAACCGCCTCGGCGAGCGTTGGCTGGTTGTCTTTCACGGCACGCAGGTAGTCCGCTTGCGAGTCGACAATCTTTTGCGCAATGTCCTTCTGACACCCCATGGCGTCGATCGTCACGAGACAGCCGTGGAGTTGGAGTAGCTCCAATAGTCGCGGAATAGCGGTTATCTCGTTGGACTTCTCGTCGGTCTTGACCTGGCCAAGTACCATTTGATTTCCCGTAGACCACGCACTCACCATGTGCACGAAGCTGCGGTCACCTGCTTTTTTGAACGAGCGCCGCAGGGTCTTGCCGTCAATCGCCACCACCTCGCCCTTCGTCAGCGTCGCGAGAGCGGCGACCCAATCCCGGAACGCCTGCTCGAGGCTTTTTGGATCGAGCATCGCGAAAATGCGGCCCAACGTGTCGTGGGACGGGATTCCATTTGGAAGCTCAAGGAACGTCTCCAGCCACTCTTTTCGGGCCTTTCCATATTGCTCGATGCCCACGAACGAATTGGCGCCGCAAATCACTGCGCAGAGCGCCAGGGTCAACACGGTCGCGAGCGGATGACGCTGTGAGCGTTCGATCCGCGGATCCCGCACCTTAGCGAAGTACTCGAGCAGCGAGGCCGTCGTCATGTCCTCGTCGACCGGTGCTGGCTTTCTCTTGGTCATCGACCGGGAAAAGATCACGAGTGCCCCCGTTTCGACAAGCTAGTTTTTTGTGGCCCGCGCTAAGTGATCGAAATTGTTCCATGTTTGATGCGATGGCCCTGGAGGTGACCCCAGGCGACCGCGACGTGCAGCGCGGTGCGTGATTCGCAGAGCGAGCCGCGAGCGGTTTCAAACCGCAGCCGGGCCTGCCCCGCTTGGCTACCGAAACCCTCGGCGAGATTGAGCGACACGCTCCACATGGCGCGCCGCAGCTGCGAAGCCAAGTCGCGACCGCGCCGCGCAACACGCGTAAGGAGCGGCTGCACGAGCGAAATCGCCTGAAGACTGTGGTCGAGCAGTTGCTGTCGGATGGGACTGTGGTCGAGCAGTTGCTGTCGGATGGGACTGATGATTTGGGGCTGTGCATGCCCCTTCCACGCGCAGCTTGCATGACACCGAGCGAGCGCTTACCCGTCGTACAAAGCTGGCGAGGTGGCAGGGAAGGTGCGCGCTTTAGCAGGCACAGTCCCACCCGACAGCAAGCCCCAAATCATCAGCCCCACCCCAAGTCCTGACACTCCCGTCCCCCGAGTCCGCCCCCGAGTCCGCCCCCAGCTCCCAGTCTCCTCCCCTATCGTGGCTTCGCCTCCAGCGCTCGTCGGTATCTCCCTCGCCGTGCCGCGTCTCTCAATATCTCGTACGCCTCGTCGATCACCTCGAGCACGATATCCACGTCTTCCCGCAGATCCGCGGTCGCTGCGGTCAGCAGTGTTCCGGGTTCGAACTCTCGCCGCAGGTCGAGGTAGGCGTGACGGATCTCGTAGCCGGTTGCGTCACGCGACACACCGAGGAGCGAGAAGTAGTCGCCCTCGTCGACCAGCTCGCGTCGCAGTCGCACTCGTATGCGCACCGCCCCGTCGTCGAGCGAATCGCGTGCGGCAGGTGGTTCGGGCTCCTGCTCCGAGGACTCACCGGCGCTGAGCACTTGAATCACATCGAGCTCGACCAGCGCGCGTAGTGCGGCCGAAAAATCAGGCGAATCAACGCGCGACAGGAGCTCGGCGATAGTGAGCCCTGGTGCTCGCTCGACAGCCTGCATTTCCTGCACACCGAGCGCGCATTCACTGAGCAGCTGGGGTGAGCCGCCGCGGCCAAGGCGTCGACGCGAGCCGCCGAGCTGCGAAAGAGCAGCTTCGGGTGTCAGCACGCGTCGCGTTACTTCGACCAGGACTTCAGCCCCGGTGGTGCCGCCAAAGACGGCGGGCTCGGTTTGCAGACGTGCCGGGAGCTCGGTCTCGACGCTCGCGGAGCCACGCTCCACCACGAACGCGCGTCCCAGCAACCACTCAGCGTGGGCTCTCAGAACCGGCCAAAGCTCGTCTTGACGCAGGTAGCCGTGCGCGATGAGCGCCGCGCCCGCGTGCCGACCGAATTGCGGCAGCTTGCGCTCGAGCTTCATCGCTTCAGGTTGGAGATCTCCACGTTGCACCAAGAACGCGACGAGCGACTCGCCTTCAAGGCCCGACGCGACCATCACGAAGTCGCCTTCGCGCAGTACGATGCGACGGATCCCGAATTCATCCTCCACGACCAGCGCGCCCGAGAGTCGAGAGCGCACGCAATGAGCCAGGGCGCGTAGGACGTCCCCGGCCGCCAGCGCTGCCGGAACGCTCGGCGCTGAGCGCTTCGATTCGCCTCCCGAGGCTCCGGGAGCCAGGGAGCGGGCGCCGTCGGGGCGTCCCGCGCGACTCGACGCATTGCCTTCACCACTTCTCCCGCGGGGTTCCTCGGACGGCCGCCCTCGCGGCACGGGGCTTGGGCGCAGCGGTGGGCGCGTCGAAACCGCGAGGCGTGCGATATCGTAGGGCGGCAAGTCATGCGGGGGCAACGAGCGTCCCGTAGTTGCCCCGATGATGCCCTGTCGAGTGTTGGGACGACGTTCGACCTGCGGAGGGGCGGTGCGTGGCAGCGGCTCGGATACCGGCGCGTGGGTGAGAGCCTCGCCCGCCGCGGTATACGGCGGAGTGCTCGGCATCGGCGCTCGCTCCGTGTATTGAGCCCCCTGGGCCGCACTGAGATCAGACCAAGCCGTCCGACGCGGAGCGCCTTTTGGCGGAGCGGTCGAGCTGATGTCCGGGGTCGCGCTTACCAGCTGACCGTCGTCATCTGCACCGGCCTCGGTCTCCGTCGCGCGCCGTCCGGTGGTTCCGGTGCCTGAGGGATCGCGCAGCGGCTGTCGCGCTTTCGGACCCACCGTTGCTCCAGCAGCCGGGTGGCAGGCACCATCGCGCTGATGCGGGACGCCGGGGGGAGGGAGGGGTTCATGCTTGTGAGCCTCAACCCGCGCATCGGTGCCGTGGGGGCGATTCGAGGTGCGACCGACCCCTGTCTCGACCTCGTCGCGCGACGAGGTCCCGGTGCCCGGTCCGGTGCGCTCCTGGCGCCCCTGAGCACGCTGTCCGGCGCTCGACCGGGCGAGCCCGCCTGGTCCGGGATTGCTCGTGTCGTCTTCGTCATCCAGCTCGAGTGCTTCATCGAGCGCAGCCAGGACGTCCGCTGGCAAGATCGCGTCGAGTTCCTGCTCCGGAGTGAGCCGCTCGCTCACGACCGCCTGGGACTGGTGCGACGGACTGTACTGCACGAGCCGGCGCTCGGCGTCTTCGAGCAGTCCCTCCAATTCCGCGCTAAATTTCGCGCTCTTGAGCGAGGGCGGGAGTGGATCGGAACCTCGACTGTCCGAACCGGGGGGAATACTTGGTAACCGTCGACTGCCCAATGGATCGAGTAGGGACGGAGGCGGACTTGCTGACGGTGGTGCCGATCTGCTGCGCGCCGACGGAGCGGCGGGCGGCGGACTCGAGAGGCGCAGCATCCGCTGGCGCGGTGGATTCGACGAGAGCTCGCCGAGGCGAGGCATGGCGGCCATCGAGCGCAGCGCGTGGGCTCCGGCGGCCTGGTGAGGGACTCCGAGCAAATCCTCGATGCCTTGCAGCACCGAGTACACATCGATCGGACGCGCGAACAGGCTGACCGCCCCCTCGACCTGCGGCTGGCTCAGGGCCGCCTTAGCGTCGTCGGATTTTCCGAGCAGGACGAAGCGCACCTTGGCTCCCCACTCGCCGCTACGCACGCGCGCTGCGATCTCCGGCATGCGAGGCACTTCCGGATCACAGATCACGAGGTCGGGGTGCTGGAACTCAATACGCCCCGCGAGCAGGGCGAGCGGGACATCACGAACCTTGAAGCCGCGCGCCCTCAGCGACGCGATCAGGCGCTCGGCGTCGGTTGAGGTATCGCTGACCAGCACGAGGGGTGCGGTGGCTCCGGATCCTCGAGGGGCTGGCTGGCGGGGCTCCACTTGTTTCGAAGTCTATTCGAGGCAGTGACGCGACGGCTACTTTCGTTCCGCTGAGCGAAACTTGGCTCCGTCCAGGGTGGCTATACGGCTCCCGGCGGGGGACCGTCTGGCGGGGTTCCACGGGTCAAAAGCCAGCTCCCGATCCTAGGCCAGAAGCGTGAACTCACGATCGCGACCGTGATGAAGGCGACGAGGAAAAATTCTCCCCCAGTTAGTCCGAGCAGTCTCAACACTCGCCTCCCTCTAGCACTCCCGCTTGGGGCTTGCCCGCCCTGCGCGGAGGGCTAGCCTCCGGCTCCGTGACAGCCCCCTACGACTGCGTTGTTGGTTTTGGCGCCAATCTGGGCGACCGTGAGCAGGCGTTTGGCCGCGCACTTGAGCAACTGGCACGACTGGGCGAGGTCAAGGCGCTGTCCACGCTCTATGAGACGCGCCCGGTCGGCGGGCCTCCGCAGCCGGACTATCTCAATGCGGCGGTACGCCTGGAAACTGCACTCACGCCTCAGGCGCTGTTGGAGGCGCTTCTGAGGATCGAGCTCGGCTACGGTCGTGAGAGAACGCTGCGCTGGGGGCCAAGGACCCTGGATCTGGACCTCTTGTTCGTGGCGGGCGAGTGCGTCGAGGAACCGGGGTTGTCGGTTCCTCACCCGCGCCTCCTGGAGCGAGCCTTCGCGCTTGAGCCTTTGCTCGAGGTATTTCCTGAGGCGGCGCACCCCCAGACTGGGCTGCGGTTGGCCAGCCTCGGGGACTTTCCGAGTCCTTCCGACCTTCAGCGTGTAGCCGGCCCAAGACTCGATCTCTCGGGATGGGAGCCAAGCAGCGCAGGGCTCAGTAGCCCATAGGCCCGCAACCCGGTCCCCGGCCGTCCGGTGAAGCTCTTCCAGCTATTTACTCTTTGGGGTGCCAGTGGTACGAGCGGACCGCTCTGCTGGATTTGGAGCATGACCTGCTGGTTAGGTTTCAAATCCGCGCTGTCCATGGGATCGTCGAGCGTGCTGACACGAGCCACCGCCGCCTTCACCAGTTCGCCTGCCTTTTCGACTCTCGCATCGGGGGGCGTGAACATCGACATCGATCGAACGGTGCTCCTCATGGCGGGCCTGTTCACCCTGTTGGTGTTCATCCTTGGGCCGCTGCTGTTTGCGCCGCTGCTGCGCCTGTTTGAGGAGCGCGAGCGTCGGACAGAGGGAGCGAGGGCTGAGGCCCGCGCGATGCAGGAAAAATCGGCCGAGCTCCTTTCCCGCTATCAAGCCGAGCTCGAGCGCGTCCAGAAGGTTGCCGCGCACGAGCGCGACCGGTTGCGTTCCGAGGCGCTTCGTCTCGAGACCAAGATTCTTGACGATGCCCAGCAGGCCACCCACCGGATCGTGCAAGAGGGGCGCGCCCACATCGCCATTGAGCTGACTCGCGTTCGCAGCGACCTTGCGGCGAGGACTCAGGCCATGGCCCAGGAATTTGCCGGCAGTGTACTTGGTCGGGGGTCACGCTAATGGCTGAGTTCAGGCGTTCGTTTCGGGCGGCTCAGCTAGCCCTGTTGGTTTTTGGCGGCGTGGCCACGGCCTCCGCACAGGAGTCTCCCGTAGCCCTTGACCCGGCGCCGCACGCCGCCGCGCCCACGGAGAACGCGCCGCGCAGCGCTGCCGAGCATCGCGCCGCCGCTGCCGAGCATCGCGCCGCCGCTGCCGAGCATGACGCCGCGTCCGCTGGGCATGAAGCGGCCGCTGCCGAGCATGGCGCCGCCGCTGACGAACACGGGGCTCACCACCACGTCCCGCAGTTCTCGGATATCAACTGGATTTACGGGTTTTTTGGCGAAAAAGAGGGCGTTGAGCCCAGCTTGCTCTGGCGCACACCCGGAATGCCGGTGCCCTTCGGGGCGACCCTCATCAACTGGGGCATCCTCATCGCGCTAATCGTCGCCCTGGCGAAAAAGCAGCTCCCCGCCGCTCTCAAGCGCCGCAAGGCGGACATCGTCCGCGGAATGGATGACGCCGCCAAGATGCTAGAGGAGTCCGCGCTCAGACTGGCTGAGTACGAGCAGAAGCTGGCGCATGTTGACGACGAAATTGCGCGAGTGCGCGAGGACATGCGGCGCGCCGGCGAAATCGAGCGAGATCGCATCCTGGCGGAGGCTTCTGAGCGCCGTGCACGGCTCGAGCGGGAGGCGCGCCGCATGATCGAGACCGAGCTCGAGGCCGCGCGGGATCAGCTGCGGGCCGAGGTGGTCGCCCAGGCTCTCAAGATCGCCCGCGCCAGTCTGACGACCGCGAGCGGTGCGGCTGAGCAACAGCGGCTGTTTGACGAGTCCATCGCGAGTTTGCAGAAACTCCCCAGCAAGAGTCTTGGAGGTCAGTCATGAGCGGCACGGCCGTCGCTGAGCGTTATGCTCGAGCGATTTTCGAGCTCGGGGCCGAAGCCGGACAGTTGCCGGCCTTCACCGACCAGTTGAGCTCGGTGGCCCAAGCTTACTCCAGCAGTCCGGAGCTCCGCGCCCTGCTCGACAGTCCTTTGGTCGACGAGGCCAAGCGCAGCGCCACGCTCGAGGCCGTTGGGCGTCGGCTGGGTGCTGGCCCGACTCTGCTCAACGCGCTGAAGGTGCTGGTGCAACGTCGCCGCACGCGCGCGCTGCCCGAGATCGCTCGGCGTCTGGTCGAGCTGGCTGACGGTCGCGCCGGCGTGGTCCGCGCAAGCGTCACGAGCGCGACCGCACTGGCGGCCCCGCAGCTTGAGCGCATCAAGCAGGAGCTCGAACGCCTGACCGGCAAGCGCGTCGTGCTTGAGCAGGAGCTGGATCCAGCCCTGCTCGCCGGTCTCGTGACCCGCGTCGGGGACCACCGTATCGACACCAGTCTTCGAGGCCGAATCGAGGAACTCGAGCGACGTCTCGCTCAGTCCCCGGCCTGATTCCGATTTACCGCATCGCTACGCCCTACCGTTATTGGAGAGTCCACTCATGCAGCTCAGCGCGGACGAGATCTCCCAGATCATCAAGCAGCAGATTCAGAATTTTGACCGTTCAGCACTCGTCTCGGAGACCGGGACAGTGCTCACCAGCGGCGATGGTATCGCGCGCGTTCACGGCCTCTCGGGCGTGATGGCAGGTGAGCTCGTCGAGTTTGCTGGCGGCATCTTCGGACTCGTCATCAATCTTGAGCAGGACAACGTCGGCGTCGCCATTCTTGGCGATCCCACGGGCGTCAAAGAGGGTGACACGGTCAAGCGCACCACGCGCATTGCCGACGTGCCAGTTGGCGATGCCGTCGTTGGACGCGTCGTCAATGCCCTGGGACAGCCGGTGGACGGCAAGGGACCGATCGACACCAAGCTGCGTCGCGCGATCGAGGTCAAGGCGCCTGGCATCATCGAGCGTCAGCCCGTTCGTGAGCCGCTACAGACGGGCATCAAGTCCGTTGACGCCATGATCCCGATCGGGCGTGGCCAGCGCGAGCTGATCATCGGTGATCGTCAGACGGGCAAGACTGCCATCGCGCTCGACACCATCATCAATCAGAGGGGCAAGGGAGTCTTCTGTATCTACGTCGCCATTGGGCAGAAGGCCTCCACGGTCGCCCAGGTCGTGGACAAGCTCGCGGCCCACGGCGCCATGGAATACACGACGATCGTCATCTCGACGGCCGCCGAGAGCGCGCCGCTGCAGTTCCTCGCGCCGTACACCGGCGTCACCATGGGCGAGTACTTCCGCGATACCGGTCGTCACGCCCTCTGTATCTACGACGATCTCTCCAAACAGGCAGTCGCGTACCGCCAGCTGTCCCTGCTGCTGCGCCGTCCACCAGGGCGCGAGGCGTACCCGGGTGATGTGTTCTACATCCACTCGCGTTTGCTTGAGCGCGCGGCGAAAATGGCAGAGCGCTGGTTCGTCGTGAAGGACGGCACCAGTGTTCCCGCCGGTGACCACAAGTTCCGCGGCGCTGACGGCAAGTTCCACCTCGGCGGCGAGGGCAAGCATCTGGCGACGGAGGCGGCCAAGGCGCTTGGCGCCGGTCACAGCGTTGCGATGGATCCGCACTCCGGTGGCTCGCTCACGGCTCTGCCGGTCGTTGAGACTCAGGCCGGCGACGTGTCGGCCTACATTCCGACCAACGTCATCTCGATTACGGACGGCCAGATCTTCCTCGAGGGTGATCTGTTCTACTCGGGGGTTCGTCCCGCGATTAACGTCGGTATCTCGGTGAGTCGCGTCGGCGGCAACGCCCAGATTAAGGCGATGAAAAAGCTCGCTGGCGCCATGCGCCTTGAGCTCGCTCAGTACCGCGAGATGGCGGCTTTTGCCCAGTTCGCCAGCGATCTCGACCCGGCCACCCGCGCTCAGCTCGAACGCGGTGCCCGCCTGACCGAGCTGCTCAAGCAGAACCAGTTCGTTCCACTGGCGGTCGAAAAGCAGGTGGTCCTGATCTACGCCGGCACCAAGGGCTACGTCGATCGCCTCCCGATCGATTCCTTGCGCGACTACGAGCAGGAGCTTTACCGCCACTTCGACGCCAAGCAGTCCGAGCTTCTGACTGAGATCCGCGAGAAGAAGGAGCTCTCGAGCGAGGCCGAAGGCAAGCTCAAGGCCGCTCTCGACGAGTTCACCAAAAAGTTCGTGGCGAGCCGGAGCTAATTGCCGTGGCAAACCTCAAAAGCATTCGCAAGCGGATCACCAGCGTAAAGTCCACGCAGAAGATCACGCGCGCCATGAAGATGGTGGCGGGCGCGCGCTTGAATCGCGCCCAGCAGCGAATCACTGCGCTCCGACCTTTCGCGGTGAAAACCGGCGAAATGCTGGCCGAGGTCACCGCCGCGGCCGCGCAACGGTCGGGTCAGGGAGGCGAGGCGGAGCACCCGCTGCTCGCACGTCGCGAGGAAAAGCGAGTGCTCTTGCTGGTGATCACCAGTGACCGTGGTCTGTGTGGCGCGTTCAACGCCAGCATCAATCGCCTGGCAGAGCGCTGCTGGCATGAACTCGAGGCGGAGGGCAAGACGGTCCAAATTGCCGTGATCGGACGCAAGGGTCGCGACTACCTGACGCGTCGCGGTGCCCCGGTGGTTCACGCGTTCTCGCGCGTATGGGACCAGTTGGGACCCGAGCAGGCGGAGATGGTGGCGCGGCGCGCGCTCCAGCCCTTCGTGCGTGAGGAAGTCGATTCCATCTACCTCGTCTACAACGAGTTCAAGAGCGCCATGAGTCAGCAGGTGGTGGTCGAGCCGCTGTTCCCTCTGCCCGTGCACATACCGGCCGAGTCCGCGGATTCCGGCGGTGTCGCTGAGAGTCAGCGCGATTTCGGGTTTGAGCCCAGCAAGGACGCGGTCCTCGACCAGCTCGTGCCGACCTACGTCGAGATGAGCGTGCTCCGAGCTCTTTACGAGTCGGTGGCTTCCGAGCTCGGCGCCCGCATGACCGCGATGGATTCGGCAACCAAGAATGCCAGCGAAATGATCGAACGGCTGACCCTCCAGTACAACCGAGCCCGTCAGGCCGCCATCACCACTGAGCTGATGGAGATCATTGGTGGCGCCAATGCCCTGCAAGGCTAGTCGCGGCGCGCGTCTGGGATGCCGGAAATGACCAAGCTAAACCTCGACGCTCTCCGCGCTCCGTCGCGAGGCTTCTGGCTCACTGCGCTGCTCGCGTCACTCGTGGGTGAAGGGCTAGCGATCTACCTGACGCGATTGCATATCGCGCTGCAGGCCAATCCGGCGCACCAGAGCTTCTGCAACGTCAGCACCCAGGTGAACTGCGATGCGGTGACTCGCAGCGGCTACGCTGTGGTGTTCGGGGTGCCACTGGCACTCTGGGGAGCGCTGATCTACGCGACGCTAGCGCTGATTTCCATTTGGGGCTTGCGCTCACGGCGTGCCGCTCCGGTCGTCCCGTTCGCGCTGCTCAGCCTGTTCATGGCTGCAGGCGCGCTGGCGCTGGCAGGGATCTCCGGCCTGGTGCTGCACAACCTTTGCCTGATGTGCGCTTGCAGCTGGCTCGTGGACGCGCTGCTGGCGGTGATGGCGCTGCTGGCGTCTCGCGGCGGACGTTTCGCCATCGCGCGTGATGACCTCAGCGAGCTGTATCAACTCGACCGAGTGCGCACGCTCGGAGCCATTGGCGCCTGGGTCGTCGGCTTGGGCCTGGTGCTGGTGGTTGCTCCCAAGGGGCATCCTGCCGCGGGCCCGGCCTCTTCAGCGCAGGTCAACCTGCCTGCGCCGGTCAAGCTCAAGGCTCCGGTGGCCCACGGTATTGACGACCGCGGGCACCATTACGTGGGCGCAACTCAGCCGCAGCTGAGCATCACGGAGTTTAGCGACTACCAGTGTCCGCACTGCGCTAAGGCCCATGCCCAGCTCCGCCAGCTGGTGGATCTCAACCCCACCACCCTGCGCGTCGTTCACCGCCACTACCCGCTGGATAACGCGTGCAATCCGGCCATTCCGAAGCCGTTTCACGCCTATTCCTGCCTCTACGCGCAGCTGGCCGAGTGCGCGGGCAAGCTCGATAAGTTTTGGTCCGCCAACGACTACCTGTTTGACCATGGTCGCGATGACTCGCCCGTGACACCGCAGGCGCTCGGTGGGGCCATCGGCGTCGACGCGGCCGTATTGGCCGACTGCGTGGCGCGGCGGGGTTCCCAGCTACTGGCGGACGACATCAAAGAGGGCATGGACCTCAAGCTCGAGGGCACCCCGACCTTCCTCGTCGACGGTAAGAAGATCAGCGGTTCGCTGCCTCCCGAGCTACTGGCACCGTTCGTTCACTGAGCGGGTCGTCGCGCGCGGACGCCGCTCGCCCGTAGGGTGAGCGCGGCGTCCGCGACCGAACGCGGCGTCCGCGACCGAACCGCGGGAGCGCTAGCGGGATTCGCGTTCTTGGCGTCGTTGGGAGCGACGCTCCTGCGCCTCTTCGCGCCGGCGCTCGCGCAGCTCCTGACGCACGTCGCGCCGCTCTTGGGCCTGCTCGCGCCGTTCGCCACCGGTTTCGCGGCGCTCCTTGGTCGCGTCGCGTCGTTGACTCGCGGCCTCGCGTCGCTCGCCGGCGGCCTCGCGTCTTTCCGGCGCCGCGCCCGCAGGTGCGCGACGTTCAGACGCGGCGTCGTGGGGCGGAACCGTCGTCTTGCCAGTTGGCGCTTGAGTTCGCGGGGCTTCGTCGCGAGGAGTGGCGGAACTCTCCGACCGGGCCGGGACGTCACCACGCCGCTCCAAACCCTCAGGCGCCCGAGGTGCGACCGCAGTGGCCGCGAGCTCGGGAGAATTCGCTTTGGCTGCGGCGCCATTCGACGGTACGGCCTCAGGCGTCGGACGAATCCCTCGCCGCAGTGCTCCGTCGCGCTGCTGCTTGGCTAGCCGGCGCTCACTCTGCGTGAGAGTCTTTGGCGCGTCTGCGGTGAGCAGGCTGGCGACCGCGCTCGGAGCGACTGGCGCGCTCGCGGCGGGCGCACTCGAGTGCTCGACGTGATGACTCGCGACGACGCTTGGCAGGCGCCGCGGGGCCTCCGCAGATTTCGCCACGCCGGCACCGACGGAGCTCCGCAGCGCTGCGGCAGAGGCCGCCGCCTGCACTGCGCTGAGCTCATCACTCGGGCGCACCAGCAGAGGTTCGCCGCGCAGCGTTCCAAGTAGGCCGAGCACGAGCGCTGCGGCGGCCGCAAAACCCCAATGCTGCGCCCCCGGTTGCCAGCGGCGCTTGGTCGTTGCGGCGAGCAGCAAGCGCGCGCGCAGCTCACTGACCTGAGCTGCGGCAGGCGGCTGCCACGGCAGCTCCCTCGCAAGCGACCTCAACTCGAGCGACTCGGCGAGCCGCGCCGCGCAGTCGGGGCAGCTGGAAAAATGGCTGGAGCGTTCAGCGCGCTCAAGCTCTGCCAGCAGCTCTACGGCTGAAAAGCAAGGAGAGTCAGTCATCGCAGCCTCCGACCGAGTCGTGCTTCGACTCGCTTGCGGGCCTCATGGAGTCGGCGCCAGAGGGTGCCTTCCGGGATCCCGAGGGCACGAGCGACCTCAGTGCCAGGGAGCGCTTCGACCTCGCAGGCGACGAAGACCTCGCGAAAATCTGGCGGCAATTCCAGCACGGCCGCGCCGAGGCGCTCCAGCAGTTCACTTCGCTCGAGCGCGCCGTCGGGTAGCGATATGCGCGCCGGTTCCTCCTCGGGCAGCTCGTCGACGACGGTCTGCCAGCGCCGACGTCGGCCCTCACTTCGGCGATGGTGGCGGGCGATGTTGGAGGCGATCCCGAACAGCCAAGTCCGGACGCGCGAACGCGCATCAAAGCTGGGCGCCGCGCGCAGGACTTCGATGAACGTCGCTTGCACCAGATCGTCCAGCTGACTTGAGTCCGAACCGCTGAGCCGCGAAAGGTAGCGAAACACCGCCAGGTGATAGCGGTCAAACAGCTGTCCAAGCGCGGCTTGATCTCCCGACGCGACGCTTGCGACGAGGCGTCGCTCAGCTTGCTCGACAAGATCGCTCGGAAAATCGGCTTCCGCGTCTGGAGTCAGAAAGACAACCTCAGCCCGAGAGTAGCCCACGTGGACCTCGTCGCAAGACCGTCGGTGGTGTAGTCGAGCAGCTGGTTGGCGCTGGCGCGCAGTTTCAGAGTCTTGGTCAGCGAGGCGTCGCCTCGAACCCCGTAGGAGATCGCGTGACCCGCGGCATCGATGTACGGCGCATACTGTCCGTAGGCACTCACGCTCCACCCGTTGAACCGGTGCAGCAGACTCGGCTGCACTGCCCAATGCAGCGGCAATATCGGGAGACCGTCCGCCGCCGAGGGGCCATCCAACAGGAGCGCTCGTGCTTGTCCCTGCTGCGTCACGGACGTCGCATACGCGTAGTAGGACGCCATCAGCCCGAGATCGGTGTCTTGATGCAGCGTCTCGGTCACCCCGAGCGAGAGGCGTCCCTGATACGTTTGCTGGTCCTCGCGGCCGAGTATGCTCGCCAACTCGGCGCGACAGGCCAGATCGCTCCCGCACACACTGCCGAGCGAGGCTCCCGCGTTGCGCTTGCCCCCCGAACCTTCGGTGACGTTGTAAGCAAGCAGTCCGGTCGAGGCCTCGACCACGGTCTCGTAGTTGGAGTCCCCGTTCGTACCCCATTCGGTTCCCAGCTCCCCACTGTACGAGGACGAGGTCGACGACAGTTTTACTGACGTCGGGCTCGAGGCCCCGGAAAGTGTGAGTGGGATCGTCAACCATGTCTGGCTCCGCGGGGAGAACGTGCCGCTCGCAAAGAGGGCAAAGTGGTCACTGAGTTCATACGTCGCATTGGCTGAGACCAACCAAGCGGTGAAGGCACTGCGCGAGCTCGTCTCAAAATAGCGCGTGCCGCGCAAATCGAGTCCCAGCAGCAAGGCGTCAGTCGGGTGAAAACCGGCACCCACGCGCTGGGCCAAGAAGTAAGAAGAGGTCTTGCTCTGAAGCCCGTCCGTGCGCCCGAAAGTGCTGTCCTCGCGCACCGAGTAGGGGTGGGAGGGGGGAGCCTCAGGCGCGGGAGCGGGAGCGGGGGTCTCGCCTGACGCGAAGGACCCCCAGAGCAGGACCGCCAGGGCTGCGCACTTGGTTGTGTGCATTTTATTAAGCTAAGGGTTCCGCGTTACTGAGCCTGACGTGCTTGCTGGCGTTCAGTGCGATTGGCGGCGCGGTCCTGACGACGCTCCTGGCGTCCCTCCTGGCGTCCCTCACGCCCGGCCTGGCGCGCCTCGTGGCGCTCCTTGCGGGAATCACGGTTAGCCTCACGAGCCTCGTGGCGCTCCTTGCGGGCCTCACGGTTGGCCTCACGCGCCTCGTGACGCTCGCCGCGGGCCTCCTTGGAGGCCTCGTGAGCTTCTTTGCGCTCCTCCTTCTTATCTCCCGGAGCGGCCTCGCGGGCTTCCTTGCGCTCGTGGCGGGCGTCCTTGGTGGCCTCACGGGCTTCCTTGCGCTCCTTGCGAACCTCACCATTGCCCTCGTGGCGGGCGGAGGTGTCGGCTTGTGCATCCTTCGGCGCTGGCTCAGCGGCCAGGGCGAAGGCGGGGGCGAGGGTGATGAACAGAGCAAGCAAGCTGGTGGAGAGTTTCATGGTACTTTTTCTCGGGTATTCTGTTGGTTTGGGGGCCCGCGGGAACGATGCTGTCCGGACCGCGGAGGCCGTCTTCGGCCTGACATAGAGTCCGTGCCCGCTCCGCCACGGACCTTCGCGGGGCGAGTGATGATTCTCAACTTCGGCTGTTTAGCCGATTCTCACGAGCTGATTTCTCCACTACTGTCCGCCCCATGACGAGTTTTGGGCAATTCGACGACAAACGACGGGAGTACGTGATCACCCGCCCCGACACGCCCCGACCTTGGAGCAACTACCTGGGGTCCACCTCCTACGGGGCGATCATCACGAACCACGCGGGTGGCTACAGCTTCTTCAAGTCGGCTGCTCAGGGGCGCTTCGTGCGCTTGCGTTTCAACTCGGTGCCGCTCGATCAACCCGGTCGCTACTTTTACCTGCGCGACGCAGCGACGGGCGACTACTGGTCCAACGCCTGGCAACCCGTCGGTAAGCCTCTCGAGCAGTACGAGAGCATTTGTCGTCACGGCACGGGTTACACGATCATCGAGAGCCGGTACTCCGAGATCGCCACGCGCACGACGTATTTTGTTCCACTCGACAAGCACTACGAAGTTTGGTGGCTCGAGGTCACCAACGAGGGCAATCAGGAGCGCACGCTCGACCTATTTAGCTACCTCGAGTTCGCCAGTGAGTGGCACGTCTGGCACGACACCTTCAATCTTCAGTATTCTCAGTACATCGTCGACACCGAGTTCAAGGACGGGATTCTTTGTCACAGCACGTCCCACAATCTTCCCGAGGTACCCGAGAGCTTCGAGTTCCGCGACCAGAGCCGGCACAGCTTCATCACGCTGGTTGGCGCTGAGATCAGCGGGTTTGACTCGGATCGCGAGGTCTTCCTCGGGAGTCCCTACCGCACCTACCGCGAGCCGCAGGTCGTCGAGACTGGTCGCACCACGGGCAGCCTCGCTCACGGCGACAACGCCTGCGGAACGCTGCAGACGCGCCTGACGCTTGCCCCCGGTGAGACCAAGCAGGTTGCGATCCTACTCGGCGTGGGTCGTGGTGAAGTGGCGGGCCGAAAGGCGCGCGAGGAAATGGGAGATTTTGCGAGCATCGCTGCCGCCCTGCAAGCGGTGCGCGGCTACTGGCACGATCGCATCGGAAGCCTGCGCGTGGAGACTCCCGATCCCGAGCTCGATCACATGCTCAACGTGTGGAACGCGTACAACTGCCTGATCACCTACGCCTGGTCGCGCGCGGCCAGTCTGGTGTACTCCGGTGAACGCGACGGCCTTGGCTACCGCGATACCGTTCAGGACTTGCTCGGCGTGATGGCCGCGCTGCCCGAAGAGGTGCGTGAGCGACTCGAGTTGATGCTAACAGGTCAGGCCTCGACCGGCGGCGCGCTGCCCGTCGTCAAGCCCTTTGCTCACCGTCCCGGGGCTGAGCCCTTGCCGCGTGACGATGAGTACCGCTCCGACGACAGTCTGTGGCTCTTTGATGCCGTGCCCGCCTACGTCAAAGAGACAGGAAATACAGCATTCTTGGACTGCGTTCTGCCCTATGCGGACGCCGGCGAGGCCACGGTGCTCGGTCACCTGAGGCGCGCGATCGAGTTCAATCTCGAGCGACGCGGCGCCCATGGACTGCCCTGCGGACTCTCCGCCGACTGGAACGACACGCTCAAACTCGGCTATCACGGCGAGAGTGTGATGGTGACGTTCCAGCTGCGACACGCGCTGCGGACCTACGTCGAGATCACCACGCGTCTTGGGCGAAGCAGTGAAACTGCTTGGGCCACGGATCAGCTCAGCGAGCTCGATCGCTCGATTCAACAGCACACCTGGGATGGCGCCTGGTTCGTGCGCGCCTTCCGTGAAGACGGCAGCGTGATTGGCTCCGCCAAAGATGCCGAGGGCTCCATCTTCCTCAACGCTCAGACCTGGGCCGTGCTCAGTGGCGCTGCCAGTGGCGCGCAGTCCGTCAGCGCCATGGACGCCTGCCACCAGCAGCTGGCCACGGACTACGGCCTGATGCTGTGCGCTCCACCCTTTGAGAAAGTGCCCTGTAACGAGATCCGCGCGGTGCTCTTTAATCCAGGAATGAAGGAAAATAGCGGCATTTTCTGCCACCCTCAGGGTTGGGCGGTGATCGCCGAGACCATGCTCGGACGTGGCGACCGCGCCTATGAGTACTACCGCGCGTACATGCCGTCTGCGTACAACGACCGGGCTGAGATCCGCGAGATCGAACCCTACGTGCACTGTCAGTCGACGCACGGTCGCTACAGCAGGCGTCACGGCGCCTCGCGTTTGCCCTGGCTCAGTGGGACCGCGACCTGGTCGTACGTGGCAGGAACCCAGTACCTGCTCGGGATCCGTCCCGACTGGGACGGCCTGCGCGTCGAGCCAGTCATTCCCGCCAAGTGGGACGGCTTCAAAGTAGAACGCCGCTTCCGCGGTGCCACCTACCAAATCATAGTAAACAACCCGCAGCATGTTGAGAGTGGAGTCGTCCGCATCAGCGTGGACGGCGTCAGTGTCGCGCCGGGCGCTCCGCTCCCGCTCGCTCCACCCGGCAGCGAAGTGACGGTGGTCGTGGAACTCGGGCGCTAGGGTTCAGGTCACCTTGACTCTTACGCTTACCCTGCTGAGCATTGCTGGCGCGCTACTGTGGCTTCTTCGTGCTGCAGTAGCGGCCAACACGTTGTTTCGAATGGATGTGGACCGCGGTCAAATCGTCACCATGAAGGGTCGCCTGCCGCGGCGACTCCTCGGTGACGTTCGTGACGTGCTCGCCATGGCGCCCCACCCCACGGGGCGTTTGCGCTGTTACAGCAGCCAGCGACGCCCCGTTTGGCAATACAGCGGCAGCTTTAGCGAAGACCATCGGCAGCGACTGCGCAACGTGCTCGGACAATGGTCCGTCGCTCAGTTGCGCCAGGCGCCTCGCACCGAGTGAGCCCAGGGCACAGCGTCGGTCCTTCGGACTGCCGCTTATCGTCGCTGACGTGCACAGTGCGTGGTCCGACGACGCGAACCACGCGAACCGCGCAATGGAGCAATCCCTGGCATCCTACCTAGCGCTGCTCGTTTCAATGCTAGCGTCACCCCATCAGTTGTCTCTCGCGTTTACTGCGCATAATGGCATCAGTTAGGAGAAAGCAGCGGGGTTGCTTGGGGGGCGCATTTCGGCCACGAAACGCCGGGTTTACTGCGGGCGTCAGCAGCCGCGCGTCGCCCTTGAGAACTGCCGCCGCACTTCACTAGATGCTCGCGGTCGCCTGCTCATCTGTGAAGCGCGAACCGATGCGCGGTTACCCGAAGGCTGCGGCAAGTAGAGTGCTGGACGGCACGAGGAGGCGCGAAGGAAGGGCTGCATCGATCATCGCGATGTGCGTTGACTTGGCGGCACGCGTAAGCGGAGCGAGGGCGGTTGGCGGAGGTCCAGTACTTACGGAGTGTCACAGTTCAGTGAGATTGACACTCCATGGGGCCTCGTTAGGGTGTGGAAAGTTTTCGATTGACGCACGAGTATGGGGTGCTAATTACTTCAAAATTAGTCTGTTGGGGACGTCTGTTGGGGACGTCTGTCCCTCAGACTGCAAGGGGAAGCATGGAACAGCGAAGAATCTTGGGGAATCGAAGCGTCGTGTTGGGGGAGAACTGCGGCCATTTGGCGCGTCTCAGTGCGGGCACATCGGGAGTGTGGGTCGGCCGCGGCCTGGTGCTCCTCCTTCCCTCACTATTGCTGGCTCGGAACCTGTCAACGATTCTGCGACACCGGAGAGCGTCAGTTTAGTGGCGGCACCTCGGTCGGATTGGGGTGGTTTCGCGGGGACGGGCCGCGGCGATCATCGTGAGCGGCAGGCCGCGCGAGGCGGTGCTCGCGGGGCGC
>JBBRAB010000011.1:0-128373 GCA_038207155.1 Polyangiales bacterium
GATAGATTGCCTCCCTCTCTTGCACGAGCTTTTTCTTCGATTCGTCAAACCGCCAGAGACGCGCGCCGGGCTGTCGCACGAACGCGAACGGCAGCTCGATGTCCTCGGGCAGTCGCACGCCGTGAAACTCCGAGCCTTGGATGGGTCGGAGTCGATCAGTCGGGATGAGCTCAAGCTCCCCCGTGAGCCCATAGCGACGCCCCTCATGAAGCAGGGTTCGTGAGAAAGAAAACCCAGTGCGTGGGGCCATGCGCGCGGCGATCAAAGGGTCCGTCGCAGGCTCGCGTCCCGCCACGCGCGGCGGCATGGCGCCAGCGGAAAGAAAGGCCGGCAGCGCGTCGCTCTGGCGGGTTTTCCAGGCATTTACTGGATCGACCGGCGCCGAGCCGCGGACCCAGACTTCCTGCGCAAAGCCCGCCCCGATCTCGCCTGGTGCCGCGAACCACTTGTCCATGCGTGCGTCGAGATCACGCTCTGCGTGAGTCAATTCGTCCCGCGACGGCAGCTTACGATAATACGGGCCTGGGCGCCGCACGGTTCCGTAGATGTACGGGAGCCGACGTTCAACGGCGGGCGCAGTCCCCGTCGCTGCGCGCACCAACGGCTCCTGCTCGTCGAGCGTGGCTTGCGCATCGAGACAGACGTAACCGCGCGGAACGATCGGAACCCAACCGTCTTTGCAACCACCACGACGCTCAGTCGCGCCTCGTAGAGCGACGCTGCTGCCAAGTCGCAGGAGCCCGACCAGCGGGCTGTCTTTGGACGGAGCATCGTAGACTGGCACTCGCAGCGCGCGCGGGAACAGTCTCGGACTGCCTGGTGTGGGCGGCGGGGGCAACTGGGTCGCACCCGAGAGATCCACCGTCACCTGATGGGCCACCACGGGCGGCGCGGTGACGGGGACTGCGCTCCCCGCAGGCGCCGAGGCAGAGATCTGAGGCGTTGGACCTTGGTCCGAGGGAGTCCTCGAACAAGCCAGTACGGCCCAGGGGGCCAACCACCAAACGCGAGCCGAAATCACAGCTCGTCCATGTCACGCGTCACGAGCCTGGGCCCAGATTTCGTCAGCTACGGCGGCGCCGTTTGCACGCCGCGCAAGACAAAATAGGAAGCGACGCTCTGGCAAGGAGGGGGGGGCTGGCCAGAGCGTCGCGGAAGAAGTTCGACGGGCCCCGCGGAGGGGGGGGGCGCTTGGGCCCGTCGGATAGACTCTGCAGCAACCGAAACGCGTAGCGTCTCTGGTTGCCGCTGCCCCTCACTAGAGCAAACTCCGTGCCATTTAAGTTCCATGCAATATCCAATAGTTACAATCCACGGAACCCTTGTGGAGTTTCCTCCCTGAAATTTCACCCTCGCGACACTGCAACGCCACGGAACACCTGCGCGATGCTTGGCGAAAACGCGGCATGACGCCCCCGAGCAGCGGGCTCTAGCCAAAGAGCGACCCGTTCCCTTGGAGCTGGCTGGCGATCGGATGCCCGCGTTGGTAGCGTCGGGGCGTGCTGATTGTTCGGGAAGGTTCCCTGCTGCTTGGACGCCGAAACTGGGAGCCTCGAGCGTGGTTGCTGCTCGCGTTGCCCCTGGCGCTCATCACCCTCGCATCATTGCTGGCGCCATGGCACGCGCTCAGCAGTCGGGTGCTTGGGTCCTCGCTGTTGCTGCTGGCCTGCGCGAGCCTCGTAACTCGGGGCGTCAAGCGCACCACTTTTGCGCTCGACACTGTGACGGGACGGCTCGTGCTGGGCAACCGAACGCTTCAGGCCGCGCTCCCCTGCCGCGTGAGACTTCGGGAGACGGCAAAACTCGAGTTTGACCCAGCCGAACCCGGTTTTTCGTGGCAGCTCGAGCTCGCGACGGGCAAAGGGGATCCGGAAGCTTGGCTTACCCTGTGGACGACCGTCGAGCTGAGCGAGGCGCTGACAACGTTGTCCCTGCCGGAATGGAAGGCCCTGTGCACGCCGACTCCGCACGG
Organism: Polyangiales bacterium; assembly: GCA_038207155.1. Taxonomy (GTDB): domain Bacteria; phylum Myxococcota_A; class Polyangia; order Polyangiales; family Polyangiaceae; genus FEN-1139. The sequence goes on from JBBRAB010000011.1 coordinate 1,973, forward strand.
CGATTCGCCGCTGCCTTGGACACCGCAAGGCTCAAGTTCTGAGCCGCCATTTCGAGGTGCGCTCGCCGAGGCGCCTAGACGCGTGCTGGTTTTCTTCGGCGTGGCCACGACCTTCTGCAGCCTGGTGGCCGTCGCTGCAGTCCAGGGGCAGCTGGCGCGCGCGGGGCCCATTTCCCCACCCGGGATCGGCCTCGGACTGCTTTTCGTCGTTCTGCCGGTGGCTCTGCTCATCCTGAATTGGCGTCGCGCCGTTCGACTCAGTCTGACCGACTCCGGTTGGGAGCTCAGCCGACGCCGATGGTTCCGTTGGCGAAGGATCGCGCTGATTTCGCGAGAAATTGCTGAGTTCTGGCACCTTTCATCTGAAGTTGGCGGTGGGGGCTGGCTCCTATTGGCCACCCGCGAGGGACTGCAGGCCGTGAGGATCGGTTCCCTGGCCGTTCCGCTCCCCCTTGCGGATGGCTCCCACAGTCGCTCATAGTGGCGCGCTCGGGCCCGCCCTTTTGCGAACCCTGGCCCTCGAGAGGAGAGACCCACGATGAACGGCTCCCAATGGCGCTGGCTCACCCCATGCCTGGCGCTCTGCGTCGGACTGGTGAGCCCATCGCTCACCCAGGCTCAAGTCCCGCCCCCTGGGACGCCCCCGCACGAGGCGTCTCGCCCGGCCAAAGCCGCCCACGAGGACCGCAAGGAGCTCCAGAAGGATCGCAAAGAGCTCCAGAAGGATCGCAAAGAGCTCCATGAGGATCGCAAGGAACTCCATGAGGATCGCAAGGAGCTTCGTGAGGATCGCAAGGAGCTTCGCGAGGACAAGGCGGAGGCCGCCGACAGCAGCCCAGAAAAACAGGCTGAACGAGCGGCTCGTCACCAACGGCGCATGGAGCAACTCAAGCAGCTGAGAGCGAAATACGGAGCCGAGGCGATCGCTCGTCCCCCGATTCGTGACGAGCTGCGTCGTCACGCTTGGAACCTGGCGCGGCTGACGCGACTCGCCGCGCTGGCCGAGCAGCAGAAGAAGACGCGCCACCTCAAGCGCATCGGTGATCTACGGGTGAAGGAAGAGGCACGCCACCAGCGGCGTATGGCTGAGTTGACGGCTGGAGCCGCCCAGCCTGCTGCCCCCCAGCCCGCGTCCCCGGCGCATGCTGCCCCCGTAACCCCAGGAGCAAAACCGTGAAGCCGCAACATCTGGCACTCTGCGCCTTGCTAGCCCTGGGCTGTTCGAAACACGAAGCCCAGGAATCCACACCCCCGCCGACCACGACGCTGGCCCCGGCCCCGGTCGGTCCACCCGTGGCCCCTGCTGCGGCAACCGCTGCGGCAGCCGAGCCCGAGGATGACGCCGCCGTCGTGACCGCGGACGATCTGGCCTCGGAGGCCGCCAAGGAAATTGGCGAAGAGGATCTCGAAAAACAGCTCGACGCGGTCGAAAAGGAAATCCTCAAGGGGCCCTGAGCCCTCCGGATTCAGCGAGGGCTCTTCAAGGGCCGGCGTTTTCCGACGCCGGCCCTTCAGATTGCTGGCCAAGCCGCCGCGATTGGGTTAGGCCCGGGCCGTGTCCCGCACCGTCCTCGGCCCGCGCCAAGCCACCGTCCTCGCCCTGCTCTGCCTGTCCTGCGGACGTCGCGAGCATACTGACAGTCGCCAGCCCACTGCAGCCAGCACCCGGTCCGAAAGCAAACCGGGCGCGAGCGTCGCGAATGCCGCGCCGGCTGCCGCCCCGGCCGTCACGCGGGGTCCGCTCAACGTGATCATGCTCTCGATCGACTGCCTGCGGGCGGACATGCCCTGGACGGGCTACCCGCGGCCGATCGCACCCAACCTGACGGCACTCGCGGCCGAGAGCGTCACGTACCCGCGTGCCTACTCCGTGTCGAGCTACACGGCGCAGAGCGTGGCCACGATGCTGAGCGGTCGCTACGCTTCAACGCTGTATCGCACGGGCGTGTTTTTCACGAGCTACCCCAAGGACAACCTCTTTTTCCCCGAAGTCATGAAGGAAAAGGGCATCCGCTCCACCGGTTGGTTCGGGCACATGTACTTCGGACGAGGCAAGGGCATCGACCAGGGATTTGACGCCTGGGAGCTCACCCCCGGGATCACCTTCGACCCGCAAACGGACAATCACGTCACGAGTGACAAGATGTTCGAACTTGGGAAAAAGCTGCTCAGCAAGCCCGAGAACCTGAGCAAGCCGTTCTTTGCCTGGGCACATTTTGGCGATCCGCACGATCAGTACCTGTCGCACGCTGAGGCGCCCGCATTCGGCGGCAAGGCGCGTGACCGCTACGACTCCGAGGTTTGGTACACCGATCTGTATATCGGGAAATTCCTCGACTGGGCCAAGCAGCAACCCTGGTGGGCCAATACGGCCGTGATCATCACGGGGGATCACGGCGAGGCCTTCGGCGAGCATGGGCATTATCGCCACGCCTTCGAGCTCTGGGAGAACCTGGTGCGAGTCCCGCTCATCGTCTACCTGCCCGGTGGCAAAGCGCGACGTATCGAGCAGCGACGCTCTCACATCGATCTGGCGCCAACCATCGTCGATTTACTCGGCCAACCTGCCCTCCCGAGCTTTCTGGGTAAGAGCCTGGTGTCAGAGCTCACCGGACAGCAGCCTCCACAGGAACACGAACCGATCGTGCTCGAACTGGCCGAGGACTCTCACAATCCGGCGCGCCGCGCGATCATCTCCGGCAAGTTCAAGTTCCTGGCGCGTGGCCGCAGGGGCCCTTACACGCTTTACGATATCGATGCCGATCCGAAGGAAGAGACGGATCTGTCAAAGAGCGATCCGGCCCATTTTACGGAGCTGCGCGCGCTGTTCGACCGAACGTTTGCCGCGATTCCGAGCGTCGAGCCCTACGGCGGCATGAAGCTCGAGAGCGGTCGTCTCGCCGAGGGCCCCAGCGGCCCCCCAAAGAAGTGATCTCATGAATCCAGATTCTCTGCGCGATTCCCGAAGGCCCCGAGTCCGCCATGCCAGTGCCGTCTGCGCGACGCTCGGACTGCTGAGCGGGCTGGTCGGATGTGCCGCGAGCGCATCAAGCAAGTCCGCAACGGCAACCCCGGAGCCCGCACCCACCAGCGCCAAGTCAAGCGAGAGCGCCCAGCCTGGCTCGCAGCCGGCGAGCGCCGAAGCTGAATCAGCTGCCGCGCTCGGCGCCAGTAGCAGCAAGCCCGAGTCCCCCGCACCGAGCGCAACCCCAGCTGCCTCAACCGGTCCCGCTAATGTGTTGCTGCTCGTCGTGGATTCGATGCGAGCGGACATGCCTTGGGCCGGTTACAAGCACCCAATCGCGCCGAACCTGAGCGCGCTTGCCGCCGAATCGGTGCGCTACACGAACGCTTACGCGCTTTCGAGCTACACCGCTAAGAGCGTCGCGGGCTTTCTCTCGGGTCAGTATCCCTCCACGTTGAAGCGCAATGGCGTGTTTTTTACCCGCTATTCGCAGAGCAACCAGTTCCTGGCCGAGCTGCTTTCGTCGAGCGGGGTTCACACCGTCTCAGCGCATGGCCATGCCTACATGAATCGTGGAAACGGCATGGACCAGGGCTTCATCGACTGGCAGGTCGTCTCGGGGATCACCTTCGACAACACCACCGACAACCACGTCACGGGTGAAAAACTAACGGAGCTGGCGCTCTCCCAGCTGGCCAAGGTCCCCGCAGGAAAGCCCTTCTTCGGCTACCTGCATTACATGGATCCCCACGACCAGTATGTCGCTCATGCCGGCGCGCCGGACTTTGGCAAGGGACCACGCGCTCGCTATGACGGTGAGATTTGGTACACCGATCAACAGATTGGTCGTCTGCTCGCCTGGCTGAAAAAGCAGCCCTTCTACGCCAATACCACCCTGATCGTGACCGGCGATCACGGCGAAGGCTTCGGGGAGCATGGCGTCTTTCGACACGCGTTCGAGCTTTGGAATGAGCTGATCCACGTGCCGATGCTCTTTCACGGACCCGGCTTTCAGGCGCGTGACCTTGATACCCCGCGTAGTCATCTCGATATCGCGCCCACGGTGGCCGAGCTGATGGGTCATACCGGCGCCAACCCCTTCGTCGGACAGAGCCTGGTGAAGGAGCTCCGTGGAGCCGTGCCCAGCGCGCGACCCGTGCTCGTCGAGCTACCCGCCGACACCAACAACGAAGCGCGCGGCGCCGTGATCGACGGCAGCTACAAGCTGCTCAGCTTTGCCGACTTTCGTTACCAGCTGTTCGATCTGAGCAGTGATCCGGGGGAAAAGCACGATCTTTCCAAGACCCAGCCCGAGCGTTTCGCCGAGCTCAAGCGACGCTACCTGGATCTCACCGGCGCGCTTGCCCGCGTCAAACCCTGGGGCGGCATGGAGCTCAAGGGCGGCGGTAAGGCGAACGGACCGCGTGAGTGAGCACTGAGCAGGCCAAGGTCGAGGCTTAATCTCGACCCCGCTAGCGGAACAAGGTCGAGAGCTCGACGTCGAGAGAATCAGCCGCGCCCCGCTGCAAAGCAGCAAACCAGCGCGTGTATTCAGTCTGGACGAAGTACTCGATGCCCGCTGGGCCTCGCAGCGAAAACAGCTCCAGGTGCCCGAGTTCGTGATTGTCGTCACGGTACGACACTCGCACCACGCTGACAGCGGCCTGAGGGAGCTGCTCGCGGTAGGTCATCGGTCTCAGGCGCTTGAGCTTGTCCATCCAGCTCGAGAGGGCTTCGAGGCGCCTGCTCGGCGACTGCGCCGAGGCATAGCCTCCGCCGCCAGCCATTGGAACAAACGCGTAGTTTTGCGGGCCAAACAGCAGTGTTCCACGACGCACCAGCGATGGCGAAAAGCCGTGAAGACGATGCTCGAGCAGGCGTTCGCGAGCCGATTCCAGGCGATGCACCTGATCGGCCCCAACCAGATAGACGGCTCCCGACGCATCGTCGCGCAGGTAGTACTCCGAGCTGCCAGGCGACGAGGAACCAATCGAATAGCGCTGCTCCTGCGAGCGTGATTTCAGGCGCAGCGTGGCGCGCGGTCGGGCGAGTCCGTACTCGGCGATGGCGCTCGCGTTAGCAGTCGGAAGCCGACGTCGAACATGTAGCGGCCACCACGCGGTCAGCGCGTCCTTGCCCGAATCAACCGAAATGAAGCGCTCCGGGTTGGACTCCGGGTTGCGACTCACGCCCGCGTCCGGATCGGCGGCGGACTCACCGAGCACCGTAAAATCGACGACAAAATAGCGCCCCACGCGATCCTCGTGCGAGCCGATGCGAACTTTCTGATCCGGACCATCAAACTCGACGGAGACCAGCTCGGCGAGCGCAGCGCTCCCGAGCACCACATCACGCCCCGATTTTTCGTCGGGTTTGACGGCGCAGCTGCGCCAAGCCAGGCCGCCAGCGCAAGCCAGTGCCATCAGATAGAGCGCGAGTTCTCGATCCCACCGCCTCATCGAGCACCTCGGCGCTGGCGCCGATTGAGTAGCCACCAGAGCCCTAACACCGAGCCGGGAACGCCGAACAGCAAAGCGTAAAACCAGCTCGTTTCGCTGGCGCGCGTGTGCTGGATTCGGACGTCTTCCTCGCCCGTCTCGGCTCCCGCGAGGCTCTCCTCACCGCCGAGCCAACGCAGCGCGTCGAGCAACAGCACCCGATTGGTCGGCACGAAGCGCAGCCCGATGTCGCTGAAGGCATCGGTGTCGCCGATCACGTAGCTGCGACTGTCCTTCGGTGCCTCGGCGGGCTGAGCCGAGCCGCTCGGGACAGCGGCGGGAGCAGCGTGCGTGCCGACGGCCGCCAGAGGTCGGATCACTGCCACGGCCAGCTCGAACGCTCGCCGGGGTTCTCCTGGATTGGGCTCGTAGTTGCCGTTGGTATCCTGGAAGGCGTCCGGGCGCGTCTGCAGCACGGGATCCAACTGCCGGTCCAGCGGGTTGAGGCGGCGCAGTGCTCCAGTGCCAAAGAGCACCACCCACGCATTGTTCTTGCGAAGCGTGGCTACCGAGGGGTGACTGGAAAAACGATTAACGAGCAGCTGCACGCGGTCGGATTTGTTGAAGCTCTTTTCCACGAACTCACGCTCGCTGGCAATGGGAGTGCCCTCGAACGAAAGCCCAAGATCCCCGAGCCAGCTGTCGAGCTGATTGCGCGCCGCGAGCCCCTCGGCCCCCGTGTTGACGCGCAGCTCGGGCTCGAGCGCGATGAATGAGCGCCCACCACGGGCCGTAAAGCGGCGCAGGGCCTCGAGTTCAGCTGGGGCAAAGGACTCGGTCGGACCAAGTACCAGCACGACATGCGCGTCGGCGGGTACGTCGCGAGCGAGACCGTCTGCAAGACCGAGCTCCAAAACGCGATAATTCTGCAGTTCCAGCAGCTTTTTGAGGAGCGTTACCCCGCGATTGGACGTGCCGCCGAGACGCTTGGAGTCGTTGAGTTCGCCATGTCCGACCGTCAAGTACGCGATGCGCTGGGGTTGAATGAGCTTGCGGAGTTGCTTCTGAACCTCGCTATCCAGCGTTCGCAGGACGTGACGCGCGGCATTCATTTCGGTACCGATTTGAATGACCTGACGCATCTCACCGCGGGCGAGCACCAGCACGCCGTCCTCAGCGACGCGGAGCTCGCGTGCCAGTTTCGGCACGAGCACGCGATCGTGGGCCTCGACCTGGAGTTTCGGCGCTTGCGCGTGGAGCTGTCGCAGATAGCTCAGGACCTCCTCGCGCGGCTCGCTGATCTCTGGGAAAAACGCGATCGCGCGGACGGGCTGACTGAGTCCGCGCGCGACCGACAGGGTCGCAACGCTCGGTCGCGAGGTCTTGAAATAGGAGAAATCCGCAGGCGCCCGAGCTTTTCCGCCTGCAAACGCGAGCAGACCCGAGATCGCGACCGTGAGCACCAGGAGCAGTCCCGAACGGGCGCCGGCCTGGACGCGCCGATGTTCCAGCTCGGGAGCGTGGCGCATGGGAGCCAGGGCAAGCTCAGCCAGTGAGAGCGACAGGACTGAGGCGGCGAGTAGGATCGACGCAAGCACGAGCGTCGACAGCTCGAGCCGCTCGCGCGACTCGGTGCTGCGCTCGAGCAGCCAGCCTCCGAGGGGCCCGAGTTCGTTCTGCAGGTAGGCAAGCAAGGCCCCGAGCAACCCGAGCAGCGACAGTCCGGCCAATAGCCGCCCCGTGGCACGCGGTTCACGTCGGCTCGCCAGGAATCGCGCACCGGTCGCCAGTGCAACAAGCGTTAGACCGCCATACACCAGCCCTAAGCGAAGACCGCGGTCGGCAGCCCCAAGTAGCCGCATCCCCACGAACTCCGCCAGGAGACCGAGAACAAACAGCCCCAGAGGCCAACGAGCGATCACGGCCCGCGCGACGGGGGCCTCGGGAGAACTCCCTTGCTGACTCAGCGCCATCGTCGCACCTCGAGGATCTGGGTGGAGGCCAGGAGAAACGTCGAGGTCACCGCCAAGTAGTAGGCGACCGCGCCAAGATCGAGGGTCCCACGCATGAAGGGTCGAAAGTTCATGTGATGGAGCGCGAGTCGCGCGAAAAAGTCGTTAAATGGTGGATCCATACTGCGCGCCAGCACCCACCCGAGCAGCAGCACTCCGGTGAACGCGCTCGCGAGCAAGGCTGCAGCCACTTGGCTTCGCACCAGCGTTGAGGCAAATAGCCCAATCGCGCAGGTCGCACTCGCCAGCAACAGTAGACCAAGCAGCCCCACGCAGAGCTGGCCGATGCTCACCTTGCCGTGAATCCAGACGAGTGCCGGCATGTAGCCCGAGAGCAGCGTGAACAGCCCGAGGATCGTAAGCGTCGCCAGGTATTTCCCGAACACGACGCTGCCCGCGCCAAGCGGGGCGGTGTTGTACAGGGTGATCGTGCCGGTCTGTCGCTCTTCGGCGATCAGGCGCATGCTGAGGGCGACAGACGCCATCAGGGTGACGCCGCTGGCATCGTAAAAGAAGCGTTCCAGAACCTCCGCGCTCACCAGCTGCTCGCGCAGGGCGTTCGAGTAAAACAGCACGCCCTCCACCAGCAGCCCAATGGCAATCACCAGGACGGCCAGCGGCGAACGCCACATGGCCCCTAGCTCACGCTGAACGATGACCCATACCCGGTTCACGACGGCACCTCCGAGAGCTGCAAAAACACGTCCTCAAGTTCCCGTTCAAACCGCCGCAGCTCGAGCAGTCCGTAGCCCGCGGCAACCAGCGCCACGACCAGGGCTTCCCGTGGATCCCCAGAACTCGCGAGCCGAACTCCGATCAGCTCCGCTCCGTGCTCACGTGCTGGCACGAGTTCGACGTCCGACACGCCATCGACCTGCTTCAGACAGGCCGTCAGCCCCTCGGGCGAGGCCGCCAGCGGCATACGAACCGTGAGCTCAAAACGGCGCCCCGCCGAGAGCCGGGAAGACAGCTCGGCTTCACTGCCGTCCGCCACGATTTCCCCACCACGAATCACCAAGATACGATCACAAGTCTCAGCGATCTCGGTGAGGATATGACTAGAAATCAGCACGGTCTGGCGACCCCCGAGAGAGCGCACGAAGCGCCGCATCTCGACGATTTGCACTGGATCGAGGCCGGAGATCGGCTCATCGAGGATCACCAGCGCCGGCTCATGCACCACCGCCTGCGCAATGCCCACCCGCTGACGAAACCCGTGGGACAGCGCCGAAACGCGCTGGCCTAGCACCTCGCCGAGCTCGAACTGCGCTGCCACCGCCTCGAGCCTTGCGGTGAGTTTGCTCCTGGGATAGCCGCGCAGACGCGCGACAAAGCGCAGATACTCGAGCACCGACTGGTCCTCATAGAGCGGCGGTCGATCCGGCAGGTAGCCCACCTTGGCGCGCAGCGCTTGGGGATGCTCGAGCGCATCGACGCCATCAATCCGCAATTGGCCCGAGCTCGGCAGCAGATCGCCCGCCAGAATTCGCAGCGTGGTCGTCTTGCCTGCGCCATTGAGGCCAAGCAGCCCCACCACTTGTCCCTGGGGAATGGAGAGCTCGAGCGGTCCGAGCACGCGTCGTTCGCCGTAGTACTTGAATAGTCGCTGGATCTCGATCACGGTGATGTCCGTCTGCGTTGTCGGCGAGAGCCCGCTCGGGCGCCCGCGCCGGGGGCAGTTACCACGAAATGAGCTTCGATAGGACTGATTCCCCCGGGCCCGACGCCTCGGGAGCGCTCGACCAGAACGCCGAAACCTTCGAGCCTGGGTCCGAGGCGTCCGCGGCTGTTGGGCCCGACGCGCTCGAGACCACCCTCAGCGACCGCGCGCGCGAGCTCGGCTTTTTCCGCCTTGGACTCGCGTCCGCCGAGCCCTTTCCAGAAGACCAGGCGCGGTTCGAGCAATGGGTGGCCGCAGGTCGCGACGCCAACATGAGCTACCTGCGGGAGCTGTCCGAACGAGGGAATCCGCAGCGCCTTTTGCCGGGCGCGCGCAGTCTCGTGGTCGTCGCGGCCGCGATTGCCGCCCCTCGCGAGCATCGACTCCCGCTCGTTGGGGAGATCGCAAGCTACGCGCGGGGGCAGGACTATCACATCGCACTTCGGGGACGTCTTCGGCACGTCGGCCAGGCCCTGGCCGACGCCACGGGACGTTCATTTCGAGGGAGGCCCTGCCTTGACACCGCCCCGCTCTTCGAGCGCGCCGCCGCGGTGCGCGCTGGGCTCGGATTCATCGGCAAGTCCAGCATGCTGATCGTGCCGGGGGTCGGCCCGCGCGTGCTGCTGGCCACGCTCATCACCGATCTCGAGCTGCCCCGGTCGGCGCCCGGACAAGGGCATTGCGGGCGCTGCACCCTGTGTCTGACGGCTTGCCCCACCGCTGCGTTCGTGGCCCCCAACCAGCTCGATTCCGCGCGCTGCATCTCGTACTGGACGATCGAACAGCGAGGCGCCATTCCACGGGAGCTGCGCGCCCTGATTGGGACCCGGATCTTTGGCTGCGACGACTGCGTCACGAGCTGCCCCTATGATCGCCCGGACTCGGCTCCCGTGATGCCGACCGATTTTGCACCGCGCCGCGCGCTAGAGCTCCCTGCCCTGCTGGCCTGGGCCAAGATGAGTTCTACCGACTACCGACGGCTCGCCAAGCAGAGCGCCCTGCGGCGGGTCGGCAGAACGCAGCTGATCCGCAACGCGGTGCTCGCACTGGGCAATTGCGGCTCACTTGAGGCCGTCCCAGTCTTGGCAGAGTTGCTCGCGACGCACCCGCAGTCGCTGATACGCGGCCACGCCGCCTGGGCTCTCGGTCAACTCCCCGTCGAGGCGAGCGGGCCGTTGCTGCGCGCCGCCGCGCAGAGTGAACAGGACGCTGAGGTACTCGGAGAGTTGAACGCTGCCCTGCAGGCTCAGTCTGCGCCCTAGGGACGCGCTTCCGGCGGCGCATCCTGCTCGTCCACGAGCTGAAGCGAGTAGAGCCGCCAGTGCTGGTCACGCCGCACAAAAACCATATGACAAGGTCGCTCAAGGGCCTGCTCGGCTCCGCTCGCGCTGCGCCAACGCAGTCTCAGACGACCCTCGAGGCTGGCGCCGAGCTTGTCTGAGTCGACGCGAACCACGGCTTGACGCGTCTCGACGCGGACCCCTTGAACGGCTGTCGGCAGCGTCGTCAGCTGGCCGAGACAGTCCTCCCGACCTGAACAGACCAACCCGAGAGGCGGCGCCTGAAGATTGAAATTGGGGTCGAGACCCTGCCGGAGGCGGTCCAGGTTGGAGGGCTGGGAGCAGGCCAGCTCCAACACCCGAGCCAAGGAAGTGCCGTCTGCCCGCAGGTCGTCCTCCGGGCTTTTGCCCCGCGCCACGAGATAGGCCGCCAAAAGCAGGGCGATCAGGAGCAGCCAGCGGCGATAGCCCTGTCCGAACCAGCGATGCATTGGCCGCTTTGGACTCATTGGCTCAGTCCCGTTGGCGGGCACCTAGCACGCAGCGCCCCACTCGGGTCCCCGCGGAGCCTAGCGGAGCATCACGGGCCTTTGGCCATCGCGAACGCTCGACGCCCCTTGCGAGAGCAGGGAAAAGGGCTTATTTTTCCCGGCATGACCTACCTTACTCGCACGTCGCTTGGACTCTGCTCGCTGCTGTGCTGCAGCTTGGTAAGTCAGGTCGCTCGCGCCGAGCAGCCACCAGCGTCGGTAGCGCCAGCACCGCCGCCGGGCACCTACGCCGAACCGCTGCCTCAAACGGCGCCGCCTGCGCCTGTCGCCACGGCGCCCGCAACTACCGAGACGGCAGCGCCCGCGCCCACACCGGCATCAGCGACGAAGCCCGCTGATGCTAGCGCACCCGCGGACGGCAAGCTTCACTTGCAGATCGATCCGATCGCTCCGCCGGTCGTACGAACCAGCCGCCTGCATGACGGTTTTTACGTGCGCACGTCAGTCGGACTCGGCACCATGGGCGTCACCATCGACACGCCCCGGACGTCTTACAACCTCGACGCCAAGGGCGACACGCTGGACTTCAATCTGCTGATCGGCGGCTCACCAAGTCCCGGAGTGGCGATCGGTGGCACAATCCTCACCCGGTCACTCCCTTCCGCCGATTTCGAGTATCAGGGCACGCTCAGGGAGAGTGATGTTGGCACCGTGCTGGTCGGCGGCTTCGTCGACGGTTTCCCGAATCCCCGCGGCGGCTTTCACCTGGGTGGCGCCGTTGGCCTCGCTCAGACTCAGATCAAACACTCTGACGTCGCGGGCTTCACCAAAGCAGGCGGAATAGGGCTGGCAGGCTGGGTGGGGTACGATCTCTGGGTGGGCGATCAATGGTCGGTGGGTGGCCAGTTGCAAATGATGGGCACGCGTACGAACGGCAAGGTCGATGACACCACTGCGCCCGTCTCCACACGCTCTGCCGCGCTGATGATGAGCGTGCTCTACCACTGACGCCGGCCTGTCGCAGACACTGCTCGCCGCGCCCCTCCGGCGCGGCGGGAGCCGCACGCGAGGTTCCACTAGGGCTTGTGGCGCTTGGTTCGCGTCATTTTCGGCGCATGACTTGGACCGTTGGGCTTGCGCTCGGCCCTGACGCGCGCGCGTCGCAGGCTCGCAAGCTTCATCACGGTGAGTACGAGCGTGAGTCCCACGATCGCGCCGATGGTCATGATTTGATCGCCGTTCATCCTTCGCACTGCTCCGTTAAGGCGGTTTCGGTCTGCACCCAGCTCAGAAATGCTGCAGACCCTCCCGTGATCGGCAAAGCCACCAGCGCTGGCGTGGTGTACAGGTGGAGCTCAAGCACCCGAGCAGTGAGCGCCTTGAGGCGCGCGCGCGTCGTCTTGAGTAAAAGTGCGCATTCGCGCCCCTCTTCGAGCTTGCCTTCCCAGTGATAGATGGCCTCGATCTCGCCGAGCAGGTTCGCGCAGGCAGCCAATCGCTCTTTTACGACAGAAAGACCGATCATGCGAGCCAGCGCGCGATCAGGACAAGTCACGTAGACCAGTAGGACTTCGTTCATGGGGGTGGCGCAGGGTCAGGGACGGCGATTGTACCGTGACTGCCCCTCCCGAGACCAGCCCCGCCGCGACTGACCGCCACGCGCTGCTGGGGAACCGCTCTGAACTTTCGCTCAAGCGGGGAAAGGCGATATGCTGGCGTTCCCCACCCCCGAGGCTCCCCAGTGCAACGCTCACTCGTTCTCACCCTGCTTGGTCCCGATCGTCCCGGCCTTGTCGAGCGCCTTTCGCAGCTCGTTGTGGAGCAGGGGGGCAACTGGGTCGAGAGCCGCATGGCTCGTCTCGGCGGTCAATTCGCAGGGATTTTGCGGGTGGATCTCCCTTCCGCCACTATCGACGCGTTCCGCGTTGCTGCCGCAAGCCTGGCCGACGCCGGCCTTCAGCTCGTGATTGCTGAGCCCGATGCCGACCTGGCCGCGCCGGAGCTACGCCCACTGCGATTGTCGCTGCTCGGTCACGATCGACCAGGCATCGTGCGCGAGATCGCTCAGGTGCTCGCGAGCCGCAATGTGAACGTTGAGGAACTGGAGACGGGGCTCGAGAGTGCGCCCATGTCCGGCGAACAGCTATTTTTCGCGCGCGCGCGGCTCGGGATTCCCAGCGGAGTGGCCGAGGGTGAGCTGCGACGCGCGCTCGAGCAGCTTGCCGGAGATCTGATGGTCGACATCCACCTCGGCGACGCGCAGTAGCGGTCGAACCGCAGCCCCAGCGGCCCTACAATCCCGGCATCACGTTTCCACCACAGACCGGCAAAAATGCCCCGGTGATGAACGCTGCGCGCTGGGAAGCCAGGAACGTCACAGCGTTGGCGACGTCCTGATCGGTGCCGCGCCGACGCAGCGGCACCCCCGCCTCGTAGTCCGGCTGGCGCTCAGTGCCTTCACGCCGGCTCGCATCGCCGATCGTCCAGCCTGGTGCCACCTGGTTGACCGTGATCCCCGATGGACCCAGCTCGCGCGCCAGCACGCGACAGAGGCCGTCGAGCCCGCGCTTGGCAGTCGCGTAGGCGCCCTGGGAGGGAGCACACTGCACCGCGCATTCCGTGTTGATCACCACAAATCGGCCCCATTTGGCGCTTAACATGGCCGGAGCGAAGACCTTGGCGAGATGCACGAGCTGCATCGTCGTTGAGGCATGTTGACTCGCGAAATCCGCCAACGGTTGCTCGAGCACAGACAACCACTCGTACTGAATCACCGCATTGGCGACGACGATTGAGGGCTCTCCCCAGCGCGACGCGAGCTCAGCCCGCATGGATTTAACCTGCTCAAACGCAGTGACGTCGCCACCGACAGTCACGACCTCGACGCCGCTCGCTGACAGTTCATCCGCGAGCACCTGCGCGCGCTCAGCACCGCGGAAATAGTGCAGCGCCAGCGACGCCCCGGCCGTCGCAAGCGAGCGAGCCATGGCGCGACCAAGCTCCCCGGACGCGCCCGTGACGAGCGCGCGCTGCCCACGTAAATCCAGCTCAAATGTCATGGCCGTTCACTGCGACGCAGCCCGAGCAGTCCCCCACGTTCCGCGAGCAGCAGCGCCCCAACATGGGCGGCATGCTGGACGCGACCCGTGGCAAGTCCATCGAGCAGCTCGTTGAGGCGGATCAGCTCGACCACCATCGACTCACCGACGTCGTGTTGAACGTCACCGACGAGCCGCGCCCCACGCGCGACGAAGAAATGCGCCCGATGCGTGCCGCGACTCGGCTCGGGCGAGAGCTCGGCAACCGAGAGCCACTCGTCGGCTTCGTAGCCCGTCTCTTCGCGCAGCTCACGTTTGGCGCTTTGCAGCGGGGTTTCCCCGGGCTCGATCACGCCCGCCGGCAGCTCGAGACTGAGGCCGCCCATGCCATGACGGTACTGTCGCACCATCACGAGCTCCTGGCTCGGCGTCATAGCGATCACCGCCGACCAGTTGGGGCTCTCAACGACGTGAAACTCGTCGATGATGGCGCCCGTGGGCAGCTCCACGCGATCCTCGTAGAGCTTCATCCATTTGCGGTCGAGCACCAATTTGCGGGAATGCAGCTTCCAATGACTCACTCGCAGGACCTCAGCAAATGTTGCTGACCCTGTCAAACGACTTTGGTTCAGGGCAGCAGTCGTCACCCAGTGTTCACGGGGTAGCCGCAAGCCGCCGCGCGTCACCACGCCGCACCAAACCCACTCAGCAAAACCGGGCCAAGGTCCGGTACTTTTGGCACAAACGCGCGAGCTAATCGGCTGATTTCTCGGGACTTCTGACCCAACCGGCCGGATTTGCCCGTTGCGGCGCCTGTTGGCTTGCTCCTCGCCCCCCGCTGGGACAGAACGCCGGCGACGACGAGCCCCTTCCCTCGTCGGCAAGGACGAACCGATGCTTGTGCTCCGTGGCAGCCCCGCCCTCTCGCCCTTCCGCCTCGAAAAGCTCCTCGCCTCGCTGAAGAACGCCTGTTCGCGCGTCACTGGGCTGGCCAGCGAGTGGACGCACATCGTGGAGTCGCGCCGCCCGCTGACCGCGAGCGAGACCGACACGCTCGAGCGACTGCTCGATTCCGGCGTGCCGCGCAGCGACCAGCAGCCCGAGGGCAGGCTGCTGCTGGTAGTCCCGCGCCCAGGGACGATCTCGCCTTGGTCATCCAAGGCCACCGACATCGCCAGCGGTTGCGGACTTGCCGGCGCCATCACGCGCATCGAGCGAGCTCTGGCGTATTTCGTCACGGTGACGGGCGCGCCACTGACCGCGGAGGAAGCGCAAGGATTGGCGGCTCCGCTGCACGATCGCATGACGCAGGTCGTTTTGGCTGATTTCGCGGAGGCCGAAGCCCTGTTCCAGCATGAGTCGCCCCGAGCGCTGACGCAGGTCGACATCCTTGGTTCTGGTCGCCCAGCGCTCGAACGCGCCAACAGCGAGCTTGGCCTCGCGCTCGCCGAAGACGAGCTCGACTACCTGGTCGAGGCGTTCCGCGAGCTCGCACGCAATCCGACCGACGTCGAATTGATGATGTTCGCTCAAGCCAACAGCGAGCACTGTCGCCACAAGATCTTCCGCGCCGACTTCATCGTCGACGGTCAAGAGCAGCCCCACTCGCTGTTCAACATGATCCGCAATACCCATGCGGTGAGTCCGGGTGGCGTACTCTCTGCCTACAGCGACAACGCTGCGGTGATCGATGGGCACCTCTGCGAGAAGTTCTTTCCGGACTTGAGCGATGGCATCTACCGCAGGCACCACGAGGTGGCGCCGATCCTGATCAAGGTCGAGACGCATAATCATCCGACGGCGATCTCTCCCCATCCTGGCGCTTCCACAGGCTCTGGCGGCGAGATCCGCGACGAAGGCGCCACCGGTCGCGGCTCCAAGCCCAAGGCGGGAGTGACCGGATTTACGGTCTCAAACCTCCGGATCCCGGGCTATGAGCGCCCCTGGGAGAGCGAGTCGATCGGCAAGCCAGACCGGATCGTGTCTGCCCTCGACATCATGCTCGATGGACCGCTCGGGGGAGCCGCCTTCAACAATGAGTTTGGACGCCCCAACATCGCAGGCACCTTCCGTACGTTTGAGCAGCGCGTCCCGACCGCTGGCGGTAGTGAAGTGCGTGGCTTTCACAAGCCCGTAATGCTCGCCGGGGGCCTCGGTCATGTCCGACCCGAGCACGTGCAGAAGGGCAAGGTCGTCCCGGGCGCCAAGCTTGTGGTGCTCGGCGGCCCCGCGATGCTGATCGGACTGGGCGGAGGTGCGGCGTCCTCGATGGCGTCAGGCGCCTCCTCGGCGGATCTGGATTTTGCCAGCGTGCAGCGGGACAACCCCGAGATGGAGCGCCGCTGCCAAGAGGTGATCGACCGCTGCAACGCGCTCGGCCATGACACGCCGGTCCTCAGCATTCACGACGTCGGCGCCGGTGGACTCTCCAACGCCCTACCCGAAATCGTGCACGACAGCGCGCGCGGCGCGCGCTTTGAGTTGCGGGATATCCCGAGCGCAGAACCGGGACTGTCGCCGATGGAGATCTGGTGCAACGAGGCGCAGGAGCGCTACGTCCTGGCTCTCAAGTCCGACGGCCTTGAGACGTTTTTGCGCATCGCGGAGCGTGAACGCTGTCCCTTCGCGGTAGTCGGAGAGGCGACCGAAGAAGAGCGCATCGTGCTGACCGATCGACTGCTCGGCACGACTCCGATCGATCTGCCGATGAGCGTGCTGTTCGGTAAGGCGCCGAAGATGACGCGTGATGTCACGCGTCGCGAGCCCACGCTCGACCCCTTGCCGCTCTCAGACGTTAAGCTGGAGGAAGCGATCGCGCGCGTGCTCCGACTCCCGGCCGTGGCCGACAAGACCTTCCTCATCACGATCGGCGATCGAACCGTGACGGGCCTCGTGCACCGCGATCAGATGGTCGGCCCCCACCAGGTGCCGGTCGCCGACGCCGCCGTCACCTTGGTGGACTACGAGGGCTTTGCGGGCGAGGCGATGGCCATGGGCGAGCGCCCGCAGCTAGCCCTGCTCTCCCCAGCGGCGAGCGCGCGCATGGCTGTCGGTGAAGCCATCACCAACCTGGCAAGCGCGCCTGTCGCGCGCCTGTCGGATATCAAGTTCAGCGCTAACTGGATGGCCGCCGCGGGTTCGCCCGGCGAGGACGCGGCCCTCTACGAAGCGGTCGCGGCCGTGGGCCTTGAGCTCTGCCCTGCCCTCGGGATCGCGATTCCCGTCGGTAAAGACTCGATGAGCATGAAGACGGCTTGGGACGGTGGGAGTAAGTCCGTCGTCTCGCCGCTCTGCCTCGTGATCACCGGCGTTGCACCACTCAGCGATGTCCGCGGCAGCTTGACCCCCGAGCTGCGTCTCGATGCGGTCGAGACTGAGCTACTGCTGCTCGACCTCGGCGCAGGTAAAAACCGTCTCGGCGCGTCTGCCCTGACTCAGGTCTACGGCCGCCTAGGCGACGCTGCCCCCGATCTGGATGCTCCCGCGCTGTTAGTCGGGTTTTTCCAGGCAATCGCTGAGCTCCGCAACGTGGGGCTGCTGCTGGCCTACCACGATCGCTCCGATGGCGGCCTGCTCGTCACCGCAACGGAGATGGCCTTCGCCAGCGGACTGGGCCTCACCCTCGAGCTCTCCGAACTGCCCGGAAACAGCCTGGCGGCGCTGTTTGCCGAGGAGCTCGGCGCACTCGTGCAGATCCGCACCAGCGACCGAGTCAAGGTGCTCAAAATCCTCGCAGCACAGGGCCTTTCGGCGGGCGTCCACGTCTACCGCGTCGGTGGCCTACGCGAGGACGATGCTCTGGTGATTCAACGCGGTGGCGAACAGCTGTTCGCCAGCCCGCGCTCGGCCCTGCGTCGCATCTGGTCCGAGACGACCTTCGCCCTGCAGAGTCGCCGCGACGAACCCCAGTCAGCAGCGCAGGAATACGAGCTCTCGACGGATGCCACCGATCCCGGTCGCCGTCCGATCCTCACCTTTGATCCGGAAGACGACATCACCCGCGCGATCACGGGTACGACCATCGTGCACGCGCGCCCGCGCATCGCGATCCTGCGAGAGCAGGGGGTCAACGGTCAGCTCGAAATGGCAGCGGCCTTCGACCATGCAGGATTCGATGCGGTTGACGTTCACATGAGCGATCTGCACTCGGGTCGCGTCGCTCTCGACGGCTTCCGTGGGCTGGTCGCCTGCGGAGGTTTCTCCTACGGCGACGTGCTCGGCGCCGGCCAAGGCTGGGCCAAGTCGATCCTGTTTAACGCACGCAGTCGCGAAGAATTCTCCCGCTTTTTTCGGCGCGAAAACACCTTCTCGCTAGGGGTCTGCAATGGCTGCCAGATGCTCGCGGCGCTCAAGGAGCTGATCCCCGGAGCCGAGGATTTCCCAGCGCTACTGCGCAATCGCTCCGAGCAGTTTGAGGCTCGCTTTGCGCTGGTCGAAGTCTTGCCGTCGAGGAGCATCCTACTGGCAGGCATGGAGGGCTCACGCCTTCCAATCGCGGTGGCGCACGGTGAAGGTCGCATGGTCTTTGCGCCCGGCGCGCACGAGCGACTCCAGGCGGCAGGCCAGCTCGGATTGTGCTTCGTCGATCATCGCGGTCGTCCCACCACCCACTATCCCGAGAACCCCAACGGTACCGCGCAGGGCACCACCGCGGTGACCACGCCTGACGGCCGCGCCACTCTGATGATGCCGCATCCGGAACGCGTATTCCGCACGGTGCAGCATTCCTGGGCGCCTCGCGAATGGGGTCAGACGGGTCCCTGGTTGCGCCTGTTCCGCAACGCGAGGCGCTGGGTCGGCTGAATGCAAACGGCCCTTTCATCTCGGCGAAAGGGCCGTTCTACAGCGCTGGTTGGTGCGGCGCGGAAGCTTGACCTCAGCGCCAGCCGCCAAGTCGCGTGAGCATCAGCGCGACGAGCTCGCTCGCGCGCTCGGCCGTGTCGGCCTCGGCGTAGCACCGCAGCTCAGGCGCGTTGCCCGAACCGCGCAGATGCACGATCTCACCTGACTCACTGGTGCCGCGCACGCCATCGGTGTAGTCGACCGTCGCTATCGGTGAGCTCACGCCGGCGGTCAGCGCCGTGAAGGCCGGAACGCCCCCTGCCGAGAGCTCTGCGAGCCTGCCGCGGGCCTGTTCGACCGGGAAATTCTGGAGCCGATCGCTGGCCGTGTGGCGCGACGGCAAGCTGCCGACCAGCTCGCTAACGGTACCGCCGCGCGCCAGGGCGGCGCCGAGCACGCCGAGGATCACCACGATCGGATCGCGGGTAGGCAGCGGAGAAAGCAGCGCGCCCCCGGGAACCGCAAACGAGGTAGCCATCAGAAAGCCGCCGTTGGCTTCATAACCGGCGACCCGCGCTCGACCACCAGCCACGGCCTCCTGCATGCGCTCGATCACGAAAGGCGAACCGATCCGGGTCCGGCCCACCTCGGCAAAGACCCCGCTGAGTTCGAGAACCGTGTTGGAGCTCACCGGCGTCACCACGGCGTCAGCACCAAAAAACGAAGCCGTCAGCACGCCCGCCACATCCCCGCGCAGCCAGCGACCCTGTCCATCGGAAACCAAGGGACGATCGGCGTCGCCATCGGTAGACACGATCGCATAGGGCTGATGCTTGGCGGCGAATTCCTTCGCCAACACGACGTCCTCGGAGCGAATCGCCTCGGTATCCACCGGAACGAAGCGCTCGGACCAGGCTTCCTTGATTACCTCCGCGCCAAGGCCCGAGAGGACCTCCACGAGCAAGTCGCGACCGACCGCGCTGTGACCGTAAACTACGATTTTTTTCCCAGAAAGCATGGCTTTCGGAAACGCCTCGAGCCAGCGCGCGACGTAGCGCCGCGACACCTCCGGCTCGGTCGTCAGCTCGGCGCCAACCTGCTCTGGGAGCAGCATTCCCTCAGCATCGAAGTGCTCCGGCACCTCGAGTTCCTGCGCTAAAATGGCGATCTCGTCGGGCTTGAGGATCTCACCGGAGAGCTTGGTGAACTTGATACCGTTGCGATCGTCGGGGATGTGGCTGCCGGTCACCATCAATGTTGGAATGGCTTCGGTGAGCCCATAGAGCGCGATGGCGGGTGACGGTGCGAGCCCCGCACTGACCACCTGATAGCCGCGATCACGCGCCGCCTTCGCGGCCGCACGCATGATCCGAGGAGAACTCGGTCGCCGATCCCCTGCAACGCCAACACGGCCCCCGGGAGCGATCTCTCCGCGCGCCTCGAGCGCTTGCAGAAATGCGGCAGTGTACGCGTAGCAAACTTGGTCCGTCATGGCGGTGACCAGGCCACGCGCGCCGCTGGTGCCAAATCGAACGCCACTTTGCTCACTCAGGTCGCGAATCGAGATTTTAGAGCTCATGCGCGCGCGAGTCTAGCGCGCTTACCCGCGCCTGGCACTTACGGCGATTGCGCGGATATTTAGGCATAATTCTGAGTATCTGGGCCAAATTGCCTTCATACTGAGGTCAGCCCCATGACCCACCACCGTCCTTTCTCAGTTGCTCTCCCTCCGTACCGGTCACGACTCACGCAGACCTCACAAGCGAGCGGACTCCTATTGCTGCTCTCGCTCAGTCTGGCCTGCTCCTCGTCATCGGACTCGCCTGCGAGAACGGCTCGGGAGCGGCCGCTGGCATCGGTAACGCGAGCGGCGGAGCTGCGACGGGTGGCACTGCGACCGGCGGCGCAGCGACCGGCGGCGCAGCGACGACCGGCGGAACCGGGGGCACCGTCGTCCCCGGTAAGCCGGGCTACGAGCTCGTTTGGCATGATGAGTTCGACGGGCCCGTCGTGGATACGGCCAAATGGCACGTGCACAACTCGCACCTCACCTACTGGCCGACCATGCCCAACCGCCGCAACTACAAGACGTCCAATGTCTACATCGAGGACGGCGCGGTCGTGCTCAGGACGATCAAGGAGTCCGAAGGCGTCTATTCCACCGGCAGCCTCGACACGGCTCGCGATGATGGCGCAACCGGTCCGCACCGCTTCGTCTACTCCTTCGGCTACTACGAAGCGCGCGTGAAATTCCCCACGCAACCTGGGCATTGGCCGGCATTTTGGCTCTATGACGACGTGGTCATGAAGGTCGACCAGAGCGGTCGCGACGGCACCGAGATCGACATCATGGAGAAGGCCTATCTCGACGACAAGCTCTCCCATGCCCTGCACTGGGATGGCTACGACGAAGGCATCACCCAAGGCGAATTTCAAGCCGTCACGGGCCGCCATGTCGACGACGGCGGTTGGCACACGGTCGGCCTCGACTGGACTCCAACCGAGTACGTTTTTTACGTCGACGGGGTGGAGTCCTGGCGCACGAGCGGCGGTGGAGTCTGTCAAGTCCCGCTCTTCGTTTGGCTGTCCGAGGAGATCACTGACGACGCCGGCAGCCCCGCTTGGGGCGCAGCACCAACCTCCACCGGCACCTTCCCCGATTACTACCGCGTCGACTACGTGCGGATCTTCAAGAAGCTGTAGCGGCGCGCGAGGCAGCGGTGATAGGGTCTTGGTTGAAAAATGCCCCTGGACCCCGCCCCCACGGCCTCGCATTTGAGCTCCAGTTGGCAACGCATTGCCCCCAGTTCAGAGCGGCGCCCGATCGCATTTGTGCGGGGAGCAATCGCGATCGGTGCGAAAAAGTGGGTCGAAGACCAACATGGACCGACCGGCTTCGCCGAGCTACTCAGTCTCCTCACCAAAGAGGATCGCGCGGTCTGGACGACCGGGCTCCTCCTCAATAATGCCCAGTTTCCGGCCGAGTCATTCCGTGAATATTGCGAATCCATCGTCAAACTTTGGGGCAAGGGCGAACCACGGTTTCTGCGATCGGTTGGCGCCGCTATCGCCTTTGCGGATCTCGCCACCTACATGAAGATCATGATGAAGCTCGGCACGCCGTCCTTCATCGTCTCGCGCTTTCCGAAGATCTGGCAGCACTACTTCACCGCCGGGGAGCTTACGGTCCTGGAACGTTCGTCAACGAACGCCAGAGTGGAGCTTTCGGGCTGGGAGGTCTACGGCCTGGCCAACGCCTACGCGAGTGAAGGCTGGATGGCGGCGGCGATTGAGTACTCCGGTGGCAAGCGGCTCAAGGTGGACCACAGCCTGGGCCTCAATCGCCAGCGCTTGCTCGAGTTTTCCTGGCAATAGCGCGCTAGCTGGGCCCTCCCTGTCCCATTTGGTCTGGGCTCGCGCTATGACTCTGCCGCAGCATGGTCAGCCTCACCGACACCGGACCCTTCGTGATCGTCGGCGCGGGCCTTGGGGGGCTGGTGCTTGCTCGCGCACTTGAGCGCTCAGGTCGCGCCTTTCGCGTAGCCGAGGCTCGGACTGAGCTCGCGCTCGGCGGCGGGGGGGTCGTGCTGACCCCTCGGGCGATCGCGGCACTGGCGCCGCTTGACCTGTCCGCTGAACTGCTTGAGCTCGCCGAACCTCTGCGAGAGCTGCGCGTCTGCAGTGCCAAGGGCAATCCGCTCGCGCGAGTCCCCCTCCCCGTCGAGCCCAAGACTCAGCTCGGGCTTCGCGCCATTGGGCGAGCGAGGCTCGCCGAGTTGCTACTGGCAGGAGTTGGCTCCGAGCAGTTTCGCCTAGGATTTCAGGCGGAACGCTTCGAGGAGGCGCGTCAAGAGGTCACGATTCTCACCAGTGACGGTCGCTCGCTGACGGGCTCGGTCTTGGTCGGTGCGGACGGGCTAAACTCGGTGGTTCGCCGACAGTTGGTTCAGGATGGTCCGGCTCGTCCTGCAGGCTATCGCGCCTGGCGGGGTGTCTCCCCGCGCAGCACTTTGGCCTCGCGTGGCATCCTGGTGGAGTACTGGGGTCGAGGTTGCCGCTTCGGCATCCTGCCGCTCGGAGAGGGACAGGTGGCCTGGTTTGCCACGCTGGCGCAGCTTAAGGCAGCAGATCCGGACCAGCTTGCGCAAGCCTTTGCGGGTTTTCCGGCGGTCGTTGCTGAGCTAATTCGCTCGACACCTCCCGCTGATTTCGAGCAGCCCGAGGTCGGGGATCGCGAGCCACTGCTCAGCTGGAGTAGTGGACGGGTCACGCTGCTGGGCGACGCTGCGCACCCCATGCTCCCAGAGCTCGCCCGCGGCGCCTCGGAGGCGATTGAAGACGCCATGGCACTGGCCGAAGCCTTCACTCGCAACACCCGACCCAGCCCGGCCTTCGCTGAGTACGAACAGCATCGACTTGCCCGGACGGGGCCGCTCGTCGAGCGAGCACGTCGGCTTGGCAAGCTGGGCGGATTTGACGGGAAGGGCCGCACCTGGGCGCGCGATCTTGGCCTGCGCTTGACACCGCGCGCCGCCCTGGGCGCGGCCCTGAACCGTTACCTTTCGAGCTCCAATTCTCACCATGAGTAACCGCCTTCACGCTCCGCTCCTGTCCCTTGCCCTGCTGTCGCTGGCCCTTGGCGCCTGCGACACGAGTCGCCGTGCGCCTACTGCAGGCGCGGGACCACTGGACTCCCCATCGCCCTCCAAGCAACCGACGGCTCTCGGCAAGGCGACCAGCGACGCGAACGTCCGCCTGCTCGATGCGGCAACGCTCGCTGAGTTGCTCAAGCATCCGCCCACGCCGCGGGGCACCTTGGTCAATCTCTGGGCGAGCTGGTGTGGCCCCTGCAAAGAGGAGCTCCCAATGCTGGCGCGCGTTGCCAAGACGCGACTCCCGCAGGGTCTCGGAGTGCTGCTGCTCTCTGTGGATGAAGCCGGCGCGGAACCGCAGGTGCGCGAACTCTTGTCGAGCCTCGGGGTACCTCCGCCCTATTACATGGCTGAGCGTCCCCTAAACGACATCAAGGACCTGCTTGCGCCCAGCTGGTCTGGCAACGTGCCGGTGACCTTGCTGTTCGATCAGACCGGCACGCGACGCCATTTCTTCAAGGCCGAGGTCTACGACAAGGAGCTCACTCCTATCGTCGAGCGCTTCCTCGCCGGACAGCCCATCCCGGCTGAATCGAACTTCGGCGTCGCGCCCGGGCGCATTGACGGCGCGCAATAGACCGCGAAAGCCCGGGTTCGATTGGACAGCGCTGCGGAACTTTTCGGCGTTGCGCGGGCATTGACCGCTCGACGCTGGCTAGACAGCGGCCTGCGGCGTGGGGATCAGGAGTTCCCCACGACCGAGCACCCGCACCGCGCCCCCGACGGAAAGCTGCCAATTGTCTCCGTCCAGCTGCCCCTGCACGTGGAGCTCCGAGGGGCGCCCGAGCTCTGCTCCCTGGCTGATCGTCAGCGGATCGCCGGGCTTGAGCCGGCCGCGCCGATTCAGCTCCACAAACAGCGGGCCCGCAGCCGAACCCGTTGCCGGATCCTCGTTGATGCCCGCTCCTGGCACAAATACGCGCACCTGAGCCTCGCACCCGTCAGCCGCATAGGCGACGCACCCGAGCGGTCCAAGCGCCTTGAGGCGCTGAAAATCGGGGACGAGCGCCGTCAATTTCTGTCGCGAGCCGACGTCGACGAGCGTGTGACACACTCCCACCTCAAATCGCTCAAGTGCCGGTCCAGGTTCAAGCCCAAGGGCCTCGTAGACCAAGCTCGACTGCTCGAGCGGCGTGAGCTTGGGCGCCGGCACCTGCATCCAGGCAAATGACGGATCCTGACCAGCGCGCTCGACATGCACGGCGATCACCCCTTGCCCGGTCTCGATGTTGATGTAGTCGCTCTGCATCGGCGTCGCGAGCACGAAAGCCGCGCCGAGCACCGGGTGCCCCGCAAACGGGAGTTCGACCTCGGGCGTGAAGATTCGAAGGCGGGCATGACCCGCGCCCTCACGCGGTAGGACAAACGCGGTCTCGGACAGGTTCATCTCGCGAGCAATCGCCTGCATCGTCCGTTGGTCCAGACGCCGCGCGTCAGTGAACACGACCAGCGGATTGCCTTCGAGAGCGCGCTCCGTAAAGACGTCGCAGCGAATGTAGCGAAGCTTGATTGGCACCGAAGAGCAGTAGACCAAGCCCGCGACCCGAGCAAGCCCGGACAAAAACGCAGGGCCCCCCCTGGCGTAGGACGTCAGGGGGGCCATGCGAGCGAGCGAGCGCAGCTTGGCTCAGGCGTCGCTCAAGGCAGCGATCCCGGGCAGCACCTTGCCCTCGAGCAGCTCAAGCGAGGCACCGCCACCGGTGGAACAGTGGGTGACCTTGTCGACAACGCCCGCCTTCTTGGCAGCCGTTGCAGTGTCTCCGCCGCCGATCACGGTGATGGCGCCACGCGCTGTGGCGGCAGCGATTGCAGCAGCCATCTCGTTGGTGCCCGTGGCAAAGGCGGCCATCTCGAACACGCCAGGCGGGCCATTCCAAATGATCGTCGCAGCACGACCGATCACCTCGGTATAGACAGCACGGCTCTCGGGACCGGCATCGAGACCCATCCAACCATCCGGGATGCCCTCGGAGTCCTTGGCGGCACCGACGGTGGCGGCCGCATCAAATTTGTCAGCGGTCACGAAGTCCGTCGGGAGATGAATCTTGACGCCCTTATCGGCCGCCTTCTTCATCACGTCACCAACGATGGCAGCGCCTGCCTCATCATACAGGCTGTTGCCGATCGCCATGTTCATGAGGACCTTCTTGAACGTGAACGCCATGCCGCCGCCAATGATGATCTCGTCGGCGCGATCGATCAGATTGTTAATGAGCTGGATCTTGTCCGCCACCTTCGCTCCGCCGAGAATCGCCAAGAGCGGCCGCTTCGGGCTGTCCACCACGGCGGCAAAAGCATCAAGCTCCTTCTTCATCAGAAAGCCGGCGGCGCGCTGCGGCAAAGCGCAACCGACCATCGAGCTATGGGCGCGGTGCGCCGTACCGAAGGCATCGTTGACGTAGACGTCACCGAGCTTGGACAAGGACGCGCGGAACGCCTCGACGCTCTTCGGATCAGCCTTGGTGCTGGTGCCGTCGGCGTTCTTGACTTTGCCCTCTTCTTCGATGTGAAAGCGCAGGTTCTCAAGCAGAACGACCGTTCCGGGAGCGAGCTTGGCGCACGCGCTCTCCACTTCCGGACCAACGCAATTCGGAAGGAACGTGACGGGCTTGCCGAGCAGCTCCGCGAGCTTGTCCGCCACAGGCTTGAGGCTGAACTTGGGATTGGCCTGGCCATCGGGACGTCCGAGGTGGCTCATCAACACGACGCTCGCGCCCTTGTCGAGAGCGTACTGGATTGTCGGAATCGCTGCGACGATGCGGGCAGTGTTGGTGATAGCCCCCGTCTGCTTGTCTTGGGGAACGTTGAAGTCAACGCGCATGAGCACGCGCTTGCCCTGGAGGTCGACCTGGTCGATGGAGAGCTTCGGCATCGGTGAATCCTTGTGAGTGTTCTCCCCCGCGAGCCGTTGGGCGGTGCAAGGGGAAGCGTTCAGACGCCGGTAGTAAAGCAAACGATTCTGCGGCGCGGCCAGGATTCCTGAGAAATGGACCATCGAGCGGTGATTTTTCTGCTCGCCAGCCCTTCGGAGCGCATCATCGAGCGCGATTTCACGCAGGTTTTGCGGCCATTGTACCAATGGGCCGCTGGGCCTCCTTAAGCCACTCGGGGCCAGCGCCGTTGCGGCGTTAGGCTCATGTTCTGGAAAAAGGAAACTGAAAAGCCGGCCAGCCCTACGCCGCGAGTCACGTCAGTTGCCCCGGGGGACGAACTCGATCGCGCGATCGACACGATCGGTGCCGTGCTGCGAGCCTTCGGCGAGTACTCGTTCGATACCGATCGCTCAACCGCTAAGGAACTGAAGGACGAATGCTCAGCGCTGTTGCAGAGGTTCCTGCTCGGACGCTCGCGTCAGAACGACCCTGAAGACACTTCGCCGCGGCGCGACTGGGGCAGCCTTCATCGCTTCTTCGAGGCCGCCCGTAAGATCGAGCAGGCCTATGTCGTGACCGGCCTCGGTAACCTGCGCCAGGCCGTGCAGGAGTTTGCTCAGGCGCTCACCGCCGCCGTCAGCGAGGATCGTGAGTCCGATGCCAAGGTGGATGTCACGCTGACTCAGCTACTCGCGGCGGTCGCCGGCAATGACACCGAAGCGGTGCGGCGCACGGCAACCGAGGTCGCCGACGCAGTGCGAACAGCGATGAGTCGCCGCCGGGAACGCGAGAGTGAGCAGCTGCTTCGTCTCGGAAAGCAGGTCAAAGTCCTGCGGGATGAGCTGGACGCCGCGCGCACCAAGGCAACGCTTGACGCCCTGACGCAGCTCTTCAATCGCGCCTCCTTTGACGAAGAGATCGACAAAGTCGCCAAGCTCGGTCTGCTGCTCGGTTCGGAGCCCTGCCTGATCCTGCTTGATGTCGACCACTTCAAGCTGGTCAACGATCGCTTTGGTCACCCCGCCGGCGACGCGGTGCTCAAGGGTGTCGCAGACAATCTGGTGCGACATTTCCTGCGAAAAGAGGACTTCGTAGCGCGCTACGGAGGCGAGGAATTCGCGATCGTCGTGCGCGACAGCAATCTCGAAAAGGTCACCTCAAGGACGGAGCGCGCTCGCGCGGTGCTCGAGCAGGCCCAACTTGAGACTCCCGCGGGGCCAGTCAGCGTGACTTTCTCGGCCGGAGTGACGCCGCTGCACCCTGGCGAACCAGTGGCCGAGTGGATTTCTCGCGCCGACCGAGCGCTCTACGCAGCCAAACACGCTGGGCGCAATCGGGTCGAGGTTGCGCCGGCGCCGCAGGGCACCTAGCTCGCGCAGCTCCCGTCACTTGCGGCGGATTTGGGTCCGCGTCGGAGCCCGGCCAGCGGCAGTCGCCCCGCTGCGAGGCGTCCGCTAGAGATGCGCCTTGGTGCGTTCGGCAAAATCCCATCGCGCGGTCGGGCTCATGGCGTCGGCCACCTTGGTTAGAATCCGACTCTCGTCAGCAACGTGCGCATGGTACGACGTGCTGAAGCCCTCGTAACCCGCAAGAATCTCAGCACGGCGATCGGCCCGCTTGGCGTCTCTCAGACTGCGCTCGAACACCGCGACCGCCTCACTGATCTGGTCGTGTCCCGAGTAAAGCATGTCAATCTCGGCTGCGAGCACGGGCATCATCTCGCGAAGAGTCGGAAACGCGCTCTCCTCTTCGAAGCCGAAGTGCTGCATCAAGGCATCCCGCAACAACTCCGTCTGACGCAGCAGCTCGCCGATTAGCCCCATATCCGGTTCGGCACGAGAGCCGACCATCGCAACGAGGCCGGCGACATGTTCAACGTGAGACGTCAGAACATCGTGGTCGTGTAGCAGAAGCCCGAGAGCGTCCATTGTTCGCTTCGTACCACGTTATGGTCCAAAATTTTGGGTTATTCGGCGGAATTCCCCTGGGGCCAAGCCCCCCACCGGAGGTCCCTAACGGGCTCTACGGACAAGCCTCGAAACACGTTAGACACAATGCACGCGAACGCGCGAAGACCCTGACAACGCTAGGCGGCAGAACGGTGACGAACCTGCGCCATTGTGCCGCGACACGCGGTTACCAGTTCGACAGCCAATACTCGCTATAGCGACCGTCTCCGGCTGCACCATCGGAGGCCTGAGTCGGAGCGACCAGCACCACACGACGCCCCGACTGGCGGATCAAGACCTCTTCGGTTGCGACGAAACGAATTGATGCGCCGTCGGTCGCGACCGTACCGAACGGTTTTTCCGGAACGAACGCCTCAGCGAAGGGCGCCGCCTGATTGCGCCTGGACGGTTGGTCCCCTCGCGCGAGCGTCGCGATGAGCTTTAGAGCGTGCTCGGCCACAGTCGCGGGAAACTCCCCGGTGCCAACCTTGAGTGCCAAGCGACCGAGACCGGCCTGACTCGTCGGAATCCGCTTCGTCCAGAACAGCCCCGCGCTTCGCTGTTCTGCGCCGTGCTTGATCGTGTACGTGTAGCCGACCCAACGTCCCTCACCGCCCGGCAAGGTTGGATTCCAGCGCGTCCCTTTGCTGAAATCCTCGAGCAGCCTGCAGGCCTGCTTGGTCGCATTCTTTCCGCAGCCAAGGCTCTTGATCGTCCCGGTAACGTCCGTATCGGCTGGCGCTGGGGGAGCGACTTCTGGTGGGGCCGGCGCGCTGACCACCGCCGACGGAACCACCTGCGTCTTGCCCGTGGCTTTCTTGTCCGTACAAGCGCTCGAGCCAATGTGGACAGCCAAGAGGGCGACGTAAACGCCGGGTCGGGATAGCATGACGGCACTTTCGCCGAGTTCCCCGACGCTCGCAAGGCCCGCCAGCCCGACTCGACAAAGTCCTGTCACTTTGGCTTGCGCGGACCCCGATCGCAGACTAGCTTTCGCGCCGCTTAGCTGGTCCCTATCGTCTAGTCCGGCCCAGGACACGGCCCTTTCAAGGCTGTAACACGGGTTCGAATCCCGTTGGGGACGCTGTCGCTCGGGGGGCGGGTTGTACCCGCCCCCCGAGACATTATCCCGACCAGTAGGCACCGTCCGCAGCACGGCGCGCGAGAAACCTAGGGGCTGGCCACCGACTCGCGCGATAGGGCGTCAACACGCCGCCGTGATTCCCGGGCCTCCGCCCCGCGGTATCCCCTAAGCAGCTCCAGCGTTATGGTCTGTTTCCAGGCACGCTTGGCCGCTTCTCGCTCACCTGCGAGCTCAAGAGCATGAGCGAGCTGCCAGCGCGCGCCGTAGTGCTCTGGAGCGAGCTTGAGGGCTTCCTCAAACCGAGGGATCCCTTCCTTCGGCAGGTGCTTGGCGTAGACCAGGTCGCAGCCCTCGGTGACCAGGGACTGAGCGCGCACGGCAACCTCCGACGCGAGAGCCGGCGGCTTGGTCCAGTCGAGGATCACATCACCCGTAGGGCACTCTACTCGCGCGCCTCGCTCGTGAATCGTGAACTCTCGCCCCGTCGGTCCGGTGAGCAGATAAGCGCTCGGCTGCGTCTGCCCAACGACGCAGTAGACCTGCCCGGGCTCAAGCACCCGCCACCAAGGCGATTGTCCCCAGTATCGCGCGGCCTCAGCGTAGCTGACTCGCTCGACTCGAAGATGCTGACGGTTCACGAAACCCATGTAACCCGCCAGCCCCAGAGCAACGGCAAGCAGACCGCTCATCAACCACGGACGACTTGCTGCGAAATGCCGCTCGAGCACCCCGAGGATAGCCGCCCAGGTTAGCGGAACAAACAGCAGATATCTCAGCTGGTGGGAATAGGGCAGCACCGCGCAGCCGACAAGAACCACGACCAAGGCTGCAAGCAGTCGCGCCGCCTTGGTCGTGCTGTACAGGACCAGCAGCCCCATCGCAGCAGTAAGATAGGTTAGGACCGCCGGCGCCCAAAACCCACCCGACCGAAAATCAAGGTCACCAGAGGCGCCCTGATCGATCGTCCAACGGGCGCGGTTAGCGTGGGAGCTCGGGTGTCCGAGCTCGAGCAAACTGCGGAAAAAGAGCTCAACTTGCGGTCGCCCCTCGAGCACGTGCGGACGGGTGTCACTCCAGCTCCAGCCCGAGCCGTGGGCAAAGACATGAGTGAAGTAGGGCACCGGATAGGGCCAAAACGGGTTGCGATACAAGACCCAGTTTTTCAAATAGGGCAAAGCCGCTATCACGGCCGCAGCCGCGATTCCGACCAAGTATCGTCGCCGCGCCGGGCCAGCCAGCATGCCGTAGCGGACCAGTAGCAGTACGAATACCAGTGCGACCCAAGGCACGAGCACGAATTTTGACCAACTCGCGAGCACCAGTCCGAGCAGGATCCAGCCGAGCAATCGACGCTCCTGCCAGCGCTCAAAGAGCAGCGCGACCGCGCAGCCTGACACCGCCATCGCGAGAAACACGGCCGCGAACAGGTCGTAGTAGGTCGTCGTGAGGTGGATCAGTACTAGCGGCGTCGTGAGAGCCACCAGGGCCACCGTCACGAAGCGCGCCCGGAGCACGCGATGGCAGAAATAGAGATACGCGAGAAACGCTAGACAATTGCGGATCCCGATGGCGTAAAGGCTTCCGGTGACCCGCCAAAGCAAACCGTGAACCACAAATGGTAGCGGTGGGAATCCCTGAAATACCCCTTCGATCTCGGGACGGCTGGTATACGGAATGCCAAGTCCACCGTACCGCGCGGCAAACGGAATATGGTAGAGCCAGCTGTCCCACCAGGTGTCGAGCCGCAACACGGAACGCAGTCCAAGGACTAGCAGCAGGGCCACGACTGCAGCTCCGCTGAGCATCACCAAAGCGCGGTGCACTCGTTGCGCGCCACTCGCGCTCAAGGTGTCGCTCGCCCTGGGAGGACCTGAGCCTGGCGCTGATCGGTGCGGCATCTGGCTCGACTCTGTAGCCCAGGGAGGAGGTTCGCTTCAAGCCTCTTGGGCAGCTCGCCGCCAGCAGCTCCGACCAGAAACCGGCAGAAGGCCGTCAAAATCGCGCAAGATTCGCAAGGAACGCTCGACTCTGGCAGTCTCGCCGCTGCCTCCCGCCCTGAACCCACATCCATGCCGCTGCATACCGTCAGAAAATGGATCCCCACCGCTGCCGGCAAACGGCTAGCGCTCGCCCTGGTACTCGCAGTACTCACGCTCCCCCTCTCGCTCCAGCTGAGTCCGAGTGTTCGACTCCTGACTGCTTGGAACGTCGGCGCCTGGAGCCTGCTCGCCATGACCTGGGTCGTGATCGCGACGTCGAGCGCGATCGTTACTAGGCTCCGCTCGGCAGCTGAGGACCCTGGGCGACTGCTGGTTCACGTGATCGTGCTGTTGACTACAGTCCTCAGCCTGATTGCCTCGATGGCGTTACTGAGGGCTCGCACCAGCGTCGCCCTCGATCAGCGCATGTTTCATACCATTTTGTCGCTCGCGACCGTCGTTGGGGCATGGCTGCTCAATCACACCAGCTGGACGCTGCGCTACGCTCACCTTTACTACCGCGAAGACCACGAGGGCGTCGGAGGACTGCTATTTCCAGGAGATCTAGCGCCGGATGACCTGGATTTCGCGTATTTTTCTTTCACGATCGGGATCTGCATGCAGACGTCCGACGTCGTGGTGACAAGTCCTCAGTTCAGACGCTCGGTGTTGTTGCACGCCCTGCAATCGTTCGCCTTCAACACCGCGATCATCGCGCTGCTCCTCAATGTCGTGTTCGGGCTTATCAGTGGCTAGCTACCGCGAAATCGTGGACGCTATTCCTTAGCTTTTTGCACGATCGGCCAGGCCTGGCGAGCGAACTCAACCATCATCTCGGCTTCCTCTTGCGTGTAGTCGGTTTCCTTATTGCCGACACCGAGCACGCCCGCGATGTGGTCCCCCACCCATACCGGCACGTTCATGTGGCGCACCACGCGAACGTGTCCCTCGGGGTAACCCTTTTTCGTCGGCTTGACGAGGTTATGGTAGTCGTTGGTGATAACGGCGGCGCGTTCACGCACGGCATCCCCCCAGAGCCCGGTGTCTTCGATCGGATAGACGATTGGCTTATCGATTACCGCGCATGCCCCCATGGCGCTCTTGGACCAGCCGAGCATCGTTAGTACGTCTTCCGCGTCATTCATGACGGCGAAATACCCAAGCGTGCTCTGAAGCAGCCCGACGGTTTCCTCGACTAGCGAATCGATCACCGCCTGTCTCCGCCCCTTAACCTTGGCCAGCCTATCGAGTGATTCCTGAATATTCATCTCAACTCTCCTCCAATTTGGCTCCGACAACGGCAACTGACCCCTGGGCAGCAGCTCGCCCGTAGCAGTAATTCTCCCCGCGCATGCGGGGACAGTCGCTTCGATGGTTGCAGTCCTGACAGGGTCGCTTTTGAGCTCGCAGTACCGGTACCGTCACTCCACCGTGAAGGGACGTCGAAACGTCGGGCGGCGGAACTGATGAAGCAATGGAACCTGAACGAGACATCGAATCAATCCCTTCAGTTAGTATTGAAACTCCTTCAATAGCCCCTCAAGTCGCCGTGAGACCTCCCCGAGCGCGACGGCCGAAGACTTAGTACTCGCGGAGGTCACCTGCGCCTCGGACGCGGCGCGAGCGACATCTGAGGCAGCGCTCGCGATCTCGGCGCTTCCGCGGGCCGCCTGCTGAACCACGCGGGCGAGCTCGGAGACCGTGGCCTGCTGCTCTTCCACGGCCGAGGCGATCACGCTCTGCGAGTCGCAGATCCCACGGATGGTCGCCTCGATCCCCTGGATGACCCCGACCGCCGAGCGGCTGCGCTGCTGAATCCCCTCGATCTTGCTGGCGATGTCCTCGGTGGCTTTGGTCGTCTCGCGCGAGAGCGCCTTGACCTCACTGGCCACCACGGCAAAACCGCGTCCAGCTGCCCCCGCCCTAGCTGCCTCGATCGTGGCGTTGAGCGCCAGTAGGTTGGTTTGGGAAGCGATCGAGGTGATGATCTTGATGACCTGTCCGATTTGTTCGCTGCTGCTGCCCAGCTCCTGAATCACGCGGCTCGCAGCATTGGCTTGCGTGACCGCCTCATGGGCGACGCGGTTGGCCTCGGTCGCACTGCGCGCAATCTCTGAGATACTCGCTCCCATCTCTTCGACGGCAGCCGCAGCACAGGCCACGTGTTCACTCACTTCCACGGCAGCCCCAGAAGCTTTCTCCGCCTGAGTCGCGGTCGTCTCCGCTTGGGCGCTGGCTGCACTAGTGGCGCTCAGCAGGGTGACCCCCGTGACGGCGACAGTGCGACCTTCGCCGGCAATACCCGCGAAGCTGCGCGACAGATTGTCGCCCGTGCGATTGAGGGCCTGGGTGAGTCTGGCGTGTTCCCCGGCGAAATCGCCGGTAACCCGCGCCCGCAAGTCCCCGGCCGCGAGGCGCGAAATGGTCGCGAGCGCTTCCCCGACGGGTGCCAGTAGGGAGTCGAGGGCTTGATTGATGCCCCCAAGTACCTCGCGGAAGCGTCCGTCCAAACCATCGAGGCGCGCTCGGTGCTCAAGCCTTCCTTGATGAGCCATCCCGGCGAGTTGCAGCGACTCGCTCACCAGCAGCTCGATCGACTCAATCATTCGCACGAGTGCGGGCGTCATTTGATCCCCGCTTGAGAGACGCCCGAGGCCACCGCCTGTTTGCCTCAAGGCGGTGAGATCGGACAGATCGCCGACTGCCACATGTTCGGCCACGCGCGTGAGCTCGGACATACGTGTCGATAGCTGGTTGACCGAGGCCGTGATTTCGCCAAAAACCCCCGGGAATTCCCCTTCCGCTCGCACAGAGGAATCATTGACGGCAAGCGACTGAAGGACGCGGTGCGCCTCTTCCACGCCGCGCAAACCATCAATGGCCAGGTTGACGCTCTGACGCATGCGCTCAAACTCACCCTGCTGCACCTCTTGCACGACATAAGGCAGCTCCCCTCGACCGAGCGAATCAAGGCGAGCATTGACGAGCTCGAGTGGGGTAGAAATCGCATCAAGGATGCGATTGATTCCCTCGATTGCCCAACGAAACTCGCCGTGATGCTTGTCAAGTTGGGCGCGGGTACTGAGTTTGCCTTGAGCCGTGGCGGCGCCCAGTCGGCGCACGTCCACGATCACCGCCACCACGCTATCGCGGAACTTGCGGACGGCAGCCGCGATCGGATCGAGCGCGTCAATGACCTGCTGCAGGCTCTCGTCGTCTTCATCCAGCTCGAGACGCGCGACGAAATCACCCTGGGCGCACAGGTCGACCCAGGTCGCCACTTTGCTGGCCTGCGCTTGAACGAAGGACGCGATGCGCTCGGCCTCGGACTCTCTTCGCAGCACCACGACGCGCTGCTGTCCGGTCGTAACGAGCGCCGACACGCTCAGAGCACCACGCCCCTCTTGGCCAGCGGCCGCAAAAGACCAGTCCGAGCTCCCTTCACTCGGAGCAAACAGCACCGCGGACTCGGGCAGCAGCTCGGCCAAGGACCGTCCAAGTCCCTCACCGGGCGAAAGGCCGAGCAGCTCCGTGGCGCCCTTGGACAGCAGCGTGATCGCGCCCTTGGCGTCGCTCACGAGCAGATCCACGCCGAGTCGATTCAGCTCCTCAAAGCCGAATTTCTGCTCCTTGTTCGTCATATGGGGGGGTAACGCTACTAACGGTTCAGCGAAATTCTGGATTAAGTCCCCGGAGGGTTTTCCCGTCCTGGTTGGCCCACGGGTCCGGCCAAGAGCGCTCGGCGCTGTTGCTCGCGGCGCGCCACCCGAGCTAGCCTGCGTGCCTGTCGAGGAACGGGCGCTTCCGGCCGCGGCGTGGAGAAAACCGCTCCGTATGTCGACGCCGCTCCCTCCGCCACCAGCCACCACGAGCCGGCTGCGTTTTGCCACTGCGCTCACCCCCGCTGCAGCGCTGCCGTTCGTCGCCTCACTGGGATACTTCGTGCTGTTCGCCGATAGTCGCGCAGTGCAGCTGCTTTACTCCGGCTCCAAAGTCTTCACGCTGCTCTGGCCGCTGGTTGCAGACCGCTTCATCTTGCGTCACTCCTTGACGCTCTCCCGCGTCCGAATCGCCCACCACCTACGCGCTGTTCCCCTGGGATTTGCGGTGGGTCTGCTGATCGCCGCCGGGATGTGGCTGCTCGCCATCGGGCCGCTGGCGCCGCTGGTGACCTCGGCGACTCCGAGGATCCAGGCCAAGGTCACTGCACTGGGAGTGGCCGAGCATTTCGTGACCTATGCGCTGGTCATCAGCGTGCTTCACTCCCTGCTCGAAGAGTACGCTTGGCGATGGTTCCTGTTTGGGCGACTACGCCAATGCGTCTCGCCCGCCAGCGCACATATTCTGGCGGCACTGGCCTTCTCCGCCCATCACGTGGTGGTCACCGCGCAGTTCTTCGGACTCGCTTGGGGCTTTGTCCTCGGGGGTTGTGTCGGCATCGGGGGCGCCGTCTTCAGCTGGCTGTACCAGCGCCAGGGTTCGCTGATAGGCGCATGGATCGCGCATATTTTTGCGGACTTGGCCATCATGGCCGTTGGCTACCGAGTGCTATTCGGCTGAATTGCTCGGCGCCCACGCGACCCACGAGTGTCGCCTCTAGCGCCCGGAATTCCCAGGGCCCTGGGACCCGTCGAGTTCAGCCAACTGTCGGAGTCGGTGCGCCAAGGCGCTGCGTGGATAGCGCGCAATGAAGACTCGCGCGGCCTCTCGCGCCTCAGCCTTTCTCCCCGAGGCCGCGAGCGCCTGGATCCGCAGCACCTTGGCTTCGAGCAGGAGCTGTCCGGACGGAAAACGGCGTTCGTATTCATCCAGGCTCCGCAAACCGGCCGCGCCCTGCCCCGCGATGACCTCCCTGCGACACCGCGCCATTAGCGCAAACTCGTCGCTCGCGTCGCTCGCATCGCCCGCGCCAGCGGAGGTCCCGCTCGACGGCGCCGAACCGCTATTCAACCCGTGAGGCAGCGTCGCCACCGGACTGACAGCAAGTCCCACTGCGCTTGCGGCCATTGCTGGAAAAGCGGTAGGGGGCGCCGAGCTGACCGCTACAGCATCGCCCTGGGTTGGCCCGGCGTGGTCGACGACGCGAGGCGGAGCCACCTGACCAGATGATTTCGGAGGCTGCGCCACGAGCTTGGACGTCACTCGAGTCGTTGCCAGCTGACGACGCACGGCCTGCGTTCCCGCGCCGGCAGAAGTCACCAATAGAGCCCCGACGACCCAAGTCTTCCAGCCAAGCAGCGCGAGCTTGCCGCCAAGTCCCAGCGCTTGTCCGGCGGCAGATGTGGTAGCCGTCGCCGCGGCGGAACCGGCCACCAGGGTACCTGTGGTCGGGCCGAGCGCCACGAGTAGCGCGGCGTGCTGGGCGGGCTCCGGCTGCCACGACTTAGCATCCTGCAACGCGGCGCGAGCTTCCGGATTGCCGGTTTGCAGGAAACGAGGCGGCTCAGTCAAGGCTGAAACTCCTGTTGGAACAGCTCACGCGCGCGGCGAAGGCGCGAAGCAACCGTGCCGGATGGTAGGTCGAGTGACTGGGCGATTTCGGCCATCGTCAATTCCTCGATTTCGTAGAGAACAAACACCGCGCGCTGGGGCTCAGGCATGGCCTCTAGGACCCTCGACAAACGCGCCCTAAGCTGTCTGCGCTCGAGCGCTGCCTCCGGATTAGTACTGCTGTCAGCCGCCACGTCGTTCCAGTCGTCCTGCGACGCTTCGCGAGAGCGCCCCAGGCGACGCCGATGACGCGCCGCGATGTTGACGGCGCAGGCGGCGAGAAACGCGCGCTCCTTACCGGGCAGAACCTCGCCAAGCTTGCTGGAAAAGGTGATGAAGACCTGTTGGAGCGCGTCATCGAGCTCGGTTCGAACCCCAAGGTGACGCAGGAGCCGGGCCACGAACGTCCAATGAGCATCGAGCGCCACCCTGAGGCGCGCTGGAGCGGGTAGCGGAGCGGGTTCGGGTTCGACTGCCAGCAGCAAGGTTTGCGAGTCCATCGCCGCCGAGGGCGGCTGTGATCACTTGGTCGCACGTTTGGTCGCTAGATGGCAACCGCCGGCTGAAACTCAGGCAACCCGCAGTCCAACTGATCAGAATCGATGCAAACGGCGATTACCCTACAAATGAGCCTAATTCGACTTATTCCGCTCGGCGGCCTGCTCGTTCTATCCGTCCTCGTCACCTGTACCCACACGCAAGCTGCCCCCCGTCAGGGGCTCGAACTCCGGGGGGCGCTCGGCTACTCCTGGGTGAACGACAGCGTTCAGAGCGAGCGCATTTACGTCTACACGGCGGACCTGGGTCGCATCGAGGGCACCGCGACCGGAAGCGGTTTTGCGGGTGAGTTGTCGCTCGGGGGAGCGGTCTCCGACAGCTGGTCGCTGGGCGTGCTGGGGGTCTATTCCCACGCCGGCAGCCCCACCGCGAGTGAAATCACTTGGGGGAATTTCGGGCAGTCTCGAGACGTCGAATTCGACGGACTGAGCGTTGGTCTGCTGGGCCCCTACGCTGAGACTTTCCAAAGCGACGGCCCATTTTACCTTCAGCTGTCTCCCGGAATTGCGTTCGCCCATCTAGGCAGTTCGACTCGGCAAGTCGCCAACACGGACCCCGTGGGAGGCGCCGGTGTCGGTTTGTCCCTAGCGCCAGGTGCCGAGTGGCCCGTCGCGCCAGGCCTGCATTTAGGCGCTCAAGCGCGCTTCACAGGCGCCGTGGTCTGGGGTGAAAGCTCGGATGCCAATCACACCAAATGGACTCAATCCCTGTTCGTTCCGTCGCTGATGCTCACCGGCCGTTTCGGCAAATAATGAGGTCTTCTATTAGGGCTGATCAATTCGCTGGACCGAGGCGATACCCCAGCATGACTCAACGCAGCAGTGCTTCTCGTCTTAGTCTCGTCGTCGCTCTCGCGGTTCTCCCCCTGGTCGCCGCCAAAGGGGGCGGATGCTCAACGGAGATCCAACCGGGGGATGGTTCCGCGGACAGCTGGGAGCTTGGACCGGTCCCGGAGCAGAAGGGGGCTCTCAAGCCGATGAGCTGCGAGTGGCTCAATCACAGCAACTGCTGGACTGAGTTCGTGGATTCCGTCAAGGCCTGCGCGCCGCTCGCGGAGACAGGCACCTTCGACAAAGACCGAGAGAACTGCAGCTTTGGCAGCGGCGCGATGCTTGAGCTTGAGGGACCCATCGGTCGCCCCGCCAAGGGCAGTACACGTCTTCCGATCGTCAATCATCGGGTGCTCGCAAGCGACGGCACGCCTTGCCTAACGGCCAAGAGCCTGGCGCCCTTCAAGACCGCGCTGGCAAGCAGGACACACACGGTGGTTCTCGAATCCACCGGGACACTCACCTACAAGGTGATTTGCGACGACGGCGCCGCCTACGGAGACGGAGCTGAGGGTAGCTGCAGCGATGTCGGCCTACGTTGGCTCGGTCACCACGCTCCGGGCAATTCGCTGCTCTGCTCGGGGGACGAAGGCACTTGCACATTGGAGCTGTGGGGAGCCTCAGCAACGAGCTCGCTCCCAGTCGCAACGTGCAAAGACTGACCCCCACCGAACGCTACTGACGCGCGCGAACCCCCTTGAGCGCAAGCGTCGACTCGCACGGTCGCATACAGCCGGCTGGCATAATGTCGCTGCTCCGCCACACGACTGTCCCGCTCATCAAGTCCCCGTCAACATGACCGACAAACGAGCTGTCGACGACGTGTGTGCAACCGGCGTTCGTGACAGGCAAGGTGCCCCGAATCCGCATCTCCAGGGCGTCATCTCTGACACGACCCTGGTAGACCGTGTAGCCGTTGACCAGGGCGGAGAACAAGGCCACCCAACCCTCAAGCTCGGCCGTGACCCAATCCCCGTCCTGGCTAATCGAAAAGCGACCGGGCTCGGTCACGGTCTGTCCGGGAATCCACCCGTTGAACGCGCAACCATTGGCCCCATAGGTCAACGTGAGTGCCCACAGGCCGGCCACGTCCGCGTCCTGTCCGACAGGCTCACTTGAGTCGCACCCAAGCACCAGGGCAAACGCCAGCCCAAACAACCAACACCGCCCCGACATTCGGGACGGCGCGACCGCAAAGCGCTCCTGGATCAGCATGGGTGACCTCCCGACAGCGGCTGAAAGAATTGAAACGCTGGCACCTGCATCACCATACCTCCCAGCCAGCGCCCAAATCAGCGCCGCAGAAGATTCTCCCGGTGTGACCGACTTCAGTCTCTGACGGCATCACCGTCCAGCGTCGATGAGTGAGCGCGGCGCCGGCATTCAGGGAGAGTTCGACGAAGCCTGCCTTGAACTGCCACACAAGGCGAGACGCTACGCCAAGGTCGAGCGCAAGGTTCTGGGCAGTCACGGGCACTGTCACCGCCTGAGCGCGTGCACGCAGCCAACCGGCTCGTCCGAGCCCACAAAGTGGGGCAAAACGCAGGCTACTGCCGAACTCTTGCGGACACAGCTCAACGCTCGCTAGCCACAGGGACTCATCGAGCGCGCGCGACGGACCAAGCATCGCCAGGTATTGCCCGGCCAGGTGAACCCGCGGTCGCCAACCGGGCTTCGCCCAGCGAAGTCCAACGGCACCGCCGGCCCCCAGCCAGCCGCGCTCACTCCACTGCTGACCCGCCGCAAACAGGCTCAACGCGACTCGGTGACTCGGCTCGGGCGATGATGCCGAAACGACCACCGGCGGCGGCAACGACGCGCTGGCCGTCGTCACGGGTCTTGGTGGTTCCGGAGGAGTCGGCTCAGCGAGCGGCGCCACTGGAGTCAGCTCCATGGCTGCCGCCAGCGCCAACCCCTCGAACACCTCCTCACAGCGACCCGCGCGAACCTCACGGACGTCCGCGCCAGCGACCGAACCCCAAGCGAGTCTGCCAATGAAAGCGCCCTCACGTCGTTCGACGACGAGAGACAAGGTCCGCGCGGCTTCGTCGGCCCGCGCTGCACGAGCATTGGCCCCTTGGCGACGAATCGCCTCAATGAAGCCATCCGCCGCGGGACAACCCACGGGCGCCGCCAACTCCACCCGAAGCGCGATCTCCCGCGAATCAGCCCTCGATGGCGCCGCGGTCAGCAAGGCGGCAACGACAATCGCGCCAAACAGACTGCGGCCTTGAGCACAAGTCGCGAACGTCACCAGCCTCACTCCTACCCTGGCCCTGCCCGAATAGCCACGGGATTTGTCGCGCTGGGGCGTCACCGCGCCGCGAAAATCCCCAGAGGCTTGGGCCCGAACGGCCCAGAACCACAGGGGCAATCGGCTGAGCGGTTAACCCTTGGGCCAAGTTGCCCGTTTGTCGACACGGATGCACAGCTCGTCCCCA
Source organism: Polyangiales bacterium (assembly GCA_038207155.1). Taxonomy (GTDB): domain Bacteria; phylum Myxococcota_A; class Polyangia; order Polyangiales; family Polyangiaceae; genus FEN-1139. The sequence continues at coordinate 42,495 of JBBRAB010000011.1, forward strand.
GATCCCGAGGCACCGGGCGACACCAGGGACCCCGCAGCCCCGGGCGAGATGTCGCATGTCCGAAGACCAGACAGCCTCCGGTCGGACTCGCACAAGCCAGCTCCCGACTCACTCGCCCATGGACTGACGCTCCGCTTCTCGACGCCGACCGATCCGGCTCCAAGCGCTCCCCAGCGGCTCCCATTTGCTCACACCGATCCGGCACCGGGGGAGCAAACCTTGGCGCTGTTCGAGTTCACCGACGCCAGCGCGCGAGCGGCGTCGGCCCCGCTTTACGCGCCCACCGATCCTGCTCCAGCCGCACCGAACCGACCCCGACTTGAGCTGCTCACTGAAGGCGAACTGCCTGCAGCAGAGGCAAGCGTCCGAATCTCCGTTGTATCAGCTGACACCGCCGTGACGCCTGAGGCTGCCGGTCGCTACAGTTCCCACTATCCCGACGGTCGAGCTTGTCCGGAACTCGGACGCGGCGGCATTGGTCGAGTGTACATCGCCTATGATCGCCACCTCGGGCGCGAAGTGGCGGTCAAGGAATTGCTTGCGTTCGAGCCAGATTCGAGTGGAGAGGCCGTCCCAGTCGACCCCGAGACACTGCGACGTTTTCTGCGCGAAGCCCAGATCACAGCGCAGCTCACCCATCCCAATATCGTCGGCGTCCACGAGGTCGGGCAGCGAAGCGACGGCACGCACTACTACACAATGCGAGTCGTTTATGGGCGCACGCTGGCTGAAGCCCTGCGCAGTGCGCCCTCGCTCTCGAGTCGTCTGGCCCTGCTCGGACATGTCTCAGGCCTCTGCCAAGCGATTGCGTTTGCACACAGCAAGAGCGTCGTTCATCGCGATATCAAGCCTGAAAACGTGATGATTGGTGAGTTTGGCGAGGCGATCGTACTTGATTGGGGTCTCGCGAAATTGCGCGATCGCGACGACCCTCACCAAGACACACTGCTTCGCTCCATGCGCCCAGCCGGCTCGCGACCGTCAACGGCGACTATGGTCGGCACCGTGTTTGGGACGCCCCACTACATGAGTCCCGAGCAGGCTCGTGGGGATGTGGAAGCGATCGACGAACGCTCGGACGTCTGGTCGCTCGGCGTCGTGCTCTTCGTGCTGATCGCGGGAAAAACCCCATTTGCCTCGGAATCGTTGTTCGGGCTTCTGGCGCAGGTCCAGGAGGGCAACGCGCCCCAGCTCGACCCCAAGATCACTGGGGCGCCCGCGGAGCTCGCCGCCATCGTCCGCAAGGCGCTGCAAGCCAAGCCCGAGCACCGCTACCCAACCGCGCAGGAACTCGCCCGTGATCTCGAAGCGTTTCGTTCCGGGGGCCGCGTCACGGTCTACGAGTACAGCTCCCTTGAGCTGCTCACTCGCTTTGCGCGTCGCTACCGGCTACCCCTGGTAACCTTTGGGCTTGCGCTGCTGATAATCTGCAGCCTGGCCACGCTCTCTTACCGGCGCGTGGTGACCGCGCGTGATCGCGCCTTGCTCGCTGAGGAGCGCTCTCGCCGGAGCGAGCAGCGAGCCAAGTCCGTGCTCTCCGACGTCCTGGTGGATCGCGCCAAAATCGCGGCGGCCAGCGGAGACTCGGTGAGCGCCGAGCTGATGGCGGCCCATGCGCTCGTGCTCGACGAGCGACCCGATGCCCGCGGACTCGTGCTGGCGGGCGAGAGTCAAGCTCGCCCGATCCCCGACCACGACTTTGGCGAAGCGCGCGGCTGCAGCGCGTTTGGACGCTCCAAAGAACGCATGCTCTGCGCGGCGCCCCGCGAGCTGCGCGCATTTGACGCTCGAACGGGTCAGTTGCTCAAACGTTACGAGAGTCCGCTCAGCAGCCCGCTCGCGCTCGTCGGCTCCCGCGATAGCGACGTCGTTCTGCTGCTTGGTGACGGCGGAGAGCTCGTCGCCCTCGACGCCCTCGGTTCGACGCCCCGCTGGCGCGTGAACGTCCCGGGAGCCCAACAGCTTGCCGTCGCCCCAAACGCGGTCCTAGTCGGAACGGCCCAGGGCCAGCTCATAGGTCTTTCGCAGTTAAGCGGTGAGCGGATTTCGTCCTATCGCTTTGGGGAGCCCATCACCGCGCTGAGCGTCAGTCCTGACGGGCTCGCGCTCGCGCTCGGAGGACGCCTCGGGAAACTCGTCTCTGGCCCGCGCGACGCCCTGCCCGACGCGCCCCAGGCGCCCGAACACTCAGGAACGGTGCTCGCCCTGGCCTTCTCGCGCGACGGTCGCTATCTCGCCAGCGGTGGCAGTGATCGGGTGCTTCGAGTCAGGGATCGACTGCGCGCGCAGCTGGTGGGACTCCCCTTGCGCTCGGATCAGCCGATCACGGCGCTGGCCTGGTCCGAGCAGCCCAGTCGCCTGCTGGTCGGTGGTAGCGAGGGTGGACTGTTCACTGTCGATCCGCTCCGGCTCGAGCTGCTTGAGCGCATGCTCGGTCATCAAGGCAAAATTGCCTGGCTCGAGGGTCTTGGCGAGCAAGCTCAGTGGCTCTCGGCGAGCTCAGATTTTGGCATTCGCAGCTGGACACCGGAAAGTGGCCCCGCCTACCGCTTTGACGAACGCGGCAACGTGCTGTCCCTGGCCTACTTACCTGCCGGACATCGCCTGTTTTCAGCGGGTGTGGGCAGCAACGGAGTGGCGCGCTGGCAACTCCCGGCGGCAAGCAACCCGGAGCGAATGCCGGTCACCGCAGAGCGGGTGCGAAGCCTTGCGCTGCGCCCCGACGGTCAACTGCTGGCGGTCGCTGGTTCCGACGGGCAGGTGGCTCTTTGGGAGACGGAGCCGCTGCGACTCGCGCGTGTTCTCGAAGGGCCAAGCGACGAGCTGCGCGCGGTTCGCTTCTCGCCGAACGGTCGTCTTCTGGCGACCAGCAGCGCCTCGGGACGCCTGCGCCTTTGGGATTTCAACCGCGGAACCACGCCTGACGAAGCCCGCATTGCCGGCGGTTCCCACGCCGTCGCGTTCACCCCAGATGCCAGCCGCCTCGTCACGGGGGACCGCGATGGGAGCCTGAGGCTGTGGAGCACCCAGCCCTTGCGATTGCTCTCGCAGACCCCCTGTCACCAGGGTTGGATCATGGACGTGCTCGTTCACCCCGATGGCCAGCGAGTCTATACCGCCGGCAGTGATGGCCTGATCCTCGAGCATCCCCTCTCACCTGGGGCGACGCGGCGGGAGCTGCGAGCCCATCAGGCGCGGGTGACCAGCCTTGCGATTGATGCTTCCGGACGCTGGCTGGCCTCTGGAAGCGAGGATCGCAGTGTCGCCCTATGGGACACGCGTACCGGGCTCCTACGCGCTCGGTGGGTCGAGCATGGCGCTCCAGTGAGGGCCGTCGTGTTCGGCGAAGGCGAGCTCCTCTCGGGGAGCGAGGACGGCGTCATTCACCGCTGGCGCCTGGCGGCGCTCGAACGCGTCGCCACCTCAGTCGCCGCCGAGATGGCCAATCGCTTCCGCGTCAAGTTCGCCGGGGCCGAGGTCACGGTGAATCACGACCCCAGCTCTCCCCGCTAACCACGGGCCGAGCAAGGAGCTCAGCCCGTGGCGAGGCGCAGTTCCGGACGGGCCGTCACCTGCGCGCGTGGCGCCGCAACCGAGCTGCGCGCCTGCTTCGGCTTGCCGAAGGAGAGTCGCGCACCGGCTGCAATCGCCTCACAGAGATCGGCAAACTCGAAGCCGGCCTCCTGGGCAATGCGCGGCAGCAGACTCGTCGAGCTGAGCCCGGGCAGGGTATTGACCCCGAGCACGTACTCGTTGTGCCCCTCGGAGACGATCAGATCGACGCGAACGGCGCCCGTCACCCCGAGCGCAGAGGCGGCTCGCTCTGCCAAATTCAGGACATTTTTGTGTAAAACTGGTGAGAGCCGCGCGGGCATATGGTACTCGGTGGCGCCCGCGGTGTACTTGGACGCGTAGTCGTAGACGCCCGACTTGGTCTCAATCTCCAGAGCGCCGAGCACGCGACCGTCGAGCAGCGCGACCGTGATCTCTTGACCCCGAATGAAGCGCTCGACGAGCACCGAGGAATCAAGCTCGCGCGCGGCGCGCACGGCTTCAACCAGCTCGGCGTGATTGCTCGCGCGTCGAACGCCGAAGCTTGAACCTTCGCTCCGCGGCTTGACGATCACGGGATAGCCGAAAGAACCGTGGACGTCGGCCAGCTCCTCTTCGGAGACGCTACTCTCGATTGGGTAGTAGGGAGGCGTCGGCACGTTGTGCAGCCGAAAGAGCTCCTTGGCCTTGAGCTTATCCATGGCGAGCGCGCTGGCGAGCACGCTTGAGCCCGTGTACGGGATGCCGGCAAGCTCAAGCAGTCCCTGAACGCAGCCGTCTTCTCCCCCACGTCCGTGGAGCGCGAGGAACGCCAGATCCACCTTGGCATCCGTCAGCGCTCGAAGCGCATCAGTCGTGGCCCCGAGCTCGAGGCGCACGACGTCGTGCCCTCGTTCGCTCAATGCGGCGGCCACGGCGCGTCCGCTCCGCAATGAAACCTCGCGCTCCGAAGAGCTTCCTCCCATCACGACCCCGATGCGTTGCGGCTTCATCTAGTTGCTCCTGTTCGGCAGCTGTTCCGTCCTCTCACTTATCGAAGGGGGGATCGGGGGGCCAACTATTCGTAACGATTGGGTAGGCAAAGCGCCTACGTCCTTTTGTGCGTCAGCCAAGCGGCCAGTCGTCCGTTCACCGCTCGCTTGCCGCCAATACGAGAGATTGCTCGGGTCATGGGCTCTCGGCGGCGCCGAACAGTTCGGACGGATCGGCCCTACCCGGCCGACGACCGCAGCTCGGGGTTCCACGCCGGACCAACAAGAGCGCGTCCTAGCAGACCTCGACCAAGACCGCCGTGATGTTGTCCTTGCCACCGCGCTCGTTGGCAAGCGTGATGAAGGAGTCCACGGCGCGCTGGCCACCGAGCGCTACGATCGACGGGATCTCGTCGAGATCCAGATACCCGTGCAGCCCGTCGCTGCACAGTAGAAAGGTGTCGCCGAGCGCGAAGTCCACGCTCACGGTGTCGACCTGAACGTAGTCACGATTGCCCACCGCACGCGTGATCACGTTGCGCTGCTTGCTCGTGCGAGCCTCGGCCTCCGTGATCAACCCCTGCTTGACCTGCCAGGCCACCAGGGTGTGATCCTCGGTGAGCTGCACGCAAACCCCGTCCCGAACGCGGTAAATCCGACTATCGCCCACCTGCGCCATCACGAGATAATGCGGCGTGCTCATCAGGGCGCTGATGGTGGTCCCCATCCCCGTCTTGCCCATGTCGAGCTCAGCCATCGAATAGACGATATACGTCGCAGCCTGAATCGCCCCTTCGATCAGGCGATGCGCGCCCGCTTGCTGCGCCTCATCGAGCGGATCGGTGACCACCAGACGGGGCTTGCCACGCTTGACCACGCCGAACACGGCATCGCAGGACTCACGACTCGCGACCTCGCCTGCCGCATGCCCACCCATGCCGTCAGCAACCACCCAGAGCCCAAGCTCGTCGTCGGCAAGAAACGCATCTTCGTTGTGCTTGCGTCGACGCCCCACGTGCGACCCCCAATAGGAGCGAAGTCGTAGCGGGCTGACATTGGGCAAAGCCGTCATCACTCCACGAACTTACGGGAGTTTGTCCTGACGCAAAAGGGGCCACTTTGACTAATGCACGAGACTTGGCGGCCTGGTGACCGAACCTCAGACCCTGAAGCGACCCGCGCGCGGTCGTCGTTTCGGGAATGTCGCCCGTGTCCGAACCCGTAGCCGACCACTGAGACTGGACACGCTCAAGGGCGATTGACCATGCCGGGGGACCATTTCGCCGCCTCCGCGGCGCCCGCTCCAGGGCTTGGCACCTCGCCCCTTGCAGGTCGGCGGGTCTGCCCTTACCGTACTTGCCATGGGGGGGCCTGCGCTCGAACTCCAAATCCGCTCCGCTGCCGTGTCCGAGGTCGCTCGGCGGGCTGCCGGGTTGGCTGCGCGGCTTCCAGGCGCCTCAGGCGGGCTGCTCTTTGCGACAGGTCGGCTCGCGCTGCAGTTGTCAGAGCTGTCGGCGGCGCTGGCCGTCGAGAGCACCGGGATTCCGTGGCTGCTTGGCAGTTCGACGGGCCTGATCGGCGAAGACGGCGAGGTCGAGGACAGCACGCTCTCGGTGGCCCTGGTCTGGTCGGGTGGCACCTGTTCGGTCGGCGTCCTCGACGCGGTCAGTCCGTCACACCTTGGGCGGGCCGTGGCCGAGGAGCTCGAGCTCCCCGGCTGTCCGGCACAGGTGCCGCGCCTCCTGCTACTGCGCTCGGCGGGTCTCGGTCCGAGCAGTCTACCCGGCCTCAGTGAGGTGGGACGTGGATCTGGTTTGTTCGGCGCGGGCACGCCGATGCCCGTGCTGCCGCGGGTGCTCCATCCGGATGGCAAGATCCAGGAGGGGATCGGCGCCGTCATTCGATTTCAAGGCATGGCACGGCCGCTCGTCGGGCTCTCTCACGCCTGTCGAGTGCTGGCACCGCCGGGCATGATCACCCGCGCGCGCGGCCCCCTCGTGCTCGAGATCGACGGCCTCCCCGCGCTCGACTACTTGGAATCCGCTGGCCACCGCGTCCCGGATCCCCAGCTCCTGCTCGTCGCCCTGACGCCACCCGGGCTCGAGATCGTCGATCCGAAGCAACCCCCTGTGCTGCTTCGAATGCTGCACGGGATCGATCCGAATCGACGCGCGCTGGTGCTGGCCGATCCACCACCACCCGGAACGAGAATCACCTTCGCGCAGCGTGACTCGCGCGCCGCCAGGAGCGACTTCGAGTTACTGCTTCGTGACCAGAAGCGCCGGCTCTGCGGTGGCCGACCGCGATTTGGCATCTTCATCGACTGCGTCGGACGAGGAAAATCTCTCTATGGCAGCGCAAATGTCGACTACCGCGCAATCGTTCAGCACCACGGAAAGCTTCCCCTGATCGGCCTCAAGAGCGCCTTCGAGCTCGGGCCGTTTGGGGACAGCATTGCGGTGCACACGTTCTCTGCACTGTTCGCACTATTTACCGATCCTAGCTAATCCAAACGGGGGGACTATGCCGATCTTGAGCCCAAAGCTCGAGGGGAAGCGTCGCTTTGAGGTCAGCGAACTCGTGCTCGCGTCGGTGGTGATCACCGTCGTCGCGCTACTAATCATTCCGATGCCTCCGTGGCTGCTCGACCTCTTGCTCGCCACCAATCTCGCGCTTAGCGTCTCGGTGCTCCTCATCACCCTCTACGTGAGCGATGCCCTGCAAATTGCAGCATTTCCCACGATCCTGCTGCTCACGACGCTATTTCGACTGGGGCTCAATGTCGCCTCCACCCGCCTCATTCTGCTACACGGCTTCGCGGGTGAGGTGATCCTGGCGTTCGGGCGGTTCGTCGTTCAAGGCAACTTCATCGTGGGCGCGGTGATCTTTCTCGTGCTCTGCATCATTCAGTTTCTCGTGATTGCCAAGGGCAGCGAACGGGTGGCGGAGGTGGCAGCTCGCTTTGCTCTCGACGCTATGCCGGGCAAACAGATGGCGATCGACGCTGAACTGCGCGCGGGCTCGCTCGACCCAGCCGAAGCCCGCTGGCGGCGCCGTCAATTGGCGCGCGAGAGCCAGTTTTACGGCGCCATGGACGGGGCGATGAAATTCGTCAAAGGCGACGTTTTGTCGAGCTTCGTGATCACCCTGATCAACCTGGTTGGTGGAGTGGCGGTCGGGATGGGACAACGGGGCCTCGGCCTTGGAGATGCGGTCGCGCGCTACGGTCTACTCAGCATCGGCGACGGCCTGGTGACTCAATTGCCGGCCCTCGTGCTGTCGACGTCAGCTGGCGTGCTCGTGACTCGGGTCGCAAGCGAGGAGCCGGACACCGGCCTCGCGGAAGATCTCCAACGTCAGCTGCTAGGCACCCCGCGTGCGCTGGTGGTGGCCAGTGGCTTCGTGGTCGCGCTCGCCCTCGTCCCGGGGCTCCCCACCCTGCCGTTTCTCGTGATCGGGGCGGCCCTGGGATTCGCTGCTCGTCTGCGGCTGCGGCATCTCCGGAGCGCGCGCGAGCAGCTCAGTAGCGAGGCCACGCCGCGCGCGCGAGTGACTCAGGGGCCCGAGTTTTTGCCATTCGTCGTGCCCTGGACTCTGCGGCTCGGGGAGGAGCTGGCGCGCCTGCCCGCGGCTGACTCAAGCGAGCCTGGCTCAAGCGGCCCCAGCTACCGGGCCATGCTCGATGCCGTTCGCCAGCGGCTGTTCTCGGAGCTCGGTCTGCCCTTGCCCCCTTGCCGTCTGCTCTGTGATCCCGGTCTCGACGGGCGAAGCTTTGTGATCGAGCTATTTGAAATTCCAGCGCAACAAGGTCAGGTCGCAGACGACGCCGAGCTCGGACCGGTGCTCGAGGCGATCGCCACGGCGTCTCACCCGCTCCTGTCCGCGCGCGCGGCCGATTTCCTTGGCATGGCCGAGACGCAGGCACTGCTCGACCAGCTCGAGCAGATCGCCCCGGCACCCATCCGTCAACTCTTGCCCAAGCCCCTCAGTCTGGTGGCGCTCTCGGAGATCCTCCGGCGGCTCCTGGAAGAACGGGTCAGCATTCGCGACCTCAAGGCGATTCTGGAGGCCCTCGGAGCGGTCGCGCACCAAGAGCGAGATCCTCTGCAGCTCACGGAATACGTGCGCTCGCAGCTGCGCCGCGCCCTGTCTCATGACCTCGCCAAGGGGAGCAATCGACTCGGGGTCTTGCTGCTCGAACCAGGTCTTGAAGACATCATTCGGGGCGCCATCGCCCACACTCCCGGAGGCTCGTTCCTGACCTTGCCGCCTCAGGCGGCGCGCGAGATCGTCGACGCGGTACGACGAGCCGTCGCGGCGTCGCAAGCCGGAGAGGCAGCTACGGTGCTGCTGGCCGCGCCCGACACGCGACGGTTCGTCCGAAAGCTGATCGAGACCGAACTCCCTGAGCTGCGGGTCGTCTCGTTCGCCGAATTGCTCCCCGAGTTAACGCTCGAACCCCGCGGCTCGGTTCAGCTCGCGGGGCTCTAGTTCGTCACCGGTAGGTCGAGAGGCGTTGCTCGCGCCTCACCTACCGTCGCACCATCTGCACCTGGCGCTTGATGACGCCGGACTGCTCCAACATCATCTTTGCCTCTTTTTGGAGCATGGGATGGGTCTTTTTGGCCATGAATCCCGCAAGCAGGCGGGGTTCCTTCTCAGTGAGTTTGCGAAGAGCCCGCTTCATGCCGCGCATGTCATTGGTGTAGGCGCTGACGTAGGCGTGGGCGCGCCAGAGCTGCGGGGAGACCTGGTCGAGCGCTGGATCGGCCGCATCGATCAGTCCCAGGGTGTCGGCAGCCCGCTTGGCTTGACCCGAGCGAGCCAGGGTCTCGGCGATCACCGCCACCATCATCGCGCGCGAACGGGGATCCTCATGGCGCTTGAGGTTGATCCCCTCGGCCAAGGGCTTGGCCTGAGTGACCTGCCCAATCATCAGATGAATCATCGCGCGCTGCGAACGAGCCTCATCGGCCACATTCGGCAGCACCTTGCCGAGATCGATCTGTTCAAGCGTCCTTAGCGCGACCTGCGGATCCTCTTGCATCTGCAGCTGTGCTTTGGCGAACACGGCTGCCGGATCGGACTTTTTGAAATCACGGTCGAGCTTTTCGATCGCGTCCTTCCGCTCTTCAGCCGAGTGAGCCTGAGAGATCAGTCCCGCGACCGCCTGGGTCTTCTTCGTCTGTCGAAGAATCCAGAACAGGAAAAACCCAGCAAGACCCGTTACCAGTACAGCCAGACCCAGCAAGGTCCGGGGCAGCCAGGTTGGCAACGACACGCCCGAGGCGCTGACGCCATACACAACCGCCGCCAGCGCCCACACGGCGGCCACGGGGATCGCCAGACGTCGCAAAATCACGCCCAGCTGAGAGCTTGGCACGCTGGGAACCGGTGCCGCCGCGCGTTCGGCAGGCGCCTGGGAGCCCACGTTCGCACGGGACTGGGTCGAGGGATGCTTTCGGTTCTTGGCCACGGTGCGAAGGCTTAGCCCGCGCCCTCGGTCGCGCAAGGGCCGGGCGCCACCCCCTCTGACCCGGCAATCACCCTGGGGCCCCTATCGCCCCTGTTCGTAGGGACGCACCACCGGCGACGAGTCGGAAAATGGGGAGGACTCGTGCTCACACGGAGTCACCCCGCTCACCTCGCCGCGGCCCGGCGCCGCCTCGGGGTCCAGGCTGCCGCTAGCCCTTAGTTTCGACCGGCGGAGCCGACTCGCCCTTCAGACGCTCAAACAGGGGCAACACGGTGTCCGTCGTGTCCGGCATGCTGATGGAGCGAAAGTGCAAGAACACGCTCTGCACAATCGACCACGTAGGAACGGCCAATAGCGCTCCCCACAGCCCGAAGAAATGCTCGCCGACGATCAACACGAACACGACGATGCAGGGGTGGATCTTGGCAGCGGTTCCGATGATCTTCGGGTTCAGAATATTGGCTTCAATTTGATGAATCCCCAAAATCCAGAGCAGAACCCAGAGCGCGGTCCAGACGTCGTGCGTCAACCCCATCAGAACAGCGGGAACCGTGCTCAGGATCGAGCCAAAGATCGGAATCAGACTACCCACGGCCGCGACAAGGCTGATGATCGGCCAGTATTTCAGGTCAAAGATCCAGAACCCGATCGCCGAGAGCAGACCGTTGACAAGGCAAATCAGCAGCTGTCCGCGCACCACGCCCGACAGCCCGCGATCGACCCGAAAGAGCAGCCGATCAAACGACAGGCGCGACCCAAGCGGCACCAGCGTTCGAAAGAAGTCAATCACCCTCTCACGAGTGCCTATCAGGTAGCCCGCTACCATTAAGGTCATAAAGAGCATGAAGATGCTGCGAGCAAACCCCGCCACCATTCGACGACCCACCGTCAGCAGCTCGACGGCATTCTGCTTGGCATAGTGAACGAAGCGCTCATTGCCTTCCTCGAGCAAGCGCGAGACTGTCAGCCCGTCGTTGCGCTCCGCCTCCGCCGCACGCACGCGAAATACGTTCTCCTCCTGGACGACTTCAACGCCGCGATTCAGCTCGACGCGATACGCGCCGCTGGCCTCCGGCGTAACCAGGAACATCGCCGACGACGAGCTAGCCGGAGCAGGCTCGCTTGCCTTCGGGGCAACTCGCGCCAGGAGTCGATCGGCGCTCGGCCCCAGCTGGGCGCTGAGCTTGTGGATCGCCCTTGGAGCGTCTCGCACGAGGCCCATCGTCTCCGTAAAGAGCAAAGGCGCCGCGCTCGCGATACCCAAGTAGAGCCCGCCAAGCACGAAAAAATAGACTGTCAGAATGGCGACCGCGCGAGGGAATCTACGAGCCTCCAGCCGAGCCACCAGTGGTGTCAGTACGTAGGCGATGATGATCGCCAAAATGAACGGCAGCAGCACCTCGCGCGTGACCACGAGCAGAGCGACCAGCACGATGGCGCTAAGTGACAGAAAGACGAGACGGGCTCGTCCCCAGGTGACCGGAACAGGTGACGGCGGCGGCGAGGGTGACGGCGGCAGCGAGTCAGGGGGTGGCATCACGCGAATGGCTCCATTCTGGGCGCGCCAACAGTAGGGCACGCCCGCCCGGCCTGCAAACGGGCGCCTCGCGAAGGGATGGCCCCTCACCGGTCGGGCTCACCCCACCCTCGCTAGAACGTGCCTGATAGCAAGCTACCTGCGATTTGCGGCCCGAAACTAGGCTGCAACCGAAGGCGCGACGCCTGTCTGCCACGAGGGAGCTCCACCCCGTGACGCCGTAGCTCGGCATTGTAGCTAGCGGCCAGGGCCTGCGCCTCATCAACGGTCACGACATGCGAACCGAGGTTGACGCTAGCGACAATCCCACCGACGCCTCCCCCGACCATGCCGAGCCCGACCCAACCTTGGGTTGAGAGCTTTCCGTCCGCGGTGCGCGAGCTGTCCACGGTCAGAACGAATCCACCGAGCACAGTGGCGATGCCGCCCCAATACAGCAGATCGCTAGCAAGCCAACGTGCGTCCCGCTTTTCCGCGAGCTCCGGGCGTCCCGCGCGACGGTAAAACTCGCCGTACGTCATCCGTCTGCGGTACTTGCCGCGCACGGCGCGCCAGGTATCGCTGCGACGAAATGGAGCAATCAGGGTGAAACTCCTCTACATCCGAACGATGTCGACGGTATCGAGGTCAAAGGTCTCGTTGGCGTCGTCCCCCAACTCCACCGCCACAAACCGCTCCGTCGGCGGGAGGTGATGCAGCCTGTCGTCATCCGACTCTGCTTGCGCGATCGAGCTGTGTAACCCGACCGTGAGCAGGCCCAGCCAAAGACACGCTCGCCCGACGCAACGCCCAATGTTCGCCACCAAACGCTCGTATCACCCCAGAACCGCGGGCGTCAACGGGCAAGGCCTCAAGCGCTGGCCGTCGCGCATACCGATCGGACGCCGCTTGAACTGGACTTCAAATAGCGTGAGACTCCTCCCATGGCGGCGGAAAGAACCCACCTTCAGCGTCAGCTCGGACTGAGCTTAGCCGTACTCGTCACGTCGCTTGCGACGAGCGCTTGTGGCTCGGTGTTGATGTCGACGCCGGTCACGTCGACGGCCAAGCAGTGGAACATGCAGGTGCTGCAAGTCAAAGACGGCCCCAATAGCTATGCCAGGGGCGACGGACACTGCGTCCCAGATAGCGGGCGCTTTCTCTGGGTGAAAATTGCTCTCACCAATCAGTCGGGGACCGCCCGTGCATTCAACTACGAGCGCTGCGATCTCGATGACGACGGTCAACGGATCCTGCCCTCTCTCGTTGATATGGACAAGGTCGTCAACATCCTCGTCTCGGACAAGGAAGAGACCCTTCAGCCCGGCGAGACGGTCGGGCGCAACATGGTCTTCGCCTATCCCCCAAGGTCATATCCCACGCGGCTGGTCTGCGGCGAGCTCACCTTCCCGCTCGCGCTGACTCACTAGCCTCCCGTCCGAGCCCCAAATAGAGACGGGGTGCCTAGCTGACGTTCAGCGGACACCCCGAATGGCTGGGTTGGTGCCTCTCAGCACCAACCCGGCTGCGTTAGGACTGGATTACTCCTCGTCCTTCTCCTCGGTCTTCTCTTCAGCCTCGTCACCGGTCTGCGGCACGATGCTGCTCAGCTTGTCGCCGAGCTTCTCGCGAAGCAGGTCACCGAGAGTGGCAGGACGACCCGCCTGCTTCTCACGGTTCAGCACCTGGACCTGCTCGGCTTGCGGGCTTCCACCCACATTGCGCAGGCTCATGGTGATGCGGCGATCGACACCGTCGATGTTGAGGATCTCGGCCTTGACCAGATCGCCCGGATTGAGCGCGACGCCGTGGGGCGTTTCGCTCTGGGGCACCAGGGCCTCGATACCATCGGCAACTCGCACGAAGGCGCCAAAGTCCGTGACGCTGAGGATCTTGGTCCCTTCGACCACGGTCCCGGGACGGTAGTGCTCGACCACGATGGCCCAGGGATCATCCCAGAGCTGCTTGACGCCGAGGGACACCTTCTTCTCGTCATGGTTGATCGAGAGGATGATGGCTTCGACTTCGTCGCCCTTGTTGTAGATGTCGGCCGGGTTGTTGATCTTGACGGTCCAGGAGAGGTCCGTCTTGTGCACCATGCCGTCCACGCCCTCTTCGATTCCGACGAAGACGCCGTAATCGGTGATGGAGCGGACCTTGCCAGTGATCTTGTCGCCGGGCTTGTACTTGTCCGTGAAGAGCGTCCACGGATCGGGCTCGAGCTGCTTGAGGCCCAGGCTGATACGCTTGGAGCGCGCATCGACCTCGAGCACCTGGCACTCGATATCGTCCCCGACGTTCATGATCTTGGACGGGTGCTTGATCTTCTTGGTCCAGCTCATCTCGCTGACGTGGATCAGACCCTCGACGCCCGGCTCCAGTTCGACGAACGAACCGTAGTCGGTGAGGCTCATCACCTTGCCGCGAACGCGCTTGCCCACTGGGTACGCTTCTTCGGCGTGATTCCAGGGATCTTCCTGCGTCTGCTTGAGGCCCAAGCTAACCCGCTCAGTTTCCGGGTTGTACTTGAGAACCTTGACGGTGACCTCGTCTCCAACATTAAAGACTTCGGCAGGGTGATTGACTCGACCCCACGACATGTCGGTAATGTGAAGCAGGCCGTCGATGCCGCCGAGGTCCACGAACGCGCCGTACTCGGTGAGGTTCTTGATCGTGCCGGTGAGCACCATCCCCTCCTCGAGATTCTGCAGCGTCTTGGCCTTCATTTCGTCGCGCTCCTTTTCGAGCAGCACGCGACGAGACAGCACGATATTTCCGCGCTTCTTGTTGAACTTGATGACCTTGAACTCGTAGGTCTGTCCGATCAACTTATCGAGATTGCGGATCGGGCGCAGATCCACCTGCGAACCCGGAAGGAACGCCTTGACGCCACCACGAATGGTGACCGAGAGGCCGCCCTTGACTCGCTGACTGATGGTGCCTTCGATGATTTCGTCGCGCTCGCAGGCGCTCGAAATCTCGTCCCACACCTTCATCTTGTCGGCCTTCTCCTTGGACAAGGAGATGAGGCCATCATCGCTCTCACGACTCTCGATGAACACGTCGACTCGGTCGCCAGCCTTGACCGTGGCAACGCCATCAGAACCGCGGAACTCGTCGAGGCTGATCACACCCTCGCTTTTTCCACCGATGTCTACGACGACCGTATCGCGATTAACCTGGACAATCGTCCCGGTGGTGATTTGCCCTTCGCCGCCGAGATCGGTTGCAGCCGAACTCGCCTCGGAGGATTCAAAGAGCGCGGCAAAGCTATCCGCGCCGCTTGCGGGGGTGAGTTGTTGGGTGTCAGCCATGTTGAGTTTTGATTACCGTCCTTACCTAGAGTTCGCTCGGGCCACCGAGGCCAAAAGTTTGCCCGGAGGCTCACTTGTGTTGGACTCAGCAATCCGACCGATCGGTGGGCGGAGGTACCCCGGGCCCATCGGTCCGTCAAACTGAAAGTCGGTTCCGTAGTACGAATATCTCGCTCGTCTGGGCGCTGAGCGCGCCAATACGACAGATTTCCCCGCATTTTTGCGTCCGGAAGCGCCACACAGCCGCGCAAACCATCGCGAGTCAGCGGGTCGCTCCCCGTCAAACTCGCGCTGCCCGCGCGAACTCGGCTGCCGTCCGCGACTCCGCTTACTGGCTGGCGTCGAATTCGGTCGGAAGCGTGGGGCTTCCGTGACCCAGGATCCGGATCACCAGGGTCGAGTCGAGCAACTCGCTGGTCCAGGTGAATCTCGCAGGGTCACCGGCAGCTAGAGCGCGCTCGAGTAGCGCCAGCGCTGCGGAGGTGCGCCGGGCCTGGCTCGAGCTGTGAAACTGCAGCGCGAGCGACAGCTCAAACCGATCGGCTCGCAGCTCCGCCACGAGCTCGGCACGCTCAACTCCGGCGAGCCAGCGAGCAGCCATCGGCGAGCGCTTCTCGAGCAACCGCGCGAGCGCCGGACCACGGCAGATCACCGAGACCACCCCGCGCGACTCAGGCCTCAGGCTCGTCTCCTCCCCGCCTCGCTCGAGGCGCCTCGTGAGCGCATCCGCCGTAGCCGCGCTGGACCACCAATAGCGATCGGGCGCCAGGAAATACACCTGCGCCCAGCTCTCGCGCGGCACATGACCGCGCTGCTCATAGCGGAGTCTGGCTCCCTCCTGCGTCTCGGCGCCGCCCCTCACGTCAAGACTCTCGAGCGAGAAATTCGCCAACGGCCCGCGCAGCGCAAGCACCCAGTCCGAGCAACGCCCAGAACCAAGGTGACACCCGAGCAAGAGCTCGTGCCCCTGCGCCAGCAGTGCGGCGAGCCTAGGTTCGCTGAGCCCGCGCAGCGGTCCTTCGCTCTGCAGACTCCGTGCGAGCGACAGATTTGCATCCCCCGAAACGACCTCGCGCCAACGCTGAAGGTCGATTCGCAGTGCGAGATCGAGCCCCGCCGGAAGCTGCTCTACCAGCGGGACTTGCGCCTCGGGCACACTAACGTTAACGGCTTTTTTTTGGGTGTTTGTGCAAGCCGTGGTGACGAGCAGTGCGGACAAGACTCCGAGAAAAAGCTTGCGAACCAGCGGCACTCCACACCTAGCGAGCGTCGTGCCGCGCGGGTTCACGGCTGCTCGCGCAGCGCCAGAGCGACCTCTTGGACTTGCTCGACGATGGTGGCGATCACCTGCTCCAGGTTCATGGCGGTGCTGTCGACCAGTCGCGCGTCGGCGGCCTGAATCAGGGGCGCCACCGCTCGATTGCGATCGCGCTCGTCGCGTTCGACGACCTCGGACAGCACCTGGGCGTAGTCCGCGGGTTCACCGCGCGCGACCAGCTCGTCGTAGCGGCGTCGTGCCCGCACCTCGGCGCTGGCAGTCAGAAAGAACTTCACCTCGGCGTCCGGAAACACGACAGATCCGATGTCTCGCCCTTCGACGACCACGCCGCCACTGCGCCCAACCTCACGTTGCATCGCCAGCAGTGCCTGACGCACGCCCGGAATCGCCGACACCAAACTCGCCTGCGAGCTGGCGGCTTGCGAGCGAATCGCCGCCGACACGTCCTCCCCATCGAGACAGACCAGCTGCGTCCCATCGGGCTGCACCTGAAAGGTCACCGCTGCGCGCTCCGCCATTGCCTGCGCTAGCGCAGTCACACGCTCTGCATCGCTCGCTTGCAGGCTGGCTCGCACAGTTGCGAGACCCACCGCGCGATAGATGGCGCCAGTATCGAGAATCCAATAGCCGAGCGCGGCTGCCACCCTGCGCGTGACACTGCTCTTGCCAGCCCCCGCGGGGCCGTCGATCGCCACGACGGGACGCTCTCTCGTCATGAGCGCACCTCAACCTCAGCGCCGAGCGCGCGCAGCGTCCCCACGAAGCGAGGAAAGCTCGTGGCAATGCAGTCGGCATCCTCGATGATGGTTTCAGTGTCCGCGACCAGACCAAGGACTGCGGCGGTCATGGCAATCCGATGATCCCCGCGGCTCGTGACGCGAGCTCCACGCAGGCGCCCGTCGGGTCGCCCCTCGATGCTGAGCCCGTCAGGACGCTCCTCGCAGTCAACACCAAAGGCGCGCAGTAGAGCAGCCATCGTCGCGATACGGTCGCTCTCCTTGACGCGCAGCTCACCGACGTCGGTGAACTCACTCACACCCCGCGCGCGCGCCGCCAAGGCACACGCGATCGGGATCTCGTCAATCGCGCGCACCGCGAGCTCGCCAGCGATGGTTGCCCCCACCAGCGGCTGCTGGGTCACCGTGAGCTCGCCGACGGGCTCGCCCAAACGATCCCCACGCGGAACCGCCGAGAGCCCCGCGCCAAGCAAGCGCAGAACGTCGAGGATCCCGGTACGCGTCGGGTTGACGCCGCTGTCGCGTGTCGTCACCTGACTGCCCTCGACGAGCGCGGCAGCCACCAGCGGGAACGCGGCTGCGGAGAGATCTCCGGGGAGCTCAATGTCGAACGCTTGTAGCGCTCGCCGCGACGCGGGAGGCATCAGTCGGATCGTGGTGCCCATCGTTTCGAGCGGGATACCAAGCGCCTGAAGCATCCGCTCAGTGTGATCGCGTGACAGCAGCGGTTCGGTCACGATGGTCGGACCTGAAGCGTAGAGGCCGGAGAGCAGGAGCGCGCTCTTGACCTGGGCGCTCGAGACCTGCATCCCGTACTCGATCGACTGGAGCCGAACGCCCGGAGCCAGCGGACCAATCTCGAGCGGCGCGGTGATATCGCCCTGCTTTTTCGCATGCGGCTGGCCTTCGATGCGGGCCCCGCGGGCGCGCAGCGGTGCGGCGACGCGCAGCATGGGACGCCCACTGAGCGACGCGTCGCCGACGAGGCGTGAGCGAAATGGCTGTGCCCCGAGCAACCCGCACAGCAGGCGCATAGTGGTGCCCGAGTTGCCGCAGTCGAGGTCGCCCGTGGGCTCCTTTAGCCCGTCGAGACCAACCCCGCTCACGACCACCGTGCCCTGTCCGTCGTCCTCGATCTGCACCCCCATCGCCCTCAACGCCGCCAGGGTCGACACGTTGTCCTCCCCATAGGAGAAGTGACGCAGTCGCGAGACACCATCTGCCAAAGCGGCGAAGATGAGTGCGCGGTGGCTGATGCTCTTGTCGCTGGGAACTGGGACACTGCCTCGCAGTGCCTGGGCCGCGGGGGCCACTCGAAGGGTCGTCATCGCGGGATTCTCGTTGTCGACAGGGGTCGGAGGTCAGTGAACGCCAGGGGTCAATGGCACAGGGCTCCCGGCTCCGCCATTGGCGGACACACCAATCATGGGAAGAACCTGGGTCAAAACGCGCGCCAACACCGGCCCATCCAGGGTGGCGACGAAGGTGGCCTCATTGCCCTGAGGGCGGGCCTCCAGCTGTTGGAACGGGTCCTTGATGCCCACTAGGCTCATGAGAAAGCCGTACTGCGTAAAGACGTTGCGCACGGCGAGCAGGGCTTGAGCTCCGGTCGTGGCCTGCGCTTCTGACTCGTAGCCCAGGGTTCCGGCGAGATGCAGCCCAGGAGCGTCAAAATTCCCCAGCACGCGCCCTCGCGTCATGCCGTCCGTGAACGGCAGCTGCTTGCGCATGGCTTCCGGGACCGGACTCACGCGCAAATCCACCCCAAATGCCAGCGGCGCGCGCGCCGAGTCCACCAGCTCATCCGTCCAAGCCGGCATTCGACGCTGGGCTCGCCCCTCATGCAGCCGATCGAGCGCCCGACGGATCCCTGTCTCATTGCCGAACAGGGCAATCCGCTGCGTGAGTGCGCAAAAGCCGAAGTTGTTGACCGTGTAGAGCGTCCGACCCGCGTAGGGACTGGCCACCAAAGACGAGCCCACGGCTCCGACGGTCTGGCTCGCGGAGAGTTGGATCAGACCGAGGTCGAACCGTCCCACGGCGACGCCTGCGATGTCGGCACCCGACATCGAGTAGAGCCCAACGTAGAGCCGTTCGAGATCCCGCTCGGGACGAAAGCCCGAGCTTAGTGGCAAAGGCGCGAGACGCTGAGCCAAAGCCACCACGCTCGGCCCAAGCGAGCTCTGCACGAGCGGCGGCACCTCGGTGCGCAGCAAGCCCACGAATCCGCCCGGGAGCAGCGCGAGCGGGTCGGCGTCGATTTCCTGGGCCGTCAGCTCATGCTCGGTCACGGTTGGAACGATGCTGTCAGGCGGACCTCCGCAGCCAGTCGAGAGGCTTGCCAAAAGGAGGCCGTAGCCAAGCTTGAGTCCCAGGGTACGTCCGGTCTTCATGTCGCTAGGACCTCCGCAAGCGCGGCCAATAGTCGGTCGTTTTCCCGCTCAAGACCGAGCGTGATGCGCAGACAGCTGGGCAGTCCCCCCACAGGACGGACGATCACCCCGCGGAGCAACAGTGCGTCGTAAAGCGGGCGACTCGGACGATGGATATCGACGAAGATGAAGTTGGCCTGGCTCGGGACCACCGTCATCCCGAGCCCAGCGAGGGCCGCACCAACGCGCCAACGCTCGCGCTGGTTGAGCTCCTGGCTGGCGCGCACATGCGCCTCGTCCTCGAGCGCAGCCAGAGCTCCAACCTGACCGAGCGTGCCCACATTGAAGGGAGCCCGCACGCGGTTCATGTAGTCGATGATGTCGGCTGGTCCGAGCGCGTAGCCCACGCGCAGAGCCGCCAGGCCGTAAATCTTCGAGAAAGTACGCAGGACCACCAGTCGTTCACGCAGCCCACGAAGTTCAAGCGCCGAGACGAAATCCGGCGCGTCCGCATACTCGGTATACGCCTCGTCGATCGCCACGATCACCGACGGCGGCACCTCCCGTAAGCACTGCTCCAGCGCCGCGCGCGGAACATAGGTGCCGGTGGGGTTATTCGGGTTCGCAATGAACAGCAGCTTGGTCTGTGGGGTAACCGCCGCGATCATCGCTGGGATGTCAAAAACGTAATCTCGCAGCGGCACCGCGGTAAAATCAACACCATGCGCCAGGCAGGCCAGGCGATAGACGACGAACGAGGGCTCGCCAAACACGACATGCTCGCCGGGCCCCACGAAGGTCCGCACGAGCAGCTCCAGTAGCTCATTGGAGCCATTGCCTTGGAGCACCTGGGCC
The DNA here is from genome assembly GCA_038207155.1 of Polyangiales bacterium. Lineage (GTDB taxonomy): Bacteria > Myxococcota_A > Polyangia > Polyangiales > Polyangiaceae > FEN-1139. Next base: position 62,567 of record JBBRAB010000011.1, read on the forward strand.
GCGGACATCCCATGGCGCGCCGCAAGCCGACTGCGGAGCTCCCAGGCCGCCGCATCCGGGTAGCGATGCAGACCCGAAAGTGCGGCCGAGACGGCCTCCAGGGCTCGCGGACTCGGTCCGAGCGGGTTTTCGTTGGACGCGAGCTTAACGGCGTCGGTCACCCCGAGCTCGCGAGCCAATTCTTCGATCGGCTTACCAGCTTCGTAGGGTTTGAGCTGCTCGATGGATGACGAGACCAGATTTGTCACAGCCCGGGGTTAGTACCATAGGGCCGCGCGACTTGTGTCATTCCTGCCGCAAACTCAGTGGGCTGCCGGGCAGGCGCTCGTTCCACAAGCCGCGGACGCGCAACCCTCGGGTGCGGAGCTCGGCGTTGAGCTCGGCGCTGCGCTCGGCGTCGACTCGCTGGGCGGCGGGGCTGTCTTGCCAGCGCCTGAGCCCTTGCCGCCCGACGATGAGTAGAGATCCGAGTACCAGCCTCCCCCCTTCAGAATGAAGCCCTGCCCTCCCGAAATCTGGCGTTTGGCGGTCGCGCTGGCACAGGCGGGGCAATCGGTGAGCGGAGCTTCGCTGATGCGCTGCTCGGCCTCCCAGGCATGGCCACAAGCGGTACAAACGTAGTCGTAGGTCATCGGGGTCACTCTCTTCGGGGAAGACGCACGAGGTGTTTTCGTCGTCGGAGGTCCTCTGTCAACCCCGATCAGCGAATCAATGCGTCTTGTTGTGTAGAGCCGGCGCGGTTCCGGATGGGTTCGTTCGTCGGAATCGCGCCCTCGCTGACGCAAGCGAGCCACACGGTCGGGTTCGAGCGCAGTACGGCAAACACGACGTGACCGGGGAGCGGAAAAGAACGACGGCGAAGTCCATTCGCGCACCGGCGTGAGCGCGCAGTACTGCGCGGATGACGGGACCTCTGCCGTGCAGGGGTACATTCGTTCAGGCCGGTTTGACCCTCGACCGCTCCCCGGCCCTTCCAGAAGAACCAAAACCAGCCATCCGACTCGATGGCCAAACCTCAAGTAGTTCCGAGGTATTTTCCTAAGTGACTCCGGACACTTCCACCGCTACTGACCCTAGTTCAGCAGATTACAAGCCAGGTCAGCTGTTCGCATGCTTCATCTGATACTTGAACTTCGGCCCGCTGACCCTCATTTTCCCCCTTGTCGCGCCTCAGACCACCGCGTACAAGTGTGCAGCTACGAGTGACGGCGCGTGACCATACATCACGTGCGACAGGTTCTCCCTCTGGACTGGACGGATGGGAGATCCTCGGGGAGACTGGTCGTTCAGCCGCCTCGTCGGGTCAGTAAGGACATCACGATGCACATCAAGACGCTGGAAATCTGCGGATTCAAGTCCTTCGTCGATCGCACGGTGATCCACTTCGATCACGACGTCATTGGCATCGTGGGCCCGAACGGCTGCGGCAAGTCGAACATTGTCGACGCGATTCGCTGGTGCATGGGCGAGCAGAGCGCCAAGCACCTGCGCGGCAAGTCGATGGAAGACGTGATCTTCAACGGCTCTGAGAGCCGTGGCCCCCATGGGTTTGCGGAGGTCACCCTCACCTTCGACAACTCCGATCCGGTCGAAGCGGCAGACATGCCGGACGAGTACCGCCACTTTCCTGAGATCGCGGTCACCCGCCGCCTGTACCGCGACGGCACGAGCGAGTACCTGATCAACAAGACCCAGGTACGCCTGCGTGACATCACGGATCTGTTCCTTGGAACTGGTGTAGGCACCAAGGCCTACTCGATCGTCGAGCAGGTCCGCATCGGTCAGATCGTCAGTGCCCGGCCCGAAGATCGACGCATCTTCATCGAAGAGGCAGCCGGGATCACCAAGTACAAGGTCCGGCGCAAGCAGGCCGAGCGCAAGATCGAGCTCACCCGCCAGAACCTCGCCCGCGTCAGCGACATCTTGGGTGAGAAGGAGCGGACTCGCAACTCTCTCAAGCGTCAGGTTGCCAAAGCGGAGCGCTACCTTGAACACCGGGCCGAGCTCGAGGACCTGACTCTGCACGAGGCGTCGCACCGCCACCTTGAGTTCGTGGTGATGTCGCGCGTCCATGGCGAGCTTTACGAATTGAACAGCGGGCGCGCGGGCCAGCTGCGCGAGCAGCTCGGCGAGCTGGAGAACGGCCTCGATGACATGAGGCTCTCGGGCCTTGAGCTGGAGTCCGAGGCCGACGAGATGTCCAAGGCGGCCTTTGAGGCCGACAACGAGGTCACCTCCCTTCAGTCGGAGATCCAGCGCTCGCGGGATCGAATGGCGACGCTCGCCGACAAGATCACGACGGCAGAGCGTGAGCAGGCGGAGCTGGCCGAGCGCCGGACCCGTCTTGAAAGCGAGCTCGACGACCAGAGCCGTCGCGTTGCTGAACTCGGCCGGGACCAGCAAGCACGCGAATCGGACGCGGCCAGCGAGGTTGAAGCCCTTGAGGCCCTGCGCGGTGAAGAAGTCCGCGCCATGGAGGCCGTCCACGTACTCCGTCAGCAGATGACGGAAGCTGGCCGTCAGACCGCTTCGACGGAAGCCAAGATCGAGGGCCTGCTTGGTCGTCTGCAGGAGCGGCGCAATCGTCGCGATCGGCTGGCTCTCGAGACGGAGACGATCGTCGCCGAGCTTGGGGAGTTGCAGGCTCGCCGAGGGGCGCTCGAGACGAGCGTCGCAGAGCTCGCCGAGGGCAAGCGGGTCTCGACGGAGGAGAAGGCACAGCTTGAGCTTGAGGTGACCGAGCTGCGCGGTCGTCAGCTCGACAGCGAGCGGCGCACGGACGCATCGAAGAATGAGCTCGGCGTCAAACGCAACCGACTGCGCGCAATCGAGGAACTCCACCGCAAGCACCAGGGAGTGGGCACCGGAGTTCGCGCATTGCTCGCGTTCGGGGATCCAGCCGTCCTCGGCCTCGTAGCCGACCGACTGGAAGCCCCGGCCCAAATTCAAGACGCGCTGGCTGGCCTCCTGGGTGAGCAGCTTCAAAACGTCGTGGTGTCGGATCTCGGTCGTGGGGTCGAGCTCCTCAGTCGCCTGCGGGCTGAGCGGCGCGGTCGAGCGCAGATTGTCGCCGCACGCCCGGCCTATGTGGCGGGTCGGCGCTCCAGCCTACCCCGTCGAGCCGAGGTGTTCGGCTACCTGCTCGACCTGCTCCGTTTCAACCCGGAGGATGAGGCGCTCGCTCGTTCTTTGGTGGGTGATGCCGTCGTGGTCGACGGCACGACCACCGCCCTGGAGCTGGCCTCGCAGCACCCCGAGCTGACGCTCGTCACGCTCGACGGAACCGTGGTTCGACCAAACGGCGTCGTGAGCGGTGGGACCGGCGACGATGTGGCCGCCCACATGGTCGAGCAAAAGCGCGAACTGCGCGTCCTTGGCGAAGAGGTCGCCAAGCTCGAGACCGAGCACGCCCTGGTCGCCGAGCAGCACCAGAGCCTGCGCAGCCGCTTCGCAGAGGTGTCCACGGCGCTGGATCGCGCCCGTCAGGAAGCGCATCAGGGCGAGCTGGCCCATGTCACCTCGGAAAAGGACCTGGCTCGCACGGTTGACCAGATCCAGCGCCTCAGCAGTCGTCAGGACAACCTCGATCTCGAGGCTCGCGACATCGACACTGGGCTCGGCGACGCCAATCGTGAGGTTGAAACCCTCAGTGTCCAGCTCGACCAGCTCCGCGGTGACGTCGGCCGCCTGGGAGACGACCTCGCGCAGGCGGACATGCAGGCCAGCGAGTGGCGCGAACGCGTGGCGGCGCAGTCGTCGATGGTCACCGAGCGCAAGGTTCGCCTCGCTCAGGTTCGCGAGCAGGTGGACGCCGGACGCGCGGCCGCCGAGCGACTCACGCAGTCGATGGCTGACGTCGACCATCGCGCCCGCCGCCTACTCACAGACATTCACGAGGCGGCTGAAGCTCAGGGCGAAGCCGCTGCCCGGATCTACTTGGCGCGTGAGGGTCGCGGAGATGCAGAAACCCGCGCACGTGAGGCCCACACCCGTCACGAGAGCATTCGCGAGCGTCTCGACGAGGTTCGTCAGGTGCTCGGCGAGCGCGACCACGGCCTGCGCGGTATTCGCGAAGAACTCGACCAGGTTGAGGTGGAGTCACGCCGCGCCGAGATGGCACTCACGAAACTGCGGATCGAAAACGACCTGCTCCTGCAGACGATTCGGGAGAAATTCCGCGGTCTGGAGCTGCCGACGGTCATCGGCGACTACCACCGCCGACCGATGCCGGACTCCGAGCAGCGCCGACGGATTCAGGAACTCAGCGAGCTGATCGACCGCATGGGCCCAGTGAACCTGGACGCCAAGGCGGAGTACGAGGACGCCGACCGGCTGTTCACCGAGCTGAACACACAGAAGCTCGACCTAGAGGCCGCACTCGAGGACCTCGACAAGGCCATCAAGCTGATGAACAAGGAATCGCGCAAGCGCTTCCGCGAGGCCTTCGACGCCATCAACGAGCTCTTCAAGCAGAGCTTCGTCCGTAACTTCCGCGGCGGTCGCGCAGAGCTCGTCCTCACCGACCCCGAGGATCTCCTGGCTACGGGCGTTGACGTGGTCGCGCAGCCACCAGGCAAAAAGCTCGGTAATATCGAGCTGATGAGCGGTGGGGAGAAGGCCCTGACCGCCGTCAGCCTGATCTTTGCCATCTTCGAGTACAAGCCCTCGCCCTTCTGCATCCTCGATGAGGTCGACGCCCCGCTCGATGAGGCCAACGTTGCCCGCTATAACGAGGCGATTCGCTCGATGACCGACCGCTCGCAGTTCATCCTCATCACCCATATCCGCAAGACGATGCAGTCGGTGGACGTCCTGTACGGCGTCACGATGGGCGAGCCTGGCGTGTCCCGAATCGTCAGCGTCAAGGTGAACGAGAACGCGTCGGTCCGCAGCGAGGCCCGCTCGACCAACGCCTTGACCCAGAGCAGCCCGCCGCCCGGTACGGTCGTTGAGGAACCTGCCCAAGAGGCGGTCGCCTAGGTCCTGGCTGGACACTCTTTCGACCCGCTCGGTTCCGCCGGGCGGGTCGAGTTGCTTTTGTCCCCCGCCCCTCACATTTGGGCAAAATATGCGAAGATTGGGGCCATCCCAGGGAAATCGTTGTCAGGTCTTCGATTCGGACAGCAACGTTCCGTTATGATGCGCAGGATCGATGATCGCCGCAGTCCCCAGCCAAGCACCTGCTGCGGACTCTTTTGCGCCTGCCCTACTTCTCGTGGGCGCCGGGGAAGAGTTACGCGAGGCGCTGGTTTCGAGCCTCGAGCAACGTGGCCTCTACGTAGAGAGTTGCGGTTGCGCGGAGCTCGTGAGTACGGCGATGGTGGCCGCGCCCGACATTCTGGTCCTGGCGGGGCTCGCCGCGGCCGACGCCGGCCAGCTGGCTCTCGGCCAACTGGGAGCCACGGAGCTCACCTCAACCATTCCGGTCGTCCTCCTTACAGACAGCTCCGAGCTCGAGCTGCGAATGAGCGCGTTCCGCTACGGCGCAGCGGCTGTCGTCGAACGCAAAGCGAGTCTGCACGTCCTGGCTGACGAACTCGCGGCCCTGGCGCGCTCTGCCACCCAGCGCACGTCCCCAACGCTCGGACAGCTCGGCGAGTCATCTCTGCGCGACTTCGTAGACGCCCTGTCGCGCGAGCTCAGTCGCGAGGTTCTGCGAGCTCGGGGGGTCTCCAACGCGGCAGATCTTCGATTGGTGCTGGGCGGAGGGCGTCCCCTCACTCAACTCCTCGACGATTTCGTCAAGAACGTCCAGGAGCATGTGGTCGGCGCCGCGCCGCGGCCGGACAGTGACACGAGCGAGCTCGAACCGGGCTGGATGTCCCTGGAGGATTTGTCGCTTCCAGCCGCGTCGCCCAGCATGTTGGCCTCGCAACCCATCGCGCTGCTCGACGCTCTGCCCTCGCGCGCCGATCTGATCGCCCAAGCCCTGCGCGCGCATGGAGCGCAGGTGATGGTGAGCGAGCCGAACCCCGACGAGCGTCAGTTCGTCCGCCTGCAGCGCTTCTCGCCACGCGTGATCGTGGTCGACGTCGATGACCTCCACGGCGTGGCCTATCCGCTACTGCGACGCATCAGCCGCGATCCGCGCCTACGCTGGGCCGCATTTCTAGTGCTGTGCTGGGAGGAACTGGTTCCGGCCGATGGGGAGCTTCCTCGGCTTGAGCTCGTCACTGGGCGAATCGCGGAACTGACCCTGGCCGACGAGAAACTGCGCGAGCGCCTACTGCGCGGCGCCGAGCCGTTTGAATTTCGACTCGAGATCCTCGGCCCGATCCCGCTGCTGAGAGTCCTGGTCGGAGTCCCTGGGACCCATCGACTCACGGTTCGTCACGCTCGACTCGTCATTCAGATCGATGTCGCTGAAGGGCTCTTGGCTGGAGCTACGGCGGAGCGCGTCGATGATGGAATGGTCTTTAGCGGTCCGGCAGCACTGAGTGGCTTTCTCTTACTCGGGGCCGGACGGGTTCGAATCGAGTGCGTTTCGCAGGCGGCGACCATGAATCTCATGTCGCCGCTCGACGCCGCCATCGCCCTGGCTGAGCAGGAACCGCCGCCAATCGCCCCCTCGCTCCCGCCCGGGCTTCCCTCGCTGCAACCTTCGACAAACTCTGTCTGGCCGACGGGACCGTCGCCGCGAAGCCTGGTTCCGCCCGACCTCGGATTCTCGCTGCGCCCTCAGCGGGAGGCAGCGCGCAACCTCGAGGCCGCATCCGAACGACAGCCTACCGCCTCCCTGATTCCGATGACCGAGAGTCGGCAGCAGGAGCCTTTGCTCCCCAGGTTGGCGTCGTTGCCTGAGCCGGCGCATTTCGCAGTCGACGAGGCCCCGACGCAGCAAACCCAGGCTCTGTCCCTTGACTCGTGGCCGGCGCCCGTCCCGCAAGCGACACCGCTTGAGACCGCCGACACGGTGTTTCCCACGGAGCGCATTTCGGGTCTGCCGATGCCCTCTGGTTCGTCGCTTCACAGCGAGCCCGACCCACCCACACTCGGCTCACTCTTGATTGCCAGCACGGCGCTCCCGCCATCGGACGCCGAGTCGCTCCCCTCGCTCATTCGAGCGGCGGTCAAGTCGCACGCTGAACTCGAGGTGCCGCTCGCGGTACGGCATATCTCGAGCGCGAGGCTCGTCAGCCCGTCGCAGACTGAAGTCGAGACGCCCCCTGCGATGCGACCGCCCTCCGGCGCTAAACTCGGCAGCGCTTCGGAACTGGTCAATCCCACAGCCAATCCTGCACGCCGGTTGCCACGCTCAGTGGTCTGGGTCCTGAAAGCCGTTGGGGGAGCCTCCGCGATCGCCCTGCTGGGCGCGATGGGACTGGTTTTGGGGGTGCAGATGCGTCGTGTGATTCCTCCGGCCAACTCGGCGGTTGGTCTGGGCAGCGCGCACCCCTCGCCGGTCGACTCTGGCCATGAACTCTCGATGGCTCAGTCAGAGCATTCAGGGATGCCCCAGGGCGCGCTCAACAATCCCAAGTCGCCAAACTGCGTCGAAGCCCTGAGCGCTGCCACCACACCCTTTTCGATCTATCCAGGCGCAGCCTTCGAGCAGATCCAGAAGGGACGCAGAGCGATGCAGCAGGGCGATCTCGAAGCCGCGAAAATGGCTTACTGCCGCGCGGTTCAGGTTGAGCCCAAAAATGCCACCGCTCATAGCGAATACGCTCGACTCTTGCTCAGTCAGCGTGACGGCGAAGCGGCCTTAGTCGAGGCCCGCTTGGCGCTCGAGTACGAACCCGACAGTCGCGTAATGCAAGGCTACCTCGGAGACGCGCTCGCGCGCCTCGGGCAGCGGGAAGCGGCCGCTAACGCCTTTCGCCGCGAGGGCAGTCTCAAGCCGGGCGATCGGCGCGGCGAGCTGGGTTACGTCGAGACTCAGGCTCAGTCCGCGAAAAAAGCCAGTACTACCCGCGCCTGGGTAGAAGCTGAACGACTCTATTTGCGCGTCATCGTCATGAGTCCGCGCGATCCTCGGGGGCCCGCGGGGCTTGCCGCCGCACTCCAGCGTCTGGGTGAGCCAGCGCGCGCGATGAGCTGGGCGCACTACGCCATGTCTCTTGGGGATCTCGACTCCCATGACCTGGTGTTGGTTCAGCGCGTGCTGTCAGAGACTGGGACGGACTGACGAGCAACGCGAGGGCAGTCCTGCGCGTATCAGTGGCCCTCACTCCGCAGTCAGTGAAAGTCGCGAGACATGCCAGTCCAGAGCGGAGACGGACGATCGAGTCGTTCGAGGCTCTCAACTAGGACGTGAATCACGCTCACCTCAGAGCCACGCGCCGGGGACGAAGACTCGACTCGCCCCAGCGCGAGCAGAATCCCCGCCTGGCGAATGAGTAAGCGCTGACGCTCCTGTAACTGGCGGAAAATGATCAGATTTGCGCAACCGGTCTCATCCTCGATCGTGATGAAGATGACCCCACTGGCCGTCTGCGGCTGTTGACGGCAAAGCACCATTCCGGCAATCGCAACAGCGCTTCCACTCGCTAGCTGCTTTAGCGCCGCCGCCGTCACCACGCCCCGCTTAGCCAGGCGCGAGCGCAGGTGGGAAAGTGGATGGTCCGACAGAGAAAACCCTTTGTTGAGATAGTCCTCCCGCAGCATCTCGCGCCCAGCCATATGCGGTAAGCTCGGCAGCTGCGATTCCCAGATTTTTCCTGAAAATAGCCCTGAAACCCGCGGGGCACGAATCGCCCACAGGGCTTGTCTTCGCCCAGGCATGAGCGACTCCAGGGCACCCGCGCGCGCCAAGGACTCCCACTCATCGCGAGGCAACTGCGCCTGCTGATGCAAGGACTCGAAGGTAATCTGCGTCTGCTCACGTGCCGCTACCAGCGCTAAAGCAGACTTGCGACTCAGCCCCTTGACCTCACGCAGACCCAAACGCAGCACCGGCCGCAACAAGCGCTCCTCACGCTGCCCCAAGTCCGCGGCAAGAGCGCTCTCGAGCGGCTCCCACTCGAGAGTAGCGTCCCAATCGCTCCGCAAGACATCCACATCCCTCACACTCTGCGGGCCGCCGGCCCCCTGCTGCAGATTGCGCACCAGCGAGTGAACCGAGTAAAAACCCATCGGTTGAGCGTTGAGCAATCCCGCCAAAAAATGAACGGGATAATGTGTTTTGAGCCACGATGCCGCATAAACAATCAGAGCAAATGAGGATGCATGCGACTCCGGAAAGCCATACTCCCCAAAGCCCTGGATCTGACGAAAAAGCGCCTCGCCGAAGTCTTTGGAGATCCCGCGTTGAGCAAACCCTGTCATCAAGCGCTCTCGGTGCTGTAGCAATCGCCCGTGCCGCTTCCACGCGGCCATGTCGCGGCGTAGCTGATCGGCCTCCCCACCCGAATAGCCAGCCCCCTCAATCGCAACTTGCATCACTTGCTCTTGAAATAGGGGCACTCCCAAGGTTCGCTCCAGTACCTTGCGTAGACAGGCATGGGGATAACGCACGGGTTGCTCCCCGTTGCGACGACGCAAGTACGGATGCACCATGCCCCCCTGAATGGGCCCTGGTCGCACGATCGCCACCTGGATGACCAGATCATAAAAACAGCGGGGTCTGAGCCGGGAGAGCATCGCCATCTGCGCGCGGCTCTCGATCTGAAAGATCCCGACCGTATCGCCCCTGCAAAGCTGGCGATACACGCTGGGATCTTCCGCGGGGATCCGGGCCAGGACCGCGATCGGATCGAACTGCTCACTCGGCGACAGACGCAGACCGCCCTCTCGGAAGATGAGCTCCAGGGATTTGCGCAGAGCGGTGAGCGCCCCCAACGCGAGCACATCCACCTTGAAGAAACCCAAGGCTTCGATGTCGTCTTTGTCCCAAGGCAACACGGTGCGCCCCAGTTTCCTCGCTGGTTCCACCGGAGCCACGAGTTCAAGTGGATCGGCAGAAAGCACGAATCCTCCCACGTGAATCGACAGATGCCGCGGAAACCCTTCCAGCTGAGCCGCCAGCGAAAATAGCAATTTTACGCCACTTTCATCAGCTTCAAAGCCCAACTCCCCCAAATGGGGCAGCGCATCAGCCGCCTGCCCCCAGCCCCCGATCGCACGACTGAGACGCTGCAGCCTTTCTTGGGAAAACCCCAAGGTCTTGCCGACATCGAGCAAAGCACTCTTGCCGCGATAGCGAATCACGGCCGCCACCATAGCGGCCTGATCACGACCATAATGCTCATAAATGGCTGAAATGACCTCCTCGCGTCGCTCATGCTCAAAGTCGACGTCAATATCCGGAGGCTCTTGCCGCTCGGGACTCATGAAGCGCTCAAACAGCAAGTGACTTCGCGCTGGGTCCACCGCGGTGATTCCCAATACGAAGCATACGGCGCTATTGGCAGCACTGCCGCGACCTTGGCAGAGGATCTGACGCTGTCGCGCCAGGGTCACGATTTCTGCCGTGCTCAAGAAATACGAGGCCATCCCCAGCTGCGCAATCAACCCCAGTTCCCGCTCAATCTGCGTCTGCACGGCTGCAGGCACCCCCTCCGGGTAGCGCCAGCAGGCTCCCTGCTGCGAGAGCCGCCGCAGTTGTTCATCCGCACTTTCACCGGGTTCAAGCTGGCAGGGGAACCGGTAGTGAATCGAAGACAGTTCGAACTCGACTTGAGAGGCCAGTTGTCCCGCCAGCGCTACCCAGTCGGGATGATCGGCGAAGCGCTCCAGTATCTCGTTTTCGGATAAAATCCGAGCTTCCGCATTCATCGCAAGCTGCGCCTTGGCCTCCTGCAAGGTGCTTCCGAGCGCGATCGCTCGCACGACATCGAGCAGTGGCTTGCGTTCAGCCAGGTGCATCCTTGGCCTGGCCGTGGCCACGACGGAACAATCATAGAGCGACCCCAGATGCCGCAGTAGCCGCTCGCGCGCCTCGTCACGCCCATCCCGCCAGCGCCAGGCCCCCAGATAAAGCGACTCACGCCATTGCGCTTTCAATGCCTCCAGGAGAGGTTCACCCTGAGGACCAAACAGGCCATCCACCGGGGCGATCGCGATCAGCCCTTCAGTGCCTCCAGTCAGTGCCGCCAGCGGCAACAGTGCGCTCCCCTTGGCTTGGTCCGCATGAGCCCGAGTGACCGCCCGACAAAGGTGCCGATAACCGACCACCGTCGAGGCCAGGAGCACCAGACTTGGTGGCTCGGCGCTGGGTGAGCTCGCAGGCCAATCCAGCGGCAACTCAGCGCCCACCACGAGTCGCATTCCGAGCGCCCGCGCGCGCACATAGGCCCGCACAACCCCGTAAAGCCCGCCCCAATCCGCCAGACCGATTGCCGGCATCCCCAGGGCATGAGCACGCTCCACGAGTTCTTCAGGGTGCGAAGCAGCCCGAAGAAACGAGAAATTACTCCATGCCATCAGCTCAACGAACACGAGGAACCCCGGGGTTAATCGAAGATGCCCTGAACGAAGCGTTGCCCGGTCTGACGATCCACGTAGACCAGCAACTCCAAATACCCGGTCACTCCTCGCAGCCCAAGTCGCAGATAATCCCTCAAAATGGATTGATTAGCCCACCACTCGACCCCCTCGACGCGACGCTCGAGGCGGAGATGCTCAATCGTATAAGCGGTGTTCGCTAAAAACAGCAGCGCCCCCTGTCGCAACGAAGCCTCAAGCGGCAAAGGGGGATCCAGAAGCCGCGTCGGCAAGCGAGCTTCCCTCGCGATTGCAGCGCTGCCTTCACTGGTGGTGGCCGAGGAAGACGCAGCCCTGCTGCGAGTCAGCCCTGGGCCGCGCGCTTGAGCCACGCCGCGCGCTTGAGCCACGCCGCGCGTGGAGCGCGAACGAACCCCAGGGCCACGCCGACCCCGGCTTCGCCCCTCACCTGCCTCGGTCGCACAGGAGATCGGTACGAGCCAACTGCTCGCCTCGGGGCGATGCCCCTCATCAACCCAAAGGGTCCCCACACGCTCAGCTCCAAGCTCAGTCGTGAGCTCGGAAAGCAGCACATCCAAGCCCAATTCCCCTGGTTTGTCGGAGCCAAAGCCCGCGAGTAGTCGCGACAGCTCCAGCTGACGTCCCACGACTGGAACGGGAGCAGGAGCCTCAAGCAGGAGCCCAAGGCTAGGCGCCGCGAGCTGGGTCTTAAGCAAACGAGCCGTCAGGATCTTGAGAAGTTCGCTCTCCTGCCAGAGGGGCTTGGCCAGCTCAAAACTGAGCTTGGTTTGATTGGCGCCGCCTGAGAGGCGCACGTAAGCTCGGTCATGTTCGAGCGTCAATTCGAGCCGTAAAGTGGCTTCCCCACGACCTGCCAAGCGCGCAGCTAAGCGCGAAACCACTCGCCTCAGGGCGAAACGGAGCGGCTCGAACCCCATGGCGGGCTCTTCCCATTGCAAGGATTCACGGATCACGCGTGCCGGCACATAAGCCTGCAATGGCTCCGGATCATGCCCCGCTAACCAATCGAGCAGCCGGGCTGCAGCTGGCCCCAACCGAGACTGCAACTGCCCTGCTGGCAGCTGCGCTAGATCGCCCAAAGTGACGAGCCCCAGCCCCATGAGCCAGGCAAGCGCTGGGGGTTCAAGCGCCAAGGCGGCACAAGGCAAGGCGCGCACGGCCACCGGAAGTTCACTTGGCTTGGGACACCAACCGTTCACATGACCAGGCGACTGCCAACGCGCCAAGGCTTGAGCCAAGCGAGGACCCGAAGCTAAGGCCAGATGCACTCGATGCCCCATCCCCCGCACTCGCTCCAATAACTCTTCGGCAAGTTCGCTGGCACCACCATGGAGATGGGTGACGCCCGTGACGTCCAACCACACCGTGTCGGGCGACTCGACCGCGGCCACAGTGGCCCGATCCAACAAGGCCTCTGCAACTTGTCCGAGCGCTTGCTGCAACCGCTTCGGCTCCAGCACTCCCACGCGCAAAGCCCCGTATTGCGACTGGGCCTCAATCAAGCGCTGGCCTATCCTGAGCCCCAGCTGCTCAGCAGCAGCGTTGACGGCTCCTAAACGGGCATCAGAGCGCACCTCGGCAGCATTCTGACCTGGCTCCAGCCACACCACCCCCACGGGGTGAGACAAGCTGCCAGGACAGGCAAGCTCGCAAGCCAAGGCCGGCAAGCAGAGCGCCATGAGCTGACGCTCAGCGCCCATGGCTCACCAAGGTCATCTGAAGAGGTTCACGCGGTTCACTCGCACGCACTGGAGCCCAGCCGCCGACGCGCCCCTGACGATCCTTGCCCACCCGCATCGACAACTCTCGCGGCCCTGAGCGCTCCACCTCCAACCGCAGCGCCACAGGCAAAACCAGCGGACGAGCGACCTCGAGACGAGTGAGCAGTAACACCGCAGTGCCAGTGCCCTGCAGGCCCAACGACAACTGCCGCACTGTGCGGGCCCAGGGCCCCAGCGGCAACGACAGAGGACAACCCGGAGCTCCTGCCAGATCGATCACCACCAGCGAACAGACGCCCGAGCGCACGAGCCGCAGACTGGTAGCAGCCGTGTCCTCGGGAGTAGGTCGCACCACGAGCAAGCGCTCCAGTAAGACTCCCGACTGCGCCACCCCTGGGGCGAACAGGCTGGCCCCAGGATCCACGAACGCTCCCCAAAGCGGCGCGCTGCCCGCCAGTACCCCCTGTTGCTGGGCCACACGCAGGAAGCCCAAGGCGAGTGTCGTGGCAAGGCCGCCCTGCCCGCGACAGGCCAATTCAGTCACCTGCCCAGGCGGCAAGCCCCCGTCGGGAAGCCGCTGATCGAAAGTCAACCAGCCCGAGCTCAGCCCTGAGGAGCTGTTATCCCGAAGATTCGCCGGCGCCGCGCCAGCCAGCCGAGCCACTGAACGCAGTTCGGCGGGCAGCAGGGCGAGTCGTTCAGCCGGCGAGGTCATACTGAACATATTACCAGTTCCCCTGGGACCTGCCAGCCCTGCCCTCGAAAGCCGGACATTGTTTGACCAAATTGCGGGGCCCTGGTCCCCCTTTGCTCTGAAACTGTTCAGATTTCCCGAGTTCGCCTCGGGTTCCCGCCAATGGCATAGCTTGGCACCATGAGCGCTCCCGCCGCCCCACCCGCCCATCGCCTCGAGGAGCTTCGCAGTCACGTCCGCTCGCTTGAAGCGGTGCTCGTCTGCTTCTCAGGCGGTATCGATAGTGCGCTCCTACTCGCCGTAGCCCACGAACAGCTCGGCCCCAAAGGCATTGGGCTCACCGCCGTCAGTCCCAGCCTCGCCGAGAGCGAGCGCCTCGATGCCCAGCGGATCGCAGCGCAGCTCGGCGCTGAGCTGCGCCTCGTCGAGACCCATGAGCTTGAGCGTCCCGAATACGCTCGCAATGAGTCCGATCGCTGCTTTCACTGCAAGACCGAGCTCTACGAACTCGCTGAGCGCTGTCGTCTCGATTGGGGTTTGTCCGTCGTGGTCAACGGCTCCAACCTCGATGATCTCGGCGACTATCGCCCTGGGCTCGAAGCGGCAAAAATCGCCAAAGTTCGCAGTCCTCTGCTCGAACTCGGTTTCTCCAAAGCCGACGTCCGCGCGGCTGCGCTCGCGCTCGGACTCGACGTCTGGGACAAACCCGCCTCGGCCTGCCTGTCGAGTCGGCTTCCCTACGGAACCCCTGTCACACGCGAGCGACTTGCCCAGATCGGCCAGCTCGAGGCCGCTCTCAAAGGCTTCGGCTTGCGTCAACTCCGCGTTCGTTGGCACGAGCGCATTGCGCGGATCGAAGTAGAGCTAAGTGAGCTTCCGCGACTGCTCGAACCCGAGCTACGACAGCAGATCCTTGAGGCCGGCAAAGCAGCTGGATTTACCTACGTGACGCTCGACCTCGGGGGTTACCGCCAAGGCTCACACAATGACGTGCTGATCGGTCGCAATCTGAAACTGATCTAGCGCCGCGACCGCCCTGAGCGCCCTTCACTCCCCTGAGGCAGTCTCACTGGGGCCGATTGCCCGCGCCAAGCTTGGCCACGCCTCGCGTTGGTTCCCCCTGTCCTAGTGGTGTTTTTCCTGCTGCACCAGGCCCGGCTCTGGTCAGTCCGCACCTTGCGCCCTAGGACATCGCCATGCCTCCCTACGTCCCCACCGCATCGGATCCACCCTACCTGCGACTCGGGGAGGAGCCGGCAGTCAAAGCACTCGTTGAGGCCTTCTACGACGCCATGGAAACCCATGAACCCGAGTTGGCTCGCCTGCATGCGCTCGATCACCAGGGACGCATCACGCGTCATACGCGCGACCGTTTCGGACTCTTTCTGAGCGAGTGGCTCGGGGGTCCCAAACGCTACTCAGAGCTCGCAGGACATCCCCGACTTCGCATGCGCCACGCGGCGGTGCCGATCGACACGGCCATGCGCGACGCCTGGTTGCGAGCCATGGGGCGCGCGTTTGACCAATGCCAAACTCCCGCTGAGGTTCGCAGCTACCTCGAGTCAAAGCTCGCGGATCTTGCCGAATTCCTGCGCAATCGACCGTTTTGAAGGCGCACTGCGGCCCAGGGCGCCTGCTCGCAACGAGTCTCAGAATTCAGCACGACCCAGACCGGCAGAGCCCCAAATGCGCTGCGGCCCAGGTCGCCTGCTCCTCCAATCTCGGACGAGCAGGCCCCAGGCCGCAACACACGGGAGTTAGTCGAGCTTAGTAACGACCACCGCCGCCACCGGGACGACCGCCGCCACCGGGACGACCGCCGCGATCACCGCCCGGCCCGCCACGCGACGGGGTTCCACCCTGCTCGCGGGCGCGCTGGATGCGCTCGGCCGCTCGCTCACCCTCTTCCCCTTCGGGAAGCGGGAGTAGCTCACGACGTGACAGGCGCACGCGACCTTCACGGTCGACGCTGATCACCTTCACCTCGAGCTCATCGCCGTCCTTGAGAACATCCCCGGGAGACTCCACGCGGTCGTGCGAGATCTCGGAGACGTGCAGCAAGGCCTCGGTGTTCGGCATAATCTCGATGAACGCACCGAAATCGACGACGCGACGGACAGTGCCCTTGTAGACCTTACCCACCTCGGGCTCCGCCGTCAGACCGCGGATGATGTCGAGCGCGCGCTTGACCGCTTCCGGATCCGAACCAGCCACAGCCACCGTGCCGTCATCATTGACGTCGACGGAGCAACCCGTCTGATCGATGATGCCCTTGATGGTCTTGCCGCCGGGGCCGATCACGATGCGGATCTGCTCGGGCTTGACCTTAACGGTCGTGATGCGCGGCGCCCACTGATTGATCTCAGTGCGTGCGCTCGGCAGCACTGCCAGCATCTTCTCAAGGATGTGGAGACGACCTTCACGAGCCTGATCCAGGGCGCGCTCAAGGATCTCACGGGAAAGCCCGGCGACCTTGATGTCCATCTGAATCGCGGTCACGCCGCGAGCGGTTCCACAGACCTTGAAGTCCATGTCGCCGAGGTGGTCTTCGTCGCCCAGGATGTCACTGAGAATGGCAACCTTGTCACCCTCCTTGATGAGGCCCATCGCGATACCGGCAACCGGCTGCTTGAGCGGCACGCCACAGTCCATCATGCTGAGGGTGGCGCCGCACACGGTCGCCATCGAGCTCGAACCGTTGGACTCGAGCACCTCGCCCACGACGCGAATCGTGTAGGGGAACTCTTCGTGCGACGGCAGCATGCGAACGAGGGCGCGTTCAGCCAACGCCCCGTGACCGATCTCACGTCGACCTGGACCGCGCATCGGCTTGGTCTCACCCGTCGAGAAGGGCGGGAAGTTGTAATGCAGCATGAACTGCTTGTAGCTCTCGCCGATCAGGGCATCGATCTTCTGCTCATCGCCGGAAGTACCGAGCGTGGCAGTGCCGATCACCTGGGTCTCGCCACGTTGAAACAGCGCCGAGCCGTGAACGCGAGGGAGGAAACCCACCTCACAGGTGATCGGACGAATCGTGCGAGTGTCACGTCCGTCGATGCGGACGCCCTCGTCGAGCACCATGCCGCGAACGACGTCGGACTTGACGTGCTCGTACTCGCCCTTGATCATCTTCTGCTGCGCAGCGAACGAGTCGCCGAGCTCAGCCGAAAGCGTGGCGTCGAGCTCAGCCGAGATCTGGTGATACGCGTCGTAGCGCGCTTTTTTCACCTTGATCATGCTGGCATCACGCAGCTTTCTGCTGGTGAGCTCCGAGATGCGCGACTTGATCGAGTCAGCGAGCACTGGCACCGAGAACGCGCGCTTCGGCCTGCCAACGGCCTGACGAAGACGGTCAATCAGGTCCAGCAGCGGCTGCGACTCACGGTGCGCGAACATCAGAGCATCGATCAGGTCGCGCTCGGACGCCTCAGCCGCCCCGCCCTCCACCATCATGATGGCGTCGCGGCTAACGGCAACCACCAGGTCAATGTCGGACTGCTTGATCTGCTCGAAGGTCGGGTACGCCAAAAACTCGCCGCCGATTCGGACGACGCGGATACCGACGATCGGGCCATCCCACGGGATGTCCGAAATGTGGAGAGCCGCGCTGGCGGCCGTCACGGCGAGCACGTCAGTCGGGTTGAGCTTGTCCGAACTGAGCACGGTCGCGATGACCTGCGTGTCCTTCTTGTACCCCTTCGGGAAGAGCGGACGCAACGGGCGATCCATCAAACGCGACGTCAGGGTCTCGCCGTCGCGGAGGCGCCCCTCACGCTTGAAGAATCCGCCGGGGATCTTACCGGCAGCGTAGGTCTTCTCGACGTACTCGCAGGTGAGCGGGAAAAAGTCGAGTCCCGGACGTTCTTCGGTCGAAACGGCCGTGACAAGCACGACGCTCTCGCCGAAACGGATCAGGATCGAGCCGTGCGCTTGCTTGGCAAGCCGCCCAGTCTCAATGGTGAGCGGACGCCCACCAATCAGAATAGTTTCGTTGACGAACATGGCAAAGCGCTCCTAGGCGCTAACGGCCGCTGCGCGCGGCCTGGCGCGAATACGGGCACTTTGCCTTCAGCCTCGGTCGCCATGCGCGACCCACCGGAGTCACGCTCGCCAAACGAAGTTGAAGCGACGCTGCGCCGTAATCGGGTTCAGTGAACTCAAACGGTGTTGGGGCCCCCCCCTCCACCCACTTACTTGCGCAAGCTGAGCGCTGACACGATCTTGCGATATCGCGCCATATCCGCCTTCTTCAAGTAATCTAGAAGGCGACGACGACGACCGACCAGCTTGAGCAGGCCGCGACGGGAGTGGAAGTCCTTCTTGTGCAGCTTGAAGTGACCCGTCAGGTATTCGATACGCTGACTCAGTAGAGCAATCTGTACTTCGGGGGAGCCCGTGTCCGTCTCGTGTAGGCGGTGCGTGGAAATGGTTTCGGTCCTGGCTCCCAGATCTTGCGGCATTGACTTGTTCCTCGGTTTTCGGCTGGCGGAGTATACGCGTGCTCAGCTTCCGGTCAACCCACCGCAGCCCATCTTACGACCGATGAGCCGAACTAGTGAACTGAACTGCGGCCTCGTAACCGATCGTGCCAACTTGGCCAAACGACCGGCACTCCCAGATACCAGCTACTGCCGGGCAGTCCTAGCAGAATTCCAACGCTAGTGGGAACGATCATGGGTCGGAGCTGCATCGAGCAGATCCGCGAAGTAGGGCGCGTAGGCCTCGGTGACCATCCGCTCCACGTCTTCGGCGGTCTTGCAGTCGAGCGCCTCTTCAGCCATCTGCTCGATCTCGGCCAGATCCACGCGGCTAATGGCCTCTTTCATCTCAGGAATCGCGGAACTCTCCAAACTGAGCTCACGGACGCCGAGGCCCAGGAGCAACAGGACAGCGAGAGGATCACTGGCCATCGCCCCACACACTGTCACCGGGCGCGCATGGCGCTGCCCCGCTTTGACGGTATGCGCAATCATCCGCAGTACCGCAGGATCAAACGGAGTCGCCAGGTGAGCCAACTCTGGACGACTGCGATCCACGGCCAGCGCGTACTGAACGAGATCGTTGGTCCCAATACTGAGAAACGCGGCCTCGTGAGCCAACTCGTTGGCCATGATGACCGCCGAGGGCACCTCCACCATGCAGCCAAACGGAATGAAGGCGGCTCTGGGGATGGAGCGAGCGTCGAGTTCATCGATGGCTTGGTACAGCAGTCGATGGGACGCCCTGAGCTCAGAGACAGTCGCAATCATCGGGACCATGATTTGCAGACGACCGTGAGCCGAGGCTCGAACCATGGCGCGTAGTTGCGTCAAGAACAGCTCGGGCATCGCCAGCCCCACGCGTACTGCGCGCATGCCCAATGCGGGATTCGGTCCCGCCGGCATGGCCACGCTGGGAGCGAGTTTGTCGTTACCAAGGTCGAAAGTCCGCAGGGTCACCGGCAGCGGAGCAACCGCTTCCACGACGCGCCTG
Organism: Polyangiales bacterium; assembly: GCA_038207155.1. Taxonomy (GTDB): domain Bacteria; phylum Myxococcota_A; class Polyangia; order Polyangiales; family Polyangiaceae; genus FEN-1139. The sequence continues at coordinate 81,860 of JBBRAB010000011.1, forward strand.
TAAACCTCGTACTGCTCATCCTCGTTGGGCAAATCCGGACGATCGACAAACAGAAACTCTGTGCGATAAAGGCCGATTCCTTCAGCGCCGTGGGCGAGTGCCACGTCCGCTTCGGAAGCAAATTCGATATTGGCGCGCAGCGAAATGTGCACGCCGCAGCGCGTGGTTGCGGGGCGATCCCGCAGTTCCCGCAGTTCGCGCGTGAGGTTTGTGTAGCGCTCGGCGCGACCACGAGCCGCGTCCAGCATTTCAGCCGAGGGCGAGGAGATGACTCGGCCGCGCAGACCGTCGACGATCAGCAGATCGCCAGTGCCGATCCGCTCGACGGCTGCGGTCGCTCCGACTACCGCCGGGATTTCGAGGGCACGCGCTACGATTGAGGTGTGCGAGGTGCGTGTTCCGACTTCCGTGACGAGAGCCGCCACTCGCTCGCGGGACAGTCCGGCCGTCTCCGCGGGCGACAGGTCGTGAGCCACCAGCACCACCGGCGGCCCGCTGTCAGGCAGCACGATTCTGGCGCCGTGCCCCACCAACACACTCAAAATGCGGTCACCAACGAACTGAACGTCGTGGCTGCGCTCAGACAAATACGGATCCGGCGCGGCCGCTAGCTGCGCTGCCATCTGCTCGACGGCCATGTCCAGCGCCCACTCAGCACAGACCCGGTCGACAAGAATTCGACGCTCTACCTCATCCCGCAGGGTCTCGTCCTGAACCATCAAGACGTAGGCCTGGAGTACGGACGCCTCCACCGCGTTGCCGGTGGCACGCGCGGCCACCTCATTGAGCTCGCTGGCGGCGCGTGCCACCGCGTCGCGATAGCGTGCCACCTCATCGTCAGCCTGGTGCGAGCCAATCCGCCGACGAACGACGCCTGGACGCCGAGTCTCAATGACGAGCGCAGGCCCAATCGCCAAGCCCGGCGATCCCGCAATTCCGTCCAGTTGAGCGGAAGCACGACGCCAAGTTCGAGACGAATGGTCTTCAGTCACGCGTTTACTCTCCCTCCCCAAAGCGGTCGTCGATCAGCTCACCCAGGGCAGATACGGCCGCCTCGGACTGCTCGCCCGTTGCCACCACGTGGAGCGTTGTCCCCTGGGCACCGCACAGCAGAAGCACTCCCATAACGCTCTTGGCGTTCGCCTCTTGATCGTCCCGACGCACCCATATCTCGCAGGGAAACCGCGACGCGAGAGAAACGAGCTTCGTAGCGGCTCGGGCATGTAGCCCAAGTCGATTTTTCACCAAAAATGCGCCTGTCGTCGAGCCACTCATGACTGCCCTCCAGCTCCTCGGGCCCCGCCACCAAGTACGTCGATCTCGCTGGAACGACCCTCAAGCTGACGATCTCGAAGAATGTCCCGGTGTACGATTTCGACTGACATATTCGTTGCGCTTCGTAGCCCTTTGGCCAGCTCCTCACTCACGGCGACCGAACGATGGCGCCCACCGGTGCACCCCACCGCCAGCGTCAGGTAGCTCTTGCCCTCGCGTTCGTAGCGCGGCAGGCAGAACTCAAGCAGAGACAGCGCTCGCGAGAGATACTCTCGCCCCTCGGCGGACTCGAGAACGTAGTCGCGAACCGCTGGATCAGTGCCAACCTGATCCCGCAGCTGATCGACGAAATAGGGATTGTCGAGAAAGCGAACGTCCAGCACCACGTCAGCGTCCACGGGCACCCCGTATTTGAACCCAAAGGACACCATGCGCGTCCTCATGCTCGGCTGACGTTCAGCGCCCGGGCCAAACAGCGCCACTACCCGACGACGGAGTTCGTGGACGCTCAACCCCGTCGTATCAACGACGTTTGTGGCGCGTGCGCGCAGCGAGGCAAGACGCTCGCGTTCAGCACGAATTCCCTCGAGGACGGCGGGCGCCTCGCGTTCAGCACCCTTTTGATCGCTCGCAGCCGTGAGCGGATGGGGACGGCGAGTGCTGCCAAACCGTCGTAGGAGCGCTTCGTCGCTAGCGTCCAAGAAAACAACCGCAACCTCGTACGCGCCGGAGGCTCGCAGTGCATCGACCACCGCCGGAGCCTGCGCGAAAAAAGTGCCGACGCGGACATCAATGCCAAGTGCCACCCGGTGCACCCCTTGAGCCGCGAGCGCTGCCAGTGTCGACTCGACCACCGGAGTGGGGAGATTGTCGACGCAGAAAAACCCCAGATCCTCGAGGGTCGCCACCACGGTAGAGCGCCCTGCCCCACTCAATCCGGTGACCACCACCAGCGAGCAAGTGGGTTCGCTCATGGTCGCCCCTCGGGCTTACCCGGATTTGGCACCACCGGCGGAGGGGTTGAACTCTCGTAGAGTGGTTCGGCGCGCCAAGGCCGACTCGGAATGAGCGATGGGGTCAGAACCGAAGGCGATTCCAATTCCATGCCTACGAGGTGGCTGTCAATCCGTGAGATAAAATCACGCGCCGGATAGTGGCCAGCCTGTCGCAGCAGCTCGATACGCGCCGCGATCTCGATGATCGAGCTCATGTTGCGTCCCGGCCGAACCGGGAGCTTGACCTCGCGCACGGGAACCCCAAGGATCTCCGTGAAGCGGTCATCGAGACCGATCCGGTCATAGGTGGCGTCCTGTTGCCACAACTCAAGCTGCACCACGAGATCAATGCGCTTTCTTTCACGAATCGCGGTGACACCGAAAAGGTCTTTCACGTTCAGGATGCCGAGACCACGCACCTCAATGTGATGCCGTAGGAGTTCTGCGGGCTGCCCGAACACGATCCCCGGAGGTTTGAAATCACATTCGATCACGTCGTCAGCCACCAGGCGATGCCCCTGCATCACCAGGTCCATCGCGCACTCGCTCTTGCCGATGCCGCTCTTGCCGAGCATTAACACGCCGACCTCGAAGACATCGACCAATACGCCGTGAATGCGCGTACGGGGCGCGAGTCGCTCATCGAGCAGCGTGTGCAGCGTGGTGATGGCGCTCGAAGACCGCTCTTCGCAGACCACCAAAGGCGTGGCGGTTCTCTCCGCCTCCAGGACGAACGGTCGTGGAGGCGGAACACCTCTCGTCACCAGCAGGCAAGCCAGTTGAACCGAGAAGAGGTGATGCGCGGCTTCCTCCTGTTCAGCAACCGACAGTGATTCAGCGTAACTGAGCTCCGTCTCGCCCAGGATCTGAATCCTAGTCGGGACGATTCCGTGGAGATGCCCCACCATCGCGAGTCCAGACTTCTGGATTCGCGGGTGGGTGATCTGCCGATCCAGACCACGAGCTCCGGCAATGACGCGACAGGTCAGCTGAAGACCACAATCGGCAAGAAACTCGCGAATTGAGATACTTCGAGCGCCAGCGGGAGGATCGTAGACGGTCATGCCGACTCCTTCAGGAAGGTTCGTCGTGGGAAAGCGCGAGCCGCAGCGCGCTCTTGGCGTCCATGCAGTCGAGCAGACCGCTGCGCGTGCCCGCGTCGCGCAGCAGCCGCGATATCCTTGCCAGGGTACGCAAGTGTTCGCCCGTGGCCTTCCGCGGTCCAACCACACCGAAAACGATGCGGACGGGCGATCCATCAATCGAGTCGAACGCTAGGCCACGAGGACAGAGCAGCAGTGCTGCAGCCTGCGTTGCTGCGTCGTCCGTGGAGGCGTGGGGAATCGCCACGCCCTCCCCGATACCGGTACTCTGCAGCTGTTCACGATCAAACAGCAACTGGTACACGATCGAGCCTTTAACCCCAAGCGATGGTGCCAGCAGGGCACCCAGCTCACGAAGAGCGGTTTCCTTGTCGACAATGCGCGAGCCATCGCAGTCCACTACAATCCGTTCTTCGCTCAGGATCTCGCTGATTCGCATGGGAAGCCTCAGTCAGTATCGGGGAGTGCCAGCGGGGCAGTAGCTACTTCCGATCGGCCTTCTCTGCCAGGTCGGGGAGGGACGTCTTGAGGCTTTCCCCGCTTCTGCGGTTCTTGGCCACTTTCTCCCCCTTGCTGGCACTAATCTGTCGCTCGAGCTTGTCGACGACGGCATCGAGACATGCGTACATCTCTTCGCCGACCGCTTTCGCCTCTACGTGCTGTTTTCCGCTAGACAGCTGTACTTCGGCGACGTGCTCCTGTTTCTCTATTGAAAGAGTCACCTTCGCCGTGGTCGGTTGCATGAAGTGCTTTTCCAAACGCGAGAGTTTGTCCTTCGCGTAGCTCTTCAGGGATTCGGTCGCGTCCATGTGGCGGAAGGTGGTGTTGACGTCCATGTGACCTCCTGATCTCTATCCAAGCTCCCCACAAGATCTAAGTGGGGAGACACCGGCGCCGCGTGCGAAGTCACTCGGCGCTGGAACTCTGGTGCATCGGGGCGCCGTTGGCGACTCCCGTTGCACATTGGAACTAACGTCCAATCTCGACAAAACCTTCCGCCCTGTCAGCGAAAGTTTCTGGGAGATTTCAGCGAGATAGTCGTTCGCTCGGAACCGGCTTCCCCGACCCGTCGGGGCAGAGCCACTCGAGACGAACCTTGGGGGAAATCGGTCAGTGCGGGTCAGAACGGCCTCTTGCGTTTCGATGATGCAAGTATACCCAACATCTCACGATACTTGGCGACAGTTCGACGAGCGATGCGAATTCCCTCTCGGGCCTGGAGCAGCTCGACGATCGCTTGGTCGCTGAGTGGATCGAGCTTGTCTTCGTCATCGATCAGCTTCTTGATCCCCTGCTTGACGCTCTCGCTGGCGATGTTGTCCTCGCCGGCCGATACACGCTGAATGCTGGAGTTGAAGAAGTACTTGAGCTCGAACAGCCCCTGGGGGGTGTGCACGTATTTTCCCGTGGTGACGCGCGAAATGGTCGATTCGTGCATTCCCAGTTTGGCCGCGACGTCCCGCAGAATCATGGGGCGTAGAAAACTGCTGCCTCGCTCGAAGAAATCACGCTGCATCGCGATGATACAATACACCACGCGGATGATCGTACGGCGGCGCTGGTCAATCGCCCGAATTAACCAAGTTGCGCTGCGCAGCTTTTCCTCGACGAATTGTTTCGCCTTTGGGTCGCCCTCCATGCGCTTGAGCATCTGCGGATTGATGAACAACCGCTCGAGCCCCTTGTCGTTGTCGACCACCGCCCAGTGCTTGGTCGTATCGGTCAACTCAGCCAGGTACTCCTCCTGCTCGCGTGAGAGGCCACGCTTGTCCTCGGCTCCGAGCAACTCGTGGTGGTCGGCCGGGTCACTCTCAGTGACATCGGAACGCCGTACGACGTAAACATCTGGTGTGATGCCGATGCTCCGCTCGTCCTGGTCAAAGAACTCGCGCGCGGGGCGGCTCTCCAGCTTCTGAATCTCCTTGGCCGCGTCGTAGACGTCTTCCAAGGTGATCTTCAGATCGCGGGCGATCGCCTGATAGTTGTGCTTCTCGAGGTTCTGGAGGTGTCGGTCGATGATACTGAGCTCGACCTCGTCGTAACCAAAGGCCTTGCCCTGGATCAGCAGGCATTCCCGCAAGTCGCGGGAAGCGACCCCCAGCGGGTCGAAACTCTGCATTATTTCGAGCACCAGCGGGGCGTCATCCGGGTGAAGCCCCGAGTCCAGCGCCAAGTCCTCAATGCTGAGGTCAGGGGTCCGCAGCCCGTCGGGACGCTCAACCCCCGAGAGATCGAGGTAGCCACGCTCATCGAGATTGCCGATCACCTCCTCGGCAAATGACCGCTCTTCATCCGTGAAATCGCTCATTTGGAGCTGCCACAGCAGATGATCCTGCAGGCTCCGCGGCTTGGTCAGATTCTGCTCGATCGGCGGGAGTTCCTCGAATCCGGCGCGAGAGGCGCCGCTCGACTGCTGGAGAGTCCGATTCTCGAGGAACTTCTCCCAGTCGACCTCGCGAACGGCCTTCTCGTCGACCCTCGCGGGTGCTGACGCTTCGATCAGGCGGTTGTAGTCCCGCTCGGCAGTCTGCTCGGTGGCCGCACTGCGGTCCGACGAGCCCGTCGGCGCACGCCCGTCGGATTCATCGGAGGAAACTAGCGGATTGCTGTCGATCTCGCGCCGGACTTCCTCCACCAACTCGAACCGGGACAGCTGCAGCAGCCGAATGGCCTGCTGTAGCTGCGGCGTCATGACGAGCTTTTGCTCGAGTCGAAGTGACGCCGTCTGTTTGAGTTCCATCGTTTTGCGACCCCGAGCCTAGATCTTGCTACGGAGCCCGAGGTTACCACCCTCTGACGCCAACCGTAAAAAAAGAAATGAAGTGGCTCCGGGCGCCATAGACCGACCGTCTGGTCCCTGGCGGGCATTCAGCCGCAGGGACCCCTCCCCCGCATTCTTGCGCCTTAGCCCGCCACACGGCGCAACAGATCGGGGATCTCGATCAGTCCACCGAGGGGGACGACGGCCTCGATGTGACCGTTGACGAGCAAGCGGCCCTCGTCTGCGACCAGCAAGGCCGCTCGACTGCCCGAGTCGGTGAGCAACACGGCCACGCCCTGCTCCGCGAAATGTCGCAGCGTTTGCGCTACCGCATTGGCCTCAGGCCCATCAAGGTCGACGAATGGTTCATCACAGACGATGCACCGCGGCGACGCCAGGCTCACGCGGGAGAGTTCAAGCTGTCGTCGCTGGCCCGGCGATAAGGAACGGGCCAAGGCTCCGGACAGGTCGGACAAGCCAGATCGCTCCAGAACCTCCGTGACCGAGCCTGCGAAACGAGCAGCCCCAGCGAAGGCTTTAAGATTGTCGAGCACGGTCCAGTCAAGCAGAACGCTTGAGGTCAAAGGAACGTAGCCAAGCCCGTGCCTTGCGCGTCGCCACAATGGCCAGCGCGTCACGTCCTCGCCCCCCAACCAAACGCGCCCGATGATTGGAAGCATCTCGCCGGCTATCACCCGACAAAGCTCGCTCTTTCCGGAACCACGCCGACCAAAAACACACAACACCTGGCCGGGCGAAAGACAGATTTCCACCCGCGCAGCAGGTCCCGAACGGGAGAGGCGGGCGTCCGCGAGGTGCAGCAGCGGCTCGGTCGCGACCTTCACCCGTACCCCCTAACGGTTGGCTGCCTCGATCGGTATCGAACCCTTGACGTCCTCAAGTGACACCTTACCGGTCGGGAGATCGATGTTTGCGCGCTCCGCTTGGATCCAGCCCTTGCCTCGAGTGACCTTGACATTTCCCACCAGCCGGACCCGGCGTTCGGGAACCTCGACCTCAAGCGTCTGAGCGGTCGCCACGATCCCTTTGAGGGAAACGCGCACGCCACCCACCCCGCGGGCCCATTTCACCTGAGGAGCCTCGTCGTACTTGATGTCGACCCGCGCGCAACTGACGTTCAGTTGTCCGAGAGTGATCTGGACATCACCCTCAAGCAGCGCCTCGCCCTTGGCCAGATCCACATCGAGATGCTTGGCGACCACGTCGAGAACCTCACCACCAATTTGCACGAGTGGCGCCGCTTGGGACTCCTCACCAGGCGCGAGCAGGCTCAAGGCGACCAGGGTCACCCCGAGGAGGGATCGAAGTAGCGCAGGTCTGACCATTCGCCTCTGATTCTATCAGGTTATCAGACTGTTGGGCGCCTGCCCGGCGCGTAGACCGGCGGAATTTCGATCGGTTCCGGCGTGATGAGGCCCCCATGGCCAAGGCCGTGCCTAACACGACCTCGGAACCTACGCTTGCACCACCAGATTCCAGCGTGAACGCAACGCACTGCCCAAGCACCTGGACGATCTCGAGGCGCCGTTCGTGGGAGCGGACGCGAATCTCCCCGGGGATTCCCCACCAAGCGGCGCGGTCTGTTACGCTTGAGCGGCGTGGCAGCCCCGCAGCAACAAATTGGCAACACCACCGCGTCGCGGATTAAGGCGCTGCTGTTTCATGTGGAGGCGCACCACGGTCGGGCACAAGCCGACGCGCTGTTGCTATCGACCACGCTCGATCGCGACTACCTCGACGACGAGACCCGTCCGATTTCGCATCAGCTCTGGGCCAAGGGGCTCGAGATTTTTGCCTCCCGTTGGGGACGAGCCGAGCTCGATCGCATCGTGCCAAGTCTGGTCCATCCAGAAAACCTGGGTGTTTGGTCTAGGGTTTTGCGCGGCGCGGATACGCCCGAAGACGCCTACCGTCAGCTCGAACAACTCGGCGGGGAGGACGCCCCAACGGATCGCTGGAAGACCGTCTCTAGTTCACCGACGACCTGGGTCGGACAAGTCGTGGTGCGAGCCGATGAGCCGCTCGAAACCGACGGGCTCTGTGCCCGAGCGCGCGCCAGCGAGCTCTCCAGTATCCCGATTCTGTTTGGGCTCCCTCGCGCGAGAGTCACTGTTGAAACCCTACCCGGACAACGCGCCGACCTGCTCGAGCAGCGCTTCGTGGTCCGCTGGGGACGAAGTCCTGCGGCGGCATACCTCCTGAGAACGACGCTCGGAACCTGCCTGGGTCTTGGCGGCGCAATAGTGCTCGACTCGCGTCCGCTCGTGACGCTGTTTTCGGCCGCAGTTGGTGCCCTGCTGGGATCGGCAGCAGCAGCGATTGGTGAGCTGCTGCGTCGAAGTCGCACACAGGCCGCCGCGCAACGGATTCGATTGCAGGCCCTGGAACGCTCGCTCGCGCTACGGGAACGCCGTGATCGGTCGAGCTCGGGCTTCTTCGAAGGCAGCGTGATCGCGGGTCAGTACCGACTAACGTTAAAGCTGGGTGCCGGCGCGAGCGGGACGATTTGGGAGGCTGTACGACTCTCGGACGGACAGACGGTTGCGCTCAAGCTACTCAGAACCGCAGTTGCCCATGACACGGTTGCAGCCGATCGGCTGCGACGCGAGGCCGCTGCGCTTGGCTTGGCCTGGCACCCCAATGTGGTCGAGGTCTACGAAGACGGGCACCTCGCTGACGGCACCAGCTATCTCGTGATGGAGCGGCTCTTCGGCGAGTCACTCGCAGAGCGACTGCAGCGAGTGGGTACCCTGACGCCTGAAGAGCTCCTGCCTGTGGCGCTTCAAGTCTGCGCCGCGCTCGGTGCCGTGCACGCTGCCGGGATCGTTCATCGCGATCTCAAGCCAAGCAATATCTTCCTGTCGCGCATCGATGACGCGTCGCCCGGCGAAGCCGTGGAGCGCATCAAGTTGCTCGATTTTGGCATCGCACGCGTTGAGTGGGCTGAGACCCGATTGACCAACGCTGGCGCTCCACTCGGCACTCCGGGTTACATGTCACCCGAACAGGAGCAGGGACTCGAAATCGACGCGCGCAGTGATCTCTTCGCGCTTGGCAGCATTTTATTCGAATGCCTGACGGGTCGCCCTCCGCCGCTCACCAGCATGGAATTTCGCAGCGCCCCCGATGATCCGAAGTCCGAGAGCGCGATTCACGTCGCGTTCCGGGAAATGCCGGACGATTGGCGCCATCTCATCGAAAAGGCTACCGATCCCCTGCCACGCAACCGATACATGGATTCGCGAGCGGTGGCCGAGGCACTCCACGACCTTGCCGAACGCAATCACATTCACCCCTCGATGCCGCGAACACTGGTCGGTTAAATCGCCGCCGGCGCGGCTCAGTCACCTGCGTGACGACTGGGGGCTGCGCGGACCTACCAATCGCAATGCACAGCGAGATACGATTGACGCGTCCCGTTCAGAGGAAATAGCGCCAGGGGGCGACAACTAGCGTCCGCCAAGTCGCGCGCCAGGCGCTGCTCAACCACCCGAGAAAAGGCGCTGTCCGACCATGGCGAGCGAGGCGAGGCTCCTGGTGCCAGGAGCAGAACGAGGGTGTCGATTCCACGCCGCGCCAACCAGCTCGAGGGAACTCGCTTGCTGGTGTGACCGCCCGGAAGCAATGCCACGCGAGGATCGGTCACCCCCGCGAGATCGAGGAGCCGAGCGCTGCCAGCAGCGGCGCCCACCCAGCCAATATCAAGGGCGGCGATCCCACGGACGCCTGCCAATTGAGGCCGAGCGCCTTCCACCAAACGACGTCGCGCGTTTGCGACCCCACGCGCTGGAAGGCCCGTCGAGAGGTCAACGAGCAGCATTACCCCGAGCGCAAGCAATAGGGCGGGGAGCCCACGGAGCCCGATTGGTGGAGCGAGTCGTCCCGCTAGGTACAAGCACCAAGGAAACGCGGGAACGGCCAAGCGAAATAGGGCCATCCAATCCCCTCCCGCCAGGACCAAAGCCGCAAAATGAACCGCCACCGCGACGACCAAGAGCCGCTCGTGTCCAGACGTGCGTCGCCATCCGGGCCGCAGCAACAGCAGGGGTGGTCCGCCAAGCAGCGCGCTTGAGACCGCGTATTGCCAGCCATGGGCCAAATCACTTGGCTTGGCGATGCTCGACAAGGGCACGGGCGAACCGAACCAGTGCCAACGCAGCGCTGCGACCAGCAGGGATGGTCCAATCACCAGCGATGCGCTCGCCATTAGGTGCCCCAGTCGCGTAGACGTTTGGGCACCGCGGCACGCGAGAATTGAGCGTCCGACGACGAGCAGCACGGCGGCTGGAATCAGCTCCGGACGCCACGCTGCGGCAAGACCGAGTGCCGCGATGGCCAGCCAACCTTCTCCCAGTGCAAGGCAGCTGAGCGCGCAGATCCATGGAGTTTCCAGCCCAGCACTCGCCCAGGCCCCCATGGGCGCCAGTAGCGGGAGGCAGGCGGCGGGCCATAACCGTCCCCCGCCCTTTCCGAGTCGCCAGCCGAGGTAGGCGGCTCCCAGGCACCAAATCCCCGCGCCCCCCGCCCTCGCGAAGTCCAGCGTGGCCAACAGGTCGCCACTCGCAAACGGAGCCCAGAGATGAGCGAAGCCGAGTGGGGTGACGGCGTCCGTGGGTGCCCCGTCAAAGCTCGGTCCCAGCCCGGCGCGGAGCCGCTCAGCGACCCGGGAGACGATCATGGCGTCGTCCACCGTGAACCCCCAGAAGACGCAGGTCCCGAGCAGAGCGGCCAGGCCCCATACCACGGCCCCGAGCAGCCTAGATTGCGCGAGAATTCGCTCAATTGCACGCAAATCCTGCCAAGGACGCCCCCCGCCATGGTCGCGTCGGGGTGGCTGAACAACGGGCATGAGACGCCCTACCCAGGATGAGTGCGACTGACAAGTCCTCTGCGATCGATCCCCAAAAGTTCGGGGCAGCGCCTCGGTGTTCCTACCATGCGACACACGCATGACAGCGATCCACGTCGAAGTCCGGCCCCGACCCAATAGTGCGCCATTGCCGGAGCTTGCTCCGCTCTATGGCCTGTTCGACGTCATCGTGGACGGGGTGAACGTCACGGCTCGAATCGGTGAGGGCCAAGCCTTGGCTCTGCTTGCCGATCTCGGGGAGGCTACCGCCGACCTGCTGGCGGGTCGCCGCAGCCGCGCGACGGTTCCACTCTACTCAGACGAAGAAGTCTGGGAGCTTGGGCTCGAAGCTGACGGCCCGGACGCGCTGGTGACCGTTTACAAGACAGGACCGCATCCTGAGGTGGCAGTCCACGAGCGACGGGTGAGCCTCAAGGCCCTGCGGCAAGGCATCGCGGAAGGGCTCGCGAACGTTCGTGAGACCAAGGCCCCTCGCGCGATCCGCGACACGCTGGTGGCGGCGCGCGGCTCACTGGAGCGCCTGGCCAAAACTGCGCCCATCCCCCAGCGGCGCGTCGCACGGGCTGAGATCACGCCACGCGCCGTGCGCGGGTTCGCCTTCCGCGCCGAGGCCACGCTTCGACTGGGACCGCTGAGCGCCGCAGGCCCAGCCTCAAGTCTTGAGCGCTCCGATCTTCACGCGCTGCTTTACGTGGGCTCTCTCGGGATTGTCTCGCAAGGCAAGTCCACCAGCATTGCAAACGCGTCGCTGGTGCTTGTCTCCGAACGACTCGTGGAGTTGGCGCAGGAGGTACTGGAAGCCGCGCAGGCGGCTCGTCCGCTATTTCGTCGCGTCCAGGTCGGCACGGTGCGACTGGGAGTACGACTCGGCAATGACCAGCGAACGCTCGCTTTTAGTCTAGGTTCGGCCGCCAAGGGCGCGACCTCCGCACTCACGTTTCCTGAGCTGGATCCGAATCACTTCGCTCAAAGCGTGGTCCTGCTCGTGCGCGCACTGCGCGAAGCCATCATCGAGGCCGATCCCGAGCAGCGCCGCAATTTGCGACTGACCGCGCTGCATCAGAACGGCAATCGCCTCGCCGAGCGCGCCCAACCCGTCGAACAAGACGCAGCGCTCACCAACCCGAACCCGGAAGAGTTCCGGCGCTTCGCGAGCGAGGGCCCCTTGTCACCCGAGGGCCGCTGGTCGCACGGCGGTCAGATGAGGTTCGTCCCCCGCTGGATGGCCACCGTTCCGAATATCGACCTTGCCTCCACGCTACTGTGCGGCGAGCGACTCGTCGTCACCGCTGCGCGAGAGACCACTTGTCTTGATCGAGCCACCGGTGAAGAGCTTTGGCACATTGCTACACCGCGCGCGGGCGCTCTCGCCACCCCCTCGGGCGTGGTACGGATCCACCCCGACGGACGCCTCGCCCTGCACGAGTTGGACACCGGAAAGCAGCGATTTTCTCTGAAGTTGACCCCACGAGCCTCCGGTGGAGCCAGTGGCGCCGTCATTCACGCTCCTGGTCTTCCTCGCCTGCTCGCCGTGGCGGAAGGTGACCGCAGAATTACTGCCATCGACCTTGTCTCGGGCGAAATCAAGTGGCGCTATTCCGCTCGTCGCCCGGCACCTTTGCGGGTGCGGCGTGCGGGACGCCTCCTGCTCGTCGCGGGAGGGGACTCAGTACTCGCGGCTCTCGACGCCACGAGCGGCGAAACGATTTGGCGAGCCTGTGAACGACTCCCGTTCAGCGGTGATATCTCGGTGGTCGGAGACGATGTCTTCGCTCTCTCGGCAGGAGCACAAGGAGGCGGACGGCTTCACCGTTTCGACGCATGGACGGGCGAGCTTCGCTACTCCGCGCAGCTTGGCGACCGACCATTGCTCGGGCAGGCCCCGATCGTCACGGACTCCATCGTGGTCGTACCGGTTCGCGACGCCCGTGGGCAGGGTGCGCGCGCTTTCGATCGCGAAACTGGCGTAGAACTCTGGGCACTGGAACCCGGTTTTTTGCCGAGGGCCACCGCGTGGCTGGGACTAGACGACAGCATCATCGCCAACACTGCGCACGGTATGCTGTACTGCATCGAAGCCGCCACGAGCGCACTGCGTTACACGCACGCGTTCTCGCAAGGCTTGGAAGCCGATCAGCCACGCCGACTCGAACCGGTAGTGCGCGGTGGAGCACTGTTTGTGCCCCAGCAGCAGATCCAGGTCCTGCGTCCCCGTGACGGTGCACAGCTTGGAACGGTACCGACCGATCTGGTGCCGGACTTGATGCGAGTCGACGACCAATGCTCAGTCTACGTCGCTGAGGAAAGCGGACACATCGGAAGCTTCAGTGTGGCTCCCGTGCTGGTTCGCATCAAGTAGGCCCCAATGTCAGGCTCGCAGCTGCGTTGCGCTGCGAGCCCCCGGGGTTTCCTCGCTCTGACGTTCACCGCTGGGTCGCAGACTAGCTGCGGCCCCGACGCTGGCGTCCCGTGCAGGTGGCGCAACTTGACCCTTAGCCGGCGTGCGACTCACCGCCGTCGACGTGAATGATGTTGCCCGTGATCCAGTAGGTGTTCGGGTGAGCCAGCGCGACCAACGAACTTGCCACGTCCTCTGGACGAGTCAGGCGTCCGTGGGGGTTCTTGCGCATCGCCACCGCCGCCATGGCATCGTGATCGGGGATCTTGCGGAAAGCGGCCGTGTCGGTGACGCCGGCGCAAATCGAATTCGCCGTGATGCCCTTGGGCGCGAGCTCCAACGACAACTGTCGAATATGTGACTCAAGCGCTGCCTTGGCGGCACTCACAGCCCCGTAGCCGCGCCAGCTCAACGCGGCGCCGGAACTCGTCATTGCAAAAATCCGCCCCTCTGCGCCCAGGAGTCCGGACTGCACGCAGTCCTGCGTCCAATAGACGAGACTGTTAGCCATCACGTCGATGGTCATCTCCATTTGCTTGGCATTGGCCTGCTCATCTGGCTCGTCGGCAATGAAGGGACGAAGGGAGCCGAAGGCAATCGAGTGCAGGAGGACGCGGAGACGTTCGTTCTGCCCGCGCTCGTTAAAGCGCTTCTGAACCGTCGAGAGCACCTCACCACGACGCTCGGCATCAGCAGCATTGACATTGAAAAACCAGGCCTCGCGACCATATCCCTCGACCGTTTTCACGATCCGTTCAACATTTTCCAGAGTGCTGCGGCGATCGAGATGAACGCCGATCACGTTCATGCCGGCCTTGGCAAAGGCGAGGCTGGCCGCTTCGCCAAATCCACTGGAGGCGCCAAGCACGAGGGCCCAGCCGTCAACGGAAAGAACTGGAACGGATGCGCGATCAGTCATTTTTCGGAGCTTCTTTACTACAAGTCTCCGCAAGCGCGAGTCCCCACGACAACTGAGGCCCTCACCCCACATAAGCTGTGGCCCCATACCAGCAGCCGCACCGCCCCAGCTCGACTCGGTCGAGCCTCAGGTCCGTTACAGTGTGACGAGGAGTTACATGACCGGCGAGGCGTGGTTACTGCCATAAACGCCGCCATTTCGCCGGCCCAGAGCATGGCACGCTTGCTGCATAAGGTCAATCCAGGCGAGACCCAGGGGTCTCCTGAGGAGCTGGAACGATGACCACCGCGCAACCCATCACGAACTCGGCCAACACTCGCGACGTCCAGGAGGTCAGCGAGACTCAGCTTGTCGCCGAGCTGCTCGCGGGTTCCGCGGATGCCTGGCGCCAGTTCGCTCGCCGCTACCAGTCGACCATCCTCGCGTCGATCCAAGGGATCACCCGACGCTTCCCTCACCATTTCGGAGCGGAAGATACCCGCGAGGTCTACGCATCATTCTGTCTGGCTCTGCTCGCAAATGACATGAAGCGCCTTCGCTGCTACCGCGCAGATGCGGGCATGTCGCTGCTTTCTTGGCTTAACATGCTGGCGCGGCACGCTGCCTACGACCACCTGCGCACGATCCGACGTGTGCCAACAGGTCCGGACGCCAACGACGTTTTCGATCTCTGTTCGGACGGACCATCGCCGGACGAGGCCTGCGATCAACGACGACGCGCCGCCCAGGTTGCGGCACTCGTTGACGAGCTATCTGACAAGGATCGTGAATTCATGCACCTCTACTTCGGTCTCGGGATGACCCCCGAATCCGTGGCGGAACAAATGGGCATCAGCGTCAAGACGGTTTACACGAAAAAGCATAAGATTCGCGCTCGTCTGGAGTCCATGCTGGAGGACGTCCGCAGGGCGGCCTAAACCAGCCGACCGTGCTAGAGGCGCCGTCAGTGACGCCTCGCGGGTTCGCCCCTCACCTCCTGCTAGTTGCCAGCCTCGCGCTGGTCGAGACCAGCTGTGCGTCGTTACGCTCCGCTCCCGTACCGGCGCCCCCAAGCCTGCCCGAGGGACGGGCCACCCTCGCGACTCGCCGGGTCGACGCGCGTCCTGAGCTGACGGTGGTCGTTCGCGATGGTGACCCCGCCAGCGGGGTGGCCATCGCGCTGGCCTTGCCAGAGCCTGGGGAAGCCCTGCTGCTCGGAGCACTGCTGACACAGCGGCTTCATTCGGCGGAGGCCAACACTCACGTCAGCGCCAATGCTTACGGCGTCGTCATCTCGACCATCGTCGAGGCGCCCGCCGAGATAAAGCCCTGGCTTGCGCGGGTCGACGCCGCGCTGCGTCAACCAAGCGTTTCGCAAGAGCTTGAGCCTACAAAGGTGGACGCGTGGCTCATCGCGCAGTCGGTGTTAGGCGCAGCTGACGAACCACCGAGGCTCGCGCGCTGCGTCGGCACATTGCTGGCCCCAGGGCGCACCAGCTTGCCGCGACAGGTCAAGGATCTCGAGCTGAGCCGTCTGGAGGAGGCCCGCGTTCACGCCTACTCCCTGGCGCGCGCGCGCCTGGCAGTCGTCGGAGCTGGCGAACACGCCAACGCCGTCGAACAGGCGCTCGGTGACCTCCCTCATTGGCCAGCGGGGACTGTCGCTCCATCACTCCTGCCGGGCGGTGATGTGGTCACCTTTCTCCCCGGTCGCCGGCGACTCTCGCTGCTCGTGCACCAGCACAGCGCCAATGCCGCGCTCGCCTTGTCCAACACCCTGCTAGGCGCAGACTCGCCACTGCGCCAGCGCCTCGCGGCCGTTGACCCCAACCTCACGCTCGGACCGCAGTCTGGGACGACCCTGCACTCGAGTGGAGCCTGTTCACGTATTGACGTCACGAGCGTCGGTGAGCCGGAGTCCGTGGCTGCCTCCGTGCCGCTGGTGACCGCGCTACTGGTCGATGAGGTTACGCGAGCCAGCGCGCTCGTCGAAGGTCCGAGCGACAGCGCCAACGTCGTTCTGCAAAGCCCCAACCCTGAGACGGCGGCCCGCCTTGCTGCGTGGCGCTCGCTCGGGCCAAGTCAGCCTGGTAAGCAGCGCTCCCTGGAGCTGTTCGCGCCGGCCCCTGACCGAGCGGAGCAACAGGCTGAAATCTCGAGGCAACTCGAAGCGCAGCTGACTCAGTTCACGCCGGTGATGAATTTCGAGCACCGAGTGTCCGTCGAGCGCGGACAGGGTGACGTCTTGGTCCTACTCGCGTCTCCGTGCGGGACCCTCGCGGAGACACCACTTACGTCCGGGGCGGAGGCACTCTGGCTCCTGGCCAGCACCCTAGCGGGACCACACCAACACGACATCCAGTTCGAACCTTGGCTGACGCCGGAAGGCACGGGCGTTTTGGCCCATACGGGCCACCTCCGCCCCGACGAGACCCCCGACCAAGTGGCCCAACGCCTCGGTGAGTCCCTCGGCGAGCTTCTGACCACGTCCGCCCTCGACGGTTCCGCCCTGGCTCGTGCCCGCGCCGAACTCAACCAACAGCTCGATCTCAATCCCAGACCGACCTTCTCCCTCGCGGCTGAGGCCCTGTCACCGGGAAGACCCGGGTTCCTCTTCCCGTTTGGAACCTTCATTGGCGCCAGCACGACACCGTCGACCACCGCACAGGCCGCGCGGCATCGCTGGCAAACTGGTCCACTTCGGCTCGCGGTGCTCGCCAATGGCACCGCCGAGCAGTCAAGGGCCGTCGAACGAGGCCTCGCTCGGTGGCTCCCGCCCCGGCCCCAGGTCACCGCCTGCCCCACGCTTGAGCTGCCGGAGCTTCGGAGCACCGAGCTCACTTGGACCGCTGGGAGTGACGGTGCGGCTGAGCCCCTCGTAACAGCCGCTTTGTCCCTGCCCCCACTCGTGTCCGCTGACGACGAGGCAATGGCGTTAGCACTGGAGTCGGTACTTCGATCGCCGAAGGGCCCACTGGCCCGTAGTCTAACGGCCGCGGGGTTTGAGGGGCCCCTCGAGATGGTAGTTATCGGGGGTCGGTTACGACGTGGGCTACTGTGGCGCCTCGGGGGGCCTGAAGGTGCCGTCGACGCCAAGCTGACGCTACTCCGGAAGGGCCTTGAGCAGCTTGGGCGCGGGGAAATAAGCGATAACGACGCGCACGATAGCCTGAATGGAGTCCGCCGCGCGTACAGCACGACACGACTCGACCCGCGCCGCCGACTGGTGGACCTCTGGCGAGCGGAAGCCCCTCCCACTTGGCCCGGACCCGAACAGCTTCGGCAGTTCGCGCGGCGGGCGCTGGTAGGCCGTCCCTGGACCCTGGTTCGCCGAAAAACACGCTAGGAGCCCAGCGGTCCTGCCCGGACTCCAAGTCCCGTGCTAACCCGGGTGGGCCCATGGTTCACGCGACGGTACTCATCCTCGACTACGGCGCCCAGTACACCCAACTCATTGCGCGGCGGGTCCGCGAGAGCCACGTCTACTGTGAGATCCACCCCTGCACCGTGCCGCTGGCTCGCATTCGCGAGCTCGCTCCGAAGGCCATCATCCTGTCCGGGGGACCTCAGAGTGTGTACGACCCGGAGTCGCCGAAGAGCGATCCGGGCATCTTCGAGCTCGGCGTGCCCGTGCTCGGAATCTGCTACGGCGAGCAATTGATGGCACAGCAGCTTGGCGGACGCGTCGAAGCCAGCGACCATCGCGAGTACGGTCCGGCTGCGGTGGAGGTGCTCGAGGCGGTTGGACTCTTTGCTCCATTCGCTGTTGGCGAAGACGTCCAGGTTTGGATGAGTCACGGCGACCGACTGGTCGCACCTCCCCCAGGGTTTCACTGCATCGGCAAGAGTCCCAGCGCACCGCTGGCCGCCATTGCGGATCCAACGCGTCATTTCTACGGCATTCAGTTCCACCCGGAGGTCGTTCACACGCCGCGTGGAATTGAGATGATTCGAGCCTTCCTGTTCGATGTCTCCAAGCTCGAACCCGACTGGACCCCTGGTTCCTTCGTCGATGACGCAGTCGAGCGCATCCGCGCTAGCGTCGGGCCCGACGAAAATGTAATTTGTGGTTTGTCCGGCGGGGTGGACTCCACGGTTGCGGCCGTCCTGTGCCAAAAGGCGCTCGGAGCCCGACTGCACTGCATCTTCGTCGACAACGGACTGCTGCGCGCTGGTGAACGCGAGAGCGTCGAGCATACGATGCGCAGTAATCTTCACCTAAATCTGCAGGTCGCCGATTCTCGTGAACTGTTCATCAACGCGTTGGCGGGCGTGACGGATCCAGAGCGCAAGCGCAAGATCATCGGACACACGTTCATCGACGTCTTCGACGAGTATGCGCACGCCATCCCTAACGCGCGATACCTCGTGCAGGGCACGCTCTACCCCGACGTCATCGAGAGTGTGAGCGTGCGTGGACCGAGCGCCGTCATCAAGAGCCATCACAACGTCGGTGGACTCCCAGAGCGCATGAAGCTCAAGCTGATCGAACCGCTCCGCGAGCTGTTCAAGGACGAGGTGCGCCGCGCTGGTGATGCCCTCGGCATTCCTCACGATCTCCTATGGCGTCATCCGTTCCCGGGTCCCGGTCTGGCTGTTCGTTGCCTGGGTGAGCTCACCGAACCACGCTTGGCCGTGCTGCGCGCAGCCGACAAGATCGTCACGGACGAAATCCGCGCAGCCGGTCTGTACGAGTCGATCTGGCAGGCATTTGCCGTCTTGCTCCCCGTGCGCAGCGTTGGCGTCATGGGCGATGATCGCACCTACGAAGAAACCTGCGTGATTCGCGCGGTGGATTCGACGGACGGAATGACCAGCGACTGGTCACGCATTCCCCACGACGTGCTCGCCAAGATGAGCACCCGCATCATCAACGAGGTTCGCGGGATCAATCGAGTGGCCTACGACATCAGCAGCAAGCCCCCAGCCACGATTGAATGGGAATGAGCCTACTCACGCCGCTGACCGCGTGTTTTATACCTGGGCGGCCCAACCCTTTGGGCGACTGGCAGGACTCGCGGCGGCGTGCCGTTGACCCGCTCGCGGAGCCACGCTCCACCGCCGGCGCCGCGAGTCCGACTCTTGGGTCGCGCAGTCGCATCGCCCTCGTTGGGCTGATGATTCTGGTCTGCGTGATACTGATGGCCTGCGGGGCGGGACTCCAGGGTGCGGTCACGATGAAACTCGCTCGTTCCAAGTCCTCCCCAAAGGACGCGAGCGTCATGATCGACGAGCAGTATGTCGGCCCTCTGTACTATGTCGCAGCCCAGGGTGTCCGCCTACCGGTCGGAACGCACCGGGTCTCGATCGTCCGCGATGGCTATTTTGCCTGGGACCGTGTGGTTGAAGCCGATCGCGACGACCTGGATCTTGACGTCGTGCTGGAGCGGGTGCCGGACTGAGTGCTCTTCCGCTTGCGGCTCTGACAATTCTGCTATACTTGCCCTCCTGAAAACGGGGTGTACCTCAACCTGGTAGAGGGCCGGCTTTGGGTGCCGGACGTTGTGGGTTCAAATCCCCCCACCCCGACTCAGTTTTCTCGATGCGGCTGGATTTGGTCGTTTCGTGACGTTAGCGAGTGCGCCGGCGTGAGTTCGCGACGATGAGCTGACCGAATTGGCGAACAGCACGCCGCGCGTTCGTTTGTCCAAGCAGACCGGGCTCCGCGACTGGTAGACGATTCGTCGCCCGCTAGAGTTGACGCCCCGCAGCGCTACCCGAGGCCCCATGCGAGTCTATCTAGATGATCGACGTCCTGCTCCTCCCGGTTGGGAGCGTGTTTATGATGTCGACGGGACCATCCGTCTGCTGCGCACCGGTGAAGTCATCGAGCTGAGTCTGGATTTTGATCTCGGAGACCGACGTCGTGGCACGGGCCTCGATGTGCTGGTGTGGATTGAGCGTGAGGTGGCGGCCGGGCGGCTGCTGTCACCGAGGCTCACGGTCCACAGTTCGCATCCAACAGGGCGAACCCGAATGCTCGCCTACGCCCTCGCGGCCGGACTCACGCTGGACGAAGCGTGAAGCGTCCAAGCTAACGCAGGAATGCCGGCACAAGGCCCCCACTCGGTCAGTCCGCGGACTCCGCCTCGCCGGCGCGGTGTCCCCAATTCGGGTCGTTTCACTGGTCATTCGACCCCCAGCCATCCGTCAGTCGATCACTCGCAGAACCGCGGACTGACACTTCGTCCGCTTGCGCGGGAGTAGGTTTGAGGCTCCTTCGCCTTGACGCAACTCGTGCGCGCTGCGGGCCGAGACCCCGAGCACTGCGACCTAGCGCGCTGCGCTCCGCAGGTTCACCAACCGGGGAAGCGAACGTCGACCTGACCGGCGACGCCGTTACTCGCGGACTGCACGCCACAAGGAGTCTCATGCCCAACTTCGAGCTGTCTTTCGAGCTGGAACTGCTGCGTTCACCCTCGCTGCGCGCACGCCTTCGCGACGCCAGACTCTGGCCAAGTGCGCTCGACAGCGCTGAGCCGACACTTCCCGAGTTGACGATATTGCGCCAGAGGCGTGCACCGACCGGTCAGCGACGCGGTAGACGCGTCACGACGGGCGCAGCAGTGCTGCTTGCGGTGGCTTTCGCATCGCAACAGGCCTACGCAAACGACGCCCCTCTGCCCCCAACTGGTGCCGGTGGGCCAGGAGTGACAGCGCTTGCCGACGCTCCCTCGCCTCAAATCGAGGAGGTCCTAATCGATCCTCCAGGGGCCGACTCCGGACGCGAGTTCATCGAACTGTCGGGTCCTCCAGGGGCCGGACTGGATAACCTCAGCCTGCTGTCACTAGAAGGAGATTTTGGCTCAAATCTTGGGCAGATTGACCGAGTTTTTTCTCTCGCGAACGCATGCAACGGGCCTTGTCGATTCGCCGAATCCGGACGTTTCGTATTGGCCGCGAGCGGAGATGCCGTTGCTAAGTCGAGTTCGTCGGTCGCGTTGAGTTCACTCCTTGCGCGCAGCGGTCTCGAAAACGGGACGGGCACCCTACTTCTAATCGAAGGCGAAGCCCCACGCATCGACAGCGATCTCGATCCGAGTGACGACGGTACCCTGACCCCGACCGGTCAGTACAGAGTGCTCGATGCGCTCGCTTGGTTGGATGGTGGCGTCGGCGACGTTAGCTACGCGCAGGCCAAACTCGGTCCCGAGCCCAATCCCGACTTGCTGTGGCGCTGCGGGGATGCCTGGCGTTTTGGTACCCTCTCAGGCGCGGACGGACTCGGCGTCGTGACTCCAGTCGACGCGAGCCCTGTGGGACTCCCGACGTCGACGGTACCTACCCCCTGCAGCGCAACACTCTGTCCGTTTCCTGTAATCGTCCGCCCGTCTCCGGATGCCACCGGCGGTTCCCCGACGTCCACGGTTGGAGGCGCCGCCAACACTACGACGCCTACACCTCTTTCCTCGGGCGCCTCCGGAGGCGCCGGGACGGTGCCGCACGCCAATACCTGGCAGGGAGGCGCGACCACGAGCGATACTCTCTGGGCCGAGCAACCCTTCGCGAGTGCGCCTCCTGGCTCGACGGCTGAAGGAGCGGACGGAGTCGACGGTGGACCAACGCCGGCGTCGCCCCCCAGCTGCCGTTTCGTGCCGACCCCTTCCGTATCACCGACTCTCACGCTGTTCGCCCTGGCAGGACTGTGGCTAGCCTCACGGACACGCCGCCGCCCCGCGCGCACGCGCCTCTAGCGGCGCAACCGCAGGCTCCACTCACGACCAGGATTCGTCCTCACCTCCGGAAGGGCGCTCGGCGCAGTTCGCGCGCGCTCAACTAAGGGGCGTCAACCACGACGCCACAAATCCAAGCGACGCAGGTCATCCCAAACTTGCGTCGCGTTCGTGTATCGATACTGCTCGTGTCGACGCAGCATGACGGCGGCAATCTGGCCGAGAGGCGTCCCCAGTGCCTCGGCTCGACGCCGCGGTTCACCCTGACGAATCTGCTCGACCACCTGCTCGAGGCCCGCGCCGGTGTCGAGCGCGGGATGTCCGGTGTGCATGTGATAGAGCAGTAGTCCAAGCTGGAAGATATCGCTCTGACGGCTCGTGTAGCCGCCTTGGGCAACTTCTGGTGCCATGATGCGGTGATTGACGAGCGGTGCTCGCACCCACCGCTGTCCCTCAAGTTCCTGGGAAATACCGAAGTCGCTCAGCTTGCAAATGAGGTTGGGCCCCTGCACCGTCAGGATGTTTCCGGCGTGCAGATCGTTGTGAACGACATCATTGTCGCTCAAGTACTGGGCGGCAAACAGCAGCTGACGCATCACCTCGACGCTCAGACGTTCGGTGAAGGGACGCGCGAGCATCTCTTCGAGGCTGTGGTCGCAGCGCTCGAGAACCACAAAAAAGCGGCCGCCGGTCTCGAAGTAGTCGTGAACGTAGACGATGTTCGGATGCCGAAGCATGTGCAGCCGCGCCGCTTCCTGGAGCCAGGCACTGCGAACGGACTCGAAGGTCTGAGGATCCGGCTGAAACACCTTGATGGCAAACGACTGATCGAAAGGCCCAACGGCTTCATAGACCTGTCCGAATGCCCCGGCCCCCAGTCGATTACCGACCAGGTAGTCACAGTTTCGCGGCGACCGCAGAAGCGAAGGAATCGGCCCGTGCGCCGAAGTTGGGACCAAGTTCACGGCTGGTAGTGTACACAAGCAACTGGCCCTTGCGCAGGCGCGCAGCGTCGGCTATACGCCCGGCCACCCATGTCGAACCGAGCGATCTGGAACATCCGTCGTCGTCACGAGTGGCTGAGCAAGCCCATCAAGCCCACCAAGCGCATGAAGAAGCGCGCCTGCCTTCGTTTGGGCATGGTGGTTCCTGCGGTGAGCGAGCCCACCCCTCAGTCCTAATTTCCCCGAGCGTCGGGGTATCCCTCGGGATACGCCGGCTCTCACGAACAGTGTTGGCGTAGTTTGCCAAGCGCTGCTTGCGCCGCGCGCCCGCACCTGTTCCTAGCCGTCTTCGCGCCAGTGCTGACTTCAGCACGGGCGCTTTGACGCGTCCATGGCTCAGAGTGCCAACAGCGCCTCTGCCTTCCGGCGCTCTTCAGGGAGTTTCGCGACGACTGCGCCAGCCGTAGACGACACTCTGAAGCATCAGAGGAAGTGCCGCGAGCGCAAGCGCCACGCTCGGCCAGCGCCCAGACGCCACCGCTTGTAGCGACACGAGTCCGACCACGATTGCCGCCAGAGTTCCTGCGATTCGCGACGAGCGCGTGAGCGGCAGAGCAACCCATAGCGGGAGGGTGAGCGCCTGCGGCAAAACGAAAAGGATCGCGGCCAGCCGGGGGTTGTCGGGAAGCAGCGACCGCAAGCCGGTCGCGGGCCCATAGGAGGGCCAGCCGCTTGCCGGCACCTGTACACCGCTGCGAAGTTCCACGAAGGCGCCAGTCACGGGGCGCCACCGCTCATCGCCTACTGGCGCCGGAAACAGGCTGACCGGATCCACGAGCGGCACCAGCAGAGCAATGACCGCCAACAGCCCAAATGCCCAGCCAACGCCCATTGGAATGACGGCCGAGCGAAGCGGGGACTGCCCAGAGAGGGCCAGCACCCGCAGCTCGCCGCGCTGGCTGGCCCACCGAAGACCCGTCGCGGCCCCGAGAGCCCCCGCCAACGGACCGAGAGCCACACCAAGGGCGCTCGGTCGCGCCCAAAGGGGAGGAATTCGGTCCACCAGTAGGGGGATCCCCGCGGCGAGAGCAATCCAGGCCCCACAAGCCGCCAAGACACACTCGCGCAGCAGGCGTCGATCGATCGGGTGCATCGGGGCCGAAGATCCTGGCTCATCGCCAGTCCTTCGGCCAGCTTTCCGTCCGTTGGCCCCAACAGATGTGCTCCCCACCGCCCACATTTGCGAGTAGCCTCCCCCCCCGAGCCGTCCAATGCACTTGCTTTCACTCCTCTCCGACGCAACTGGCTACGCCGGCGATTATTTCTGGAACGCCCCGATATTCCAGAAGGACCGATGGGAGGAGTACATGCGCTTCTTCCGCCTCAGCCTCACGCTGGGCACCGCGCTGTTTCTCGTGTTGGAAGCCAGGGCACGAAAACTAGGTCGACCACTCAAGCGCGCGACGACCTACCTGGTGACGACCATCGCCATCGTCTGCTCGTTTGGTAGCTTTTTCGACTGGGGGAACCCGGCTACCCGCTACAGCGAGTTCTACCATCGGCACGAGTTTTATCACTACTACCTCGGCGCCAAGTACTCGAGCGAACTCAGCTACACGCGACTCTACGAGTGCACGGCGATCGCGGAGGTTGAGCTTGGGCGTGAAGCCAACATCCGCTCGCGCGACATTCGCGATCTGCGAGTGAACCTGATCAAACCGATGACGGACAGCTACGTCTTCTCGGATCCTGGTCAGTGCAAACGGCATTTTTCAGTGCAGAACTGGGAGTCTTTCAAGAAAGACGTCGACTGGTTCTATCGCTCGGCGGCAGGTCAATACTGGGAAAACATGGTTAAGGACCATGGCTATAACCCCCCACCTGTCTGGACGATGACCGGCAAGCTCTTTGCTAGCATGGGGCCTGCCGACGACGGTTTTTTCAAGGCACTAGCCTCCATAGACGTCGTCCTCCACCTGGGAAGCGTACTGATCCTTGGCTGGGCGTTTGGGTGGCGTGTCCTGCTGGTAGGAGCCGTTTTCTGGGGCGTTCAGGGTCCCGCCAATTTCTATTGGACGGGCGGAGCTTTCCTTCGACAGGACTGGCTCTTTCTGTTTGTCGCGGCAGTGGCGCTGGCACGCAAGCGCTATTTTGGCATGGCCGGAGCCGCGCTCACCTGGTCGACGTTGCTCAGAGTTTTTCCGATCATTGCGTTCGCTGGCTGGGGTGTGGTTATCGCGTTTGAGACGGTGCGGCGGATCAGAGCGGCGCGCGCCGGCAATCCCCCGAGCGGTACTGGTCTACTGCGTTTCCTTCATCCCGATCACCAGCGACTGATCGGTGGTTGCATCGTCGCGGCGGGCATTTTGATTCCGGCGAGTGTCGTAGTCACGGGACCAGAATCCTATCGCGAGTTTTACGAGCACACGATTCACACGCACAACAGCACGCCGCTCACCAACCACATGGGGCTCAAGAGCGTGATGGCCCACACCTGGGAGGGGCGCATGCGGTTTGCCCGCAACGACGCACTTGACGACGCCTTCCAGGGCTGGAAGCAGGGGCGTATCGACCGCAGCCATGACCTGCGTCACGTCCGCCACGCCATTACCCTGGGATTTGGGCTATGGATCGCCTGGGCGCTGCGACGAACCAAGGCACTTTGGGTCGCTCAGGCGCTCTCGCTGCCGTTGCTCGTCTGCATGGTGGAGCTGACTTGTTACTACTACTCGTTCTTCATGATCGCGGCGGTTTTGATCCGACAGCGACCAACGATTGGACCACCGTTTCTGACCTTGGCTGCGGTGAGCGCGCTCGTCCTCTCGAGCTTCTACTTTGTCGATGACGAGTTTGTGGCCATGACTTGGCTCTACATCGTCTTCTCGGTGTTGATGCTGTGGGCCTACTCCCGCCCATTCAGCGTGGCGCGGCTCCGCAACTGGTGGAACGGCCAGCGCGAGACAGAGCGGACCGACACGCCGTCGCCTCCCCTGAACTTGACGCCCTAGAGCACAAGACCGTCTGCGCCCCGCCTGCAGTCCGTCGCTCGGAAGCCCCGTGCGGCGGACTGGTACGTTTTGGCCAGAATCGCGCGACGAAAAGCCCGTAGTAGGCGCTATTCGCGCTAGCTGGACGGTGCGAGATTGGTGAGCGGGACAAGCCCGATCGAAAGGTTCGAGCGAGCCGCTGACGACCCTAGGGACGGCGCGCGAACGGCGCGGGGCCCGTCCACTCGAAACGAACGTCTAGATGGCTCTCGTCGGTGGTCACCGAACCGATGCTGAACCAGCTGGCAAGCGCGCCTACCACACGACGCAGTCGCTCGTCGGCGGCGAATCGCGGTAGGCGCATGAAGTCGAGCACGAGGCGATTCTCGACGGCTTCGACCAAAATATCTGGACGTTTGGGAAGCTGGGCAATCAGGTTGGCAACCTTGCTGAGGTCGAGGGCACCCGAGCGCACTAGCGCGGCGACTGGAGAGGAACTCTCCCCAAGCACTTCCGCTCGCACGTCGGACAGCCGAACTTCCACCATCAGCTCGGTAGCGCCAAATCGAACTCGTTCCACGGTGACGCAGGCCGACACCCGAAGCTCAGTCCCCATTTCAGTCACGGTCGCAGCCCCACGCAAACCGGGCGGCTGAGCCTCGAGGACGATATCGCGCGGCCCCTGCTGGGTCTCGAGTTGGCTGGCCACCCAGCGCAGGGCAGCCACGGGCACTCCCACTCGCCACCGAGCCAGATTGCGTGCCTGACGAAGCAACTCCTCTGGGTGAGCACGCAGGTAGCTGCCAGCGGAACGAAGCGCGAGGACGGGGTCAATCATGGGGAAAGGCTCGCGTAGCCTATCGGACTCACGCGCGGGCAGCAACGCCGACCGCCAAACTCGGCTGGGCAGCTGCGCGCGCGCGCGGTATGTCCTTGGGCAATGAAGGAGCTGACCCTCGCCGGACTGCGCACTCGACTCGTCCAGGTTTCCCCGCCCGCCGCGGGGACGCCACCCCTCGTCCTCATCTTGCTCCACGGCTACGGCGCACCGGGAGATGATTTGGTCGGGCTCGCCCACGAGTTTCGAGCGCCGGCAGGCACGCTGTTCCTCTTTCCCGAAGGACCAAAGAGCCTGGCAGGAGAGTTTCCGGGGTCAGAGAACGCTCGGGCCTGGTTCCCGATCGACATGATGCGGCTGCAGATTGCGGCGATGACCGGGGCATTCGAGCCCGTTGCCAAGGCTTTGGGCAATGCCCTGCCCGACGCATGCGACCTGCTCTGCCGGTTCATGAGTGAGGCAGAGCAGACGCTTGGACTGGCCGAGGTACCACTGGTGCTCGGCGGCTTCTCTCAGGGGTCGATCGTTGCGCTGGCGGTAGCCCTCAAGTCCACCCGTGAGCTTGCGGGTCTGCTGCTCATGAGTAGCTCGTTGGTCGACGTCGAAGCGCTTAAGTCGACGAGCGCGCTACGGGCCCTGCCCATCGTCCAGAGCCATGGGACAGGAGACCCCATTCTTCCCTGGGATCGAGCCGTACAGCTCCGCGACGCCCTGACTGCCGCCGGTGCTGAGGTCGACTGGGTGCCGTTTCCTGGCGGCCACGGGATCCCGGCCGAGGCCTTGGTACGCGGCGCGGCGCTGTTGAAGCGCGTAGCGGCCGAGCGCCCGAACTCGTAATCACGCCGGGCCAAACCAAAGCTCCTGATCCCGTCAGTCAAAGGTGCTAGTTGCGGCGGTCCCCAGTGGGCCCCGATGCCCGAGTTCCCTGGCGACCGAACGGCCTCAAGGGCCCCCGACGAACGTAGCCGATGACCGAAGCCGACCACGCCTCCTCCTCCCCCGCGAGCGCTGCTCATGACGATCCCGAGTGCGCGCGCATTGCGAACGAGGAAGACCATTGCCTCAATCGCGTCGTCGAACATGTTGAGGCTAAACGCATCGCGTCGGTCGACAAGCAGCGCTCGGCATTCTCGGACTACGACGCGCAATTGCTGATCCTACGCGACGAGCTGTCGGGCGCGAGGCAGGAAGATATGCCTCCATTGTTGGAGCAAATGGAGCGCCTGCAAAGCCTGGCGGATCAGCGCCGCAAGGAGCAGAGCCAAGGTCAGGTGGACCTACGCTCACCCTACTTCGGGCGGTTGGTGCTGGAAGAGAAGGGCAAACAGCGTGAGGTTCTGATTGGGCGCGGAACCTACCTCGACACCAAGAGCGGTATTCGTATCGTCGACTGGCGCGATGCGCCCGTGAGTCGGCTGTATTACCGCTACCAAGAGGGTGACGACTACAGCGAAGTTTTCGGTGATCGCGAGGTTGAAGGCGAGGTCATCACGCGTCGCAGCGTCACTATCACCGACGGATCGCTGCGCCGTATTACCTGTCCGCAAGGCTCGTTTGCGCGCACCGCGCAGGCAACCTGGCGCCGGCTCGATCCGGGCTCGACTCAGCTGAGCGGTGGTGAGGGCTCGGCCTATCGCGCAGGAAACCTCGGCATCGGTGGCGACTCCACGAGCGAAGAAAAGACGCTCAAGGAGATCACCGCACTGATCGACGGGCGGCAGTTTGAGCTCATCACGCGCAGCGAATCTGGCCTGGTCGTGATTCAAGGCGGCGCGGGCAGTGGCAAGACGACGATCGGACTCCACCGCCTCGCCTACCTCGCCTTCCAGGACACGCGTCGTTTCCGACCCGACAAAATGCTGGTCGTGGTGTTCAACGACGCACTCTGTCGCTACATCGCGCAGGTGCTTCCCGCACTCGGCGTCGACGGGGTGGCCATCCGAACCTACGTGGATTGGGCCGAAAAGCTGCGTCGTTTGCATCTGATGGGGCTCCCATCGAGCTACTCCACCGACGCGCCTGTGCAGGTGACTCGTCTGAAAAAGCACCCAGTGATGCTTCGGGTGATCGACGAGTACGTCGCGGACCTGGCCGTCCGGCTTGAGGATGAGCTGCGCGCGGCGATTGAGCGCTCGGGACGCGAAGACCAGGCCGAGCGACTGCTCACCGAGTGGGAGAGCACCAAGACGCGCCCGCTGCGCCACCGGGCGCATCACCTTGGGGTGGTTGCCGAGCGCTTTGGTCGTGAACTCGGTACCGATCTTCGGGTGGCCGTCGAACGAATCTCCACGCAGGGTACCAAGCTGGCGCGCGATGTCGTGTCTGCATGGTCTGAACTGCTCACCGACCGTTCGCGCATCGAGGCAGCATTTGCAGCTTACGCGCCCGGCGCAATCTCGAGTCAGGACCTCTCGCGTGCCCTTGATTGGTGCGCGGCGGCCTGCCACCGCGTCACCTCTGACATGGAAGCTCGTCGAGACGGCGTGCACACGGGAGAAGCGGACGACCCTGCCGACAGCAAGCGCGGCCGCTCGGAGGATTCCGAGGAGGACACGTCCTCGGACGACCACAGCCAGGGCATCGATGGCGCCCGAGTCGACGACCACGCCACGCTTGATCGCGAGGACGACACGCTGCTGCTGCGTCTGCATCAGCGGATGCGCGGGCCACTGCTGCGCGGCAGCAAGGTCAAGGAAGCGCTGGTCTACGAACACATGCTGATCGACGAGGCTCAGGACTATAGCCCGGTCGAGCTCGCGGTGCTGTTTGACACGGTCAGCGCGGGCCGCAGCATCACGCTGGCGGGTGACACGGCGCAGCGCCTCCACATGGACAACGGGTTCACGGACTGGAATGGTGTGCTGTCCGAGCTCAACCTGTCGCACGTCGAGGTCGAACCCCTCAAGCTCAGCTATCGCTCCACCCAGGAAATCATCGATCTAGCCCACTCGGTCCTTGGGCACCTGGCGCCTGAAGATCGCGGGATTGCCGTGCGACACGGTGCGCCGGTCGAGCTGTTCCGGTTTGGTCACAGCGGCGATGCCGCAGGATTCCTGGCCGAGCAGCTGCGCGCGTTGATGCTGAGCGAGCCGCGCGCGTCCGTTGCGGTCGTCGCTCGTTTCCCCGAGCAGGCCGACGCGTACCACGAGGCCCTGGTCAAGGGCGAGGTTCCACGGTTGCGTCGCATTGCGGACCAGGACTTTCCATTTCGTCCCGGCGTCGACGTCACCGATATTCGCCAGGTGAAGGGCCTCGAGTTTGACTATGTCATTCTGGTGGAGGTCACCGCTCCCACCTACCCGCAGAGCGACGATGCTCGCCACTTGCTCCACATCGGTTCGACCCGCGCGGCGCACCAGCTGTGGATCCTCACCACGGGCGAACCCAGTCGGCTGCTTCCCGCCGAATTACTCGAACGAGCCCTTTGATTGCTGAGTGTGTCATGCGTGCCCACCGCTGCTCCCCTCTCCTGCTCGTCACCCTGCTGCTTGGATGTGGCGCGTCAACGAAAGCGCAAGTTAACGGTCACATCGGAAGCCACCAGGCCTCTGACGAAACCGTGCGGCTAGCCGCGGCTAGTGCGGCCACCGCGCCCGAGCCCGTAAAAAAACCAAGCGAACCAACGCGGGCGAGCGAGCCTCCGCTGGAACCGGACGCGGTACTGCACGCGCAGCGTCTCTACGTTGGTTATCGCCTGCGCGATCGACGCTGGCTCGAACGAGATGACTTCATCTCGGAGCTCGCGACCGCCCAGACCATCTGCCTTGGCGAGCAGCACGACAGCGTCGTCGATCACTTTGCCGAGCTTGAGCTGCTCAAGCGCCTCGCCGAGCGGCAACCCATGTCCGGCCGCCGCCTGGCGCTCGGACTTGAGTCGATCGAAACTCCCGGGCAAGCCGCGCTGGGACGCTACCTGGCCGGCACCAGCAATGAGTCGAGCTTTCGGCAGCAGGTCGGGTTCGCAGAGCGCTGGGGATTTGATTTTGCCCTGACGCGCCCGCTACTTGACGTCGCCCGTCAGCGCAATCTCGACGTCGTAGCGCTTGGGGCTCCAGGGGAGCTCGTCAAGCGAGTGGCGGCAGTCGGACTCGATGGTCTCGCGGCGGACGAGCGGCAAGCACTGCCCGAGCTTGATCTCGACAATAGCGAGCACTACGCGGCCTTCAATGCCGCCATGACCGGACACCCCGCCAGCGACGCAGATCCAGAAAACGTCTATGAGGCGCAGGTCGTCCGGGATGAGGTCATGGCCGAGGTCACCGCAGGCTACCTGCGCGCGGCGCATCCAGCGCGACAACTCCTGGTTGCGGCGGGGCGACAGCACTGCCGAAGGGACGCCATTCCCCAGCGCATCAGTCGCCGAGTGCCTACTCGAGCGCTCGCAGTCACGACCTGGCTGGGAAACGCGGACCAGGCACCTGAGGTGGACGCGACGGCTTACGACTACGTGATGGTGCTCGAACCCTCGAGCCAGTCTCGCTAGTCTGCGACGACAGGGGATCATGTTCGAGCTAGCACGACCATTCAGCTACGAGATTCCCCAAGACACTGGCGAAACGCCGCTCGAAAAGCTGCTGCGTGAACTCTGCCCGGGCGCCAGTTGGAACGAGCTCAGGCGAGCGATCACCACTGGCAAGGTGGAAATCGACGGCACCATCGTCGCTGAGACGCGGCAACTCGTGCGTGGCGGCAGCCGTCTTGGCTATCACCCGAACGCCCGGCGACCGACGACCGCACTGCTCGCGCCCGAGCGAATTGTATATCTTGATTCGCAGTTGGTGGTCGTCAACAAGCCTGCGGGCATCAGTACCGTCCCCTTCGACGAGCACGAGCGAGGCACGCTCGATGAACTACTGCGGCGGGCCGTGGCGCAACGCTTTCAGACCCCGGTAGCGCCTCTCGGCGTGGTGCATCGGATTGACAAGGAGACCAGCGGATTGCTGGTTTTTTCGCGCACTCACACAGCCCTGCGCCATCTCAAAAATCAGTTTCGCTTTCACACCAGTCATCGCCGCTACCTCGCGCTGGTGCTGGGCGCCCCGGGTGAAGCCACCTATCGCTCACGACTGGTCGCCAATCGCGGCGACGGTCGCCGCGGCTCGACCGATCGAAGCGAGCTTGGACGGGAAGCCGTCACCCACGTCAAACCGCTCGAGCGGCTTGGCGCTGCCACTCTGATCGAGTGTCGGCTTGAAACCGGTCGGACCCATCAGATCAGAATCCACCTCGCTGAGGCCGGATTTCCGCTGCTTGGCGAGCCAGTTTATGGACGTCCGGAGGTCACCCGTCCGCTGGCACCACGCCTGCTCCTGCACGCAGCCGAGCTTGGTTTCGAGCATCCCATCAACGGGGAACAGCTCCAGTTCTCGGTGCCGCTGCCTCCCGACTTTGAGCAACGGCTCGCCGAACTGCGCCAGCAAGGACTCGCTAGCCCATCGCTGCCCCAACCCCGACCTGAGCGCCCCCAGACGCGCCCGCTGTCAGACACCAAGCGACCTGACACCAAGCGACCTGACACCGGCACCCAGCAGGTCACGCGACGCCCTAAAAGTCACGCTGCGCGGCGACCAGGCACCCGCTAGTCGGTGTTTGAGCCGCGGCTGAGCCCGGGTCGGGCATCCGGCAGCGGAGGGCCCTGCGCGGCGCTGCGTGCGGCCGAGAACTAGGCCAGCTGAGAGGAGTAGCTGGGTCGCGTACCTGGCCTGGTGCGGCGCGCAAACCAGTGGGTGACATGCGCGAGGGCGAGCTCGACCTGATCCACTTGGCAGAGCAGAAACTCACCTTCAGCCAAGCTCTCGAGCCCCTGGTTGATGGCGGCGAGCTCACCGCTGGCTTCACGGACAACGACTACTCGCCCCCCTTCGGCGATGCCCTCGCGCATCAAGGCCAGGACTTGCCCTGGACTGCGGCCCCGAGTGCACTGGTCCTCGTAGAGGATGACCTCGTCAAAATGCTCCGCCAGCAGCACGCCCTGACGTCGAATGTCCTCATCGCGACGATCCCCTGCAGCGGTGTAAACCGCCACACGCCGGACCGGTTCAAATGAGGAAATCGCGTCGGCGAGTGCGGACAACGCGGCGGCATTGTGGCCGTAGTCAAACGCGAAGGTTCGCCCTTCGTGCTCAATAACGTTGAAACGCCCAGGCACGGTCTCAATGCTCGCTTCAAAATCCAACAGCGCCCGACAAAGCGTCAGCTCGGAATGCCCAAGAAACACAGTCGCGCCGAGTGCAGCGAGCAAGTTTTCTATCTGAAACCCGACGCGACCCTGGTGGGAAAGGGGGATCTGCCGAACCTCGACGAGCCTCCGCCGCCGGCCCTCCTCGGCGACCTCCACCCAACCATCTTTGGTGTAGACGGCGCGGCCACCTGCAGCCACATGAGCCTGAAGGGCAGAATTATCCGGATCTCGGGAGAAAAATACGATCTCTCCGGGACAGAGCTCAGCCATAGCGGCCACGCGAGGATCACTGGCGTTGAGCACGGCTAGCCCGGTTGGGGACACATGGCGAACCGGCAACGCCTTGAGCTCGGCGAGTTGCTCGAGGGTGTCGATCCCCCCAAGACCGAGATGATCGCCGTCAGCGACGTTGGTGACCACTGCGACGTCGCAGTGGTCGAACCCGAGTCCCTCGCGCAGCATGCCGCCACGGGCGGTTTCGAGCACCGCGGCGTCCACCCAAGGATGATTGAGTAAGGCGCGCGCGCTCTTTGGTCCACTGCAGTCGCCCGTATCGATGCGACGACCCTCGACGAAAATCCCTTCGGTGCAGGTCCAACCTGCCCGCAAGCCCGTCGCCGTCAGAAGGTGGGCAATCAGGCGAACCGTGGTGGTCTTGCCGTTGGTGCCGGTCACGGCGATCAGCGGAATTCGGGCCGGATCACCCGGCCCGAACAGGGTTTGAACGATCGCTTCACCGACGTCGCGAGGCGACCCCTCCGAGGGAGTCAGATGCATGCGCAGCCCCGGCGATGCGTTAACCTCAACGATCACCCCACCCGTCTCCTCGAGCGGTCGCTCAAGTGTCGATGCCAAGACATCGACTCCCGCGATGTTGAGCCCGATCACCTGCGCGGCCTCGATCACGCGCGCGGCCACCTCCGGATGGACCGTGTCGGTGACGTCCACGGCGGTACCGCCCGTGCTCAGGTTGGCGTTGTTGCGCAGCTTCACGATTTGCCCGACGGTTGGCACGCTTTGCTGGGCAAGGCCTTGCGCTTTGAGCGTCTCGAGCCCAATCGGGTCGAGTCGCAGCATGCTCAGTGAGGTTGCATGAGCCTCGCCTCGCCGCGGATCCGAGTTGGCAGCGGCAACCAGTGCTGCGACGCTCCGCTCGCCATCGCCGACGACGAACGGACAATCGCGACGCGCGGCGGCCACGAGCCTCCCGCCGATCACGAGCAACCGGTAGTCGTCCCCGGCGACGTAGCACTCCACCAGTACCTCGCCGTCGTGGCGAACCGCGAGCATAAACGCGGCGCGGACTGCCTCTTGCGTGCTTAGATTGACCGAGACATTGCGGCCCTGGTTTCCGTTGCGCGGCTTAACCACGACGGGCAAACCAATCTCCATGGCGGCTTCCCAGGCGGCCTGCTCGGTCATCACGGGTCGCCCTGCCGGGACCGGCACGCCGATCGCCCCGAGCAATTGCTTGGTGAGGTTCTTGTCCTGCGCGACTGACTCACCCACGACCGTTGTGAGGTCGGTTTCCGCTGCCCAGACCCGACGCTGGCGAGAGCCCTGCCCAAGACCGAGCAGACTAAAATCGTTAAGCCGCGTCACTGGAATGCCACGCCGAATCGCGGCGTCTGCCAGCGAGCCCGTACTTGGACCAAGCCGAAGGGACTCGTCGAGTCGCCGCAGGCCGTTCAGCGCGTCTTCGACGGCAAAATCCTGGTCGGCCACGAGCGCCAGCAGGAAATCCTTGGCCAAACCCACAGCCGACAGCCCGACCTCTTCCTCGGCATAGGCGACCACCAATCGGTAGTCTCCGTCGGCCGGAAGTGGAGAGATCGTGAGCAGCTCAAGCCTACGCCCCAGGCGGGTCTGAAATCCCAGAGCGAGCTCGCCCAGCAAGCGCACAAATCCGAACCCGGCGTCTTGCGAAGAGATGTCGCTCCAGATGCGTTCGCTGCGTCCCCGCGCGAACCAGGCACTGGTTGCCCCAAGCAACGCCGACGGTGCCGTCTCGGGCAGCACGACGCGCACAACACATTCGAGCGCCCTCGGCGTGCCAAATCGATGAGGTCCGCGCAGCGCGCGCGTCGACTCGATGCTGAGAAAAGACTGTGAAATGGTCATTTTGACGAAGGAAACCTAGTTGGCGCTGAGCGGCGCCATGACGCCGGCTGCTTCAGAAGCAAAGGGGGTAACGCGAACCACTGCAAGGCGCTGAGCGAGCAGCTCGAGCTTCTGTCCCGCGGCCCAGGCGCTCGCGATTGCGCCGATGGCCCAAGGGCGTTCGCGGTCGGAGACCCCCCGCAGCGCTTGCTCGAGTCGATGCGTGCTTGCGCCATCGCGAAGCACGACCGCGTCACCCTCCCCCCAGACTTCCCTCTCCCCATGGCGCCCGGCCTCGCTTCGCCCCTCAGGCGACACGGCAAAACGAAGCACCGAGCCGCGATTGTGCTTAATGAGGTCCGCCTCATCCTCGAGATCTGCGGGCAGCACGGCCCATCCCCCTGGCACGACCACGTCGAGTCCAAGGCGAATGGCTTTCATGCGGGTTTCACGGGTCTCGGGGACTTCCCGTTCTGAGGGATAGTCCGAATCGAAATCCGTCAAGAGAGCGACATCGCAGCACTCAAATCCCAGGCCCTCATCGAGACAGCGCGCAGGCGTGAGCTCGGTCAGCAGGGCGTCCACCCGGGGGTTGACGAAAAGCCGACGCAGACTGGCGGCATTGGCGTGATCTCCCTGCCCCAGCCTGCGTTCACCAGCAGCCAAGCCGTGACTCGTGGCCACGCCGAGCCGCACGCCATCGACCGCCAGTAGCTGCTCGAGCAGTCGCGAGGCGTAGCTGCGACCATGAGTCCCCGATGCGACTACCAGCGGCAGCCGCGCCGCCGCTCCGTCGGCAAACATGTGAGCGATGATGAGCTCACCGACAGGGCGAGGGGTACCGCGCTGCGGCTGGAGGTGCATGATCAGCCCGGGGGCTGCATTGAGCTCCACGATTGCCCCCTGCTGGGAGGACAGCGGACGGCTGATGTCCTCACAAATCAAGTCGATGCCGCAGACGTCTAGACCAACGACCTGGGCCGCCAGCTCGCAGTGATGGCGCACCTCGGGGTGGATCAGCTCAGTCACGTCGGTCGTGTAGTCGCCGTTAAAGTGCAACAGCACCCGCTGGGCAAGCGTCGGCACGCTCTGCACCGACAGGCCCTGGCGCTCGAGTAGCTCAAGCGCCACGGGGTCGAGCTCGAGCGTTGACAGGGGAGTGATCCACTCCGAGCCTCGCAGGGGATCCTGGTTGAGTACGTCCACGAGCTGCGCAATCGTGCTGACGCCGTCACCGAGCAGCTCCTCGTACTCACCGCGACTAATCGCGACCACCTTGAAGCCGACGGTGAGCACTCGATAGGTCGGACCGCGCACGAACTGCTCGACGATCACCTCGTCGCTGACCTTCTGCGCCCAACCGAAAGCCGTGCGGACGGTGCTCTCACTCTCGAGCTTCACAGCCACCGCCTCGCCGTGTTTGCCGTCCTTGGGCTTGACCACGACGGGTAGGCCCAGCTCGCAAGCAGCCTCCCAGGCGGCGTCCTGCGTCACCACGACCTTGCCCTGCGGGACCGGGACGTCAACCTGACGCAGCAGCCTGCGCGTCAAGTCCTTGTTCTGCGCGATGCCAGCGGCGATGGCTCCCGTGCGATCGGTTTGCGCGACCCAGACTCGACGAGCGCGACTACCCTGCCCGAGCTGAACGAGACTGACCTCGTTGAGTCGAATGTGAGGCACGCCACGCACGCGCGCGGCGGCGATAAGCGAGCGCGTGCTTGGTCCGAGGCACTCGTGATCTGCGAGCAGGCGCAGTCGCGAGAGCTCATCGCCGATGGGAAAATCGAGCTGCTCGGTTGCAGCCATGATCAATCGATGCGCCGTCTCGAGACAGGCGCGCCCCACCGACTCCTCGTGGTACTCGATGGCGACCTTGTACTGCCCGTAGCCATAGCCATCCCGCGCTCGCCCGAACCCCACTTTGCGCCCAATCAAAGACTGTATCTCTAGCGTGACGTGCTCAAGTACATGCCCAAGCCAGGTGCCCGTGTCGAGGCGCTGAAAGAAGCCGCCACGCTCACCGATGGAGCAGCGATGCTCCACCATGGTGGGCAGCCAAGTCTTGAGCCGGTCGACGAATCCAGGGATCAGGTTCGAGGGCAGCTCCTCGAAGTGACCGAGATCAACGTAGGCCTCGAGAACCGGAAAATTCGCCCAGATGTTGGGGCCACCCAACCGTGCGACACGGAGTACTTTCATGTAGGGGCTCAGAGGTCAACGCCGCGTCGGTCAGATCAGCCGCCGGACGAATGCAGACAGGGCCTCGATCCTGGCTCGAAATCCTGGCACACGCTAGGCCTCGCTGCCCTGCCCTGGGGCTGAGGACGGACCATGATCCAAACTTCATCCTTGGCCCCCGAACCCGGCCTGGCCCTCCGCGCCGGAGAGGTCGTTCGATGTCGCTTTGAGAGCGACCTCAACCCACAGCGGCAATTCGCGCCCCAGCTCGTGCTCGTGACCGACCAGCGAATCGCCCGCCGCGCAGGCAAGGACTGGACCTTCGTCGACCTTGCGGACGGGCTCGACTTTGTCCGACATGAGACACCGCACCTTGGAAGGCTCGAGTGGCTACGCGGCGACCAGACCCAACTGCTCGTTGAATACACCCACGCCAAGTCCGCCGAGGCGGGAGAGTTTGCGAGGGCGCTCGAAGGCGCCGAGCACGGTAGGTCGGAGAGCGAAATCGACGAGCCACTCCCCCCTCCCCTTGGCGCGTCCACCAAGCGTCGACTGCCGCCGCTATTTCGTCTGCTATCGTTCTCACGCCCGCACCTAAGACCCATTGCGCTCGGTCTCTTTCTCACGATTGGGACGACCGCGGCGGGCCTGGTGCCTCCCTACCTGACGATGCCGATCGTTGATCGCGTGCTGCTGCCGAGTCAGTCGGGAAATGCGCCAGCCAACGCCCACG
The DNA here is from genome assembly GCA_038207155.1 of Polyangiales bacterium. Classification (GTDB taxonomy): domain Bacteria; phylum Myxococcota_A; class Polyangia; order Polyangiales; family Polyangiaceae; genus FEN-1139. The sequence goes on from JBBRAB010000011.1 coordinate 119,815, forward strand.
GGCTGCTTCTGTATTACCTCTCGGGATTGGCACTCGCCGCGGCCATCAGCTGGGTCCTGGCCTGGGCGCAGGGTTATTTGCTCGCGCGCGTGGGAGAGCGCATCAGCGCAGATCTGCGCAATCGGACCTACGCTCACCTGCAGCGCCTGAGTCTTGAGTACTTCGGTGGCAAGCGCACCGGGGATCTGATCGCGCGAATCGGCAACGACACCGAGCATCTCTGCTCATTCTTGTCGGACACACTGATCGATTTCGTCACCGACATCCTCATGATCACTGGCTCAGCGGCGGTGCTGCTGGTGCTCGATCCGACGCTAGCCCTCGCTGCGCTGCTGTCGTTTCCACCGATCGCGTGGCTGATCGTTACCCTTCGCAGCCGCCTAACTACGGGATTTTTGCGCGGGGGACGCGTTTGGTCCGCCATGACGAGCATTCTGGCTGACACCATCCCCGGGATCCGCGTCGTCAAAGCATTCTCGCAGGAGCGCCGTGAGACCGAGCGATTTGCGCTCGCCAATCGCCGTATCGTTGCCGTCAATGACCGCGTCAATCGGCTGTGGACCTTCTTCTGGCCCTCGGTCGGATTTCTCAATCAACTCGGTTTGTTGGTGGTTTGGATCGTCGGGGCGACAGCCGTGCTCGGACACCATGCCACGGTCGGCGTGCTGACCGCGTTCATCGCCTATATCAGTCGCTTCTATACGCGCGTCGAGAGTATGAGCCGCATGTTAACTGCCTCTCAGAGGGCAGCGGCCGGCGCCGAACGGCTCTTTGAGATCCTCGACCGGGAACCCTCCGTCGCCGACCCGCCACAACCAACTCGCATCACCGAATTCCGGGGTAGCGTTGAGTTCCGCCAGGTTGGCTTTCGCTATGGAACGCGGCGCGTGCTCGAAGACATCCAGCTCACGCTGCGCCCCGGAGAAATGCTGGGGGTGGTCGGGCACACCGGCTCGGGAAAGAGCACGCTCGCCAACCTACTTTGCCGTTTTTATGACGTCAGCAGTGGGGCCGTGCTCGTCGATGGCGTGGACATACGTCAGCTCTCACTTGAGGAATACCGCAAACATATCGGCGTCGTGTTGCAGGAGTCTTTCTTGTTTTTTGGAACCGTGGCAGACAACATCAGCTACGGAAAATCCGCCGCGAGTTGCGAGGAGATCCTCGCGGCGGCTCGTTCGGCGCGCGCTCATGATTTCGTCCTGCGCCAGCCGGAAGGCTACGACTCCATGGTCGGAGAGCGCGGCCAAGCCCTGTCGGGAGGTGAACGACAGCGCCTCGCGATCGCCCGAGCGTTGCTAGTCAAGCCTCAGATCCTGGTGCTCGATGAAGCCACGAGCGCAGTGGACTCCGAAACCGAGCGCGAGATTCAACGGGCGCTGGAGGCCGTCGTGCGCGGTCGCACGACGCTCGCCATCGCACATCGACTGAGCACCCTGCGTCGCGCCGACCGCATCGCGGTACTGCGCCTCGGCCGCGTTGTCGAGCTCGGCTCGCACGATGAGCTGCTCGCGCTCGATGGCGAGTACGCCAAACTTTGGCGCGCGCAGTCCTCTGGCCCTGGGCTCGAAGCGGCGGCGACGGAGTCCCTGGCGCCGCCCGAATTGAGCTCGCTCAGCCGCGTCACCCTCCTGGCTGGCAGGCAGGGGGAACTCCAATTGTCCGCGGCGGAGCTGGTCGCACCACGTCGAGTCACCCCGGTGCGCTGCTTTCCTTGGTCGGCTCCCGACCTACACGTCACTCTGCTCGATGAGCATGGCCGCGAGCTCCATCACATCGACCGCCCCGACACCTTGCCCCCGAGCGAGCTTACGCTGTTGCGACAGGCCCTCGACCAGCGCGAGTTCGTCCCGCAGATCTCTACGATCTTCTCGCTAACGACGCGGGCCGGATTCTCGGATTGGCACGTGGCCACCGACCGCGGCCCCTGCCATTTTCGGCTCGACCAACACGACCACGTGCGTGAGCTCGATTCCCATCGACTGCTGCTCACCGACGCGACCGGGAGTCGCTTCGTCATTCGAGATCGAACGGCCCTCGACCGCCGGAGCCGGCACCTCTTGACGCGTTTCTGCTGACAAAATAGTGCAGCGCAGTCCCCGTGAGGGGACCGCGCGATGCGTAGGCGGGACAGGGTTTGAACCTGCGACATCCGGCTTGTAAGGCCAGCGCTCTGCCGCTGAGCTACCCGCCCAAGACTGCCCGCAACCGCCCCAGACGGGGCAAAGCGGTTCAAGGGGCGGCATGTTTATCATGCAGCCCCTGGGATCGCCAGACTCCTTTGTGAGCGGTTCCTGGCGGTCGGGCCGCTAGCTGGTCGACAGGACCGTGGTCTTGTCAGGCGCGCCTTCGAACAGCTCGCCCCCGCGATACTCGAGCACCAAGCGCCGGGGCCCGAGCACGGCATCGATACCGTCGAACACCAGGGCTTCGCGCAGCACGTCGTCCATGTGGTCGACTAGTACGAGCCGAAGCGCCTTGAGCACGCGACGCGGGATCTCCTTGAGGTCCTTACGGTTCTCCTTGGGGAGCAGCACGGTCTCAATACGATTGCGATGCGCCGCCAGGAGCTTCTCCTTGAGCCCGCCGATTGGCATCACGCGACCGCGCAGAGTGACCTCGCCCGTCATCGCGACGTTCGCCCTGACCGGCACCTTCAGCAGCGCGCTAGCGATGCTCGTGGCCATCGTGACGCCAGCGCTCGGGCCGTCCTTTCTCACGAAATCCGGGAAATGAACGTGCACGTCGATCAGCTGATAAAACTCGCGATCGAGCCCGAGCCGCTCGGCGCGTGAGCGGATATAGCTCATGGCAGCCTGGGCACTCTCTTCCATGCCTTTCTCGAGTAGACCCGTGATCGCCAGCTTACCCTTGCCGGGCACCACGCTCACCTCGCAGTCGAGAATGTCACCACCATAGTCTGAGACGCTCAGCCCGTGAGTGAGCCCGATCTCATCCTGCTCCTCGGTGCGACCCGCGCGATACTTCGGTACGCCGAGGTACCCCGGCACGTCCCCCGCCTGAATCGCAAACGACCGATCCTTGCCTTCCTTGACCACGCGCAGCGCGATCTTGCGGCAAAGGCTGGCGACCTCGCGCTCGAGTGAGCGCACCCCAGCTTCCTTGGTGTAGTGATGGATCAGAGTGCGAATCGCGTTCTCTGAGATATCCAGCTTCGTCCCGGTGAGCCCACAGTCTTCCAGCTGACGCGGTACCAGGTAGCGCGTGGCGATGTTGAGCTTCTCGAACTCGGTGTAACTGGAGAGGTGGATGATCTCCATACGGTCCTGGAGCGGCAGCGGAATGCCACCGAGCGTGTTGGCCGTGGTGATGAACATCACGTCCGACAGATCGTAGTCGAGGTCCAGGTAGTGATCGTTGAAGTTCTGGTTCTGCTCAGGATCGAGCACCTCAAGCAGAGCCGCCGCGGGATCCCCGCGAAAATCCGTGCTCATCTTGTCGATTTCGTCGAGCAAGAAGACCGGATTGTTGGACCCCACCTTCTTCAGACTCTGAACGATCTTGCCTGGCAGCGCGCCGATGTACGTCCGTCGATGACCGCGGATCTCCGCCTCATCGCGCACACCACCGAGAGAAATGCGCACGAACTTGCGCCCCGTCGCGCGCGCAATGCTCTTGGCGATACTCGTCTTGCCCACGCCGGGCGGGCCAACAAAACACAGGATCGGGCCTTTGAGCTGCTTGGTCAGCGCCTGGACCGCGAGGTACTCGACGATGCGCTCCTTGCACTTCTTCAGGCCATAGTGATCCTCATCCAGGATCCGCTCTGCCTCAGCGAGATCAAAGCGCTCTTCCGTTCGCTCGCCCCAAGGCAGACTTAGAATCCAGTCCACGTAGTTGCGCACCACGGTCGCCTCGGCGCTGGTCGGATGCATCATCTTGAGCTTCTTGAGCTCTTTTTTGACCTTCCCGAGCGCCTCTTCAGACAGGTTCTTCGCCTTGAGCTTCTCTTCGATCTCGGCGATCTCAGTCTTTAGCTCATCGCGTTCACCGCCGAGCTCCTTCTGAATCGCCTGCATCTGCTCATTCAGGTAGTATTCCTTCTGAGTCTTCTCCATCTGCTTTTTGACGCGAGACCGGATCTTCTTCTCGACCTGAAGGATCTCGATCTCGGCCTGCATCAGCTCGTAGAGACGCTCAAGCCTGGCTTTAACGCCGGGCGTCTCGAGCAGATTCTGACGATCGGCGAGCTTGATGGTCGGCAGATTGGCGGCGATGGTGTCCGAGAGCTTCGACGCTTCGTCGATGCTCTGAACCGTCATCAACACCTCAGGCTGAACCTTCTTGTTCAGCTTCACATAGATCTCGAACGTGCTCTGCACGCTGCGCACGAGGGCTTCGACTTCGACGTCGGCGGCGGCCTCGTCCGGGATCTCCTCGACTTCCACCTGGAAAAAGTCACGGGAGTCCGCGAACTCTTTGATACGCGCGCGGCGTCGGCCTTCGATCAGGACTTTGACCGTACCGTCGGCGAGCCGCAACAACTGCACGACGACGCCAATCGTCCCGACGGCATAAACATCGTCAGGCGTCGGGTCATTGGTCTTGGCGCTCTTTTGCGCAGCGAGAAACACTTCCTTGTCCCGCGCCATCGCGGCATCGAGAGCGGCAATGCTCTTCTCGCGCCCGACAAACAACTGCGACACCATGTGTGGAAACACAATGATGTCCCGCAGCGGGAGAGCAGGCAGCATGGTGGAGGACTGAGGCTTATCGTTGTCGTTCTTGAAGAACATCGTCCGTGTCTACGTGTCGCGGACGCCAATTTGACGCCGCTGACCGGATGCCAATCGTTGCACGGTTCGCCGCCCGGGACCGGACTTTTCGGCGCACAGCGCGCGATCAGCTAGCGAGCAGCCTCCCAGCCCCCAGAGCGAACCCCACAAAACGCGAAACGCGAGACCACAGCGGCCTCGCGTCTCGCGCGTCAATCGGGCCAAAGTGGGCCCGCTAGGACGACAGGTCAGCCTGCTTCGGCTTCCTTCTGGTACACGATCAGCGGAGCTTCGGCCTTGAGGATGACATCCTCGCTGATGACCACTTCCTTGATGCCCGGAGTCCCGGGTACCTCGTACATGATCTCGAGCATGGCCTCCTCGAGGATGGCCCTCAGACCGCGCGCGCCACTCTCGCGCTCAATCGCGCGGCGCGCCACAGCGGTGAGGGCGCTCTTGTGGAACTTGAGCTTGACGCCGTCCATGTCAAACAGCTTCTGGAACTGCTTGACCAGGCTGTTGCGGGGCTTGGTGAGGATGTCGACAAGCGCATCCTCGTTCAACTCGTGGAGGGTTGCGATGACCGGGAGGCGTCCGATGAACTCCGGGATGAGCCCGAATTTCAGCAGATCCTCTGGCTGAACCTTACTCAGCAGCTCGCCGAGCTTGAATTCCTTCTTGCTCTTTATATCGGCTCCAAAGCCGATGCGTGACTGCCCGACACGGCGCTGAATGATCTGGTCGAGACCGACGAACGCCCCGCCACAGATGAACAGGATGTTGGTCGTGTCGACCTGGAGGAAGTCCTGCTGGGGGTGCTTACGCCCACCTTTGGGAGGCACGTTCGCGATGGTACCCTCGATGATCTTCAGCAGCGCCTGCTGAACACCCTCGCCGGACACATCCCGAGTGATCGACGGATTGTCGCTCTTGCGGCTGATCTTGTCGATTTCGTCGATGTAGACGATGCCACGCTGGGCGCGCTCGATGTCGTGATCGGCGTTCTGCAGGAGCTGAACGATGATGTTCTCGACGTCCTCGCCGACGTAGCCCGCTTCAGTGAGCGTGGTGGCGTCCGCGATAGCGAACGGAACCTTGAGAATCTTTGCGAGGGTCTGGGCGATGAGCGTCTTGCCGCTGCCGGTAGGACCGAGCAGCAGGATGTTGCTCTTGCCGAGCTCGACGTCGTCGTTGTTGAGCTTGGAGTCAATGCGCTTGTAGTGGTTGTGGACGGCGACGGACATGACCTTCTTGGCCCGCTCCTGTCCGACCACATACTCATCAAGAATCGCCTTGATTTCCGAGGGTTTTGGAATTGGAACGCCACCTTCGGTGGGTTCGTCCTTCTCGCCCTCTTCGGCAATGATGTCATTGCACAATGCGATGCATTCATCGCAAATGTACACGGTGGGCCCGGCAATAAGCTTCTTTACCTCCTTCTGGGATTTCCCACAGAAAGAGCAGCAAAGATTACCGTTGGTTTCGTCTCGCCGTCGCTCCACGTCCGCATCCTCGGATGACGCTCGGGTTACCCCTGAGCTGCCAGAATTCGACTGAGATTGTAGGGTCCGCCAGGCTCATTCGCAAGCTAAGTTGCAGCGAACTCGGGAGGTCTAACCAAGAGTGATGGGCCGACTCAGGAACAGACGGCCACATGAGCCCCAAAACTAAGCTGCCACCGTGAGCGGTGGCAGCAAAAACTGGGACTCAGGATAGGCGTCAGTGAGTCGACGCAGGGCCGGCGCTCAGGCCGGCTTAACCGGCGCCTTGCGAACGAAAACCTCGTCCACCAGACCGTACTCTTTGGCTTGCTGCGCCCCCATGTAAAAGTCGCGGTCGATGTCGCGAGTGATGTCCTCACGCGACTTACCGGTCGCAATCTCAAGGATGTCAATACAGACCTCCTTGAGGTGTCGGATCTCTTTGGCCTGGATCTCGATGTCACTGGCAAAACCGCGCGTCCCGCCGTGCGGCTGATGAATCATGATCCGAGCGTGGGGCAGCGCGTAGCGTCGCCCCTTCTCACCGGCGCACAGTAGAACCGCGCCCATGCTCGCCGCTTGACCGATGCAAATCGTGCTGACCGGACAACGGATGTAATTCATCGTGTCGTAGATCGCGAGACCCGCGGTCACGACGCCACCAGGCGAGTTGACGTACAGCTGCACGTCCTTGTCCGGATCCTCGCTCTCGAGGAACAGAAACTGGGCGATGATGATGTTGGCGACATCGTCGTCGACGCCACTACCTAGAAAGACAATCCGGTCCTTCAGGAGGCGACTAAAGACGTCCCAGACGCGCTCACCGCGGTGAGTGGTCTCGATCACCACGGGGCTGTGGGAGCCGAGCGCGGTGAGGGCCGGATGGCCCGCGCGCGTGGCGCGCTCGAGAACTTCAAGGGCTTGACTACGGGTTTCAGGTCGTTTGCTCATGCCATCCTCCTGTCGTCACTACCCTTAGACCTCGTCGATCTGAGCTTTCGCTTCGATCAGATCGAGCACCTTGTTCTCCAGGATCATTCCGATCAGCATCTCGCGCTTGCGGCGCTCGCGGTACTCGACGCGCAGCTTGGCGATATTCTTGCCGGACTGCTCGGCGAGCTCCTTGAGGCCCTCCTCGATCTGCTCCTCACCGATCTTGATCTCGGCACGCTTGGCGATCTCAGCCATCAGGAGGCCGGCGCGAACCTTAACTTCGCTGTCTGCCCGCACCTGCGCACGGAGCTCATCACCCAGTGCGCGGGGGGCGCTGCCCTGCATGCGCGCACGCTGGAGGATCTCCTGCTCGGTGATCTGCATCTGCTGCTGAACCAAGGAGCCGGGCACGTCGATCGGGTTGGCCTTGACCAGCTCGGCGACGAGCTGCTCAGCTACCGAGTTCTCGGACTGCTCTTTCTGAGCCTTCTCAAGCTGCTCGCGCAGGTTGGCCTTGAGCGCCTCGAGGTTCTCAAAGTCACCGACGTCCTTGGCAAAATCGTCGTCGATCGCCGGGAGCACTGGGGCCTTAATGTCCTTGAGGGTAATTGCGAAGGTGGCGGTCTTGCCCTTCAACTTGGGATGGGGATGACCGGCGGGCATCGCGACCTCGACCTCGGCGAGATCGCCGACGTTCTTGCCAACGAGCGCTGCGTCGATGTCCCCAAGCAGGGTGCCACTGCCGATCTCGACCTGGAAGTCTTGAGTGGCGGCGTCCTTCACCTCACGACCAGCGACCGTGATGATGAAGTCAATGGAGACCACATCGCCCTTGGCGGCCGGGCGGGGCTCGGCAAGCGCCTGAAGGGTCGCGCTCTGCTTCTGGATGCGAGCGAGCTGCTCGTCGATCTGCGCGTCAGTGACCTCGGTCTTCGGGCGCTTGGCCACGAGACCCTCGAAACTGACCTCAGCGATCTCAGGCAGCACCTCAAAGCGCGCCTTATAGCTAAATGGCTGGTCCGGCGTGATGACCTGAGGCTCGATCGCGGGGGCGCTGATCGGTTGAATCTTCTGGTCGTTCACAGCTTGGGGGAAGGTCTCGTCGACGAGGCGCTGGGCGACGTCGGACGCGATACGCGCTCCAAACATCTGTTGCACCACATTGCGTGGTGCCTTGCCCGGGCGAAAGCCTCGGATCTTGGCCGTCTTCGTCACGGCGACAAATGACTTTTCAATCTCCTGGCGAACGCGCTCTGCGTCGACCTGAACATCGAATTCCACGAGAACCGGGCTGAGCTTCTGGACGGTGACCTGCATGTCGGAGCGGCTCAATGCCATTGCTCGCGAATCTGGTCAAGCGTCCTGTGTTTGGAGGACAAAAAAGCGACGCCCCCACCGGAGGCAGCCGG
>JBBRAB010000012.1:0-118354 GCA_038207155.1 Polyangiales bacterium
AGCGGGTCGAAGTGGTTATACGATTACAGGCGGACGCGTGACCTACAACGGCGAGGACCTGCTGGCGCTGGCACCAGAAGAGCGCGCGCGCCGTGGGGTTTTTTTGGGTTTCCAGTACCCGGTTGAGCTTCCGGGCGTGAGCAATCTCTACTTTTTGAAGGCCGCCGTGAACGCGGTGCGGCGTCATCGCGGGCTGACCGAGCTAGACGCACTCGATTTTCTAGGAATCGCGCGAGAGAAAGCCAAATGGGTGGGGCTTGATGATTCTCTCACCCAGCGCATGGTCAACGTTGGGTTTTCCGGCGGCGAGAAGAAGCGGAACGAAATCTTTCAAATGGCGCTACTGGAGCCGCAGCTCGCGATCCTCGACGAGATCGACTCGGGTCTCGATATTGATGCGCTGCGCGTCGTGTCGGATGGGGTCAATCGCATGCGAAGCCCTGAGCGTTCGACGATTCTGATCACCCACTATCAGCGTCTGCTCAACCTGATCCCTCCGGATTTCGTGCACGTCCTAGCGCACGGCAAGATCGTGGCCTCTGGCGACCAGAGCCTGGCCGAGCGTCTTGAAAAGGATGGCTATGCGGCTGTTGGGATCACTGAAGCCCGACCGTCCGGGGAGGTTAGCGCGTGACCGCCCTGGAGACTTCGCTGCGCAAGTTGGTCGAGCAGAGTCCTCCGCGAGCGGAGCCCGACTGGCGTTCTGCCCAGCGGCAAGCGGCTAGCGCGCGGTTTCTCGCGGGCGGACTTCCGACTGCGCAGACGGAGGCCTATCGCTTCACCCCACTCGAGTCGTTTGCGTCGCGCAGCCTCGCCCTCGTTAGCGCGCCAGTCAGGGGCGCGTCGAGTGCGGCGGGGACTGCGCTTGAGCTGGTTTGGAGAAACGGCACTCCCGCCGAGGTGCTCGGTGAATTGCCGCAGGGCGTGGAGGTCAGGCGTCTCTCGGAGCTGCTCAGCGGCGAGTCCGAGCGGGTTCTGGGCCAATTTGGGTCGCTTTCGGGCGATCTCGACGGCTTTGGCGCGGCCCAGCTCGCCCTCGGGGAGGACGCGTTTTGTCTGTGGCTGCACGGGGTGACGCTCGATCAGCCGATCCTCTTGCGCGTGGACGCCGCGGCAACGACCAAGGACGCGCTGTTTCTTCCACGACTCCTCGTGGTGGCAGAAGAGGGTACCAGGGCCTCTCTCGTTGAGACTCGTTCGGGGGACGCTGGCGCATTTGCTTTGCAGCTGATGCTCAGTGAAATCCTGGTAAAAGAGGGGGCTGAGCTTGAGCATTCCCGATGGATCGCGCTAGCTAGCGGGGTCTCGGAGGAAGCCATCACTCGGGTCTCGGTACTTGGCGGTGGGCGTTATCGCTCCTGGGTTGGCGTAACTGGTGGAAGCTGGACACGCCATGCACTCACGGTGACCCTGGCCGGCGTGGATGCCAGCTGTGAGCTGGATGGCGTGACCGTGGGACGAGGTGAGGAGATTTCGGATCACCACACGCTGATCGTTCACGAGCTGCCAGGCGGCTCGAGTCGCGAAACCTATCGCGCGACTGTGGACGGCCAGGCGCGCTCCGTATTTGACGGCATTGTGCTGGTTAAGCCGGGCGCGGCTCGAACTCAGGCACATCAGGAGAACCGAAGCCTGATCCTCTCGCCGGACGCAGTGGTCTTCTCCAAGCCGCAGCTTGAGATCGACGCTGACGATGTGAAGTGCTCCCACGGTGCGACGATCGGTCGCCTTGATGAGGCTCAGCTCTTTTACCTGACCTCGCGTGGTCTTGAGCCCGAGGTGGCCAAGGAGCTGCTGTGCTGGGCCTTCGTCGCGGAACAGGTCGAGCGCTGTCCCGATGCTAGTCTTCGGGTGGAGGCTCGTCAGCAGCTAGCGAGCCGCTTGCCACGTGGTCTGGAGGCGAGCGCATGACGAGCCAACTCTGGGAGTCACACGAGGCACTGCGTCAGGAATTCCCGGCGCTCAATCAGGAGATCTACGGCAAACCTCTGGTCTACCTGGACAGCGCCGCGACCTCACTCAAGCCCCGTTGCGTGATTGATGCGGTGCGCTCCGTCTGGGAGAGCGACTGCGCCAACATCCACCGCGGCGTGCACACTTTGTCGCAGCGCGCGACCAAGCGCTACGAGGCGGCTCGTGAGTCGCTTCGTCGTTTTGTCGGCGCCAAGAGCAGTCGTGAGGTCGTGTTTGTGCGCGGCGCCACCGAGGGGCTCAACCTGATTGCTGCCACGCTCGGCCGCACCAAGCTGACCCCGGGTGACGAGGTCCTCGTAACGGGTCTCGAGCATCACGCCAACATCGTCCCCTGGCAGCTGATCTGTGAAGCCACCGGGGCGAAGTTGAGAGTTGCTGAGGTCTCTGATGACGGCTCGGTGACCGTCGGGGCCGTTCGCGCCGCCTTGACCGACAGGACCAAGATCGTCTCGGTGGCTCACGTCTCGAACGCGCTCGGTACGGTCTTGCCCGTCAAAGAGATCGCGCAGGTTGCCCATGAACGGGGGGCCTGGGTGGTCGTGGATGGTGCTCAAGCCGCTCCCCACCTTCCCGTCAACGTCCAGGATATTGACTGCGATTTCTACGTTCTCAGCGGTCACAAGCTGTACGGACCGGACGGTATCGGCATCCTGTACGGGCGTGAGGCTGTGCTCTCGACCCTTCCGCCCTACCAGGGCGGGGGGGACATGATCCTGAGCGTTTCGTTTGAACAAACGCTGTACAACGAGCTGCCCTATCGCTTTGAGGCGGGGACGCCCAGCATCGCGGGAGCGGTGGGCCTCGGTGCGGCCGTCGAGTTTCTTGCATCGCTCGGCTGGGACCGTATCACCGCGCGCGAGCATGAACTGCTAGCGGCTGGAACCGCCATTTTGGAGGCGATTCCTGGGGTTCGCATCATTGGCCAGGCGCCTGAAAAGATTGGCGTGCTGTCGTTCGTCGTCGAGGGCGTCCATCCCCATGATCTTGGGACCATTCTCGACCGCGAGGGCGTGGCCATTCGCACGGGGCATCACTGTGCCCAGCCCGTGATCGAGCGCTTCGGTCTCTCGGCGACAGCCCGGGCGTCCCTTGGTTTGTACAACACGCTTGGCGAACTCGAGGAGCTGGGCCGAGCCGTGCGCAAAGCACAGGAGCTATTTGGGTCATGAGCGAGCTGCGAGATCTCTACCAGGAGATGATCCTGGAGCATGGTAAACGTCCCCGGAATTTTCGCTTTCCCGAGGGCGCCAATCTTACTGCCAACGGGCACAATCCGCTCTGCGGCGATCGGCTTGTGCTGAAGGTCAAGTACGAGCAGGGGCGCGTGGTGGACATCGGGTTTCAGGGCACGGGCTGCGCTATCTGCATGGCTTCTGCTTCCACCATGACTGAGACCGTTATGGGACGGCAGCGCGAGGACGTGGACGCGCTGATCGACAAGTTCCTCGCCATGACGGTTCGCAACGAGCCCGGCGCAGTCGAGCTCCTGCCGCCAAAATTGGCAGTCTTTTCGGGGGTTCAGGAGTACCCGATGCGCGTGAAATGCGCGACCTTGGCGTGGCACACGCTCGAGGCCGCTCTCGCAGGCCAGGTAACAGCCAGCTCAGAGGCCGCGTCAACTCCGGGCACCCAGACGCAGGGGGGCTGAGCATGCCCAGCGATGTGCTTGGTCGTCGGCACCTCGGGGTGCTGAATCTTGCGGCGCCTGCCCCGTCGAGTCAGTACCTGCTCGAGGATGCCGGCGCGCATCCGGAGCAGTCTAGCGAGAACCTTGGCGGGCGAGTGATCGACGCTCTGCGTAGCATCCACGACCCTGAAATCCCGTTGAACATCTATGATCTGGGACTCATCTACCGCGCGGATGTGGACGACGCCGGTGAGGTGAAGGTTGAAATGACGCTAACCTCGCCTGGGTGCCCCGTTGCCGGTGTGCTGGTGCGGGAAGCGCACGACAAAGTGCGCAAGCTGCCCGGAGTCACGCGGGTGCGCACTGAGCTCGTGTGGGAGCCGGCCTGGACCCGGGACCGCATGAGTGACGCTGCCAAACTCGCCCTCGGATTGCTCTAGAAAAGGACGGACTAATCGCCATGCAACAGACCTCTGTCAGTGAGCAGCTCCCAGTCGCGCAGGTTCCGGTGGAGGTGACCGCTGAGGCGGCGGTCTGGGCCCTTGCCCGGCTCCGGCGCGATGGCAATCCCAGTGGTGCACTCCGACTAGGCGTCAAGGGGGGCGGCTGCGAGGGTTATACCTACGTGGTCGAGCTTGCCTCAGGGGCACCCGGCCAGCGTGAAAAGAGCTACGAACAGCACGGACTAACAGTCTGGCTCGACGAACGCTGTCTGCGATTCGTGGAGGGGGCGACGGTAGTTTTGCACAAGAGTCTGATGTTCACGGGTCTGCGCTTTTCTAACCCCAAGCAGGCCACCACCTGCGGTTGCGGTGAGACCTTCAGCGTAAAACCGGAGTGAGTCCGTAGCGGGATGCGCAGCCCCGCTACGGCCGCGTATTCGCGTATTCGCGTCGCGAAAGAATTGCGTCACCGTGTGTTCGAGCGCCGAGTGGAGTTCGAAGTGGTAGGGTCAACGGCAACCGTTCATGACCTCTCCACGTTCGCTCTGGGATCGAATTCCGGTAGCATTTGTGCCCAAGCTGGTGACCGTCCTGCGTGAAGGCTACGGTCGCCGTGACCTGGCCGCAGACGTCATGGCTGGGGTGATTGTCGGCATCGTCGCGCTGCCCCTGGCCATTGCTTTTGGCATCGCTTCGGGGGTGACTCCGTCGCAGGGGCTTTACACCGCCATCGTCGGCGGATTCCTGATATCGCTGCTTGGGGGTTGTCGGGTGCAGGTGGGGGGCCCCACGGGCGCGTTCGTCGTGCTGATCGCGGGTCTGGTGCACAAGTACGGCTACGACGGGCTAGCGACGGCCACGTTCCTAGCGGGGCTGATGCTTATCGTGATGGGCATCGGCAAGCTCGGCGTGATCATCCAGTACATTCCGTTTCCGGTGACCGTTGGCTTCACCTCGGGGATCGCGCTGATTATCGCGATAGGCCAGATACCGTCGTTACTCGGATTGCGCGTGGCCAATGATCCGAGTGAGGTCCTCTCGAAGCTCGCGGTTTATGCGCGCTCGGCCAACACCATCAGTTGGACTACGACTGGCGTCGGAATGCTGGCGCTGGCGCTGGCGATATACTTTCCCAAGCTTGCCGGTTTTACTGGGAAAAACTGGTTGCGAAAGATCCCAGGGTCCTTGGTGGCGGTCGTCGTCACGACGGCGGTCGTGGGTTGCTTTCACCTGAATGTAGCCACGATTGGGACCCGGTTCGGAGATCTGCCGTCCTCGGTACCCATGCCGCGCATGCCGCATCTCAGCCTGGCGCTCGCGCGCGAGCTGTTTCAGCCCGCGATCGCGATCGCCCTGCTCGCGGGGATTGAGTCACTGCTGTCGGCGGTGGTCGCTGACGGCATGACGGGGCGCCGGCATCGTTCCAACGTCGAGTTGATCGCTCAGGGCGCCGCGAACATCGGGTCCACCATTTTTGGCGGAATTCCAGTAACGGGCGCGATTGCGCGGACGGCCACCAATATCAAAAATGGCGCAAAATCGCCGATCGCTGGCATCGTGCACGCGCTCGTGCTGCTGCTGATCGTGCTGTTTCTTGGACGCTGGGCCAAGCTCATTCCGCTCACCACCTTGGCCGCCGTGTTGTTTGTCGTGGCCTACAACATGAGCGAGTGGCGGACGTTTGTGAAACTTTTCAGTGCGCCACGCAGCGACTTGGTCGTGCTCCTCACGACGTTTCTGCTGACTATCGTCATCGATCTAACCGTGGCGATTGAGGTTGGCGTGGTCCTGGCCTCGCTGCTCTTCATTCGCCGCATGTCGGAGGTCTCGCAGGTGGAGTCGCTGACTCGCCAACTGCGTGACGACGAGGAGGAACCGGCGGATCCGCTGTCCATCGAGCTGCGGGACGTGCCGGAGGGCGTGGTCGTCTACGAGGTATTTGGCGCGTTTTTCTTCGGTGCTGTCGACAAGTTTCGCACGATTCTGGCTGAGCTCGAGAGTCACCCGCGCGTGATCATCATTCGGATGCGCCATGTGCTGGTCGTTGACTCGAGCGGCCTCAAGTTTCTCGAAGAGATGATGCTGCGCTGTCGAAAAGACGGCATCGTGCTGATTTTGTCGGGGGTTCACATGCAGCCGCTGGGCGCCATGGACAAGTCCGGACTGCTCGACGAGCTCGGGGCCGATCGTGTGTTTTCCCACATCGATCTTGCGCTAGCGGCAGCTCGCGAGGCGCTGACTCAGGTCACAACGCGCGCGAGTTTACCTGCGTCACGGCGCAGCATTCGGACGAGCCGCTAGGCCCCGGCGCGCGCGAACGGCGAGGGTCGACAGCGCCGACGCTCGCCGCGGTGGCCGCTCGCTACTGGGTCCGGCAGTCGTAGTCACCGACCAGCAAATAGGCGGGCCGACAGACGATCGCGACCGTTGCCCCAGCTCCGCCAGTTGCCTTGGTCGCGACGTGAAACTCAAAGGTCTGACTGAACGGAGTGCGCTCGAGGCGCGTCTTCTCCGTTGGACAGTCGACACCGCCGCAGGCCAGGCGAGCCGCCCGAGCCTGCAGCTCGGTGTTATCGGAATAGACGTTGTAAAGGCCCACGGCGGTGATGCCAAGCATGACTACCGTGATGAGCGGACGAATCAAAACCTTGGCGTCTGACACAGTGGGCCTTCGGATGTCACTTGGTGGAGGGGCAGACTTCAAGCTCGTAGAATGGGGCCTCGCGATCCTTCACCCACCAGAGGCCAGCCCCGATGTTGACGAAGTGCTTCGTGAGGATCCCGCGGTAGTACGAGCCGTTTCGGATGAAAATATCCTGATCCGTGCGCTCCAAATCGCAGTTTTCTCGCAGATCCTGGCGCGTGGTGATCTCCAGGTACACGAGTCCCTTTGACATTGCCGCAATATTGGCAACGGCTGGGGCGACGTCGGGATCAGGGAGATACTGAAGCACGCCCTGGCAGACGATTAGGTCGTGTTTTTTGCGGTCGCGCCAACGCGCGATGTCGCGCTGCTGGAAACCATAGTTTTTGCAGGCTGCGAGGCTGACCTCGGTCCCGAGGTACTTTACCGAGCTCTGATGTTGCTCAATCCAGTTCTTCCAGTGCCCAATTCCGGCACCGACGTCGAGTACGCTCTTGACTTCGACTGCATTGTAGCGAGCGAAGGCAAAAACGAACTCACAGAGGGCGGCATGTTCTTCGGGGGAGACGACGCGCGTCTTGGGGTCCTCGTAGAACCGCGAGTAGTACGCTTCGTCGAAGCGCCGAAACCGATCCATGGGGCGCAGTCTATCCAAAAGTTCGGCGAATCGAAGGCTTCTAGCAACAAATGGCGCAAGTAGGCTGGTGGGCCTGTATTTTCGAGCAAGGCGGACGAGCTGAATTTGCAAATTCGTCGAAGAATCGCTACGTTTCGGCCTTACTGCGCGGAGAGCCGGCCTGGCGGGATTTGGGCCTTGTAGAGGGGTGCGGCGCCGTTGGGCGGCGTGTGAAGGGTTCCTCGGGCGCTGGAGGGCAGCGCTCGGAGGCTACCGTGACGGCGAGGCCGAGCGGCCCGTCGGGCCGTCCTCACGTCGGCGGGCGACTCAGGCGAGCGCGCGTCGCCAGAACGCGAGGGTTTCGCTAGCGCAGCGGCTCCAGGTGAAGGTGGCTGCGCGAGCGAGCCCACGAGCGCGCAGCTCCCGGCGCAAGGCCTCGTCTTCGACCAGTCGGGTGAGCGAGGCGGCCAAGACGTCGGGGTCGCCGCAGGGGACGATCAGGGCGGCGTCCCCCGCGACCTCGTCCAGGGAGGAGCCGGGGCTCGTGACGGTCGGGGTGCCGCAGGCCAGGGCCTCCAGCACAGGGAGACCGAATCCCTCGTAGCGCGAGGGAAACACGTGGAGCAGAGCGGTTCGATAAAGTGCCGGGACCAGGTCCTCGGCAACGTAGTCGGTGAGAACCAGTTGTGAGGAGGTCCCAAGTCGGTGAGCGAGCTTCTGGAGTTCAATCTGCCGTGGGCGATCGAGGTGCCCGGCGAGCACGAGGTTCACACCGTGACGCGCGACCTGGCTGTGAGCGCGTACCAGGGTGTCGAGATCCTTACGCGCATCTCCCGCGCCCAGGTACAGGATGTATGGCGCGGTGGAACCGAGCAGCCCGTGAACGCGCGCGGCCTCGTCAGGGGCGGCCTGCGGGTGAAAACGCTCGTGGTCCACGCCGTGCCAGACCACATCGATCCGCTCGGGCGACAGGTTCAGATACGCCACGAGATCGCGCTTGGTTGCCTCGGATACAGCTAAAATCCTCTGCGCCGGTGCATAGCGAAGGCGGGCTACTTGAGTGTAGAGCTGCTCCCATTTCCAAATTGGCGGGAGGTAGTCTTGGCGCTGAGTCAGCACAATCAGGTCGTGCGCGGTGATGGTCAGGCGTGGCTTGCCAATGAGGGCCATCCCCTTGGGCTCGGTGAGGTGCAGCAGCGACGCGTCGGCTTTACTGGCTGCGCGGCGCCCCAGCCAGCTGATCAGGGTGGCGCGGCGCAGGTTGGCGGCACCGACCACGGGCGTTGGTGGCTGCCCGCAGTAGCGGTCCATCTCAACCACAGGGGGCAGCAGGCTTGTCAGGGTCGGATTTGCCGTCAGTCCTTGGATTTCGAGCTCTCCCCAGCCAGCTTGGCCGAGTTCGGTCAGCCCTTGCACCAGGCCGCGCACGTAGCGTCCGATACCTCGGAGGGTGGAGGGGGTTTCTAGCGGGGTCAGGTCAAGCAAAACGCGCGGCATGGGGTTCTGCTGACGCTAGCGCAGATCTCGTTGGCTGGGCCATTGGGAGGGCGCTAGCGTCCGACGGGCATGCGACTCGTCCTCGACGCCCGGTACCTCGGCCCAAAAACCAGCGGAATCGGCAACTACGTCCGGGCGATCGCGACGCGCCTGCCGCGGCTCGCGCCCGAGCTTGAGCTCCGTTTGTGGCTGCCTCCCGCCGGTGACCTGCCCGAGGCTCTCGAGGGACGCTCGACGGTTCGCCGGATCTCCGCCATCCCCAACGGGGTTGCGAGTCTGCTCGCTCCGCATTGGTGGGAAGGTTGGCGTTCGGGTGACCTATTTCATTCACCTGCCAACATCCTCGGTTTTGGGATCCCGGCGCCGTCGGTGGTGACCGTGCACGACGTGATGTGGCTGGACCATCTCAGCTGGTGTCAGCCGAATCCTTGGCTGCGTCCGATCAGTTTTGCGTTCTTTCAGACGGCGATTCGTCATGCGTTGACGCAGGCAAAGCGGATCCTCACCGTGTCGCAGGCCTCTGCCGACGCGATCCTACGGCGCTATCCTGGTGCGGGCCCGCGCATCGTGGTGGCCCGCAATGCCCATGAAGCTTGCTTTCAGCCTCCGGCTGAGCCCGCGAAGGTGCGCGCCGAGGCTGCGCGGGTGCTCGGTTTCGATGAGGACTACGTGCTGGTGGTAGGCCAAAACGTGCCCTCCAAGGGGCACGAGCTGGCGCTCGAGGCGTTCGCCCGCAGTGCGCCTCGGCACTTGCGCCTGGTGCTGGTTCAGCGGCTCTTGCCGGGAGCGGCGCTCGCGGCGCAGGCCAAACGCCTGGGGATCACTGAGCGAGTCACCTTTGCGTCCGAGTTGCCTTTTGCGTCACTGCTCGCGGTGCTGCAGTCGGCGCGGGTGCTGCTTCAACCATCGCGCGCGGAGGGGTTCGGCTTGCCTGCGCTCGAGGCGATGGCGTCGGGTTGTCCCGTCATCGCGAGCGATATTGCTCCACTCGTTGAGGTGCTCGGAACAGGGGGGCTGACCTTTGCATCCGGCGATGCCGACGCTCTCAGCTCGGTGTTGCAACGTTACTTTGCGTCGAGCAGCGCCTACGCTGAACAGCGCGCGCGCGGACTCGTGCGGGCCAAGGATTTTTCCTGGGAACGGACCGCAGAGCTGACTGTCGCCACGTATCGTGAGGTCTTGGCAGAGAGCTAGGGGAGTCACTCGTGTTCGACAGCCATTGCCATCTCACCGAGCTCGAAGACGTATCAGTTGCGCTGACGACTGCCCGCGCTGCGGGTGTCGGCGGGTGGTTGAGCTGCGCGACGGGACTCAAGTCCTGTCACGAGCTAGTGTCGCTGAGAGCGTCGCATCGCGAGCTGCGCATCGCCCTGGGACTGCACCCGTGGAATGCGGCAGAAGACCTCGCGCCGATCGTCGCGCTGATTGAGCAGTCGCGGCCCGATGCGCTCGGCGAGTGCGGCCTGGATTGCTATCCCGACCCGCGCCTGCCACCAATCGAACGACAACGTGAGGTGTTCGGCGTTCAGCTTGATATGGCCAGCGAGCTGCGGTTGCCGCTCAGCGTGCATTGTCGACGTGCCTACGAGCCACTGATGGCCATGCTCGCGGGTCGCGCCCTACGGGGGAGCGTACACGCTTTTGCGGGTAGCTATGAACAAGGCCGTCGGCTGGTCGAGCTTGGCTGGCTGTTGGGTGTTGGCGGCGTGGTGACGCACAGGGGCGCCGAGCGGCTTCGCAAGGTGCTCAAGCGGTTCCCGCTGGAGGTGCTGCTGCTCGAGACGGACTGCCCGTCGCTCCCGATCGAGGGCGTGGCGCGCAACCAGGGGCAGCCGAGTCAACTGCTGAAGGTCGCCGGGGCATTGGCGGAGCTGCGCGGTTGCTCACTTGCGGAGGTTTGCGAGATGAGCCGGCTGAATGCCGAGAAGCTCTTCGGGTGCCGCGAGGCTGATCGCCCTGGTCGGCCAGGTCGTGGCGCCGTAGAACAGGCCTCCCGTGGATCCCGAAACGAAGTATCAAGGTCGTGAGCTCGAGCGCTGCGCCCGCTTGTTTGGCAATGCGGGCGTCGACAAGCTGGCCGCGGGGCGTGTGGTTGTGTTTGGCCTCGGAGGCGTTGGGGCCATGGCAGCCGAAGCACTTGCCCGCAGTGGCGTCGGCTACTTGCCACTCGTTGATCACGACGTGGTCGGCATATCCAACGTGAACCGCCAGTTGCACGCTCTTGGTTCCACGATGGGAAAGGCCAAAGCGGAGGTCATGGCAGCGCGTATTTGTGATGCGATGCCCTCGGTGAGCGTCGACGCGCGTGTCGACTTTTTTGCTCCCGAAACGGAGGACTCCCTGCTTGGGGATCAGCCCGATTGGGTGATCGACGCCATTGACTCGCTTGGGCCCAAAGTGGCGCTGCTCGACGCCTGCATCCGACGGGGGCTACGCGTGATCACCTGTCTCGGTGCCGGAGGGCGGATGGATCCTAGGGCGGTACAAATCTTACCGTTGGCGGACACCATGGGTTGCGGGCTAGCGACCGCCGTGCGCCAGCGACTCCGTCGCCGGCAGGATATTTCAGGTGTCGTGGTGGTGGCATCGAGTGAACCGCGCGTCGAGGACCGCACCCCGCAGCTCCCGCGCATGACCGGCCCACTCTGTCGCGGCCGCGAGCGCGTGATTCAACCGAGCGCGATGATGGTACCTGCCGCGTTCGGACTCGCAGCGGCCTCGCACGTGGTGCGTCAGTTGAGCGGCGCCTAGCGCGTGAGCGACGAGCACCAGCTTCGCTTAACGCCGATTTTGCCCATTTGCGGCGCTTAGCGCGTGTGCGCCGCGGCGGGGGCTCGCGTGGCGCGAGGCGGCACGCCGACCGGACGCAATGGGCTGCCATCGAACGGACGTACTGGACGGTGGGGGGGCTGAGTCGTCGGTGCGACCGGGAGCTCGGGGTGGAGTTCAAACTCGATGCTGGCCGCGGGATGAGGCGGGAGCAGTAGCCGCGGTTCCGTTCGCTCGTCCTCTTCGAGCTGACGATGGCGACGCGCTGCCATCGCCAGCACAAAGAGCAAGGTGAGTAGGGCTACTGCCGCAAACCAGCGCCACGGCACCTTGCTTGGGTGGGCTGTCGCAGCGGGACTCGTCGCTGGGTCATGGTCAGTGAGCGCGCTGAGCGCCGGAGCGCCGAGCGCCGGAGCGATCAACATCGTGCGCTCAAGCGGACTTGGGTCGACGTTCGGAGTCGTCAGGGGACTTGCATCCAGCAGGGTCGGATCCTGCTGTCTCTTCGGTGGTTCGGCGCAAGGAGCAGGCTCGTCGGTGTCCAGCCAGGTCGGCGACGGGTGTCGAAGTGTTGGTGTTCGATGGAGCTCAAGCTGCGCGGCTTCAACGGCGGCGAGCAGGATTTCGGCACTAGCCGGGCGATTGCGCTGCGCGTGCGCCAGGCAGTGATCGACCAGTGCGCAGACGCAAGCAGGAAGATCCGCTCGCACCGAAGCGACCAGTGGCGCGGGTTGAATCGCCATGCGCGCCAGTATCTCCGCGGGATTTCCACCTTCGTGGACGTGCCGACCCGTGAGGAGTCGGAAGGCGGTGGCACCAAGCGAGAATAGATCTGTCCGCCCGTCGATCTCTGCGCGGCGTCCGAGTGCTTGTTCGGGGGCCATGTAAGGCACCGTGCCAAGGGTGAGCCCCGTGCGCGTTCGATAGCCTTGATTGGCTGAGTCGAGCAGGAGCGCGAGTCCGAAGTCGAGCACCTTGAGCCGACCATCGGTGAGTCGAAACAGGTTCTCCGGCTTGAGATCCCGGTGGATCACCTGTCGCGCGTGGGCGACTACCAGAACACTCAGGACCTGACTCATGACCTCCAGGACCTCCAGCGGGGAGCGAGGGCCCTCGCGTCGCACCCAGGCGCCGCAAGTCTCGCCCTTCAGCAGTTCAAGGATCAAAAACGAACCTTGCGGGCTCGTTCCTGAGTCCAGCACCGCAACGGCTCCACTGTGCTCGATGCGACCCGCGGCTACGGCCTCGCGCAGTAACCGCTCCTCGCCTTCCACCTGACCCGAGAGCTCGGGGTGAAGTAGCTTGAGAGCGACCTCCACGCCGTCGGGCCCCTCGGCGGCGAACACGGTCGACATCCCTCCGCGCCCGAGAATTCGCTGCAGGCGCCAGGTTCCTGCCACCAGGGTTCCGAGAAGCTCAGGCACCATTGCAGCCTAACACCCGGGTCACGGCAACCATGGCGAGAAGTGTCTCGAGCCCGGCACCTCGCCTCTCCGCCCAGTCCCGGACACCGGGTCGCAGACCCCCAACGAGCCTAAATCGAGGCTAATCGTTCGAGGCTCTCAAGCCGAATTAGGGCAAAGCGATCATCGGGCGACAGCTGCGTGACTCGCCTTCGTAGCAGGGTGACGTAGTCGCGAAGCCGCGGCTGATCGAGGCCCGGGATCCGCCGGACGTGAACCACCAACTGGTCGATCAGGGGAACCGGCAGCGGGATCTCAAGCCGATGGTAGAGGGAGACGGCGTAGTTGAACCAGCTGACGTTTCGCGTCGCGGCTCCAATGCGAATGGCATAGAGCGCTGCCCGCCCGTGCAGCTCGATATCATGCGCAGCTCCGGGCTCAAGGCCCTCAAGGAGGCGCTGCAAATGGCGTCCGATCAAGCGCTCGGCTTCCTCGCCATTGTTGGCCTGCAGAGCGCGCTCGACGTGGCTCGCGAGGAGCGTAAACACGTCAACCCGCCGCGTGCGCGAGTCTTCGGAATCGAGGACCGACGGCTGCTGGCGACGCGTGAGGCCCGACTCAGGCAAGGGAGACTCCCGATGAGGACTCACCGCAGCCACCGGGTGGTGCATCGTCAAGGTCGGTCGCGGATCTCGCTCCAGACGCTCGGCGACGAGTTCGAGCTGAAAATTGCCGATCGTGAAGCGCATTCCCGGATTCAGGCGAGCTTTTCCGTCTACCGCCACGCCTTCAACCCAAACGCCGTTGCGACTCCCGAGGTCCTCGAGCAGGGCGCCAGTGGCCTCAATCCGGATGCAGGCGTGAGTGCGCGAGACGAGATCGCCGTCGAGCACGATGTCGCAGGTGCGCTGGCGGCCAATCGTTGTCCGGGAGGTGCGCAGTGCCACGAGCTCACCGCGCACGCGGACGGCGTATCTCAGCCCGACCCCAACTGGGACCGCAGTCCCAGTGGTCTGTCCCTCGCCTCGAAAAATTTGCGGCAAAGTCATCGGTCGGCCTGTTACTTACATAACCACATCTGCCCCTCACGTCTATTACTATCTAAGAAACGCGCGTGACAACCCAGCTACGCAATGGTATTTGTTAGCTTTTGTTCGAATTGTCAGCTGTGCTGTGGCGTCGTGGAACGGACTGGGGCGGTTGCCCAGCGCCGGGCGCGGCTCCGTCAGGCGACTGCCCGAAGCTCGCGCGTCGCAGAGCGGGGCAACCTCGCGCCGCTGGGACAGTGGAGCGGCTCTGGCGCATCGAGTGGCACCGAGGCGCGCACTAGCGGGACCGCGGGTAGCTACCGAGCACCTTGACGTTCTGCGTGACGCCTCGCAGCGCCTCAAGCGCAGTGGCCATGGCGGGCTCAAGGCGATGTCCTTCGACGTCAGCGAAGAACACGTACTCCCACGGTCGATCCCGGCCGGGGCGCGACTCGATCCGCGAGAGATTGAGCCCCGCCTGATCGAATATGGATAGCGCCCGCAGCAGTGCGCCTCGCTCGTCGCGCGTCGAAAACACCAATGAGGTCTTGTCGCGACCGGTGGGCGCGGCATCGCTTGGCGCCAACACCACGAAACGCGTCACGTTGCTGGTGAGATCCTGAATCGACTCAGCGAGGACCTCAAGCTCGAGTAATTCTGCCGCGAGGCGACTGGCAACGGCGACCGACCCGGGTTCCTCTGCGGCATGACGCGCGGCGACCATGGTACTCGAGGTCGACAGCAGCTGTGCCTGAGGGACATGGTTCCCGAGCCAGCTTCGCGCTTGTCCGAGTGGCTGCGGATGGGAATAGACCTTGGTGACGCGTGACAGATCACGCTCACGCCCGACCAGACAGAGCGTGACGTCGAGGTAAATCTCGGAGCGGATCAGCGCGGAACTCGTGAGGAACCGATCGTGGGTGAGCGTGATACTTCCCTCGGTGGAGTTCTCGAGCGGTACCACGCCGTAGTCGAGCTGGCCTCGCTCGACGGCTGTGAAGATCTCAGGGAAATTAGGGAATTCCAGGTAGCTTTGGCCGAGGCCGAAGGCCTGACGCGCCGCCATGTGACTGAAGGTTCCTGCGGGCCCGAGAAAGCCGATGCGCTTGGGGGCGCAAAGTGCGCTGCACGCTGAGTCGATGTCTCGAAATAGACTCGCCACCGCAGCTTCGGGCAAGCTCGCTGTCGCGAGCTCAGCCCTGACTTTCAGGATACCAGCAAGCCTGTACTGTCGCTGCTCGACGGTGGGTTCGGAGCCGGGCGATAGGCGTGCAGTCTCGGTGACAAGTGTTGCGCGTCGCTCAAGCAAACTCAGGAGCTCACGATCCAGGGATTCGAGTTCGGGGGCGAGGTTAGTTGGGGCTGCCGAAGAGGCTGTCATGGGTCACCAGGGCGCCCTATGGGCGCCTGCGCCGCAACGTACCACGGACAAAATGAATCGACCGGCGATCTCGAACTGGGTGAAATCGCCGGTCTGCCGAAGGCTGAGCGCTGAGCGCTTACTTCTTGACGCTCGCCGTCAGGTTCGCCGAGCTGGTTGGGGCGGCCGTGGTGGTCGTGGGCACGCCGGACGTCGCCGGAGCGACCGAGCTCGTGGGAGCGGCTGAGCTCGTGGGAGCGGCTGAGCTCGTGGGAGCAGCCGAGCTGGCGGGAGCGGGCACCGCGCGAGCCGGGATCCCGAGCGGTTTGCGCTCGCCGCGCTTGATCCCCGGTCCCTGGGGAGCGGTCGAGGCGGCGGGCGCCGGCGCTGCTGCTGCGGGCGCTGCTGCGGCCGGCTGCGCCGCGGGCGGAGGAGCCGAGTCTACAGGCCGCTGCTGGACGACGCAGGCCGTAAGTGCCGCGCCGGAAATTACCAAGGATGAGACGGAAAGCGCGAATCGATTCATGGTTCCCTCGTAGTCCGCTTGGACGGTCGCCAGCCTAAAACGATTCAGCCGCCTCGTCGGGGAAAATCCGTGAACAGGGGCTGTTATGCGGCAATTGATGCTCCAACTGCGATGGCCGAATGGCCAGTCTGTCCAGTATTTCAGCGAGTTTCTTGGGTCTCGCGGTGAAAATCGGGGACAAACCGATTGGCATGCCTGCGTCGATCCTCAGCCGAACCGCCAACACCCTTGCTCTGTTGATGCTTGCCCTGAGCGGTGGCTGCCAGGGTGGGGACGACTGGTTCGGCGGTCCTGCGCCGGCCAACGTGGTGCTCAGAACGGCACCCTCGGCTGCAGTCGTCGCCGGACCCAGCGATTGGTCGCGCATTGCAGTGCCCGCCGCGGATGGGCCTCGACTGGCGCCGCTGGCCGTGAGTGTTCCGGTGCGACTTCGTCCCGAGCGCAGTGCAGACGTGATTGGTTCTCTGCGCGTTGGCGCGCGCGTAGCGCGCTCCGCCGAGCCCGTGTCGCGCCGCGAATGCCCCGCGGGCTGGTACGCCGTGCGCCCCGTGGGATTCGTTTGCGCCGGCAGTGATTCGACGATCGATCTGACTCATCCGATCGCCAGAGCGATCCAGGTCGAGCCGGAGCGAACTCGCCCAATGCCCTACCGCTACGGTTTCATTCGGGCCATCGCTCCAAACTACCTGCGCGTGCCGTCCAAGGACGAGCAGTTCCGCAGTGAGATGCGGCTTGAGCGGCACCTGCGCAGCTGGAAGAAGCTCAAGGATGCTTGGGATGATCTCGAGGTCGGCGCCAACGACGTTCCGCTCGATGGGAGCGGGTTGGCGATTGGTGCGATTCCGACTCAGGCGCGTCCACTCGGAGAGAGCGAGCGCTTCGGCGGCAACGGCGACGAAAGGGTTCCGTGGTGGTTGATCGGCGAGCGACGCATTCCGAATATTTCGACATTCCGTGGGCCTCCGAGCGCCGTGATGGCCGACCGCATCAAGCGACACGCGGGCGTGGCCATGATTGGTGCGTTCGTCGCGTCTGACGCCGGGCACGAGCGACGCTTCGCGATCACGACTGACGCGCGTCTCATTCCCGCTGACAAGATTCGTCCGAACTCAGGCTCGCCGTTTCACGGCCTGGACATCCGCGACGTCGGCCTGCCCGTCGCGTTCGCCTACGGCGACAAACGCCCCAGCTTTCGGCTGAAAGATGGGCATTTGGAGCCGGGCCCTGAGCTCGGTCTGCGTGAGTTTCTCCAGCTGACTGGTTCCGTCAAGGAGCTCCGCGGGGATCGAATGGTGGAAGTGCGCGACGGCCGCTGGGTGAAGAGTGATGACCTGCGAACCGCCGCGCGTCCAAGCAAGCTTCCTGCCTGGGCGACCAAGAAGAATCGATGGGTGGATGTCTCCCTCATCAACCAAACCTTGGTGCTTTGGGAGGGGGACAAACCCGTTTACGCGACCCTGGTTTCAACCGGGCGAGATGGCCTTGGCGACCCAGCCAAGACGTTTAGTACCCCGCAAGGCTTCTTCAAGATCTTCCAGAAGCATGTCACGACGACGATGGACTCCACCGCCGCGGAGAGCGAGTTCGAGCTACGCGATGTGCCATGGGTCATGTATTTCAAGGGCGGCTATGCCCTGCACGCCGCCTACTGGCATGACGATTTTGGTCGTCCGCGATCCCACGGGTGCATCAATCTTGCCCCAATTGATGCTCGCCACGTCTTTGAATTCGTCTCTCCCGCGGTGCCCGACCACTGGCACATGACCAGTGGTGGCAATGGCTTCGAAGAGGGCAGTATCGTCTACACGCATCCGTGAGCGCGTGGCTCAGATGGGGCGGAGTCCACCAGTCGTCGAGGCTGCCGGTAGGTCTCAATGCCGCCCGCCGAACGCCAGTTTCCGGTGTCCGGCGTTGACGGGCTCTTGCTGCTAACGCCCGAGTCGGTGGCTGAGGTTCTGTATCCAGCGCAGCAGCGAGTGGATGGCCCCGTCGAGCCGAGTATCCAGGCCGCGCTGGTGCAGTTCGGACCAGAGCGCAGCAGGTCGATGCGTCGCAACACTGGCTCCGATCGTCACGGCGAGCAGGAATACGAGGGCCAAGGTGAGCCACCAACCACGACGTCGAGGCCGAACGACAGTGGGGGTCTCCGGGGCGACAGCCGCCGCCGGATCAGGGGGTGCCGGGACAGTGAGATCGACCGCTGCCTCAGGCGCGATTCTCTCTGCAGGCGGAGGCTTCGGCGCTGCTTCGGGCGGGGCGACGGAGCTACCTGGCGAAACGCGACCGTCGGAAATCGTGTCAAAGACCCGTCCGGCTTCAGCGGCGGCCATTGAGACGGCCATTTCCGAGACCGTAGCTTCTGACTCTGACGGGGGGTGCACGTCCGGACGACCCGGCTCACGCCATGCCCCGCTTGGCGAACTCACTTGGCGCGCGCGGGGTTCCCTTAAGCCCGCCGCCGGGCTTGCAAGGGGCCGCGAGAAATCCGCCTCGCTATCATCGAGCAGCGAGGGAACGAGGCGAGTGATGTCGTCGTCATCATCGAGCGGATGACGCTGTGTCTGCCGAACACTCTCGGGTGGCGGCTGCGAGGGGAGCCTCGCAGCCGACGCTGCGAGTAACGGAGCAAGTTGCTCCACCTCGCCGAGCGCCTGCCAGTTGTTCATGCCCTCGCGCCACACCAGCGTCGCGGCGGTCGCGCGCCCATCGGCGAGCGCCGCTTGGATCTCGGCAAGGCCAAGCGTGGGCTGGTACTGTGCGCTGAGCGCAACCGACCACTGCGCAGGGGCGGGCGCCGCTGCGGGGGGCGCAGCCGAACGCGTTGCCGGCGGCGCGAGCGAGCTCCGTCCCGCAGGCGGAGGAACTGCGCTCCGGGTCGCCGGCGGAAGAACGGAGCTTCGCACGGCGGGCGGGGCGGAGGGTGAAGCAGCGAGTCCGGGCGAAGGGGCGCTTCCGGGCGCCGCCTGCAATCCACCGATCATGGTCTTTTTCGCGGTTCGCTTGGCGATCGGTGCCGTGGCTCGCGGTGCGACCTGGGCGCTCGGTTGCCCTGCCGACGCGCCGGAGCTCGCGCTGGGCGTTGCCGGGGGATGCGCGCTGGGAGTCGCTGCGGGATGCGCGCTGGGAGTCGCCGCGGGACGCGCGCTGGGAGTCGCTGCGGGATGATGACCGGTGCCCGGTGGCGGGTTCGCGGGGGCGGCTACCCCAATGATCGTCTGTCGCAACGGACGACGTTGCGCCGTCGCCGTCGCCAGCGGCGCCGGGGCCGAGCTTGCAGTGGCCCGCGTTCTGGTTGTTGAGACCGTGGAAGCGGCGGTTGCGACCTGCGGGGAGAGCGAAGGTTGAGGCGCGTGAATCGACGCCAGATCCGAGCCGGGAAGCGAAGCCACCGAGCCGCTTGAAAGAGAGCTTGGCGGCGCGGAGGCGGAGCGCTTAGCACCGGCAACAGCCCCTTCGGCGCTCAAGTGCGTTCCGTCGGCAATGATGGGGGACGCGCAGCGCTTGCAGGTGATCCGCACACGTCGCCCGCGAACCTTCTCGTCAGGGAGGGAGTATTTGGTCGAACAGGCCGGGCAAGTGACTTGCATGCAGAATTCCTGGAAACCGTCGACTCCCAGCATAGCTAGGACTGCCTCCGGGGGCCATGATTCACATGGGTCTTCGTCAAGACGAGGGTCGAGGATCCCCCTCGGTCGGGTACCGCGCCTCCTTGGCGGCGCTGGACCTCACTTGCCCCGCCCAGCTCGACCGCTCGACCCTCGACCGGTGACAGCTCGGAATTCTGGGCTATCGTGCCCGACTCATGTCGGTTGCCTTGATTGCCCGTACGATTTGGTCGACCGCAAGCCACAGCGCCCGGGTGGTGATGGCGAGTCGACGGGGAACCCTCACTCTGCAGTCGGGAGACGAGGTCGTCCGGGCTTGGGCGCGCGACCTGCTGCGCATCGCCGAGGTCACTGTCGAGACCGAGGGGCTTGAGCGAGTTGGCCAGAGTGAGCCCTGGGTCGTGATGAGCAACCACCAGTCGCTCTACGACATTCCTGTGCTGCTCGGTTGGATGCCACTGGTGCTTCGGATGGTGGCCAAGGCCGAACTGTTTCGCGTGCCACTCTGGTCCCGTGCCATGCTGGAAACCGGCTTTGTGCCCATCCATCGTGGGGTTCGCAGTCGCGCTCGAGAGGACCTCAAAGTGGCCGAACGCGCAATGCAGCGGGGGGTGAGTATCTGGATCGCGCCCGAGGGGACGCGAAGTCCAGACGGCCAGCTCTTGCCGTTCAAGCGCGGCGGGTTTCACCTGGCAGAGAACGTCGGCGCCCGGATCCTACCGGTGACTGTGACCGGAACGCGTGATGTGCTCAGGATTGGTTCGATCGCCATCGCGCGCGGAAAGACGGTCCGACTGCAAGTAGGCAATCCAATAGATCCCCGTGATTTTTCCGGTCGGCGCGCGCGCGATGAGCTCGTTGAGGCGGTTCGCGATGCGATCGCTGCCCCGCTGGCTCACTGACGGCCAAGTCGCGACAACGGATGCAAGTCCAGCGACCGTCTCGCTCGTCACCACGCCGCTCACAACCAGCAACGGGTCTATCGGTCGCCCAAGCGCGCTCTGCGGAACGGCTGCTGCGCAGCGCAGGCCTAGGGCGCCTTGGTTAGCCTTGGCAGACGCGCGAGCGCAGGGTTGGGCTGGCGCGGCTAAACCAGAATCCAAAGCCGCACGAGCACGGTCATCCGCAGCGGACCCGGAATGATCTCAACGTGCGCTAGCCGCTTGGGATCAATGTCTGGATAGCGCGGGAGAATGCGCTCACGAACGATCCGGTCGCGCGCGGCCGCGTCGGCCAGGTGAGCCGCAGTCACTCCGCGCAGTGCGACCGTGAGCGTTTCCAGCAGCTCAATGGGTTCGACCTCCACCGGTGGCGGCGGCGTGGGGGCCCGCAGATGTCCTCCGGCTGTAGCGGCGGGGCTGCTCTGGGCTTCTTCAAAACCAATCGTGCGTCGCTCGGGTCGCTTGGGAGGCGCCAGTTTGGCGGCCTGTCCGGGTGCGATGGCCTCGGCGAGATCGTTCAGAGTTCGACGGCCGGGGCGGACCGGCAGATTTTTTCGGCGCTCAGCTTCGAGCTCTTCCTCAATCGCGTGAAGCGTCTCGCGACCTAGCGTCGCAAATCCGGTTGAGATCTCCGGTGCCTCCTCCAACTGCAGCGGTGGGGGTTTCGGGCGCGAGCTGGACGCACCCTTTCCGTCGGCAGGAGGGCGCAGCGAGGGCGGGCCAGGGCGTCGTCGTGGGGCAGGCACCAAACCTCAGCGTACCACACGGCACCAGCCTCGACCGCTAAAGCAGTGCGAGGCCGGTGGTCGGACGTCGACCGAGCTTAGCGAAGCTCGGTTCGACCCATCAGGTAGGTGTCGATTGCGCGCGCAGCCTTACGGCCGTCCGCGATTGCCCAAACGACCAGGGACTGGCCGCGTTGGCAGTCGCCGGCGGCAAAAACGCCGGGGACGCTGGTCTGGAACGAACCATCGACCACCAGGTTGCCGCGCGCATTGCGCGTGGCTCCGAGTTGCTCAAGCAGACCTTCGGGCTGCGGATAGACGAATCCGAGCGCCAGTAGCACCAGCCCTGCCTCAATCGTGAACTCACTGCCGGCAACCTTCTCGAACTTGCCGTCCTTGAGCTCGACACGCACGCAATGGGCGCGCTCGACCTGACCGTCGCTTCCACTGAAGCTCTCAGTGAGGACCGCGAAGTCACGCGCGCAGCCTTCGTCGTGGGAACTCGACGTGCGAAGCATCAGGGGCCACTGCGGCCAGGGCGTCGACGAGTCCCTGGTCTCGGGCGGCTTCGGCATGATCTCGATGTTCGTCACCGAGCTGGCGCCCTGGCGGTTGGAGGTGCCGATGCAGTCACTGCCAGTGTCACCGCCACCGATCACGAGCACTTTTTTCCGCGTCGCGGTGAGCGACACGTGCTCAGGGATGGCTTGACCAGCCACGCGTCGATTCTGCTGCTCCAGAAAGTCCATTGCGAAATGGATGCCTGACAGCTCGCGCCCGGGGACCGTTAGGTCGCGCGGGACCTTGGAACCGATAGCAACGCAAACGGCGTCAAAATCCGACTTGAGCGTGGAGTAGTCAATGTCCTTGCCGACTTCGCAGTTCGTTCGGAAGGTGACGCCCTCGGCTTGCATCTGCTCGACCCGCCAAGCGATCAGCGACTTGTCGAGCTTGAAATCCGGGATGCCGTAGACCATCAGTCCACCGGCGCGGTCGGACTTCTCGAATACGGTGACATCGTGACCGACCCGAGCCAGCTGTTGGGCTGCGGCGAGTCCGGCGGGGCCGCCTCCGATCACGGCCACCCTCTTACCAGTGCGCGACAGGGACGGCTGAGGCTTGACGAGCCCTGCCTCAAGAGCCCGATCAGCGATGCTGTGCTCGATCAGCTTGATACTGACCGCGGGCGCGTTGATCCCGAGCACGCAGGCCGCTTCACAGGGAGCGGGGCAAACGCGCCCCGTCACCTCTGGGAAGTTGTTGGTGGAGTGAAGCGAGGTAATCGCAGCCTCAATGTCCGACCGATAGGCGTGGTCGTTGAAATCGGGGATCAGATTACCGAGCGGACAGCCCGTATTGCAGAACGGAATGCCGCAGTCCATGCAGCGCGCCCCTTGGCGGACTAGCTGCTCTTGCACGATTGGAAGCTCAAATTCGCGATAGGTCTTGAGTCGCTCCCCGACCGGGAGCTTCTGAATCTCTTCACGTTCGAACTCGAGAAAGCCCGTTGCTTTTCCCACGATGACTCCTCATCCAAATGTTGGATCTGTGTACTTTGGGGCTCACTCGGCTGCGGTGGCCGAAGACTGCTTTTTCTGGGACTCAAGCACCTTACGGTACTCAATCGGAATGACCCGAACGAATCGCTTCAGGTTGTTCTGGAAGTCGGCGAGTATCGAGCTGGCCTTCTCGCTGCCGGACCGCTCCTCGTGCTCGCGCAGCAGCCCTTCCAGTAACTGGATGTCGTCGGGGCTCGAGACAGGCTCAAGCTCGACCATCTCAGTGTTGCAATACTTCTGGAACTGCTCGGCCTCGTCATAGACGAAAGCTAGACCGCCGCTCATGCCGGCTGCGAAGTTTCGGCCTGTGGGACCAAGAACGACGATACAACCGCCGGTCATGTACTCACAGCCATGGTCACCGACGCCTTCGACGACGGCGGTGGCCCCGCTGTTACGAACAGCGAACCGTTCACCTGCCATACCGGCCAGGAACGCTCGGCCGCCGGTCGCACCGTACAGTACGGTGTTTCCGACGATGATGTTCTGGGCGGCGGGGTAGGTCGCGGTGGGGGGCTGTCGAACGGCGATCACGCCGCCGCTCATGCCCTTGCCGACGTAGTCGTTCGAGTCACCAATCAGTGACAGCTCCATCCCGTGGTTCAGGAAGGCGCCGAAACTCTGGCCAGCGGAGCCAGAGAACTCGATGCGGATCGTGCCGGGGGGAAGCCCCGCCGCTCCGTGCCGACGCGCGACCTCACCAGCCAGCATCGCTCCGATCGTTCGGTGCACGTTGCGAACGGCCATCTTGAAGGACACCGGCTCACGTCGCTCCAGCGCGGGCGCACAGAGGCGGATCAGCTCATTGTCGAGGGAGGTCTCGAGCCCATGGTCCTGGTTCTTCGACTTGCAGACCCCGACGCCCGGAGCGGCCACAGCGGGGCGCAGGACGTCGGAGAAATCGAGTCGCGAGGTCTTCCAATGACCCTTGGTGTCACGAGTGCGGATCCGCTCGGAATGGCCGACTAGGTCCTCGAAGCGACGTACACCCATCTGAGCCATGATTTCGCGGACTTCTTCGGCAACATAGAAGAAGTACCGGATGATGTGCTCGGGCTTACCCTGGAAGCGCGCGCGCAGGACCGGGTCCTGGGTTGCAATGCCAACTGGGCAGGTGTTGAGGTGGCACTTGCGCATCAAGATGCAGCCCTGTGCAACCAGCGGCGCGGTGGAAAAGCCGAATTCTTCTGCCCCGAGCAGGGCGGCGATCACCACGTCACGCCCGGTCTTGAGCTGACCGTCGGTCTGCACGACCACGCGACTGCGGAGATCATTCTTGACGAGCAC
Source organism: Polyangiales bacterium (assembly GCA_038207155.1). Taxonomy (GTDB): domain Bacteria; phylum Myxococcota_A; class Polyangia; order Polyangiales; family Polyangiaceae; genus FEN-1139. Next base: position 24,005 of record JBBRAB010000012.1, read on the forward strand.
CTGATGGGTCTCCGCGAGACCCAGCTCCCAAGGAATGCCAGCATGCTTGATGGAGGTCTGGGGAGATGCTCCCGTTCCGCCATCATAGCCGGAGATCAGAATCAGATCGGCGTGTGCCTTGGCGACGCCCGCTGCGACCGTTCCGACACCCGCTTCAGCCACCAGCTTGACGCTGATGCGAGCGGTCGGATTGACCGTCTTTAGGTCGAAAATCAGCTGTGCCAGGTCTTCAATCGAGTAAATGTCGTGGTGCGGAGGCGGCGAGATCAGCGTGACGCCAGGCGTGCTAAAGCGCGTCTTGGCGATGATCTTGTCGACCTTGTGTCCAGGGAGCTGACCGCCTTCGCCCGGCTTAGCACCCTGGGCGATCTTGATCTGAATCTCATCGGCGTTGACGAGGTAGTGCGTCGTGACGCCAAAGCGTCCCGAAGCAACCTGCTTGATTGCGCTGCGGCGCGACATGCCGTCGGCGTCGGGAATGAAGCGTTCCGGCTCCTCGCCGCCTTCACCCGTGTTGCTGCGGCCGCCGATGCGGTTCATCGCAATCGCGAGGTTCTCATGGGCTTCACGGCTGATCGAGCCGTAGCTCATGGCTCCGGTCGCGAAGCGCTTGACGATCTCCACCGCGGGTTCGACCTCCTCAAGCGGAATCGAGCTGTCGCCGGGTGCAATTTCCCACAGGCCGCGCAGCGTGATCGGTCCGTCGGGCTGCTCATTGATCAGTCGAGCGTACTCGCGGTAGCTGCTGGCATCCTCAGCGCGCACCGACTTCTGGAGATTCGAGATTACACTCGGGCTCCAGAGATGACGCTCGCCTTGGGCGCGGTAGTGGTACTGCCCGCCAAAATCGAGGACGTTTGATAGGTCCGTGCGCTTAGGGAAGGCGTGCAGGTGACGGCGCGCCGTTTCCTCGGCAATAACGTCCAGATCAATGCCCGCGATGCGGGAGCTGGTGCCGGTGAAGTAGCGCTCGATCACGTCAGGGGCGAGCCCAAGCGCTTCGAAGATCTGAGCGCCGTGGTAACTCTGGAGGGTACTAATACCCATCTTGCTCATGACCTTGAGCAAGCCCTTGCCGATGGCCTTGATGTACTTCTTCTTGGCGGTCTCTGGCTCGGTGACGCCCGGGATCTGCCCGGCGCGAGCGAGCTGCTCGACCGTGTCGAGGGCAACGTAGGGGTTGATCGCCCCAGCTCCGTAGCCGACGAGCAGGCAGAAGTGGTGGACCTCACGAGGTTCACCGGTCTCCACCACGATGCCACAACGCATGCGCGTGCCGTTGCGCATCAGGTGGTTGTGGACGGCCGCGGTCGCGAGCAGACTCGGGATCGGCGCGAGGAACTCGTTGGCGCCGCGGTCACTCAGGATCACGACGCTGGTGCCATTCATGATGGCGAGCGAGGTCACACGACAGAGCTCGTCGAGTGCCGACTTGAGTCCGGGGCCCCCTTCGGCGATCGGAAAGAGCATCGGAACAGTGGCGGGAGTCCCGATCGTCAGCTTGTGGCCGAGACGCAGCTTGGCGATGTCGTCGTTGGTCAGGATTGGCTGCGACAGGTGCAGCATCCGCGCCTGTTCGGGAGTCTCGAGCAGGATATTTCCCTCGCCGCCGAGGTAGTTGTCGAGGCTCATCACCAATTCTTCACGAATTGGGTCGATCGCCGGGTTGGTGACCTGAGCAAAGTGCTGCTTGAAATAGTGAAACAGCAGCTGAGGCTCATCGCTCAGCACGGCGAGCGGGGTGTCCGTACCCATCGACCCCGTGGCTTCCATGCCCGTCTGGGCCATGGGAGTGAGGAGCATCTTGAGCTCCTCCTGGGTGTAGCCGAACACGCGCTGACGCAGGGTGAGATCGTCACCCGTGATGGGGGGCAGGCGCGAGGGGCTGATCGGGAGCTCTTCGAGACGAACGGCGTTCTGCTCGATCCACTTGCCGTAGGGCTGCTGCGAGGTGATCTGCTCTTTGATCTCGGCGTCTTCGACGATCCGACCGAGCTCAAGATCGATCAGGAACATCTTGCCGGGTTCGAGGCGACCCTTGCGCTCGACCTCTTCCGGGGGAAACTCGAGTACGCCGGTTTCCGAGCCCAGGACGATGATTCCGTCCTTGGTGATGGTCCAACGCGCCGGACGCAGGCCGTTGCGGTCGAGGATCGCGCCGATCTGCTTGCCGTTGGTGAAGGCTAGGGCGGCGGGGCCATCCCAGGGTTCGACCAAGCAGGAGTGGAACGCGTAAAAGTCGCGCTTGTGCGCGGGCATCAGCTCGTCGTTTTGCCAGGCTTCTGGCACGAGCATCATCATCACGTGGGGCAGCGACCGGCCCGCTTGCATCAGGAGCTCAGCGACGTTGTCGAGCGTCGCTGAGTCACTTCCGCCGGGGGTGATCGTCGGCAGAATGTGGCGAACATCCTCCCCGAAGACTTGTCCGTCGAACAGCTGCTCACGGGCATACATCCAGGCCGCGTTACCGCGAACGGTGTTGATCTCACCGTTGTGGCACAGCACGCGAAAGGGCTGTGCGAGCTCCCAAGTGGGAAATGTGTTGGTGCTGAAGCGCTGATGCACCATGGCGAGGGTACTCGTCATGGTCGGGTCATCGAGGTCCCGATAGTAAGCGGTCAACTGCTCGGCGAGCAGCAGTCCCTTGTAAATGATTGTGCGCGCCGAGAGGCTCGGCATGTAGAACGCCGAACCATCCGCCTGGCCAGCCTCGCGCACGGTGCGTTCAGCCCACTTGCGGATCACAAACAGCTTACGCTCGAAGCTCTTTTCCGTCGCCTCGGCGGAGCCAACCAAGACCTGCTCGATGTGCGGGGCCGACTCGCGCGCAACGGGTCCGAGTGAGGACTCGTCGACGGGCACGTGGCGCCAACCGATCAGTCGTTGGCCAGTTCCCGTGATCTTGTCCTCAAGGATCTGCTTGCAGCGCGCGCGCGCCACCTTCTCCTTGGGAAGGAATACCAGCCCGGCGCCGTAGCGCCCAGGCTCTGGCAGCTGCCAACCGTGCTGGGCTGCTTGGGCGCGCAGAAATGCATCGGGGAGCTGCAGGAGGATGCCCGCTCCGTCCCCAGTCAGTGGGTCGCAACCACAGGCGCCGCGGTGGACGAGGTTGAGCAGGATCTCCACGCCCTTGCGCACGATGTCATGGGTCGGCTTGCCCTTAAGGCTCGCGACAAAACCAATGCCACAGGCGTCGTGCTCGTATTGGGGGTCGTAAAGTCCAGACCTATTCGGGAGGCTCATCGGAGGATCCTCGTTGCGATGCTTCAATCGCCCTAAGGTCCTGCGCCACTAAGGATTGTGGGGCTCGGACAAAGGGCACTTTGGGGACGATGACGCGGCGTAGTGTAGTGACCGAACGCGCTCGGGCCATGGCCGGAGCGCGAATTAGTGAATCTTGGTCAGTGCGGCGTGAATCAGGGCCGGTTCGTAGGCGTTTTTCCCAAATTGAGAAACGTTCGACACAATCCTCGGTTCCACGCCGAGCCAACAAAAGCCGAACGGCCGGCATGAGATCGCTCGCCGGCGGGGCCAGAACCGCTCACGGCGACAGGCCAAACAGCGTGAGCTGGAGTGCGTCCCCCTCAGCCTGCGCGACGACGGCGACGGTGACACCCGGTGGGATGCAGAGCACGGAGTCCGCTGGTGCGACCGCAATACCGAGCGCGACGACCCGGCTCAGAACGAGGCCATCGGCGCTCTGCAGCTCGAGCGAGATGGGCGCGTTCGAGTCGGCGCGAGCCGCGATGGCGCGCAGACAGGACGGGGAATTGGGGCCGCGTTCGACCGGTACTCGCAGCGAGCCTTGGGCCGCCTGACTCGCGACGGATGACCAACGCTCGGGGACGCAGGCGTCGCGGGCCTTGAGGACCGACTGACTCGCGTCGGCTGTCCTGGGGACACCGGTGAGGCAGGGGATCGGGGCGGGACCTGCGGAACGGAGAGTTTCGGGCGTCACGGCCGATGGCCGGGGGAGCGCCCTTGGGGCCGCGCTGGAGGTTGGCGCGGGTGGATGAATTCTCGCGGGGTCAGCGGAGTGCTGGCATCCGACCAGGAGTGCGCACAGGAGCAGTGGATGGCTTCGCACGGCGGGAAACTACCCCGCACCCGCCCTACGAAGCCAGCTGTGACTAGTGCTTTTCGACGTGGGTCCGAAGGGACGTGACGGCCTGGTCGGCGGCGTAGGCCACTTCGTCCGTTACCATCGAGCCAGGAACAGGGAGATTGGGGACCACCAGGAGCTCGAGCTTGACCTCGCTGGCGCCTTCCCCGACGCGTCGAATGCGCCAGGTGGCATCGAGCCTCTCGACATTGCCCTTAGTCATGTGCCCCTCGATGACGTACTCGCCGTTGACGAGCTTTGGGGCCTCAAACCGGACAAAGCAGGAGATCTTGTAGCTGCCATGAAGAATCGGCACCTGCATGAAGACGTCGGTTCGATCGCCGACACGCCCGACGACGCGTGACTTCTCGAAGCGCTTCATGAACTGCGCGTAGGTGTCGTACTTGGTCACTTGGCCGAGCACGGTGTCTGGACTCGCCTGAATGCGGATACGCGCGGCACCGGCCTCGATGCGGCTGTGGGGAGTCCGTACGCTGTACCGGACGGAGTCCTTTGCGGTGTCCGAGCTTGCCGCAGCGGTCGAGCTGAGCGCCAGGGCACCGGCGAGTATGGCGAAGGCGAGAGGAGAGCGGCGATGGGAGTTCACTTGAATCACCTCGGGGCATGGGGCGGCGGGGTGCGCGCCCTGGTTCCTTGTATCTAAGCAGGATGCGTGCCCGGTTCCGAGCGTGAGGCAAGTTGGTGCCAAATGGCGGCAAGTAGCCGAGTTTGTTAGCGGCTTCGGGCAGACTCCGTCGGGCCACGGGTGTCACGCGTGACCTGGATGCAACACCTGTTACTGGCAGTCACGGGCCGTACGGCCCCAGCCGGACGCGGACCGCGCGGGGTCCCCGGGCGTCTTTAGAGCGGCTCCATCTTGCAGCTACCGGAGAACTGGACCCCTTTGTCCATGAAAATCTCGGGGGCGTGCAGGGAACCGGAAACCACCGCAGGGACGTAGAGCTCAATGGCGTGAACGGCCCGCACGTTACCCTGGACCCGGCCCCCCTTGATGATCACCGTGCCAGCCTCGATTTCGGCCTCCACATCGGCGCCGTCGCCGATGATCAGGATGTCAGTGCTACGGATTTCACCGCGGAAACTCCCGTCGATGCGCACTCGGCCGTCAAACGTGAGCTTGCCCTCGAAATGGGTGCCACGTCCGAGTAGGGCGGTAATCTCGGTTGCTGGTACCGTCGATGCCATGGTCGCGATGCTAGCAGCGCTTTGAAACTATTGCCTCCGAAGCGCGATGGCGAATTGTCCCGACGGCTCGCTCCGTGCCAGAATTCCACCGTCATGCGTTACTTCTCCCGCCTCGCCCCCCTTGGCCTCCTCGGCGTGAGTGTTCTAGCCTTCTCCTCGGTGCAGGCGGCCGAACCGACTTCTCCCAAGCCGGTCGAGCGTGCCGCTGGTAGCGCGGCCAGTCACCCGAGCGACGGCGGATCCGGGCGGAGCGCGAGCGGCCGCGCTTCATCCTCGGGCGGTGACAAGTCCAGCGAGCGGACCTCCGACAAGTCTGACCCCAAGGACAAGGGCGAAGCTAAGGAAGGCGCTCCCGCCAAGCCGACGGGGCCGATGGCGGGGTACACCTGGAGCGACAAACCGGCTGCGAAGTCTGGCCATGCGCGACGCTTTCGCGTCGATCCCAAACGCCCGATCGCGGCGTCACCCGAATTCCGTTTGCTCGAAGACGGTTCGGGCAAGCTGACGGTGCTGGTGTCGCGCTCGGTGACGGTATCCGAGACCAAGCAGGGGCACCGCGTGGTCTATCGCTTGCGCGGTGCACAGGTCGCACTCGTGAACAATACCAATCCGCTTTCGACCGGGCATTTCCCAACACCTTTGCTCGATGCTCGACTCATTCGCGTCAAAACGGACGTGCTGCTGGTGCTGACGCTGCGCGACAACGTGACCGTGACCTCTGCGAGCAGCAAAGGCCCTGAGCAGACCATGTTGTTTGAGGTTTCGGTTCCCAAGGCGAGTCACGCTTACGAAGCTCCTGCCATTCCTGCAGCGCCTGCGAGCGGCGGGGCTACGACTGACGCGACGAGCGATGCGGCGCCTCCCGCCGCTCCGCGTCGCACGGGTACCGGGACAACCCTTGGCGGCGAGCCGGGTCCGAAGCTCTGACATGCCAGCGACAGTAGGGAGTCGAGGAACGGCGACGTGAGAGGTCACGCGTTCGCGCTGGGTGCCTCCTGCGCAGCACTGCTGTTCTTGCGGTCGTCCTGGGCCGTCGCGGCCCCCTCGACCATCCACGAGATCAAGCTCCAAGCGGGGCATGTCGCCATGGATGGACCGGCGTCCAAACTGGAGCTCACCGACGGGGTTGAGCTGCAGGTCCACCGCTATCGATTGACGGCTGATCACCTGACGCTTGAACGCACGCCCCGCGGCATCGTGGTCGACGGTCAAGGTCAAGTGGCGTTCTGTCCCTGTGGTTCGCCGCCGATACGGTTTGGTTTTTCTCGAGCCACCGTCGCTCCGCCCACGGACTTGCTGCTAACGAACGCAACGCTGCGCTTGGTCGGCGTACCGGTGTTCTACACGCCCTGGCTCTGGCTTCGCTCGCCGAACCGCACCGGTCTGCTCCCTCCGCATTTTGCCTGGCGCGCGCGCGATGGGGCTTGGGCGGGTTCAGGTTTTCATCTGCCGCTTTCAACGCGTTCGGACCCGAGCCCGGAGTTTCTCGACGTCAATCTCGGCGGCTACCTCAAGGGCGGCGTCGACTTAGGCGCGCAGTTGTCGACGACTCGAACGACCAGTGCCCTGCGCTGGGATTGGCTCGAGCACGGGTTTTTCGTTGCAGACGCTCATGGCAGCGTGGCGTCTGGGGACGGACTCAGTCTCGCGTGGCGTGTCGACGCACTTCGGGGGCGTCGCGGGTTGGTTGGGCCCGTCTCATTTCAGACCGCCACGCGCCGCTACGATCGAGCCCGCGTCGAAGCCACCTTGTCCGGAACCGGCGCGATGCTGTCGCTCGGTGGACGCGCGGACGCCGTTCGTGGTGGGCCCTACGGAGAGTTCGGCGTGGTGGGCCCCACCGCGCGTCTTGGAGCAGGCACCGCTCTCGGCGAGTTCGGGACGGCCGATTCGTCCACCACCCTCCTGTCGCGCGTCGCGGGCGTCGCGCCGACGGCTCCGGTCGACGGCGGCTCGTCGCTGACTCCGCAGCTGCGGCATGAAGGTCATTTCGGGCTCGTTGCTCACCCGGGGCCGGCCAGCCTTGAGTTCCGCGCCGTCGAGCAGTGGCTGCTCGGGAGCGATGGGGGCGGTTCCTTCTCGGCGGCTCGACTTGGCTCGGCGGTCGTTGCCGGGCTGCCGATTCGTCGGGTCTGGCAAGGGTCATCGCAGCCTTGGTCCCACTGGATTGAGCCGAAAACCCAGCTACAGGGTGCCGTTCAGGCGGGACCGGGGCTGGCGTCGCCGCTGGTCGGTCAGGTGCCCGTCGAACGCGATGGTCGTTGGCAGCCGGTCGGACTCGCCGCGCTCGGGCTCTCGTCGCGCCTCGGCAAGCTGGGCACCGAACAGGCCTACGCGCTGGAGGGCTGGACGGCGGAACTCGTCAGAAACGAGGGAAAATCTCAGCTTATCTGGAGCCGCTTGTCTGCCTCCGGCCGCTGGTGGGGCCTCGGTGGGGAGCTCGGCTGGGTCCAGGGCTCTGGTGGGTTTTCTACGGCGCGATCACGGCTCGGCCGCGCCGATCGGCTCGCGCTCGTGACACGCCTCGAGGGTCAGGCGTCCGTCGGTGTCCGGGATGCCCGTTGGCTTTCAGGTGAGAACTGGGGCGGGTGGAATCGGCGCTACTTTGACGGACCAGGCTGGACGGGGGGTGGAGACCTGCTGTGGGCCGTGACTGGGCAGCTCGCCACATTTGCGGGCCTTGACTACGACCTGACCTCTCGCGAGCGCCTCTCAGAGCGTTTGGGCCTGTCGTACCGTCATCCCTGTGGGTGTCTGTCAGTGTCGGCACTCGGTGCCAGGCGTGCCGCGCGCGATGGAACGGACGCTTGGGTCGTCCTCGACCTGATGCCCTAGTCGCGGGGACCCGAAATCGGTTAGCCTACCAGGCTGTGCTCGACAGTACCCGCCCGCCAGACAGCGAAGTGCCACCCGGTCCTATACCTCGCGGTGGGACCATCGTGGTCGCCGAGGATGACCGCCTCACGCGTGAGCTGTTGGTCGACATCCTGACGTCGCGTGGGCATAACGTCTGCGCGTTTGGCGACGGTCAGTCCGCCGTCGAGCGAGTGGGGCAGGGTGGGATCGATCTTGTCCTGCTCGACATCTTGATGCCGCGCCTCACGGGTCTTGAGGCCTGTCGGTTGCTCAAAAGCATGACGGCGGACTCGTTTTTGCCTGTGCTGCTCGTCACGGTCAAGACCGACACGGCCAGTCGCGTCGAGGGCCTCAAAATTGGCGCGGACGACTATGTCTGCAAGCCGTTTGACGAAAGCGAGCTGGTTGCTCGGGTGGATTCGATGCTGCGCATCAAGCGCCTGCATGATCACGTCGTGCTCGCGCGCGCCAAGCTCGAACGTCTCTCGGTGCACGACGAGCTGACCGGGCTATACAACTATCGCTACCTGCACAACCGACTCAACGAGGAGTTTAAGCGGGCCGAGCGCTACCACGATCCGCTCGCCTGCATTGTGATCGACATCGATCGCCTGCAAGCGGTCAATGAAATCGGGGGGCGGCCGTTTGGCGACCGAGTCCTGTCTGCTTTAGCCGAGATCGTGCGCTCCTGCGTGCGTGAGGTGGATGTCGTGGCCCGCTTCGGCGGTGACGAGCTGCTCGTTGTGTTGCCGAGTACTCACTTCGCCGGATCGGTCACCGTGGCTGAGCGGATTTGGCGTGAGTCAGGTGAGGCCGTTTTCACCTCAGAGTCAGGCAAGCAGACCAAGGTCACACTGTCGATCGGTGTCGCCCTCTACCCGTCGCGTGATGTCCGCTCCAAAGACGCCCTGTTGCGCGCTGGAGACGCCGCCCTTCACCAGGCCAAGCGCGATGGCGGCAATCGGGTCTGTGTCTTTCAGCAACAAGGCTACCTCTACACACCGCTCGCCGGTCCCCCAACCCTGGAGATTGGCATTGGAGGAGGGGACGCGCGTGTCGGTCGTGGCTCGCTCCCTGCAGAACTCCCGGAGTTCGACGCCAAGCGCGAGGCGTCTGTGACCCTGCGGCCCGACCAAACGCCGGCCAATAGTCCCCCATCGATACAGGTTGACCCGCCGACGCCCATCATCATGGACTCGGGTGCGGACGCCATCCGGCGCAACCGGGAACGCTCAAGGTAAGCCACGATGGTCCTTTCCGCACGCAATCGGAATAGCGAATTCCCCGGACGAGTCGCAGAAGAGCGGCCGGCGCGGGTCATCGTCGTCGACGATGAGCCGGCACTGCGCAGGAGCCTGGCGCGTCTGCTGCTCAGTCGCGGCATGCAGGTGGTGACGGCCGACGACGGTGCCGCAGCTATTCAGGTGCTTGGAGAGCAGTCGGTTGACGTCGCCCTGATCGATCTGATGATGCCTCACGTTAATGGGCTCGAGCTCCTCGAGCACATCAAGACGAATTTCAGCGGGGTTGAGGTCATTCTCATGACGGCGTTCGGCGACGTCGAGACCGCGGTTAAGGCTGTACGCGGTGGCGCCTACCACTTTCTCACCAAGCCATTTCGTTCCAATGATGAGGTGGTGCTCACGGTCTCCAAGGCGGCAGAGCGACGCCGCTTGCTAGACCATGCCGCGATGCTCGAGAAGCGACTCGAGCAGATGGAGCGCTTTGGGGAGCTGATCGGCAATTCGCAGCGGATGCAAGAGGTCTATCGCCTGGCACTTGGAGTTGCCGCGACCGCGTCAAACGTGCTCATTTTGGGCGAAAGCGGCACCGGCAAGGAGCTCACGGCTCGCGCGATTCATCAGCATTCTCCGCGTGCGGAGCGGCCTTTTGTCGCCGTCAACTGCTCGGCGATTCCCGTGGATCTCGTCGAAAGTGAGCTATTTGGTCACGTGCGCGGCGCCTTCACAGGGGCGACGACCACCAGGGAGGGCCTATTTGAGGCCGCCAACACCGGAACCATCTTCCTCGATGAGGTGGGCGACCTTCCCCAGTTGGCTCAGGTTAAGCTGCTGCGGGTGCTCCAGGAAGGGGAGGTCAAGCGAGTCGGTTCGAACGAGACACGCATCGTAGACGTGCGCGTCGTGGCGGCGACCAATGTCGATCTGCAAACCCGTATCGCCGAGGGCACCTTTCGCGAGGACCTTTTCTATCGCTTGAACGTGGTCGCGATCTCACTGCCACCGTTGCGTGAGCGCACGGATGACATCCCGCTTCTGGCCTATCATTTTCTCCAGAAATACGCCGCCCGCGCTGGACGAGACGTGCGCCGGATCGCACCTGCGGCCATGGACGTGCTTCAGGTGCAACCCTGGCAGGGTAACGTCCGCGAGCTTGAGAACGCCATCGAGTACGCCGTGGTCTTCTGTCGGGGGGACGAGATCACCGTCGACGCACTCCCCACCTCTCGCGGTCAGCGGTCGGGGTCGGGGCTGCCGCGTTCCGCGCGGGATAGCGGTCTGGCGCTGCCGGCGGGGCTGCTCGATCTGCCCTATCGCGACGCCAAGCAGCGCGCCATGGACGCCTTTGATGAAGCCTATTTTGACGCAATTTTGAAGCGAGCGGGGGGGAACGTGAGCGAAGCGGCCCGCCAGGCCGGCCTAGATCGGTCGAACTTCCGCCGTGCTGCGAAGCGCTCAGGGATGGGCGGGGCAACCTAGCCGGAGATTTGCTAGGCTCGGCCCCGCATGCGACGACTGGCCTTCGTCCTCACATATTTGGTGTCAACGCTGACAGGTGGAATGCTTGCTGCGCAGCCCTTGGCTGACGACGAGGGGGAGGCTGACGCCCCGGCGGGAGCGGCGTCACCTGCGAACTCGACGGCGCCCGTGCCGCTGTCTCGAGCGGTCAGCGGAGATCCTGGAGCGGAAGGTCGAATCCGTCTGAGTCTGGCGCGCTGCTTATCGTTGGCCGTCACCAACTATCCCAAGGTGCGCGAAGCGCAGGCCCGCCTGGCGGGCAAGCGAACTCAGATCACCCAGGCCCGTTACGCGCCCTTCTCTGAGTTCACGGTCACGAGTGGCGTCGGACTGGCGCCGACCGTGCGGGGAACCTCGATCTTTAGCCCCGACACGGATCGTTCGCTGTCATCAAACATGGCCCTGGCCTGGCAAACCAGCCTCGAAGGGGCGCTTCCGCTCTACACCTTTGGCAAGCTCAGTGCGGCCAACGATGCGGCTGAAGCCCAAGTCACCGTTGGTGAACACGAGGTAAAAAAGGAGCAGAACGACGTTCGCCTCAACGTCCGCAGGGCCTACTACGGCGTCCTGCTTTCGCGTGAAGCGCTAGGCTTGCTGAGAGAGGCGGGGAGTCGGGTCGAGGTTTACGTCACGCGCATGACCAAGGAAGTTGCGTCCGGCGAAGGCGACGATATTCAGTTGCTGCGACTTCGAATTCATCGCGCAGACCTTGCGGCACGCCAGAGCGAGGCGGAGCGGAACGAAGCGGTCGCGCTGGCGTCACTTCGGTTTCTCACCGGGGTGGAGACACCGATCGATATCGCTGATCGCGCGCTGGTCCCGATACGGCACACCCTCGGACCACTGACGAACTACCTCGCCGCGGCGCGACTGTTTCGCCCGGAGGCGAATATGGCTCGCGCGGGGGTTGTGGCGCGGCGCGCCCTGATGCGACTCGAAAAGGCCCGGTTGTTTCCGGATCTCGGGTTGGGCATGAATGTCCGATGGTCCTACGCCCCCGAGGTGACAGATCAGACCAATCCGTTCGTGCGCGACAGCGCCAACTACCTACTTTATGGTCTCGGGGTAGCGCTCAGATACAAACTCGACGTGATTCCGCAAGTTGCCAGGCTTTCCCAGAGCCAAGCTCAGCTGGACGAGATGCTCGCGACAGAGCGTTACGCGCTCGGGGGCATTGGCCAGCAGGTGGAAGAGGTCTTTGCCGAGGTTCAGGACTACAAGCGACGGCTCGAGGCCACCTCGGACGCGGCACGCATGGCCCAGCAGTGGCTGATCAAGGTCCAGCAGGGCATCGACGTTGGGGTGCTCGAGGACTCGGATCTGGTTGATCCAGCCAAGGAGTACGCGCTCAAACGGTTTGCTCAGCTATCGGCAACCTATGAGTACAACGTCGCGCTGTCTAAGCTTGCGCAGACCACCGGATGGGACGCTATCCTGACGGGAGACTGACGCGTGACGTTGCGCGTGAGGGGAAGCGCAGGCTGCCTCCACGCGGAGACAGCCTGATTCTCGCCTAGCGCGGACGCGCCTCATGCTCATCGAGCAGTTTTTCGATGCTGACGAGCCCATTCAGTAGCGACTCGGACACCATCTGAACGATCACGGGGAGCGAGCCCTTGAGGGCTTCGTAGTAGCGCTGTCGTTCGGTCGAGTGGATGATGGCCGGCGGATGTCCTGCGCGCAGCAGCAGCAGGTTCATGAACAGTCGCGAGGCCTTGCCACTATCGACCTGGAACGGGAACACCCGCAATAGCTCGTAATGTGCGCGCGCAGCGACTCGCAGCGGACTCTTCATCTTCTTCGGCTCTGGACCATTGAGCCAGTCGATGATTTGCCTCAACTTAGGCTGAATCTTCTCCGGATGGGCGTACTCGTGAAAGTACAGCCGATGCTGCGGAATATCGCGCCGGTACTTGATCGTCTTGAGATCGCCTGCGTCCGGATGCAGCGTCAGGTAGATGCGCTTAAACACATCGAGAGTGATCGGAGCGCGGCGCTTTTCCCCGAGCTCACGCACGAGCTCAATCGCTGCCTTATGACGCCGAATCTCTTCGACCACAGGCTGCATCGACGAATCCGAGATCACCGAGGTGTGGGGATCCGTTGCGGACTTGAGCTCTTGGAAGGTGTAGACGACGCCCTCCAACGCGCTGTCGTGGTAGATCCACGACATATCGAGGGTCTCACGGTAGTCTCGACGAAAATCGTCGGCCGCTTTGCCGAGACGCTCTTCGATGCTGCGGTACCGTTCCTCGATATTCTCGAGGGTTGGAACGGGACGCTCGGGGGGACTCGGCGGGCGAGAATCGTCGGGCTGAGCGAGTGCCGGGGCCAAGACGAGTTCCTCAACCTGCTCCGTGCTCGGGAGAGGTTGGGGCGCGTTCGCCACTGCCGCGATGTGGTCCACTTCGCGCTGCGGTCGCCTGGTGCCTGACTGATTCGGAATGGCACGCGGCGAGTAGATTCGATTGGACGTGCTTCGGGCGCCACCAAGCTTGTTAGCGATGCGATTCGCTTCAGCGATCCGGCCCTCGAGGGCCCGCTTCTGAGCCTCTTTTTGAGCATGAAGCCGCTCGCGCTCTGCTTCCTTGACCTTTCGATAGGCCTCGCGTTCGGCCTCGCGACGAGCACGCTCCTCGTCACGCTGACGGCGCGCGTCCTCGCGCTCCGCGTCGCGTTGCGCCTTCTGGCGCAGCTTTTCCTCTTCGCGGGCGAGGCGCTCCTCTTCCTTGCGCTCGGCGTCGAGTCGCTTCTCGTCTTCCTTGGCAAGCCGCGCGGCTTCGCGCTCGGCCTCTTTGTCCGCTTTGAGTCGAGTCCGCTCGGCTTCGATTCGGAGTAGCTCTTGGGCACGCGCCTTGTCTGCGCGCTCTTTTTCCTTCTCTTTGAGGAGGCGCTCTTTCTCCTTCTCTTTGAGGAGGCGCTCTTTTTCCTGGAGACTCGCCACTACTTCACGTCGAGCCGGTGGTGGCCGCGGAGTCGGCTTGGCGGGCGCCTTCGAGACCTTAGATGACGCCTTCGCAGGCGCCTTGGCCTTGGGAAGGACGCTGGCCGTGGCCTTGCCAGAACCCTTGAGGACAGCCTTGGGTGCCGGCTTCGCGGGACTCTTCACTGGGGCTTTGGTCGGTGCCTTGGCCGGTGCCTTGGCCGCGGGCTTCTTGCTCGCAGCAGGTGCGGCGCTTTTGGCTGGCGCCTTTGCCACCGGCTTGGGGCTGCTCTTGGAAACCACCTTGATCGGCGCCTTGACCGGTGCCTTTGCGACCGACCGAGCCTGAGTCGTCGAGGTGACTCGGGCACTGGCCGCCTTCGCTGCCGGCTGACTCACGGCTTTGGAAGCTGCTTTCACGGGAGCGCGTTGCGCGAGCTTTGTCGCCGCCGCTGGAGCCTTCGCGAAACCCGTCCCCCGGGCCTGGTGGGCACTCGGAGGGCTGGGAGCCTTTACAGACTTTTTTGCCACACCCTTACCTGTTTCGACTTTCGAGCGCGATTCGGGTTTTTTCCCCGCGCTTAGAGCTGACGTTATCTTGGTTCCAACGCTAGTAGCGACTGGTACCGTACGCGACGTTTTGTTCACCGAACCCTGCCCAGATCCCGGTCGCTTGGTGTTAGACAAATCGACCTTGGGGCGAGTTTGACCGAGGCCCTTTGCGGAGGGTTTGGGGGTCGGTTGAATTGCCTTGTTCTTGGTGTGAGCCGGCATCGACGGTATCGAAGCCCGAGGGCTTTCCTCTGGTTCGTTCGCCAGGCACGGGCGCAAGCGCCCCATGGGCCGGGGCCTGCAGTCCCCTGCTTTTCGAGCCGACACGCTAGCCGGCTCAGCGGTTCTTCGTCAAGCCGAGAGTTCTCCTCTGGGTACAGATTTTGGCACCCTAGCGGCTTGGTTGACTGGCCGCATACTGGGGCGAGTGCTCGGCCGCACTACAGCCTGCCAACCCAGTAGTCAGGAAAGACCTCACTGTTGGCGAGTGACCGGGTCCTGGCCGTGAGAATCTCAACCCCAGTGAGCGTGACCAGAAGCGTGTGCTCAAACTGAGCGCTCAGCTTTCCGTCTTCGGTTACCGCCGTCCACTTGTCCGGCAGGATCCGCATCTCATGAGTCCCGACGTTAATCATGGGCTCAATCGTGAACGTTTGGCCCGGACGAAGGCGGTCGCCACGGCCCGCCGTTCCGTAATGTGGAACCTGAGGCTCCTCGTGAAACTTACGACCGATTCCGTGGCCGACGAAGTCCCGTACCACCGAAAGCCCCTCGACTTCCGCAAACTGTTGAATCGCGGCGCCAATATCCCCAAGGCGGGCACCTGGCCGAACCTGGGCAATACCGAGCTCAAGGCAACGACGGGCTACCTCGGTGACGTGGATGGCCTCGTCGGAGCACTTGCCCACATAGAAGGTCGCTGAGGTGTCGCCGTGGAATCCCTTGAAGATATGCGTGACGTCGATGTTGACGATGTCACCGTCGCGTAGGACTCGAGGTCCCGGGATCCCGTGGCAAATCACCTCGTTGACGGAGGTGCAGCAGTGTTTCGGAAACCCTCGGTAGTTCAGGGGTGCCGCGATACAGCCCTTAGCGAGGGTATCGACCCGGACGAACTCATCGAGTTCCAGCGTGGTCACTCCAGGCCTCACGAGGTCGGCGACTGCCTCTAACGTCTCCGCAGCCAAGCGTCCGGCCTGCGTGATGAGCTCGATCTCCTTCGGAGTCTTGATATCCACAG
Source organism: Polyangiales bacterium (assembly GCA_038207155.1). Taxonomy (GTDB): domain Bacteria; phylum Myxococcota_A; class Polyangia; order Polyangiales; family Polyangiaceae; genus FEN-1139. Next base: position 39,643 of record JBBRAB010000012.1, read on the forward strand.
AGCGGCCGCGGAGATTCATAGGGCAAACTAATGGGAGAGTTCGAACAGCGTCCTTGCCGACGCGAGCGCCTGGCGCTGAGCCGGATTATCCGGAACAGCAAACCAGTGGGTGGAGACCCCCTCACTTGGCTCGAATTCCTTAACGAAGAGTAGGAAGCGGGAGCCAACGAGTTGGATAGCTCCCGAACGCATGGCAGCGGCGGCGGCACTTGTCGAGGGGACGGTGACGCGAATTGGTGCCGCTCGATCCGGATGAAGTCCGCCCAATGGGGGCTCGGTGGGCACCATATCCAGCTCGAGGAGCCCGGACGAATTCGGACCCGAGCCGGTCACAGTGGATACGCGCATCGCACACACCCAGTCGGCCTCGGCGAAGCGCTGACCGATCCAGCGGTCGCGACTGTTGGCGGGACTGCCGCTTCCGAGTAGCAGGGAGTCAATCTCAATCGAATCGCTGAACAGCAGCTTGGGGGTCCCCTCGTAGAGTTCGAGTGGAGCACCGCCACCTGATGCCGCCCCTGAGTTGCGGGCCGCGGCGCCGGAGCAGGCTTGGATTGCCACGAGAGCCAGCACTCCGGTAAGCAGGGTCCAACTTCGAACGAGGGGGGATTCCAAGCTAATGGAGAGTTCTCTACTCGTTTTGCTTGGTCTGGGCGAGAAACTGGCGGATCTGGCCTGCAACGGGCCTGGCAGTTTCAACGTATCTTTCCGGGTGAGCGAATTCGACACTGGTACTGGCTATCGGCCCCAGCTCCGGCGTACACTGCGCCCGCCTGCAGCAAGGTTGCCGGCGCAGCTCGCCCGGCGAACGGGTGGCTCTGGAGGACTGCTCATGATTCCGAAGCTCTGGATTCCTCTGATGGTGTCTGCCCTTGGTGGCGCGCTTGCGACCGCGTCGGTCGTGGCTTGGCCCTCCGCGGTCTCGGCAAAGCCGGCTGCAGCGGCGCCCGCCGGCGGGAAGGCGCTGACGCGTGAACTCCGACTGGCTCCCGATGGCCTCCGTTGGGGGATCCCGTTGCAGCTCGTCGCCAAGCTGCACGACGATGCGTTTGACGCCGATTACGTCGATCGCCTCAAGGCCGCTCAACCCGGCCCCGAAATGTCCGCGCTCGACGCGGAACTCGCCGACAAGAAGGCCTTGCTCCGTCGAACCAAGATCGAGTTTGGCACCACGCCGACCGGGCTCGATCAGGGGCCCCTGAAGGGGGAGTACAGCTATAACAACGGTGAGAGCCTGGCGAAGATCCAGCTCTCGGGCGGCACGGTTCGCTACTACTTTTTCTTCGGGGACAAGCTCTGGAAGGCCTACGACGAGTACAAGCTCGGACCGTCCTCCAAGCTCGGCACCAGCTGGGAAGACGCCGTCAAGTCGCTATCGACGCTCTTTGGTGGCGCGCCCCAGATGCTTGAAGCCGATTACTCGATCGGACGCTCGTTTCCCGAGGCGGTCTGGATGACCAACACGGTGCACATCCGAGCGATCAATCGGGACTATCAGAAGATCGTGGCCGTCGCCTTCGCCGACCGTGGCGTTCAGGAAAGCCTGACCAAGCATCGCCCGAACAAGCTGGTGGATCCCTCCGCGATGGACCGGTCGGTTCGCGATGCCATCAATCGCGACCCTAAGCCCTCTGGACCCCCCCCCAAGACGGACTCCAAGGCCCCCGCCAAGAAGTAACGGGCGCGAGGCGTTAACTCAGGGAGCAACCCCGTCCGGGTGGCTCCCTGAGTTTTTTTTTGTGCCGGTGAACCGTGGAACCGCCTCGGATCGGTCCAGTCCTCTACCCACAGAGGCATGCCGAGCGTTTCTACGGGGCAGGCGCCCGGGTGACCGCGCTGGCGCTCTGCGGATTGACCCGAACCGACCCGAGCGGGATCTTTACCCCGTGGGTCAGGGAGATCGTGCAAGAGGGCGCGGCCCTGCGGAGCAAAGGCTCCACCAATCGCCGCCGGATCAGGTTGATTCCGGGGCTTCCGGCGTAGCGGCCAGCCACGTGCAGGCAAACCGAGTCCTCCCGTAAACTCACGATATAAAGGTGCGCCCCATCGGATTCCAGCAGGGGACCGAGGACGTTGTTTACCAAGTGACGGAGCTGTTCCTCGCGGGGACTCATGCCGTGGGCGCCAGGATAACACAGGGCAGAATCAAAGGGCGTGGTCCATCTGTGGTTTGCCTCCGGCCACGGAGTTGGTCGCTTTGGCACGGAACCTTTTCGGCCGGGCTGGCGTTCCGAAGGTCCGATGCTATGGTTCCGCCCCGATGCTGATACCCCGTGGGGTGCGGCAGGTTTTGCTCACGAGGAAAGATGGCCGTTCACATTCGTCTCGCCCGACACGGTACCAAGAAGGCACCGTTTTATCGTATTGTCGTCACCGATCAGCGCAATGCGCGTGACGGCCGTTACATCGAGCTCATCGGTGTGTTCGATCCGCGTGATGCTGGTGGCAAGGTCAAGCTCGATCGGGAGCGCCTTGTTTACTGGACCAGTCGCGGTGCCAAGCCGTCGGACACGGTCAGCAAGCTAGTCAAGCTCACGGCCCCCGCGGCCGGCTGAGTTGCCCTACGTGAAAGGCGGCGGCTGCCCGGGCGATGGTTCGCTCGGGGGTGCCGCTTTTCATTGTTGGCGATAAGGAGAACACCATGAAGGAACTCGTTGCGACGATCGCTAAAGCCCTCGTCGATGAGCCATCAGGGGTGGAGGTTCGTGAGGTTGATGACGCCGGACACGCCGTCATTGAACTCCGCGTTGCCCCCGGTGATATCGGCAAGGTTATCGGCAAAGACGGAAAGACTGCCCAGTCCATCCGCGTGCTGCTCTCAGCTGCTGCACAGAAGGCGGGGCGTCGGGTTCATCTCGACATCCTCGACTGATAGTGAGCGTCACTACCACGTCATTGGTTGAAGTCGCGCGCGTCATCAAACCCCAGGGGTTGCGCGGTGACGTCGGCGTGTTGATGCTGTGGGAGGGCAGCGACCTGCTGCTTCACGTGCGCGATGTCGTCGTGCGTCGCGCGAATGGCACCGAGTTCGCTGCGCGAGTCGAGCGTATCGCTCGTGCAGGTAAGGGCTGGCGGATTGCGTTTGAGGGATACGCCAGTCGGGATTCGGCAGAGCTGCTGCGTGGTGCCGGCATCTTGGTTGAGCGCGCACAGTTTCCGGCGCCCGCTGCGGGTGAGGTCTACCTACTCGATTTTGTACAGGCAGCCGTCGAGGGCCCAGACGGGGTGGTGATTGGTGAAGTCGTTGAGGTGCTCACCTACCCGAGCTGCGATGCGTTCGTCATCAAGCTGTTGACAGGCGAGCTCGCCGAGCTTGCGGTGGTGGACGATTGGGTGTCTCAACTTGACTCGGTCGGACATCGCGTTCGCCTGGTCAGTCTTGACGGACTCGTGACCCAGTGAGCCAAGCCTCGGCGGTGCTCAACGTCGCGGTCGTCACGCTGTTTCCCGAGCTGTTCGGGATGTTCGCGCGGACGAGCTTCGTCAAGCGGGCCGTGAGCGAGCAGGCTTTGCGGCTCGAGTTTGAGCAGCTACGCGAGCATGGTCTCGGTCGTCACCGCAGCGTGGACGACACGCCGTACGGTGGCGGCGCTGGCATGGTGATGCGCGTCGACTGCGTGATCGCTGCGATCGAAGCGGCCGAACGCAGGCTGGGCGTCGAGCGTGCTCACCGAGTACTGCTGACCCCGCAAGGTCAGCGCTTCGACCAGAAGGCGGCTCGAAGCCTTGCCCAACACTCCGCGGTCGTCTTGGTGTGCGGGCGCTACGAGGGCTTTGACGAGCGGGTTCGCGCGGCGGTGGATCACGAACTCTCACTTGGGGACTTCGTGCTTACCGGCGGCGAGATTCCGGCGATGGCCGTGATCGAGGCCTGCATTCGCTTCATCCCAGGGGTCCTCGGTAACGAGCTGTCGGCTTGCGATGAGTCATTCAGCGAGCAGCGCGGTGGCAAGCTCGAGTACCCGCACTACACCCGACCCGTTGAGTACCGCGGGCAGGAAGTCCCGGCGATTCTCCGCAGCGGGGATCATGCTCGGATTGAGGCCTGGCGCGAGCAACAGTCCCTTGAGCGGACCCGGCTCCGCCGACCTGATCTACTGAGTCCGGAGCGCAAGGCAACGGAGGAGCAGTGAGTCGGCTCGCGGCGATGCTGGTGCACTATCCCGTGCTCGATCGCGGTGGGGCGAGGATCACGACCGCGATCACGAATCTAGACGTGCACGATATCGCGCGCAGTGCGTTCACCTATGGCCTTAGCGCGTACTACATCGTTCACCCGATTGCCGCGCAACGTGAGCTTGTGGAGCGCGTGAGAAAGCACTGGGTTGAGGGCGCGGGTGGTCTGCGAATCCCCGACAGGGTGCCTCCGCTGTCGCTGGTTCGCGTGGTTGCGTCAATCGAGCAAGCGCTCGCCGATTTTGACAGTGAGCAGCTGCCTGAACTCTGGACGACGAGTGCCCGTGCTGAGTCCAATTCGCTGCCGCTCGCAGAGGCGCGTCGAATGCTTCGCGCGCCCGCCCGTTCGCGGATCATCGCGTTTGGAACAGGCTGGGGACTGGCGCCGGAGGTCCATGCTCGCGCGGACGCAAAGCTCGCGCCGCTCACCTCGCCAAGGGAGGATGGCTTCAACCATCTGAGCGTGCGGGCGGCTGCCGCCATTCTCTTTGACCGACTCCTCGGCGAGCAGTAGTAGGTCAGGGTGGTCGAGCAACCCGAGCAACCCGAGAGTCCGAAGCTGACTCACCGTCACGAGGCTGCGTGGTTGCGACGGCTCGTACGGAGCGCCGCTCAGTCCCTGCCAGGCCCGCTCGCAACGGCCGGCGCGGTGGTTACTGGGTTGGCGGTCTCGGGATTTCTGGGTAAGCACCGAGCTATCGTGCGGAGTAACCTGCGACGCGTGCTCGGCCGGCGGTCAGCACTGCGGGAAGCGGTTGAGGTTGCCGAGACGTTCACGAATTTCGCCCAGTGCCTGGTCGAATCCTTGGCGCATCAGCCTGGGGAGGTGACCCAAGCGCACTGTGAAGTGCAGGGTGAGGAGCATCTGACTCGCGCGCTTGCGAGGGGCCGCGGCGTCATCGTCGTCACTGCGCACGCGGGGGCGTGGGATGTGGCTGCCCGTCAGCTCAGTTCTGTGACCAGTCGTCCCGTCATGGTGGTGATGGCGCGTGAACCCAACGTCGACGCTCGTCGGATGCATGATGAGCTGCGTCGCGCTTACGGTATCGAGGTGGTCCATGTCGGGGAGGATGCGCTCGAAGGGCTCAGTCTGCTGCGGCACCTGCGAGGCGACGGAATCGTCGCCGTTCAGATCGATCGCGTGAGCAAGGGAAGTCGCGCCCTTACGGTGGACTTGTTCGGTCACCCCTTTTCCATGCCACAGGGCCCGTTCTCGCTCTGTTCCTTGACCGGGGCCTCGCTAGTTCCCGTCTTTGTGGCGCGACGTGGTCGTGGGGATTACCTCGTTTGCGTCCACCCGGAGGTGACATTACCGCGGCGTGCCGAAGCGCCGTTGCTCACGGCTGCCGCCCAGCAAGTTGCGGTGAGTCTGGCGGCATTTCTGCGGCATTATCCGACGCAGTGGTTCCACTTCGAGCCCTGGTAGTACATCATCTGCGGGTTTTTGCCTCACTTGACTGCGATGGCGCCTTGACAGAGGCCGCGTCGGCTCATACTCCCCGGGAACCCCATGAAGCTTTTTGTTGGCCAGGCCGCACTGCGCGGTCCGGTGAGTCGGTACGCCGGGCGATTCAATCTGCTGGAGCTCCTCGCTCAGCCAGGCCGCTGTCCGCGCACGGCGCTGTTGCGGCGTTGGCGCGCGGAGGTTCCGAAGAGCTTTGCGTTTTCGGTTCGGCTGGCGCCTTCGGTCGGCGCCTTCGGACCGGATTCTGAGGCAGCTTTGGAGTACGGGTTGAAGGTCGCCGAAGCGCTTCAGGCGCGCTGGGTGGTTGTGCAAACCCCTTCGAGCATCGGACCGAGTCAGCGCAATCGCGAGCGACTATGGCAGCTGTTCGATCGCCTGACGGCGCCAGGTCGCACCATTGCTTGGGATCCTCGCGGCGTGTGGGACGAGGATTCCGCAATCCCTGTACTTGAGCGCTGTGACGCGGTTTGGGCGCGGGACGCGTCGCGCTACGAGTTGTTCGAGAGTGACGCTGCCTACGTGCGTATCCCTGCGCTCGGACCAGCAGCTCGCATTGGCATGGGCCACATTGAGAAGCTCGCCGAGGCCATTTCGGGCTTCGAAGAGGCCTACGTGATCGTGGAAGGCCAAAATGCGGGTCGCGTTGGGCAGACTTTGCGTCAGCTGCTCGCCGAGGGGGCAGGACGAGGCGGGGATGAGCTGGAAGAAATCGGTCTGACGGGCCCGGTGTCGTTCGACTCGGACGATGACGACGAGGATGACGACGAGGATGACGACGAGGACGGCGACGAACTCCCCGAGGGCGAACCCGCCTCGGTGTCGACCGACAAGGACGACGAAGACGACGACGACGAAGACGAGGACGACGACGACGACGACGACGACGACGACGACGACGACGACGACGACGACGACGACGACGACGACGACGACGACGACGACGACGACGACGACGAGCCGTCCAAGGCGCTCGCCCCGACCTCGAAGAAGCCGAGCCCGGGGAAGAAACGATGAGTCTGTCGCGTGGCGTCGTACTCGGGACGGACTCGCTTGTAGTCGAGGCCGCTGAGGAACAACTGTCCGAGACGTCGTCGGCAGTCGGCGCGGTGCTGGCGGGCTATTTTGCTGCGACTGGCGCCTACGCGGGTGTGCTCCTCGGTTCGCTCGGAATTGTGGTCGCAGGCCTCGGTTCCGGGGTTCGCGTGTTTGATGGTCGTGTGCGCCAGCCGGGTCTCGGCACGAAGCGACCACGTGGGTTTCAACCGGGTGAGGATGTGCCGCTAGCGGCGTATCTGGCGGCCCCAACAAGTCTCTCGGCGGCGACGCTCGCCCTGGCCCATGATGGACGAGGGACCATGTCCCCGTTACTTCGACGGGCGATGCGTCAGGCGGCTCGCGTCGGTTCCGAGCGCCGTGAAGTGCTGCTGGGTGCCGTGAAGTCTTCCGGTGCCGCAGCCTTCTCTGACGCAACGTTCGCGCGTGAGCTCTTGCTGGCGGGTGGAATGCCAGAGCAGGGGTTACTCACCCCAGCGGATCTCGCTCCGGTCAACGACGCCGGCGGTGAGGCGGCCCGACTCGAGGGAACGACAGACTGGGTCACGGTGCCTTGGTCTTGCGAACCGCGAGCGCTGCTCGGTTCCAGCCTAATCGCGCTCTGCGTGACCGATCCTCGCGGCACCTGGGCTGCGGCGGTCTTCGAGCGAGTGCACGACGGAATTGCAATTGACGGACTCGATCTCCAGGCACCCAAACGAGCTGAGCCAGTCCGTCGTGGAGTCGAGCGCGTCACCCCGGGCTCGAGGTTGGCGGGACCCGCGGGCATCGCGTTCCGGCTTGAGTCCGGGCATCCTGTTGAACTCCTCGTCAGTCACGAGGCCACGCAGCTCACGGCCTCGTCTCTCGCGTCCGCATCGCTGCACCTGAAGGCGGGTCCGGGCGGTCGCGTCACCGCGCGACGCCAATAGCAGTTCGCTCGCGGGAGCTTTCACGCGAGTCGCCAAGCGAGGCGTGGGAGCGACTGCTCGTTGAGTACTAGTCGCGCGCACCACGGGCACGGTCGAACCATCACGCCGACGCAATGGCCGCCTGGTCCCGACGCATCGATACTGCTCTCAAGGTCGGCACGGTCGAACCATCACGCCGACGCAATGGCCGCAGCCGTCAGTGTGCGGCGTCGGAGCGACTGGCTACTGAGCAGCGCTGGGCGCGCAGGGGCGTTTGCACGCCGCCCACGACAAAAGCGGCGCTCCAAGAGGAAGCGCCGCTGAGACGGCTCAAGAGTGAGCGCGATCCTTACGCAACCTTGACGCCGTTGGCCTTCGCAAATGCGAGCAGGCCAACCTTGTCGACGGTACGAATGTCGCGGGTAGTGAGCTTCACGGACACGAAGCGTCCGAGCTCAGCAACCCACAGGCGGCGTCGTTGAACGTTCACTTCCTGCCAACGGAGCGTCTTGATGTTGGAGTGACTGACGTTGTTAGCGCGCATTCGGCGCTTACCCGTGATCTCGCTTCTTGCCATGGTCGCGGGCGGAACCTAGCTCACGCCGGGGGGCCGTACAAGACGAACGTCAAATATTTCGAACGAAAGTGAATGTCCAGGCGGACTGCAGGCCGGCTCCATCCAGTCGGAGGTCTTGGAAGGGAACTTGCTCGCCGAAAGCAGGCAGGCGGCATCGCCGGCAATGCGCGCCGCGCCGCGCATGCGCAGCAGGGACCGATTCGCGCACGCAGGGACCGATTGGTGACAACACCGCCGAACGGCCTACGGCGCAAATCGGGTGAGGGCCTCGACGAGGTCGTTGCAGAAGCTGCGAGTCGCTTCGAACCCGGAAGTCTTCTTCAATTCGGCCTCATCGAGGTAGAGGCCCCGCGACAACTCGATCTGTAGGGCGTGGATGCCGTCGTCGGGACGACCGTATCGCACCGTGGAGTAGCCTCCTCGGTAAGGGTCGTCGTGGGACAGCGACCAACCACGCGCGAGCGCGAGCGGTTCGGCTGCAGCAACGATCCGCGCATGGGCTGTGGTGCCACCGCGGCTGCCAGGAACGATTTGCGCCCTGGGGCGTCCGGCGTCGGAGTTGCCGACCCGGCCGCGGCTCGGCATCGAGTGGGCGCACAGCAGCACCGCCCAGCCAAACTGCTGTCGGCGTTGTTCAAGTAGCTGGGCGACCGCGAGGTGATAAGGCTGGTGGTGGCGACTCACCCTGCGTTCGTATTCCGTTGCAGGAACGGGGGAGGCGAGGGCAGGTGCTCCGTCCGTCGTGCGGCGCCAAATGAAGCCGTGCGGAGCGGAGGTGCCCTGGGCTCCAGTGACGGCAAGAGAGTCGACCTCATGCACGGCGCGATTGAGATCGCAGACGTAGCGACTGAGCTCTGCGACCACCAACGTTGCACCTAACCGACTGGCCTGCGCGAAAAGGTCATCGACGTACAGGTCCGCATCGCGACCGATCGAGCGAGCGGGTGCCATCAACCAGGGCAAGGCGAGCGGGTCGAGCTGAACACTCGCGTGGGGGATCTCGACGACGACCGGCGACAAAACCCCGGCTGGCTGCTCCACACGAAAACTCACTTGATTATCCTTATCCGACCTCGGGCGGTCTGGTCAACCACGAGGGTGAGTTCGCCGGTGGGCTTCGCGGACGTGGTCTTTGGTTACGTGGGTGTAGATTTCCGTCGTGGTGATGTCCGCGTGTCCGAGCAAGGTTTGAACGCTGCGTAGATCAGCCCCGCCAAGCAGAAGGTGGGTGGCAAAGGAGTGACGCAGCTGATGGGGGTGGATATTGCCGCGAATGCCCGCAATGCGAGCGTAGCTCCGGACAATCTTCCAAAAACCCTGACGGGTGAGCGGTCCCGTCCGTGGGGACGGAAACAGGTAGGCGGGCCCCCGAACGGCCTTTGCGGTCGAGCTTGCGGCACGGGTCTCTAGGTACGCTCGCAGCCAGTTGAGGGCCTGTTCACCGACTGGTACGATGCGCCGTTTGCCACCCTTGCCGAGCGCTATCAGGGTTCCTCGCTGAAGATCGACGTCCCCCGCCTGAAGGGTGACCAGCTCTGAGACGCGCAGGCCCGCCGCGTAGGCGAGCCCGAGCATCGCGCGGTCCCGCAGACCGCGCAGGGTGCCGATGTCTGGCGCGGAAATGAGTCGCAGCATTTCTGACTCGTTGAGAGTGCGCGGCAGGTGCCGACCGAGGCGAGGGCGTTTGGCATGCTCAGTTGGATCGGTCTTCACCATCCCCTCTCGCGCGAGGAATTTGATGAGCCCGCGTGCTGCTGACAGATGGCGCGCGAGACTTCGAGCGGAAAGCCCAGACCGCGAGAGGGACACTAACCAGTCGCTGAACGAACCGATGTCCAGGGCGGTGGGGTCAGAAAGGCCCCGCTGGTCCATGAACTGCGTGAGCTTGCTGAGATCACGTGAATACGCCAGCAGGGTGTTGGGGGACAAGGCCCGCTCAACCCGCAGGTGATCCAGGTAGAGATCCACACAGGCGTCCATGGTCACGCCTGCATTGTACCGCCACGCGCTAGTTTTTAGCCAGATTCAGGCAGCGTCGCTGCGAGCAGCGCCCGCAGGATGAGTTCCGGCTGCTCGCTGCGCATCAACGTTTCGCCGACCAGCGCGCCATCGACCCCAGCGCTGACGAGCGCGCTGACCTCTGCTGGCTCCCGAATGCCGGAGAGATGCAGACGCGCGGTGGCGCTCGTGAGCAGGCTCAAGACCTGTCGCGCTCGCTCGGGATCCATCTTCAGGCTATCGAGATCGCGCGCGTTGACCCCGACGACGGGCGAGGTCACTTGCGCCACGATGGCGGCTTCTTCGGGCGTTGCGACCTCGACGAGTGGCACGAGCTCGCGCTCGAGGGCTGCTTGATGCAACTCGAACAGCCTGTCCGGGGATAAGCAGCGCGCGATCAAGAGGACCGCGTCGGCTCCAAAAGCCCGAGCGCAGTCGAGCTGGACTTCGTCAATCACAAACTCTTTGCAGAGCAGAGGCAGCTCCACCGCAGCGCGAATTTCACTCAGGTGGGCATAGTCACCGTCGAAGAACTCGCGATCACACAGCACGCTAATGGCGCTGGCTCCGCCGACTTCATAGGCACGCGCCCGGCTCTCGAGTGAGAGCTGAGTTGGGAACCGTCCCGCCGACGGCGACCGACGCTTGAGCTCGGCCAGCACATGAAAACGCCCGGTCCTGCTGCGTGACCAATCGAGCGGGCGGCGCGGGGGCGGCGCGGGCAGGCGGCGCTGGCGCAGCTCCGCAAGCTCGCTCCTTTTCTGCGCGAGGATGTCGTCGAGCACTCCCATCAGGTCGCTGCCTTGGCCGGCCCGCGACGCCGAGCTGCGGCGAGCCAGTCCTCCAGCTTTCTCGCGGCAGTCCCGGACGCCAGTACCTCGCGAATGCGGGCCGCGGCGTCTAGGGGCGAAACCCCCTCGGCCACGACGAGCGCCGCGGCGGCATTGAGGATGAAGGCATCGACTGCCGGATGGGCCTCGCCCGCCAGGATCCGTTCAAAGACTCGCGCATTGGCGCCTGCGTCGCCGCCAGAAATCGCTCCGACTGGACTGCGCTTCAAACCGAAGTCTTCAGGGCTGACGGTGCGTTCGCTGAGGACACCGTTCTCAAGGACGGTCACCCGCGTCACATCGAACGGACTCAGCTCATCGAGGCCATCGCGCGAATGGACGACCCAGGCTACTTGGGTTCCAAGCTCGTGCAGTGCTTGAGCCAAAATCGGCCGAATTTCGTCTGAGAATGCCCCGACGAGTTGATGGGTGGCGCGCGCCGGATTTGCGAGCGGTCCAAGGCAGTTAAAAACGGTGCGCACTCCGAGCTCCCGACGCACGGGCGCGGCAAAACGCATGGCCGGGTGATGCAGGGGCGCCATCAGGAAGGTGATCCCGATCTCGTTCAGGAGCTCAGCCCCGGCCTCGGCGCTGAGGTCGAGCGGGAGCCCAAGGGACTCAAGCAGATCTGCGCTACCTGAACGGCTCGAGACTGCCCTGTTGCCGTGCTTGGCGACGGGAACGCCGGCAGCGGCGACCAGCAGCGCTGCTCCAGTGGAAATATTGAGCGTGCTTTGACCGTCACCCCCGGTTCCGCAGGTATCAAGCAACTTCGGCAGGCCATGATTGACGGGCACCATCGCGGCCCGCATCGAGTCGACGGCTGCTGCAATGATCGTGGGAGAGTCGGGCAGGAGCCTGAGTCCACATAGGAGCCCGCTGATTTGAACCGGAGTCCACGCGCCCGCTAAAATGGCGTCAAACGCCGCTCGAGCCGAGGCGCGGGACAGGGTGCGGCTGGAGCAGAGCTCCGAGAAGACGGAATTGAAGGCGATGGCGGCGTGGGTCACAGCGAGTTCACCCAATTGCGGACAAGCGACATCCCCTGCTCGGTCAAGAACGACTCGGGGTGGAACTGGACCCCTTCCACGGGCAGGGTGCGATGGCGAAGTGCCATGATTTGCCCATCCGCCGTATGGGCGGAGGCCTCCAAACAGTCGGGCAGGGTGGAGGCTTCGACCACAAGGGAATGGTAGCGGGTTGCCCTGAAGGGCTGGGGCATCCCGGAAAAGAGGGTGCGACCGTCGTGGGTGACGAGTGAGGTCTTGCCGTGCATCAGTTCTGGGGCGCGAATGACCTTGCCGCCGAATGCCTGGCCGATCGACTGATGCCCGAGGCAGACGCCGAAGATTGGGAATTCGCCGGCGCAATTCCGAATCAGGTCGAGCGTTACCCCAGCGTCATCAGGGGTTCCGGGCCCCGGAGAGAGCAGGACACCGCTTGGCCGAAGGGCGCGCAGCTCCGCAACGGTGATCCGGTCATTGAGGTGAACCGCGACGTTCACAGCCAAAGACTGCAGATACTGAACGAGATTGTAGGTGAAGGAATCGTAGTTATCTACGACCGCAACCGAGGTCGGCACCGTCGGAGGTTCGCAGACACCAGGTTTCCGGTCAATGTCACGTCGCAAGGTTGGCCCACATCGGCGCTCGTGAGCCCCTGGCGGGGCGAGGCGCCTCGGGGGACAAGCCGGAAGTCGCGAAATTCTGGACAGATGGGTGACAATCCAGCAATTTCACTCTTGCCGGATCGAGCCCGCTTCGGTACCGTCCCCCCACCCTCCCGCCAGCCGTGCAACCCGCCCCCCGGGGAGCACCTTTCGGACCTCGTCGCGATGACCGAACAAAACAAGCCGAAGATCGATCTCAAGGCCCGCCTCGGCAAAAAGACTGTCAGCTCGCCGAGCGGTCCCTCCATTCCACCACCCGTTGGGCTTCCGCGCCCGAGCGGCATTCCTGCGCCGCCGTTCCAGCGCAGCGGGCCGAAGGTAGACGCTAACGATCCGTACTCGTCGATCGATGCGAGCAGCGCTCCACGCGCTGAACCCCAGGCGATCAAGGTCGAGATGAGCGACGAGGTGCGACACGAGCAGAAAAAGCAGATGCGCAAAGCACTGCTCGTCTCGGTCGCCACGTTTGGTGTCGGTCTGCTGCTTGGCGTGTTCGTCGGCGGTGGCAACGAGCGCAACAGCATCGCCAATCAGGCGCTCCGGGATGCCAATCAGCTGGGCAAGGACGTCAAGGGCGCTGTCGAATCGGCAGAGAGCCTCGCCGAAGTGCTCAAGTCTGCCCGCGACAAGCTCTCCGCCGGCAAGTACCCAGACGAGGAGGTTGCCAAGCTCGGCGGGATGCGCATTCCGTTCGACGGCGCAAACCTCGGCGGCAAGAACATCGGACGTTTCAAGGGCGAGGTGACTAAGGGTCTGCTCGCGTTTGCTGGCGCTTCGGAGAAGGCGAACGACCAGGTCGAGACGATTCAGCGCCTGCTCGCGGCGGCGAAAAAGCCCCTGACAGACGCTTTTGCTCAGGGTTCTGCTCCCAAGGTGCAGTGGGCGGCGATCGTTGGACAGAGCGACAAAGGTCCTTGGATGACCATGACGGCGGTTCCAGAGCCGTTTGAGGTGAAAGCCGACAAGGGCTGGCCCGAGTCAGTCAAGTTCAAGATCCAGGGCAAGGACGCGACGATCAAGCGTTACGCCAAGGGTGATCCGACCAGCGGCGGTGACCCGATGTTCATTCCGATCGACCCCGGCTCTCAGAGCGCGGTGTGTCCGCAGGACACGGTGTTCCGCGTTGCTCGCCAGCTGCAGGAGCTCGAAGAGACCCTGCGCGGCGTCAAGGAAGCCAGCGGTCACGAGGAGACTGGTCTTGTGGATGCCGGACGCGCTCTCGAAGAGAAGCTGAAGTCCATCGGCACCCCGGGCTGAGACGACCCCCTCAGTCAACCAACTAAGCGCCCACCCGGGGATCCCGAGTGGGCGTTTGGCTTGGTGCGCTGCACCGTGCGAGTCCGCGCACCAAGGCAGTGCGTTAGGCGCGCCGTGGGGGCGAGGTGTCCCCGTCGCCCCTGGCCGGCGGTTTCTGCGACTTCGGTGACATGGAGTCCGTCTGGCGCATCGGTGCCAGCTCGACACGGATCACGCGGCGCTCGTCGGCCTCACGCACGATCAGGTCATAGCCGAACTCCGTCATGCGCGCGCCGATCGGGGGCACGCGTCCAAAATACGCGACGACCCAACCGCCGAGGGTCGTGACACCTTCGGTGTCGGGAAGCTCCACCTCGAGATTCCGAGCGAGATCGCTGAGCGACAGGGTCGCATGCACCATGAAGCGTCCACCGTCGAGCTTGGTAAACGAGGCTTCATCCTCGTCATGTTCATCACGGATGTCGCCGACGATGCGCTCCAACAGATCCTCGAGGGTCACGATCCCACTCATGCCACCAAACTCGTCGATCACGATCGCCAGGTGTTGGTGCATCGCACGCATTTCCTTCAGCATGCCCGTGGCTGGTTGGTTCTCGGTGACGAACAGCGCTGGGCGGTGGATGAGCGACTCCAGATCGAGTTCGCGCAGACCATGCTCGCGTGCGACCACGGCCAGCAAGTCTTTGACGTGCAACACGCCAACGACGTTGTCGATTCGCTCCGCGTAGACGGGGAAGCGCGAGTGTTCGTCCGCCACGACGCGTCGAACCAATTCCTCGGGTGCTACCCCAAGCTCGAGGGCCGCGACACGGGTGCGTGGCACCATGATGTCGCGAGCCACGATCGTCGAAAAATCGAGCACATTTTTGAGCATTTCCGCTTCTTCGTGCGGAATGCTGCCAGTCTTTTCGCCCTCGGAGACGATGATGCCCACTTCGTCGCCGACGATCGCGCTCGTGGCGGGCCTGGGCGCTGGCAGCAAGTGTTCGGCGAAGCGGCGGGTTAGGCCGATCGGAGCGCCGATGGGCCACGTGAGCCACTCGAAGGGGCGCAGCAGTCGAATCAGCCAGGGCGCAACGTGTTCCGATGAGCGAACAGCGACCGCCTTGAGTAGTTCCGACGGAATGGCGAAAGCGAGAATCGCACCGAGCACGGCCCAGGGAAGCTCGAAGGGGAGCTGCTGCTGTGCAAGTTCTCGATGCAGCAGCAGAGCTGAGGTTGCGATGCCAGCAACTCGCGCAATCATCCAACGTGACTCGATCGTAGCGCCGTCATGGACGTAACGCCGAAGCGCGTTGGCTGAGCCGGTTGGCGCGGAATCGGCGATGGCCCGCTTGCGCGCGTCCGACAGACTGGCGGTGCTGGCAGCGGCCGCGGCGAACAGGGATGCAGCCGCGGCAGGGGCGGCAGCGAGGAACAGTGGCAGAATGTGCGTCGGATGATGCAATGCGGTCGCGCCGCACTCCGCGGCTACCCTTCTCCCCGATAGATAACCGGGTGTCCCCCCATCGTGCAACCGGCCTGTGAGTCGCCCCGAGCTTCCAGAATGGCTGTAGGGAAGATGTCCGGGGATGTTCGGGTCAAGGGCGCGGGCGAGGCTCAGGCACCAAAAGGGCTAGCGAGCGTGCGCGCCAGGCCTTTCCAGCCGTTTTCCCAGCGGATTCATCCGCAGGTCGACAGGCCGCCTGCTCAGGCTTCGCTGCGGGTTGGCGCAGACCACCAAGAGGTTCGTTGTGCACCTCAGCGCGCAGGTAAGGGTCGCCCAAGCGTCGAGCAGACTGAGGACCGCGCCGAGGTCATGAACTATGGGCGCCTGTGCGAGCCCCTTGCGAGGCAGCTGGCCCATGTCGACCTGCCCGCTGCTGTTGAACCGGCGCGGGCACTGCACTTGGCGGAACTCGTTGAGCGCACCACGCGCAAGATCGCTTGGTGTGCGGAGCGCGGCGGCGGCGTGGTCAGGCTCGAGCTGGCGGACGGCCCTGCCTGCGGAACACTCGTCGTGACCGTGTCTCGGGGGCTCGTCTCCGTGCGTCTCGATGGCAGCCTCCACGGAGAGCCAGAGTCATTGGTCACGCGTCTGCGCGCCGGACTGAGCCGGCGCGGGCTTGCTGTGGGGTCGATCGAGATCAGTCCCTAGGTTGCGTGCTCGGCTCGGTGTCGGTTTGCAGTGAGTGCGGCGAGGGGGGCTGCACGAAGCCGCGGATGACCTTTAGCTCCTCGCCTGACTGCTCGGCGAGCTCCGTCAGCTCCGCAATCTCCGCGAGCGCCACGGCGGTGCCGGTAGCGGAGACGAGCAGTCGCACCTGGACTTCACAGGGCGACGGTCGCTTCTCGCGAACGATCTCCGCGATTGGGATGCGCTGACCGAGCAGGGCGCGACGCAGGCCGTCGCAGCTGAGCTCGGCCACCGGCATGACGCGCGATGCGAACGCGACAAGCTCTGCAAGGGGGGGCGGGGCGCCGGGCGGCGGGGGCCATGACTGAGCCTCATCGAGTCGGAAGGGACCGCTGGCAAGTCGACGTAGGCTCGTGACATGTGCTGGATAGCCGAGCGTCTCCCCGAGGTCGCGCGCGAGGGCTCGGACGTAGTAGCCCTTGGAGACCTCGAGCTCGACTTCGAGCCAGTCAGGGCCGAAATCGAGGAGCGCGAGCTGGAGCACGGTGATCGGACGCGGAGGAAGCTCAAGCGGGGTACCGCGTCGCGCGGCCGCGTGAGCCGTGACTCCCCCGGACTTGATCGCTGACACAGTCGGCGGAAGCTGCAGCTCTCGCAAGCGCTCAGTCTGCAACGCCGCTTCGAGTCGCGCCGGGGTCACCGCCCCTGGGGGGACTTCGCGCTCCTCGAGCGTGTCCCCCATGGCGTCATCGCTTGTGGTGCTACGACCGAGAGCGATCCGAGCTCGATAACGTTTGCTGGACAGGGTGAGGTGCGCGCTCAGCTTGGTCGCTTCTCCGACCAGGAGCAGTAGGACACCGCTGGCGGCTGGATCGAGCGTGCCAGCGTGACCGATCCGTTTCGTGCGAAAGACGCGGCGGGCCTGGGAGACGATGTCATGGCTGGTGGGGCCGACCGGTTTGTCGACGACGAGGATCCCTTCCGGGAGAGTCATGGGGCCGGTCTAGCGGTTCGAGCTGTCTCGGTCGAGGCTGAGGCCGCCTGTCCTTGTCGGGCCGGTAGTTCGGGTGGGGAATTAGTCCGTCCCGATGCAACTATTCCGAGATTCTAGGGGGATTCGGGGACAGATTCCGGGATAATGGAAAGCACCGCGTGATCCATCCTCTCAAGGTCGGCCCGTACTTGCTCGAGGAGCGCCTCGGTGCTGGTGGTATGGCGGAGGTCTACGTTGCGCGAAAGCTCGGAGCGCCGCCGAGCGCGCCCCGGGTTGCCATCAAACGTATCCTGCCGCAGTTGGCGCGTGACCCTCGCTTTGTCGCGATGTTTTGTGACGAGGCACGGATTTGCACCGTACTCGACCACCCCAACATTGTCCGCGTGATCGACTTCGGCGAAGACCAGGCCGAGCTGTTCATGGCGATGGAGTACATCGAGGGGCCCTCCTGCGCGAGGCTCCTGCGCACCGTCGCCGCCAAGGGGATCCGTTTTCCTCCGACGATCGCGCTGACGATCTTCCAAGGCATCCTCAGCGCTTTGGCCTACGCCCACGAAGCCCTCGACGCCGAGGGTCGTCCGCTCGGCATCGTTCACCGCGACGTGTCGCCAGGGAACATTCTGATCAGCCTCGATGGGCGCGTCATGCTCACCGATTTTGGGATCGTGCGAAGTGACTTCGTCGCTCGTCGCACCTATCCCGGAGAGCTAAAAGGCAAGATCGGCTACATGTCACCCGAGCAGGTTGTTGGCGCGGAGGTGGATCCTCGCAGCGACCTGTTCACGCTCGCGATCGTACTCGCGGAAATGCTGCTCACTCGCCCGCTGTTTCCGGGCAGAAGTGAGATGGAGATCCTGACGCGCATCTACGAGGCGGACATTCGCGTGCTTGAGCATCACGGTGGCGGGCTGTCTCCCCACCTGCTCAGCCTGCTCCGTCACGCGTTGGCGCGGCGCGCCATCGATCGACCAGCGTCGGCGCGTGAATTGTCCAATGAAGTGACTGACTACCTCGCCGTTTCGGGTGAGACCCTCTCCGCGCCAGCGTTGCAGGCCTGGTTGCGCGAGATGGGGCCCTTTGGCATGGGCAGTGGACTGCACCATGTCGTCGCCGGGGTGCATGGTGGGCGCCCGAGCGAACGACCGAGTCGCCGTCCCAACGAGATGACGCCAATCACCGAGCGTGAGCCCACCGCTGGTTCCACCCGCTACGCGGTGCGGCAGCCCGGAGGGCCCGTGGTGGCCACTGTGAGTCCCGCCGAGTTGATCGAGCAGTTTGCAACGCGCCGCCTCTCGCTCCACGCGGAGGTCCAACGCAACGACGGGATCTGGCGCGCGGCCCGCAGCGTCCCAGAGCTCGCTGCTATCGCCGCTGCCGAGGATTTCATCGATCTTCAGCTTGCGTCGCGTCAGGCACGTCATCTCAGCGTTGACCGGTCGCGCCTGCCCGCCTTGCTCTATGGCATCTCGCAGCGTCGGGACAACTGCGTTCTAATCGCTTGTGATGGCGAGCGACGCCTCGCTGTTTCGTTTACTGACGGAGCTGTGAGCGTCGCCATCTCGTCGGACCGCGATCACTTGCTCGGCACTCGACTCGTCGAAGATGGCCTAATCTCGCGGGCGGATCTCGAAGAGGCTTTCGAACAGCTTGTGGTCGGGCTGACGGGAACTCGTTCAGAGCTCGGTCGTTTGGGAGATTGGCTGCTGGCTGAGGGGCGTGTGGCCCCTAAGGACTTACTGCGCATTCTCGTCGAGCAACTCGAGGCTCGCATCACGGGGTTGTTGACCTGGCAATCGGGGGATCTTTGGGTCGTGCCCCGAATGCAGGCCCCACAGGTGCCGCTGCACACGGTTCATTCCCTCGGTGCACTGGTCTCACAGGGAGTGCGCCTGGGCTACTCGGGACTCGAGCTCACTCGTCTCCTTGCAGCCCTTGGGAATGGCCCACTCGCCGCGAGCCCGGCGCCTCCCGTTGCTGCCGAGGCGCTCGGGCTCACCCAGGGCGAGCTCGAGGCCCTGCACGGGGCTGGCGGTGCCAAGTCGTTGACCGAGTACCTAGCGGTCTCGGCGACCGAGCGTGCCGCATCGCCTGACGATGTGCTGCGTGCTGTTTTCGTAGGCCTCAGCGCGGGGTTGCTCGTGAGTCCCGGGTGGGCTGGTTCTCGCGCTTTCCCGCGCTCGTGAGGCGTCTGACTCAGCTGTTGTCGCGGCGAAGCGTCTGCACAATCGCCGTCGTCACCGACTCCCGACGAGGATTGAACAGCTGGCGCTTGACCTCACTCAGGTCGATGGGCTTGCGCAGGGCACCACAGCCCGAATCGCGGATGTAGTCCGCGGTAGTCTTACTCAGGGTGCCACCGGTCACGAAGAGGAAGCGTCGGGCGACGTCGGGGCGTCGCTCGGCAATCCGCTGATGGAGCGTCGTCCCGTCGGCGCCTGGGAGCATCAGATCGCAAATTACCAAGTCCGGGAGGTAGGTCGGATCCCCCAGGATGATTTCAGCCTCAGACGCCGTTTGGGCCTCTCGAACGTCGTGGGGCCGTAGCGCTCGTCGCGCCGACCGGGTGAACACAGGATCGTCATCGACGACCAGGACCCGTCGCTGCACCTGGGCGGGGGGGATAGAGTCGCTCGGGGCCTGGAGCGCAGGATTGGAGCTAATCGCGCCGAGGATCGGAAGAACGAGTCGATAGCTAGTCCCCCCGGTGGGGCGGGGAACCACTTCCAAGTGCCCGCCGATCGAGGATGCGACGTCACCCGTGAGCTTGAGTACGAGGCGTCGGCGTTCGGATGAGAACCCCGTGAATGGGGCTCGATCAATCTGCTCAAAGGTCTTCTCGTCGAGCTCCGGTCCAACGTCATCGATGACGAGCGTCATGCGCGTGGCCTCAACAATGGTCCGCACTGACACGCGCGGCGGCCCCACCGCGTGAGATGCAAGATCGGCGGCGAGATTGAGCACGTCTCCGAGCACTTGAAGCAAGAGATCGCGGTGCCCTGAGACGAACCCACCGGGCGCGAGCTGGGTCTCCAGGAGGATCCCTCGCGCCTCGAGATTCGGACGGGCCACGGCGCACACTTCGCGCGCGAGATCGGACACATCGAGCGCCTCCGGCAGGCGCTCACGGGGGCCAAGCTGCGTCAGCTGATTGGTGGTGTCCCGAAGTCGCTGCGCGGCCGCGCTCATCTCGTCGGTCAGCTCTTCAAGCTCCGCCAGGGTCCCGCCGAGCGCTGTGTCGGATTCCTCGGCGAACATGCGGAGCTCAGCGAGCAGTCGGCGTTGTTCCTCCAGTTGCAGGGACAAGGCGCTGACTGGGCCCTCGAGTTCATGCCCGACGCTCACGCCGAGCAGAGCGGCACCCGTGGCTCCGCCGTTGGCGTTCGGGTCGCCGCGGGGGGGGGCGGCGTCGGCGCGGTGCTCGCGGTCGAGTGCCGGCGCGACTAGGGTTGCGACGGTTTCGACGAACAGCTGCGTCTCGTCGTCGGGAAGGCCGTGAGCTGGAAACAACAGCACGAAGATCCCGAGCAGCTGTCGTCGGAACAGGATCGGAACGGCGAGGGCCGCCGTGCACCCAACCGCGGCGATTTCCCCGGCTTCCGCGATGCCCTCGCGGTTGGCGCGCACATCGGAGACCAAGAAAGGGCGCTTCATGTCGACCGCTCGCTCGGCAATCGTCGCGAGCGCCACGCGCAGGCGTTGGGCAGTGGGTCCTGAGATACCATGCTCAGCCACCGGCTCGAGCACCGGCGACATCGAGTAGGCGACGCCAGCCCGCGCGGGCGTCGGGCCAAACAAATGGTCCAGCGCATCGGTCATGACGCCACCCGCTGAAGAGCTGGCCAAGCGTGCAGACAGACTGTGCAGCGCGTCGAGTCGTAGTCGGTGTACGGGGATTGGCACGTTTGGCCTTGCTTCTTTCGACGATTCGCTCAGTCGCTGAGCGCTCAGCCTAACTCAGGTACCGCAGGGTCTCAAAGCGCTGAGTGAGGTCTGCGGGAAGTCTTGGGAAACCTCCCGCAGCTCGCTCGAGAGCCGCGCCAAGGGCAAAGAGAGTCTCCTCGCCAAACGCGGGGGCCAGCAACTGAACTCCGACCGGGAGAGAGGGTCGTTGCTCGGTTGCGCGGGTTTGCCTGGTGGGGACACTGAGGCCCGCAAGCCCTGCGAGATTGCACGGCAGGGTGTAAACGTCCTCAAGGTACATCGCGAGGGGGTCCTGCTGATGCTCGCCCAGTTTGAAGGCGGGAGAGGGACTGGTCGGAGTGATGATGGCGTCCACCTGCGAAAATGCCGCCTCAAAATCGCGCCGAATCAAGGTCCTGACTCGTTGGGCCTGGGCGTAGTAGGCGTCGTAATAGCCGGCGCTCAAGACGTAGGTGCCGAGCAGGATGCGTCGCTTCACTTCGGCGCCGAAGCCGGCGTCGCGGGTGTGACCGTAAAGCGCTGCCAAATCCCCGCGCGGTGGCTCCACTCGCAATCCAAAGCGGACACCATCAAACCGGGATAGGTTACTTGAGGCCTCGGCCGTCGCCAGGACGTAGTAAGTCGCGATGCCGTAGCGGGTGTGAGGGAGCTGCACCGGTTGGACAGTGCAGCCGGCGCGCTTGAGATCCTCAATCGAGGACTTGACCGCCTCGTTGATCTCTGGATCAAGCCCCTCGCCGAAATACTCCGCCGGGATCCCGAGTCGCAGTCCGCGTACGTCGCGGTCGCAGGCCGCCTCGTAGTCGGGAACCTCACGGTCCGCGCAGGTCGAGTCGTTGGGGTCGTGGCCCGCGATGACGCCAAGGACGCGAGCGGCGCTGCGCACGTCCTGAGCGAAGGGGCCGATCTGGTCGAGACTCGACGCGTAGGCAACCAGGCCGAAGCGAGACACGCGTCCGTAGCTGGGCTTCAACCCGACGATACCGGTGAGTCCAGCGGGCTGGCGAATTGATCCACCCGTGTCAGAACCGAGAGAGACGGGGGTGAGCTGAGCGGCGACGGCAACTGCGCTCCCGCCGCTTGAACCGCCGGGGATCCGCGAGAGATCCCAGGGATTGAGCGTCGGTCCAAAGGCACTGTTTTCCGTCGAGGAGCCCATGGCGAACTCGTCGAGGTTCGCTTTGCCGATAATCAGAGCGTCCTCGGCGCGAAGGCGAGCGACCACTGTGGCGTCAAACGGAGGCTGCCAGCCGCGACCCGGAATCGATAGCGAACCTTCAAGCGGCTGGCCCTCTGACACGAGGATTCGGGAGGCGCAGGTGGTCGGCGCATCGACGGTGCAGAGCGCGTCTTTAATGGCGATCGGGACCCCGGCAAGGCGTCCCAGGGGTTTGCCCGCCCGACGACGTTCGTCGATGCCGCGCGCGGTCACGAGGACGGCGGTGCGCGATATGTGGGTGAAGGCGTTGAGGCCGCGCGCGCGCTCGATGGCGGCCAGGCTTGACTCAGCGATGCTCTCGGCTGTGGTCTCGCCGCTGCGAACCCGCTCGACCAACTCGCAGATTGCTAGCTGATGCATGGTCATCCCTCCTCGACGAAGGCGGGGACGGCGAAGGAGCCATCGGAGGTTCGGGGGCCTTCGCGCAGGGCCAGCTCGGGCGTCAATCCGGCGACGACCCGATCCTCGCGCAGCGGAGCCCGACTGACGGCGACTTGCGTCGTGGCCGGCACGTTTCGAGTGTCCAGCTCTGCCAGCTGGTCGATGTATGAGACGATCTGTGCGAGATCGCGGGTCAGCTGAGGGATCTCGTGGTCCTCAAGTTGGAGTCGCGCGAGCTTGGCGACGTGAAGGACGGTGTCGCGAGTGATGGCCATAGATTGATATCGGGCGTCCGAGGTTGCGGGGGAGACTAGCAGCTTCCCTGTGAAGCGAATGCCCCTTGGTGCGACTCACAGGACGGCGACTCCGCCCGCGGGGAATCCCTTTTCGGGGCGGGACGCAGCTCGGGCTGATGAGGGGCGGCCCCCAGGGTCCGACGTGATCGCTGAACATCCGTATATCATTCAGGATTTTGCTGATTGACCCGAGCAACCCGAGGCCGCGGCTGGCCGAGAGGCGAGAACCGGTCGGGGGCTGACCGCAGAGGAGAAGCGAAATGCCGACGTCGCGAGAAGTCTTCGTTGAAGGGCAAATCGTTGGGGGAACCAGCTACCGAGTCACCGGTTTCATCGGTGCCGGGGGGATGGGCAGCGTCTACGAGGTTGAGCATATCGAGCTCGGAAAACGCTTCGTCTTGAAGGCGATCTTGCGCGATTTTCTGGGGCGCGGGGATATCGTCGCTCGCCTGCGCAATGAGTGCCGAGCTCTCGGGCGACTGGAGCACCCGAATATCGTGTCCGTGACCGACGCGGGAACGACGGACGCCGGAGTCCCATTTTTTGTCATGGAGCGGCTCCAAGGCGAGACGCTGTCCATGCGGATGAAGCGCGAACGTCGGCTTCCCAGCGACGACGTGCTCCGTACCGGTGCGCAGCTGGTCTCAGCTCTGGGCGCGGCTCACGACATCGGCATCGTGCATCGTGACCTCAAGCCGGCCAATGTCTTTCTTCTCCATTCCGGCGCGGTAAAATTGCTGGATTTTGGGATCGCCAAGCTCGTGGACTTCTCGGGCAGCGCATTGACGGCTCACGGTGTGACGATCGGGACGCCCCGCTACATGTCGCCCGAGCAGGCCATGGGGGACCCCGTTGATGCACGGGCCGATCTCTACTCCTTGGGTCTTTTACTGTTTGAGATGCTTGCCGGGCGGCATCCCTTCCATCGCGCCCAGTCCTCGGGAGAGATGGTGCTGGCTCAGGCGAGCTGGGCCCCTCCACGGCTGAGTCAGGGCTATGCTCTGGTGTCGTCGGAGCTCGAGCAACTCGTTTCTGGGCTGCTGAGCAAGCACCCCGAGCGGCGACCAGGGCCAGCGGACGAGATAGAACGGCTCTTGCTCAGTTTCCTCCAAATGCCCCGGGTTCGACGGGAGATCGGCCATTGTTCTGCCAACTCGGCAGCTCCTCCGGACCCCTCCGCCGGCCAGGACCCCACAGTCCAGATCAGCTCGGCCGCATTGCTCGAGCGCGCCGGAAGCAATGCCTGGAGCATGTCATCGACGACGCTGCAGTTTGTCAGTCCGCGCGTGGTGACACGGGCGGAGCAAGACAAGGTCGTGGTCGACGAGGTAGACGCCCTTGGCCGCACCGAGCCTTGGCCGTTCATTGCTCCGCCCCAATCAGAGCTTGATACGCCGATGCCAGGGACCTGGACCTGCGACTCAGACGACTTTCTCGGGCGTGAGCTGGGGCTGGGTTTCAGCGAGACGCATACCGCCTGTCCGCTGCCGTCGTTGCCACCACCCAGCAATCCGACTCCGGGGGGAAGCAGTACCTTGTCGACCCGTCCGATCGTTCGTCACATGTGGTCGGGCCTACTTGGGGTCGCAATCGCGTCCGTCGCGGCGTCTGTGGCGTTGGCCACCGTTTGGAGTGGAGCTGTGAGCCCCGCGTCGCGGGTAGCTGAGCATCGTGCGGCTGCGGGCAAGGGCGCCGCGCAACCCGCAAAGCTTCCGTCCTTCGCAGCGACGTCGGTGAGCAGGCGTGGTTCCACGCCGCACCAGCCAACCTCGCTCAAGCCGCTGGCAGCGCCGGTGCCAATCGCCGCGGTCACGTCGGCTCAACCCGTCGCGGTCGCAGCGGCTCGACCAGCCGCGGTCACGTCGGCTCAACCCGTCGCGGTCGCAGCGGCTCAACCCGTCGCGGTCACGTCGGCTCAACCCGTCGCGGTCACGTCGGCTCGACCAGCCGCGCAGGCGCGCGAGACTTCGCGTGGCTCAGTGGCTGCCTCTGCTGCTTCACGCCCGCGGTCTGACGTGAAGGACAACCGAACCCCTGTGTCGCCTCCTCCCCGCGAGGCGCGCCCGCGCATCAGGCTCCCGGGTTCGGGGCTATAATCGCGTTAAACCAGCCGGCTTGCGGGACGCTCACGCAAGATTTCGTCGGCATTGGCCGTTGTCTCGGGGCACGTGCTCCGTCATGCGATTGCTGCATCGCTCTGCCTAGTGGCCTGCGCTTTTGATACAGCGCAGAGTCCAAAGGTTTCGGATTCGGCGCTGGTGCCGGCAGCCGGTGACTGTCCGCGTGAGGGATGGTGCTTCGAGCGTCCTGAGGGCACCAAGGTCGGGGAGGGGGCTAGTGATCTGTGCGCGGGTGTCCACGACGTTATCGTGGTTTCCTCGGTCACCAACGAACTTGTGCAGCTCTCCTGGCAAAACGGCCGGTTGAGGGAGAGCGGCCGCCGTCCGCTGCTCGGGCGCCCTTGGTCTGTCGCCCGCGGGGATCTGGACGGCGACGGCACGGAGGACTTGTGCGTGGCGCATATTGACACCGAGGCGCACTCGGGTCTGGTGACCTGGCTGATGGGGCTAGAGCCCGCGCGATGGTTGACCTCCGCCTTCAGTGCGACAGGTTCAGACACCTACGCTGTCGTCATCGGACCGTCCGTCGATGGAGGCCAAAGGCCACCACTGCTTGCGGCGAGCTTCGGCGCTTCGAAGGTGAGCGAGTTTCGCTGGAACCCCGGCGGTGGTCCCGAGCTTCAAGCCACGGTCGAACTCGGGATGCAGCCCACGGCGGTGACCTACCTATCGGGTCGGGTTGCGGGGACACCCGGCGCGTTGGCGGTGGGTGTCGGGCTCGAGGCCGGCGAACTCGTCGTTCTGCGCGTGGGCTCGAGTGGGGAGCTGGTGGCGGGTGAGCGCCTCGCCTTGGGCGAGCACCCCAACGCGGTTTCAGCCGGTGATCTCGATGAAGATGGGATGGATGATGCCGTCGTGGTCGACGACATTCACGCTGGCGAGCTGCAGGTGTTTCTCCAGCAGGACGACGGGTTTCACCGCGCCGGGGGCGTACCGGTGGGCGTCTATCCCCACTCGGCCGAGCTGCGGGATCTGGACGGCGATGGTCACCTCGACGTGGCCACGGTGCTCGGCGGCAGCACTGCGCTAAGTGTCTGCTTCGGCGATGGAACGGGCCGTTTGGCAGATTGTGTCACTCTGGAGCACGGTGTCAGTCAGCCGACCGACGTTGACGCCGCGGATCTCGACGGGGACGGACGAATCGACCTGATGGTCAGTGGCTATGGCGGACGAGTCGCCGTCCTTCGGCGCCGCGATCCCTGAGAATCTTCGCGCTTTCTCGCAGAACTGGGGAAGAATCGGGGATTTCGCGAGCGCTTCCGGGGACCGGCCTGAGTTCGGGCAAAAAAGTCCGACGGCGCGGCTGGTTCACCTCGACTTCAGGTGGATCGTGCCGTAGAACCCCGCGCCCCGGGGGCTCTCCGGGGAAAACCACACGCTCCTAGTCACGCTGTGCCCAGGTGCTGGTCGCTCAACGCAACCAGTCGGTTCAGCGATGGGGCGGAGGAACAACCGAAAGGAACATGATCATGACCGAGAATCAAGAGACTGTGGCCGTCGAGCCCAGCGAACTCAAGCAGCGCGATCCCGCCCAGCCCCTCACCGTTCGTGAGCTCTTTGAGGCTGGCGTCCACTTCGGCCATCAGACGAAGCGCTGGAACCCGAAGATGCGTCAGTACATCTACGGGTCGCGCACGGGGATTCACATCCTCGACCTTGACCAGTCGGTGCGCCTCTTCAAGAAGGCCTATGACTTCGTCTCGGACGTCGTGGGTCGTGGCGGTCACGTCCTGTACGTCGGCACCAAGCGCCAGGCTGCGGAAATCGTGAAGGAAGAGGCCGCTCGCGCTGGTCAGTACCACGTCACCAACCGTTGGCTCGGTGGCACCCTCACGAACTTCCGCACGATGAAGGGCGGCCTCGAGCGCCTTCGCACGATTGAGCGGATGCGTGACGACGGCACCTACGAGCAGATCCTGAAGAAGGAGACTGTTCGTCTCGAGAAGGAGCGCGCTCGCCTCGAGAAGTACATCGGTGGCATGAAGGGCATGAACGCTCTTCCGGCAGCCCTGTTCGTGATCGATCCCGACAAGGAGCAGATCGCGGTCAGTGAGGCACGTCGCCTGCACATTCCGATCGTCGCGATCACGGACACCAACTGTGATCCGGATCTCGTCGACTTCGTCATCCCCGGCAACGACGACGCCATCCGCAGCATCCGTCTGATCACCGCGGCCATCACGGACGCCTGTGTCAACGGTCTGGCCCGTCGTCGTGAGTTCGAGGTCAACCGTGGCGATGGCCGTGGCGAGGGCCGCGCCGACCGTGCGCCCGACACCCAGGTGATGTACCGCAACAACCGCTCGCCGGACGCGCAGGGCTGATCCGCCCCACCAAGCGACCTTTTAGGAGAACACCATGACTCAGATCAACATGCAGCAGGTCAAGGAGTTGCGCGATCGCACTCAGGCCGGACTGAATGACTGCCGCGGCGCCCTGATCGAGGCCGAAGGCGACATGGACAAGGCCGTCGAGATCATCCTGAAGAAGGGTCTCGCCAAGAGTGCCAAGCGTGCTGGCGCCGTTGCGACCGAGGGCGAAGTGGCCTCGATCGTTGCAGCGGACCAGAAGAGCGGCGTGCTCGTTGAGGTCAACATCCAGACTGACTTTGCGGCTCGCAACGACGAGTTCAAGACCTTCGTCAAGAACATCGTTGAGCTTGCAGCTAAGAGCCCCGTCGGCGCCGAGCTGTCCACCCTGCCGTACCCGGCGGGTGGCGGCACCGTCGAAGAGGTGCGTCAGGCGCTGGTGGGCAAGCTCGGTGAGAACATCACCGTGCGTCGCTCTGCCAAGCTTGAGGCCGGCCTCGTGCACTCGTACGTTCACATGGGCGGCCGGATTGGCGTACTTCTGGCGGTCGAGCTCGGTGACGCGGCCAAGGCCAGCGACGCCGCTGTCGCCAAGTTCGTGGACGACACCGCGATGCAGGCGGCGGCGATGTCGCCCCTCTACCTGCAGCCGAGTGAGGTCCCCGCGGACGACAAGGCTGCTCAGATCGCGATCTACGAGGCGCAGCTCACCGACGAGGGTAAGCCTGCTCAGGCTTGGCCCAAGATCATCGAGGGCAAGCTTGCCAAGTGGATGAAGGAAGTCTGCTTGCTTGAGCAGACCAGCGTCCTCGAGGCGGAAAAGACGATCGACGAGCAGCGCGTTGCTGTGGAGAAGGCCGTCGGAAGCTCGCTCACGATCACGGCGTTCGTTCGCTACGAGCGTGGTGAAGGCATCGAGAAGAAGAAGACTGAGGACTTCGCTGCCGAAGTCATGAAGATGAGCCAGGGCTGAGCTTCGCTCTGTCCCACGCCGACGCAACGGGCGCGTGTTTCCCTGCGGAAGCCGCGCCCGTTGCGCTTTTGTAGCGTCCTGGCTGACCGCGACACGCCCGCGCGGTTATTCGCCGTTGAGCTCGAGGACGCCGGTCGCCCTCAGCTCGTACTCGGCGCCTGTGGCGGGGCAGCGAGCGCGCGATTCGATGAAGTCGAGCGCCTCCCCGTGACGACTGACCCAACCGTGGTGTCGCGCGGGAACACCGACGACCAACTCATGGTCGCGTACGTCGCGGGTAACGACGCTCCCCGCGCCGATCAGCGCATAGCGCCCGATTGTGATGCCCGCCACGATCGTCGCGTTGGCACCGATGCTGGCGCCGCGCCGTACGAGGGTTGGGACGTAGAAGTCCCGTCGTGACACAAATGCGCGAGGATGCAGCACGTTGGTGAACACGACGCTGGGTCCGATGAAGACCTCTGCCTCAAGCTCGACGCCGCTGTACAGACTGACGTTGTTCTGAATGTGGCTACCAGGGCCGATCTTGACGTTTTCTGCGACGTAGCCGTTCTGTCCCAGTACCACGCCTTGTCCGAGCACTGCGCCCGCGCAGACGTGGCAAAAATGCCAGACTTTTACCTCGTCCGCGAGACGAACTGTGGGCTCGACGACGGCGCTCGGATGGACGTAAGCGGGGCTGGTCATGCGGGAGAATGCGGGAAAATTGGGTTCCAGTCATTCAGGATGGCAATCACGCGTGCCTGCTGCTGCTGAGTTTGGCCCGGGTACAGTGGAATGGACAGGACTTGCGCGGCGGCGAGCAGCGCCTCGGTCAGGGTTCCAGCGCGACAGCGATCCGAAAACAGCGGCTGCTCGCGCAGCAGGGTTGGATAGTAGACGACGCTCTCGACGCCCGACTCCCGGAGGTGCCGTTGCAGGCCATCGCGATCCTGGGGGACACGGAGGGTGTAGAGCGCCCAGGCGGACTCTTGCTGCTCGTCATCCGGGGCTGGTAGCTGCAGGTGAGGGTGCTCCGCCAGGGCCTGGTGATACTCCCGCGCAAGTCGGCGGCGCTCGGTAAGCCAGCTCGGCAACGCCGGCAGCAACACACGCAGTAGGGCGGCCTGCAGGGCATCGAGGCGGTAGTTGCCGCCGAGCTCACCGTAGCTCTTGCGGTCGCGCGAGCCGTGGGCGCGCAGCGCGCGCAGACGGGTGGCAAGCGCGGGGTCGTCGGTCACGACCAGTCCGCCGTCCCCGAAGCCACCCAGCGGTTTTGAGGGAAAAAAGCTGAAGACGCCCCCCTGGCCGAGCGTGCCCGCGTAGCGACCGTCCACCTTGGCGCCAAGCGCCTGGCACGCGTCTTCTAGGTACACCATGCCATGCTCGGCAGCGAGCTTGCGTAGGGTGGGTGCGGCTGACGCGCGTCCGTACAGATGCACGTCGAGCAGTGCGCGCGTGTTTGGAGTGAGGAGCGCGCGGACCGCCGACTCGGACAGCCCGAAGCTGTTGGGCGCCAGATCTGCGAACACCGGAACTGCGCCAACCCGCAAAATGGCCTCCGCGGTTGCGACGAAGCTCAGAGGCGTGGTGATGACCTCGTCACCAGGACCAATCCCGTGTGCCGTGAGCAGCGCGACCAGGCCGTCTGTGCCGCTCGAGACTCCGACCGCATGGGCGACTCCGAGCCAGCTCGCAACTTCGCGCTCGAAGGCCTCGACCTCGGGCCCAAGGATGTAACGCTCGGCGTCGAGCACGCGTTCGAACGTGGCCTTGAGTTGGTCGCGAAAAGGGGCGTGCGCGGCGCTCAGATCGAGCAGTGGAATCGGCGTCATCTTGGCAATTAGCGGGGCGCGGTGCGACCAGCCACCAGCGCCGGCGCGTCGATACCACTGGCAACGAAAAAGTCGTGCGCGAGCCCGGATTTTTGCTCAATCAGGCCAGCTGGCGTCCCGCGGGCTGCCACGGTGCCCTTCGAGAGCACGTAGATCTGATCCGCGGTGCGCAGGGCTCCCGCCATGTCATGGGAAATCACGACGCTTGTCACGCCGAAGCGTTCGCGGGTTTCGGTGATCAGCTCGTCTACCAGTCGCGCTGACAGGGGATCAAGTCCGCTCGTCGGCTCGTCATACATTAGGACTTCAGGCTCGAGCATCAGCGCGCGAGCGAGACCGACCCGCTTTTTCATACCGCCGGAGAGCTCACTCGGCATCTTGTCTTCGGTCCCCGCAAGGTTGAGGACGCCAAGCTTTTCGCGCACGCGGTCGCGGATTTCGCTATTCGAGAGGCTCGTATGCTCGCGCAGTGGGAAGGCCACGTTCTCGAGGACGTTCATCGAGTCGAGCAGCGCGGAATACTGAAACACCATGCCGAAGCGACGACGCAAGCGATTGAGCGCTCCCTCGCCAATACCGGTCATGACTTCGCCCGAGAGAAACACGTTGCCCGTGGTGGGGCGCTCGAGGCCCACCAGGATTTTGAGCAGCGTCGTCTTGCCTGCGCCCGAGCCGCCGATGATGACTACGATCTCGCCGCGACCGATCGACATGTCGACGTCCACCAAGACCGGCGTGTCACCGAACTTCTTGCTGAGGTGATCGACGACCAGATGGGCGTTGGGGTCTGGGCAGACGGGCGGTGGGCTGTTAGCCACGTCGCGACCATACCCCGTCTCGACAGGGTCGGGGAACGGGACTGGCGCACTGTTGCGTCTGGGGTGCTTCGTCCGCGCGGTCGACGGGCCAGAATCCAGGGGAGTCGGGCCGGTTAGCCCGGGCGGGCTTGACTTGAGCCGTGAATGCGGGAAAACCGCCGCCCCATGAACAATGCACACCTGCAGGCGCTGCTCGCCGCCGCCGAGGCCAAGCCGGACGACGACGGGTGGCAGGCGGCCGCCGAAGGCCGAGCTCTCACTCTGCACCTGGCGCATGACGGCGTCAGCCTGACGGTCTCGCGCGTGACCGCCGTCAAGGTGGACGCGAACCTGTTGCACGCTCGCACCGCGCAGGGGGATCGCTACGTTCTGGAGATGGAAGACCTGTTTGCTGGCGCGATTGAGCCACCGCGAAGTAGCTCGCGCAAAGCCGGATTCGTCTGAGCGGCGACATGACCGTGCCCGCTGACCGCGTGCTGAAGGGGAGGGAAGGTCGCTGGTCTTCCCTGCTGACCTTCCCACCGCTGGTTGGGGTCGGCGTGGTAACGCTGTGCGAGCTGTATTGCCTGCTCGGTGCGTTGTTTGACGACCGCATCAATGGCGTCAGCGTGCCCACTGTTCGGCGCTTTCTCGCGACCGAGTATCGGGGAGAGGTGCTGCGCGCCTCCCTCGTCTTGGTGTCCGGGGCAGTGCTCGCTGGGTTAGCGCTTGGCAGCGTGGCTGGGGTGGGGCTGGCCTTGCACCGCCATTTCCGAGGAGTCGAGCGTCCGCAAGCGACTCGACGCACCGTTGAGCTTCTTCTGCTCATTGGGATGCTCCAGCTCTGGCTCTGGGGCGATGACATGGCGCTTCGGCCCGCCCTTTACGAGGCAAGTTTCTACGCTCGCGGTGGTTGGCGCGCAGGGCTACAGCACTTAGTGGCCGATCAACTGGGACGAGGCGGGGTGGCGACCCTAGCGCTTGCGGGGCTTGGGTTCGCGGTGCTTTGGCCGCTGCGTAACCAATGGCGCGCGGCCTGGCAGCGTGCCCGTCTCTCGCTGGCGTTTGGGGCCCTGCTGGTGCTGAGCTGGCTCGGCGTCGTTGGCATTTCCGAGCTTTCCTTGGGCTCGCGTCCACGAGGCAGCCGCGAGCATCCGAACGTGCTCATCATCGCGGCAGATTCTCTGCGACCCGATCGACTCGATCCAGTCCATGCGCCGCAGCTGACCGCCCTGACCGCCAAGAGCGCTGCTTTTCAGGGCGCGGTGACCCCGCTGGCGCGTACGTTCCCCTCCTGGGTGAGCCTGCTGACGGGACGCCTGCCGGTGCATCACGGCATTCGTCATATGTTCCCGCGCTGGGAGACTCGTCAGCGCGACTTCGATACTCTGCCGCAGCGCCTGGGTCGCGCGGGCTACGCCACTTCGGTGGTGAGCGATTTTGCGGGCGACATCTTTCGCCGGATCGAGCTCGGGTTCGAGCACGTGGTCGCTCCGACCTTTACGATGCGCGAGCTGGTGCGCGAGAACTTGATTGAGCGCAGCATGCCGCTGCTCCCCTGGTTGCGCGGTTCCTGGGTGCGACGGGCTTGGCCCGTGTTACCCGAGCTCCACCAGGCGACGGACTCAGAGGACGTGACCGATCGCGCTCTAGCGGAGATCGACGCCCAGGATGGGCGGCCATTTTTCGTCACGGTGTTTTACTCGACCCCGCATTTCCCCTACGCGGCGCCGGGACCAGACCATCGACGCTTCTCGGATCCAGGCTACCGCGGTCGATTTCGCTATTCTAAGAGCGACACCCTGACGGGCGACCAAGGCCTGACGCACGCCGACATCAAACAGATCCGGGATCTGTATGACGGTGCGGTCTACTCGATGGACCGAGCTGCAGGGCGGCTGCTGGCGGGGCTCAAGCGTCGGGGACTCGACGACCACACGATCGTGGTGGTGACCGCCGATCACGGTGAGTGTCTCTACGAGCATGGGCGTGAGCAGGGCCACGGGGATCATCTCTATGGCAACGAGGCCCAGCGCGTCCCGTTCGTCCTGCACGATCCGCGCGTGGCGCGCGCGGCGCAGCCAGTGCGTTACTCTGGACCTGTGTCAACCGTGGACCTCGCGCCCACGCTCGCAGAGCTGGTCGGAGTGCCTCTGGCCACCGATCTCGATGGGCGCTCACTGGTGCCGCTGCTTCAGGGAAAATCGCAGGGGTTTGACGCTCGGTACGTCTACGCAGAGACAGGGCTGTGGTTCACCGAGACCATTCCCGAGGTCGCGGTCGACAAGCGCATCGCCTATCCGGACCTCGTCAGCTTGACCCAGGTGGACCGCGTTCACGACGATCAGATCGTGCTGCTTCGTGAATGGGAGTCGACCGCCATCGCGGCCAAGCATCGCATGGTGCAGGACGAGCGTTATCGGCTGGTTTACCTCCCGACGCGACGGGGCGCGCTGCTTGAGCTGTACGATCTTGAGCAGGATCGGGGCTGCACGCGGAACATTGCGGCGGCATCGCCTGCCGTCGTCGAGCGGCTCAAGGGAGTGCTCGACGGTTACCTGCACCTAGAGACGGCAGTCGAGGTCGACGGAGAGCGCCTCGTGCCGAAGGCATCGAGAGCTCAGCCTGCGTCGGGAGCTCAGCCTGCGTCGGGAGCTCAGCCATGAAGCGCAGCCAACTGCGGGACCTTGCCTTTGGCGCGCCGTTTAGTAGCGGGGCCGCCCTCGGTCTTGTGTTGTCGCTGCTGCTCGGTGCCGCTGCGGTCGGCGTCTGGGCAAACGAGCATCGTCGCTGCCTTGATACCCCTGTTCCGCGGGTAATGCTTGAGGGCGGGCGTGCTGGCGGCGCCGCGAGTGCGCAGCAGCGTCCGGGGGACAAAACGCTTGGAGTCGCACTGCGCCTCAGCGATGTGCTCGACAGCGCGCGCCTCGACGGGGCGACTCTCGATGCGCCGGAGATCAAGGGCGTGCTCACCGCCCATTGGCGGCGACAGAAGGCGCCGTTCGTCGGGCCCGAGGGAGCCCTGGGTCGCTACGTGCAGCACATTGGGCTCGAGCGGGTGCGCGGGCAGAGCATGGCTGAGCGCACGGGTGATTCCGGATGGAAGCCAGACAATCACCTCTGGGGGCTCGACGACGGCAGCTTTGATCAGCGTGAGTCGTTGCTCTTGCCCGCAGGCGCAAGCTGGGTGTTTCCCCTACGTGTCCCCGGGGCGCGGCGTTTTCACGCGAGTCTTGGCCTGCTTGGTGAGGGCCGCGGGACGCTTGAGCTGGCGCTTCAATCGGGGACCAAGCGTGAGGTGCTAGGTCGCGTAGCGGTCAGCGCCAATCGTCGCTGGACGGACTATGAACTCGCCCTGCCAAGCGGCGTGACCGGCGAGCTGGTGCTCAGTCTGAAGGCGGAGTCCGGTCAACCCCTGATCGGCCTGCTCGGCGCACCAGTGCTCCTGGCGCCGGGAGCCGCCAAGGCTCCGTTCAACGTGCTCTACATCATCGTGGACGCGTTGCGGAGTGACGCCGTGGGCGCGTCCCACGAGCCTGCTGAGGACGCACGCCGTCGCGCCGCAGCGGTGCCGCCGCAGCATGCCGTGCTGCCACGCTTGCCGGAGGTCAGTCCCGAGATCGATCGGTTGGCCGCACGCGGAGCCGTGTTTTCTGAGGCTTACAGCGCTGCGATGTGGACTCGGCCCTCGACCATCGCGATGCTGACGGGCCAGCGCGCGAGCCGCTCTGGAGTGCCGGTGCTTGAGCTCGTGCCCGGGACGGCGGAGCTTCATAGCTACTACGCCCATCGTCCGCCGCTGTTGTCGTTGTCGTTTCGCGCGGCAGGTAGTCTGACCCACGCCATCGTCAACAACATGTATCTCTGCGGCTACCTCGGGGTGGGCGTGGACACCGGGTTTGAGGGACTGGTCGACCATCGCTACCAGACCCTCGACACGCGCCGGATCACGGACGACACCGTGGAGTGGTTACGTCAGCACCATGACGAGCGTTTCACGCTGCTCGTCAACTACGCCTCTCCCCACGCGCCCTACGTTCCTGAATCGCAATTCCTCGAGCCGATCGAGCGCAATTCGGCTCATCCCGATCATCCCATGGTGCGACGCTACCTCGGTGAGGTGCGTAAGGATGACGCTGCGATCGGTGAGCTGCTGGCCGAGCTCGACCGGCTAGGTCTGCGTGATAGCACGGCGATCGTCGTGACCGCGGATCACGGCGAGACCATGAGCGAGAGTCACGACATCGTCGCAGTCGACGTCGCTCGCAACGTGCCTTCAGGGCGCTTTACGCATCTTTCCACCATGTGGGACGAGGCGGCGCGGGTGGCTTTGGTGATGTCGCTGCCCGGCAAGATCCCCGAGGGAAAGCGTTTCACGAACGTCGTTCAGAACATTGACGTCTTTCCGACCTTGCTCGAGCTTGCCGGACTCAAGCTGCCGGACGGCCTCGACGCGCGGTCGCTGCGGCCGCTGTTTGACGGACAGCCCTTGCCCGAGCGTCCGCTTCTGGTCGAAGGGCGCGGCGCCGTCGCGCTGCGGGACGGGCATTATCGCCTGATTTGGCGTCAGCCGGTCGCGCGCAAGCTCGAACGTCAGGGGACTCAGTTCGAGAAGACTTACGAGCTATACGATCTCGAGAGTGATCCGGGTGAGCGTCAGGATCTCGCCGCAGAACGCCCCGAAGTCGTAGCCCAGCTGCGCCTGAGAATTGAGGCGCTACTGAGCGAGCAGGTCGCGAGCACTGCGGCGCCGACGGGTCCTGGGACTGTGAGTCTGCGTTTCGTCACGGCAGGTCACGCGCGCGCGCTGGTGGGCCATATTAAGCCAGCCAAGGACGCTTCGCCTCCAACACGGTTCGTGGTGACTCCGGTGGGTGTCGACGCCGCTGCGCTCGAGCAGCTGGGGCTCGCGGTCGAGATCAACGCGCGCACCTCGACTCGACGGGCGATCGGGTTTGATATCGAGCTCGAGCCGCCCGAGACGCGGCTCGAGTGGAGCTTTACCCTCGACGGAAGGCCGCTTAGCGAGGCAGAGGTGTTCGGTGGCGAGCTCGGCTGGGCTGCTCCCGAGCTGCTGAGCGGACTTCCCAAGGGCTTTTCCGGCACCCGGCTCGATTCGCTGCGGCGAGCGCATCTCGTGCCGCAGCAGGAACAGGGCTTGTTTGTGACGCGGCGTGGTTCCAGTCTGCTCGGACTCGGACTTGAGCTCGATACCAATGACCAAGCGCAAGCGGAAGCTCAGCGCGCGATGGAAGCCTGGGGCTACTCGCGTAAATCCAGCTCAGGCGGTCACTGATGCTCGCGGTGCGCTTTGGGCGGTCCTGTTTTGTGCGCCGATCTGCGGCCTTGGCGCTGGCGACGGGCCTGCTCGCTTGCCAGCAGGATCCCCCAACACCGCGGTCCACGAAGGTGAGCTTGCCTTGGGAGCACGCCGCGACCGACACCGCGCTTGGGGCGCTAGCCGAGACGACTGACGCTGACGGGCTGCGTGTTGGTGGCTCCTGCGGTCGACAACGACTGACTGGCATCCTGTCAGTATTGCGACCGGAGCTCGCCAACTGTTGGCGATGGGCTGGGCCACGCGAGTCCGGCACGCTGCGGTACCACGTCGAAATCAACCCCCTGGGGCGGGTGAGTCGAGTCTCGGTGGAGACCCACGGAACGCCGGTCCCAGTCGTAGCGGCCTGTCAGCAACAGCGCATTGAGGTGCTCCTGGTGCCAAGGGCGGAGCAAGCTTGTTCGCTTGAGCTCGCGTCGGCGCTGCCCTCAAAGCCGTAGATTGCTTGGGTTCCCGTTCCGGGATGTCCTGAGCTATCCTTGCGGCGGTGCGTCCAGTGGCTCCGACTGGCACGGCGAGTCTTCAGCATCCATGAACCGCTTCTGGTTTCCGTCACTGCACTATCGGCACAGCTCAGCGCTCGCTCTGTTGCTACTCGGCGTCGCTTGTCGAGAGCCGACGCAGATCACGGTTGAGATCGAGACGGACATTGCCTGCAAGGAGCTGACCGGAACTGAGCTGCGGCTCGGCGATATCGGAGCGCTTGGGCAGTGGTCAGCGAGCGCGGCGACAGAGCAATGCTCGCAAGCGGTTGGGGTGCGCTCGCGCGTTGGCAGCATCGTGTTGCTCGCGGGCGAGCAGCGCACGGAGTCGGTCGCCTTTGAGCTGGCGGGGGGCTGGAATGCGGCGCCCTCGGTTTGTTAGAACGAGCGCGGGCGCGTGCATCCTCTGCCGCCGAGCTGCGCCGTGGCGCGGCGCGCGCTGCGCTTCATTCCGCATACGGCGCTCTCGATGCGAGTCATGTTGTGGAGCGACTGCGCTGGGATCGAGTGCATGGAAACCGAGATCTGCGTCGATCGCCACTGCGTGCCGGCCGAGCTTGACCCGGGCAGTTGCCGTGACCAGAGCTGTTCCCTCGATCCGCCCGTCACGCCCGGAGCCGGTGGCAGCGGTGGCGGTGGTGCGCAGGCGTTGATTCAAGTGCGCAACTGCCAAACTCTGGTGACCGTGCCCGTCGCGAACACCGAGGGGCTTGCGGCGCTGCGCCCGAGTGGCACCTGAGCTGCTTTTCGTTGACCGGCGTAGTCACGGTGCAGGCAAGCGCGGGCCGCGCCTCGGCTCACCCAAGAAATGCCGCCAGCAGCGGCGAGGTCGCGGTCGTGTGGGATGAAGATGACGGCGCTGGTGGGCGCGACATCGTGTTCGTGCGGCTCTCGGCGATTGGGGCAATGCCGAGCGTCCCCGTGATCCTCGGCAAGGGTACCGAGCCAATCATCACGGTCGCGGGAACTGGCGACCTCGTGGTCTGGCAGTCAGGCGCTCAGGTCCTGCAGTGTCGGGTGACCGGCGGGGTGGGGGAGGCAGCGGTGCCGCTGTTTGAGTCCATCCCGACCTCAGGCCTGCGCGCGGTAGCCGCTGGGTCCTCGCAGGCGATTGCGTACTACGACACCGGGCTGACGCGCGCTCGCCTGGCGATCTGCCCCTAGCTTGCAGTCGAGCAGCACGGTCGACGCAGGCTGGCGCTTTGGCGCTACAATGCTGCGGGTGAAGCTCCTGGCGTCTGTCAGCGTCGATCTTGACGAAATCCCAGAGTACTACGCGCTGCACGGTCTTGGAGAACCTCCGTCAGCTGTCGCGGGACTGGTGCACGAGCTCGCGCTCGAACGACTCTCGCTCTGGGCTCGCGAGCAGGACCTGAAATTGACCTGGTTCGTCGTCGGGCGTGAACTTGACCGAGCGGGGGTCGCCGCGCGACTGCATGCTGCGTTTGAGCAGGGGGACGAGCTCGCGAGCCA
The DNA here is from genome assembly GCA_038207155.1 of Polyangiales bacterium. Taxonomy (GTDB): domain Bacteria; phylum Myxococcota_A; class Polyangia; order Polyangiales; family Polyangiaceae; genus FEN-1139. The sequence goes on from JBBRAB010000012.1 coordinate 77,791, forward strand.
CAGCGAAAACCACCGCTACGATCTCGTCCAGTGTGACGCCGCGACCCAACGAGCAGAAATCGAGCAGTGTTTCGAGCGCTTGACGCGCCTCACGGGCAAGCTGCGCTTCGGTTTTCGCGCGCCAGGCTACACACTCAGTGATGCTCTCGTGGCCGAGCTGACAGCGCAACGCGCGCTCTACGATAGCTCGGTGTTTGCCTGTCCTAGCTACATGGCGGCCAAGGCGACCGCCATGGGCTGGATGCGGCTGCGGGGACGCCGCAGTCGGGCCGCGGCGATCGAGCCTCAGGTGCTGCGGGCGCCGCGGCGTGCGTACCGCATGGGCGAGCATTATTTCGAGCGTGGGCAAGGACTGCTCGAGCTACCAATTCAGGTCACGCGCGGCCTGCGGCTGCCGTACATCGGCACCGCGCTGGCGCTCGCGGGTGACCGTGGCGCGCGTTGGCTCACGTCACAGGTGGTGGGCGAGCCGCACGTCAACCTGGAGCTGCATGGCATCGACGCGCTCGACGTGGACGACGGGGTTACGGTGTTGGGCCGCGTTCAACCCGAGCTGCGGCGTTCTTGGCGCTCAAAACTCGACACTTTTGCCGCCGCTCTGGCCGTATTGCGGGACGGTGCCCACGAGTTGGTCACCTTAGCGGAGGCCTCCCAGCGTCTGGAACTGTAGTGCGGCCTCGTGGCCTGAGGCTTGGGTTTGACGGGCTCGGGGGTGAGCGGTAGCAAAGGTCCAGCATGAGTGACGACGTCCTGCGCATCGGGTCCCACGTTTTCAGCAGCCGGCTCATCGTCGGTACGGGCAAATACGCCAGCGTCGAGCAGACGCGCTTGGCGCTCGAGGCCTCCGGGGCCGAGGTGGTCACCGTCGCGTTGCGCCGGGTTGACCCCAAGGACCGCGGACCCGGTAGCTTGATGGAGCTCCTGCTCAGCAAGCGTTGGACGATCCTACCGAACACGGCTGGCTGCTTTACGGCAGATGACGCGGTGCGCACCCTGCGCTTGGCGCGCGAGCTTGGAATCGCCGAAATCGTCAAGCTGGAGGTGCTCGGCGATCCGAAGACCCTCTATCCCGACAATGAGCAGACGCTTGAGGCCGCCAAGATCCTGGTAAAAGAGGGCTTCACCGTGCTGCCGTATTGCATCGACGATCCGATCGTCTGCCGCAAGCTTGAGGAGCTGGGTTGCGCCGCCGTGATGCCCCTGGCCGCGCCGATTGGCTCGGGTCTTGGGATCCGCAATCCGCACAACCTGCAGATCATCCTGGAGCATGCCAAGGTCCCGGTGATTGTTGATGCCGGCGTGGGGACGGCCAGCGATGCCGCAGTCGCGATGGAACTCGGTTGCCAGGGCGTGCTGATGAACACAGCGATCGCTCAGGCAAAGGATCCGGTCTTGATGGCTCACGCGATGCGCGAAGCCGTGAGTGCCGGTCGCAAAGCATTCCTCGCCGGGCGGATGCCCAAGCGCGCTTACGCCAATGCGTCGAGCCCGACGCAGGGACTAATCGAGTGATTATCGCTCGCCGCCTCGGCCTCCGTTCGCTGGGTCAGCCGGCAGCGGGCGCGCTACGCCTTGCGCCCCTCTTGGCCTATCTCGCCATCATCTTTTACCTCGGAGGCAGCTCGGCGCCGCCGAGTCTGGGGATGACGATGAGCGACAAGCTGCAGCATCTTGGAGGCTTTGGGCTCTTGGCGCTGCTCGCGCTACCGGCGCTCTGCTTTGAGTTGCCGCACCTGGGCGGGCGAGTGACCGCGCTGCTCGCGATTGCGTTTTCGTCTTTGGTTGGGGCCTTGCTCGAGGTGTATCAAGGGTTTTGCCCACCGCGCACGCCCGAGCTGCTCGACTGGGTTGCAGACACCGTTGGGGCCGGCTTGGCGCTGCTGGGGGTGCTTGTTTTGCGGCAGATTTGGCTGCGGGTTTCGCCCGCGCCCGCGCCGTCGCCCTCGGTTGATCGCCTCACGCCGTGAGCGACTGGCAGCCGCCGCAGCTCTGGGTACTCACGGACCTTCAGGTCGCAGCTGAGCCGGTCTTGGGTGAGCGCTTGGCGCGGCTCTGCGAGGCGGCCAAGCCTGGCTCGCTGCTGGTGCAGCTACGCGACAAGGAGGTGTCGGCGCGTCGGCGCTTGGAGCTCGGACTCAGACTGCGAGCGCTCACCGCCGCCGCGGGTCACCTGCTCGCCGTCAACGACCGGCTGGATCTCGCGTGGCTGCTCGAGGCGGATGTCGTGCATCTCGCCGAAGCGAGCGTTGAACCCGAGCGGGTTCGCGTGCACTTCGGTAAGCGGTTCCGTATCAGTCGTGCCTGCCACCGGCTCGAGGACTGTGGGCGGTCGGACGTGGACGCCGTCGTCGTCAGTCCGTGCTTTGCGGCGCGCAAGGGGAGAGCGCCGCTCCTGCAAGCGGGCCTTGCGGAGGCTTGCCGCAGGTCACAGGAGGGCGGAGGGGCGGCTGTCATCGCCTTGGGTGGGGTCGGCGTGGAAAACGCCCTAGGCGCCTTGCAGGCGGGCGCGGCTGGCGTGGCCGTGATCGGTGCGGCTCTGAGCGACGCGGCCTGGACCGCCACGGGCGGGCAGCCGCCACCCGCCATGGCTCTGCTAGCGGCTCTCGGCCTAGCTCGACGTTAGCCTGAGGTGAAGGCAGCAAACGCGTGGCTTTGCGCGGCTATGCGGCCGATCAACGCGATTCGTGCTATGGGGCGCGCCGTTGTCCATGACCGCGACCCCCGTATTCCACGCCGTTCCAACAGCCCTCGATTTTCCCCGTTACGAGGGACAAATCCTCGATTTCTGGAAAGATCGGGAGATCTTTGCCAAATCCCTCACCGCGCGTGGACCCGATGCGCCGCACTTCGTGTTCTACGAGGGGCCTCCGACCGCCAATGGCGTGCCGCACAACGGCCATGTTCTGACGCGCGTGATGAAGGATCTCTTTCCCCGCTACAAGTCAATGTGCGGCCATCGCGTGCTGCGCAAGGCGGGCTGGGACACCCATGGCCTCCCCGTGGAGGTCGAGGTTGAAAAAGAGCTGCGCATCCACGGCAAGGCGGCGATCGAGCAGTACGGCGTGGAGCCCTTCGTGGCCCGCTGCATCGAGAGCGTGTTTCGCTACACGGGCGAGTGGGAGCGCCTGACCGAGCGCATCGCGTTCTGGGTCAGCCTCGAAGAGGCCTACGTCACCTATCATCGCAGCTACGTCGAGAGCGTCTGGTGGGCGCTGTCAAAGCTGTTCGAAAAGGGACTGCTCTACCAGGGCCACAAGGTGGTCTGGTGGTGGGCTCAGGGCGGCACGGCGCTGTCGAGCGCTGAGGTCGGTCTCGGCTACAAGTCGGTGGACGATCCGGCTATTTTCGTGGTCTTTCCGCTGCGCGAGCGGCCAATCCGCGGCCTGGTAGCGTGGACGACCACTCCCTGGACCTTGCCGTCGAACGTCTACGCGGCCGTTCGCTCCGACTGCGACTACGTCGTCGTGACGCTGGGGGAGCCTCTGCCCGGTGCCAAGGCGCCCAAGGAGCCGCAGCTCGCGGTCAGCGAGTTCATCGTGGCCGCGGCGCTTCGGCCCGAGCTTGAGAAAAAGCTGGGTCGCACCCTGAACGTGCTCGAGACGCTCAAGGGCGCAGAGCTCGTCGGGCAACGCTACGTGCCGCCGTTTGATCTCTATGCCTCGGGCCCGGTGAGCCAAGGGGCAGGGGAGCTGCTCGCCGACGCGCGCGTGGCGCTCAAGGATGGTGGCGACGATGCTCTCTTCTGGCGCGTGATCGCCGAAGACTTCGTGACCCTCGATACTGGCACGGGCATCGTGCACATCGCGCCCGCCTTCGGTGAGGACGACAACCGCGCCCATCAAAAGCAGCTGCGTCGCTACGCGCTTGGCAGCGAGGTGGAGTTGCTCTGTGCGGTCAATCCAGACGGCAGCTTCAAGCCGGAAATCGGCTCAAAATTCGCTGGGCGCTGGGTCAAGGAGACCGATCGCGAGCTGATCGCCGAGCTCGCCGAGCGTCAGCTGCTGTTGCTCGAGGAGCTCTATCGTCACGATTATCCGTACTGCTGGCGCTCGGACAAAGATCCGCTGATCCAGCTGGCGCGGCCTGCTTGGTACATCCGCACCACCGAAAAAATCGCCGAGGTGATCGAGAACAATCAGGCCATCTCCTGGTTGCCCGAGCACATCAAGACCGGTCGTTTTGGGGATTTCCTCGCGAACAATGTCGACTGGGCCCTGTCGCGTGAGCGCTTCTGGGGCACGCCGCTCAACGTCTGGGTCTGCTCGGCGGATCCTGAGCACAAGCACGCGCCGGCCAGCGTCAACGAGATCCTCGCCGCCAACCCGCGCGCGTTTGACCATTTTGACGCCGCCAAGGCAGCCGATCCGAGCCTGAACGAGCACCTTCGGGTCCACAAGCCCTGGATCGATCACGTGACTCTGCCCTGTCCGCATTGCGGAGCCAGCATGAAGCGCGTCACCGAGGTGATCGACTGCTGGTTCGACTCGGGGTGCATGCCGTTTGCTCAATGGGGTTTTCCGCATCTGCCCGGTTCCAAGGAGCAGTTCGACGACGCCTTTCCCGCGAGCTTCATCAGCGAGGCGATCGATCAGACGCGTGGCTGGTTTTATTCGCTGCTGATGGTCTCCAGCTTGGTGTTTGACGAAAAGACCCAGCAGGACCTGGGTCTCAAGCGCGTTCGCTCTTTTCCGCACCCCTACGAGAGCTGCATCGTGCTCGGGCATGTGTGCGACCGCGAGGGCAAAAAGGAGAGCAAGAGCAAGGGCAACTACACGCCACCCGAGATCATCTTGGATCGCGTCAAGATGGACTTTGGCGTCGTGGTGGACACCTCGTCCGCCAAGCCCGCCGTCAACGCCAGCCTGCTGCGGCCCGGTGTGGCGCTGATTGCGCCCGAGGATCTCGACGGCATGGATCTCGAGGACGGCGCGCGTGTGAACGTCTATCGTCCGGACGCGCCGGAGACGGTCGTTGCGTGTGAGCTGCGCGCGGTCAAACACCTTCCGCGACGCGTGGTGCTGCTGGCCCCGAGTGATCGCGAGACGCTCGGCGTGGTCGAGACCAAAAACGGCCTCAAGACCATGCCGGTCGAGGTGCCTCGACTGGCGGTACTCGAGCGCGTGACGGTCGAGGATCCGCACACGCCGGCGCCCGGAGCTGACGCCTTTCGCTGGTTTTTCTACGCGTCGAGCCCGCCGTGGAGCAACACGCGCCACAGCTTGAAGAACGTCCGCACGCTGCAGAAGGACTTTCTTGTCAAGCTGCGTAACGTCTATTCGTTCTTTACGATCTACGCCAACATCGACGCTTGGTCTCCGGCCAATCCGGCTCAGGCGGGCCGTCCGCTTGCCGAGCGCGGGCTGCTCGATCGCTGGATCCTGTCGGAGGTCGAGCTCGCCGCGGGTGAAGTGCGTCGAGCGCTCGACGCATTCTCGGCCTACGAGGCCGCGCAGCGCCTGGTCGAGCTCGTCGAGGGGCTGAGTAACTGGTACGTGCGCCGCAGTCGTGAGCGCTTCTGGGCGCCTGGGCTCGAGGCGGACAAGCGCGATGCCTACGCAACGCTGTGGGAGGTGCTCGTTGGGCTCAGTCGCCTGATGGCGCCGTTTACCCCGTTTTTCGCGGAGGAAATGTACCAGAACCTGATGGTGCAGTCCGGCGTGGTCGGGGCCCGCGAGAGCGTCCACCTCGAGGACTATCCGACCTGTGACGCGCAGCGGATCGACTCCGCGCTCGCACTGGAGATGCGCGCGGTGCGTGAGATCGTCTCGCTTGGCCTGAGCGTGCGTGCGGCGCAGCGACTCAAGGTGCGCCAGCCGCTTGAGCGCCTGGACGTGGTGTTCAATCAAGCCGAGCTGCTCGCTGCGGTCCAGCCCCACCTGGCGTTGATCGCCGAGGAGCTGAACGTGCACGAGGTGCGTCCGATGCTGAAGGAGCATGAGCAGGGCGCGATCGGCTTCCGCATCAAGGCCAATTTCCGCACGCTCGGACCGCGGCTTGGCAAGGGCGTGCAAGCCGCCAAGGCGGCGTTCGCTGTGGCCGATGGCTCTGCGCTCTACGTGGAGCTCTGCGCACGCGGACGCATGACGGTCGAGATCGAAGGGCAGCCGCTCGAGTTCACTCCGGATGAGGTTGAGGTCGCGGTCGAGGCCAAGCCCGGATTTGCCGCGGAAACTGGGCGAGTCGGCGTGGTCGTGCTCCACACGACGCTCACGGAGGCGCTGATCGACGAGGGCCTGTTGCGTGAGGTTACGAGCCGTATTCAAGCAGCTCGTAAGGACCTCAAGCTCGACTTTGCGGCGCGCATCGCGGTGCAGCTGGACGGCTCCGAGCGCGTCGTGCAGGTGGCCCGTCAGGGGAGCGACGTGATTGCGCGTGAGTGTCTGGTGAGCTCGCTCACGTTCGGCCCGAACGACGCTGCGACCGAATTTACTCTCGGTAGCGAGACCCTGCGTTTGCACGTCTCACCAGCATAAACTGCCCAAATAAAGCCCTGGGGCGCATCCCTCGTCGGGAGCGCCCCAGGTTGAGCGCATCCCTCGTCGGGTAGCGCCCCAGGCTTGTGAGTGAGCCGCCGGAGCGGCTACTCGTCGATCAGGCGCCGCCGGGGGCGCAGGCCGCTAGCGGGGTGCCAGCTCCGACGCACTGCCACTTCGGCTGGCAGTCGGTATTGGAGCCGCAGGGGAACTGACACTTGCCAGCTGCGACGTTGCACTTGGCGCCGATGCAGTCCGGATCCGCCTTGCAGGGGGTGGCCATCGGGGAGGGCGCGGGGGACTGCGCTGCTGCAGGCTGGGCCGCAGGTTGCGCCGCAGGCTGTGCTGCAGGCTGCTGCTGCGGGTAGGCGCCCGGTTGCGGCTGCTGCTGGGGGTAGGCACCCGGCTGCTGCTGGGGGTAGGCGCCCGGCTGCTGCTGGTACTGCTGCTGTTGGGGCTGATTCGGCGGGGGCTGCTGCTCGCTGCTACCGCCACAGGCCGTAAGCGACGTGGTTGCGAGGAGTAGGCTGGCGACAGAGAAAGCTCGGAGTGTCATGGTGGGTCCTCTCTTACAGGAGTCGAAGGCTAGGAGAGGCGGGGGTGGGGCGTCAACCCGAACCTGTCGATAACATCAGCCAGTGGGCCTATTGGGGGCTCGAAAGAGTCCCGTTCGGCTCCCGGTTGCGGTATCGTCCGCGGTCGATGACGCCAGAGGGCACCCCTGTCCGAGAGCTCTCGGAGGCGGCAGCGAGTCGCCTCGCGGCTGAGCTCTCCGCGGCCCTCAAGCGTCGTCCCGAGGACGAGGCAGCCGTTGCTGGTGTCCTGCATGTGCTGGTGCCGTACTCGGAGCCGCTGCGCGAGGCGGCAGCGGCCGCACTTGACTACTTGTTCCGACGGGGCGCCCAGGATCGACCGCTCTATGCGGCGTGCTTGCGTGCTCTCGTCGAGTGCCGTGATCCGCGAGTGATCGGGGTGCTGAGCAAGGCGCTGGCGCTCGAGGATGGCGGAGGTCTCGGGTGCCTGGCGGCAGCGGCGCTGCTCGATGCGCCTGAGCTCACCGAGTCCCTAGCGCGCCTGGCGACCGTGCGTTCGCCACAGACCGCGTTTGCCGCCGAGCTGGCGCGCGTGGCTCGGGGTGAATCCGAGGGGCAGCTGCTCGTGCAGGTCGCGCCTCGGATCAAGGAGTCGCATCGCGTCGAGCTCTGCGAGCGCATGCTGCTGGCGATGATTTGGGGGCGCCGTCCTTGTCCCGGCGCAGGCCCAGCGTTGGCCATTTTGCGGGATCAGGAGCGGCACCTCGGTCGTTGGTTACTCTTTGCGGAGCTGGCCAGCCTCTCGGGGGATCGCGGTCCAGCCGAACAGGCGCGGAGCCTGGCAAGCGATGGTCCATCGAGCTCGCGGCTAGGCTGGACGTTGCTGAGCTGGGCGCTCTCACCAGGTGTGAGTCTGCCAACGCTGCGGCCCACGCTCGAGGTCTTGGCGCGCCTGAGCGATCGTCCAAGCGCCGAGCGCGATCTCACGTTTGTCTTTCGACTCGCGGACGCGCGCCTGCCCCAGCTTCGACCGCTACTCGAGGGACTCGTGAAAGAAGGCGTGCTCGACGACTCGCGGGCTGTGCGCGCTGCAGGGTTTTTGCTGCGCGATCACGGACGCGAGGATCTCGGGCGTCGACTCGTGGAGCTCGTCAAGTCCCAGCGGCGTGAACCGCTGCGTGGCTTGGCTCTCGCGGTGCTGGCTGATGCGCAGCCCGCGCTACTCGACGGCTTGTCGGTTGAGCTCACGCGCAGTCGTAAGCTGCGCTGCGTCGGTTGGGCGCTGCTCGTTGAGCAGTCGCGGTTGGCCGGACCGGGTCACCCCGTGATCGACGAACCGCGCTATCGACGCTTGGAGCTCGGATGGCTCGACTAGCCCTACTTGTCGGCGCGCTGCTGGCAGTCTCGGCACCGGCAATGGCAGCACCCCCGAGCGGACTGCTCTTGCACTGGCAAGATGGTGCAGGCCGCAGTCTCGCGGACGGCTCGGTTCAGGCCACGCTGTCGCGTGCGCTTCCGCCCGGCGTCATCACGCGCTTTGATGCGGAATTCGGCAGCGATGAGGCGGAATCACTCGTCCTTAGCGTCACGGGAGCAAGGCTTCCGGACGCCTTGTTCGTCGACTCCTTCTCGCCCGGCGCAAGGCTGCTGGGCAGTCGGGCGAGGCTCCCGCTGGCTCGTGTGGACTGCCCGAAGGGCTCCCCGTCGTCGATGCACTGCGCCAAGAGCCCTCGCCTGCGGGTCTCGCTTGATCCGGACGAGCTGCGCTCCGACCCGCAGACGCTCGTGCTGCCCGGGGAACTCGGGGGATGGCTGTCGCTCGACGCGCAGCCAGGGACTCACGCTCCTTGGGTGGAGCTTGCCGTGCTCGGTCCCCAGGGCGTGGGGCTCGGTCCCGCTGGGCGCCTACGGGGTCGCCTACGCGTGCGGGTGCTGAGACTCGTTCCGGGCGGCGCCCCGGTGGCGGGAACCACGGACGAGGGGGCGATCGAGCTGATGCGCGAGGAGCTGCGGCAAGTCGAGCGCACGTGGGGACAATGCGGGATCGGTTTTGGGCCGGCCGAACAAGCCGACATCGCCGTGGTCGATCCGCCGCCACCCTGGCTGCTCGTGCTTGGCTGCGAGCTGGGGCTGCCTGCCAGTGGGGGTCGTCTCGCGCTGCAAATCGCCGGAAAACGGGTCGAGCTCAAGCTCAAGACGGGTGAGCGCCCAAGCGACATCGCCGCGCGGCTGACGGCCTTGCTCGCGCCCCAGGGCGTACGCGCCCGGAGTTTCGTCAATCCTCGCATCCAGCCGGGCGCAGGCTCGAGCGTGGATCTTCGTTTTTATGCGGCTGACGGCCGTCCGCTGCTCGTCGAGGCCACGCCGGACCTACCCCTCAGCGATGATTCCACCTTGGGAGTGTGCATCGGCGAGGTGGAGCTTGAGGACGGGCTGAGTCACTTCGTTGATGTTGATTCCGGCGCGGGAACGACCGAGGAGCGCGCGCTCGTGCAGGGGCTCTCCGACCAGGATCCGACCTCGATCGAGGTGTTCGTGGTGTCCACGTTCCTTGGGGGCGGACGGATAGGGGAGTCGTTTGTGGCTCGCAACGGCTCGCGTCAGGGCAACGCGGTGGTGGTCGATCGCGTGGGGCTCACCCAAGGCAACCGCAGTTTTGTGCTGGCGCACGAGCTCGGGCATATCCTGCTCGCCATACCAGGCCATCCGGACGACTACGGGGTCGATCAGCCCTATCGCCTGATGGACAGCGATGCGTCGGATCCCACGCGGTTTGGGCCTTGGCGGCTCTCGCTGGCCGATTGTCGACGGGCGGTTCGCGAGTCCGGTCCCCAAGCCCGACAGCCGCTGTTGTCCGTCTGGCCCTGGCTCGCGCCCGACGCTGCCCATCCGGTGGCACCACTCGCTCGGTGACAGGGCGATGGCAGGGTCGGGGGCCCCAGTAACAAGCCATCAAGAACGGTCGATTTCTTACGTTCGAGGTCTGGACCCCGAGGGGGCGTTTCCGGCACAATGCCCGACAATGTCTTCCCCCAAGAAGCCTGACGGCGGCAGCCCCGTTGCAGCTCCCTCTGCTGATGTCGTCGCCAAAACCGCCGCCGGGGCGACCCGCGGAAAGGTCGAGCTGAAGTCGACGAACGACGCGGGGAAGACGCCAGTCGCAACGAAGGCGACCAAGGCTGCAGCATCGGCGAAGCCCACAGCATCGGCGAAGTCTGCAACATCGGCGAAGCCCGCTGCAACGGCGAAGTCTGCAACATCGACGAAGCCCGCTGCAACGGCGACGTCGAGCAAGTCGGCGACCAAGACCCCTGTAGCGCGCGCTAGCGACAAGCCCGCTGCTGCCGCCAAAGCGACGCCAGCGACTGCCACCCGGACTGCAGCCGAGTCACCGACAGTGACGCAAACGCCTGCAACGGAGTGGCTTGCAGTGATGGACCCGGCGAAAGACGCGCCGGAGGCAGCGCAGGCTCCGCCCGCGCGCAAGGACTCTTGTCCGCCTGCCATTCCCTCGTCGGCGGCTGGTGAGCGACCCAGTTTGCAGCCTTCGGTGAGGAGCGCGCCGGCGCTGCCGCGGACCTCACTGCGCCCCGCGAATTTTCTCACGGGCTATGATTTACCCCTCGACCGGGAGAGCCTCAAGCTCGGGGTGGCCAACCACGTCGAGTACACCCAGGGCAAGGACGAGTATTCGACGACGCCGCTCGACTTTTATTGCGCTGCTGCGCGCACCACGCGCGATCGCCTGCTCGACCGCTGGAACAAGACGCAGCAGTCCTACTACCGCGAGGACAAGCGACGCGTCTATTACCTCTCGCTCGAGTTTCTGCTCGGTCGGCTCTTTGAGGACAGCCTGCTCAACCTCGGGATTTACGCTCCCATGGAGCAGGCCCTCAGCTCGCTCGGGTTGCAGCTAAGTGAGCTCGCTCAAGTTGAGCCTGACGCCGGGCTCGGCAATGGCGGACTTGGGCGTCTAGCAGCTTGTTTTCTCGATTCGATGGCCACGCTGGGGGTGCCCGCGACGGGCTACGGCATTCGCTATGAGTACGGCATCTTCGAGCAACAGCTGCTCGAGGGTCGGCAGGTCGAGCGCGCCGACAATTGGCTGCGTAACGGCAATCCTTGGGAGATCCCGCGGCCCGAGCAGCGCTACCTCGTGCGCTTTGGGGGTCGCGTCGAGCAAGCGCACGCTCCCGCTGGGCGACGCGTGTTTCGCTGGGTGGATACCGAGGACGTCTGGGCGATGGCCTACGACACCCTGATCCCGGGCTACGGCAATGACGTCGTCAATACGCTGCGCCTCTGGTCGGCCCAAGCGACCCGGGCCTTTCAGTTCTCGTATTTCAACGACGGGGACTACGTGGGCGCGGTCCAGCAGAAGAACGCGACGGAGAATATCTCGCGCGTCCTTTACCCGAACGACAGTCTCGCCGAAGGTCGCGAGCTCCGACTCAAGCAAGAGTATTTCTTCGTCGCAGCCACGCTTCAGGATGCGGTCTCACGCCACCTTAAGACCCACACCTCACTCGAGAGTTTGCCGGACAAGGCAGTCTTTCAGCTCAATGACACCCATCCAGGGCTCGCCGTCGCCGAGCTGATGAGGCTGCTGGTCGATGAGCGCGGCTTTCAGTGGGACGATGCTTGGCGACTGACGACGCGCTGCTTTGCGTACACCAACCACACCGTGCTGCCCGAGGCGCTCGAGACTTGGCCCGTGTCGTTGCTCGAGCGCGTGCTGCCTCGTCACCTGGGCATCATCTACGAGCTCAATCAGCGCTTCCTGGATGAGGTGCTGGTCCGCTTTCCAGGGGACATCGAGCGAATGCGCCGCATGAGCTTGATCGAGGAGTTCCCCGAAAAGCGCGTGCGCATGGCGCACCTGTGCGTGCTCGGCTCCAGCCGGGTCAACGGAGTCTCGGGCCTCCATGGCAAGATCCTGCGCGAGCGATTGTTCCGCGATTTCGCCGAGCTGTATCCCGACCGCTTCACCCACGTCACCAACGGGATCACGCCGCGGCGCTGGCTACTCAAGTGCAATCCGCCGCTCTCGGAGCTAATCACCTCGCGCCTCGGGGAGCGTTGGGTGACCGATCTGGGCGAGCTCGCACGCCTGCGGCCGCTGGCGGAGGACGCCGAGTTCCGTGCGCAGTGGCGCGCAAGCAAGCTCGCCAACAAGCGGCGTCTCGCCACGGCGCTCGAGCGCGCGTACGGACTGCGGCTCGATCCGGAGAGTCTGCTCGACGTCCAGATCAAGCGTGTGCACGAATACAAGCGGCAGCTGCTCAACATCCTGCACGTGGCGGGGCTCTACCTGCGGCACCGACGTCATCCCCCGAACGGGCTCGCTCCGCGCACCTTCCTCTTTGCGGGCAAGGCTGCTCCCGGTTACCGCAAGGCCAAGCAGCTAATCGAGTTGATCTGCGCCGTCGGCCGCGTCCTCGAGCGAGATCCGGCCACACGGGACCTGCTCCGGGTGGTCTACGTTCCGAACTACGGGGTGTCACTCGCCGAGCTGATCATCCCCGCCGCCGACCTCTCCGAGCAGATCTCGACCGCGGGCACTGAAGCCTCGGGCACGGGCAACATGAAGCTGGCTCTCAACGGTGCACTCACCATCGGCACCCTCGATGGCGCCAATATCGAGCTGCGCGAGGCGGTCGGCAAGGACGCATTCTTCGACTTTGGTCTCTCGGCCGCAGCGGTGGAGTCCGCCAAATTCGCAGGATATCGGCCGCGTCAGCTGTATGCGAGTGACCCGGACCTGCGCGCGGTGCTCGACGCCGTTGCCGGTGGGGTGTTTAGCCCCGAGGATCCGGGCCGGTTCTTCGGACTCGTCGAGGACCTGCTGCGGGAGGATCCGTTCCTGGTGCTAGCAGACCACGAGAGTTATCGTTCTTGTCACGAGGCCGTCCTGACAGCTTGGGCCGATCAGGAAACCTGGATTCGAAAGAGCATCTTGAACACCGCCGCCATGGGACAGTTCTCCAGTGACAACGTGATCCGCAATTACGCTCAGCAGATCTGGGGCGTTACGGTATGACGCCGCCCCTCCGCGTCGCCGTCGTGGGGGTGGGACGTTGGGGTGTCAACTTGGCGCGCGCTGTGGCGCGCCTCGATACAGCGCAGCTCTGTGCGCTATGCGACGGCGACGCCGAGCGGCTCGCCGAGGTCGCTGAGCTGCTTCAGGTGCCGCGCACCTACGGGCTCTACGACGAGCTACTAGCCGATCCGGACATTGATGCGCTGATGATAGCGACCCCACCCGAGACGCACGCGTGGATGGGGCGGCAGGCGGTGGAGGCCGGAAAACACGTATTTGTCGAGAAACCGCTGGCCACCTCGCTGTCGGACGGCTTGGCTCTCGAGCGCGTGGCCACGGCGAGCGGCAAGCTCGTCATGGCGGGGCATCTGCTGCGCTATCACGGCGGGGTGGCGGCCTTGCGACGCTTGGTGGCGCAGGGTGAGCTCGGCAAGATTGACTTCGCCGTCTCGCGGCGGCTCGGCTGGCGTGCGGCGGATCGCTGCGGTCCCTGGTGGTCGCTGGCTCCTCACGATCTAAGCGTGTTGCGCGGCGTGCTCGACAGCGAACCATTGCGCCTCGCCGCGACGGCTGAGGTGCCGACGACCAGCCGAACGCGCAGCATGCTGTCGTTCCTTCCTGTCGTGGGCGGCTCGAGTTCCGCGGTGGGGGAGCGTTCCCCGCGCCGCGTGGTGGCCGCTGCGGAATTTGCGGGAGAAATCACGGCGTTGATCGACGTGGGTCTGCTCGATGAGAGCAAGATGCGACGGGTGGTCGTGGTGGGGCGCCGCGCGATGGCGCGCTTTGAAGACGGCCCCGAGGGGGATCTGTCCGTCAAGACCCTGAACAAGGCCATCGATTGGCCGAAGCTGCCCGATCCCGACGCGCCGTTCACGGTCGCCGAAGCCGACGCACTGCTCGCGCGCGTCGATGAGCTCTCGTCCAAGGGTGAACGCTGGCACGTCGTCGACCGCGGTTGGAAAGAACCCCTGGGCGTCGAAATCCAACAGTTCGTAGCCGCCTGCGAGAATCCGAAGCTCGCGCGCGTGGAAATGGACGACGCGTTGGCCATCCTGCGGGCGCTCGAGGCTGGCGCTCGCAGCATGCGGGACGGCGGCCGCTGCGTGAAGGTGCCCGAGCCGCCACGGCAACGGCTGCCCGACCGTGACAGCGTGCTGGTTCGCGAGCTGCCTCGCTGACGCCGCTCAAGCGCATAAAATAACGCCCGCCGCGGCTTTCGCGCGCGGCGGGCCACATCCCTGGGGCAAGCCCCGACGAGCGCTCAGCGAGACTCGGCGGGGCTAAGGGCTGTGAGAACTCAGTTGCTGGTCTTGAGCTTGAACTCGATGCGACGATTGCGCTGGCGACCCGGCTCGCTCGCGTTGGAGTCGACGGGTTCATCGGGGCCGGCACCGCGGGTTTCGATCCGCGCGGCGTCGACGCCCTTGGAAACGAGGTAAGCCTTGACGGCTTCGGCGCGCTCCTTTGAGAGCTTGACGTTGGTGTCACGTGCTCCGGTGTTGTCCGTGTGACCCGCGATGATGACCTCAAGCGCCGGGTACTCAACGAGCAGGGCTGCGGACTTGTCGAGCACCGCGTGTGAACTGGCGCGGATGGTGGCCTTGCGGAGGTCGAACTCGATGCCTTGAATCACGCCGGTGAACGCCTTGACGCGGTCGGGCAGCACGTCTGGGCAGCCGTCGCTGTCCTCAAAGCCGTTCTTGGTCTCGGGCTGATCGGGACACTTGTCCTTGCCGTCGAGCACGCCGTCGCCGTCCTTGTCCGTCGCGGCAGGGCAGCCCGTGGGCATTTCGCCCTTTTCCTTGGGGCATTGATCCTTGTCGTCGGCGATGCCGTCCTCGTCGGCGTCCGCCGGCGGGCAACCGTTGGGCGCAATGCCAGGCTCACGCGGGCACTTGTCGACGTTGTCGAGGTAGCTGTCGCCGTCGGTGTCCGTAGGCGCGCAGCCGTCAATCGTGCCGGGTGCGGCAACCGCGGGGCAGCGATCCACTTGATCCGTCAGGCCGTCGCCGTCCTTGTCCTGCGCGCAGTCCATCGGCGGGTGCCTCATGGGCATCGGACGATGACCGAGCGTGAGTGACATGCCGAGCAGGAACTCGGGGGAGTGAGCCATCGTACCGTCGGCGGCATCGTGCTTCTGCGTCATGTTGTCGCGGATCTCGACGCGAACCGAGGCCATCGGATTGACCGCGGCTTTGACGCCGAGACCAAAATGAATCGCCGGATCGCCGTCGTTGCCGAGGCGATTGCTGACGACGCCCATGCGTCCGATGCCAACGAGCGCAAACGGCACGAGGCGCGACACCGGCGCCTGGGCCACGAGGCTTGCGCGCCCTGCCCAGGGATAGGCCTGGATTTTGTCCGCCGTGGAACCGAACGCGACCATCGCCTCAGCCTCGGCGCCAACGTATTTCAGCGGATAAAGGCCGATCCGGAATCCGAGTTCAGGAGCGGCGTTGATGCCCTGATGCTGAGACTCGGGAACCTTGAAATTGTGATCGCTCGACGGGAACACTAGGCCCGTGAAGAGCCCGATTTCAAAGCGCTTGCCGGTGGGGACGAAGCGTTGCATCCACGGCTTCTGCATCTCGACGCGGCAATAGGGGCAGGCGTGCTCGCCGTCCGCCATGCCGGCTGAATGCTCGTGCTTGCCCTCGTCGGCAGGCATGTCCGCCGCCGCGGGCGCGTCGGTAGTGGCGCCGGCTGTCGGGGTGGCGTCCGCGCTCGGCGCCGGCGTTGCCGCGGCGTCTGCCGAGGCTTGCCCGCTTGGCGCACTGTCCGAACCAAAGGTGAACCCGCCGCTTGTCCCTGCGGGCTCAGCCGCCTGGACTGCCTGGGCCACCGTTCCAAGAGTCAGTGCACAAAGCCAGAATTGCATCCTCGCCATTACTCTCCTCGATCTTCCCCTCCGGATCAGCCGTCCCACACCGAGGGTCACGGTCTACATGTCCGGCAGAATGGGCATTGTAACGGCGGGTCAGCTCAGAACGAAAGGGGGTCCTTGCTTCTGAGTGGGACTCGGCCGCCGGCCCGCAGCGTTAGGGCTCACAAGGCCAGCGGCCTGCTCGCCCGTCAGCATGGCCGGTTCCCGCATCACGGGCCCCATGCTAGCGTCGCGCTTCGTTGACGAGCCTTCCTCAAACAGCCCAACAATCGCCTCGAAATGGCCCCAGTCTCGACGAAGACGCCCGGGTGGACCTCAATCGGTTCGCGCGTCGCTGCGCGCCCGAGTTGCTGGTGCTGTCTCTACTAGGGTCCGCCCGCTGGCTCGCGCTGCCGCTGGCGGCCTGGCTCGTGCGGACGTCCGTTCCGGTGGCAATTCCTTTTTTTGTTGGCGTGGGACTGGAACCATTGCGGACCTGGCTCGGCGAGCGACTTCGTCGGCAGCTCCGTCGCGACACGCTGACAGCCTTTGCCAGCGAGGCGCTCGATGCGGTGAGCCCGAGCCGAAGCGACACCGCGTCGCCTTGGCGCGCGGCCTACCTCACCGAGCAAGCCATCGCGACCGAGCTCGTGTCCTTTGGCTCAGCGGCGATTTCTCTGGCCGTCGTGCTCGCGCTCGCTTGGTCGCGGCTGGGCGCGACGGTGCTCCTGTTGGTCGGCGTTGCCATGGCCCTGACGGTCGCGCTTGGCCTCGCGCAGTCGCGCGGGCGTCGCGCACTGTATCTCGCGCAAACGCGCGCGATGCGCCGCGTGAGCGCGTGGATGTCCGCGGCGGGCGCGGACCAAGGCGAGCTCTGGCGCCCGAGCGCGCGTCAGCCGTTTCTTGCGCAGCTTGGTCTAGCGAGCGACC
Organism: Polyangiales bacterium; assembly: GCA_038207155.1. GTDB lineage: Bacteria > Myxococcota_A > Polyangia > Polyangiales > Polyangiaceae > FEN-1139. Next base: position 94,630 of record JBBRAB010000012.1, read on the forward strand.
AGTGGCACCAATGCGAAGCGCGGCTGACTCGCAGCCGAATGCTCGGACGCGCGCTGCTGCTGGGACTGCTCACAGGCCTGCTCGGCTTGCTGTTGTGGGTGCTGGGTGAGTCGCCGCTAGCGCTCGCCGTGTATGGGTTTTCTGGCTTAAAAATCGCCAAAATTGCCGATCTTGTCCTGCTCGCCACGGCCCTTCCTGGCGCGCTGATGGTGGCCCGGCACGCCGAGGCCTGGCTCGGCAAGCAGGCTGAGCTCGACACGTTGCGACCGACGCATGTCGTCCGTTCAACTCACTCCGAGCCACTCTCCGCGCGGCCGGTGGCGCTGGTGCTGGAGTCGCCATCGCTCTACTACGGCGAGGCGCTCGGCGTCAGCCTCCCGAACCTGCGTTGTGAGCTCACGGGGCCGCTACTTGTGGTCGGCCAAAATGGCGCTGGCAAGAGCTCGCTGCTCGCGTTGATGGCCGGCGTTCTTGAGCCGACGAGCGGTGGTCTGTGGCTCGAGATGTCTGCGGGTGAGAGGTCGCGCCGAGTGGCGCCGAGCGCGCTCGAGCGCGACGCGATCGTATTTGTTCCGCAAGAGCCCGTGCTGATCGAAGAGCTCACGGTGGGCGAAAATGTGCGTCTGGTGGCGCCGCTCGCGACCGATCACGAGCTCGAGCAGCTGCTTGCGCGGCTTGGGCTGTCCGTCAAAGCTGAGCATAGCGCGCGGGCTCTTTCGCGCGGCGAGCGTCGCCGGATCGCCGTAGCGCGCGCTTGCCTGGCGCGGCCTCGCTGGTTGCTCCTGGACGAGCCTGATGCTTGGCTCGACACCGAGGGACGTGCTCGGCTACTCGACGTGCTCACGACGCTACAAGCCAATACTGCGATCGTGATTGCCTCTCATCGCCGTGAGCTCGCTGAAGCGGCAGCGCTGGTGCTCGTGCTGAGTCCCGAGCAGACGCTGGAGGCCCTTGGTACCGTCGCCGAGCTGCGCGTGACCTCGCCCCTATTTATGCGAGTGGTCGGATGAGTGGCGGGCGCTGGACGCGCATGCTTGAGCGGCCGTACTGGCAACGTCGTCGGCGCGAATTTGGCCGTTTTGTGGCCTGGTCGGCGTGGGAACGGGCGCTGTTCGCCGAGGCGCTCGGTTGGGTCGGCGCGGCGCACACGGCAGTGCACCGGCTACCCGCGGCGCGCTTGTCGAGACTCGTCACGCGCGCCATGGCTCACGTGGGCAGCACGCAACCCGCTCGCAGCGAGTCGTCGTCATCGACAAGCAGCGAGTCATCGTCATCGCCAAGCAGCGAGCAGGTTCGCTTGATTGCGGGCGCGATCGAGCGCGCAGGCAGGCGAGTGCCGCGCGCGACCTGCCTCGTGCGAGCGCTCGCCGCGCATTGGATGCTGCGCAGTCGAGGGATCGCGTCAGAGCTCGTGCTTGGCGTCCCGCTTGCGCCGGGGAGTTTTCGCGAGGCACCCGCGCACGCCTGGTTGGAGGTCGACGGCAAGGTAGTCCTCGGGGGCGACGACGAAGTCGACGAGCAGTTCGCGCGGCTGAGACGCTGAGCCCGCAGGCGAGCTCGCTGCGGGTGGGTCGCAACTCGGGAGCCAGGAGCCTCGAAGCGAGGGGCATGGAAGAATTTCTCCTGCCGCATAGGGATATCGTCTTCAGGATCCTGTTTGGGAGCGTCCAAAACGAGGACGTGCTGAGCAGCCTGCTCACGGCGAGCTTGCGACCAGCGCGGCGCCTGACCTCCGTGAAGGTGCTCAACCCCGAGGTGGGGCGCGATTTGGTCTCCGACCGGGGGATCGTGCTCGATGTTCGAGTGCAGCTGGAGGACGGAAGTCTGGTGGACGTAGAGATGCAGATGCAGACCCATCCGGGGTTGCGCGGTCGGTTCCTGCACTATTGGGCCAAGCTGTTTGCGTCGCAGGCGACGGTGGGAGGGGAGTGGCGCGAGCTCCGGCCTACCTATTCGGTGATATTCCTGGGGCAGCCCCTGTTGCGGACACCCATCCGGGAGTCCATAATTGAGCTCACTGACCGAGTGACGCACGAGCGTTTCACCGATCTGCTGCGGCTGCACCTGTTCGAGCTGGGTGCGCCTCCGGCGGGCGGAGGAAACGAGCCGATGGACCGCTGGCTGAAGTTTCTCGCAGCGCGCAGCATGAGCGAGGTGGAGGAAGTCGCGATGGAAGACGCCGATATCATGAAGGCCAAGGTAGCCCTGGAGGCCCTGAATCGGGATCCGGCTGCGCAGTGGTTGGTGGAGGCTCGGGAGTGCGCGGAGCGGACCTGGCGCAGCCAGATGACAGACGCGCGAGAAGACGGTGAGGCTCGAGGTGAGGCTCGGGGAAAGTCCGAGGGGACGCGCGGTGTGCTGGTACGGCAGATGACTCGACGGTTTGGTGCACTGACGGAGCAGCAGCTGACTTGCCTCAATGAGGCGGATTTGTCGCAGCTGGAGGACTGGTCGGAGCGGATCTTCGACGCCGAGAGCGCTGAGGATTTGCTCCGTTAGTTTGGTCGCGCCACGTCTCGCGTCGTCACAGCGGGGCTGCTGAGGGGGGGCTGCGCAGCGCCGTGACGGTCTGCACAGGCGCCGCGGGAGAGGGACCCTGTGCTCTGCGAGCGGCGCTCTTGCCCCTGGACGCTGCCGGGCCGTCCGCCAATGCGCCGTTGCGCCGTTGCCTGGCGCGCTGACGCGCCAGCTTGGCGCGCTGCCGCGCCGTTCGCCAATGCCCCGTTGCTCCGTTGCCTAGCGCGCTGCCGCGCCAGCCTGGCGTGCTGCCGGGCCGTCCGCCAACACGCCGTTGCGCCCTTGCCTAATGCGCCGTCCGCCAGCCTAATGCGCCGTCCGCCAATGCGCCGTCCGCCAATGCGCCGTCCGCCAACGCGCTTGCCGCGCCGTCCGCCAACGCGCCGTTGCGCCGTTGCCTAATGCGCCGTCCGCCAACGCGCCCGGCGCGCTGTCGCGCCACCCGTGGCGTGCTGGTGCCTGAGGCCTATGGGTCTGAGGCCGGTGTGGGGCGCGGTTTGGGCCTGGCGGCTGTTCGGCCGTGGTGTGGGGTGAAATTGCGGGCGAAGTGGGCCGTGTGCACGCCGTGAATACACCAAAGGGCAGGGGACACTTAAGGCACTGCACAGGGGATCCGTTCCACGGCAGCCAAGGGAATTCTCCCGTTGCAATTTTCCGCCGTTTCGTAGAACTATTCGCGCTCGGCCTGACATCGGCCGGGAGGGTATATGACTCGCTTCACCGCACTCGGAATCGTCCTGCTCTGCTCTGGTTCTCTCGCTCTCGTAGCCTGTGGCGATAACGAGACTGACTCTCCTGCTGCCTCGGGCACAGGTGGAGCTTTGACGGGTGGTGGTGGCTCGGGCGGCACTGGCGGCACGCGCACCGGCGGCACCGGCACGGGTGGCAACACCACCGGCGGTACCAACCCCGGCCTTTGCACGGTTGGCTTTGCTGGCCCCAGCGTGAAGACCCTCACGGCGAAAAATGATGTGGACGGGGAGGCCTGTGGCACCGCCTACGCAATCGACGTGACCCTCGCAGTCAGCGAGAAGGACGGCACCTCGGTAGAGCTGCTCGTCAACGGTAAATCCGCCGGCACGGCGCAGGTCACCAGCGGAGTGGCGGTGTTTTCCGCAGTCGCGCTCAAGCCCACGGGGACCTTCGAGCTCGAGGCGATCGTTGGCAAGGCTCGCTGCTCGAAGAAGCAGAGCTTCACGGTGGACTGCACCGGCAAGCCGCTCTGCTCGATCACCAAGCCCGTCATCAGTGACACGCATCCGCTGCTCAACGCAGTGCCGTCCGCCCAGGGTGGGGACCGCGTTAGCAGTGATGGTAGCGCCTATCAGGTTGGTTTTTCCGTCGAGACGAACGTCGAGGACGGACAAGCGGTGGAGCTGAGTGTTGATGGCGCTTCCACGGTGACGGGCGTCGCTCGCACCGGCGTTGCGACCTTTGCTGGTGTGGCCCTCGGTGCTGATGGCCTACACAGCGTGACGGTCACCTGCCGAGCGCGCACGGGCATTGAAGGCAAATCTCCTGCGACGGCCTACACGGTGGACACGGCCGCCCCGCTGATGACCGCGTCCAAGGATGCGGCGGGCACCATCTCCGCGCTGATGGACGGGGACCACTTCGGTCCAGCGGATCTCGCCAACGGCACCCATCTGCGCCTCTGCGGCGTTACCCCAGCATCCGATGCCACCGATCTAGCCGCGAGCCTCGGCGTCGCCGCTCAGAAGAACTTCTGCGCGGCCGTCGGCGGTAACAACCCGGTCTGCGGCAAGGTCGTTGCCGGCACCGGCTGCGTCGAGCTGCCTTGCCCTGGTAACGGCAAATTCAGCCTCTCGCTCTCGCTGCGCGACCGCGCGGGCAATGCCACCACCAAGGCCACAAACAACGTTACCTGTGCCTCGACCAACCCCTTGGTACAGATCATCAACCCCGTATCGGGTGCAGCTGACGGCTTCAGCAACCCTGCCAAGCGCATCCTCGCCGCGGGCAACGCCGCCGCCGTCCAGAAGGACAGCGATGCAGGCACTGCTGGGGCACAGTATACCGTCACGGCCTGCACCAGTGTCACTTCCGGTGACGCCGTGCTGCGTCTCGGCCGTGTTGGAAGCACCCTCAATCAGGTAGCCACTGGTATCGTCGCCGCAGACACCGGCAATCTCTGTGGCGGCGCCCAGCCCGGCGTCGTGGTCTTCAATGGCGTCACGCTGCCTGAGAGCACCACCAAGCCCGACTTCACTCTGGATGCCGCGACCCGCATTGAAGTCGAGGTGACGGATCTGAACTTCGGCATGGGCATGGCGCAGTCGGACGTGTGGGTGGACTCGACGCTGCCGAATTTGACGTTGGCGCTCCCCGCAAATCTCTGTGGCTCCTACGTTAACACTACGGGAACCGGCAGCACTTCAGCCACCCGCGACCTCACCTTTGGCAGCTCAGTCGCTCCGGTGAGTGTGAAGGTGGAGAGTGCCAGTGGGACCGCCAGCTTCTCGGGCCCGACCGTAGTGTTCTCGCAGGTCGCGGTTGCTGGGGTCGTTTTTGAGGCCGGGACCAACACCCTGACCGCCACGGCCGAGGAGCCCTCTGGCAACAGTGCGGCTTTGGTCGGCGCTTGCACCATCACGGTGGGCGACACTCCTCCTCCCACCGTTACCTGGTCTGCCCCTTTGGCGACGGACCTCCTGACGGCTGCGGGCAATCCGAACCCTCTCGCCGTGGCAGATGCCGACACTGGGACGCCCGGATGGCAGGGGACCTTGAAGGTCTGCACCAGCATTGACCCTGCGGTGAACGCAGGTGCCACGGTGCAGTTCTCGGCGGGCGGGTCTGCGATTGGCAGCCCGGTCGTGATTGCAGCGGACAAGTGCGCAACCCTCGCGAATGCCACGGTGCCTGAGGGCGCGTCGATGAAGCTGACGGCCACTACCAGCGCTATTCCAATTGCTGGAACGGGAGCCGCATCGGTTACTCTCCCGGTTGACGTGACAGTGCCAAGTGCCCCGACGGGCCTGGTCGCTGCCGTGAAGAATCGCCGAGAGACCTCCTTCAAGCTTGATTGGACAGCCCCGGCTGACGGAGTGATCGCTGCAGCAGGTTATGAAGTTAGGGTTTCAAAGTCAGCCATCGCTAGCGAGGCCGACTTCACTGCGGCAACCAGTGTCAATTTCGCGGGTACCCCTGCGGCTGCCGGGCAGCCTGATTCGGTGGACGTGACCGGTCGATTGATTGAGACGGATTACTACTTCGCGGTGCGGGCCACGGACGCCGTAGGTAACAAGGGTCCGTTCATGGTGACCGCGAGTGCGACCAAGGCGCAGTTCATCGTGCAGGAGCTAGCTCCTGCATTCGTTAGCCAGCGTTTCGGCGGGACGATGGACGGAACCGGTGACTACAACGCTGACGGCTACAGCGATTTGCTGATCAGCTATTCCACCGGCACCGAGGTCGACATCTACTTCGGTTCGCCAGTAGGGGTGAGCGTTTCACCCGATGTACGCATCATCGGAGCCACTGCCCAATTCGGCTACGCGGTTGCCGGTATCGGAGATGCAAACAAGGATGGCTTTGAGGATTTTGCAGTCGGTTCGGCCAGAAATGGGAACGGCGTTGTCCAAGTTTACTATGGTCGCTCCAAGGCGGACTGGGCACTGACGAGTTCGCTGACTGCAACAGACGCCAATGTGACTATCACTCTCGATACCCTCGCGGACCCCAAGTTCGCGAATTCGAGGTTCGGCTGCTCATTGGCGCGATTGGGCGACTTCAACGGCGATGGCACGGATGATTTTGCAATTGGTGCCTACGGCTACAATGCCTCCGCAGGCCTTGTTGCCGTTGTTCTGGGCAAGCCGAAAGCGTCTGGAGGTGGGTTGCCGATCGCTCTGTCGCTGCCCTCGGCGTTTGGCACAGATGCCGTGAAAATTGAGGGGGACGTTGCCGGGACCCGATTCGGGGACACTGTGCTTGGCCTTGATCGTTTCTACGGTGCAGGTCGCAACCCGGTTCTGATTGCTTCAGCCTCATTTTCGGGGACTAACCTCGGCAAGCTCTACTCCTTTGAAGGTGTCGCCGGGACTGTATCTCCATTGTTGATTAGCAGTGCCAAGCACAGCATCACCGGCACGGTAGCCGCGGAGTACCTGGGTCAAATGAGCCTCGTGGCCATGGGTGATATCGGGCCTGGTGGAGCATTGGCCTTGGGCACCACGGTCGCACCGACCGCGACGAACATTTACAACTGGTTCCTGTCAGGGGATGAGGCGACCGGGCCGTTCTCCTCGGTGGTAAAGACCTCGACGAGTAGTCGTGTGACCATCCCGCTGTGGAAAACGGTTGTTGGAGGGGGCGCCTCAGGTCGGGGCGCAGCCTATTCGCTGTTGGGTTCAGCGCGTTCTGACATTGTGACCTTCAGCCAAGAGGGCACTAGTGCCCGACTCCAGATGATTGACGGTAGCAAGCTTGTTTGGCCAGGTGCTCCGACGATTCAGTCCCTCGTTGACGTCGACTACACGCTTCCCGGCTCATTTACCGACCAAGCGCGAAAGATCACGGTTGTGCCCGACCTGGACAAGGATGGATACGCGGATCTGGTCGCTTCGGACTGGGATGCTGGGGCTGTCCCCGTCGGTGGTCGTGTAGTCATTCTGCGATGACCAATCCGCGAACTCAGCCTTTGGCTCAAGATGTGCCCGCGCTCGCGCTCGGTACCTCTTGGGCCAAGGCGCACGACGAACTAGTGGTTCTTCATCCAGCCACGGGGGAGTACCATTCGCTGAACAAGGTGGCTGCGCGGATTTGGGAGCTCACAGTTGCACGAAGTAGTCTTCTGGAAATCGGAAGGACACTGAGCGAGGAGTTTGAAGTCGACGAAGCCACTGCGGGCGCTGATGTCATGCAGCTGTGGAATGAACTGACGGCAATTGGCTTGCTAGTGCGGGACTAGTGATCAAGGCCAAGCTCTCGGTCCGACTCGTGGCCCCGGATTGTAGCGTGAGCTTCGTAGATCCAGAGCTTGAGGGGGGAACGGCTACCCTAGGGCTCTGGGGCAGGCTTGGTAGCAGCAACCAATGGGAGAGGCTCCTGGCGTCGCTACCCAGGGAGCTTCCACACGGCGACCCTGCTCGAATTGAACTGATTCGCAGGATTGCTGCTGCTTGTTCCCGCGGCGTTGGCCTCGCTCTTCGAAGTGACTCGAGCCGCCAGCTCATGATCGCAAGGGACCCGGGTGGACTAGCTGCTCTCTACTTCGCTCACACACCCGATGGACGAGTGTCTGTGGGGCGTCATCCTGCTGCAGTGGCTCGTGAACACGGGTTGACCGTAGAGCTTGAGCGGGAGTGGCTCTGGCGATTTGTCTTCAGCTTGGAGCAACCAACCGGAGTGAGTTGCATCCCAGGAGTTCAAATGGCGTCTCCCGGGGCCGTAGCCATCATTGACTCCAATGGGATCCGGGAAACGCGACTTGTCGATCGACCCGCGGCCTGCCTGACAGATGAAACAATCGTCGAGGAGTATCGCGGAATCCTTCAGCAGGAGCTCAATAGTCCGGACGAAGCGGGGAAGCTCTCTGCCATCGGGTTGAGCGGCGGGATTGATTCCACAAGCCTACTGGCGCTTGGGAGAAGAGGCGAGCGACGATGGGTGGCACTGGTCGGAACCTCCGAAGGCTGTGACGAATCCGCGAGAGCATGCCGGACTGCTGAGGCGCTGGGGGTCGAGGCCGAAATTGTGCCCTTGCCACTGGAGGGAGAGTGGGAGACCTGGGCGCGCGCAGCAGGGCAGCCTGATGAACTGAGCTTCTTCATCTTCCGCGACACTTTGGCGAGGCGAGCTAGGGAACTGAACGCCGGGGTGTTGGTAACTGGAGTGTTCGGAGATGTTGTGGGGGGCTATACCCGTGGACTACTTGACCATTGGGTGAAGCAGGGGATGATCGGCGCGCTACTGCGCCGCGTTCAGGCCGTTGCTCCCTCGCGCAGCAGCGCACAGCTGCGCCTATTGGCTGGCGCCGCGCTGCGGGCCTGGATACCCCAGCTCCATCAGAAGTTTCGTCCACTGAGGTCGGATGCTTTTCCGGCAGAGCTGCTGACTGATGCTCAGGCGTGGCGGAGGATTTCGGCTCAGAGGTCATTGGAGCTCGAGCGCTTCAGTTTGGTCCATTGGCCTCGAGTCAGGTTGGTCCCCCACTATCGAGCGAGCCAGGAGGTTCAGCGAGTTTTGCGTGGAGATGCGTTGTTTGAGAGGCTCCATGGTCTACGGTTGCAGTCTCCCTTCGCGAATCCCCGCCTGGCGGAGCTCAGTGCTGCTGCGAGTGATTCCTTATGTGGGGAAATATATGCTGATCGGGGTCTGCTTCTTCGTGCGGTCCGGGCCGAGTTGCCCCCTGGGTTCACTCCGGCTCCGCGCAAGGCCCTCTACAACAGCTACTACCTGGCTGTGAGACGTCGGGCGCTTTCAAGTGACCTGTTTCGGGCAGTTTCTGGCGGGACGGGTCTGCTGGCACCCGGTGCAATCGGGCTTGTCCACCCTGATGCCGCGGTGAATGTCCTATTCCGAGAAGCCGTGGCCGGGCTTTGGTTGCAGTGTGCAGCGAGAGTGCGCTAGGCTTACTCGTGAACAATGTCCCTAGGTCATTCAACTGAGCAGGTTATGATTCGCAATTCGTCTGACCGGGCAGACCATACAGAGAAGCCGGTCCCGACTGGCCGCGCTACCTACCTGCGTCCAGTTGTTCTCTCGCTCGGGACTCTGGCGGAGCTGACGCGAGGGAGCGGCGGGGGTGGCGTGGATGCGGGCGACGAGGCGTTTTCTGGGTGAGTCCCCTTTCGCCTCTCCTCCAGGGACAAGCTTCGAACTTGGGGGAATCCAGGCGGTTCTTGTAGGCGGTCAGTGGCAGCTCCGCGGGGAGGAGTCACTGGATCCAGCTCGCTTGCGAGAGTTCAACGACGGGCCGCTGACCGCGCTTAGGCAGTTTGCTGCAGGTCGCCTTTGCATCCATGGGAGCTGTTTTGCGAAGGCCGCGCGAGCCGTCTGTATCATGGGGCCATCGGGGATGGGGAAGTCGACCTTGTTGGCGGCCAGCTGCGCGCGCGGGGTGGAGTTCGTGTCTGACGGCATGACCGTTGTCACGCCCGGGAGTGGCGAGGTCGAACCAGGGCTTAGTCGGTTCAAGCTGGACGAGCAGGCGCGCGCGCTTGTCGGAGTCCGTGGGACGACGTTTGACGCTGTTGGGCCTCATTCGCGCAAATCCTACGTGCCAGGGCCAGACTCAGTTACGTCAGCGAGGCTTGGATTCTTGGTTGAGCTGAAGCGTGGCGAACCAAGCTTTCGGAAGGTTGTTGGAGCGTCCGCCCTCACCTCCCTGCTGGGGAACCTCTACCTCGGGCCTCGGGTTCCGCAGCCGTGCCAAGCAGGCCTACTGCAACAGTGCGCGGCGGTGCTGAGTGCAGCGGAGCTGTGGACGTTGTCCAGCCCCTTGGGCGCAGAGGGGCTCGAATGGTCGCTACAAGCGATCCTTAGCTTGGTCGCCGAGCCCTCAGGCGCACCTCTGCCATGAGGCCTCGACAGTAGGGCGCGAGGGCTTCAAGTACACGTCGGGGGTAGTGCACTCCATTGCTCCTGGAGGTGGAGTCGAGCTGGGTCTTCCGTGCAAGTGCTGCCCAGGGGCTATCCTCGGCAAGTCGCCAGAACACGCTCCGTAGACGCAGAGCACTTGCGTAGTCCGGGTCCAGAGCCGATGCTGCGCAGTGTCGAATCAGTCGAGCTGCTGGGGAGTCTCCACGCTCCACATCGTTCATATCCCCTGAGATGAGCTGCGAGACAGCTTCATCGGTGGCTTGGATTTCTTGTTCCGAGAGGGTGCGACCACAGAGCTGCCCAACCTCCGGAGATGCTAGACGCCAATCTGACTCGCGCAGGTCGCAGAGGTCGGAAAGCATCTGAAACGGAGGGTAGGTGCCCGGTCCAAATCCATGGTGCGCAATGCCATGGACCAGTAGGTGGCTGGCGAGCAGGCTGCGAGTTGGCACACTCCAGGTACGACCGTCCCAGTCCGTCTGAACCAGAAGCCCCTCATGCTGAGCGGCGTCGAACGTCAAGTGGGCACTGTCGCGAGACCAGACGCCTGGGATCGTGCGATGCAATTCCACGCAGACTCCATTGGGGGAGCGAAGTGGCTGGGCCTGGTGCGGGGACGGCGTTGTGGCATCCTCGACATAGGCAGCCGCAAGAAGGGCAGTCCTAGCAGCTGAAATCTGAGCATCGGGAACCAGGAGGTCGATATCCACTGCGCGACGGCGCTCGGGGCAAGTTACGCCGTGAATCACCAATGCGGCCATTTTCAGCGGCGCGGATGGAATTCCCACCTTCGCCAAGAGTTCACTTGTTGCGAGCATCGCGGCACGACGCTGAAGCCATTCGGCCGAGTTGCGACGCAGAATCCGTCGTGACTCGGTGAGCAACGACTCCGGTAGGCGCAAGGGGTTCCGCAGAGCGGCTCCCGCCAATCGAGCATGCAGACCCAACCGACGCTCTCGAAACTCACGTGCTATCTGCTCCGCGAGTTGTGGGGCCATGGTCGTCGAAGGACAGAACGCCGCTTCGACGAGGTCCTTCCAGGGGTAGTCCGTCGCAATTCGGGGGGGGAAGAACCTCATAGATTCCTCACTATCCTAACGGATGGCTTGGGCTTTGGGGACCGCCACACTATGCCGGCTTCAGGGCTAGCTGGCCAGCCGAGAGAGCTGCATAGTGGGTGCACGCCCTTGTTCGGCCCAAAGGCATGGCTTTGGGAGTACGACAATCGGTTGGGTTCGCGGGACAATCCACCTGCGCCGTGATTGAATGCCGGCCGTCCACGCTTCAACCAAAGGTCCGCCGACGGGACCCGACTTTGCCCGCGAATCCGCGCCAACCAAACTCATGTCACTTCTCAATGGTAGCTCCGCAGCGGGATGGCCCCGCGACACATACATCATCCTGCAGACGTTTAGAAAGCGCTGGAAGCTGATTGCTGCGCTTACTATGGCCACCCTGGTGGCGTCCGTCTTCGTGACGATTTCCCAGAAGCGGATCTATTTGGCGTCAGCCACCATTCAGATCGAACCCACGCCACCGAAGCCACTGGGCAATCAGGTTCAGAATGTCGTAGAGGTCGGGGCTGGCACGTATTGGACGAATAAGGAGTACTACGCCACACAGCACAAGCTGCTCGGTGGTATCGCTGTCGCGCGTAAGGCGGTGCAGCAGCTCTCCCTCGAGAACGACGAAGCGTTTTTGCAGAACGTGAGTCCCGGGGCTCGACCGAAGCCTCGGAAGGGTCCGCTCAAGCCGACTGTCGATGATGCAGCGGGCATCCTTTCTCGCAGGGTGGTTGTAGAGCCGCTGAAGGACAGTAGACTCGCGATTGTTACCTACGAGGATGCGGACCCAGCTCGCGCCCAGCGGATTCTCACGACTCTGTTGGAAGTCTATCTTGAGCGAAATATCCAGCGCGTCGTTTCTTCGACAGGTGCCGCCAGTTCTTGGTTGCGAGACCAGGTGGGGACGCTGAAAGGCGAACTGGAGGAAAATGAGCTCGCTCTCCACGAATACAAGCGCGAGAAACGTATCCTCTCGGTGTCCCTCAACGACCAGTCCAGCATGCTGCGCGAGGAGATGAAGCAACTCAATGAGGCGTTGACCCGGGTGCGAGCGAATCGCGAGGCTATCAGCGCACGTGTGCGCGAGCTTTCCAAAGTCGATCCAGCTAATCCAACGGTATTGCCCTCATCGGAACTGCTGCACAGCGACGTCTTGGGCAGTCTTCGGCAGGCGTACACCAAGGCGCTTGCCGAGCTCGGGGCTCTCAAGGGTGGCGGTCGTGCTGACAAGCATCCAGAGGTCGCGGCTGCTTCCGCGCAAGTTGAGGAGACACGCTCGGCGTTGCTGTCTGAGGTTCGAAATATCCAGGGGGCACTGAAGGCTGATCTCTCCGCCGCTCAGAATGAAGAGCACGGGCTTTCGAGGCTCTTCGAGGCCGCGAAACAGCGCGCGATGGATCTCAATTTGCTCGAGATCGAGTATCGAAGGCTAGAGCGCTCGAAAGAGAACACAGAGAAGCTGTATGGCATGGTGTTGGAGCGTTCCAAGGAGAGCGATCTCACTGCGCTGATGCGCTTCAACAATATTTATGTCGTTGAGGACCCAATTCAGCCCAAGTCCCCATCGAAGCCCCGAGTGCCATTCAATTTGGCAGTTGGCCTTGGCTTGGGGCTCATGCTTGGGGTGGGGGCTGGATTGATCCGTGAGCTGATGGATCGACGCCTGCACAACTCCAGTGAGGTCGAGACGGAACTTGGAGTTCCCTGTCTCGGTGTGCTGGCCTCTTCTGGGAGGAATGCCGTTGGAGTCTATGGGGGATCGAAGTCGCCACGTCGCAAGGGTAGTGGTGGTGACTTCCCGCCAGAGCTGGAGTGCCACTCGAACTCCAGTGGTAGCCTAGCCGAGGCTGCCCGTGTCATACGAACCAACGTCCTGTTTTCGTCTCCGGATCAGCCCTACAAGCGCCTGCTCGTAACTAGTGCTTCTCCGGGTGATGGCAAGACAATGGTTGCCTGCACCGTCGCTATCGCGATGGCTCAGGCCGGCAATAGCGTGCTCCTGATGGATTGTGACCTTCGGCGGTCACGCGTACACAAGGTTTTCGGCAGATCCAATGAGTACGGGGTGACTTCGGTCACGATGGATATTGAGAGTATTTCCCTCGAACTCATGAAAACTGAGATTCCCAATCTATTTCTGCTTGGGGCGGGGCCTCGCACCTCCAGTCCCGCGGAGCTTCTGCAGAGCGAATCCTTTGGTCGCCTCTTGGACAGGCTGGGCGAACGGTTCGACCGAATTGTTATCGACAGCCCTCCCGTCGCCGCAGTAACGGATCCCGTGATACTTTCGCGGCGGGTTGACGGTGTCTTGTTTGTGGCCCGTTGGCGGAAAACTCCGAAGCAGCTCGCGCGTCAGGCCCTGCGTAGCATGTCGGATTGTGGTGCACGAGTCGTTGGGTGCGTCCTCAATGGAATGCAGGTCGGTAAGGGGGGCTATGGTTATTACTATGGCTATTCCTACAAGTCGCATTATGGGTCAACGGAGGCTGATTTGGTCCCACCACCTGCTGAAGCCTAGCGAGTAGTCGGCCTCAAGTAGTCAGTCCTTCTGGTGCAATGGGCTCGCCGCGCCGGAGCTTGAATCCGGCCACCTCTCTGTGGTACTGGCGAAGCGTGAGGAGCAAACCCCAATCTCAGAGCGACTTCGTCCAAGGGGGCAGCTTGGGCGTGGATGCGGCCGTCGAGTTGCTGCGTGCGGATCCGTCTGCAGTAGCGCTGGTTCAAGACGCGTACTACGCGGGAACCGCAAACGAAGCAGCCTCGCGGTTTCATGCATCTCCTGAGTTCGCCGAGGTCTTGAAATGGACTGGTTCTCCAGAGGGAAAGGTTGTCCTCGACGTTGGAGCGGGTCGCGGGATTGCGACGGCTGCGTTTCTTGGAGCAGGCGCAGCGCATGTACACGCGCTTGAGCCTGGGGACGGCGAGCTAGTTGGCAGAGGTGCAATAGCGTCACTGGAGTTGGGGGACCGTGTCACCATCCACTCGTGTGGAGCTGAGACGCTACCGCTGCCGGATGCCTCGGTTGACATCATCTATGTTCGACAGGTGCTGCACCACGTTCACGACTTGCCTCAGGTGCTGCGGGAGTTTCGTCGCGTGTGCGCTCCGGGGGGGTGCATCTTTGCGACTCGGGAGCATGTCGCCGAGAACGAGGCGGAACGCATCGCGTTCCTGAAGCGGCACCCGTTGCATCAGCTTTCTGGCGGCGAGAATGCTTTCCCACTTAGCCACTATCTGGGGGCCTTCACAGGTGCTGGGTGCCTGGATCCGATCGTTCTCGGTCCTTGGGATTCATTGATCAATGCCTTTCCGTTGCTACTTGAGGCTTCGGAACTGGCCCATCCGCTCATGCCAATCGTGCGTCGACGCCTGGGGGGGGGGCGGCACGGTTCGCCGCGCTGCCTGGGGTGGAGCCATTGTTGCTCCCCTTGCTGAAACGTCCGCGTCCGGGGCGCCTCTACTCGTTCTTCTGGAGGGCCCCCTCGTGAAGGCGCTGGTGACTGGGGGCGCAGGCTTCATCGGTGGTGCCATTGCACGTGGCTTGGTTCGAGCGGGTTACGCGGTGTCGGGCTGGGATCGGCGCGAAGTTGCGCCAGGGACTTTGCTCGACGGAGCGGCGATGCGTTGTGTGGATTTGTTGGATGCACCTCTGGAACGGCTGCTGGAAGCCGAGGCGCCAACCCTCGTAGTGCATGCGGCAGGCCCTGCATCGGTGGCGAATTCGATTCGAGTTCCAAGTGAGGACTTCACTGGCTCACTGCTCCCCTGGCAGCGCTTGCTGGAGGCTCTTCGGGTGACGGGGCAGCGCCCCCTCGTGGTCTATATCTCAAGTGCCGCGGTTTATGGTGAGCCGCTTCATCAACCAATTTCTGAGGGTTGCAAGCGGCAGCCGCTTTCACCGTACGGCTTCCATCGCTATCAGTGTGAGCTGCTCGGGGAGGAATACGCTTCTCAGTTTGGTTTGGACGTCGCGGTTGGACGTCTGTTTTCGACCTTCGGGTACAGCCAGAAGCGATTGCTGGTATGGGAGCTCTTCGCCAAGGCCCTAGGAGCTGAGGAAGAGGTCGTCCTGGAGGGAACCGGCAACGAGCTGCGTGACTACCTCTTCGAAGAAGATCTTGCTGTAGTGGTGGAGCAACTTGCAGCGTTTCATCCGCGGGGCTATTCCGCCTGGAATCTGGCAACGGGTCACTCAGTCACAACTCGAGAGCTTGCGGAGCGAATCGTAGCCACGACGGGCAAAAACAAACCTGTGCGGTGCCGCGGCATCAAGCGACAGGGTGAGCCCGAGCGCTGGCTCGCCAACAGTGGTCAGATCCAGTCGCTACTCGGCGAGCGCAAGCTGGTGTCGTTGGAGGAGGGGCTGAAACGTTGCGCGGAGCAGTGGGCGACGGAGCTCTGTGGAGGCCAGCCGTGACCTTCCGCGTTGCGCTAGTGGACCAGGCAGGTTGGGAAGGTGGGCGTCTCTACGTCGAGAACCTGGCGCGCTGCCTGATGCGGCTGCCCGCTGGAGAGCGCCCTGAGTTGTTGTGGCTAGGCGGTGACCGCGCACTGCATCAGGAGCTATTAGGTGTCAAACGGGTTGTAGAAGCCCAACACGGGTCCGAACCCCGTGGGCGACTCGCGCGGCTGACATGGCTGGCAAGGCAAGCGCGGCACGCCCAGTGTGATTTCATGTATCCGTATCCCGCTCGCTGGGCAGCTCGGGGAGGGAACGCGTTTTGGTTGCCAGATCTGCAGCATCGCTGTTTGCCAGAGCTGTTCTCAAGACGGCACCGATTGCAGCGGGACGTTGCCTATCGGCTCTTCGCCACGGCTGCCCCCGGAATAGTTCTCTCGAGTGAAGCGGTTCGCGCTGATTTTAAGCGCTTTTTTAAGCTGGCTGACGGGCGAGTGCGGGTACTTAGGTTTGCATCCCCCCTGGCAGAGGGAGACGTGGACGAGGCGTCCGAGGCGTTTGAGAAAGTGATGACGCAGTTGCCCGAGCGCTACGCGTACGTGCCCAACCAGCTCTGGCGGCACAAGGACCACCCGACTGCGTTGCGGGCGATTGCCCGCATTCGAGAGCAAACTGGAGAAACCATCCCATTGGTGTTCTCAGGTGAGCGTTTCGATCATCGACACCCAGAATGGTCGAAGACGGTTGATGCGTTAGTGGACGAGCTTCAGCTGAGGAACTCGACCCATTTTCTCGGCTACCTGCCGCGCGCAGTTCAGATGGGGGTGTTGAAACGCGCGCAGGTGATTGTGCAGCCCTCGCGTTTCGAAGGGTGGAGCACCGTGGTGGAGGACGCCCGAGCCCTGGGTAAGGCGCTGGTGCTGTCCGACATCGCACCCCATGTTGAACAGGCACCGGAAAATGCGCACTATTTTCCAGTGGGGGATGCCGGCGCCCTAGCGCGGGCGCTTTTCTCGGTTTGGCAGGGTTCCCACTTGCCGCAAGCACTCTCAGATCTGCAGCTGGCGAGTGACGCGCGCTGCCTTGGCGTGGCAAGAACCTTCATGGAGATTGCTGTGGAGTACCGTCGCCGATGAACGCATTAGCGCCAGTTGCCTTTTTCGCATACAAGCGTCCCTGGACCGCGCTTCAGAGTCTATTTTGCCTGTCGCGGTGTCCCGAGGCAAACCGAACGCCGCTAACAATCTATTGCGATGCCCCAAAGCGGGCGGAGGACGCCGAAGGGTGCCAGCTAACGCGCGAGGCAGTGCGTTCTATCGCGTGGCCCGGACCGCTTGAGATTGTGGAGCGGACTGAGAACCTGGGGCTGGCTCGGTCGATCATCGCGGGTGCGCGTGCGCAATGCGCGCGACATGGAAAGGTGATCGTCGTAGAGGACGATTTGCTCGTATCGCGTGGATTTCTTGATTACATGAATCGGGGGCTTGTCAGATTCGCCGACGATCAACGCGTCATGCAGATCTCTGGACACCAGTTCCCCTTGGGGCTCCAGACCTCGACGGCGGGCCTACTTCCAGTCACCACGAGTTGGAGTTGGGCTACTTGGGGGCGAGCCTGGGAGTCCTTCGAAGAACGCCCCGATATCTCCGCTCTGAGAGATGCCCGCGTCCGCCATGCCTTTGATCAGCAGGGGGCTTATCCCTTTTCGGCCATGCTGATCGATCAGGCGGCCGGGCGCAATGATTCGTGGGCTATTCGCTGGTACTGGACCTGTTTCCGCGCGAAAAAACTGGCTCTGTTCCCGCCGAGGACTCTTGTTAGAAATATCGGATTTGGTGATGGAGCAACCCACACTCGCGGCACGGTTTTTCGTCAGCCTCCAGACGGGTGGAATCCAGACACCTTGAGCCCCGAGATGCCGGCGCCTGGGATTGTGGGTGTTGACCCTCAGTGGGTGGCTGCGTGGCGAAGGGCGGTCAGGGGCGGGCTCCCGACCCAAGCACGTCGGGCGATACAGGGAATTGCGCGAATACGTACCCAAGGTCTCGCGAGTGGACTAGACGCAATTCGTGCAGTGTCGCATTCTGCGTAGCAACCATGGCGATCTCATGCAGTCTGATTTTGTGTCAGCTCACGGTAGTTCGCGACAGATGCAAGTCCAAACACGTCAAGCGTCAATACTGCTCGTGAAGTATCAACTCACTGCAGCGTCGGGAGTGAGTCATGGCGCGTAACCTCCGAACGGTTCTGATAGAGAAAACCAGCGCGCTTGAAGCCGCATTGGCGTTGGCATTGTGGCGTCGCCACTCCAGAGTCGAGTTCGGTAGTGGGTCGATTGTTCGCGCCCGAAGGGTCAGACTGGCATCGAACTCGACGCTACTTGTTGGTGCCGGCTCTCTGGTGAATGCGTACATTGTCACTGAGCGCAGTGGCGCTTTAGTACAAGTAGGCTGCGGAACATACCTCGGGGCCTCAACCATATCGTCAGCAACTTCAGTGACGATCGGAGCGCGCGTTCAGCTTGCATGGGGTGCAGCCATTGTCGACCACGATTCGCACTCGACTGACTATCTTCAACGCCGTCCAGATGTGGGGAATTGGTTGCGCGGTGAGAAAGACTGGACTCACGTTGCTTGTTGTCCAGTGGTGATTGAGGACGATGCGTGGATCGGTCTTCACGCCATCATCCTTAAAGGAGTCACAATTGGCGCTCGCTCCATCGTTGGCGCGGGCGCGGTGGTGACCCGCGACGTGCCACCTGACTGCATTGTGGCGGGCAACCCGGCCCGAGTGATTCGGCGGTTGGACTTGGGAGAGCGGGTGCACGAGACAAGAATCCCGGGACCGAAAGATTGAAGAAACGGGTGCGGAGCACTCGGTTGTCCGATGGTTAGACGTAGTCACGGCATCCCCCAGAACCAAGCAGTGATCAGCGCTTTCGACCTGTCGGACCGGAGTCGATGAAGCCCCGTTCATGGGGAATTGTGCTGCTGAGGGTAGTACGAACCACCTGGTTGCGATACGCTGGTCGCCAGATAGTGTGGTTTCGGAGTTACACCAGATGGGAAGTTGGCAACCGCCGAATAGAAGACACTGGGCCGCGCCGCTTTGCTTGTTACCCAGAGGTGGGAGTCTCTAGATGTGCGGAATATTTGCCTTGTTCGCTCCTGCCACGGAGATGGCAGAACGAAGCATCCTCCTTGAACGGGCTCTGCAGACGATGCGATTTCGTGGCCCGGATGGTTCGGGGCGCCACCTGTCAGGGCCGGTTGCCATCGGAATGACGAGGTTGGCAATCATCGATGTCGCGGGTTCTCCGCAGCCCCTGTTCAACGAGACTGGTGAGCTGGCGCTGGTATGCAACGGCGAAATCTACAACTACCGAGAGCTCCGAGCGCAGCTGAGTTCCCTGGGTCACCGGTTTCGCACAGAAGGCGACTGCGAGACAATTCTCCACCTGTACGAAGAGTATGGGCTGGAGGGGCTACAGCGCTTGCGCGGCATGTTTGGTTTCGCCTTGTGGGATTCGCGAGTGGGGCGCCTCGTGGTTGCCCGAGATCGTCTAGGGATCAAGCCGCTCTACTGGGCCAAGCAGGGCGATAGTGTTGCATTCAGTTCTGAACTGCGGGGACTTGTGGCTACGGGGTTTGCTCGGGTTCGTCTTGCCAGAGAGCCAACGCTCGGGCTGCTCAAGCATACCTACGCTGTGCACGCTGAGGAGTCTCTCCTAGAAGGGGTATCGCGCCTCGCGCCCGGCCATTTCGTCTGTGTCGACAAGTCAGGTATCACCGTGCAGCCATATTGGCGGGAACCAACTCCCGGCGGTGGCGGGTCTTCCGAGGCCGTGCTGGAGCAGCTTGTCGAAGCGGCTCGCTTGCACCTCCGTTCGGATGTTCCGAGTGCTGTGCTGCTTAGTGGCGGCATCGATTCTTCGTTTGTCGCGGCCCGAGCAATGCTGGACGGAGGAGATGCGATCGTAATAACGGCAGGATACGACCGAGTGTCCGCCGAAGACGAGTCGACAGCCGCCATGGAATACGCGCGACGGCTTGGGCTTTCGGTGCATCGGCTGGCGGTGTCGGATGCCGATCTTGAGTCGGGCTTCGCGGATATGACGGCCCGCGTGGATGAACCCGCAGCGGATCCGTCGAGTGTGATCCAGTGGTTGCTCTATCGGCGTGCTCGGGAACTGGGATGTCGCGTGGTCCACACGGGGATTGGCGGGGACGAGGTCTTTTTCGGCTACGGCGCCTATAACAAAATCGGACGGGCCCTGGATCTTGAGCGTCGATTCCTGCCGGCGGGTGTTGCCGGCGCGAGTTCCTTGCTGCGAGCCTTTGCCCATCCCGCCGGAGACGACAGCCGGTCAGACGATGACCTGCTCGGGGTGACTCCAGCGGTGTTTTCGCGAATGCGTATTCTTCGACGTCTAGCTCCTGTAGGTAGCGCAGCGCTTTCCTCGCCGGGTTCGGCCAGGCACTGGCGCAGCTCGGACGATGTCTACAAGGCGCTTCGTGGCACCTACCTTCTCAACAATGGTCTATTACTGGGAGACAAGGTTGGGATGGCTGCGTCCATGGAGGTTCGCGTGCCACTCGTAGACCATTGCGTGCTCGAGGCGGTGCTTGGGCTCCCCGTTTGGGAACGGGTTCCGGGACGGGGGCCATCCAAGCCAGTGCTTCGAAAGGCGCTAGATGCGACTGGGTATCCGCTGCCAGTAGTCAAGAAGAAGGGCTTCGAGATCCCAGCGCACCTGCTCAGTACGCTGGTTGGGAAACACCTGGAAATGTTGCGGGAAAGTCCTACTGCCCGAAAATTCTTCTCGCCTGAGGCTTGGCAATCGTTGCTCTCACGGCACGCTAAGGACAACCTGACTCGGACCGGCCGAAGTGCAGACCGGTACCTGCGGCGGGCGTGGCTACTCGGCCTCGCGCCGGAGCCGGATCGCTGGAGCGTCACCACACTGCTGTTCACTGTGCTCTGCGTTGACCGAGCGCGTGAATACTGGGCCAGTCCTGTCAATGTGATGTATTAGTCATCTTTGCGCTCATGACCCAGCCTCGCGTACTCATATTTGAGCCCTTTGCCCAGGGCCACCGATTGAATTGGGTCCGCCTGGTTCAACGGGCGTTCCGCGCAGAGGGGGCGGAGGTTGTTCTCTGTACCAACCCAGACACTCCGCGAACGGAGGAGTTTTTAGCTCTCCTCGCACCAGAGAATACGAAGGTTCTGGAGCTCCCAGCCCCCTCGAGGTTGAGCCCGCTCTGGCACTATGGGTACTGTCTCGACCGATTGCGAGATGAGTCTTACGATCGCATTGTGGTCCCTACGGCGGACTATGTCGCGCAGACGTTCTCCCTCTGGTCCCGCGGCAATTCCCGCGTTCGGCGAGGTCCGCCTCTCGAGATCCTGTCCCTGAATGCGCGAATCTGCGAGAACGATGGCAGTGTAGGGAGGCGGCTTCGCACCAGAGCCTCCTGGAAGCTGCTTGAGGCAGTTCCATCGACGGTACACCATCACCTGGTGCCTAGCGCTGTGCGCACCGGGCGACCTGGGCTCTGGCGGCTCATGCCCGACCCTGTTGAGCATTCCGAAGCTGCCTCGAGAGCCGTAGCAAGGCAGTCCTTCGGGCTCGGCGCGGACGCACCAGTTGTAGCGATTTGCGGATACTTGGACGAGCGCAAAGGGGTCTCCACGCTCCTGAACGCTTTCCTTGCGGCTGGGCTCGCTGGGAACGCCCAAGTGCTACTCGCTGGGCGTGCAACTGACGAGGTGCGTCACGCTTGTGTGAAGTTCCAGGAAACCTCGTCGGCAGCGCGTTCTTCGTTGGTGTTGCATGACCATTGGCTCAGCGACACGGACTTGGACCAGGTCGTTGCTGCTGCTGATCTCATTTCGGCGCTCTATCGGAACTACCCCGGATCGGTCAGTTTTGTGTTACGCGCTGCCGCTCACGGTCGTCCGGTAATTGGGTGGGACTACGGGTGGACAGGTACCACGGTGAAGTCATTTGACCTTGGGTGGGTGCTCCCCATGCGGGCCAAGAGCGAACTCCCATCAGCGTTGGTGCGAGCTATGGAGGGTGCTCCTACCTGGGCACCTTCGGCCAAGACCAGGGCCCTTCTAGACTACTCGACGCCCGAGAATTTTGAGGCCCACTGGACGGCTGAAATGCGCCGAGAGCAGGGGTTGGCGCCAGCGGAAGGATACCGATGTCCTCCGGACGAGATGCTTGAGTGCCCCAAGTGAAGCTGCCTTCGACAAATGAATTCTGTGGTGGTCTGGGGCAACTTACAACAGGTATTGCAGAGAGTTGGGACCGGTCACTTGAGTCGGGAAGCCGCACATGAGCCAAATGTACGACACCAAGACTGAGAGCTATTTCGGACATGCACGAGCTGATATCGTAGAGCTGGTGCGCAAGTACAAGCCGACGTCGGTGCTTGAGATCGGGGCCGGAACTGGGGCGACGCTAGCTGAGCTGAAGCGCTCGCAGGTGGTCCAAGTCGCGGTCGGAATAGAGCCTCACGCCAGACTAGCTGCGTGCAACACCGACTTGGTGGACGAGTTTTATACCTGTTCCGTGGAGGAAGCCGGCGTCCAGTTGGGGTCGAGGCAGTTCGATTGTATTATTCTGGCCGACGTCTTGGAGCACCTTGTGGATCCTTGGTCAGCCCTTATGCAGCTTTCGCGACTACTGTCTCCCACAGGGGTGGTTGTTGCCAGTATTCCGAACGTTGGCCACTATTCCGTTGTATTTGACCTGGTGCTGAAGCAGCGTTTTCGCTACGTGCAGGAGGGCTTGCTAGACCGCACGCACCTGAGATTCTTCTGTCCCGACGACATGCTTGAGATGTTTCGCAGTACGGGGTACGCGATAGAGTCCATTAGTTCCAATATCGAGCAAGAGTCGCGATCGAAGAAGCGTTTCGTAAGCTGGCTGTCTCGGGGTCGACTCGATCCTCTGCTCGCTTTTCGCTACTATATTGTTGCGACACGCGTACGCGAGGGCTAGCGATGACTCGGTGCACTTCAGCTCACGCCGTTTCTAAGGAGATTGGTCGATGCCGTGTGCTTGAGTCGTATCTGTGCGAGCGGCTCAGGTCCCTACACGAAGACGGAACCTTGTGACTAAATCAGCGGTTGCGATTGTCGTCCCAGCCTATCGGCGTGATCCCTCCGCGTCGGATCTGATGGCGTTGAGACGCATGCGTTCGGTGCTTCGCAAGCATTCATTGGTATTCGTCGCACCCGCGGGGCTTGCTCTCGATGCTTATGACATGCAACCTGGGGAGCAGATTCAACGGTTCCATCCCGCGTACTTTGCCAGTATCGCTGGGTACAACCGATTGATGCTATCGGGCGAATTCTACGAAAAATTCGCGGGTAGCGCCTACGTTCTGATCTGTCAGCTGGACGTTTGGGTATTCCGCGATCGGCTCGAAGAGCTCATTTCACTCGGCTACGATTACATCGGAGCTCCTTGGCCTGATGGGCTTGAAGTGTTCCGCTTCGACTTTCGAGGAAAAGGCTGGATAGATCGAGTTCTGGGCGGGCGTTCCCCCAAACTCATTGTCCAGGTGGGAAATGGGGGGTGTTCTCTGAGGCGCGTCGCGGGTATGAGGGAATTGCTTCGTCGCCATCCTTGGCGGGTCCGAATGCGCTCTTGCAATGAGGACATTCTAATCTCCACGCTCGGGTTACTCGACTCCAGGTTCAAAGTGGCACCTGTTGAGGTCGCCCTGCGGCTTGCCTACGAATTGGAGCCGCGTCGTTGCCATGGCCTTGCGGGCGAGTTGCCGGTCGCCTGTCATGCTTGGGAGAAGCATGACGAGCCTTTCGTACGGGAGCTGTCGAGGAACTATGAGATCTTGGACACTAGCAATCCAACTGCAGAGCAGCTCACGAGTGTTCGCTGAGAGTAGCGCCCAGTGAGGGCGGGGTTTCCGCGCCGAGTGCGGGGGGGCCTCCGGTGCAGCGTGGGAACTACGTGTCACTGTGGCGTGTTGACCCACTTGCGTTCGTGGGGGCTCAAGACACAGGGCAATCGCATCAAAAAGTGGTCACGTAGCGACCCCCAGGACGCGAAGCATGAAGCCAACGTTCCAGCCGGCGAGCAGGCGCTTGTTGTATACTCCAATTTTGTCGTTCCTCCTGACGCCGACTTGAGCATGCTTGA
>JBBRAB010000013.1:0-118258 GCA_038207155.1 Polyangiales bacterium
CGGGCTTTGACCCTCGTGGTGCCGAAGCTAACGCGTTAAGCACTCCGCCTGGGGAGTACGGCCGCAAGGCTAAAACTCAAAGGAATTGACGGGGGCCCGCACAAGCGGTGGAGCATGTGGTTTAATTCGACGCAACGCGCAAAACCTTACCTGGGCTAGAAATCATTGGAACCTGGCTGAAAGGCTGGGGTGCTCTTCGGAGAATCAATGGTTAGGTGCTGCATGGCTGTCGTCAGCTCGTGTCGTGAGATGTTGGGTTAAGTCCCGCAACGAGCGCAACCCTTGCCGTTAGTTGCCAGCATTAAGTTGGGCACTCTAACGGGACTGCCGACCTTCAAGTCGGAGGAAGGTGGGGATGACGTCAAGTCCTCATGGCCCTTACGTCCAGGGCTACACACGTGCTACAATGGTCGGTACAATGGGTCGCGAACCCGCGAGGGGGAGCTAATCTCAAAAAACCGGCCTCAGTACGGATAAGAGTCTGCAACTCGACTCTTTGAAGTCGGAATCGCTAGTAATCGCTGATCAGCATGGCAGCGGTGAATACGTTCCCGGGCCTTGTACACACCGCCCGTCACACCATGGGAGTCGATTGCTCCAGAAGTGGCTGCGCCAACCCGCAAGGGAGGCAGGTCCCCAAGGAGTGCTCGGTAACTGGGGTGAAGTCGTAACAAGGTAGCCGTAGGGGAACCTGCGGCTGGATCACCTCCTTTCTAAGGAGAACTCCTCTGAAAATTGAGGAGTCCTGAAAGGTCATAGCTCGCGTAATGGCCATCTTCGGAACGCAAACGAAGAATGAGCAGAGCAGATAGAACTCAGTTTTGAGGGACCGATGCAAGGTCCAAGCGCGGCCGTGCGCGAAGGAACCCTTCGGGCCAGTAGCTCAGTTGGTTAGAGCGCACGCCTGATAAGCGTGAGGTCGGCAGTTCAAATCTGCCCTGGCCCACGTAGAGTGCAAGAGCCGACCACGGGGCTGTAGCTCAGCTGGGAGAGCGCGGGCTTTGCAAGCCTGAGGTCGTCGGTTCGATCCCGATCAGCTCCACAAGAGTTGAATAGATAAACCCAAGAGAGTCCTTCGGGACGCTGTTGGGATCGCCTAAACAGGCGACGCTGCGAAAGCGGCGGTAGTTCTCTGACAATTAAACGTTAAGCGTCCAAATAACTAGTGATGATGACACACGCAAGGCGTGTGTTACGCGCTGAGTATCGTGAGGGAGTTCGTCATTCGGACTCCGGACACGAGCTGAATGCGTGCCTTAAGGGATAAGGTCAAGTTACAAAGGGCGCACGGTGGATGCCTAGGCAATGAGAGGCGAAGAAGGACGTGGACAGCTGCGATAAGCCTCGGGGAGCTGCTAACAAGCTTTGATCCGAGGATTTCCGAATGGGACAACCCGCGCAGGTTAAACCTGCCAGCCAACGGTGAATACATAGCCGTTAGGCAGCGAACCCCGGGAACTGAAACATCTAAGTACCGGGAGGAAGAGAAAGCAAACGCGAATCCCCTAGTAGCGGCGAGCGAAAGGGGACCAGCCTAAACCGATATAGTGTAAGCATGCTAGCGTTGCTATATCGGGGTCGTGGGATCTTCTAGGTAGTTTGGCATAACTACCAGTGAGTTACAAAGTTGACTGGTAACGGAACGGCATGGAAAGGCCGGCCATAGAGGGTGACAGCCCCTTACGTGAAAGTAGTCGACCTCACTGAAGACACCCGAGTACCGCAGGACACGTGAAATCCGGTGGGAATCTGGGAGGACCATCTCCCAAGGCTAAAGACTCCTCATTGACCGATAGTGAACGAGTACCGCGAGGGAAAGGTGAAAAGTACCCCGGAAGGGGAGTGAAATAGTTCCTGAAACCGTGTGCCTACAAGCAGTGGGAGCACTATGGCCGCAAGGCAATGTGTGACCGCGTACCTTTTGCATAATGAGCCTGTGAGTTACGTTGCGTGGCAAGGTTAAGCCGATAGGTGGAGCCGAAGCGAAAGCGAGTCTTAACAGGGCGAAGAGTCGCGCGACGTAGACCCGAAACCCGTGCGATCTACCCATGTCCAGGTTGAAGGGCGGGTAACACCGCTTGGAGGACCGAACGCACCGCAGTTGAAAATGCGGGCGATGAGGTGTGGGTAGGAGTGAAAGGCTAATCAAGCCGGGAGATAGCTGGTTCTCGCCGAAATATATTGAGGTATAGCCTCGGGTGAATTGCGTCGGAGGTAGAGCACTGAATGGGCTAGGGGTCTTACCCGACTACCAAACCCAACCAAACTCCGAATGCCGACGACAAGTGCCCGGGAGTCAGGCAGCGGGAGATAAGTTCCGTTGCCGAGAGGGAAAGAGCCCAGACCGTCAGCTAAGGTCCCCAAATCTGAACTAAGTGTAAAAGGATGTGGAAACGCTTAGACAACCAGGAGGTTGGCTTAGAAGCAGCCATCCTTTAAAGAAAGCGTAATAGCTCACTGGTCAAGCGGGTCTGCGCCGAAAATTTAACGGGGCTAAGTTCAGTACCGAAGCTACGGGTTCTCGAAAGAGAGCGGTAGGCGAGCGTTCCGAAGGAGATACACGACAGACGGAGACGACTGTTACCGGCCTTCGGAAGTGACTATGCAGGCATGAGTAGCGATAAACCGAGTGAGAAACTCGGTCGCCGTAAGCCCAAGGTTTCCTGGGGAAGGATAATCCTCCCATGGGTTAGTCGATACCTAAGCCGAGGCCGAGAGGCGTAGGTGATGGAAAGCAGGTTAATATTCCTGCACCGCCAAGGATGGCGATGAAGCAAGCGGGGACGAAGGAGGGTAGCTCAACACAGCGGATGGTTGTCTGTGTTCAAGCCCGTAGGCTGGACCGTTAGGACCCGATAGGGACAAACGGCGGTTCAAGGCCGAGAGGTGATGAGGTTGGCTCTTTTAGAGCCAGACACTGAGTAATCCCACGCTTCCAAGAAAAGCCGCGTGCGGAGTCACTTTGGCGATCGTACCGCAAACCGACTCAGGTGGGCGGGGTGAATATCCCAAGGCGCGTGAGAGAACCCTGGTTAAGGAACTCGGCAAATTGACACCGTAACTTCGGGAGAAGGTGTGCCGACGGTGGTGCGTAGGTTTACCCTACAAGCTGTCGTTGGTCGCAGTGAAACGGGGGTTGTGACTGTTTACTAAAAACACAGGACTCTGCGAACTCGTAAGAGGACGTATAGGGTCTGATGCCTGCCCGGTGCTGGAAGGTTAAGGGGATATGTCAGGAAACGAAGCATTGAACCGAAGCCCCAGTAAACGGCGGCCGTAACTATAACGGTCCTAAGGTAGCGAAATTCCTTGTCGGGTAAGTTCCGACCTGCACGAATGGCATAACAACATCCCCACTGTCTCGACCAGGGACTCAGCGAAATTGCATAGGGGGTGAAGATGCCCTCTACCCGCGGCAAGACGGAAAGACCCCATGAACCTTCACTGCAACTTGACAGTGACTTTCGGGTTGTTCTGCGTAGGATAGGTGGGAGGCTATGAAGCCGGGCTTCTGGGTTCGGCTGAGCCATCGTTGAAATACCACCCTGGATAATCTGGG
The DNA here is from genome assembly GCA_038207155.1 of Polyangiales bacterium. GTDB lineage: Bacteria > Myxococcota_A > Polyangia > Polyangiales > Polyangiaceae > FEN-1139. The sequence goes on from JBBRAB010000013.1 coordinate 3,560, forward strand.
AGTCTAACCTGCGTCCGTGATCCGGACGAGAGACACTGTCTGGTGGGCAGTTTGACTGGGGCGGTCGCCTCCTAAATCGTAACGGAGGCGTACGAAGGTCCCTTCAGGCTGATTGGAAACCAGCCGTAGAGTGCAAACGCATAAGGGGGCTTTACTGCGAGACCGACAGGTCGACCAGTTGCGAAAGCAGGTGTTAGTGATCCGGTGGTCCCGAATGGAAGGGCCATCGCTCATCGGATAAAAGGTACTCTGGGGATAACAGGCTGATCGCGCCTGAGAGTTCACATCGGCGGCGCGGTTTGGCACCTCGATGTCGGCTCGTCGCATCCTGGGGCTGGAGCAGGTCCCAAGGGTTTGGCTGTTCGCCAATTAAAGCGGCACGCGAGCTGGGTTTAAAACGTCGTGAGACAGTTTGGTCCCTATCTGCCGTGGGCGCAGGACACTTGAGAGTAGCTACCCATAGTACGAGAGGACCTGGGTGGACGTACCTCTGGTGCGCCGGTTGTCATGCCAATGGCATAGCCGGGTAGCCACGTACGGAACGGATAACCGCTGAAAGCATATAAGCGGGAAGCCGGCCTCAAGACTAGGTGTCCCTGCCGTAAGGCACTAAAGGCCTCTTGTAGACTACAAGGTGATAGGCCGGGTGTGAAAGCGTGGCAACACGCGGAGCTAACCGGTACTAATAGGCCGTGAGACTTGACCTATCCACTAAGGCAAGTATTGTAGTTCGTGTCTGGAGTCCGGGTGCCCGTTGCATCGACCAAGGTCGAGCGCGGCACACGAGACCCACAATGCAAAGCGCTAATCTTTGCTAGGGGCTTGGGCGCCCAAAACGTTTTCCGGTGGCGATATCGAAAAGGCCATACCCGATCCCTTCCCGAACTCGGAAGTCAAGCTTTTCGGAGCCGATGGTACTGCACGGGAGTCTGTGTGGGAGAGTAGGACGCTGCCGGGTTAATTTATCAAGGCCGCGAAGCATCAGCTTCGCGGCCTTGTCCTATTTTGTCGCTCGAATCGGCGCCCCCACGGCCCGACCGCCCTGCGCTGTCCCGGCCGCGCTGGCGACCTGCGCAGTCAGCCGGAACGCCACGCAGCCTTCGCAGTCAGCACGGCCTGAGCACTGCGTCGTGCGCCCATGCCTCTGAGCGCTTTGCGACTGAACCCGACGCTATGTTAATCGCCGCTACCTCTGAGTGTCTTGAGACTGAACTCGCGGTTTGCGTAGATTCGTTCGCGTTGTTGCTCGGGAAGGCGTGAACTCTCGAGCAAGACGGTGTTTACCGCGATCGCCTCGGCGTGTTTGCCAAGGTAATATGCGGCGATAGCCAGCTCGTCTTTGCTCGTCCAGTCATACACGGCCGCATCGACGAACAGGATGTCGGCGGGCGGCGGTAGCTCACTGGCAGTCTTGGCAAACAAATAGGCTAGGTGGAACTGGCTTCGCAGTCGTTCGTACCTGGCGAGGTAGCAGAGCGCTTCCGCGCGCGAAGGCCTAAACTGATAGGCCGTCAGGTAGGCATGGAGCACGTCCGCTTCGGGTTGCTCCAGTTGTTCTCCGAGTCGCGCGGCTTGGTAGCGCGAGTACCAGACTTCTTCGTCCCAGCCGCCCAGTGCGGCGCGGGCTTGGTAGGCGAGTTGGGACTGCAAAGGCAGGCCCGCGTCGCGATAACTCTGAGCCAGGTAGAATTGATAACGGCGATGGCCTGGGTCCTTCTCCAGCGCTGTCTCCAGGAGCTTCGCATCCTTGAGGAATTTACTGGGATCCTCAGAGCGCGCGCCGTCTGCCGTCGGGTAGTTCACCAGTCCTTCGAGCTTCTCGTGGTGCACAGGGTGGCCGCACTCCAAGTACTCGTGGACAATCCCCTCAAAGCGCCAGGTTAGCCGCGTCGACACCAGCTGCGTTCGATAATAGACGGTTGAACCAAGCACAGTCTTGAGTTGATAGGCCTCGGCCGACAGCGTGGGCATGGCGAAGCCGGACTCGGTCCGAAGAACTTCGTCCGCGTCAATGATGAGGAGATAGTCCGCGCGGGACTGCGCGAGCTCAATCGCTTCACTCCGGTTGCTTCCAAAATCTCGCCAGGGGCGTTCGTGAAGCTCACCCGGAAGATCGGCCATGCAGCGGCGAATGAGCTCTTGCGTCCCATCGGTGGAGCCCGTGTCGACGATGACCCACGAGTCGATCCATGGTCGTATTGACGCTAGGCAGCGTTCAATCACGCGTGCCTCATTCTTCACAATCATGTTGACGCAGATCGTTGGCTTCACAGCGAGGAGCGTATACTCAACGGCGCGCGGCGAGAAGCGCTGCAGCACTCCCCACTGAGCCGAAGCACGACGGTCATCTCGGGCGCTCGGCACTCGCCAGAGCGGAGCGCTGGCATATCCCGAAGGAGGCAACACCCCGCACGCACGCACGCATGCGGGCCGCGGGCATGTGGGCCCGCGGGCATTGGCGTCTCTCCGTCTGGCTGGCACCCGAAGTCGGCAAGATTGCGGGCGCAGAAGCACGCCCGCGGACCCTCCCCCTCAGGTCCAGAACGCCCGCAGGAGCGGGGGTTCGATGTCCAGCTCAGTCGCGCCGGCGCAGAAGTCGATGAAGGCTTCTCGTAGCGACTCCCCACGGTCGGAATCGGCTGGGGCGGTCTCCACGAGCAGGCCCTCCAGCATGACCCGATAGTCTTTGCGAGCTGGGCCGACTGCGTAGCCGTAGGCAGTCGCTTCAGGCCATTCGCTCAGAAATACTAGGAATTCCTCCGTTGAAGGCGCGTCGTTCTGGCGAGCATTTGCGTCGATGAACTGTTCCTCGAGCAAGGCCCGTAGCGTGTCGGCCGTGACCCCCGTGAACTTCGCGAAGTCTTCGTCGGCACGCGTCAGACCGAGGAGGCTAGCGCGCCTTTCGACGTTGGCGTTGAGCGCATGGCCCATTCCCACCTGGAAGTATGCGAGTTCGTCTTCGAGCTCCTTGAGCTGGTCCGGTGTACCTAGCGCGACGAGCGCCGCGACCACTGTGGTCTTCAACAACAGGTGCTCGGGACAGGTCGAGCGAAAGAGAGCGACGAGCTTTGGAAAGGCCGTACGGACCTTGCGAGCCTGCAGTGCCGTAAGCACCCCGACGGCGCACGCCAGGGACGCTGACGCACTCGCAGCTTCAGACTCCGACGGGTCTCGCCCAGGCGCCACGGCGGCGTACGTGCCAGTTTGGAACAGTGCGGAATCTAGCCGCTGCTCAAGGTCGTTACTGAGCGTGGGCACTTGCAGCTGCGCAAGCTGGGTTGTTGCCTCCGCCCCAACCGCGCCCGCTTCGGAGGCGGCTCGGAGCAGGGCGTCAATGACCGGTTCGCTGGGGGTTTGCGCTAGTGCGCGCAGCAGCGAGCACTTGGCATGTCGGCTTTCGGCGAGCTCAAGCCAGCGGAGCCAGTCCGCCTGGAGTTGCGTCGCTCCGGCGCGAGCGGCCAGCACAGGCGACAGGACGCGGGCGGCAGGCGCATGGGACGCCAGCGCCAGCCGATAGGCCTCGGCGTTCACGACCAGTGCGGAATCGCTGGCTTCGCGTTCAGCGGTTAGTGCCGCGGTGAGGGCATCATCGGAGAGTGCATCGATGTACTGTCGAGTGGATTGCTCCTGCTCGAGAGGCTCGGGGGGTAGCCCAAGTCGGGCCTCCAGCTGCAGGTACGCCGCGCGGCTGAGGCTCTCAGTTCGACCGAGTGCGTGGATCCATTCGCTCAATTCCACGAAGGACTGAGCGATCCCCTCGCTCTCGTGAAAGAGCTCGGAGGCTTCCTCGAGACTCAGAAAGGAACCCTCGTCATTGAGCTCGATGTGGAAGGCGCCGGAGGTTCCAAGAAGGAGAAAAGCAGCTTCCCCTCGACCGCCGAGCGCCTGCGCTTTGCGGAGCGCCACCGTGACGTCCTGGTGAAGCTGCACGAAGGTATCTTCGTCGAAGGTGCCGCGAATCGAGATCGTCTCAATCCCATCGAGTTCCAGAAAGGTCGGACCTGGTTCGTCGGCGCGAATGGCCATTGCATCCACCAGCGCGCTGACGGTGGCGTAGTTTGGCTCGGCTGTTCCGTCGAACAGCTCGCCTTCCTCGGACCAGCCTTCAAGGTCGGCAACGGTCAGAGCCTCTTGGAACCACCGATCTCTAGTGCCGGCGGGCAACGTAAGTGAACCAACGAGAACGGCAATAGCCATAGATACCCTCGGAGCGCATCATTACCCGGCGGCCGCCAAATTGAGCAAAGAATTGGGACAATTGCCCCCGGCAAACTGCCTGGCGGCGCAGCGATTAGCAGGTCGAATGGCCGACGCTCGGGAAGATTTTGCCCGGATTCAGCAGTCCCGCTGGATCAAATGCGGCTTTGAGGCGCAGTTGAAGGTCGATTAGCGGGCGTGACTGCTCAAGGTCCAAGAAGGGTTGCTTGAGCAGACCGATGCCATGTTCGCCGCTGAGGGTCCCTCGTAGCGCCACGGTGTCGCGAAACAGCTGTGCGATGGCCGCCTGGACCCGCCCTGAGTCCTCTGGGGCGTCCCAGAGGAAATTGACATGCAGGTTGCCGTCGCCACCATGGCCGTAGGCGAGCCATCGGACTCCGTGGCGCTGAGCCTGCTCCTCGGTTCGAAGCAGCAAGTCGGGCATTTTTAGGCGCGGGACGACGATATCCTCGCTGAGCTTGAAGCGACTCAGGCGCCGAATCGCCGGACTCATCGCGCGCCGAGCTGCCCAAATCCGATCCCGTTGACTGGCATCCTGGGCGACCAGCAGATCGATGAACGGCACGGTCGCGCAGGCGTCCGCGATGCGCTCGGCGCAGGCTAGATTTCCCGCCTCTTCGCCATCAACGTCGAGCATCAGGAGCGCCCCGGCACGGACGTCCACTGGGTTTCCAGCATCGCGCATGGCCTGGAGGGTAGTGGCGTCTAGGAGCTCCATGCAGCGGGGATGAGCGCCATTATCCGTGATTGCTGCCACCGCCGCCGCCGCCGACGCCACGTCAGGAAAGAGAGCCATCATCGACAGCGTCTGCTCAGGCAGAGGGATCAGCTTGAGAGTGACATCCCCGAAGACCGCGAGGGTTCCTTCGCTGCCGACGAGCAGCGAGGTGACGTCGTAGCCCGTGACACCTTTCCTGGTGCGATGTCCGACCTGAAGCTGCTCGCCTCCGATCACGAACGCCTCAATACCGAGCACCCAATCGCGAGTCGCGCCGTACTTGAACGCGCGAGGTCCTGCGGCGTTTTCTGCGACATTCCCAGCGATGCAGCAGGTATCTAGGCTGTTTGGATCTGGGGGATAGAACCATCCCTCTGCTTCCGCGGCCCGATGGAGATCCTGAAGAATCACTCCTGGCCCAACCACGGCAATCCCCTCCCCGCGGTCGATTTCTTTGATTTGGTTCATGCCCGTCGTGACCAGCACGATGCCATGGGCGATGGGCACGGCTCCGCCGGTTTTGCCCGTGCCGGCACTGCGGGGAGTGACCGGAACCTCGGTACGCTGAGCGATCTCAAGCGTGATTTGAATTGCGCTTGGTGAGTCGGCGAGCACCACCAAGTCAGGGACGAACAGCTCCGTCTCGGACTCGTCGCGCGCGAAGGCCTCGCAATCCTTGGGTTCGCTGAGCACGCGCGATGGGCCGAGTTTCAGCGTCAACTCGCGTCGTGCGCTGGACACTTGAGCCGGGGTGGGACGGCGGGGGTGAGGTGCGCGCGTCATCGTTATGGAGACTAGCTCGATAGGCCAGGACTGAGGTGAGTTGGCGAGCAATCTGTGCGACCCGAGGGCCAATTGTCGGGTTTGACTTGACGTTCGAGTCACCGCGAGTAGCTTTCGGGTCGCTAAAAGAGGCCCGGAGAGGTGACCGAGTGGCCGAAGGTACCCGCTTGCTAAGCGGGCGTAGGTCAAAAGCCTACCGAGGGTTCGAATCCCTCCCTCTCCGCAGAATTATTCGCAGCGCTGAGCTCCTTGGGGGCGCTCAGCGGCGTCGCCTCCGGAGCACCAGCGGCGACCGGTGGACTGCGCCGAGCGGGGCGGGTGACCCCGGGGTACTCGGGACTCACCAGTTTGACGGACGGTAGTCCTTGAAGAACTGACCCCAGGCATGCTCGCCGGTCAGAAATCCCGTGAAAATCGGATCGCAAACACGAGCAGCCCCATCGAGTGCGTCGAGCGGTGGGCTAAAGTCGTAGTCATTGCGCTTGCGCACCGCGTGTCGATGGGGGTCCTCGTCGGTGACCCAGCCTGTATCGACGGAGTTCATGTGAATTCCGTCCTTCAGGTAGTCGCTCGCCGAGGTGCGCGTCAGCATATTGAGCGATGCCTTGGCCATGTTCGTATGGGGGTGACGGTCCGTCTTGGTCCAACGCGCGAATACGCCCTCCATGGCAGAAACGTTGACGATGTGTTTGTCCTGCGCGGAGGTGCGCTGCATCAGCGTCTTGAGGCGAGAGACCAGAATGAAGGGCGCGATCGCGTTGACTAGGTGGACTTCGAGCAGCTCAGACGTGGAGACGTCAGCTGCCTTCATTCGCCAACTGTTGTTGTCGCGCAGATCGAGCTGTTGACCGTCGGCATCGAAGCGACCCAGCGGAAAGTTGACCGGATCATGACCGAACTCCAGTCCTGCTAGTTCGAACACCGACGGCGCCGCGAGTCCTAGCGGACGTCCTCCCCCAAGGGTGGAACTCCCGTCGAGCGGACCACTGAGGGCCTGTGGGCTACTTGAGGCGCTCTGGAGCGCACGACACAGCTCGTGGTTGCGCTGCAGCAGAGCGCGTTGCTCGGTTGGCAGCTCGCCGAGTGTTCGCCTTTCATGCTCTGCCAGGTGCGTGTAGAACGACGCCGGACGGTGGACGGTTTGGGCCGCGTTGTTGAGCAGGAAATCAAGGCGGGTTTCGCTCTCAAGAATATGGTCGGCGAATCGCTCAACGCTCGGACAGTAGCGAAGGTCGAGTCCGAAGACTGACAATCGGTCGCGCCATTCCTCGTAGTCGGTCTCGCGCGCGAACCGTTCGGCTGCGTCGTTTGGAAAGCGCGTGGTAGCGATCACGGTCGCTCCCGCGCGTAGCATCAGCAGCGCCGCGTGAAACCCGATCTTGATACGTGCTCCCGTGACCAGCGCAACGCGCCCTGTAAGCGTTGCGGTTTGGGTGCGCTTGCGGAAATTGAATTCTGCGCACTTCGGGCACATCGAGTCGTAGAAAAAGTGCAGTTCTCGGTAGTCGCACTTGCAAATGTAGCAGTGCTGCTCGGAGTTGAGCGTGCGCCGCTCCTCTTCCTCGCCAGCTCCCTGCACTCGGTCCCGCAACGCATTGACCCAGTCGGCGCCACCGTCGAGTAGGCTAGTGGTGCGAGGCTGTTCGCGTGCTTCCCGAATGGCGACGGTCTGCCGGAGGCGGAGATCCTCCTGTTTGGAGACTTCCTTGCCGTAGCGACGGAAGGCTTTCGTAATACGCTGGCGCTCGTGACGTGTTGGGCGCGAAAGTCGTCCTGCCGCCTGGAGTATGGCGTGCCGCTCTTCTTCGGACACTCGGGCAAGTTGGTGAGGATCGGACACCAACGCTTCCAGCACGCGCCGACAGTTGGATACCTCGGCTTCCGACACAATCGTTTGGGGCGGCGCGGAAGCGGATTCGTCAGAGGGGTCGCAGGTCGACGTCACGTCGGTCATCTGCGCCGAACTTGAGCCGCCGGGTCGCGGGGCGCCAGTCGTTTTCGAGGGAAAGTCGACCGCGCCCGTCTCCGTTTCTGTCCGCAAAACTGGGCGGAACGTGCGACCAGTTCCGCCCACAGTCGAGCCGCCTCCCCAAGTCCCGCCCACAGTCGAGCCGCCTCCCCAAGTCCCGCCCACAGTCGAGCCGCCTCCCCAAGTCCCGCTCACAGTCGAGGCGCCTCCCGAAGTCCCGCTAACGCGCTTGGTGACGTCAGTGGCCCTCGCGGAGCCTTGCCCACGCGCCACGTGACCTCAGCGGAAAAAGCTCTTCCGATAGTGCTTTAGTTCCGCGATGGACTGCTGAATGTCGAACAGGGCGTCATGCGCGCCCTCTTCCGGCTTGCGGTAGTCAACCGATTCGCCGTACCACAGCCGTCCGAGCACCTTGACGCTGGTGACGTCGACGATCCGGTAGTGCAGGTAACCGCCGAGTCCAGGCATGTAGCGTTCGATGAAGCGCTTATCCTGGCCGACGCTGTTGCCGCAGAGCGTCGCGGGATAGGGGCACCAGCCGGCGATTCGTTCGAGCAAGCGACGTTCTGCCCCGAGGGTGTCGATCCGCGACTGGGCGAGCCGCTCGAGCAGGCCGCTCTTCTCGTGCATATCACGGACAAACGGTGACATGCCGGCCAGTGCCGCCGCGGGTTGCCAGACGTCGCACACGTACTCTTCGAGCGGTTCGAGCTCGGGAGTCGTGATGATGACGGCTGCCTGCAAGATGACATCTACCTGGGGATCCAACCCCGTCATCTCCATGTCGACGAATGCCAGATTGCCAGGGGACTGATGACGCTCCATGACTCGGCCCATCATGCCCTACCTTGCACGCTGCGGGGCGACCGGCAGCTCGATGACGGGTTTGACAGCGCGGGGTCGGTAGGCCACGAGCACGTGACCGATTTCCTGAACGACCACGCAGTTGGTGGCGCTCTCAACCGTCGAGATCACCGACTTGGCGTCGTCGGGGCATTCTCCGCCGATGCGGATCTTCAGGAGCTCATGCACCTCGAGCGCGCGCTCCAGCTCCGCGAGTAGCGCTTCGGTGGCACCTCCCTTTCCGATCTGGACGATCGGCTCAAGTCCATGTGCCAGGCCTCGCAGGAAGGCCTTCTGCTTGGTCGAGAGCAGGGGAGCAGACCGGCGCGCCTGCGTCCCGGCTGTCTCGGGTCCGGACTTCACCTTGTCTGCGGGCCCCGGACGAAGGGACTCGGTTCGCCGCTTTTTGGGATGGAGCCCGGGACGTTTCCGCCCTTTCGGCGTGAGGCGGGGGGGACGTTGCGAGCGCGTGCTCTGGGTTCGCGGTTGGGCCAAGGGCCTGTTCCATAGCGCTCGACGGCCAGTCGAGCCAGCTGTCTTGCCCGTGATATCCGGAAGGGTGTTCGACTTTCCAGCGCTGAAGCTGCTACTGAGAGGGAGATGCTGGTCTTGGGAATCGACCCGGGGACTCGACACCTCGGCTGGGGGGTTATTCGACGCGAGGGCATGAGGCTCGTTCACGTCGCTCACGGCGTGATCTCCCCGCCGACTGAGTTTGACCTGGCGCATCGCCTGGTCGCAATCGAGCGAGCGCTGCTCGACGTGCTCGCGACGCACCAACCAGAGGCTGCGGCTGTAGAATCCCTGTTTTTTCACAAAGATCCACAGGCTGCCTCCAAGCTTGGCCATGCGCGGGGGGTCGTGCTGCTCGCATTGGCTCGCGCCAGCGTGGCGATCCACGAGTACGCACCCGCTCAGGTCAAGCGAGCGATCGCCGGCAATGGCCAGGCAGACAAGCAACAGGTCGCCTTGATGATGCGGTCACTGCTCGGGCTAGGGGAGCTACCTCGGCAGGATGCGACCGACGCCCTGGCCCTCGCGGTTCTGCATTCCAGAGGAGGTCCGGCCGGCGCAGCTCCCAGGGTGGGGCGGACTGCCCGGCGTGCAGAGCTGCCTCCAGAGCTTCTGGCTCGGGTCCGAAAGGGCCTCTAGGCTCACGAGTCGGTAGTGGGGCGAGCGGGTGGGCAAGAAGGGAAGGAAGGGGTAGGGTTTGCCAGGCGTACATGAGTCGAGCCCGACTCTCCGCAGTACCAGCCACTCCCTTTCCTAGGGGCTCGCTTTCCGGACAATTCTTCCCGCCCAGGTGACTTCAATGTTGCGTTCGACCGTAGCGACCACGCTTCTTTCAGCCCTTTTGCTCGCTGTTTCGACCACTGGTGGCAGTACGCCGAGCGCGGCGGCCGCGCCGCCCGCAGCCGCCTCGGGCGCCCAAAGTGCCAAGGACATCGCCGAACGCGTTCAGAAGTTCTACGACAAGACCTCGTCTTTCCGCGCCACGTTTCGGCAGACCTATTTCATCAAGGCTCAGGGCGTCGAGAAAAAGAGCCACGGGGAAGTGCTGTTCGAGAAGCCGGGCAAGATGAGCTGGCGCTACAAGAACAACGGCAATCGCGTGGTCTCCGACGGTCACCGGATCCGCGTCTACGAACAGGAAAATCGCAAACTGTTCGAGAGCGAGATGGGCAAGAGCGCTTATCCGGCCGCCCTGGCGTTTCTGGTGGGCGAGGGCAAGTTGCAGGAGTCATTCAAGCTCCGGAAGCTCGACGCCGCTGCCATGAAGTTTGAAGGCGGTTGGGTGCTTGAGGCCCAACCGAAGGATCCCACCCCCGCTTACCGCGTGATGATCCTCTACGTTGACGGCGCGACCGCCCAGGTTCGTCGGGTGCTTTTGCTCGACGCCCAGGGAAACCGCAACCGCTTCGATTTCTCGGCGCCCAGCGTCAATTCCAAGGTGGACGGCGGCGAGTTCACCTTCGTCGCCCCGGCCGGAACTGAAGTCGTTCGGCAGTAGTCGGAAGGGTGCGCTGACCCGTGGGCCCAGTTGGTGAGCCGTATCGGGCCGTCCGACACATTACGAGGTGGCCCTGCCGTACGGCACTGTTGCGCGGAGACTTAAGTGAGATGACCCATTTTCCTTTGACTTCGTCGCCATCACCCTCACGATTAGCTCCTCCGAGGCCCGGTGAACGCAGCACTGCCACCAAGAGCGGGGAGTACCCGATGACCCGCGGTCCCCTGTCGGGAAGCGCTGCGCTCGCGTCGGAACCGGTCTCCGTCGCTCCGCCTTCGGCTGTGCGCGCGGGTGCCGATGCTGAGCTCGACGAGCTAACTTGGGGCGACGAATCTGGCGAGGTTCTCAAGGCCGATGCCGGCAACAAGGCTGGAGGGGTCGACAAGCCCGCGGAACCTTCAGCTACCCCTAAGCCCGAGCTCACGACTCAGCCCGCGACCGAGCCGTCGGAGCCAGAGGACGAGCCGCTGGTTGAAAGCCTTGCTCACGGCGTCGCGGGAGGGTTCTTCTCCACCGCTCCACCAATGTCCCACGAGGACGAGGACTACACCTCCCTCGAGGGGCTCCGTCTTAGCGATCCGTCGCTGGAGCCTCCGTCACCGGAGCAGCTGGCTCGTCGCCAACGGTTTCGCGGGTTGGTCTTTCGGATCGTGATCGGCGCTTCCGCGCTCCTGATCCTCGCGGCCTGCGTGACCTTGCTCCAGCGCTGAGGCCGCCCTCGCGCTGGGAGCGCGCCGCAGTCAGCGATTAGTCGCGCTTCGCCCCTTCGAGCCGGCGCTCGTGACCGAGCCATTCGGCTAGTGAGCGACGCTCTGGCGCCGCCATCTGGGCGGCTGCCTCAACCAGCGCTTGATGTCGGACTTCCTCAAGGGCGCCGCTGGCCTGCCTTAGCTCGGTGAGGCTTTGGAGCAGGCGCGCGCGGTCAAAGGGCTCCGTGACTAACGCTTGTTTTGCAGACTCTCGCGCGGACTGAACGAGACCCCGCCGAGGAGCGAGCTCGGTTTGGTGCGCCAAAATAACCTGCCGGACCTTGGCGGGTGGGCCACCGCCCGTTCGGAACTCAGCGCGCCTGCCGCCATGACTTGTCTGTGCAGTCGCCTGCGCGCGGTTGGCGCGCCAGTGGTGACCGCGTATCTGGCGTGCGGCGACGAAGCCGAGCCCAAAAACGTTCAGGGTCAGCGAAACGGCCAGCGCGATTGCCCAAGGCTTGATGGAGGGATTCATAGGAGCTCTTCGGTGCCCAGCGCTAGGGGGTCGAGGGGGTCGGCGACGGAGTCCACGTCCTCCTGCATCGCAGCAGGGGGCTCGGGGGGAGCAATGAGACGCTCTGTCATGACACCGAGCAAGGCTGCGGCTGCCAGCAGCGCGACGGCCCAGCGCGGGGCCTGTCGTCCGAGACCGCGCTCTGCAAGCTGAGGATGCTGGTCCGGAATCGCCAGGACCCGTGACCGCAGCGCCTCGCTGGCGGGGAGACGGCCTGCGCTGAGCAGCTGCGCATCGAGCCCTGCTGCGTGCTCGCGTGCGGCGCGCGCTTCATCCGACGTTAGCAGCAAACGGGCGGCTGCCGCGCGTTCGGCTAATGGCCAGCGCTCCAGATCGGCGCCCAGCTGAGCCAGACGATTCTGAAATTGAAGGAGTTCGCGTGAGGGGTCGCTCATATTAGCCTCTGCGGTGGTGAGCGGGCTTGGAGTCCTGATGCGGGGCGTCAGTCGGACCGAGCAGCTTGCTCAGGTTTTTTCGACCACGCGCGAGCAGGGATTCCACCGATTCAATCCCAGTTTCAAGCACCTGCGCTGTTTCACTTAGAGTAAGTCCCTGTTGGAAGAACAGCGTGAGCGCGGCGCGTTGACGGGCGGGGAGTGATAAGAGCGCGGTGTCGAAAGACAGGCGCTCCCGTTTCTCGGTCAGCAGTTCATATGGCTGCGTCGATTTCGGGCTCCGTAGTTCGCACTCATCGTCGAACGACTCGCGCCGACGCCGCAATCGATCGATTGCGGCGTTATGGGCGATGCGATGAAGCCAAGCACTGACGCTGACTTTGGGGCTATAGCTCGCGGCGTTTTGCCACAAGCGAAGGAAGGTGTCCTGCGCGGTGTCCTCCGCGTCGGATTGGTCGCGCAGGACGCGCGTCGCGTAGCGCACCAGGGCGTCGAGGTATCGCTCGACCAGGGTTCGATAGGCCGCAGCATCCCCGCGAGCCACTGCGGCGACGAGGGAGGAATCATCTCTGCTATCAGCGAGCATCTCGCGCTGGGTGGCCAGCGTGCCGGCCCCTACCCTGACGCCGCTGCTCGACCTCGGCGCGTTGAATGACGCCATCGTGATTGGTGTCGAAACGCTCGAAGACCTTCTTTATCTGTGCGCCCAATTCCGCTCGCGACACTTTGCCGTCGCGGTCTTGATCGAGCCGCTTCAATCGCTCATTCGGGGCCTCGCGGTGGCCATGAGCGGGCGTCGCCGCCTCGAACTCCACCGGCGTCAGCAGTCCGTCGTGATCGCGATCCGCAGCCTCAAACACTCTCGAGGGTAGGCGGGTTTCAGTCCGCGCGAGCCGTCCGTCTTTGTTGGTGTCTTCCGCGACGAAACGAGCGCGGAGATGCTCAGCGCGACGCTCGCGCTGCTGAGCGGCGAATTCTTCCGGACTCAGGAAGCCATCGCGATTGCTGTCGGCTTTCCCGAAGCGCGAGGCCAGGACGGATTCCGCCTCGGCGCGGGCAATGGCTCCGTCGTGGTTTGAATCGAACTGCTCAAATAGTCGCTGCGGGTTGCCGTGTCGGCCCTCAGCGCCGTGGCCGCGTTTTCCTTGCGGTTCTGCATTTGCCGTGATGGCCAGCCCCATCGTCAACGCGGCAACACCCAAGCTAAGTAGTCTAGTTTTCATTGGTTCCTTTCGGACCCAGGGGGACCTGGTCGAGCCAAGTGGACTGGGTTCTACCCCGATCAACGCGCTGGCTGCGTCGATCCGTCGCTGGCACTGGGCGAATTTGACAAATCCCCTCCGACCAAGCCTTCCTCCAACTCTCTTGCGAGGCTCCCAACGGGCTCAGCCAGCATCGAGGTGAGGGAGGCGAGTTCCGATTGCCCGGTCCAACCTCGGCAGAACCTGCCGGATTCCAGCAGCAAATAGGGTCGACCGCGCCGGCCGGCAAAGCCAAAACTCCCGGTATTGATGTAGCCCGGGTGAGCCTCCTCAACATGGGTGTGGCCGAATACCACCGCCCGGCAATCGGACTCGCCGTGGAGGCTGAGCGCCGACTGCCGCATTCCCTCGAGAAATTGCCCTGAATAGCGATCTTTTCCCTGCAACAGGGACAGTGCCAGGTAGCCGAAGGCTGTTGTTCCGGTCAGGAGCCCGGCCCAGGGAGCTAGCGCAAGTCCGAGCGGCAGAGCGAGCGAGAGTCCCACCGTTGCGAGGGAACGATCGAGATAGAGGCGAGCGAAGGTTGCGCTCGCTTGACCGTGACGTGGTGCTGGTCGTCCCGCGAGCCAGCCTCTCATCTGAGCCTCGTCGACACTGCGCTGCCGACTGAGCTCGACGAGTTCGGCTTCTCCCTTGAGCAGTTCGTGAGCGAAGCGTTCAGGTCGGGCTTGCCACCACAGCTGAATCGCGGCCGCGTAGTAGCTAGCGACGAGCTTGGGAGCGTGCCAGCCGATCTCACGGAACGCCCGGGTGAGACCTTGCAACGGGGTGGTCTCGTGCGCATGCGCGAAGACCAAACCGCGGTGTGGTGCAAGGACCCGCCGCATCATGGCAATGCCAAGTGGCTCCGTCTCGCTGCTGGGAGGTACCGCAGGATGCGTCGGCGCGTTGTCTGGATCCCAGAGATGCCCATGCTCGAGGTGACAGTCATGACGACGCACAAACCATTGCGCGATCTCAATCGGCGCATCGACTCCCGTCTCGATGCCAGCTCGAAGTATCCGCGCCGCACCAGCCAACCCCAGCCCGGCATCGTGGTTGCCCGGGATGACTGTCACTGGTGCGCCCTGCGCGAGGCGTTCTCGTAGCGCGATGACGAGCGCCGCTTCTGCTCGCAGCGTGCGAACCGCGGCCTCCGCAGGGTTGTGGCCCGCAGGCTCGACTGAGAGATCGAAAATATCACCGAGCAGCACGAGCTCGTGCGACGGATACTGCCGAAGCAAGGTCGCCAGCGCCTCGCCGGTCCCAGCGGGGGATGCTGGCCCGAGGTGCAGATCACTGACGACCAGGACGGGGCGACTCACTGCTCGTATCTAGTCCCGATATGGCCGGTCGAGTACCTCCGAGCGACCGTCGGGGACTGGGGCCCTCGCGGGGGCGCCGTCATTTCTGCGAAAGTGCGGGCAAATCGCTGCAGATCGGGCGAATCCCCCCAGGCCGTGCAGAGCGGAGGGACTCTGGTAAACCACGGGCCCAATGGAAAACCCGCTGCTCGACCCGGCGCTACCCATCCCGTTCGATCGCATTCGTCCCGAACACATCGTTCCAGCGATGGAGTATTGGGTTGGAGTGGCGCGGGAACGCCTCGATGCGATCGCGATGTCGAGCGAGGCACCGAGCTGGGACAACAGCTTCGGCGCGCTGGAAGCGGCGACGCTTGAGCTCGAGAGCGCGAGCACCATCGTCGAGCATCTGGAGGGCTGCAGCACCTCACCAGAGCTGCGCGAGGCCTACAACGCCACCTTACCGCTGGTGACTGCGTTCTTCACCGGAATCCCACTCAATACGGAGCTGTACCGTCGACTGCGCGAGTTCGACGCCACCGCTGAAGCCAAGGCGCTCTCTAGCGTGCGTCGCCGACTGGCGAAAAAGACGCTCGATGACTTTCGGCGACACGGTGCTGAACTCGGCCCCGAGGATAAGGCCAAACTGGAGCAGCTGGACGACGAGCTGAGCCGCGTCACCTCCAAGTTTTCGCAGAACGTGCTCGATGCGACCAACGCGTTCGAATCGTGCGAAACCGACGCGTCTGCGCTCGCCGGACTGCCGCCCTCGGCCTTGGCCGAGGCACGTGAGAGCGCGGCCAGCAAGGGACTGCCGGGGTATCGCTTCACGTTGCATGCTCCGAGCTTGGTCGCGGTCCTCACCTATGCGCAGGACGCTGGGCTGCGCGAGCGCATCTGGAGGGCCAACGACGCCCGCTGTCGGCAGGGTGCGTTTGATAACCGCGAGCAGCTCGTTCGTATCTTGGCGCTTCGGCAACAGAAAGCCGAGTTGCTGGGCTTTGCAGATTTCGCCGAACTCGTGATGGTCGATCGCATGGCACGCACGGGTCAGGCGGCAGCGACGTTCGTCGCAGAATTGACGGAAGCTACCGTGCCGGCGTATCAGCGCGAACTCGAAGAATTGCGCGCGTTCCGACGCGACGCAGAAGGAGCCGATGCTCCCGAGCTGATGCCTTGGGACATTGGCTACTACGCCGAGAAGCTACGGCGCGCGCGCTTCGACTTTGATGAAGAGCAGCTGCGTCCTTATTTCCCGGTAGAACGCATGCTGGAGGCCGTCTTCACGGTCTCCTCTGAGCTATTTGGCGTGCGCATCAGTCCGCTCGAGGGTTGGACAACGTGGGAACCCAGCGTGCGTGTGTACGCGATCGACGACCCGGATGGCACGCGCCTTGGCGTGTTCTACGTCGACCTCTATCCACGCGAGAATAAAAACGGGGGTGCCTGGATGCACGGGCTCGTCTCTGGCGAACCGAACGTCGGTCTGATCGCGCTCAACGCCAGCCCTCCCGTGCCGGGACGCCCAGCACTGCTCGCGCATCGCGACGTCGAGACGCTGTGGCACGAGTTCGGTCATCTGCTGCACCATTGCCTGAGTCGCGTCGAGCTCCGGAGTCTGGCAGGAACGAGTGTTGCCCATGATTTCGTGGAATTGCCCTCTCAAATCATGGAAAACTGGTGCTGGGAACGCGCCATGCTGGATCGCTTTGCTCGCCACTACGAGACCAATCAACCGATCCCAACGGAACTCGTGGACAAGCTGAGAGCGGCTCGGACCTTCCGCGCAGCGACTGGACAGATGCGCCAGTTGGGCTTTGCTGCACTCGATCTGGCTTTGCATCGGGACTATCGCCCGGAGCACAATGGGGATGTGCTCGACTACGCCCGTGAGCTGCAGCAACGCTACACGCCAGCTCCGTTGCCGAACCCCTACGGCATGTCGACGACCTTCAGTCACTTGTTCTCGCGACCGGTGGGCTATGCGGCGGGCTACTACAGCTATAAGTGGGCAGAGGTACTCGATGCCGATGCCTTTGGTCGCTTCGCCGAAGAGGGTGTCCTCAATCCGGAGGTGGGACGCGCCTGGCGTAACGAGGTCCTCGCGCAAGGGGACGCTGCTGAGCCGATGGAGCTATTCGTTGCCTTTCGCGGACGTCCCCCTCGCCCTGCTGCGCTCCTGGAGCGTCTGGGGCTCGTTCCTCCGCTGTCAGCTTAAGCCGAGTATCGAACATGCAGACCTTCGCAAGAAAAGCGCTTCTCCGACTTGAGTCTCTGGCGGGCGCCTCGGCTCGACAGCTCTGGCCGCTCGTGCAGTCCCGTGTCTTGGCGCGACCGGGGCCGGACAAGACGCCCAGTTGGGCGCCAGCACCATTGCAGCGGAGTCGCAGCAGTCCGCCACTTGGTTGGCCGCGGCGCACGGACTCGCTGTGTCCCGAGTGCGTCAAGCAGGTGCGCTCAGCGATTCTCGCCGATCAGCTCGATCCGGACGTGCTGATTACCGGCCATCCGGGTGAGATCCCGGCGGACATCATCGAGCGCGATGGCAAGATCCTGATGGTTAAGAGCTGTCCGCAACACGGCACGTTTGAGGACGTGCTCAGCACCGACCCCGCCTTCATGGCCCGTATCGAACGGCTGTTTCCAGGGCGCGACTACGAGTCGCCCCCGTCAAAGCTGCGTAATCACGGGACCTCAACCATCAAATACGGTCGTGGTTCCGTGTTGACGGTGGACCTCACCAATCGTTGCAACATGATGTGCGAGCCATGTTTCATGGACGCCAATCAAGTTGGCTACGTGCATGAGCTGTCCTGGGCGGATGTTACCAAAATCCTCGACGACTCGCTGGATGTGAAACCTCGACGTCAATTGAGTGTGCAGTTTAGCGGCGGCGAGCCGACGCTCAGCCCGATTTTCATCGAGTCGGTGCGCTACGCCCGGAAAATTGGCTACTTCTGCGTTCAATGCGCCTCCAACGGCATCCGGTTTGCCGAAGATTTGGAATTCTGTCGCGCAGCCAAGACCGCCGGTTTGAGGCTGGTCTATCTGCAGTTCGACGGGGTGAGCAACGAAGCCCACCAGCACCGCAAGGTCGGCAACCTGTTTGACGTTAAGCAGCGTGCGATTGACAACCTGCACGCTGCCGGCATCGACGTTGTTCTGGTGGTGACGGTGGTCAAGACGGTCAATGACCATCAGGTTGGCCCGATCGTGAAGTTCGCCATCGACAATGCTGACAAGATCACGGTGGTCAGTTTTCAGCCGATCAGCTTCACCGGGCGCGATGAGGACGTGTCGGTCGAAGAGCGCAGTCAGAGGCGCTACACCTTGAGCCACCTGGCGCACGACGTGCGCTCCCAGTTGGGCATTACTGAGCCATTGCGTGACTGGGTTCCGCTCAGTGCCATGAACCCGTTCAGCGACGTGGTGGATTTGCTGCAGGGACCCGCCGAGACGTTTGGTGCTCTCAAGTGCGGTTGTCACCCGAACTGCGGCATTGGGACGATTCTGCTCGTCAACAAGCGGACCAAGGAAATGGTTCCGCTGGCCTCAGTGGTGGACGTTGAGCAACTTCTGCTCGACGTGCAAGCCATCGCCGACGCTGGTCGTGGGCGGGCGATGACGCTCTCGGCGCTGGCCGTGGCAGTCTTGAAGAATTTCCGCCCCGAGCAGGCGCCAGCAGGCTATCGACTCCCTGAGCTCATTCGGCAAATGCTCAGCCAAATGGGAACGCGTGGCGGGCGTGTCGGTGCCAGTGAAGGTGACGCGGGCGAGTTTGAGTGGCGGTTTCTTTTTGTCGCCGGAATGTGGTTTCAGGATCTGTTCACGTATGATTTTCGCCGCACAGAGATGTGCATCATTCCGTATGGCACGCAGGCCGGCGAGATCTCATTCTGTGCCTACAACACGGGCGTCGGTTGGCGTCAGGTCGTCGAGAAGATGCATCAAACGGCCACCACCGCCGAGTGGTTCCGTCAGCATGGGCGCCACGCGGTCTACGCAAAAGGCCAGCAGGTCCCGTTGCCGGGTGGCCCCAGCACGGTCCGCGTCTCGGTCGACGGCCGCAGGCATCTGCGCATGGTGGGGTGACGAGCAGCGATGCTAAGCGTCATCGTCGCGTGGACGATGTCGGTACTCTTCGGCAGACATCAGCCAGTCGTCGATCTCGAGTCGGAGACCGCTGATCTCCGGTGTCAAAGACCCAAATTGGCCACGAATCGCGGTCTTGACGGACTCCGGCGTGGCCGTGTCAGCGAGGTGGGCTGCCAGCATCCAGAGCGTCGCTCGACCCGTGAGTGGAATCTGGGCTTCGATGCTGGCGACACGCTCGCGCAGCTGACTAACGATAATGAACGCGGTGTCCCAGGACACGCGGTTTTCACGCAGCCGCACCAGGAGCTTGCAGTGGAATTTGCGACACCCACGCGGTCGGTCGGCGTAGTCCCCGCACTGCGTCCCGCGCAGAAGCGGACAGGGGTGCGCGAAGGCGGGACCAATCGGAGTGTCCACGACGGTCAAGTGGTGACGCTTGGCCCAAGGCAGCTCGTCCGGCATGAGCCGAACCCCACTCAGGACACCGCCCGAGCAACAGAGACCACAGGAGGTGCAGAGTTCGCTGACGCTGGTCACACCGTTTCAACGGCAAGCCGCGACCGAGCTTGAGGGGCCAAGGGCTGGCGAATGGCTAGAGCTGGCCTGACCGAGCCGGGGGGATCAGTCGTCGGTCTGCCGGCCCGTCGAGTGGGGGCGACTGCATCCGCCCCGGAGCCACGTGGCGCGCCCGCGGCGCGACGCTTCGGAGCTCGGTCAACCAGCCCCGCGGACCGAACGCGGCAACCGTCGTTAGCAGCGGCTCGACCTCGGCAAGCAGCCGCGGGACCTGCTCGCTTGTCTCGAGCGCGATGCAGCGCCCAAGCGGTTCGAGACCGAGAGGGCGTCCCTCGTCCGGGAGAGCGACCCAGCCCCGCCCGGCGGGCCACAGTTCTCCGCTGAGTGCAGCCAACTGGGTCCACCGCCGCTGCTCGGCGAGCTCGGATGCGGCGAGCAGCCCGACCGGGAGCAGCTGTTCCACGCGGCTCATCGCATCCACGAGCGCAAGGGCGAAGCGGCGCGTGAGGTCCGGTGGTCCGTCCACCAGCAGCCGACGTGGGCTCAAGCAACCACGTTGCTCAAACGGCGCGATGTCGGCGGCCACTGCGGCGGCAAGCGTTGCAAGGGGCGAATCTTCCGTTAATTGAAGGGCAACAACCCCATACCCTGTGCCGTGGGCGTGAATGCTGACGCCGGGGGCGGTCAGCTTGGTGACTTCCGTCAAGGTGGCGTCGCTGCCATAGAGCCACAGGTGGTCGCCTGGATTCGGCGAGAGCTCTGTGACGAGCTCAAACGCGCTCGGAGAGGCCAGACGCAGGAGCTCCAACATCACCGGTTCCCGTCGCGACGCTCGAACCGAGAGCCTGGGGGATGAGGCGATCGCGAGCGCGAGCGCGCGCAGCGCGCTCGAGAACACATTGGCGCTCAGCAGCACATGGGCGTGCGGAGCCACCGGCGTGGCCGCCACCAGGGCCGCCAGGTCGCCATTTGTCGTATCCACCTCGAAGCAGTGCTTGAGCGCCCAGGCCACGCTCTCGCGAGCAAGCCCTGTGCTTTGGGGCAATTGTTCGAGCGCCGCGCGCCCCAAGGGGTGGTCGGGATCGCGGAGCACCGCCACCTGGCGCAGCCAGCTTTCGACACGCCGTATTCGCTCGGCCTGGTGCGTGGGCAAGGTCGGTGGACTAGGCCGCTCCGATGACATTGGCAAGCGGCTCCGCCGGCTCGCCAGAACCACGCCGGGCCAACAACAAGGCAGCGCTTTCAGTCGGCCCGGTGTCCTGTCTCCGCAACGCCGCTAGCGTCTACTTCGGCTAACCTGGGTCGGTCCTGCGGTCATCGGCGGATCTCAGTCGAAAAGCGATGGTTGTGAGTGGGCCAGTTGGTCGGTTTCTCTCCAGTATGTCGCGGGACTTGACGCCAAATTCATTGGACCGCTACGTTCGTTGAAGATCGGTGATTGTCAGTGCTCGTCTCGGGACGGGACTTGTCACTGAGTTAGTGCCTCCCCCAGTCGGGCGAGGGCGAGGAAGCGCAAAGGATCCGCGAGCTCAGTGAGCGATTTCGAAGAAAAGACACGGGTGACCCAAGTCGTCCAGAAGCCCGTCGGCGACGAAGCCACGGGTAACGACTGCTTGGTGATCATCTATGCGCCAGAACCGAATCTCCTTGGCAAGAGGTTCGTGCTGGATCGAGCGGTCGTTCGCGCCGGGCGTGGTTCAGACAACACGATTGTGCTCGAGGGCGACAGCGTTTCGCGACGCCACGCGCGTTTCGAGAAACGAAACAATCGCTGGTGGGTCCTCGATCTTCGCTCGACCAACGGAACCTACGTCAACGAGGACCAGGTTGAAGTCCCCGAAGAAGCTCCGTTTGGCGATCGGGTGTTGGGCAGTGGCGACCGCATCAAGATTGGTCCCGCGATCCTGAAGTTTTTGTCCGGCGCGGATGCCGAAGCCAAGTACCACGAAGAGATCTATCGGATGACCATCGTCGATGGTCTCACCCAGGCGCACAACAAGCGCTACCTATTCGAGGTACTCGAACGCGAGTGCGTTCGCGCACGGCGACACGCTCGCCCGCTCAGTCTGGTGATGTTTGATATCGATCACTTCAAGAAGGTCAACGACCAGTTCGGTCATCTTGCGGGCGACTACGCTCTGCGCGAGCTGTCCAAGGTCTGTCAGGAGCGCATCCGCAAGGAGGAGACTTTTGCTCGCTACGGCGGGGAAGAGTTCACCGTGGTGCTGCCTGAGACGCCTCTCGAAGGCGCGGTTAGCTTGGCCGAGGACCTGCGGGCTCGGATCGCGTCCCACGAGTTCGTGTTCCAGAATGAGCCGATACCGATCACGATCAGCCTCGGGGCTGCCCAGCTCGCCGATGCGGACAAGACGGCACTCGAGCTCGTGCAGCGAGCCGACGAGCAGCTCTACGCCGCCAAGCGCAGCGGTCGAAATCGCGTCTGTTCCTAGGGCGAGCGGATGGAGTTGATTACGGATGTCCCGCTGCCTCGAGGCGACGAGGGGCCTGCCATGCGAGTGGTGCCACCTGGACCTCGGTCGCGGGAGTGGCTGCTCCAAGCGCGACAAACCACCGCCCCGATGGGTCCAGCTCCAAGCGCGGAGCCCTGGGGGCTGGTGTATTGCGCGGCCAAGGGTTCCAACGTCGTTGACGTGGATGGCAATCGTTACGTGGATCTCGCGGCCGGGTTTGGGGCTCAACTGCTGGGGCACAGCCATCCGAGCATCGTTGCTGCGGTGAGGTCGCAGTCCGAGCTGCTGCTGCAGGCGCTCGGCGATGTCTTTCCGAGCCAGGAAAAGCTTGCGTTCGAGGCTGCGCTGCTGCGCGCGCTCGGGCTTGCGGACGGTCGCGTGATTCTTGGTCAGTCCGGCGCCGACGCGATGGCAGCTGCGCTCAAGACCGCAGTGCTGGCCACGCAGCGTCCCGGCGTCATCGCGTTTTCAGGCAGTTACCACGGCCTCGGCTACGGACCCGTGGCTCTGTGCGGACTGCGCGCAGGCTATCGGGAGCCGTTTCAGGCACAGCTCAACCCGCATGTGACGTTTCTTCCCTATCCGTCCCCCGCGGCCGCCGTCGAGACTCTGCGCCAGCTAGAGCAGCGGTTGGCTGAGGGTGGGGTTGGGGCCGTCGTGATCGAACCCGTGCTCGGTCGCGGGGGCTGCGTGGTCCCGCCCGAAGGGTGCCTAGCGGAGCTCGGTGCGCTCGCTCGTCGAGCTGGCACGCTCGTGATTGCCGACGAGATTTGGACCGGCCTCGGCCGCGCTGGCAGCTGGCTGGCAGCGCGAAGCGCCGGGCTCACCGCCGATCTGTGGTGTCTCGGGAAAGGTCTCGGGGGCGGCTTGCCACTCAGCGCCTGTGTTGGCGGGTCCGAGCTGATGCAAGTCTGGCGGCGCGAGCCAGAGGTGGTTCACACGGCGACCTTCGCGGGGAGCCCACTCGCGACGCGCACCGCGCTCGTGACGCTTGCAGTGATCGCCCAGGAGCGGCTCTGTGAGCGAGCGACAGAGCTCGGACAGCGGTTTCGTACGGCCCTTGAGGAGCGACTCCGTTCACTGTCAGCGGTGACGGAGTTGCGGGGGAGCGGGATGATGCTCGGGCTTGAGCTCTCTGGCGGTCCCGGCGCGGCGGGGCGACTGATGTCCCTGCTTCTCGAGCAGGGCTACATCACGTCAACTGGCGGCGGCAGCCGCGAGGTTCTCGTGCTCACTCCGGCGCTCACGATTGACGAGCAGCAGCTCTGGCCCTTCGTCGACGCTGTGGCAAGCACGCTCGAAAGCTCGTTCCCGTGACGCCCACGGCGCACAGTGACGTACTGCACGAACGCGTCAGCGAGGTCGTCGCGCGCGCCGAGCTTAGCCCTGAGGAGTTCACCTCTCTTGCGCTCGACATCGCGCGTTTTCAAGCGGCGTACCAGCCCGCGCTTGCGCGCTTGCTCGCACGCCAAGGGGGACGTCTCGAGACCCTTTCCGATATTCCGGTGGTGACGGTGGAAGCCTTTCGGAACCTGCGCCTAGCGGTGCATCCCGCCGAGCAGGACGAGCAGGTGTTTTTCACTAGCGGAACCACGGGCGACCAGCGCGGTCGCCACTTCTTTCGACGGACGTCCACCTATCGCCAGGCGGCGCTGCGCTGGGGCAGACGGGCGCTGCTCGAGCCAGGGCAGCCTGCCCCGCGCGTGCTGTGTCTGGCGCCAGCGCCGGCGACGCCGCCAGAGTCGTCGCTTGGCTTCATGCTCGAGGCGTTTCACGCGGCTTTCGATGCAGCCCCGACGGCGCCTCCGCGCTGGCTGCTCGGGGCCGAAGGGCTCCAGCTGTCGCAGCTGCGGGTGGAGCTCGCGCTCGCCAGTGAACACGGACAGTCGCTGTTGGTGCTCGGGACGAGCTTTGCCTACGTCTACCTGCTCGACGCGCTGGGGAGCGAAACTCTGCCAGCGCCCGCGCAGACGACCCTGATGCTGACGGGTGGATTCAAGGGAAAAACCCGCGAGATCCCCGTCTCCGAGTTGCGGCGAGCCCTGGCGCAGGCCTTCGGCGTCTCCGAACGCCGAGTGATCGGCGAGTACGGTATGACCGAGCTTTCGAGTCAGCTGTACGAGGGCACCCTGCCGGGAGGTGAGCTCGTGGGTCCGAGCGGCGTGTATCTGCCGCCACCTTGGCTTGATGTCACTCCTGTGGAGCCGGTCAGCCTTCAGCCGGTTGCGAGCGGGGAGGTTGGTCTCGCGCGGTTCATCGATCTCGCGAATGTGGATTCGTCGCTCGCGATTCTGACACGCGATCAAATCCGTCGGGTTGGCTCGGGTATCGAACTGCTGGGGCGTGCCCCAGGAGCTGAGCCGCGCGGTTGTTCGCTGGCGATCGAGGCGCTGCTCGGACGTTAGCGAGAAGGCTCGCGTCGCTTGGCAGTGATCCGAATCAGCGCTGCGGCGGGTACGCTGTTGTCGGCGGGTTTGCCGACAGGTCGACGGTCCACGATTTTCGCAATGCATTGTGCGGCTTCGGCGGTCATTCCCTTGAATTTCTCTGCCGAAGCCCCTTCAGCGCGTCCGCGTTCACGCACCAAGAACGAGACCGTTACCTCGGCGGTGTTTGCCAGCAGTCCACCGTGGTCCTTGACGCATTGCGCGTATTGGGCGAGCGGGTGCCCAAGCTTGCGGCGCGCCAGCGGGAGCTCGCCTTTTTCTGCTTTGACCTCCACCAACTCGGCGCTCAGCGTCGGCGCGTCAGTTGGCGCCGACGAGCCGCTCGCAGCTGCGCTCGGCGCGCCGCTCGCGGCGGGCGCTGGCCCACCAGGATTGGCGGTTGGAGCTGATGCGGCAGGGTGCGCCGCAGGCGTCGATCGTGAGAGCCCCTGGGCCTCCTCGCGGCTCAGGCAGCGCACGAGGACCCCGCGCCCGTCCGAGAGCCGTCCCCAGGCGCAACCAGGGTCATAGGGAAAGCGGCTCGCTTCGCTGTCGCCAGCCTGCGCTGAGGCCGTAACCGTGACGAGAGCAAGCCAAGTGAGCGGAGTGGAGAGGCGAGCCATACTGCGGACTCTTTAACGCAGCTCAGAGCGAGCGTCACGGCGCCGGGGTCGGTCTCGAAGAAAATACCGCGAGTCGAAGCTCCGTTAGAGCTGCCCGATCGGAGCTGTCTCGGAGCAAGAGCTCCCCATTGGCGGGGGCGCTGAGCTGGGCGCGCAGGGTCAGCGTGCGAGGTCTTGGCGGTTTGTTGCGAGCTATGTGTCCTACAGGTGGCGTCTGGGGATGGGCTAGTGGCTCTTCTGTCTGGTCAACCGCGGTCACGAAGCGAGCCGAACGTTGGAGCTCGCCCTCGTGATAGCGCACCACGACGAGTGACAGGGTATCGACGGCCACCCGCACCTGCGCCAGAGCGTCCACGGACGTACGGCGCTCCCTCAGTTGCAGCGTGAGCTCGGGCTCTCCCCCGGCGATGAAATCGGCCACCTGGGGCACCAATCGGAGCCCATTGCCTTGGGGCGCGTCCTTGGGTCGAAACTGCTCGGCGATTGGCGTCGAGAGCAGTGCACCCTCGGCAGAGAATCGCGCGACGAGCGCGAACTGCCGCTCCCCGTCACCTTTGGCAACCAGCGAGAGCAACCGAACCCGCTCAAACGGGGCCGCGCCCTGGACTTCGATGCTGGGCACGCACTCAAGGTTGCCGTGGCCCTGCAGACCCAAGTCTCCAAGGGGTCCGTGCCCGTCCTTCAGGCGCGCGAGCAGGGCCGTGCAGAGCTCAGTCGCCGTCTTCACGCCGTCAAAAACACCCTCTTTGCCCGGCGAGGCCCGGTACGGCTCGGGGACTAACCAGCTGAGCGCCGTGCTGGCGGAGAGCTTGCCCACCCCTGGCACGCTGCCCCCCGCGCGAGCGAACAGCGCCAGCGCGCTGCGGCGCTCGATAGGGCGGTACGCGGCTGCTTCGGAGGCCTGCAGCGCCCAACGTCGCGCCTCATCGGGGCGATTCCGTTCGAGCTGTACTTCCCCGAGGGCTTGAGCAATCGCCGGGCACCCTGCCGCATTCGGCCAGGCACCAACGAGCAGCTGCGCCGCATCATCCAGGCGACCCTTGCGACGACTCTCGCTCACCTTGCTGAGCAGCTTGGCGAGCTCCTCAGCGGCGCCGTTGGCAAGTACCTCGCCGCGAACTCGGACGGGTAGCTCCCCGGAAAACTCAGTGACGGTACCGGGCGCTGCCGGCGCGGGCAGTGAAACGGAGGTGAGCGGATTAACAATCGAAGCGGATGCGCTGCCCTGGGGCTTGCTCGGTTTGGTCCGACATCCCGAGAGCCACACCACACACAACAGCACACCTGCAACTCCTGACGGCAAACGGTTCAGCACACAACAGAGCATACGCCTGACGACCCTGCGACGGGGAGGGGTTTCGAAGCGATACGCACGCAGTACGTTTCCCGGACAGAGCACGAGCATGCTATTGATCAAGGTATTATGCCGGGCAGATCTGTTTCGAAGCTGGTCGGACTTGTCTTCACAGCGTGGCTTGCAGCGGGTCTGCTCGTTACCGCCTGTTCGTCACCTGACTACAACGTTGCGGCGACTGAAGACGACGCTGGTGTTGGTGCCACGGGGGCCAAAGACTCCGGTACGGGCGCGCAGTCGTCGGGGGGCGGCGGCAGCAGCTCAACCGGACCTGTCGTCAAGTGCACGACCGCCGAGAACTGCGCGGGAAATGAGCAGGCCAAGCTCTGTGACACGGTGCACAAGCTCTGCGTCGAGTGCGATCCGAAGGCGGACAAGTGCCCAACGGGGAGTTACTGCAGCGACGCCGGTGACTGCGTCGTGGGTTGTGCCAACGCGGCCGATTGCGTCAAAGGGACGAGCTGCAACGCTACGACGCACCTCTGCACGGGTTGCTCCAAGGACACCGACTGCAACGTCGGTCAGAAATGCGAGACCGGCACCTGCGTTTCCAAGTGCCAGCGTGACGCGGACTGCGCCACGGGATTTGCCTGCTGCGCCGGGGCTTGCCACAACCTCGCGAGTGACGAAGCGACCTGTGGGGCCTGTGATTCCACTTGCCAGCTGTCCCATGCCGATGAGCGTTGTGTCGATGGAAGCTGTGAGTTGCTGCACTGCGACGCCGGCTATGCGGACTGCGATCCGAAACTGAAGGGCTGCGAGTCCCTGCAGGACGACCCCAAGAACTGTGGCCGCTGCGGCAAGGACTGCGCAGGCCTGGCCTGCGTTGCTGGAGTCTGCAAGCTTGCGGCCTGCGACGCCACGCACGCCGATTGCGACAAGAGTCCGCAGAACGGTTGCGAGTCGAACCTCGGGACCGATCCCGCCAACTGTGGCGGATGTGGTCAACCCTGCAGCAAGACGAACGGGGCTGCCTCCTGCAAGGACGGGCAATGCGCGATCGTGTGTAACTCGGGATGGGGCAACTGCGACAAGGACGCTTCCAATGGCTGCGAAGCAGGGTTGTCGACCAGTGTCGACGACTGCGGTAGCTGCGGAGTCTCGTGCGGCAACGCCAATGGGTCCACTGCCTGCGACGCGAGCACCTGTAAGCCCACCTGCGCTACGGGCTTTGCCAGCTGCGACGGCAATGCCCGCAATGGTTGTGAGGCGGACACGCGCTCTGCCCTAGAGCACTGCGGTGGTTGCGGTCAGCTCTGCGCTCCAACTCACGCCACGGGCACTTGCGAAAATGGCGCCTGTCGCGTGCTGTCCTGCGCGGCAGGCTTTCTCGACTGCGACGGTGATCCCAAGAACGGCTGCGAGGTGAGTTCCGCCTCGAACGTCGACAATTGTGGCGGCTGCGGCAAAGCCTGCCCCTCCACCAACGCGGCGGCCAGCTGCGCCGCGGGGCTCTGTCAGTTCACCTGCAAGTCCGGCTATCAGGATTGCGATGGCAAAGCGGGCAACGCCTGTGAAGCCGATCTGGCCAACAGCGTCTTGACCTGCGGCGCTTGCAATGCCGTCTGTCCCTCCACTGACGGCGTGCCGAACTGCGTGAGTAGCCAATGCGGTTACTCGACCTGCACGCGTCCACGCGCAGACTGCGATGGTAAAGCGGCCACCGGCTGCGAGGTCAATACCGACACCGATGTGAACAACTGCGGCGGCTGCGGGATCCGCTGTGCGGCCGAGAATGGCGCCGCGGCCTGCGATCGCGGTGTTTGCAAGGTGCAGTCCTGTGATGCCGGATACGCTGACTGTGATTCCAGCTACGCCAACGGTTGCGAAAAGAGTCTGCGGACCCTGGCGGATTGCGGGACCTGCGGCGTTCCCTGTTCGGTGGCTAATGGTGTGGCTACTTGCGGTACGGGTAGCTGCGAGATCGCGCGTTGTACCGATCCGTACGAGAACTGCGACGGCAAGGCCACGAACGGCTGCGAGGTCAATACGCAGTCCAGCGTGGTCAGTTGTGGAGGTTGCGGTTCCCGCTGCTCGACCACTCACGGTGCCGCGAGCTGCACGGCTGGTAGCTGCGGCATCGCCTGCGCGGCGAACTACGGCGACTGCGACGGTGATGTGACCAATGGCTGCGAAACGCCGACTGCGTCCGATGCGCTCAACTGTGGTACGTGCGGGCACCTTTGCAGCAGTAACCATGGGGTTGCGGGCTGCAGCACCGGTGTCTGCCAGATCGCGTGTTCGGCGGGCTACGACGATTGCGACGGAGCCGCCGTCAATGGTTGTGAGACCGTGACCAGCACGGTGGGCAATTGCGGCGCTTGTGGCGTCGGTTGTTCGGTGGCTCAGGGTACCCCGAGCTGCGTGAAGAACGTGTCCGGCGTCTACGTGTGTTCGGTGGCTGGTTGCAACGCGCCGAGCGCGGACTGCAACGGCGCGTATGGCGATGGCTGTGAAATCAATACCCAGACCGCGCTGACCGCCTGCGGGCTCTGCGGTAACAAGTGCAGCTACGCCAACGCAGGGGCCCTCTGCTCGGGTGGTGCCTGCGCGCTTGGGACCTGTGCGGCCGGCTATGGCAACTGCGACGGCACTGCTGCCAACGGTTGCGAGACGGTGCTTTCTACGACGCCCGCCCATTGCAGCAAGTGCGGCCAGGCCTGTTCCTTGGCCAACGCGACCGCGGGCTGTTCGGGTGGCGCCTGCACCGTGGCTAGCTGCAGTGCCAATTACAAGAATTGCAACGGTCTGCCAGCCGACGGTTGTGAGATCAACGTCTCCTCCGATGCGAATAACTGCAGCGACTGCGGCTCCGTCTGCGGTCTGCCTCATGCGGTGGAGGGTTGCGTCGCATCCAAGTGCACCGTGGCGTCTTGCGACGCGGGCTACGCGGACTGCGACGGCGTGGCCACCAACGGATGCGAAGTCAACATCAACTCAGACGTTGGTCACTGTGGCAATTGCGCGACGGTGTGCACGGCTCCGAGTGGAACTCCCGTGTGCACGGCTGCCAAGTGCGGCATCAGCGCCTGCGTCGCCCCGACGGCCGACTGCGACGGACTCGCTGGCAATGGGTGCGAAATCAATACCAGCACGAGCGTCGCGAACTGCGGTGCCTGCAACGCTGCTTGCTCGCCGCCACACGCGACGGGTAGCTGCCTGGCTGGTGTTTGTAAGATTGGCGCTTGCGTCGGGCTATGGGCGGACTGTGACGGCAACGTCGCCAACGGTTGTGAGACGGACACCAGCAGCAGCACCTCGGCCTGCGGTGGCTGCGGTACGGTCTGCGGTGGCGCCAATGGCACTGCTACCTGCACGTCTGGAACCTGCGGGGTCTCCTGCAACGCGGGCTTTGGTAACTGTGATGGCAGTGCGGCCAACGGTTGCGAGACCAACCTCAAGACGGACGCGACCCATTGCGGTACCTGCGCCACCGTTTGCAGTACGAATCACGGCGCGGCAAGCTGCACGGCCGGCAGTTGCGGCATCACTTGTGCGGGCGGGTACTCGGACTGCAATGCCAGTATTGCCGACGGTTGCGAGGCCAGCCTTGCCGCGACTACCAGTTGTGGGGCCTGCGGAACGGTCTGCACTGCGTCCAACGGCACGCCGGCCTGCTCGTTTGCTGCAGGGGTCTACTCTTGTAAGGTGGGCTCTTGCTCGTCGGGCTGGGGTGACTGTGACGGCCTGTATGGCAACGGTTGTGAGACCAATACCAGCGGGAGCGTGACGAACTGCGGCAGCTGTGGCTTCACCTGTAATGGGACGAACGGGACCCCGAGCTGCGCGACTGGGGTTTGCGGGATCGCGTGCGCCGGCGGCTATGGCAACTGCGACGGGAGTGCCGCCAATGGATGTGAAACGACACTCGCTAGCAGTCCAAGTAACTGCGGGAGTTGCGGCTCGGTTTGTTCCTACGCGCACGCCAGCGCGCTCTGCAGCGCCAGTAGCTGCCAGATGGGAACTTGCTCGCCCGGTTATGGCGACTGCACGGGCGGCGCCGCGGACGGTTGCGAGACCGCCCTGACCACGGTGACGAACTGCGGGGCCTGCGGCGTCGGTTGTTCGAATGGGCATGGTTCCACGGCCTGCACCAGTGGCAGTTGCGCGCCGAGCTGCGCGGCAGGCTGGGCGAACTGCGACGGAAACCCGAATAATGGCTGTGAAACCAGCTTGACGGCAGCGACCTCCTGCGGGAGCTGCGGTAACGACTGCACGGCGATCTATAGCCACGCGGCGGGAACCTGCGCGGCAGGTGCTTGCCAGCTTGGGACCTGTAACGCGGGCTACGGCAACTGCGATGGTAGCGCGGCCACGGGCTGCGAGACCGACGTCCAGACGAGCGCTGCTAACTGCAGTTCATGTGGCAACGCTTGCACCAACGGCAATGGGTCCACTGCCTGCGTTGCCGGGATCTGCAGCCCGAGCTGCACGGCGGGCTACGGCAGCTGCGACGGCAATCCGGCTAACGGTTGCGAGAGCTCGCTCTATGCGGCCGTCGTCAGCACGACGCCCTATTCCGTTGGCAATGGTGGAACGCCGCTCACGTTTGGACACACACTGAAGTTGTCAGTCGGGAACAATCGACTCGTCGTGGTCTTGGTGTCCAGTCGTGGAAACAACGAGCCACAGGCCGAGCCTGACACGGTCACCTTCGCGGGGGCTACCATGACAAAGGCAACGGGTTACTGGTCCGGCAACCAGGCTTGGTCGGGGCTCTACTACATCCTCGACGCGGCGCTTCCCGCCGGACCTGGCTCCTACTCGGTGGTGATCACCGCCGTCGGTTCCATGGGCATCGTGGCGAGCGCGGTGGAGGCGACGGGCATGGTCCAGACTGGCACGGTCGATACCGTTGCGGCAGCTGCCTATCTCCTCAGCTGTAATACCGGTGCCACAATCGAGCATTCCGTGACTCTCACGGGTACCCGCGATCTCGTCGTGGACGTTATCTCGACCTGGGGAGCTGGCTCAGGCGTTGCGTTAAGCGGTCAAACGGAGCTCGTGGACGCCGTCAATGTTGGCGCCACTGGGATCGGGGGCTACGTTCTTCAAACTAGCGCTGGAGCCAAGAGCATTGGGTGGACGGTTTTGGGTTGTAACAATGCCAGTCACTCCGTTGCTGCGTTCAAGTCACTGATGACTTGCCCATAGCTCGGGACGTCTGAGGTCGGTCGTGCTACGGGTCGGGGCGCGTTGGCAGAATCCATTCCGCCCCCTCCCGTGCTCCCGGCAACTGCGGAAGCGGTCCTGACCTTCCTCGACAGCGTCGGTCGCCGTTCCGAGGCAGAGCTGTACCTGCGGCTGTTCCGCGAGCTCCCTCGCGAGAGTTTTGCGATCGTCGCGATCGAGGGTGCACTGGCGCGCTCCAATGGTGGGGCGATCGCCGAACAGCTGCGATTTCTGGCTGATCTTGGGCTTTTTGCTCCCGTGGTGCTGGGCTTATTCGAGCCGGCGTTCGCGGTCGCCGCGGCGGATCGGCTTTTGCGCCGTCTTGGGTCGGCAGGCCTCGACGCAGCGGTCTACGAAGTGCCTCAGCCGGATCTCGCCAGTGCGCTGCGTGCCGAGCTCCGTCAGGGTCGTGTACCGGTCCTCTACTACTCGGGGGACATGGGCGGCACAGACGCTCGCTTTGCTCAGCTTGGGCGCCTTGGTCGCGAGCTTGGCTCGCGCAAGCTGGTCCTGTTGCGTCAGGCAGGCGGACTGGGCTCGGGACTCGAGCGGAATTTTGAGCTTGCGCCCGGTCACCACCTGCAGATGAACGCCGACGGTATCTCGGTTATCAATCTCCACGGCGACTATGACGCGCTGCTGGAGCGTCGCGTGCTCACCCGGCCCGATCGGGAGCTACTCGACCGCGTGCGCACCCTGCTGACGTCGGAGTCGCACGCCTCGACTCAGGTCAACGTGGCGGCACCGCTCGCCATGCTGCGCGAGCTCTTCACGGTTCGCGGTGCTGGAACCCTGATCAAGCGCGGCACCCCGGTGCTGCGAGTGGGGAGCTACGCCGAGCTCGACCAGGAACGCCTGCGGCTCTTGCTTGAGGCGAGCTTTGGGCGCCCGCTCGTTCCGGATTTCTTCTCCCACCCGCTGCTGGCCGTCTACGTCGAGCCTGGGTATCGTGGCGCTGCCGTTCTCGAACCCAGTCCGGTGGCGCCTGTGCTCAGTAAATTCGCGGTGGAGCCCGTGGCTCAGGGTGAAGGAATGGGCCGCGACGTTTGGCAGGCGTTTGCGCGCGAGGTTCCGTCGTTCATCTGGCGAGCACGCAGCAACAACCCGATCTGTTCCTGGTATGCCCAGCAATGCGACGGCATGCAGCGGACCGAACGCTGGACGGTGTTCTGGCGCGGTGTTGACCCCACGCGCGTGGCCGCGGTGGTTGTCGAGATGCTCGGCCGTCCCGAGGATTTTCAGCAATAGCGCGCGCAAACCGCCGGCGTGCGTCAGCGCTGAAACCACAGGGTGTACAGGTACACGAGCGGGCTGACGAACAGCAGCGCATCGATGCGATCCAGTAGGCCCCCGTGACCGGGAATCACGTTGCCGGAGTCCTTGACGCCAACCGCTCGTTTGAAGAGCGACTCGACGAGATCCCCAAGCTGCCCAAGCAGGCCTCCCACGCCGCCCAAAACCAGAGCATGCAACAGCGGAAGCTGTCGTAGGTAGAGCTGTGAGGCGAGCACGGCGCCCAGCACCGAGCCAAAGATCGCGCCGTAGAGGCCGGCGCGGGTCTTGTTAGGACTGACGGCGGGGTAGAGCTTAGTTTTGCCCAGAAAGCGCCCGAAAAAGTAGCCACCGGTGTCGCCAAACCAGGCCAACGTCAGGGTGAGAAACACCCACCATGAGCCAGCGGCAGCGCCGGCAAAGCCTTGTCCCGGCACGCGACGCAGCAAGGCCAGACTGGCTAGAAAGCAGCCGACGTAAAGCGGAGCCATGGCAGCCCCGGCGAGACGGAGACCCGCGGTCTTGAGATCGCCGAGGCGGAACAGGGGAACCAGCAGCGACAGCAGCGTGGCAAACACGAGCGCAGTGACCGCAGCGCGTGGCTCGCCCGGCACCAAGGTGATCGCGAGCGTAACCCCGCCAGTGAGCAGCGCTCCGAGCAGCTGACTCCGACGATCGGTTGGGCTGGTCATCGACCACAGCTCGAAGCTCGACACGCCAGCTCCCAGGATGATGAGCAGCGCCCATCCCCAGGCCGGAGCACCAAACAGCAGGAACGCGAGCAGCGGCACGGCGACGGCGCTGGTCAGCAAACGGATGGTGAGGTTGGTCTTGGCCAATGGACCTTTCGGCGGGAGTTATCAGTCCAGGAGGTTTCCGACAAGGTGTCCGAGCTCGATTCACGGGCGAGCCCGAGGGAGCTAGCCAGATCCGCCGCTTGCGTGCCCGCAGTTCAACGGGTACGGCAGGGCCGTGAGCCGCCCCCAAGCAATACTCCGGCACCTTCGCCGCCGCCGCCCGCTGATCGTCGCGAGCTTGGGGCTGGGTCTTTTGGCCGGAATGGCAGCCCAGCGCCCACCGGCTTCCGATCCCGCAGGTCTGGCCAGCTCGCTTGGGCATGCCGCCCATGGCGTGGTGACTGATGAGGACATTCGCTGGGAGCCGAGCCGTGGCTGGTTCGCCGATTTGGTCCTTGGCAGACCCGTCTGGTTCGCGGTCGCACCGAAAGCGGGCGAATGCAGGGATCTCTACCGGGCTCGCTACCGAGTCACCCCTTCGGGACAGCTGCTGCAGGTTGGAACTCCGTACAACGTGACGCGGACGCCGCTTGGCGATGACGCTGGGCTTGAGTTGGTCGGACGCCATGCGGTGTTTGCGACGCTCGCCTACGGGCGCATCCAGGGCATCGGCGTCTTGGAGCTCGATGGGATCCGGCGTGAGGATCGCGGTGATTCTCTGCTCGATCGCGCGCTGCTCGCGGTGACCAACTATCAGTCCTATGGGACCACCGCGGGCCTTGGGCGTACTGACATCGTGCTTGAGACGCCCGCAACAGTCGTCGAGCTCGAGCTTGGTTCGAGCTCGCTGCAGGTGTCGCTCGGAGCTAACGGACGCGCGCTGCGCTACGAGCTCACCACGCGCCAACTCCGTGCCGGAGATGGTTCTCAGGCCTTTGGCGCCACCTCAATCATTCATCGTCATCCCCCCAAACCACTCGTGCACTGGGCTGTAGATACCGTGCGCGATGTGGTCGGTCCTGAGCCGATCGCCTGGCTCGAACAGGAAGTGTTTGGCGCGAAGGACTCGCTCAAGCGAGCGGCCTTTGCTCTGACCGCCGACGCTTCGAGCAAGGCACTCAAGGCGCCGGGCAAGACCGTCGAGAAGCTGGATGCCGCCGCCCTGGCCAAGCTCGCCTCGGCTTGGCCGCCTCCTCCTCTGGCCTCGCAGTGGCAGCAGGTGGAGCCGGGCGAGGGCCAGTGGGCGCCCGCCGACGTCCCGTTCTTACGACCGTCGCTGGCGCCACCCGGCAAAGAGGCTCCTCCGCCCTATTTTTACCTGACTTACGTGCGTCCGGACGCACGTCGCCCCTACGCCAAGCTGTGGCTCGTCGCGATGGACATGCGGCAGCTCGAACTCGCGATGCAGGCTGGCTTCGAGGATCCCGAGCCGCTCACGGGTCCGCCCGGCGACGGTCATTTGCCTGACGATCCTGCTGTTGTTAATCGCGTCGTGGCCACGTTCAATGGCGCGTTCAAGAGCGAGCACGGTCGCTACGGTATGATGGCCAGCAAGCGTGTCCTGCTCCCGCCAGTGGTGGGCGCGGCGTCCGTCATCGTTACCGACGACCACGCGGTGGGCATGGGGAGCTGGCCGAAGGCGGACAAGGTCCCGGATGAGGTCGTGGCGTTTCGTCAGAACCTCGATCCCCTCGTCGAGGATGGGGTTCCGAACCCAACCAATCGTCAGCTGTGGGGCTGGCAGATCCAGGGCAAGAGTGTGCTCACCGAGCGGACGGCACTCTGCGTCACTCCCGCTGGGCAGCTCTACTATGCCTGGGGTGAGGAGATCGACGGACCAACCCTAGGGCGCGCCCTAGGCCAGGTTGGCTGCAGCTACGGCATGCACCTCGACATGAACCCGGGCCATTGCGGCTTCGTGTTCACCCGAGTCGACGACCTCAAGAAGCACGAGTTCACCGTTCGTCGCGCCGTCCCAAAGATGAGCATTCCTCCGGACCGCTATGTCCGCTGGTCCGCCAAGGACTTTTTCTATGTGATGCTGCGGCAACCGGCGCCACGAGCGGTCCCTGGCACCGAGTTCCAGGTCGACGGCGGGGTCCAGCCTCCGCCCGCCTGGTGGCCTGGCATCTTCCGCGCTCAGCTCGACGCTGCCGGTCTCGGGATCGAGCTGCTCGACATCGAGCCCGGTCGCGTCGACTGGAAGCTCACAGCCGGCACCGCCGAGCTCAGCCTGTTCGGTTCCCCGCCGCACCAAACAGCTCTGGCTGGGGAGCTTCGACATCGAGTGCTCTTGGCGCTCGGAGTCGGGACGACCACGCGTGCCACGCGTTATGGTCTCGCGTTCGACGGCAAAGCCACCCTGGCTTTGCGAGGCAAGGCGGGCACGGTGGTGCTGAGCGCCGAGCGGGGCATGCGCATCGAGTCCGCAGAGCAGCCTCCGGCGCTCAACCCTGGGGACGAAGTTGTTCAGTTACCGCTGCTCGTGCGCGACGGTCAGATGCTGCCGGAGGCGAATGCCCAAGGGCCTTTGCGACCGCGAGCGGCTCTCTGTGCGATGAACTCCGGCCGCGTCTTGATCGCTCGCGCTACGACCGATTCGAACGCGCCACTCGCCAATGCATTGTCGAAGGCGGGTTGTCGCACGGTCGTAGAGCTCGATCGCGGCTCGAGTCATCCGCCCTTCATTCACCGCGCCGGCACCGAACAGGCGCCTTCCGGAGATTACGAGACTACGGTGCTCTACGCACTCGGACGCTCCATGACACCGCCGGCCTTCCGCTGGAAGCCGGACGGCAGCGCGCCATCGTCGCGACCGACGCTCTACGACATTCCTGCACCCCGCAAAAAGTAGCGCGCGCCGAGTCCAAGAGGGATTCGACGCGCGTTGGGGTGGAGGAGTGCGGAGGTAAAACTGTGGGCCCGGAGTGTTCCGGGGGAAAGTCCAAGGCTCGCGCTTAGGCGGCCTGCTGAGAGATCAGCGCCTTGAGTCGCTTCATCGCACGCGAGTGGAGCTGGGAGATGCGCGGCTCACTGACGCCCAGCTGAGTGCCGAGATCCTTGAACTTGACTCCCTTGAAATAGTGCATCGAGACGATGTGGCGCTCGCGCTCCGGGAGCAGGTCCACGGCGCGTGCGAGGGCCTCGCCGACGAGCTTCTGGTGGACGGCGGCTTCGCTGCTCGAGTTGTCCGAGGAGGACAGCGCGCGTCCCTGCTCCCACTCGCTGACGTCGTCGAGACGGACGACCGAGGGGGCAGCTACACTGGTGTTGCCAGCTTCCTGGGCTTCGGCGGCCGCAGCCCGGGCGCGGCGAGGGAGCCAGTCCTGCGCGCGGAGCTCATCGAGAATGGCGCCACGGATGCGGACGCGGACGTACCACTCAAAACTGTCGTCGCATTGGCCATCCTGGCGTCGAATCGCGTCCCAGAGTCCGCTCATGCCAGCAGCGAGCAGATCGTCGCGCAGCACGTTACGGGGGAGCTTGCGCTGAAACCCGCCGACGATCTGGCGCACGAGCGGAGCGAACTGGTCGAGGAGTTGTCGAGCGCGCAGGTCCGAGAGCCCACGGCGTACTCGTTTAGTTGTGCGAGCAGTAACCGCCGGACGCGCTTCGGCTCGGGCCTTGAGTTCGCGTGGCTGACGTCGTCCGCGGGCAGGAATCAAGGAGGGACGCGGCGCGACCGAGTGACGCTGGACCCGCGCTTCGGGCAGTCCTTCGAGGACGTCGGCGAGCTCGAAGTCGAGGTCAAAATCGTCAAGGTCCGTTGCAACTGCAACCGTCTTGGTCTGCTGAGTGGTCTGTTGAACGGGTCGTGCCATCGTGGCCTCCTCTGGTCACTCCGCCTTGAGCAACCGACGTGCCACGGCCCTGTCCTGCACAGATTTAGTGGTGAAAGTGCGCCAATCGCCTGACGCGGGGGGTCACAGATGACCTCCACCCCGGGTGGCAGCTCCGGCACCGGTCCGTCGTGGGATGGGCTTGACCTAGGTGTTCTGGCGAATAACGAGCAAGAATTGGAGCTTCTAAGGTTTCTGTGGGGTCGGGCGAGCGGGCTCCCACACGATGGGTTCCTGTCGACCCATCCCGGGTTCCATTCACCTCATTCTATCGAACACCAATACTTTCATAGACTTGCAAACAGGTCGTTGGCGACCCCGGAGCGCAATTCGCGTACTTGCCGGGCCGCACGGGCCACCGTCACTAGCGACCCGGGTTCTTGACAACCCAGGGCGCTGTCAGAGGACTGACAGCGGGAGCGCCAGGGCCCTGGCAAGCGTTCAGAGGGGTTGGCGGCATGGGTCACGGGCGTCTGGACGCGTCTGCCGGGCGTTGGGCCCGTTTTGCTGGGCTAGCTCAGTCCCATACCGCCGGCGAGCCGAGCCCCCGACCCTGGCTGACCGCCTTGGAGGACACCACGCGTTATTTGGAGTTTCCCGCTCGGGAGTGCAACGATGCAGATCGCAGCCGAGCCGCTCGAGGAAACCCAGAACGATGGGCGAAGGCAAGAACCTAGTAGGTGTCGACATCGGCACGAGTGCCATCAAGATCTGCCAGATCAAAGATGGGCGTCGTGGCGCGAGTCTCGTGCGGTTTGGGGTCGCCCCCTTACCGCCGCAGGCCATTGTCGACGGTCAAGTCATGGATTCCAACGCGGTGGTAGAGACTCTCACCCGCCTCGTTCGTGAATCCAAGATCAGTCAGCGCGAGGTCGCCGTCAGCGTCTCGGGACAGAGCGTGATCATTCGAAAGATCACCGTCCCGATGATGACGGCGACCGAGCTGGACGAACAGATTCATTGGGAAGCTGAACAGCACATTCCCTTTGACATCAAGGATGTCGAGGTCGACTACCAAGTCCTCAAGCGGCGACCAGAGACCAGTCAGATGGATCTACTGCTCGTGGCTGCCAAGAAGGACCACATCAACGACTACACCCAGCTCCTCCGGTCAGCCAAGCTTCGGCCGTTGGTGTGCGACATCGACGCCTTCTCGATCCAGAACTCGTTCGAGCACAGTCGGGGCCTGCCCGATGACCGCACGATCGCCTTGATCAACGTCGGCGCGACCCTGTCGTCGCTCAACATCATTGCAGGCGGCGTCAGCGCGTTTACGCGCGAGATTGCCACCGGTGGCAATTCCGTCACCGAACAGCTGCAAAAACAGCTGA
This sequence comes from Polyangiales bacterium, assembly GCA_038207155.1. Taxonomy (GTDB): domain Bacteria; phylum Myxococcota_A; class Polyangia; order Polyangiales; family Polyangiaceae; genus FEN-1139. The sequence goes on from JBBRAB010000013.1 coordinate 42,141, forward strand.
GCGTCCCCTACGAGCAGGCCGAGGGCTACAAATGCGGCTCGCCAGGCGATCAGTCCGCCTTCGGAATCATTCCGCAGCAGGTCATGTCGATCCTCGAAGCGGCATGCGACACCATCGCGGCCGAAATCCAGCGCAGCATCGACTTTTTCATGGCGACCAGTGGGGAGAGCGAGATTGGGTCCATCTACGTTTCGGGCGGAACCGCCAATCTTCCCAACCTGGTGGACGCCATCGCGCGACGGACTCGGGTGCGCGTCGAGTCATGGTCCCCGATCGAGCGACTCACGGTCGACCCCAAGACGGTCAACGCTGAGAAGCTCGCCCAGATCGCACCGCAGCTTGCGGTCGCGGTCGGATTGGCCCTTCGCAAGGAGAAGGAGGTTCGCTCGTGATTCGCGTTAATCTTCTGCCCCGAAAGAAGGGGCCCCGAGCTGCGAGCGCAGCTTCGTCCGAGGGCCAGGGCTGGCTTGTCGCGCTGTTCATCGTGCTGATGGTTCAGGTAGCGGGCAGTTTCGGCTTCCACACTTGGTATTCCGGCAAGGTGACCGATCAGAAGCGCCGCAACGCGGAGCTTTCGGCCCAGCTGGAGCGGTCGCGTCAGACGGTCGCCAATCACGGCGAGGTCAAAAAGAAGCTGGCCGAGCTCCGCGCGCGAGAAGAGGCCATTTCAGCGCTGCAAAGTGGCCGAACTGGTCCCACCGCGGTCCTATTCGAGCTGGCGCGCATTCTCACCCCAGGTCGAGGACCAACCGTCGACCCGGCGCATCTCGATACCCTGCGACGCGAAAACCCGCTGGCGATGTTCAGCCCCGGTTGGGACGCTCGTCGTCTCTGGATCAGCGGATTCAAGGAAGAGGCGCGCGAGGTCACGATCCAGGGTCTGGCACGGGACGGCGAGGACGTGAGCGAGTTCGCTCGCCGCCTCAACCTCTCCGGATCGTTCTCCGATGTTCGCTTGGAGCCGGGGCACCGAAGCCACGACGCGAACACCGGCATCGACACCGTGGAATTCCAACTGCGAGCGAAGGTCAGGTACTGAGATGGCATCCCTGGGCCTGAACAAGCTAAATCCACCCGCCAAGCTCGCGATCGGCATCGTGCTCGTGCTCGGCGGTGTGGCAGGTTACTACTTCATGTTCTTCGCGGATCTCGAGCTCGAGCTGGGTCGCGAGCGCGCACAGGAGCAGCAGCTTCATACGGATCTGTCGCAGGCGCGTCAGAATGAGTTTTCCTATCAGCGCGATTTGGCCGAGCTCACCGAGCGTCAGCAGCGTCAGAATCAGCTCAGCAAAATTCTGCCGAATTCTACCGAGTATCCTGCGTTTTTGAGCTCAATTCAGAGTGTCGCGAACGTGTCTGGCATTGCCCTGACGGCCTGGGCGCCCCAGCCGGAGGTGGTCGAGCAGTTCTATGCAAAGGTTCCGATGCGACTCGAGCTCGAGGGACGGTTTCACCAGGTCGCCAAGTTCTTCTACGGTGTCGGTCAGCTCGACCGCATCATCAACATGGAGAACATCTGGATGTCGGAGCCGAAGGTGGTCGACAAGGAGACGGTCGTGAAAGTCACGGCACTGGCGACTGCTTTCCGCGCGCTCGCTCCCACTGAGGGCAGTGAAGTCAAGCGTCCCGCAGGAGCCAAGCCGTGAAGCGACATTGGTACAGTGCTGTTGCGGGAGCAGCGCTGACGCTGGTTCTCGTGGCTTGCAACGAGACTCCGACCTCGAGTGCTCCCGCGAGCGCGGCTGCGCCGGTGGACCGCAAAGCGGGACAGACTCCCGACGCCGGAGTGGCGCCGGACGCGGGGGGCAACAAGAAGGTCGACTTTCAGGAGATCGAGTTCGGCGAAAGCGAGCGGAGTCGGGACCCCTTCCGGTCGTTCCTCAGCTCTTTCGTCGACGAGGCTCGCTCTCAGGCCAAGTCCCAGCGCCAGGTGGTGCTCGACGAGTACGCCATCGACGAACTCAAGCTGGTCGGCATCGTCTCGGGCGTCGCAGATCCCCGAGCAATGGTCGTCGATCCGCGCGGGCAGGGGCATGTCCTGCAGCGTGGTCAGTTCGTCGGTCGGGCCGAGGTCGTGCACGGGGACAGCCAGGGCGCGCCCGCGTACGAGGTCAACTGGCGAGTCGATCGCGTCCGGGATTCGGACGTCGTTCTCGTGCGCGAAGACCCCAAGAACCCCGAGGTCCCAAGCGCCACCCGCGTCATTCAGCTGCACCCGGAGGGGGAGTTAAAGTCGCAAAACAGCGGGGTAGCACCCTAGTCCGCAAAGTTTCGGGTCCGGCCAGCACGTGGAATTTGTGAAAAGGCGACTTCAGAGGCTACCATGCAACGCTGAGCGGACCGGCTAAAGAGCCGCCCAGCCCTCACCCCCGACGGGAGTCACGAGCCGATGAGGTTGAAGTTGTTAGCTGTGAAGAGCGCTGTTCCACTACTGCTCGCGGCACTGTGTACTACGGTGCAGCCGGTGTGGGCTGCAGCGTCTCGTCACGCGACGGGCGTGACGGTGGAGCGCGTCGACGAAGGCGCGCGAACCGAGGTGGTCGTACGTTTCTCGGCTCCGCCCTCATTCTCAGCGCGGATGGATCCGGTTACCAAGCGGCTCGCGATCGACGTCGTCGATGCCGACATCGCCGGGGCACCTCCCGCCATCGCCGAGCGTGATGGTCTGGTGGCTGGCGTTCTGACCCAGGGGTTTACGTCCGAGGGTCGCTCCAGCGTTCGAGTCCTCCTGACCCTGCGGACCGAGGCTCGCTACGGCGTGACCGTCCGCGGCTCAGACTTGGTCGTAACGCTCATGAAGGGGCCGCTCGGTCCGCTTGAGCGCACCGCCGCTGCCCCAGTGGCTCCCGCGACCTCAAGCACGCTTGCGCGAGTCGATGATCTTCGCTTCGAGCGCGCCGGCGCCGCTGATCGCATTCGATTGCGGCTGGCCCCCACTCCCAGCTTTCGCACGCGCACCGTAGCGCCGGGCACCACGCGCTTGGTGCTTGATGGCACCAGCCTACCGAAGTCGCTCGAGCGGCTGCTCGACGTGCGTCCGCTCGGCGGAAAGGTCACGGCCGTTGCGTCTTTTGTCGACCCGGCTGAGCCCAACCGAGTGATCATTGAAGTCGATCACGATCCGAAGCTCACCTTCCGTGTCGAACGGGAGAGCGGTGGTCTCGTGATGGAGTTCTTCGAGCCCGGTACGATCTCCTCATCGTTCTCGGGTGTAGCCCGCGACGGGGGCATCGCTCGCCGCACCCGCACGGTCAGCGTTGAGGCGGCTCCGGCTGATTTGCCTGAGGTTCGCGACGGCATGACCGAGCACTCGACCTCCGTCGAGCGCTCGACGCCCGCTGAAGCGGCGCAGGCGGTCACGCCAGGTCTGTTCGGGCAGGAGCGCGCTGATCGCGGCAATGGCCGACGTATTGACCTCGACCTCAAGGATGCCGATGTTCACAACGTCCTGCGGCTCTTGGCAGAGGTCGGTCGGGTCAACATCGTCACGGCCGATAACGTGAGCGGCCAAGTCACGATCCGCATGCGCAACGTGCCCTGGGATCAGGCTTTGGACGTGATCCTTCAGTCCAAGAACCTCGGCATGGTTCGGCAGAACAACCTGATCCGCGTCGCGCCGCTGGCGGATTTGGAGAAGGAACGTGAACTTGCGATTGCTCGCCGCAAGCAGGAGGTTCAGCTCGCGCCGGTCGAGACGCGCCTTATCCCGGTGAGCTACGCGAACGCGGCGGACGTGCAGCAGCGCGCCCGAGATCTGCTCTCGGAGCGCGGCAGCATCGCCGTCGACGAACGCACGAACGTCATGATCGTGCGCGACGTGGTCGGTAATCTGAATCAGGTCGAGGAGCTCACCCGCGCCCTGGACACGCAGACGCCGCAGGTGCTGGTCGAAGCGCGTATCGTCGAGGCCACGAGCCGCTACCTGCGCGACGTTGGTATCCAGTGGGGTGGTGACACCACGTTCGCGCCAACCACGGGCAATCCCACCGGTCTCGCCTTTCCGAACAGCGTTGGCGTCGTCGGTGGTGCGAGTGACTCGAACACGCCAACCGGCGGCCTTAGCCCAATCGCCAACCGCGTCGAGACTCCGAACTTTGCCGTGAACCTTCCGGCCGCCGTGGGTACCGGCCAAGGTGGCGCGATCGGCCTGTCTTTTGGCTCCATTGATAACACCATCAACTTGGCGGTTCGTCTGTCGGCGGCGGAAGCCAACGGCATGCTGCGGATCCTGAGCAGCCCGCGCATCCTTACCCTCGACAATCGAGAGGCCCGCATTTCTCAGGGCACCTTGATTCCGTTCTCCCAGGTGAGCGCGCAGGGTGTTCAGACCACCTTCCAGGAAGCCAAGCTTCAGCTGCTCGTGCGGCCCCACGTCACCGCAGACGGTAGCGTCTCGATGAAGGTCAAGATCAACCGCGACGAGCCGGACTTCAACCAAACCTCGGCGCGTGGTGATCCGACCATTCTCAAGCGTGAGGCAGAGACCGAGCTACTAGTGATGGACGGCCACACCGCCGTGATCGGTGGCATCTACACTCGCAACACCGGTCGCAATCTCGATCAGGTCCCATTCTTCGGGGATATCCCGATCCTTGGTCTCTTGTTCCAGCGACGTCGCGCCAGTGACTCGCGGGGTGAACTCGTGATCTTCCTGACGCCACGCATCGTGAACCGAGCCGAGGCGCTCGGTCGCTGAGCGTAGCTCGGGGGCGGCATGGCTCGCTTTCGCTGGCGCTACGGCGGACAGAGGGGGCGAGCGGGCTCTTTAGGTGCCTGCTCAGCCTTGCTTCTGAGCTCGTTTGCGACGCGGACCTCGGCCTATGAAGCACGCGTCGATCTGCATTCGTCCTTGCAGCTCTACGGCGTGCGGAGTCCCTATGGTCCTCAGGGCCTGTCGCGCCAGCGCCTGACTCACACCCTAGGCTTGGACGTTTTTGGCATCGGAGACGGCGCCACGCGGGGCGGTCCCTGGTTCGTCGTGCGGGCCAGGATGCGTCTCGATGGCGACTACGGGATCCGCGACGCGGAAGTCGACCCTGCTGCATCGCAGGACTACGTGCCCGGGCTCGTCGTGGCCCCCCTCGACCTCAGCTACGGATACCTGGAAGGCGGTGGACTGCTGCGGGGCACAACCGGGTTCAAGCTCGGGCGTCAGCTGACCTACGACTCGCTCGGGTGGTGGTCGTTCGACGGAGTGCGAGTCGGGTTCGCTCCGGGACGGCTGCTCGAGCTGGCCGGCTTTGCGGGCTGGGAACAGCGTGGGGGCCTTCCGCTTGTCAGTACCTCGCGCTACGAGTCCGACGGGGTGTACCGCGGCGATCGAACCGGACTCGATCCGCGTTTTTGGGGGGGCTACCTAGAATCACGCCGACCGGCTGCCGCCTACGGCGGCTCGCTCGAATTGCTGGCCATTGAGGAGCTGCGCTGGCGTGTGGACTACCGCAGAGTCACCCAGCACGATCAGGTGGTCACCGTGCCGTTCGCGGATGGGCAGTCAGGGCTGCAGACCTACTCAGCCCAGCGCGTGTCGAGCGAGAGGGTCGGTACGTCCGTTTCGGTCACACCGAACGCCAAGTATTCGGCCGAGCTCGGCGCGGTCTATGATCTCTACGTCGCGCGCGTGACCGAGGCCCGCGGTAATCTGAGAGCCAACTGGACGCGTGAGCTCAGTAGCGAGCTTGGCAGTCACTACCGCTTGCCGGTATTTGACGCGGACTCGATCTTTAACTGGTTCGGAGCTGGCGGCACTGAGCTGCTGCGCACCTCGCTGCTGTGGAACGCATCTCGACGGGTGACCCTGGGAGCGACGGCAGGCGTGCGCTGGCTCGGGTTGGGGAGCGTCGTGAACGGAGGCTCTCCTTCCGCCACCGGCAGAGACGAACTGCTCTCTCTCGACAGTCATTTCCGGTTCGGACGTGACCACCTGAGTTTGTCGCAGCTCGTCGAGCGAGGAGATGCCGGGCAGAGGCTCGTGATGGATCTCGTTCACCGCCGACGCTACCCGGGTGAACTGCTAGAAACGCTCGGGATTCTGAGCGTCGCTCGCGTCAAGGACCCGAGTTCGCTGCTGCCCGAGCGCACGTCGTTCGTGACGGTCGTCGGTGCCCGCTTCTTTCCCGACCGCTCACCGCGCTTTGGGGTCGAAGGGGAGCTGGCATTTCTCGAAGGGCTGGGTCAACGCTCGCGCTTACTCGGGACCCTCGAGGGCAACTGGCCATGATGCTTTTCTCGGGCCATCGCTGGCGGGCGCTGAGTTGGGGACTCCTGCTCAGCATGCTGCTGCTCGTCGCGCTGTCCCCCGTGAGTGCGGCGCCCAATCCCGTGGTCTATCCGCCCTATCAGGCACGCATCGTGGCGGCCCACGCGGTTCACGCCCAGCGCAGTCCGCTCGGCTGCTTTGACTGTCACGAGGATGCCGCCACGAGTCGTCAGTCTCGAGATTGGCTCGGACCGAGCGTGGGCCGCTGCACGCCTTGTCACGGCGCGGTGCACGCGGCGACGGGTCCAGGTGACCAGGCACGTTTCAAGCTGGCCGGTTGTGCCAGTTGTCATCGCCAAGCTGAGCCGGGCAGGACACTCGCGCCCGCCGCTCCGCACTTGCTCCATTCGCACGAGCGCCACATCCTGGCTGGCATCGGCTGCGTGAGCTGCCATTCCGACGTGGCAAGTCAAGCGGACGCTCGGGGGAGCGAACGCCTGCCCAGCAAGCCCGTCTGCATGACTTGCCACGGCGCAAGCCTCGACGGTCGTCGGGGGCCGACGGGTCGTTGCACGGCTTGTCACGAGTCCGAGCGCGGCCTCGTCCGGACCCGATTCCGTGAAGGCTGGCTCACTCCCCCCGACTGGATGGGGGAGATGGGGCATGGTCCCGGCTGGCTGTATCGCCATGGCGAAGTGGCGGGCAACAACTCGCGGCTCTGCAACAGCTGTCACCGTGAGTCCGACTGCACGAGCTGTCACGACGGTCGCCTGCGTCCGAGGGCAGTTCACCCGAATGATTGGCTGAGCTTGCACGGGGTTGCCGCGCGCCAAGAAGGCCCCTCGTGCAACAGCTGTCATCGGGCGCAATCCTTCTGTCAGAGTTGCCACCAGCGGTTGGGACTCGTGACGCAGGGGCCGCTCAGTGCGATGGCACGACGTGGCTCCGTGCACCCGCCTCGAGCGATTTGGGTCGATGGTCCGCGCTCGAGTCAGCACCATGGGACGCTTGCCCGTCGCAATCTCTCTGAGTGTGTCGCGTGTCACCAGGAGCGCGACTGCATTGGGTGCCACGCATCAGCAGGTGTTCGGGGCCCGGGTTCTGGTCGTGGAGCGGTTCATTCCCCCCACCCCGCGGGCTTTGCAGCGGTCTGTCGTCAGGCCTTTTCAGCCAATCCAAGGCCTTGCCTGAGTTGTCACGCGCCCGACGCTTGGGAGCTGCGACCATGTCAGTGATGGCGTCTGCGATTGACCTCGCCGGCCGCCGCGCGCGCAGGAGCGGTCTGCGCGATGGCTTGCTGGCGCTGGCGTTTCTGAGCGGTTGTGACAACACGCAGTCGAGCCAAGAGGAGCCTGAGCTTCATCTGCTGTGGGCGACTCCGCGCGCGGATCAGGGGCTCGATTGTCCGTCCGCAGCCTGCTCGCCTCCGGCGGCGGACGCTCCGATCGTGCTGCAGTTCGACCGGTGGCTCGCGCCGAACAGTCCGGTTCGTCAGTCTCTCGACCTTCGAGCAGGGACGGCGTCCGGGCCTTTGCTCTCGCCTCGCTATGATCTCCTGCGTCGGCAAGTGGCGTATTTCCCCAGCGAGCCCCTCGACGTGGGATTGACCTACGTGGTCACGCCGCTCAGCAACAATCTGAAGGTCCTAGGCGGATTTCAGTCTTACGATGGCGGTCAACTGCAGCTCACTGAGGGTCAGAAATCCTGGGTATTTCGCCCTGGTCCGTCCGTTGGGATTCACGCCGAGGTGCCACAGGTCAGCTGTCGTCAGGTTCTTACCGAGCTTCGCGCTGCGGGTTGCGCGTCGGGGGCTTGTCACAATCGCGGTGATCGGCGGTGTGGTTCTGGCGGCGCTTGGGATGCACCGCAGTCAAGCTGCGTGACGGTGCCACGCGCCGGGCTGGTGCTGTCCGACAGTGCAGGGCTGCTCGCTGCGATAGGTCGCGTGGCTCGAAGCAGCGATCGCGGTCCGACCAGTGGCAAGCCAATGACGTCTCCCGCGCGGTTCGGGATCGGGATGCCGCTCATTGAGCCAGGTCGTCCGGAACTGAGTTTCCTGCTCTATCGCGTCCTGCTCTCACCCGAGCTGTACAACGACGCCAAGCGGCGCCACGGAGTCCGTCCGCTCGACGCGACCGAGCTGGCGCGCGCTTCGCAGTGGCTTGGCGTTGGGCCGATGCCGCCGAGCGATGTTGGCTGGCCGCGCGGCTCTGCACCGAGCTCGCTCGTGGTCGCTCTTCAGTCTTGGGTTTGGGGCGGCGCGCAAACGTCCGACTGCGAGTGAGCCCGACCGGACCCCTGAGCAGGTCAGTGGGCCTAAGTCCGCCGCTTGTATCAACTGAGTTGACAGGCGTCAGTGAATGGCGAATTCATTGGAGGAATCGGGGTGAGCTAGTGGCAATCCAGTTGGCGCTCGGGCGAACGCGACTTGAACTCTTGGAGCTGGTGGGCCAAGGGGCGACCTCGCTCGTGTACCGGGTCCGGCGCCTTCCCGACGGGCAGATAGCCGCGCTCAAGCTGGCGCGTGACGCAGCGGCCTTGCCGCTGCTGGCCGCCGAAGGGGAGCGCCTGGCCTTCTCCGGAGGCATGGGGCTACCCGCGCTGCTCGCGGCAGGTCGTCTGCGCGGAGCACCGGCGGACTTGGTTGCGGGAGGCGGTGGGCTGCTCCTGGAGTGGGTTGCGGGCGAGCCTCTGGTCGGGCCGCTGTCGCTCGAGACCTGGCTAGGCGTCGCGCTTGAGCTCGCCGAGGCGTTGAGCGAGCTGCACAGCTCGGGGGCCTGTCATGGGGACATCAAGCCAGCCAATGCCCTGTTTGACGGAACGCGGGTTCGTCTGGTGGACTTGGGTTTGGGTGGTCCAAGCTCACTTGTGCAGCCTCGGGGCGGGACTCCACGCTATTTCGCGCCGGAGGTCACCGAGCCTGAGTTGCGCGGGGATGGGCGCACGCGCGATCTCTACGCGCTCGGGCTGATGCTCGCTGAACTCGCGGAGCCCGCGCTAGTCACGCGCGAGCTGAGTCCGACCAGTGGCGAGTTACTCTCGGGCGCGCAGCGTGAGCTCGTCCTCGCGTTGACACGCCGAAGCCCTGGGTTGCGCGTGTCGGCACAATGGGTGGTCGACCGCATTGGTACGCTGCTCGGCAAGCGTCCCACACATCCGACCAGTGAGCGCCGCTCGCGAGCCAGCATTGAGCGCGCGTACTTGTGTTTGCGTCGCACCGAGCTGCTCGCATCGGCCCAGCAGCGACAGATCGATTGGCAGGTATCGGGGCTTGCGCGAGAGTGGCTCGAGCGCGCGCTCGGGCTGTTGCGAGGCTTGGCGGAGCTGCGCGGTCGCGCGCTCGACGAGCAGCCGACGTCGCTCACTGGGACCAGCGCATCGCAGCGCCGGCGGTTTGTCGTTAGCCTGGTTGGTCCGAGCGCTGCGCGCTGGCCCGTTTCCACGGAAGCATCCGAGTCCGCATGGCTTGAGCGCCACTTGAGCGCCGCGCTGCGCTGCGAGCCGCGCCAGTGGACTGCCGCGAGTCTGCTGTCGGACGAAACAGGCCAATCCGCAGCCGAACCGCTCGACGCCTTGGAACTCGCATCGCGTCTTGGTGAGGGCTCGTTCGGCGAGCGTGAGCTGCAACAGAGCGAGCACTTGGTGTTTGCGGGGCAGGCTTCGACCGCCTTTTCGCTTAGGCTGGCTCGCTGCCTGCGAGCGCGCAGTGCGCTGGCGCGGGCCTGGAGCATTCTTGAGACCCTGCCAGGTCCGGACGCGGCAGCCGAGCGCGCTGAGCTCGCTCGCCGACTGGGCGACCGCGCGCGCATGGAGCTCGAAGCCGCCGGCGTCGACAGTGACGCTTCGCCCACGGCGCGCTCGCGAGTATCGGCCACGCTTGCTCGGGCGGCGGTCGATCGACGGGAGTTTGCACTGGCGCGTGAGCTGGTCTCAGCCGCACCCGAGCATGCGGCTCTGCGCGAGGTTCAGGCCCTGCTCGCGCTCTCAGAAGGCCATTACGCGGAGCTTGAGCTCCAGGTCGAGCAGGGGCTTGCGCTCGCGCAGGACGAGGAGACTCGGGCCAGGCTCGTGGCGCTGCGCGGAATGGCTGCGCACGCCCAGGGGCGCCCTCAGGCGAGTCGTGAAGCCTTCGAGCAGGCGGTGCTTTCGGCGGTCAAGGCTGGCGCCGTGCTCGAGGAAGCGAGCTATCAAACGGGACTTGCGGCCGCGGCGGTCGACCTCGGTGCGATCGAACTGGCGTTGGCGGCCGCCGAGCGCTCGCAGGCACTGTTCGAGTGGCTCGAGCGGCCCGCCCTGGCGGCGCGTGCCGTGCTCAATCGCGTCGCTGCCTGGGCGGCGCTCGGACAAACCGACGAGCTGCGACGGGCCGCCGATGAGGCTCTTTCCTTGGCCTTTGCCGCGCGTGATCGGCGCTGTGAGGGTTATATTCACCTGGCCCTTGCCGAGCATACCCCCGAGCCTTCGAGCGCTGCCGAGCACGCCCAGGCTGCGTTGCGTTGTCTTGCGGACTCGGGCAGCGAGGACGAGCTGCGAGCCTGGGCGAGAGCCCACCAATGCGGGATTTTACCGGTCGAGCTCGCGCGTGGTGACCAACTCGCCCAGGCGGCCTCGCCCTTGGTGCGTCTCGAATGGTGGACGGCCCGCGCGCGCGTGGCTTTGGTGCGCGGCAATGACGCCGAGACGTCTCTGATCGTGGGGATGCTTGCGAGCCTCGTCGACAGCCCGGCACCCCTGACGCTACGCGGTCAGGCCTTCGCCCTCGGTGCGAGGATGGCGGAACGTGCCGGTCTTGGGGATTCCGCGCGGCGCCTCTATCTCAGTGCCGCCGAGGCCGCCGCTACTCTGTTTCTGCAGGCCGGCGAGCGGTTTGCTCCAGCCGTAGCGTCACTGGTCTGGGTTGAGGAGAGCCGTGCGGGCAACCCGACGAGCTTTTCCCCTCACCAGGTTCGCGACATCGAATCGCTGGTGCGTGCTCTCAATCGCAGAGACAGGCTGCGTCCCTTGCTCGAACAGGTGCTCGATTCGCTGGTGCTGTGGACCGGGGTCGAGCGTGGTCTGCTGTTGCTGCGCGCCCCTGGGGACAGGTTGGTCGTTCGCGCGGCGCGCAACCTGGCGCGTCACGATCTGGTGGGCGAGCAGCTGAGTCTTAGTCAGGGCCTCGCCAAGCGCGCGCTCGAGCTGGGTGACGCGATCGTGGCGGTTGACGCTAGCGGCGAGCTCGAGAGCGTTCATGCCAGCGTTCATGCGCTCAAGCTGCGCAGCGTGCTCGCGGTGCCCCTGGTCGCCCACGGGAGCTCGCTTGGGGTGGTCTACCTCGACGACCGCGTACGATGTGGCGCCTTTGGGCCGCGTGAGCTCGCTTGGGTGCGTCTCGTGGCAGCCGTCGCGGCCATGGCGATCGCCGACGCCCGCGACCGTCTGCTGCTGCGTCGCGCGGAGCGCCGCGCGCTGCGCGCAGAACGCCGCGCGGGTGAACGTTTAGCTCTGCGAGAGGAGGAGCTTGAAACAGCCCGCGTTGCCCTCGCGGCTTCGCGTCTCGGGCGACCGACGGGTGCACCCTTTGCTCGCATCGTTGGCGAGAGCAGTCAGCTCCATCAACTCCTGCGCATGGTCGAGCGGGTCGCTCCAAGCGACCTCTCGGTCTTGATTCACGGGGAATCTGGTACCGGCAAGGAACTGATCGCTCGGGCTTTGCACGACGCCAGTTCACGCTGTGACGGCCCATTTGTCGCCGAAAATTGCGGCTCATTGCCAGAGTCGCTGCTCGAGTCCGTGCTGTTTGGTCATGTTCGTGGCGCCTTCACGGGAGCCGTCCAATCGCGCTCCGGCCTATTTGAGCTCGCGCAAGGCGGGACGCTCTTTCTCGACGAGATCGGGGAAATGAGTCCTGGGCTCCAGAGCAAGCTGCTGCGCGTCCTGGAGGACGGTAGCTTTCGACCGATCGGCAGCGACCGCTCCAAACAGGCCAATGTTCGGTTGATCGCCGCGACTCACCGCGATCTGAGAGCAATGGCGGCAGCCGGACAGTTCCGGTCGGATCTGCTCTACCGGTTGGACGTGATCGCGCTTGAGCTTGCTCCGCTGCGCGAGCGCGCCGAGGACATTCCGCGGCTCGTTCGTCACCTGATCGACAAGCATGCCAAGGGGCGTGGGGTGACGGTGTCGCGTGAGGCGATGGCCGCCCTCGGGCGCCACGCTTGGCCCGGCAACATCCGACAGCTCGAGAACGAACTCCGGCGAGCGCTCGTGCTCGCCGACGAAGTGATCCTGGTCGAGCACCTGTCTGACAGTCTCCGTGCTCAGCCTATCGGTCTCATGGCCGATCCTGAGAGCCTTAATATGCGCGAGAGACTGGATGCGCTCGCGGCGTCGCTGGTAATGCGCGCCCTCGAGACGAGCGCCGGCAATCAGACTCGGGCCGCTGAGCTACTCGGGCTTTCTCGCTTCGGACTTCAGAAGATGGTCAAACGACTCGGGTTGGTCGCTGCTCCCCTGACTGGACGGGCGGCGGACTCCGAGCTATCCGGGGAGCGATGAGTACGCGCGACGTCGCTCGACCGGTCCTCAAATGGGCGGGTGGCAAGACTCAGCTGTTGGAGAGCATCCTGCAGCGACTCCCCCAAACCATCGCGACCTATCGCGAACCCTTCCTCGGTGGCGGCGCCGTATTCTTTGCGCTCGCTGTGGCAGGAAGGTTCCAGCGCGCGGTGCTCTCGGATCGCAATCCCGAGTTGGTCGGTGTCTACCGCGCCATTCAGCAAGACGTTGACGGACTGATCGCGCGACTTACCAAGTTCGTCTCGAACGAGGAAGAGTTTTATCGCGTACGCGCCACGGCTCCGCGCTCGCTCGTTGGTCGCGCCGCCAGAACCATCTACCTCAACAAGACCGGCTACAATGGTTTGTATCGGGTCAATCGCTCCGGGGGATTTAATGTTCCCTTCGGCCGCTACGCTAAGCCGAAGATCTGCGATGAGCTCAATTTGCGGCGGGTTCACGCCGTGCTCGACGGGGTCGAGTTAGTCGTCGACGATTTCGAGAACCAGTGCCGGTTGGCGCAAGCTGGGGACGCCGTCTACCTGGATCCGCCCTACATGCCGCTCTCGAAGACGGCCCATTTTACTAGCTACGATCGCCATTCCTTTGGGCTACCCGAGCATCAGCGACTCGGCGACACGTTTCGCCAGCTGGCCGAGCGTGGTGTCTGCGCGGTGTTGTCCAACTCCGACACGCCCGAGACGCGTCAGCTGTATGCGGGGTTCGATTTGGAGTTCCCGCAGGTGACGCGCTCGATCAACAGCAAGGGCAGTGCACGCGGGCCCGTCAGCGAGATATTGGTGTCGAATGTGCCGAGCCGTCGTCGGAGCAAGCGCGCCGTCTCGGCAAAGTAGCCAGCCCGATTTGAGGACGCTTGGTCCGAGGTCAGGTGCCGTGCGAGCGGCGCAGGGGCTCGACTGACAAGTCAATCGGCGCGCGGGCCCCATCCGAGTAGCCGGTTAGGCTGCAAAATGCGCTGCGATCCAGCGCTTTGTGGAACGCTCGGGTCGAGGGTCGGTGCTACTAGTGCTCGGTCGTCTCAGACCGCTATGGCTCGCAACAAACCCCGCGCCCCTTCGACACCACGCATCGAGCTTCCCACTCCGGCCAAGGATGCGGCTCAGTTTGGGCGGTTGGGCGTGATCGCTGCCGTTGGCTTTGCGGTGGGAGTGGCCTGGCCCGTCTTTGCTGGCATCGAGCTCGTTGATCGTCCGCCTGCCGACGACCGACCGCGAGCCGAGGGCTCAGCTGCCGCGTCGGCGGTCCCGGTTGGTTCAGCCCTGGCAGCGTTGCCCGTGCCGGGCTTCGTCGCCTCCGCAGAGCCTGCCTCTGATGCAGCAGCTGCTCCTTCGATGGGAGCCAAGGTGACGCTTTCTCAGATCGCGGGCTGTCGTGATGAACACGGCAAGCGTCCCGCCAATTGCGATGCTCCGCCGTTTGACCTGGTGTTCGCGGAACCCCTGCGCGCGCTGCTCGCTTGTGACGGAGCGTCCTCATTGAAGGGTGTGCTGTCGCTCGGGTTCGACGTCGACTACGCCGCCGGCGCTCTGAAGGATTTCGTCTCCGGTAAGAGCACGAGCCTTGCTTCATCCGCTGCGCGCACGCTGGTCGATTGCGCAGAGCGCGAGCTGAAGAAGGTGGCGCTCGATCGCCCGAAACACGAGTTTTCCCGCTATCGGCTGTTCTATTTGGTTGAGTTCGGCGCGGAACCAAAGAGCCCGCAACCCGCTGGCGGCGAGGCGGACGAGTCGGGTTCCTCGAGTGGACGTGCCACGGTGGCGTGGAAAGCCGCGATGATCCGCAAGACTCCGCGCGATGGCGAGGTAATCGCGCGCGTGCTCGGCGGGACCAAGGTCACCGTGACCGGACATCAGGGCGACTGGTACCGCGTCAAGTATGATGCGCAGGGTAACGAAGGCTGGGTCTTTCGCGAAGCCATTGGCATGTAAGGACGGAGGCGCAGTGCAGGACCCCAAGCCACAGTCATCCGAGACCGCGACAGCAGCCGAAGCCGCGCGCGCCGCCGACGGCACCCAGCCGTCAGACAAGTCTGGGAGTGACGATGTGGCCCTGATTCAGGGACCAACCGCGGACTGTCAGGGTCTGCGCATCCTACGCAAACGCGCCGACCGGCTCGAGATCGGTGCCCTGCGTCCGCTCGAAGCGGGCAAACCATTGCTTGGCGAGATCGTGCGATTGACGCCTCGCGCAGAGCAACCGTTGCTCTGCGACGTCAAGGTCGAGTACAGCCCGCCCGTTTCCGCGCGCCCAACCTCAAAGGGCCCCGCGCAGGTCGCCACCGAGCGTTATCGGGAAAACTGGGCCGCGATCTGGAAATCGCCCAAGCCGACCCCGGGAAGCAGCGACAATTAGCGCCCGAGGGGATGGCGCAGGAGCTCGACCAGCGGTGGTTGCAGTAGGACGGCGCGGTCCGGGTTCGTGAGGTGGGCCAAGTGCCGCCCCTGGGCGTCGAACTCGACGAGCAGCGTGACTTGATGCCGCGCGCCCTCAGCACTCCGCAGCTCGAGTCGCAGTCGCAGCTGGCTGCTTGGCGCCGGCAGTTTGAGCTCGGGTGACAGGGCGCGCAGCGCGGACAGCGCCGTCAACTCCTCGACCAGTTTCTCCCCCTGCCCGCGGTTGAGCGTGAGTCCGTCCGCGCTCTTTAGCGTGAGCTCGCCACTTGAACCCACCTCGAGCGATTCTCGCGCGTTGCCCTGCAGTAACTCGACACGCACCAGCTCGCCGAGCCCTTCGGTGAGCGCGAGCGGCGTCGCCAACTGCTCGGCTGTGAGGAGGAGTCGTGCTGCGTCAAACGGGTCGAGCGTCAGTACCGTCCCGTCGTCGGCTCGACGTAGCAGTCGTCCGCCATCCTTCGTGGCCACGCCGAGCTCGACCAACTCCTCGAACGAGTCCTCGGTTCCAACCACGACGCTGCGGAGCTTGATGCGGTATTCGACCGAGAACGAGGGCGGAGCGTCCGGCACCAGGGTGCCCTGAATCGACAAGAGATCCGCCAAGACACCGTTGCCCGTCGCGAGCGGCAGGGTGCTATTGGTAGCCTGATTCAGCTTGAAAGCCGTGCCCTCACGCTGAAACTCAAGCGCGCGTTGCTCGGACTGCACGCGAAACGAGAACACCTCGTCCAGGTGAAGCCAGAATGCGGTGCGGTCCACCAGCTTGCTCGCACCCGCCGTGAGCGGCGCAAACAGCGAGGGCTCGACGCAGCTCTCACCGCGCAGTGGAGCGGTCACCTTGGCGCGCCAAAGCTGCGGACTGGACGAACAAACTCCAGCGACTGCAAGTTGCAACGAAGGCGCGTTCTGCTCGTTCGACAAGAGCTCCAGCCGAAAGGGCAAACCCTCGGGCGCCGCACTTGTTTTGCTGCGGCCCTCCGCTGACGCGCTCGTCGCGGACAACAGTTCAAGCTCGCCGAGGCCTCGCGTGAGTCGGTCGGAGAAGGCTCGCTCGAGGCGCCGGCGTGGCGCACTGCCGAGGTACATCCGTCCCGTGCTCGGCTCGCGCGAAAGAGCCAAGTTGGTTGCTCCCTGCTGCCAATGGATCGCGGCCAGGGTATTGCGCGGGAATGGGAGCAGGCGCGCATCGAGCAGCTCACCGGGAGCGCTGGCTAGCGCGCGGCTCGTTTGTGGGGCGAGCAGCAAGTATTCGATTGGTGCCCCTTTGCGCTGCAGGGCGGCGTAGCGAGCACCTACAGGGCTTGGGGCCAATTGTCCGAGCGACAAGGTTTGTTGCTGTTCGCCGAGAGCAAACTCGAGGCTTGCGACCGGTGTGGTCAGTCCCAAAGTGGCGGGCTGCACGCTCGCGCCAAGACTGCGCAGGACGCGCGCGTCGCGGAGTGCCTCGATCCGTTGCAGGACGCGATGCTCAAGCAGGTGCCGACCGCTGGCGTCGGTTGCGAGCCACCTGGAGCCGCCCGCTTGCTCCCGACTTTGGATCAGAGTGAGCCGTTCCGCGCTCGCTTGCAGCTTGAGTCGCGTCAGGTCCTCGCTCGCGAAGTCGTTGAACAGAAAACCCGCGTCGCGCTGCCCGCGCTGAGGCGAGCCTGTGGCGGTGAACCGGACCGCGAGCAGCGAGAGGCCAGCCAGCAGGAGCAGGCTACCGTTGACCCAGAGACGGCGACGAGGCGGGGTCACTTTTTGCTCCCAGGGCTAGGCGCGCGCCGTTCGGTCCGGCGGCGCCATAGCAGCCAGAGCAGACCGATGCTCGCTGCGGTGGCTGGCAGCAGCACGAGTCCCACGAGCGTGACGCGTCGCAGCACCGCCTCGGACAGTTCGAGTTTTGGCTGCTCGCTCTGCTGTTCTAGCTCAAGCGGAGCTGCCGCTTCGGCGCTGAGCCAGGCGCAGGAGCTGTCGGCGAAAGCGCGCTCAGCCACGGAGGTCGCGGGAGTCGTCCCATTCTGAAATGGCGCAGCCGGCGCAAAGACGCCGCGTTGTCTCGAGCCGCCCTTGCCGACCCATTCACTGGCCATCGCGACGACCGGCGCGGTCGATGCGCTCGAGTGACGCGGCGAGTCGGACTCGCGGAGTGAGCTCACCGCATAGCCCGAGGCACTTGCCGACAAGAGTGGCGTTGCCTGGGAACCAGGCGCAGCGGACAGGCTCTGAGCGACCGATACCCGAACGAGGCGCGGCGAGCCGCGCAGCAGCCCTGCGGTGATGGCATGCAGCGTTGGCAGGGCCAGAAACTGCTCTCCCTCACCCGTAGGGAGGCGTCGGCTCGGCTCGTGCTCGAGCACGAGATCGAGACCGGGTCGTACCCCCGCCAACGCAAAGACGGGCTCGAGCCCGAGCCCTCGGACTTGCCCTGTATCGTCGGGCAGTGTTCCTCCGAGCAGCAGCAGCGAGGTCTCGCTGCGCGCCGCAAGGAGCAGCCGTTCGAGCTCGGCGCTCTCGTACGGCAGCTCCGGGGACGCCAACACGAGGGTGTCGCACTCGGTGTGGAGAGCAACAGAGCCATCAATCGGGACCTGACGGACTACGCTCCCCGATTTCGTCAGTCTCGCAGCGAACTCCGAGAGACCGACCGAGCTGCGATCCTCAGACGAAAGCTCCCGGTGTCCGGTCGCAAAACAGGTTCGCTTGGGCTTGAGCGAGCTGAGACGAACGAGCGCCCCCGTGATGGCGAGCTCGATCCTGTCACGGCTAGCGGCGTTTTCTGCGTCCGGATCGAGCAGCTCTTGGGCAGACAGAAGCTGGCGCCGCGCGCCTGAGCGCAGCACGAGCACGGTATCCGCCACCACGTGGGTGCCGTGAGTGCTTGACGTCAGCAGGCCCAGCTCGGTTTGAGCTGCTACGTAGCGGGCGGGGGCTAGATCGGGGTCGAGCCACTTTAGCTGCACCCTGCGACTCGCCGTTGTGTACATCTGCAGGGTCGAACCGAGCGGGGTCGCGGTCGGATCGGAATGGGACAAAAATACCAGAATTTCCGTGTCTTCCGGCAGTGCTCGCACCACGCGCAGCGAGCTGGGCGTCAAACTGAAGCGATGGTGCGGCGTCAGATCCCAACTGTGATCGAAGCGTGCCGCGAGCAGATTGACCGTGACAAGCAAAATAGCAGCCGCGAAGGTCCCCACTGCGTCGAGCCAGGCGCCAGTTACGAGCTGGCCCGCGCGCGTTCGGAGCCGAGTCACTCGCGCCTCCAGCTGTCGATCACTCGGACCGTGAGAAAGCAACAGAAGACGACGACGCTTGCGTCAAGCAGCAGCGTGGCGAGCGAGAGATGACCACGCGCGCCCTCAGACAGCTGTGCTTGCAGCGACAGGTGGTGGCAAACCGCGGTGACGGGACCGGGCTCGAACACCTGCTCCCCGACGCCGAGCAGCACGATCGTCAGGATGCTCGTTCCGCTCAAAAACGCAGCCAGCATGGGGGTTCGTCCCACGGCGCTCAGTAGGGTTCCGAGCGCCAGCAGCATGGCGCCCAGGGCGAGCACCGTCACGTAGCTCACGAGGAGCAGGGCGCCGCCCTGCTCGCCTTCCCCCACCAACCAGGGAAAGACCAGGGTGGGCAGCCAGAACGCCGCGTAGTTCAACCAGGCGGCGCTGAGCTTTCCGAGCACCAGCGACAGCGTGCTGACGGGTGCCGAGAGCAGCAGCTCCAGGGTTCCGCTGCGGCGCTCCTCAGCCAGCAGGCGCATCGTCAGCACGGGGCAGAGCAGCAGCAGTCCTGCGGGTACGAACAAACTCTGTCCAAGGTAGGTGGTCAGGAGGCCAAGCTCAGCTAGCTCTGGGTGTTGGGCGGCAGCGGTCGTGACGGCCGCAAACGCGAAACCTTGGACCAGTAGAAAGAGCGTCAAACTGACGAACGCTGCCGGCGAGGTCCAGAACGACCAGAGTTCGCGCCGCAGGGTCGCCACAAATCCGCTCACTTTGGCGCCTCTTGCGGCGGGCTGAGCCGGGAAAAGAGGTCGTCCAGCTCGAGCGTTTCGCGGCGCACCTCGCGTAGCCCGATGCCCGCGCCAATCAGTTTCAGGGAGAGCTGTTCTAGCTGCTGATCGACGCTGCGCGAGCGCGCGAGCTGCAGTCGAAGTTGGAGCTCCTCTCCAGTGTCCTCGACGAGCGCGATGCCACTGACTCCGTCGAGAGCTGCCAGCAACGTCGCCGCGCGGCGCTCAGGATCCCGGAGGCGCAGCAGTACCGAGCAGGTGCTGGCGCAAGCCTCGCTCGAGCCGCTCGTCGCCGCGCTCTCCTGCAATTCACGAAGCGCCCCCGCCAGCACGAGCTTGCCCCGCTCGAGCAGCAGGACCTGCCCACAGACGGCTTGAATCTCGGGCAGCACGTGAGAGCTAAAAACGACCGTGTGGGTTCGTCCAAGCTCGCGCAGCAGCTCGCGCAGCTCGCGCGACTGGTTGGGATCGAGGCCTGCGGTGGGCTCGTCGAGCAACAGGACTGAAGGCTCACAGAGCAGGACGTCAGCCATGCCGACCCGTTGACAAAATCCTCGCGACAGCTGTTCGATGCGAATCGCGGCCACTTCCTCCAGGTGTGCAACGGCGAGCACACGCTCGACCGCCGCGCTGCGGAGACCCCGAGCGAGGCCCTTTAGGGCGGCGCGGTACGTCAGGTACTCACTAACGCGCAGTTCCCGATATGAGGGCGCAGTCTCCGGCAAGTACCCGACCTGCGCCTGGGCGGCGCACCGCTCCGTGACGGTGTCGCGGCCGCAGATCCTGACGCAGCCCTGCGAGGGCTCGAGTGCCCCGGCGATGATGCGGAGCAGGGTGGACTTGCCGGCGCCGTTGGCGCCCAGCAGTCCGATCACCGACCCTGCTCCGAGCCTGAACGAAACGTCGTCGAGGGCTAGATGCCGACCGTAGCGACGGCTGACTCCTTCGACCTCGATCACCTATCGCTGCTCTTTCTGGCGATTCGGGGGCGCGCTGACGCGGCACGGCGCATGAGTCGAGTCGCGAAGCAGCTCGCGACTCGACTCCATCGGACGCTCAGTCCTCGGAATCTGCCCCATGGCACTCAAGGAAGGGCTTGCCCGAACCGCAGGGGCAGGGCGTCCCGCCTTCGATGCGGAGGGGTTCCGGCGCTTGGCGCGCAGGCGGAGCGTCGGCTGCGAGACGCTGGAGCTCGGCGAGTACCTGGTCCGAGGACATGTCGCCTTCCTCGCCCAGGTGGCGGGCGATCACGGACTCAAGTTCCGCCTGATGACGCTGCTCGGCGGCATGTTCCATGGCGGCCACGTCGTCCTGACGCTGCACCTGCATGGCGAAGAACTTGGTCAACACGCTGCCCGACACGCGAGCCATCATGTCGACAAACAGGTTGTAGCCCTCTTTCTTGTACTCGTTCTTGGGGTCGCGCTGACCGTAGCCGCGCAGACCGATGCCGTCGCGCAGATGCTCCATGTTCGTGAGGTGCTCGACCCAGGATTCATCGATCGTCTCGAGGTACAGGTGTCGGAACACTCGCATCGCGAGATCGAGCCCAAGTTCCTGCTCCTTGGCCAGCACGCTGGCCTCGGCGGCTTGGTAGGCGAACTTGACCACCCGCTGTGGCTCGCCGAAATTCTCGACCTCTTCGCCAAGTTCGGTCGCGAAAGACTCACGGAAGCCCTGGTACAAACCAGCCCAGTCCCAGTCCTCAGCGGGGCGCTCGGCGGGGCAACACTCCTTGACGATCGCCGCGCAAACCTGATCGACGAGGTCCAGCAGGCGCTCGTGCTGTTCGGTCAAGCCATGCGAGACCGAGCCAATGAGCTCCTCGAGCAGCGCCGTCGGGTTTAGCTGTCGCCGCTCCTCGAGGTCCAGCTTGATGCCCCAGTACTGATAAACCTCATGTTGGAGCTGAATGGGCTCGGCGATGCTGGGCGCGGCAGCGAGCTCTTCCACGGTCGGTGCGCGCGGCTGCCCGTCGTCATTGCGTGGCGTGACGGGCGGTTCTGCGAACATCCCGACGAGCTGTGCGACCAGTGGACTGATGCGCTCAGTGATCTCGGGGTTGGCCGGGATGGCGCGTGTCTTGCCGGTGGCGACCCCCATCTCGTCGGTCTCTTCGGGGGTGTAGCGGCCAAGCAGCAGCTGCTGACGCAAGACGTAGATCATCTTGCGTTGCGCGTTCATGACGTCGTCGTACTCAAGCAGGTGCTTGCGGATGTCGAAGTTGCGCTCTTCGACTTTGCGCTGAGCATTCTCGATGCTCTTGGTCACCCAGGGGTGCTCGATGGGTTCGTCATCGGGCATGCCCATGCGGTCCATCAGGTTCTTGACCCGATCACCGCCGAAGATGCGCATCAGGTCGTCTTCGAGCGAGAGGTAAAAGCGACTCGAACCACGGTCGCCCTGACGTCCGGCGCGACCACGCAGCTGGTTGTCGATACGCCGTGACTCGTGGCGCTCGGTTCCGATGATGTGCAGACCGCCTAGCTCGAGGACCTCGTCGTGCTCCTGCTTGCAGGCCGCCTCAATGCGCTCCTTTGCGGATGCGAACTCTTCGACGTCGGTCGTATAGGACTTGCCGGCGTCCTGAAGCTCAAGCCGCGCCAGCATCTCCGGGTTGCCGCCGAGCATGATGTCCGTGCCACGACCGGCCATGTTGGTCGAGACCGTGATGGCTCCCTTGCGTCCTGCCTGGGCCACCACAAAGGCCTCGTTGGCATGGTGCTTGGCGTTCAGCACGTGATGAGACACGTCCTTTTTCTGAAGGATGCGGCTGATCGCAGCACTCTTTTCGACGCTGGTCGTCCCGACCAGAACCGGACGCCCCTGCTCGTGCTGTTCCATGATCTCGCGAATGACGGCCGTGAACTTCTCGCGTTCCGTCTTGAACACGACGTCGTGGTCATCGACGCGAATCATGTTGCGGTGCGTCGGCATCTCGTTGACATCGAGCTTGTAGGTCGATGAGAACTCCTGCGCCTCGGTGGTCGCCGTTCCAGTCATTCCGCCCAGCTTCTTGTAGAGCCGGAACAGGTTCTGGAAGGTGATGGTCGCCATCGTGCGGCTTTCCTCCTGGATGCGCACGTTCTCCTTGGCTTCCACCGCCTGATGTAGACCATCGCTCCAGCGGCGACCCTGCAGGACGCGACCGGTGAACTCGTCGATGATCATGATCTTGCCGTCCGGCGAGACCATGTAGTGCTGATCGCGCTTGTAGAGGGCATTGGCGCGCAGCAGCTGGTTCAAGATGTGAAGCGTGTGGATGTGTGCGGGATCGTAGAGGTTGTCTACTCCCGCCAGTCGCTGCACGGCCTCCACACCATCGTCGGTGAGGTTGGCGCTATGCCCCTTCTCGTCGACGACGTAGTGCTCATCCTTGCGGAGCTTGTGAACGACTTCGTTGAGCGTCCGATACATCTCGCTCGCGGCGTCCGCCGTCCCGCTGATGATCAGAGGCGTGCGGGCTTCGTCGATCAGGATCGAGTCGACCTCGTCGACGATCGCGAAGTTGAGATCACGCTGGACGTAGTCCAGCGCGGAGAATTTCATGTTGTCGCGCAGGTAATCGAAGCCAAATTCGTTGTTCTGGCCGTAGCAAATGTCACGGCGGTAGGCGATGCGCTTGTCTGCATCGCTCTGGCCGTTGACGATGGTGCCGATGCTCAGCCCGAGCCAGTTATAGAGGCGTCCCATCCACTCAGCGTCGCGAGTGGCCAGGTAGTCGTTCACCGTGATGAGGTGGACGCCCTTGCCTTGCAGGGCATTGAGGTAAATCGGAAGCGTGGCCACGAGGGTCTTGCCCTCGCCAGTACGCATTTCGGCGATTCGCCCGCGGTGCAGCACCATGCCGCCGAGCATCTGCACATCGAAGTGGCGCATCTTGAGCACGCGCCAGCTGGCTTCGCGGCAAACGGCGAAGGTTTCCGCGAGCAGACTGTCGAGAGGGGCCCCGTTGTCGATGCGTTGCTTGAACTCAGCGGTTTTCGCTTGAAGTTCAGCGTCACTCAGCGCCTGGAGCTCGGGCTCAAGGGCATTCATGCGCACAACGAGGGGCTGCAGGCGACGAAGCGCACGTTCGTTGCTCGTTCCGAAGAGCTTTTTGGCGATCCAGGTCAGCATAGCTTGCTCGCGATCACGACAGCGTGGGGGGGTCGTCGGACCCTCCGAGGCCCGGGAGGCTAGTCCCTCGGTTCCGTCCATGCCAGAGGTCAGGTGAGTCGCCGAGCGGCTAGGGGGCCTGAGTTGCTGGTTCCCGGCCGTCCGACGGCCTCTCCGCGGCTCGCTGCCGTCAGAACGGACAGCGGGTCGATCACGCCGCGCCAAACCAACACTATCTCAGGGCCCGCAGGTCAGGCTACTCTACCGTCCGGATGTCTATTTCCGGCGAGACTGTCGCAAGCCCCGAGCGCCTTGAGCGTCGGCGTCAGCGCAAGGAAGGCCGGCATGTCGCGCGGCGGCACATGATCGTGCAGTCCGCGCGCGAACTCCTGGTGCGCCAAGGCATCGAGAACTTCACCGTCGCGCGCGTCGCTGTCGTCGCCAAGGTGAGCAAGCCCGCGGTCTATTACTACTTCGAGTCCAAGGAGGAGTTGGTCTTCGAGCTCGCGCTTGAGGTGCGTCGCGCGGAACTGTCGGTGCTGCAAAGCGCGGTCGCGGCGGCGCCCAATGCCGCACAGAAGGTGGCCTCACTGCTGCGCGCGCGTGTGGAGTTCTACCTCGATTCACCCGACTCCTTTCGCATCTTGCATGTATGGGCTCCGGTGTTGGGTTTGACGGCGCGCTTGGAGGGCGATCCGACCCATAGCCAAGCCGATGCGCTGCTCGCCGAGCTCGCCGAAGCGATGCGAGTGGCGTGTCCGAGCGACGAGGTCGCGTTCGCACATCCGCGACTCGTCTGGTCCCTTGCGCAGGGGATTGTGGGCAGCGTGGCGGTCGGCGGAACTGACGCGACGGGGCGCGCGCGCGCGCTGGCTCAACTCGCCGACGCCTGTCGCTGGGTCGAGCGCTGTCTGCGCTCGGGACGCAGCTAACGCTGGCCGCTCGCGATGCGGGCGGCGCGACGCGCTTCGGCTTCGCGAAAGCCGGCTCGCTCGGCGTCCGTTTCTAGACGCAGCGCGGGTACTTCCGTCGGTTTGCCCTGAGGGTCGAGCGCGACGTAGACGAAGTGCGCTGAGTTGGTGTGCTCAACGGTGCCGGAAATGGAGTCCTCGGCATTGACCTCAATGCGGACTTCCATCGAGGTGCGCCCTGCCCACGTCACGGTGGCCTGACAGCCGAGCAATGCCCCCACGTGGACCGGCGAATGAAAGGCGATGCTGTCGACGGAAACGGTCACGCAGGGGCGTCGCGCGTGACGCATGGCCGCAATGGCCCCCGCTTCGTCCATCATCTTCATGACCACCCCGCCGTGCACGTTCCCGTGCATGTTGGCGTGCTCGGGGAGCATCAGCTGCCGCAGGGTTACGGTGGATTCGCTGGGACTCCGGGTAGTCTGGGCCGTCATGGGCCCATCCTACCCGCCTGCTTGTCGCACGTGCTAGGCTCGCGACGCTTAGCCAGCCGGCCGACCCCTTCGTTCTGCATGGATCTGCTCTACTTCATCATTCTGATCGGCTCGCTCATCTTTGTGCACGAGCTGGGTCACTTCCTTTTTGCGAAGGCCTTTGGGGTCAAGGTCATCACGTTCTGCCTCGGCTTTGGTCCGAAGCTGCTGCGCCTGCGGGGTCGTGAGACTGAGTACTGCATCGCACTGTTCCCGCTCGGCGGTTACGTGCGCATGCTGGAATCGAGTCGCACCGATCTCGTGCTGCCCGAGGATCGCCGTCGCACCTTTGAGTCGCTCTCGGCGCCCAAGCGGCTCACGGTGGTTCTGGCCGGACCGCTGATGAACCTGCTCTTTCCGATCTTGCTCTATTTTACCGTGTTCGTGAGCGAGGATCCCCTCCTGCCCCCGACGGTGGGTGTGGTGCTGCCCGGGCATGCCGCTGACGGCAAGCTCAAGCCGGGCGATCGGATCATGAGCATCAACGGGCAGGACGTTGGGACCTTCGACGAGGTCAAACGCATCATTGCGCGCAGTCCGGGGCAGACGCTGCGCGTCCGAGTGTTCCGCGACAACCATCACGTGGACGTCGAGGTCGTCGCCGAGGACACCACCGAGCGTCGCGAGCTCGACATCGTGGAGCGCATGGGGTCACTCGGGATCCAGCCGAGTGCTCCGGCAGCCGTGCTTGGGATCCCCGATCCCGAGTCGCCGGCCTATCGCGCAGGGCTCCGCACGTTTGACGTCGTTACTCATATCAACGGCGAACCGATCAAGCGCTTCCTCGATCTTGAGCGGATCCTGGCGGAAAACCGCGGCGAAACGGTGCCCGTCACCTATTACCGTCCGGTGCCTGCGCAGAACGCCCTCGGCGGGTTGGCGGAGATGGCGGTTTACGAAGCGGGGGTCGTAGCGCTCACGCCCGATCCCGCTGGTCAAGATCTGGCCACCCGCACCGGTCTCGAGCTGGCTGATCTCTACGCGATGCTCGTGCCCGAGGGCTCGCCGCTCTATCGCGCAGGCCTGCGCCCGGGTGACAAGGTCATTCGGCTAGACGATGAACCCGTGCCCGCCTGGTCGACTTTCATCGAGCGCGTCAAGGCTTCGCCGGACCGACCGCACCGCATCGACTACCTAGCCTCGCGCGACGGTCGTGTGCGCTCAGGCACGTTCCAGATCCGGCGCGAGGATTTCGTCGATGAGCTCGGACAGCTGTCGAAAAAGTACGTTCTGCGGATCGAGCATTGGTTGCCACTGGCGCCGGAGGAACGCGTCGAGCATCCGACTCCGATCCGCTATGCGGCGGAAAAGGCGATCGCCGAGACCGTCGACGTCTCGCGTGTGATTATCGTCGCGCTCGTGAGGCTCGCCCAGGGGCGTTTAAGCCTCGAATCCCTGTCGGGACCGATCACGGTGTACGAGATGGCCGGCGAGGAGGGGCGCAAGGGGCCTGGGTATTTCATCCGAGGCATGGCGCTCCTGAGCATCAATCTCGGTTTGCTCAACCTGCTGCCCATTCCCGTCCTCGACGGCGGGCACCTGCTATTTTTTGCACTTGAGGCGTTGATGCGGCGTCCCTTGCCTTTGCGCGTCCGAGAGGTGGCGCACTTGGCTGGGATGTGCGTTCTATTCCTGCTCATGGCCATGGCATTCAAGAACGATGTCGATCGTCGTTGGGACGTAATCGTGGGACAAATCCGGGAGTTGCTCGGATGAGCGGCGATCTACCACCGCGCCGCAGGCCTTCGCCCCCGCGCGCCGATGCGCGCCCCAGCGACAACTCGGGCGCGAGTACGCCAAACAATCGTCAGGCCAAGCCGGGCGCGGGCACGCCGGGCAATCGTCACGCCAGGCCGGGCGCGAGTACGCCAAACAATCGTCAGGCCAGGCCGGGCGGCTCCAGCTCGCCGTCAGGTGCGGCCAGCTCGCAGTCGCGGGCGCCTTTCACGGGCCGCGTCAAGTTGCCGCCCCATCCCGAAGCGAGCGCCTCCCCGTCCGCCGCGCGACCCGCTCTTGGATTTGCCGACGATCTGCGCGCGAGCACCGGGACCGCCACCGATGCGCGCGCCATTGCAGCGCGCGTCGTCGAGCGCGTGATCGAGGACGCGGCTTGGGCCGCGGCCAGTCTGGACTCCGAGCTTGAGCGTTCGATCGGCCTTTTGCCCCGCGAACGAGCCCTGGCGACCGAGCTCGTCTACACGACGCTGCGCTCGCGCCCTGCCCTGGAAGCCGCGCTGTCGAAATGGGCTCCGCGTGGGCTGCCTGAGGACCCCCGTCTGCGCTCGCACCTGCTAATCGCAGCCGCTCAGTTGCTGCTGCTCGATCGAGTGCCTGCAGGCGTTGCAGTGAGTCACGCCGTCGACCGGATCCGTCAGCAGCGCGGGGCCAAGATGGCCGGCTTTGCGAATGCGCTGCTGCGAAAGATTTCCTCGTCCGGCCAGCGCCTCGATCGCGCGGCGGCCTTGCGCGAGAGCTGCCCCAGTTGGCTCTATCAGCGCATCGTTGCGGCCGTGGGCGTCGAGGAGACCGATGCGCTGCTCGGGATCGTTGCCAAGCCCGAGGTTGAAGCCGTGGCTCAGAGCCGCAGCGTGGGGCTGAGGGTCGTGGGGGACGCGGCCTTGCCGGAATGGCTCGAGGCCTTGCCTCGCGGGCCATTGGCGCCGCAGTCACGTCGTGCCAACGGGCTCGGCGATCCGCGTCGTTTGCCCGGCTACGCCGAGGGACGGTTCGTCGTCCAAGAGGAGGGCGCGCAGGTGATCGGAGCGTTGGTTGCGGCGCAACCCGGTGAACGCATCCTCGACGTTTGCGCGGGACGAGGACAAAAAACCCTTCAGCTCGCTGAGGCAGTGGGGCCGAGCGGTCACGTCGTGGCAACGGATCTCTACCCGCGTAAGCTGGAGGCCTTGGACTTTGACCAGCGTCGGCTTCGGCTCGCTCCGGTCGAGACGCGCCTGTGCGATTGGTCGGTTGGCGGCGGCGATTTGCGCAAGGACTTCGACGCCATTCTCGTCGATGCGCCCTGCACCGGTACCGGCACTGTGCTGCGTCGTCCGGAGATCGCCGGGCGGCTGATGCCGAGCGATCCGCTGCGCATCGGTCAGCTTGCCGCGCTGATCCTGCACCATGCGGCAGGCCATCTTCGCCGCGGAGGCAGGATCATTTTTGCGGTCTGTAGCGTGCTTCCGGAGGAGGCCGAGGGCGTCTTGGCTAGCGTCGCAGACCTGCTCGAACCTGAAGAGTTCGGGACTCCTCTCGCAGAATTGGCCTTTGGGCCTGGTGCAACGCAGGGACGCCTTCTGCCCTTGAGGCATGGGACAGATGGTTACTTCGTCGCTCGATTGAGGCTCCGCTAGTCCGGTCCTGCGCAGGTTCCGGTTGCACGCGGGTCCGGCTTGGGCAAAGGAACGCGCGATATGGCTGAGCTACGACTACGTGGCGCCTTCACGGCAATAGTGACGCCGTTCCTTGCGGACGGTGCGATCGACTGGTCTGCGTTTGACCGGCTTGCTTTGCGGCAGCTTGAGGCGGGTATCGGCGGTCTCGTTCCTTGCGGGACGACCGGCGAGACTCCCACCCTCAGCTCCGATGAGCAGCGCGAGGTCATCGCGCGCACGGTCTCTCTCGCTAAGGGCAAGGTTCCGATCCTCGCGGGGGCCGGGTCCAACTCGACCGCTCACGCGATCGAGCTTGCCAAGGCAGCTGAGAAGGCCGGGGCCGACGCGGTCATGGTTGTGGTGCCGTACTACAACAAGCCGTCACAAGAGGGCATTTTACGCCATGTCGCGGCAGTGGCTGCGGCTGTTGGTTTGCCCGTCGTGGTCTACAATGTTCCCGGTCGTTCGGTGGTCGATCTGTGCGTCGACACCACCTTGCGCCTGCTCGACGTCGCCAAGAACGTGATCGGCGTCAAGGACGCTTCGAACAACGTGATATTCTGTCAGGACCTGCTGCGGCAGGCGGGCGGTCGCGTCACGGTGATGAGCGGCGACGATCCGCTCACCGTTCCGATGATGAGCATTGGGGCCGCTGGCGTGATCAGCGTCACGAGCAACGTCTATCCGGCGCAGGTGCAGCAAGTCACCGAGCTGGCTTTGGTCGGGGATTTTGCGGCCGCGAGCGCTGCTCACCTCGCGCTGTTCCCAGTTCACAAGGCGCTGTTCTGCGAACCCAACCCGCAGCCCACCAAGGCGCTGCTGTCGGCTCGTGGTCTCATGACCGCCGTCGTTCGGCCGCCTTTGCTCGAGTGCACGCCGGAGAACCAGGCCCGCATCGTCGCGGTTTGCGACGCCTACGAAGCCGCGAGGGCTAGCCGATGAAGGTTGCTCTCCACGGTGCCACCGGGCGCATGGGGCAAGCCCTCGTGCGTCTGATCGCGGCCGCTTCCGATCTGGAACTGGTGGGCGCCGCCTGCGCGATCACCGATCCGATGGCGGGTCAGGACGTCGGATTGATCTCCGGCGTTGGGAACCTTGGCGTTGCTGCCAGCCCCGACGTCACCGGTGCCCTGCTGGGGGCTGACGTGGTGATCGATTTTTCGTCTCCCGTAGCCGTGCCTGCGCTCTTGCAGGCCGCCGCGCGCAGTGGCACGGCCGTCGTGAGCGGCACGACTGGGCTCGACGCCGCGGTCCAGGCGCAACTCGCGCGCGCGGCGGAGACGCTGCCTGTGCTGTGGGCGCCAAACACGAGTCTCGGGGTGCAGGTGCTCGCCGAGCTCGTCGAGCAGGCGATTGCGCGCCTCGGCGCGGACTTCGACGTCGAGATCGTGGAAGTTCACCATCGCAAGAAGGTGGACTCGCCGAGTGGTACCGCCAAGCGACTCGCCGAAGCCGCCAAGGCATCGCGACCCTCGCTCACCGAGCTTCACGGTCGCGACGGCATCGTGGGTGCCCGCACCGATGATGAGATGGCTGTGATCGGTCTGCGCGGAGGCGACGTGATCGGGGACCACACCGTTCACCTGCTTGGGCCCGGCGAGCGCCTTGAGCTCACCCATCGAGCCTCCAGTCGCGAGGTGTTTGCCCACGGCGCGCTGCGCGCTGCTCGCTTCCTCGTGGGCAAGCCCGCTGGGCGGCTCTACACCGTCGCCGACATCCGCGCTTGAGTCGCGGACCCGCGCGCTTTCACGCGGGCCCACGAGCTCGACTCAGTGCCCTGAGACGCGCTGGCCGCGCCAGCGCTCGAGCGTCTCAAAATAGCGGGTAAACGGAATCGTTTCAGTCGTTTCGCTGCCAGCGCCCGCGCCATCGGCTTCACGAACGAGCAGTGGGACGCTGCGGTCGGACACTGCATGGGAACCATGGTTCATCCCGCTGGCGTCGGGCGTGAGAGCGAACACCGCGCCCGGAGCGGTGGCGATGTAGTAGTCACCTCCGCGCCCCGGCGACAGCGAGCGACAGACCAGCGCCTCGATGGTTTCGTCTTGGAAGTCGGGGCAAGTTGCGGCGGCCTGGCGGACGTCAAATAGCCTCAGGATACCGGGCTTTGCGGTGAGTGTTTTCACCAGCACCTGCTCGAGCCGCGCGCGCTTGGCCGGCTCAAGACTGCGCGCCTCGGTGCTGAGGTACAGGTACGGCGCCACGATGCCTGCGACCCAGTTGCCCTTGCCGAGGTCGGCGTCGGCGGCCTTGCGGGCGCTCTCGAGCAGCTTGTCGCCGACGATGCGCTGGGTGGAGGGGCTGTCCGCTCCGTGACCGTCTGGATGCGCGTGGCGCGACAGTTCCGGTAGGACCCCAATGCCGTGATCCGCCGAGAGGACGGCAGACCACCCAGATTTTCCGACCTTTTTGTCGAAATAGGCAAATAGCCGGGCAAGCTCCGCGTCGAGTCGCCGCAGTTGATCCCAGGCTTCCTGGGAGTCGGCGCCGAACAGATGCCCCACATAGTCGTTCGTGGAAAACGAGACTGTGAGCAGCGTTGGACGGGGCTCGTGGTTGGCTTCGAGCGCGGCGATGGTCAGATCGACCAGCCAAGTATTGGCGACGGGATGGGCGCGAAAGGCCAGCCCTGGCTTGTTCGAGCGCCGGATGTCATGGGGGAACACGCGTCCGTAGCCGCCGAGATCGCTCTCGCCGGGTTGATCGTCGATGCTGGCGTGCTTGCCGAGCCAAGCGGGATCGAGCGGCTGCCAGATCTCACTGAACCGCGACTCGGTCTGGTTCGAGAACTGCGTGAGCGCCGCCGGAAAGACCGTCGCAAACGCGTTCGACGTGACCACGCCGGGCAGACCAGGCTCATACCAAGCGACGAGTTCCGGCTTAGCATCTGCGCCAAAGGCAGCCCCGCGATCCTTGAGTGAGAGCGCCAGGACGCGGCCACTCGGGAAGCTCTGTCGATACAGGCTCGCGAAGGTGACAGCGCGCAATGCGCGTAAGGAGGCGGCGCCGCCCTCACTGCGCAGGCCATGAACGTCCAGCAGTTTTGCCTCGGGATC
Organism: Polyangiales bacterium; assembly: GCA_038207155.1. GTDB lineage: Bacteria > Myxococcota_A > Polyangia > Polyangiales > Polyangiaceae > FEN-1139. The sequence goes on from JBBRAB010000013.1 coordinate 73,251, forward strand.
AGCCAAAATGCCCTGCGATTTGCCGCTGGCGTCGAGTACTTCGTTGGCCACGATGCCATGTTCGTGCGGCGTCTTTCCTGTAAACAGCGAGGCGTGGCCTGGCGCGGTTTCGGTAATGGCGTGGGCAAACCGCATGTCGCGATACCAGCGCCCTTCGCGTCGCAGTCGAGCAAATCCACCGTCTGCGGGGAGCTCGGCGAGCTTGTCGTTGGCGGCTCTGGCCGCCAATTGATCGACCACCAACGCGACGAGCCAACGCGGGCGCGCAGTGGGTGATTTCGCAGGCGTTGACACCTGTGGGGCTGAGGCTGCAGAGCTTGCCGCTGGACGAGGGTGACACGCCGAAATGCTGGCAGCGACCAGCAGCGCGCCAGTCCAAGCGCCACGGCGCGAGCCAAGCGAGAGCAAGCTCGCGGAAAGCTCGCGTGAAGAATTGCTCGACATACGGTCTTGGTCGCTCATGATTTAGGCGAGATTGGCAGTGATTTGCGGCGGTGCCAGCGTGACGCTGTAACGAGCGAGTGACGAGCTCGCTTCAGGCCCGCAACGAGTCTCGTTTGTCGCTGACAAGGCGCAGGACTGTCACCTGTGGGTCAGAACACGGTCACGCAAGCTCGGCACTACGATAGGGTATGAAGCGAATCATGAGCATGTTCGGGCTGCTGCTCGGGCTTGCTGGGTGTACGCAACTGCCCGAGTTGGCGCCGATCCCGCGCGGAGGACCTCCGTCGCAAAGTCCCGTCGGAAAGCCCATGCGGCCGCTGACTCATGTGGTCCTCGTGACGCTCGACGGCGTGCGTTGGCAGGACGTTTTCGAGGGAACCTCAGCGGGTTTGGCTGCTGCGCAGCAGGTGCGTCCCTCGTCGGGAGCCGAGCTGATGCCGACCCTGCACCAGCTCGGGCGGGGCGGAGTTCTGCTCGGCGGGTCAGAGCACCCCATGGTTGCCAGTGGCCCGAACTTCATTTCCCAGCCGGGCTATACCGAGATCGTGTCCGGGCGCGCCTCGCGCTGCACCACCAATCACTGCGACCAGATCAGGGAAGTGACGCTGCTGGACGAACAGGCGCGGCGCTCGGGTTCCGGTTCTGTTGCGCTCCTGGCGTCATGGGAACGATTGTCACTCGTGGCGAGTCCCACTCCCGGCGCGCTGGTGATTTCCGCTGGTCGAAGCGCGCGCTCGTCCTCAGAGCAGCTGCAAAAACACCCCGAGGTAGCGCGCTGGCTCACGGCGGGACAACTGGCGAGTCCGTTTCCCGGCAAGGGGGATTATCGCCCCGATCGCTTCACCGCTCCGCTCGCTCTGGCGTACCTACGCGCGGCACGCCCACAGCTGCTGATGGTATCGCTCGGCGACACCGACGAGCACGCGCACCACGGCAACTACGTGGCCTATCTTGAGAGCCTGCGCGCGGCAGATCGGTTTTTGTCCGACGTGGTCAGCGAGCTTCGACAACTCCAACACGAGGGGCACTCGGTGGTGCTGGCGGTCACGACGGATCACGGTCGCGCGGCGAACTTCAGAGATCACGGGGCAGAGTTCCCGGAGTCGTCGCGAGTCTGGGCGCTGCTTTGGGGCAGCCATGTTGCTGGACGACCCCGCGCGAGCGGTCCCCTTCGGCTGGCGGATCTCGCGCCCACGCTGCGCGAGCAGCTCTCGCTTCCGAGCGATCCTTGGGTCACGGCGGGTCGTTCGCTCCTGCCGCGTGACGGTGCGCGGGACCGGCTCGCTGCAGTTGAAGCCGCAGCTGACTAGTCTTCGACCGGTGGGAGCCAGCGCTGAGTCGGCAGCTCGCTCATCGGCTCTGCGTCGCTGAGCATGCGCGCGGTTGCCCTGACCGGGATATGGCCGATGTCGAGATACTGACTCATCTCGCCCTCGAGCCCGGCTGCGAAATGCAGCGCGAGAGCCAGATCATGCGCCGATTGAAAGCGCTCGCCCGGCTCGCGCGCACATGCTCGTTGGAACCAGGTATCGAGTGCTCCCGGCAGTCCTGGTACAGAGGCCGACGGCAGCGGAAGTGGGGCGGTGCAGATCGACAGCACCAGATCGCCAAAGGCCGTCGCTGTCCAGGGCAGGCGCGCCGCAAGCATGGTGAAGACGACCATTCCGAGCGAATAGAGATCCGAGCGGGTGTCCACCGTTGGGAGACCGCGAACCTGCTCGGGGCTCATGAAATCGGGCGTGCCGAGGACTGCACCGACCGCCGAGGCGCCACCGTCTGCGAGCGCTGCTGGGAGCTTGGCGACCCCAAAATCAAGCAACTTTGCGACTGGCGCGGCGCCCGGGCTCGCGGTGCGCTGGTGCAAGAAGATGTTGCCGGGCTTGATATCGCGGTGAACGATTCCGCGCCTGTGGGCGTGAGAGAGTCCCCGCGCGCTCTGGACTCCGATCCGAACGATGTCTTCGATGGTAACGCGCGGTGCCCGCTGGAGCCGTTGCTCCAGGGTCTCTCCCTCGAGCAGCTCCATCACGAGGAAGGGAACCTCGTCTTCCGTCTCGCCCGCGTCAAATAGGCGAACCACGAATTTTGAGCGCAGCGCGCCGGCCGCTTGCCCTTCGCGAGTGAACCGTAGCCGCGCCTCGGAATTGCCGAGCAAATTGCGAGCGAGCAGCTTGATGGCCACGTCCTCACCGACGCGCGAGTCATAAGCCTCCCAAACGCTTGCCATGCCACCTGCGCCGATGAAGCGTTCGAGGCGATAGCGTCCACGAATGACCTGGCCAGGACTGCCGGAGCGATACTCGGCCGAGGACTCGGGGGCGGGTGCGTTGGTTGAGGAGGGGCTCACGCGTTAGCAGACGGTATCACCCGCCTCATCGAGCGCAAACCCGCGAGCTTGGCTCGCGGACAGCTCCCTACTTCACTGCTGCTGTTGTCGCTGTTGCTGCACACGCGTGCCGACCACATTGGGAGAGCTGCGCTGAATCTCCTGTTCCAGCGCGGCGGGCCGCGGGTAGAGGCGTCGGACGGGCGCCTCAAGGGCTCCGGTACTGCGCGATGCGGGCAGCAGTGAACCCCGTCTCGCGGTGGTCGCTTCCTCGATGCGCACTCGAGCGGCGATCGTTTCCTGAGCCGACCCGTGGAATACTCCGCGGTTCGGCGGCACGTCCGCGTACGAGCGCCCGGCGGCAACGGTGACCTGGCCCGTGTCGACGCTTGTCCCGTGCGTCGGATCGAGGCCAATCCAGCCCAGACCTGGAACAAACGCCTCACACCGGGCGTGGCTCTCGACCTCGGGCTGGTCGGCTTGAAATAGGTAGCCAGAGACGTAGCGACAGGGCACCCCGACCGAACGAAGCAGGGCAATGGCGAGATGCGCAAAATCCTGACACACGCCGCCTCCAGCATCGAGCACCTGCGTGATGTTGCTATTGCTGTCGGTGAGTCCACGCTCATAGCGCAGTAGCTCGTGGGTCTGCTCCTGCACGACGCGCCTCGCCAACCCGCGTGACGGTGCTACGGCTACGTCGTCGCTAGGGGCTGCGGAGGCTCCTGCACGACGCGCCTCGCCAACCCGCGTGACGCGGCCAAGTCCAAGCTTGTTCGCGCAATCGACCAAGCGTCGGTGGGTCACGATGATCTCGTCATGTCCCAAGAAATCACTGGAGCGATGATCTCGCGCCAGACCGCTGAGCGGGGCCTTGAGGGCGCCAAGCTCGGGCTGAAGATCACGCGTTTCAACCAGTGCCTGAGCCGCAATCGTGACCTGATCGTGAGGCGCAATCACCGAGAACTAGTGGACCGTGTTGCCAAGCCAGTCGCAGTGGGACAGCGGCTCCGCTGTCGGGGAGACCTCCACGAGCAGATCGCGCAGCAGCGGTCTTTCATCGTTGCGCGGGGTGACCCGCATCTCTATCACCGATTCGCTGATGTCGGACGAATAGGACAGGGTTGTCGAATGTCGAATCACGAGTAGTATGGGCATTCCTCCGAGAGTCAGTCGAGAAAGTAGGTCTTTTGAAGGATCGCGCTGGCAGCGCGAGTGGACTCGAGTGCCTGCGTAGCAAAGGCGGTCGGGCCCACGGCGAGCAGTTCGGCGACCTCGCCATGCTCGAGCAGTGCTGCCAATCGACCCACCGCGCGCTCCAGCGAGCGGTCTTGGTCCTTGCGAGCGGACAGTCGGCGAGCCAGGGCGAGTGAGGCCGTGGCACCAAAACAGAGCGAACCGGGGAAATCCCGGTAGCAGGCCAGAAATTCGAGCACCCCGCGCTGGTCGACGCGGTTCGAGCCACGTTGCCGATAGGCTTCTAGAGCACCTGCGCTCCTGAGCAGAGCGACGTAGCCCACCTTCTCGTGCGCGCTCTGGGCCGGGACTGGCGGGCGATCGAGGCGTGCGCTGAGACAGCGCGCCAGCCGATCCTCGCGCTCGAGCCATTTGCCAAGGCGCAGAAACGGCCAGCCTTCACCGCGGTTCATGGCCGTGTCCGCGATACCGTCAAATATCGAGCAGGAGCCGAGCAGTCCTTGCAGGACTCTGACGAAAGCCGCTTCGTCCGTGGCGCGGCTAGAAGCTTCGCTCAGACTCCAGTGCGCCTCGTTCACCCGGAGCCACATCTCCTCGGTGATCACTTCACGCACTTGTCGCGCGTTCTCACGGGCAGCGCCGACGCACTGCATCAGAGTGCCCGGGATCGCTGCGGTAAACAGCAAGTTCTTGAGCGGCTCATCTGGTAAACACAGTGATCGTAAGGTGGACTGCCACTCCATCTGAGCAGCCTCGGGTGACGAGACCGACAGATCCAGAAGGAGGTCCCGCGACACCTCGAGCTGCCGCGCGATCTACTCGGCACGTTCGATGTAGCTCCCCATCCAGTAGAGCGAATCAGCCACGCGACTCAGCATTGCCATCTCATGCAGCTCCTTCAACCAGAGTTTTCGGATCTTCCGACAGCACCCAGGTGTCCTAGTAGCCACCGCCTTGGGACAAGTTGACCACCAAGGAACCCTTGCGCCGGGCGACTCGCGTGAGGCCGCCGGGGAGCACCCGCACCTTGTCGCCGTACAGCACGTAGGGTCGCAAATCGACGCAACGCCCTTCGAAGCCGCTGTCACAGAGCGTCGGATGCTTACTGAGGCTCAGCGTGGGCTGCGCGATGTAGTTGCGAGGGTCGGCTGCCACGCGCCTGCGGAACTCTTCGTGCTGTTCCTTGGTCGAGTGAGGCCCGACCAGTATGCCATCACCTCCCGAGGCATCGGTTTGCTTGACCACCCGCTGCTCGATGTTTTCCAAAATATAGCGCCGCTCACTGGGGGCGAAGCAATGTAGGTCGGTGCATTGGGGAGGATGGCGTCTTCGCTCGAAGTACGCCGAGTTGTAGAGCCCCGGCGTGAGCACGACCACCGTCGGATCCGACACCGCGCTGGGTGCCAGGTGCGGCAGCGTCTCCCGCAGCCAGGTGGCGTATTCATCGACCGGTCTGACGCCGTACTGCTCGAACAAATCCCGAAAGACGCGCTTCATGACGTCGCGCATCCCGAGCACATAGCTCACGCCGCTCGGGTTGCGCGCATTGTCTTCAAGGACGTCGTAAGTGCCGTCCACATCACGCACGAGATCCGTGCCGACGATGTGGGTGTAGATCCCGCGCGGCGGAACGAGCCCGATCATTTCGCGCCGAAAGAAGCTGGCGTTGCAGACGAGCTCCGGATCGACGACTTTGTCGTCAAGGATCTTCTGGTCTCCGTAGACGTCGGCCAAAAACAGATTGAGCGCCAGCGTGCGTTGCGCGAGACCGCGCTCGATCCGGCTCCAGTCCTCGGCCGATACCAAGCGTGGGGTGGCGTCGAACGGAAACACCTTCTCGATACCCGCGTCGTCCGAATAGACGGTGAAGGTGACGCCTTGGTTGCGAAGCAAGAGTTCGATCATCTTGCGATGCGCTTCGAACTCAGACTCCGAGAGCTCGCTAAGACGCTGGAAGAGGGCCCTGTAGGCGGGGCGAGCAGCGTTCCCCGCATCGAACATTTCGTCGAAGGCCGCAGCGTCACAGGGATAGTCTTCGAATCTCAGGTCCCTAAAAGACAGCTCGGGACAATTCCACCGTGTTTCCTCGATTTGTCCGGACGCAGCCTGCGTTCAATTGTCGAGCGCGCACGTGGGGGCTTTGAGCAGATTACATGCACACTGTAGCGGCGAATGGTTCATAGAACAGACGAAATTCCGGGGTTTTCTCGCATCCGACCCGACGAACGGGCCGGTTCGACTTGCACCCCCCGCCGCGATGGCGCAACGCTTCGACCTGATGACCGCCCCAGATTCCCGGGTTCCGGCCGCGACCGCGCTCGTCGGGGCGTTGCTCGGGCTGCTGTTCTCGTCCTACTCCAGCCTCGACTACGCCGAACATCTCGACCGCCGCATCCACGACATGCACTGCAGCATCGTCCCGGGCGTTGGGGTGACGGACAAGGCAGACGCTTGTCGCGCTGCCATGTACAGCTCCTATTCCTCCGTGCTGCGCGACAGCATGTGGGGAGGGATCCCGATCTCGCTGTTCGCCGTCGGTGCCTTCACGTTCTTCGCCGCTTTCGCGGTCTACCTGCTGCTGGCCCGCGCGCGTGCTTCGCGCAGCCAGGTGTTGTTCTTCGCGCTGACCGGCATGACCCCGCTTTTGGTGTCGATCGTGATGTTCATCATCTCGGTCACCAAGCTCGGTGGCTTCTGTCTGACTTGCGTGGGGACGTACATCGGCTCCGCGATGTTGGCCGCAGGCTCCGGAATGGGGCTCATGGCCCTCGGTTCCAAGCAGTCGCCCGATGGCAGTGAGGTCCGACCTCAGGGCAATCTTGCCCTGGCAGGTGTCTGGGTGTTGGTGCTCGGCGTGGTGACGCTGCTGCCGGTCGGAGTCTACGCGGCGAGCGTACCCGATCATCGTCCCTTCCTCGGTCAGTGTGGCGAGCTGAAGAAGCTCGACGATCCGCAGAACATGCTGGTGCGCTTCCGTGGCGCCCGCGCGGTGCAACCCGCGCTGTTCGTCGAGGATCCGCTGTGCCCGACTTGTAAGGCGTTCCACGAGCGTCTGCAGGGCGAAGCAGTGCTCGACCGCTTCGATGTGACAGTCACCCTGTTTCCGCTCGATTCGAGCTGTAACTGGATGCTGACCGAGCCGCTCCACCCCGGAGCCTGCACAGTGTCCAAGGCCGTCCTGTGCGGCAAGGAGCGAGCGCTCCAGGTGCTTGAGTGGGCGTTCGACAATCAGCAGCGCCTGCGTGATGCCGGCAAGCGCGGGGAGCCCGCGCTGCGTGGTGAGATTTCGGCGCAGTGGGGGCAGGGCATGCTCGACTGCATCGACTCGCGCGAGACCAAGACCCGTCTCAACAAGCACCTGCACTTTGCAGCGGAAAACGGCATTCCCGTCTCCACCCCCCAAATCTATCTCGGCAAGCGACGCCTGTGCGATGAGGACTCAGACTTGGGTCTGCGCTACACGCTCAAGCAGCTTGCTCCGGAGGTTGTCCGATGACCGATTCGACCAACAAGAGCCAATCAGTCGCCATGATGGCTGGTCTTGGGACCGCCTTCGTGCTGCTGGTCATTGGGCTGCTGAGTATTCGCGGCGCGGTGGCCAACGCTCACGAGCGTTTGGTCAATCCGGACGCGAAAAAGCCCCAGGTGGCGATCGCGGCGCAGGCCGAGGTCGGCTACTGCACTCCGCGCTTCAAAGCGGTGCTCGAGCGTGTGCTGCATTCCTGCGGTCTGGTTGGCGGTGAAGGCGGGCGGCGCGGATGCCAGCCTTCGGACGTGAAGACCTTCGCCTCGATCAATGACAGCGACTTCAATGAGCTCTTTACGCCACTCAAGGATCGCGGGGCCGTGATCCTGTTTGATGAGGGCAAGGACGAGCTCGACGACAAGGCGAAAAAGCTCCTCGACGAGATGTGGTTCGAGCGCAAGGGCGCTCGCTACTTCTTCGTGGTCGCTCGCGCCTCTAAGAGCGGAAGCGTCGACAAGAACCGCGCTCTCTCGCATCGGCGCGCCAACTCGCTGCTGTTTTACTTGAAGGAAATCTCCAAGGATCCGGAGATCGAGAAAACAGTCGGAATTCTGTGGCTTGGCAACGAGTTCGCGCAGTTTTCCAAGGACTACTGCAACTGGAATAACTCGCGTCGCGAACTCAAATGCGACGAAGAATCCATCAACCGCAGCGCGTTCTCTTCCTGGGTTGATTGCCGACTATGAGCGCTCGTTCGTTTTCAAATCGCGGCCACGCGTCGCCGGGCGCCGGCTCCCGAACCACGGCACTCGCCACGCGCGGCCTGCTCGGCTTGGCTCTGCTTGGCAGCAGTGCTTGTGATAACGCGAGCAAGCCCATTTCGGTGACTTCAGAACGGAGTCAAGGCGTGCTCGCGACGGGCAATCCAGAGCCTGCCGCAGCCCCCGTTCCCGTTGCCAAGGTGGCAGCGCCAGCCCCCGCGCGGCTGCTGTGTGGTGGCAGCCTCAGCAAGCCCGGTGCGGAAGCCCCGTCCAAATCCCTCTCCCAGAAGGTCGCCCCCGGTGAGTCCAACCTCCCTTCGGCCCCTGGTTTTGCCAAGGGGAGTTGGACTTGGGTGAATTTCTGGGCGGCCTGGTGTGGGCCCTGCAAGGAAGAGATCCCGCGCCTCAAGTCCTGGGAAAAATCCCTGTCGAGCGAGGGTCAGCGGTTCCGCGTGGCCTTCGTCTCGATGGACGACGACGAGCGTCAGCTTGGCGCCTTCCTCGCGGCGCAGTCACCCGCGGGACTTCGCCGAAGCTACTGGCTTCGCGAGGGCAAAGAGCGGGCTGACTGGGTTTCGGAGGTTGGCCTGTCGGTGACGGCTCAGCTGCCGGCGCACGTCTTGTTCGATCCGAAGGGCAGGCTCCGTTGTCGCATCGATGGTGCGATCGACGACCGCGACCTAGACACCCTACGGCGCCTACTTCATGACGCGCAGTAAGCCCCGAGCGGGCTTTCCGAGTGCTCCACGTGATCCGCAGTCGGGCACACGAGGTGACGGCCGCCCGCCGCCGACGGGCGGTCAGGGAGCGTTCGCGCGTTCGGGCGGACCGCATCGCCCGTCGACCACGAGTGGTCACGGAGCGCCTGCGGCGGGCACCGGCGGACAGTATCGCCCGTCGAGCACGACGGGCTCGCCGGCTCAGCGGGACGCGCAGAGTGGCCGCGGAGCAGGTCATTCGACGGGCTCGCGGGCTCACTCGCCACCGCGTCACGGTGGCGAAAATCTACTCATTTTGCCCGATTTTCTCGAGGCCTCGATCGCCACGGGGCATCCCTGGATTTATCGCGATCACGTGCCCCGTGGGTTCACGGCGCCCGCCGGAGCGTGGTTGCGGATCCGCGCCGGACACGAGGAAGCGTTCGCGCTGTGGGATCCCGAGTCGGCACTAGCGCTGCGCATCTTCTCACGTCGCGAACTACCGACCGCTGCCTGGGTACGCGCGCGCGTGCTCGAGGCCCGCGAGCTGCGGAGCGATCTAGTTCCCCCGGAGACCGATGCCTATCGTTTGCTGTACGGCGAAGGCGACGGTCTGCCCGGCGTTACAGTCGACGTCTACGGCGCCTATGCGGTGGTCGTCTATTACTCGCAGAGTCTCAGCACCGTGGCGAGTTGGGTGGCTGACGCACTGCGAGCGCTTCCGGAGCTTCGCGGCGTTCACATTCGCCCCTCCTCGAGTGAGGACTCCGAGGGCAAGCCCAAGCTGACGCTCGCCTGGGGACAGGCGGCACCGAGTGATCTGGTGATCAGCGAGAACGGCCTGCGCATTCACGCGGATCTCGAAAGCGGCCAGAAAACAGGGCTATTTCTCGATCAACGCGACAACCGCCAGGCCTTTGGGCGACTCGCGGCCAATCGCGAGGTGCTCAACCTGTTCGCGTACACCGGCGGCTTCTCCCTCACCGCCGCGCTCGGAGGCGCCCGTCGCGTCACCAGCGTCGATCTGGCTCACGCCGCGATGCAACGCGCGCAGGACAACTTCAGGCTCAACGGCATCGAGCCTGCGCAACACGAGTTCGTGGTGGCAGACTGCTACGACTTTCTCCGCGAAGCCCAGCTTCGCGAGCGTCGCTTCGGACTCGTGGTCTGCGATCCCCCAAGTCTCGCTCGCAATCGAACGCAGCTTTCCTCCGCCAAGCGCGCCTACGTTCGGCTCAACCACCTCGGTCTCTCCGTAGTCGAGCATGGCGGCTACTACGCGGCCGCTAGCTGCACCGCGCAGGTCTCGCCGGACTTGTTTCGAGAGCTCATCAGTGAGGCGGCGCAGCGAGCCGGCAAGCGATTCCAGTTGATCTCTGACGTAGGACACGCCGCCGATCACCCAATTCAAATGGGCCATCGCGAAGGGCGCTACCTCAAATTCATGCTCGGCCGCGTGCTGGACTTAGCCTAGAAACGCGGCCTGCGGTCGAGCCCTGAGCCCTGATCGCCGAGCCCTGAGCACAGACCACAGTCTCCAGTTCCCCGTCACAGTCTCCAGTTCCCGGTCACAGTCTCCAGTTCCCGGCGCACCGATCGCCTCGCAGCCAAGCCCGCTGGTACGGAGGCCCTGGAGGCGGCAGGTACGACTTCCGCGGCAGGCACTACAGCCCGCGCCTGGGCGCATTCTTCCAAGCTGCTGATCAATCAGTACCGGAGGTCTCTTGGCGAACCTGCAGAGCGACTTGAACGAGTTTGTCACGTTGCTGATCTCGTGGAGCGTTGAGTATCTCATCGTCGGCGGGTACGCCGTCGCGTTCCACGGTCATCCTCGTTTCACGGGCGATATCGCCTTTCTGGTGCGTGCAACACCCGATAATGCCCAGCGTCTCTTGCATGTCTTGCACGAATTTGGTTTCGGTAGCGTGAGCTTTTCGGTTGAGGACCTGACGACCGAGGGGCGCGTCGTGCAGCTTGGGCGACCACCAAACCGTATCGATCTCCTGACAAGCATTTCCCGAGTGACATTCGACGAAGCTTGGGCAGGTCGTGTCAGCGGAAGTCTTGGAGAGCATCGAGTTGACTTCCTGGGCTGGGACGCCCTCATACAGAATAAGACCGTCACTGGTCGCGACAAGGATCGCGCTGATGTAGCGAAACTCCTGTCGAGCGCGGCATCTCGCAAAGTTGCTGACTCACGCTTACAGACCGTCGAGTAGCTGCCGCCGGATGGGACTGTGCATTCCCTTTCCGCGCGCAGCTTGCATGACACCGAGCGAGTGCTCACGAGTCGTACAACGTCGACGAAGTGGCGGGGAAGGTGCGCGCTTTGGCATGCACAGTCCCACCCGACAGCAAGCCCCAAATCATCAGCCCCAGCGACTGAGCCCCCCGTCCCCCGAGTCCGTCCCCCGAGTCCGTCCCCCGCAACAGCACCCAGTAACAGTCCCCAGAAATCCAGAAACCCCCTGAAATCTCGCCGGTCTGGCGGTTCTCAGGGGGCTTCCAGCAACCGGTCTCTGCGACCTAGTCCTCGTTCTTTTCGTCTTCCTTACGCGCCTGCTCGCGCACGAGCGCTTTGCGTTCTTCCGCGCTGAGCGTGAACTCCGCGTCGACATCGGCATCATGAGCGAGTGCGTGTGGGGCGGGTGCTGCGCCTTGCGCGGTGGGCTCTGCCGGTGGCTCGTCGACTTCGTCATGTGCCCAGCCCGCCGGGACGCGCTTCCGAAGCGCGAGGATGACTCCCACGATCCCGAGCAGCACCAGGGGCGCGCTGAGCATCTGACCCATGGTGGGACCACCAACATGCTCAAGCGCTTCAACTTGTCGCTCCTTGAAGAACTCGATGCCCATGCGGCCACCGAAATAGACCACGAAGAACGTCGAGATCAGCAGACCTCGCGGGCGCTTCTCGCGTCCTGCCCAACGATCGACCAGATAGAGCGTGAGCAGTACGACGAGCCCGAGCACAGCCTCGTAGACCTGACTGGGGTGACGGTAGGGCGCATCGACCAGGTGGTCGTAGCGAGGAAAGCGCACGCCCCAGGTCTGATCCGTCGGGCGCCCGACGATCTCGGAATTGAAGAAATTGCCGATGCGGACGAGGCAAGCTCCGAGAGCGGCGGAGAAGGAGAATCGGTCGGCACCTTCGAGGAAGGTCACGCCCTTGCGGCGCGTGTACAGCCACATCGCGACAACCAAGCCGGCCACGGCTCCGTGGCTCGAGAGGCCACCTGTCCAAATCTTGAGTACCCAGAGCGGGTCTTCGAGCGCCTTCTGGTAGTCGTAGAATACGACGTGACCGAGGCGCGCGCCGATCAACACCGCCAGTACTCCGTACACGAAGAAATCGCTGGCGTCCTGCTCTTCACCGCCACCGCGCTCAATCTGCCAGCGCAGGAACTGGTAGCCACCGAGGAATACGGCGACGAAGATCAGGCTGTAGTACCGGAGCTCGTAAAAGCTCCCAAGATGAAAGATGGCGGGATCGAGATCCCAAGTGAACTTCGGCACGCGGCACCTGTGCGGGTGGGCACCTCGCGCTCGGGCTCCGAACGTGAGGCAGTGGGGTTACCGGGCGTTGGCGCCACGGCGGCGCGTAACATAGCCGAAAGATCCCCCGAGAACAGTCGTCCCGAGCGGGGGCGTCCGCCACGCCGCACCAACCCAAAATCGGAGCGGTGCTTGCGCCAGGAACAGGGGTCTCGGCTAACCGTTCGGCTGACCGTGATTCGAATGGACTCGGTCGCGCTACCGCGAGCGGCAACCCGGTCCGAATGACTCAGGCCGATTCAGGGCTCGTCCGTGAGAAACGCGCGCTCGCGCTCATATTTGCGTTCGAGACCCAGCAGGGCGTTGAGGTCGGGGAACTGGGCCATGCGGTCTGAGCAGGTTGCCGTGGCCCCCTCGCGCCGCAGCGTCGCGAACAGCTCCCGCAGGGCATGAGTCACGGCAAGCAGGCCAGAGACAGGGACGGCCACCAGCGAGTAGCCGAGCTGGTAGAGGGCGTCAGCGGTCAGCAGAGGGGTCTTGCCCTGCTCGACCATATTGGCGACGAGCACGACATCGGTCACCCGCGCGCGGATCAGCTCAAGCTCGTCGACGCTGCGAGGGGCCTCGACGAACACGGCATCGGCGCCAGCGTCGCGGTAGCGCAAGGCTCGCTCGATCGCCTGCTCGAGCCCGACGGCCGCGATGGCATCGGTGCGCGCAGTTACGTGAAAATCAGCGCCACTTCGCGCTTCAAGAGCCGCCTTCAGCTTGGGCAGATACTCTGCGACGGTCACGACACGCTTGCGCTCCATGTGGCCACAGCGCTTTGGAAACACCTGGTCCTCGAGAAAGCAACCGGCGGCGCCGACTGCGACCAGGCTCTGCACGGTGCGCTCGACATTGAAGGGGCCGCCGTACCCCGTGTCGATGTCGATAATCAACGGAATGTCGACCGCGGCACAAAGCCGCTGCGCGGCGTCGACCATCTGCGTCTGCGTGATCAGACCAAAGTCTGGCTCACCGAGCAGCGACGCTGAGAGCCCATAGCCCGAGAGGAACGCCATCTCAAAGCCCGCTTCGGCGGCCAGCTGGGCGGAAACTCCGTCCCAGATCCCTGGACCGACCAACGGACGAGGCTGCTTGAGAAGCTCATGAATGCTTCGGCGGGTCACCGGGCTTGCGTAGCATTTTCGGCGTCATTGGGCCGCAATCGTCCTGCTTGGGGGGACACGACGACGCCGGCAAGCCGAACCGCCGAGCGAGCTGGCCCGGGGTTGGGGGCAAATTGCACACTGGGCAAGTCGAGTTCACGTAGCTAGAGTTGCCGGGTCGCTCGGGGCGCCGGGTCCATCGGACCCAGCTGAGAAGAACCCGCGGAACCTGATCCGGCTAACACCGGCGTAGGGAAGCGGTGTCGGCCCCGGCGTTGCTCCGCTCGATGCTTTTTCGGAGAACCTATGGCCCAGCCGACTCTTCCCCTACGTGGGGCACTCAATCCTTCGACGCAGCGTGATGGTACCAACCCTGGTTCCTTTGCCAACGCTCCTGACATCGGTGGGGTCTACGCCTACTCCTCGCCGGACACCCCCGGCATGCCGGAACCGAGTAGCAAGTCCGCCTGGGATTTTCTGCCTGAGGGCTGGGTTCGCAGCGGCCAGTTTGCGACCGCCCCCGCAGGCTTTGTGCCTGTCACGCAGCTTGAGCATGCTCGTCTGGGAGTGATCACTTCTGAGATGAAGCGAGTGGCCGAGCGCGAGCCCCACCTGACGCCCGAGCAGGTTCGCGATGAGATCGCCGCGGGGCGCCTGATCATTCCGGCCAATCGCGTCCACCTCGGTTATCGCCTCGATCCGACCGCCATCGGTCGAGCCTCGAAGACCAAGGTCAACGCCAACATGGGCGCTTCCCCATTGGCTTCGAGCACCGATGAGGAAGTCGAAAAGCTCGAGTGGTCCGTGCGTTGGGGAGCGGACACCGTGATGGATCTGTCCACCGGTGGAGACATCGACGGCTGTCGCGACGCAATCATTCGCGCCTCGACGGTGCCCATCGGCACGGTTCCAATCTACGCGATGATCGTCGGTCGCAAGCTCGAGGACCTTGATTTTGAGACGATCCTCGCGAGTCTGCGGTTCCAGGCCGAGCAGGGCGTGGACTATTTCACGATTCACGCGGGCCTCTTGCGGGCGCATCTGCCGCTCGTGCAGCGCCGCCTGATTGGTATCGTCAGCCGCGGTGGCTCGCTGCTCGCCAAGTGGATGCTCACGCACCACGCCGAAAACCCGATGTACACCCTGTTTGAGCGCATCTGCGACGTGATGCGTGAGTTCGACGTGGCCTTCTCGCTGGGCGACGCTCTGCGCCCGGGAGGTCTCGCTGATGCCTCGGACGAAGCGCAGCTGGCCGAGCTCACGACGCTTGGCGAGCTGACCGAGCGCGCCTGGCGCAAGGGATGCCAGGTGATGATCGAAGGCCCTGGTCACATGCCGTTTGACCAGATCGAATACAACATGAAGCTGGAGCGCCAGCTTTGTCACGGGGCTCCCTTCTACGTGCTTGGGCCACTCGTGACGGACGTGTTTCCCGGTTACGATCACATCACGAGCTGCATCGGTGCCACCGCTGCGGCCTATCACGGGGCGTCGATGCTCTGCTATGTCACGCCCAAAGAGCATTTGGGTTTGCCAAAGCGTGATGACGTCAAGCAGGGCTGCGTCGCGTATAAAATCGCAGCGCATGCGGCTGACGTGGCGCTCGGCATCCCCGGTACACGCGACTGGGACGACGAGCTGACCAAGGCTCGCGCGGCCCTGAACTGGGACCGGCATTTCGAGCTCGCGTTCGACACCGACACGGCGCGCGCGCTGCACGACGAGGATCTCGACGTCGACACGGACTTTTGCGCCATGTGCGGGCACGACTGGTGTGCGGTGCGCATCTCCAAGGAGATCCAAGAGTTCTCGAGCGGCAAGGCGAGCGGGTTTGAGCGCGGGATCGCGACCTCATCTCCCGCGCTTAATAACGACCAGCGCGCGATCCTCGAGCAGCGCGGGATCCTCCCCGCCGAAGAGCTGGTGCGGCTCGCCACGAAGACTCGGCGAGCGGTGGGAGCCGGCAAGGGAACCAAGGCCGGCTGCCATTCGGATCTCTCGCCCGAGGAAATCGCGCAAAAGCTCCAGGACGAAAAGCTCGTCAAGCTGCGCGTCTCGCCCTCGACCGACGGAAACTGAGCAACGTTGCGACGTGCCTGCCCGCGGAGTCCACGGCCGCGGGCAGGGGCTCGTCGACGGGGCTGGGGCAACACTGCGAGACGCGTCACACGGACGGGGTCAGCGCTGACGCGATGTGACGCCGAGTTACGCTTGTTCACAGACTGTCGGGCCGGGATGACAGTGCTGTCCTGGGCGCTTGGCGATCTCAGCCTCGCGCACGGACGAGGATCGCCCCAAATAGCAGCGGAATTAGGCCGTTTTCTCCAAACAGTTCCCAGCTGACAAAAGCCTTTCCGCCCGGCACGCACCTTGCTTTAGACTGCCGGTCGGAGAACAGATCATGAAAACACAGGGGTTCTGGGTCATTGGGTTGGTTGCGCTGGCTGCTGTTGGTTGCCGTGACACCGTAGAGTCAACTGACATCCGCACCTCTGGGGTCTACCCGGACATGGCGGTGACTTCGACGGGCGATGGATCCGCGAGGGCCGAGGTGCATCTCACCGTTGGTGGCCCGACCGGCACCGACATGGAACTGAAGTCGCCCGACAAGCTCGTGGTCACCGCTGGCAAGAGCGAGGTGACACTGACCAAGAGCGGTGTTTTCTATCAGGGAGACATCAACGTTGACGCGGCCGGCACTGAGTTCGTGTTCGCGTTCGATCGCGGAGCCAACGACGACAGCGCGAGCGATAGCCGCGTGACCATGCCGGAGGCGTTCGACCTGGCCGGCGTGACCTCGAAGACGATTGTCTCTCGTAGCAAGTCGGTGACCGTGACCTGGACCAAGGCCAAGGCTCCGAAGTCTGATGACGAGATGAGCTACAAGGTCGATGGCGACTGCCTCTTCATGAAGACGGGCTCGGTTGACGATGTCGGCGCACTGCTCCTTGATTCCGGCAAGGTTGACGCGACCAGCTCGGGCGCCAAGGAGACCTGCCTCGTCAAGCTGTGCGTCGACCGCCTGCGTCACGGCACGCGCGATGCGAAGTTCACCGAGGGCGGCAAGGTGCGCGCCATTCAGCATCGCTGCATCGAGTTCCAGTCCGCACCCTGAGCGAGTTCATGCAGCTCACTCCCACGGGCAAATGCCCAGGGTTTGAGCGACAAACTGTGAGCCCCCTGTTGCGAATCGTGGCGCGCTACACCCCTCCACGCGGCATGGCTGGTTTGAGCGACAGACTGTGAGCCCCCTGTTGCGAATGCGGCAGGGGGCTTGCTTATGCGCGCTCCTGTCGCAGCGGCGTCACCGCTCTCTCGCTAGGGGAATACGACGATGGTAGGCTGCTCCCGCGGCGCGAAATCCCCGCTGCCGAGCTGCCCCGAATAGTTATCACCCCAGCAAGCCACCTGTCCGTTGTCGCGGGCGGCGCAACGGTGACGATCCCCTGCTGCGGCACGGACCCAGCCAGGGCCTGCTTCAACGCGTTGCGGGAAGACCAGATCCGTTTGGTCTGGGATGCCGTTGGAGTTGGCAACCCCGCCCCATTGCCATAGCGCCCCGTCGGTAGTGGTCCCGACCACAAAGAAGTCGCCAAGATCGAGCCAGGCCCATTTGCGCAGGCCAAGCACGCGGGTCGGTGCCGTCCGTGAATCGAAGTCGCCCACGCCGAGCTGACCATCAGCATTGTCGCCCCAACACCAGGCATCTTTGTTGGGTGCAATCGCGCAGGTCGAGTTGCCTCCGGCCGAGAGCGCGACGAAGGGCCCGCCTGGTACGCGTTGTGGGGTCGATGAACTGGCTGGGCTTGTGGTTCCGAGTTGGCCGCGATGATTACTGCCCCAGCAGTAGATCGTTCCATTTCCCGTAAGCGCGCAGCTATGCGCGGTTCCCACGGTAATGGCTTGGAGCTGCTTGAGACCAGCGACGGCAAGCGGGGTCGTGCTGCTTGCCAGTTCCCCTTGACCGAGTTGCCCGGTGGAGCCGTCGCCCCAGCAGTACGCCTCATGGGTGAGCGTGATGGCGCAACCGTGTGACGCGCCGACCGCGACATGGGCGACGGGTTGCTTGAGTTTGCTTGGGATCGGTGCGTAACGATCGTCAAGATCCCCCGTGCCGAGTGCTCCGGTACGATTGCTTCCCCAGCACAGCAGGTTTCCGTCGCTGCGCACGGCGCAGTGGGGTTCGCCTCCGTGAGTGCTGATCTCACTCCAACGCGCAGTCGGTGAGATGCGGAGCGGTATTGGCTGCTGCGCGACCGAGCCGTTCGGCGAGGCGATCCAAGGCGCGCCCCAACAGAACAGGTTCCCATCCGCGGTGAGTGAGCAGGAGGACGACGCCCCCGCCTGGATTGCGAGCCCCGGCGGCGCGCTGATACATTGGGCTGCGATGCACGAATGTTTGGGCCAATCGCAGCCGCTGTCGCAGGGCACGGGGGGCTTTTCGGCGCCGCCCGCGCTGCCTCCCGAGGCTCCCCCGTCGTGCTTGCCACCGGTGGCAGAATCGCCCCCGCCGCCGAGTGGCGGTCGACCCGCGGAGCCCGCATTGCCTGCAGTCGACTCACTGCGCGCGGCCACTAGTTCAAGCCGTGAACAGCTGAGCTGAGTCAACGCGAGCAACCACCAGATTTGTTGACGTTGCATCATGGCGCTCCGTCAATGAAGGCAGTGAGCCAAGCCGCAGGAACACCGACCGTGCCCTGACTGGTTCTGTTGAACACGACGACGGGAGCCGGCCAGGGCTCTGCGACATTGGCGACCAGGCCGTAACCAAAAGAGCGGCCGAGTGAGCGACGCAGCTGCAGCCCAACGAGGGCGTCGGCGTACCAGCCGCTATCGTTGGTCTTGTGTCCGTCAGGAGCACTCGTTCCGGTGACTCGCACGTAGTTGGCGCCAAGCGAGCCCTGTAGCGACAGTGTCCAGGGTGAGAACCTCGCCAGCACGCCACTGAGTCCAAACCCAAACCGCGTTGGCACGAAGCGCGCTTTGCCGTGACTTGCCGAAACCTGATTGCCAAACCAGGGCAGGTCTATCGCCGCAGTGGCTGCAAATTGCCGACTAATTGGCTGAAATGCGCCCAGGTGAGCGCCGAATGCGTAGGCGAGTGCGGAGGGTTGACGCCCGCCGACCAGACCGAGCTCCCAGCGCAGTGGGTCGTTCGTTGTTCGTCGTTCAGTGACTTGTGGTGGCGGGGGAGGTGGGGCTGCTGACGGTGGTGGCTCTGCGAGTTTGGTCGGCATCTGCGGTGTCGTTGGCTTGGCCGAGCGCTCGCGCGCGAGTTCAAGTTCCGCAGCGGTGGCACGCAGGTGTTCGGCAGCGCGCAGCGCCAGCGCGGCAGGTGAGCTGCGATCGGAATCACCGCCCACGAGGCGTCGCGCGCGAAGTCGCCCGGTAGCTGGATCCGCGATCCATACGTCAACGCACGGCACTCCCGCGCGTTCGTCGATAGTGACGAGCAGATCGACCCCGGCGAGCGCTGCGTCTTCGTCGCGCCAGCGCCCCAGGGCTTGGGCGGGCTCCCCCTCAAAGTCTTGGACGAGCCAGCCTGAGAGCTCGAGCTCCCCGTGAAGCCGCGTGGCGATCTCGGCGACACCAGGGGACGCGGACTGACCGCGGACGATCGCGACCTGCTCGGCGAGGGCAGGGCTAACGATGGAGAACAGCAGCAGCGACAGGCGGAGGAGCCGCCAGGTTGACGCAGCGACGGGGCTCGCAGCAGACACGCGCAGAGCTTACGATACGCGTTCGACGAATGCCCGAAAACTCTCGTGGAGCTCAGGATCCTTGCGGGCGAGTACGAGCAGATGGTCGGTGGCTCGCCGGAGCCGACGCTTGATCGTGGAGAGTGACACCTCCAGCGCTTCGGCCAACTCCTTGAGCTCGAGCCCCTCGACGTAGCGGAGCAGAAATAGGGTTCGCGTGTCGGACTGCAGCTGGTCAAGCAGGACGACCATGCGCTTAGCCGAGACGGGGACCTCCACGGTTGGGGCAGGCATTTGCTCGAAATCGGCGGGCGTGTCGTTCCAGAACAGCAGCCGTCGCACCCGTCGTTGCCTGAGCTCATAGCGCAGGGTGTTCAAGGTGATCGCCACCAGAAAGCTACGCGTTGCCTGCGGATCCCGCAGCGTTGGCAGCTTGCGAAAGAAGTGGAGAAACACCTCTTGCTGCAGATCGTCGACATCGCGCGGGCCCACATGTCCCACGATGATGCGCCGCACGAGCGTCGCGTGGCGAACGACCAACTGCTCACCGGCGCTGACGCTGCCCGCCATAGCGGCGATGGCGAGTTCCGCGTCGCTTCGAACGGTGGCGCGTCCGCCCGCGACCAGGGTGAGTTGCGCGCGCGTCGTTCCCGCAGCGGCCGACGGTGGGCGCTCGTCGCCGCCGAGATTCATGGAGCTGGCGCTTCCGTCACTGCGCGGGCCACCGCGGCGTACGTTCCGGTCGGGAAGCGTCGCAGGTAGTCCCGAGCGGCCGCGGCCGCCAACGGGTGATTCTTGCTGCGCTGCAGCACGAGCAGTTTGCGCCCGAAAGCCTCCGGAGCGTACGTGCCGTTGGGTGCCTCCCGCGCATAGGTGTCGTAGAACGACAGGGCACGCGAACTGTCCCCGGACTGTTCTGCGAGCCTTCCGAGTTGGAACGCCGCGGAGGCTGCCACGGCTGTGCCGGGAGCGCGCTGTCGCAGGGCCTCATAGCTGCGAACCGCGAGCTCAGCACGCGCGAGGTAGCGCGCTGCGTCTGCCAGTGCGTTGAGATCTGCCAGGGGGCGCTGGGCGAGCGCCGTCGCCACGCCGAGCGTTTCCGCCTGATGAACCACCGCCGCCGACTTTCCACTCGCGACGGCTGCCGTCCAGCTGAGGACCGGAGCCGCTTCGCCCAAAGTCGTGTTGCTCGCGACGGCGCGTGCTGGAAGCTGGACGGGCTGCAACTTGAGCGCCGACTCAGCGAACGGAAGGTCGTCGGCCGATTGCGTGACTGCGCTCGGCGCCTGCTGCATGGCCTGGGTCGAGACGGAACCGACTTGGTTGATTCGCAAACTGCCGTCGTCGGTGTCCGCAACGAGCTCTTGTCCCGGTTGGACGTTCACTCCAGTTGGCGCCATCGGTCCCGAGACCACCAAGGAGCCCTGACGCAGGTGCAGGCTGAGTCGGTGCTCGGACGGGGACCAGGCGACTTGAAATGCCGTGCCGGTGATACGCACCGTGAAGGGACCCGCGTTGACTCGCCAACGGGAATGCACCCGATGCGTGATCTGCGCGTCAAGCTGACCGGACTCGAGCGCGAGACTCGCTCCCTTGGCGTCGAGCGCGTCGACGCGCAGGCGAGCGCCTGGGGTCATCGCGACCAGGCTGCCCTCGGAGAAGCGCAGTGCTACCGGCGAGGAGGGATTGCCCGGGGCTTCGATGTAGCCCTGATTTGCGTTCGCAATTCCGCTCACGGAGTAGGTGAGGGCCGGCGCCGGGCGCAACCACCACAGGGCAGCCGCGGCAGCCGAAAGGGCGAGTGCCAAGGCCGCACCGATGCGCTGCTGTAGTCGACCCGACCGCGACTGCCCAGCGCCAAGCAGCTGCGCGGTGGAAAGCACCTCGCTGAGGCTTGTCTGGGGGCTCCGTGCATCGAGCTCATTGCGGACCTGTGCACCAACCTCGCCGAGCCATTGCTCGGCGGTGGCAGCGGGGACTTGGTCCAAATCAGTCGGGTTCACGGTTCGCTACCAGGAGTGACCAAGAGTCGCCGCACGGCTCAGTTTCTGTAATCGGATCTTCCAGCACGGACAAAACCTCGAAAAAGTCAGCTTCGAACAGTCGACCTGAGTCCCGGTGAAGTACCTCGCCCTACATTCTTTCGCCGAGGGCGGAGCCGTCGATGGTCTGGCGCTCGGCCGGAGGCGCGCCGCGCCGCGAGCTCGGCCGGAGGCGCGCCGCGCCACGCCGCGAGTTCGGTCGACGCCACTCAGTTCGAGCTGCTCGTCTGAGTGCCAAGTCTGAGCCCCGCAAGCTGCTCGGGTGAAATCCGGTACGGCCGGTGGCAGTAGTCGCAATCGATCTCAAGGGGCTCGGCGGACTCCATGAGACTGTCGAGATCCCCCGCCGGCAGGGTTGCCAAGGCACCGAGCACGCGTTGCTCGTCGCACCAACAATTGAAGCGCACATGGGCTTCGTGGAGCTGGCAGTAACCCATTCCGAACAACAGCTCTTCCATCAGCCACTTGGGCGAAAATTCAGGTCGTGCGAGCAGTGGTTCCAGCTCCTCGAACTGCTGTAACCGCTCCGTCATCACCATCAATGGCCCCTGCTTGGCGCCTGGGATCAGCTGTACGAGATAGCCGCCCGCTCGCGTGATGGCGCCTTGTTCGTCGAGCAGCGTTCCCACCGCCACCATGCTCACGATTTGCTCGGAGCTGTGCATGTACGCCATGAGCGCGGTCGAAATTCGATACGGCGCTGGGATTTCGACGACTCCCTGATTGATGCGTCCGTCTGGCAGCGTGCGCAGCATGCGCAGCGCGGAACCTGGACCCAGTGCAAGCGGCGGCGCCGACTCGGGACGCGTCACCAGCCCTCGCGTGTCGCCACTCGGGTGGGAATCGCCGACCAGCTGCCATTCACCTGTGGCGTTGCGAACGATGCCCTGCACGCGCAGGTCGGGCGACATCGTCTCGCGAAACAGAATCGTCCCCGTCAACAGTTCTGCGAGCTGGCGCGCCTCGTTGCCAACGAGGCCTTGTGCCGAGCATGCACCGAGCACCGTGTGGGTCGTGTCCGTCGTGATGACCCGGAAGGAATCATCATCGGTGATGGCCCGGAGGACCAGATCGCTTTGCGCATCGGTCATTGCGGAGCAAGGGTAGCGTCGCACCCGCCCACCGCCAGCTCACATCCGCCCTGCACCGAGCCAGGCGAGGCATTCTCCTTCTGGTGTTGGTGCGGCGTGGCTGACACGAGTGGGAGGACTCGGGTCCTGAGTTGCACGAGGGTGGCGGCCGAGCGGCGGGTCAACGGGACTAGCTCTCGTCAATCTCGAACGTCGTCTCAAGCGGTTCCGAAATGACGTAGTCGGCCTTGAGCCAGTGCATCAGGTCCTGGAGCTTGCAGGCAGCAGAGCAGAACGGACGGCTCGGAACGGCCGCGGCGGGGTCGAATTGCTGATGGCACATCGGGCAAATCTGCTGGGTCACGTCGCCGACGATAGCGTCTGGCGTCGATCCGGGCAGCTCGACTTCAACGGAGTTTGCGATTGCGCTCGCGGCGAGGTGCTCCGCCGCCTAGCCGAATCGCTGGGAACCGCACGGACTTCGATAAGTGCCCAGCTGGGCAATGGGACGAGGCGGCCGGTTGGCTGAGATGTCCCTGCTCCGATTCCTGCTTGGACCCCTTGTCCACGAGACAGGGTCGCGGCAGCATGCCGGCGCTCCCATGGTCGAAGATCTCTTGCTCGAAATTGGCGTCGAAGAGCTCCCCGCGTCCTTCGTGACCCAAGCCGTCGCCGCTCTCCCCACGCTCATTGAGGATCAGTTGCGTCAGGTGCGCCTGTCGCACGGAGCGATCTGGGCTTCCGGTACGCCGCGGCGCCTGGTCGTTCGCGCTGATGGCCTCGCGATGTCGCAACCCGATCTCGACGAAGAAATGGTGGGGCCGCCGAGTCGTGCCGGCTTTGACGCCAAGGGCAATCCTACCAAAGCCGCCGAGGCCTTCGCGCAAAAGCTAGGGTGTCCTATCGCCCAGCTCGGTCGCGTCATGACACCGAAGGGCGAATATCTTGTTGGGCGTAGGCGTGAGCAGGGTGTTGCGGCTCAGCTCCTGCTACCGAAAGTGCTTGAGCGAGTCTGCGCCAGTATTCCGTTCCGCAAGTCGATGCGCTGGGCCAACGAGGAAACAGCGTTCGGACGCCCTGTGCGCTGGCTGCTGGCGCTGATCGGCACGGAGACAATCTCCTTCAGTTTTGCCGGAATTAGTGCCGGAAGAACCACCGAAGGACACCGCTTTTTGGCGCGCTCGCCGGTCGAGATCAACCACGCGAGTGAGTACGTCGCCGCCCTGCGCGCGCGCCACGTGCTCGTCGACACCGATGAGCGTCGCCGCGTTATGCAAGAGCGGCTCGAACAAGCCGCCAAGGCCAGCAGCGGCACCATCATCGCAGACGAGTTCTTGGTCGGCGAGAACTGCTCGCTCGTTGAGGATCCCTGCGTCGTCGTCGGGTCGTTCGAGTCCGAGTTCTTGGAGCTCCCCGAGGGTGTGATCCTCGCTGTAGCCCGCGGTCACCAGCGCTATTTTGGAATGCGCGATTGCGCTGGCAAGCTGCTGCCGAAGTACCTCGCGGTAGTCGGAACCGCCGAAAATCCAGGCAATATTACGCGTGGTGGCGACCGCGTGATGCGAGCTCGTCTCGCAGACGCGCGCTTTTTTCACTTGACCGATCTGGCGCGACCACTGGCCGCACGTCGCGAGCAGCTCGACAGCGTCATGTTCCACAAGCGGCTCGGAAGCGTCGGGGACAAGGTTCGACGCCTCGAGCAGTTGATTCCTCGACTGGCAGCTGAGCTTAACCTGAGCGAGCAGACGCGCGATGACGCGCTCACGGGCGCCGGTCTCGCCAAGTGCGATCTGGTCTCGCTGATGGTCGGAGAGCTGCCCGAGCTGCAGGGTGACGTTGGTCGCAGCTACGCGCTGGCGCAGGGCGTCTCCCCGAGCGTCGCGGACGTGATCGCCGAGCACTACCAACCACGCGGCGCCGACGACCCCACGGCCAAGCACGAAGCCGGCGCACTGGTCGCAATCGCTGACCGCCTAGACACGCTGGTTGGCTGTTTCGCCATCGGACAGGTGCCGACCGGAGCAGCCGACCCATTGGCGCTTCGTCGCTCCACCCTCGGCGTGCTCCGCACCCTGCTCGACCAGGGCTGGGATCTGTCGCTAGGTCGCGCCATCGAGCTGACCTACGCAGGATTCGAGGGCACTCGCCTCGATCAACCCATCGAGGCGACGAGTGCGAAGCTGCTCCAGTTCTTCCGTGACCGGCTAAAAGGCCTGCTCACTCAGTCCAACGACGTAATCGAGGCCTGTCTCCAGGTAGCAGCCGATCGACCCTGCGATGCCCGCGACCGTGCGATTGCGCTTGAGCAGATGCCACAAGAGACGCGCGCCTCGGTCGGAGAGGTGATCAAGCGTGCAGCGAACATCGCCAAAGAGGCTCCGGTCGGCGCCTTGGTCGCGCCACGAGTTGTGGCCACCGACGTTCACCCATCCGAGCAGCGACTGTTTCAAGGTTTGGGCGAGCTGGCGGCAACGATCGAGGCTGCCGAGTCGCGCAAGGATTATCCGGCGGGCCTGGCAGCAATCGCAGAATTTGCGCCTTTGATGGCCCAATTCTTCAGTGACGTGTTTGTCATGGTGGACGACAGCTCCGTTCGTGACAATCGCCTGCGTTTGATGCGGGATATCCACCGAAGCTGCTCAAAACTCGCGAATTTTGACCTGCTCGCGAGCAGAAAAGGTGTATGAAGTTCCCGCTGTTCGCGTCACTTCGCCTCTTTGTCGGTCGCTCCGCGGTCGCGGAGGAGCGGGGTCCCTGAGCAGTCAGTAACCGATTTCCGGCGAATCAATTTCGCCAGCGTCGTCCCCGACGACGGTATCACCGTGTGACATCGAGTGAGGTAGCAATGAACAAGATGATCTATCTGTTTTCGGGCAAGGTCGCCGAGGGTCGATCCGACCAAAAGGCGTTGCTAGGTGGCAAAGGCGCCAACCTCGCGGAGATGGCAAGCCTCGGGATTAGCGTTCCCGCCGGTTTCACGATCACGACTGAGGTTTGCGCCGAGTACTACAAGACGCCCGGTGGCAAGCTTCCCGCAGGCCTTCGCGCCGAGGTCGAGAAGGCCATCAAGTGGATGGGCGACGAGGCCGGTAAGTCGTTTACCGATCCCGCCAATCCGCTGCTCGTGTCTGTGCGTTCCGGCGCTCGCGCGTCGATGCCTGGCATGATGGACACCATCCTCAACCTGGGCCTCAACGACGTCACCGTCGAGGGTCTCGCGAAGAAGGCGAACAATGCCCGCTTCGCCTACGACGCGTTCCGTCGCTTCCTGACGATGTACGGCAATGTCGTGCTCGAGCTCGACCACCACGACTTCGAGCACCTGATGAACAGCGTCCGTAAGGACGTGGCCAAGGCCAAGGGCCTCGCAGTCTCGGCGGACGCCGAGGAGCTCGCCCGCGCCGTTCCCGACACCGCGCTCGAGGCCGATGACCTCAAGAAGCTCTGTCAGCTCTACAAGGCACTGATCAAGGAGAAGACCGGCAAGGACTTCCCGGCTGATCCCTACGACCAGCTGATGGGCTCCATCGACGCTGTGTTCCGCAGCTGGAACAACAACCGCGCCAAGTTCTACCGGAAGATGAACCAGATTCCGGAAGAGTGGGGCACCGCTGTCAACGTGCAGCTCATGGTGTTCGGCAACACCGGCGACACCTCCGGCACGGGCGTGTGCTTCACGCGCAATCCCTCGACCGGCGAGCACAAGTTCTTCGGCGAGTGGCTCCCGAACGCCCAGGGTGAGGACGTCGTCGCGGGTATCCGCACGCCGCAGCCCATCTCCAAGAGCGAAACCAGCAATGGTAAGTCCCTCGAAGAGGTGATGCCCGAGAACTACAAGGAGCTCTTCGCGATCCAGGAGAAGCTCGAGACCCACTTCAAGGACATGCAGGACCTCGAGTTCACGATCGAGGATCGACGCCTGTACATGCTCCAGACCCGCAATGGCAAGCGCTCGGGTCGCGCCATGGTCCGCATCGCAGTGGACATGGTCAAGCAGGGCCTGATCGACGAGAAGGCCGCCATTCAGCGCCAGGAACCCGGTCGCGTTGAGGAACTCCTGTTCCCCACCGTCGACCCCAAGGAGAAGGCCAAGCCGATCGCCAAGGGCCTTGCAGCCTCTCCCGGCGCCGTCACTGGCGAGGTCGTCTTCAGTGCTGAGGACGCCGTCAAGGAGACGCTCGCGGGCAAGAAGGTCATTCTCGTCCGCATCGAGACCTCGCCTGAGGATCTCGAGGGCATGAATGCCGCGCTCGGTATCCTCACCGCTCGCGGTGGCGCCACCAGTCACGCGGCCGTTGTGGCCCGTGGCATGGGTCGCTCCTGCGTCGTGGGTTGTTCGGAAATCTCGATCGACTACGCCGCCAAGCAGCTCACCGCAAAGAACAAGACGGGCGACGTGCTCGTCGTCAAGGCTGGGGAGATCATCACCATCAACGGCTCGGCCGGTACGGTCTACATCGGCGACGTCGCCAAGATCGATCCTGAGCTCGGTGGTGAGCTCGGCGTTCTGCTCGAGTGGTGCGACAAGTACGCTCGTATGAAGGTCCGTGCGAACGCGGACACACCGACCCAGGCCCAGCAGGCCCGTGACCGTGGCGCGCAGGGCATCGGCCTCTGCCGCACCGAGCACATGTTCTTCGAGGCCGACCGCATCGCGGCCGTCCGCGAGATGATCCTCTCGTCGTCGGTTGAGGCGCGCGAGAAGGCCCTTGCCAAGCTCCTTCCGTTCCAGATTGGCGATTTCACTGGTCTCTTCAAGGTGATGGCTGGCTTTCCGGTCACCATTCGTCTGCTCGATCCCCCGCTGCACGAGTTCCTCCCGACCAAGCCCGAGCAGATTGCTGATCTGGCCAAGACGATGGGCGTCAGCGTCAAGGACCTCGAGAAGAAGGTGCATGACCTTCACGAGTTCAACCCGATGCTCGGTCACCGTGGTTGCCGCCTGGCCATCACGTACCCCGAGATCTCCAGCATGCAGTTCCGCGCGATTCTGACCGCGGCCTGTCAGGTGAAGAAGCAGGGCGTTGACGTCGTTCCCGAGATCATGATCCCGCTCGCGCTCAGCAAGCTCGAGCTCGACATCCTCAAGGCGGACTGCGTCAAGGTGGCGGCTGAGGTCTTTGCTGCCGAGGGCGTTACGGTTGACTACAAGTACGGCACGATGATCGAGCTCCCGCGCGCTGCGCTGCTCGCCAACGAGCTGGCTGAGACGGCTGAGTTCTTCAGCTTCGGTACCAACGATCTGACCCAGACCTGTCTCGGTATGTCGCGCGATGACGCGGGTAAGTTCCTCCCCGAGTACGTCGACAAGAAGATCCTCAAGGCGGAGCCTTTCGTCTCGATCGATCAGGACGGCGTCGGCCAGCTCGTGAAGATGGGCTGCGACAAGGGCAAGAGCGTCAAGCCGGACATGTCGCTCGGCGTCTGTGGTGAGCACGGTGGCGACCCCGCCTCGATCGAGTTCTTCGAGCGAGCCGGTCTCAAGTACGTGTCGTGCTCGCCGTTCCGCGTGCCGATCGCGCGCGTGTCGGCCGCCAAGGCCACTCTCGACAACACCAAGTGATTCGCAGTAGGTGACCCCTCCGGGTGAGTAGAGTCCAGCGCTTGCGCTGGAGTCTCCACTCGGGCGGGTCGCCGCCAGCCCAACGGTTCGGTTAGCGACGATGGGGCACCCAGCTTTTTGCCGGGTGCCTTGTCTGTTTTTGTGCCGTCGCGATTGGTGCTCAGCGCGGTCCCGCCGGGTCGCGCGCCTCAGCCATCGGCAAGCAGCGCAGTGAGCCGCTGTCAGTGGGCAGGAGCCGTCATCGGGTGGCTGCTGTCAGCACTCCGCTTGACGTCACAGCCCGGCTCAGCTCGCGCGAGGGGGCGCTACGCTGCGCGTGCGCGGAGCATCCGGGAGCTGAGCGTCCACCAGACTGAGTGACTGCCGCGCCGAGGGCGAAATGACACGGGTCGATTCAAGCCAGGCCGCCGCTTCGCCCATGCTGGCGAATATTTTCGTCGGATAATCGGGGCGGGTGACCAGGGTCAGTCCGGTGATAACGGCCCTGGCCGTGGCTGCAGCGAAGCCCTCACCGCGGACGACGCGAGCTAGCCCCCCGATGTGCAGTTCCTGTCGACTAATTAGCCTTCCGAGGGCCGCCCGCGTGGTGGGATCAGGGGGACCGACCAGCGCGTCGATCACGATGACCACACCCAACAAGCGCTCCTGCTTGACGAAGTGGCGTCGGGCGACGTTGGCGAGGTCCTGGACGGTTGAAAGCGTCGGTACCTGCGTGTGGAAGACCACGAGGAGCTCATCCGAGGACCAGACTCGGAGGTCACTAGTTTCGAGGCGTGATTCCAGAGCACAGGTATCGCACCACTCCCAGGTGAGTTCCATCGCCGAAGCGGCCCCTGGATTCATTTCTATTCCGTATGAAGGGCCTGTCGCATTATCCTGCCCGGAAGCGACCACGGGCCATCTTGGGGGTTTTCCCATGGTTAACGCACTCAGCGTCATCTCCCCCGCTCACGGGGCCGGGCGTGGTTTGTAATGGGCTGTAATGTCCCCTGAGTGGTGCCTGTGTTATTGGGTGTCGGTCCCGAGCGGGATAGCCCGGTGCTGCCCAGATGGGAGCCGGCGAGCGTGATTACGGTGCCTGGTTGCGAGAACCAGCAAAGCGCCCGGCCGAAACCAGACTTGGCGATTCGGTCTTGAGAAGGCGGCCTCGACGACCGGTGGGTCCACACGAAACAGGGAGTGGTCCACCGGTTCCCTTTTTGTGCCTGCTCGTCAGCGGTTACGGCGTGGGGACGCCCGGCATTCCCGGTCCGCCGAACGGACCCGGGGCGTGGCCGAGCGTCAGTCGGAGGGCAACCTCCTTCTTCGGCTCAAGCGGGTCGTTGCTGGTCAGCATCAGCTTACCAACCTCGCCCTTGGCGTCAGGCGTCGGTTCGGTCCCCTCGTTCAGAGTCACCTTGATCTCAAGTCCGGTACCCGCATCGGATTTCAGGAGCTCCGCTTTGAACGGACCCGCCACGACCTTGGCATCCTTGAGCTTGAAATCACTTCGGCTGCTGCTCACGCGCAGGATTCGTTCGCGCATCGCGCTGCGTCTCGAATCAAAGTAGAGCTGGGCTGGCAGGACGCGAAGGTTCCCTCGCACACTCCAGGAGTAGCGAAGCACCAGCTCGTTTGGTTTTTCTAGTCCTGTGGCGAGCGTGATTTTTCCGCTCCCGAAGCCAACCTTTTTACCCTTCAGTTTGAAGCGCAGTCCGGGGATCTTCTCGCTACCCTCGTCTTTGGTAACAAGTTCGATCGACAGCTCCTTGTCCTCGTCGCGTCCCGTGATCGTTGGCTTCGCCTGTGCCAGCAGCTTGCCCACAAACCAGGCCTCGCGGATCTGTTCTTCGCCGTATTCCGGGTTCAAACGCACGAAATACGGATCCAGTGCCAACAGTGATTCCACATTTGCGGCGACCTCGAGCGCAAAGCGAGGTGCCTTCGGATCATTGGTCAGCAGAGTGATCGATTTGCGGTTCGCTCCGCGTCGACCCGTGGTGCTGAACGAGACGAGCACCTCCCCCCGAGCGCCCGGAGCAATCTCCTTTACCTTGGGAGTGGCCACGACGCAGCTGCAGGAAGTGGTTACCCGATCGATCACCAGGGGAGCCGAGCCGGTGTTTTCAATCACGAAAACATGTTCGGGGGTGTCGCCCTCGGTGACCGTCCCAAAATCGAAGAGCTTTTCAACGACGTTCAGCTGCGGGTTGGCGGTCGCGCTTGCGACCGTTTGCTTTTTGCTCTTGTGGCGACCGCAACCGAGCGGCAGCGACGAAAGGACGAGCAAGCCAATCAGAGAGGCGCAGCCCAAGGACATTCTACGAGACACCGACGAGATTCTAAGTGGCACGATCGAGATACTTTCGCGATGCCCAATGCATTTCAAGCGTCGCGAACAAAGAAGGCCAATCCGCAATCCGCACAGTCCGGCCTCTCGGCCACGTAGCGGCAAGCGGGCCGCCTGACTCGTGCTCCTACCCCCCCCTGAAACAGGGGAATTTCGGGCCTTCAGACCGCACAGCGACTAGCCGTTAGATGTTACGATTCTGATTTCGCTCGCGGCCCAGGGGCAACGGGCAGGAGGACAGCACATGACGCAAGCGAGTTGGATTAGCCTCGGGGTATTGTTCTTGGGTGGTTTTGTTGCCTGTGGTGGCAGCAGTAGTTCGGACAGTCCGAGCGCAACGGGGGGACAGGGCGGCACGCCCGCTGCGACAGGCGGCACAGGCACCACCGGTGGCATAAGTACAGGCGGCACAGGCACCGGTGGCACAAGTACCGGCGGTACCGCAGCCAAGCCGTTCAAATCCGGGCTGCCCGGAGCCACGGTGGTGAGCGCGCTCACGCCTGCGCAGGTGACCACGCTCTGCAAGGGCGTCACCGGCTATGTGGAGACGGGCTCCGGCATGCCGCTCGACAGCGCGCTGTGCATGGCGCCGGCGCTCACCGCTGCTCTCAGCGTGCCTGCGGGTACGTCACTGACCGCTACCAGAGCGGCTTGCAGCGCGACGTACGACGGCTGCACCGCAACACTGGGCGACGCGACGACAGCGTGCCAAGGCGCCACGACGAACTGCGGGGCGAGCGTCACCGAGTTGGAGACGTGCCTAACCGCGATGACTGGAGCCTTTGGTACCTTGAAATCACTGGCTCCGTCATGCGCGACCTTTGACCCAGCCGCCCCTGGAATGCTCGCCGGGTTGATGCTGGCGCAGGGCACCACGTTCCTCCCCTGTGGCCCGATCACTGAAAAATGCCCTGCACTACTTGGTCCAGCGGCAGCCACTGGCGGCGCGGGCGGCGCGGGCGGCGCGGGCACGCTTCCGTAGTCCCTCCCGTTCCGCGTTCTCACTCCGTTGGCGCGAGCAGCGGCGTCGCCGTGGCCGAGCTGCGCAGTGCGGGAAATGGGAAAGCCTGGCCATTGAGCGTCATTATGATGTCCACGCCACCCCAGCGTTCCCCGAGCAGCGGATCGGGTCGCGAAATTGGGAATGCCACGTCAAGCCGCCCGACGACGCGCTGGAGTTGCGGAGCGGTCGCGCGCGCTCCGATCCCGAGCGACTGCTTGGGGTGAAGATCGGACCTATCGTCGTAGGCGCTGCCCACGTCGTAAAATCCCACCAATCCGAACAGCACATTGAGGAGCTTCAACGGGCGAGTTCGTAGCTCCAGATTTGAAACGACCAGGTTTCTTCCAACGAACTGCTGCGATGGATAGCCGCGAAGTCGTGTGTCGCCTCCAAGCGAGAAACGAATGTTGCGGTAGTTCTCGTAGTGGTTGATTGCACCACCGTCGTACACGAGTCGCATTCCGTAAATCTGGGGAGTCACGACGCGTACCCCGCCCTGCACGATCCCGTCGGTGTCTTTGTGCTCAGGCGTCAGTTCAACAGACTGCTGACCCCAGGCTCGAAAGTAGCCGGTGCCGAGCGCGGAGGTATGTGACGCGCTCGCCGTGATGCCGATCAGGTCGCGAGTCGACTGGGCTGCTCGCGCGCCGCTGTAGACCTTGAGCACTGCGACCGGACCGAGTCGAATATCCTCGGTCAGCCCGAGCGTTTCAACATCGTGAAGAGTCGTGAATCGATTGGTGTACGATTCGATTTGAACGAACGGGCCCATCCGAGCGTCACTGCGCTCGAGTGCCACCTGTTCGAACTCAGCCACTTGAGCCGCTGAGTAGCCCTGCTCGCGCAGTGAGTAGGCGTGATAGCGGCGAAGGGCAAGCTCCGCACCAAGGGTAATATCGAATTTTCTGTGAGACCCGAACGAGCGGGTGACGGCGGTTTGCCAGTCAACTTGCCTCGATAGGTACTCGTACGGCAGCTGATCCTTTTCGGGCGTCGACGGCAGATCGAAGCGGCGCACCATGAATCCACCGCCTGGCGCCAGCGCCGCGCGCCGCTGAGTGCGGATGTCCCAGACGACGCCACTGCCCCAAGCCCATTTGGCGGTTGAAGCGTAGAGCGGCTGACCGAAGGTAAATCCTCCGGCGCTGCCTTCGACTTGCCCTGTTTCGCGCCGGGTGATGATGCTGGCGGAGGCTAGGGCGGAAATGCGACTGCCGCCGAGACGTGGCCACGCCGCAGAAACACCCAAGATGTTCAGGAACGGATCGTAGATGTATTGCCCCGAAAGTCGCACATGCATTCCGAGCAGGTTCTCCTCACTCGGTTGCAGCAAGAGGTACTCCATAACGCCATTCTTGAGGCGATAGTCGGAGTTGAGTCGCATACTCCACACATCCTTAGTGATCACCAGAACGCGCACACGGCCAGGATGCTTGCTCCGAATGGGTACCACCAACACGAGCGAGAGTTGACGTCGAAGTCGCAGGTTTCTGGCCGATTCATCAGCGAATTTGGCCGAGTAGCGCTTGCCTGTTCCGCACAGCAGCTCTTGCTCAACGATGGCGTCACGCGAGCGACTGTGAAACACGTTGAGCCAGCCTGGCGCCGGATCGCGCGGTTCAAAGACTTCCAACGCTTCTACGTCGACGCCCTCCACCCACTTGCCTTCGGGCGAGGGCTCAAGTTCCGCACCGCGCGCCTCCAGGGCCGCGGTGAGTGTTTCTTGTTCGTAGGTCGACAGCGCGGAGCCCTTGCTGGTCGCCGGTGGTGCCGCAGCGATTGCTTTGAAATCGACAAGCTGCACGTTGACCAGCGACACCGCCAGCCAAAGCCAGGTCCGCGCTCGCTGCGGGAGCCTCATCTAGTCGCTCAGTGCCGCATCAGCGGCCTCAATCGTCGTGGCGATGATTGCGTCATCGTGGGCGATTGATACAAACGCCGCTTCCAACTGCGAGGGGGGGAAATAGACCCCGCGGCGCAGTAATCCTCGATGAAATCTGCCAAATCGTTCGCGATCTGCCGTCGCTGCGCTGGCATAGTCGACCACCGGTTGGTCGGTGAAAAAGGCGGTCAGCATGGAACCCACGCGCTGGACAACGGCGCGTTCGCCGCGGCGCGTAAGGGATGCTTGAAGTCCGGCCTGCAAGTTCGCGCAGCGTTGCTCCAGCTTTGCGTAGAACTCAGGCGTTAGCTGCGCCAGCGTTGCTAGTCCGGCGGTGACTGCCAAGGGGTTGCCACTGAGCGTCCCTGCTTGGTAGACAGGACCGAGGGGGGCCACGCATTGCATGATGTCGCGCCGTCCGCCGTAGACCGCCAGCGGGAGCCCGCCGCCGACCACCTTGCCTAGACAGGTGAGATCCGGCTTGAGTCCGTAGAGACCCTGCGCGCCCGCAGGACCTAGTCGACAACCCGTCATCACTTCATCGAATATCGAGAGCGCGCCTGCCGCGGCGCAGAGCCTCAGGATTGCCTCAAGAAACCCCGATTTTGGCGGGATGCAACCCATGTTACCGGCGACGGGTTCGACGA
The DNA here is from genome assembly GCA_038207155.1 of Polyangiales bacterium. Classification (GTDB taxonomy): domain Bacteria; phylum Myxococcota_A; class Polyangia; order Polyangiales; family Polyangiaceae; genus FEN-1139. The sequence continues at coordinate 107,021 of JBBRAB010000013.1, forward strand.
TTACAGCCGCGATATCCTCGCCGCGCTGGGCGAACAGCGCTTCGAGTGAAGCGACGTCATTGTAGGGCAGCGTCAACGTCGTTCGCGCCGCGCCGGGAGTGACTCCTGCCGAGTCGGGTGTTCCGAACGTGGCGGCCCCGCTGCCTGCCGAAACGAGCAGGGCGTCGGCGTGACCGTGGTAGGCCCCAGCAAATTTGACGATGTATTCTCGACCGGTGAACCCGCGCGCCACACGCAAGGCGCTCATCGTGGCTTCGGTACCACTTGAGACGCAACGCATCATTTCGAGACTCGGAATGCGCGCCTGCAGCGCTTCGGCGAAATGGACCTCCAGCTCTGTGGGGGCACCAAAGCCAAAGCCGCGACCGGCCACGTCACGCACGGCGGCGACTACCGTCGGCTCGGCATGGCCAAGGATCGCTGGCCCCCAGGCTCCGACGTAGTCGATGTAGCGTTGGCCTTCGACATCGGTGAGCCATGCCCCCTGCGCACTTGCGATGAAGGGTGGCGCGCCTCCTACGGCGCGAAATGCGCGGACTGGGCTATTGACGCCGCCGGGCATCAGACGTTCGGCGCGGGCGAGGAGGTCAGCTGAGGTCGCACTCATATCGGGTCCCCAGGGAAGCCAACCCTTGACCTGAAGTCAAGCGAATCGGCGAGGCAGCCTCGTTTGCGGCAGCTCCGCTCGCCCGTCTCACATGATGGCGGCTTCATGCGAGCCGCCCCGGGGCGCCTGGTCAGTCGCGGCTGTGGCGACTGCGGTCATTGAGCAGCATGCGCCAGGCCTCGATCGCCTCTCGCGCATGGGGGGGCCAGCGGTAGCGGCCGAGTCGCGCCAGGAGGTGAGGGGCGTGATCTCCCACGCGGAGGCGCTCGCGGAACACCTCGGCGGCCGCTTCGACCCGACGGAACGCCTCTACCATCGAGTTCTCTTCACACCACAGCCAGGCTTCGACCAAGAGGACATGCTGGCGTGTTTCTGGATCGACCGGTTCGGTGCGCCTCAGCTCCACCAAGGCGCGGCGAGCGTCCTCAGTGGTTTGCCTCAGCAGCGCGACCTGGACGAGCAGCAGTCGCGCGTCGAGGATCCCGGTGGCATCGCCGAGTCGCTCATAGACGCGTAGCGCACGGTCCGTGTGTAGCTCCGCGAGGTCAACATCGTCCGTGTCGATCCCGATCATGGCGAGCAGTCGCTCGCAGGCGGCCTGATTGCGCGGTGTGCTCAGTTCGTCGAAAGTTGACAGAGCGTCAAGGGAGCCACGGGCGGCATTGTGGAAATTGAGCAAGCGGTGCTCGATATGTGCGAGCGCCACGTCTGCTTGAGCAAGGCCGAGGCGATAACCGGCGCGCTCGAACTCTCCGTGCGCCTCGGAGATCCGACGGCGCGCCCGTTCGATGTTGCCCTCGGCCTGTTCGATCGTGCCGAGCAGTAGGAGACATTGTCCGCGGCCGAGGTGCTGCCCGAGAGAAGCAAAATGCGACTGCCCGCGCTCCACCAGTGAGCGCGCTTTGGTGGTTTCCCCGATGGCGAAATGCACTTCGGCGGCCACGACCTCGCACTGGGCAAGTCCTGGTACGTTGGCGAGATCCTCAAACAGGCCACGGGCCTGCTCGATCAGGGACAGGCCCTCAGCGGAGCGACCACGTTCGGCCGTAATGTGACCCAGCAGCCGCAGCGAATGCGCGAGATTCTCACGATCACCGAGTTCCTCGAAGGTCGCCCGCGCGATCTCGGCATGCATCGAGGCCTCTTCATTGCGCGCCAGGTGGCGCAGGGCCTCCGCCTGCCAGCGGTGCTTGAGTGCAAGGGAACGCCCCTGCAGCTTGCCCTTGAGCAGGTCGAGATCGGTCAGCAGGGACAGCGGTTCACGCGCCGCTCCGCCCGAGGTCTGCAGGAAGTCGAACAGCAGCTGTGCGGCGGCATCCGGATCGCCGGCTCCGAGCAGATTGACGACGCGCTGACGTACGACGCGGCGCGTTCCCGCCAAGGGATGGCGCGTGAGCGCCTCAGCGGCGGCGCGCAGAATGCGACGCGAATCGTCGCGTTGGGTCAGGCGCTCCGCGAGGTGCTCCTGGAGCAGAGCGTGGGGCCAGGTGTACCGACCCGGCCCGCGCGGCACCAGGATCTCGGCCGTCTGCAGGCTCAACATGACGGCGTCGGTCGGCAGCTGCAGCGCCTCAAGCAGCGCGTGGAGCACAGCACGCCGGATATCGGCTCCGAGCGACGCGGCCGCGTAGGCGGCCAAGCGGTGCTCTGCCGGCAGGGCCAGAATGCGACTGTCCCACAACTCAGCGGTGGTCTTCGGTCGCATCGCCAGAACGGCGGCTGAGACGTGATAGCGCCCCGAAGAGTGAGAGATATCGCCGCCAAGCGCCCAGGCGTGCAGCTGTTGTAGCGCGAACAGCGGGTTACCTCGGCTGCGGCGAGCCGCTTCGTGAACGGAATCGTCGTCGAGTGGGAGGGCTGCCCGCAACAGGACGCAGGTGGCGTCCGGATCCATCGGACGCACCTCGATCATCGCGTGTTCGATGGTGGTCAGCAGCGGCTTGAGTCGCTCGGCAAGGCGACTGTCCAACTGGTAGTCCTCGGTGCGCAGTGTGGCGACGAAAACGATGCGCTGGTCGGGCTCTTCCTCGTGGATCTTAAGCAGTCCCTCGAGGGTGGTGTCCGAGGCGTGATGCAGATCATCTAGCCACAGCAGTAGCGGTCGTCCGCGTGCGATGCGGCGAAGCGCGTAGCGGATCACCATCCGCCGAGTCTCGGGAGTATCTAAGGTGAAGCGGATCCCGCTCGGCCCGATCGGTTGATCGGCGATCGGACCCAGTGGCCTTAGCCATTCCGCGACGCCTGCCACCCAGGTTCGCCCGGCCTTTTCATGCCTGCCGACCTTCCAACGTGCGAGCAGCGTCCGTTCGATCGTGTCGCGATCGGAGCGCTCAAAGTTGAAATACTGAGTGACAGCTCCCACCATGCCGTCGAGCGGACCGCGCAGCGGGCGATAGCGTGCCCGCAGGGGAACCATGGTCCCTTCTTCGCCGACGACCTCATAGAGCCATTCAGCGAGGCGACTCTTACCGACGCCAGCTGGGCCGACCAAGAGACGCATGCGGTGGGTCGGGGGACGACCGTCGACCGTGTCATCGCAGGCTTCACGCAGGGCTTGGCGCGCCTCCTCGCGACCGACGAGCGGACTCTGTCGGATGCTCAGCAGACCTGGGGTGCGCTCGCCAAACGGTCCGCGCGGGGACGGAGACGCCGCCCTCGGAGGAGCAGGCGGTGGTGGCGGTTGTGACTGGCCTTTGGTTCGCGGCAACAGCGGAAACCGCCAGGCCAGCACGTCCAGATCGGCGCGAGGACGCCAGCGCGCCCACTCCGAGCGGGCCTCGCTCGAGAACTCCCAGCGGTCCCAAGGCTGCTTGGCAAGCAGCCGCATGACGAAATGGGCGACGTCAGGTGGGGCGTCTGGGGTGGTGACCCGCGGAACCGGCGGTGGATCGAACGCGTGATGCCGTAGGAGTTCCTTGGAGTCTCCGGAAAACGGCGCGCGTCCGGTGAGCATCTTGTACAAGATGCAACCGAGTGAATAGAGGTCGGTGGCGCCGCAGACGTTGTGGCTCTCGTGCTGGATCTGCTCGGGCGCCATGTAGCCGGGCGTCCCGGCTCCGGAATGGGGGGCAAATTCCAGGGCTTTGTGGCCGTCGAGGCGCTCGTCGTGGCGGTCTTGCTTCAGCCACGCCAGCCCGAAGTCAAGGACGTGAACGCGCGGTGGCTCGTTGCTGACCTCTTCGACGAGGATATTCGATGGCTTGAGGTCGCCGTGAATGATGCCGCGCGCGTGGGCATGGGCCAGCGCTCCGAGCATCTGATCGATGATCGACCAGATCAGGGGAAAGCCGAGATGGGCATGGGCCAGCTCGTGCAGCGAGACGCCGTTGGCGAGGTCCATCACCAGGAACGGCGAGCCGTCACTGAGCTGCCCGAAGTCGCGGGCTCGAACGATACTGGGGTGGTCGAGAGTCGCGAGCGCGCGCGACTCTTTGTAGAACCACATCACGTATTCGTTCGCGAGGGGGCCCTCGGGAATGATGACGCGCTTGAGCGCAACATCGTCGTCCGAATAGGTGTCCCGGCAGCGGTAGACGATGCCCATGCCGCCTTCGCCGAGGACGCTGAGCGTCTCATAGCGGTCGGCCAGGGTTTGTCCGACCATCAGCCCGCTCGTGTGGGTCGCAGAGGACTCCTTCGGGGGCTCGACCGGGGCGGGGGCCTCAGCCTCCGCCGCCGAAGGAATGCTGGGAGGCCCGCTGTCGAGGGCGGCCCAGAGATCCGCCTCGGCTTCGACGGCCCGTGCGCGGCGCAATGGACGTTTCTTTGAGCTGTCCGGATTGCGCCCAGGGGTTGGGCGGATCGACGGACGCGGTGGGACCGTGACGGGGCGCAGCGGCACCGCATCACGTGGACGCGGCGGAGCGACCTGCAGTTGGGGCCCCTCGGCTGCGTCTACTGCCGTAGTGAGCTCGTCCTGGAGCGCCTCGATGACGGGGATGCCCAACGGCCCGAGCTCGGCTGCAATTGGAGCAGAGGACGCTCGCGCAGCGCCAACCGGCGCAATGGGTGCGAGAGGAGACTCACGTGTCGGTACGGCAGGTGGCGGCACCGCGGGCGGCTCGCGCGCTGGCACCGCAAGTGGCGGCACGGCGGGCGGTCCGCGTCGAGGCTCTGGCGGTGCTGCGACCGCCGGGCTCGAGGCGGGTGGTTGTTTGGCGTCTCCCCCGTCACTCATTTGAAGCCTCGCATCATAGCGAAGGGCAGGGGCCCGTCGAGGGGTGTCTCGGGTGACCCGCCCTCAGCACCCAAATAACCCGCGTTTGTCCGGTCGACCAGGCCGCTTCGAGTCGCAACTGACTCGGGGATGAGGTGGACCAAGGGTGCGAGCAGGACTAGACCTGCCGCCCCATGGCAGAGCATCCGATTGAGCCTTCACTCGAGCAACGTGACCCCGAGATCGCCCGCCTCATCCGGGCCGAAGAGCGACTTGAAGCCGACACGCTGCGCCTAATCCCGAGCGAGAACTACGTCTCGCGCGCCGTGCTTGAGGCGACGGGCAGCATTCTGACGAATAAGTATTCCGAGGGATATGCTGGCAAGCGCTACTACGAGGGACAGCAGGTCATCGACCAGATCGAGCAGCTTGCCGTTGGCCGTCTCAAGGCCCTGTTCGGAGCCGAGCATTGCAATGTGCAGCCCTACAGCGGCAGCCCTGCCAACCTCGCCGTGTACCTGGCATTCTGCAAACCGGGCGATCCGGTGCTCGGCCTGGGCCTGCCTGCAGGCGGTCACCTGACGCACGGCTGGAGCGTCAGCATCACGGGCAAGTATTTTGCGAGTAAGGCCTACGGCGTGCGCGCCTCGGACCACCGCATCGACCTCGATGAGGTCCGACGCCTCGCCCACGAGATCAAGCCGAAGATCATCTGGTGCGGTACCACGGCCTATCCCCGGACCCTGGAGTTCGACAAATTCCGGGAGATCGCGGACGAGGTCGGCGCCAAGCTTTGTGCGGACATTTCGCATATCTCGGGGCTCGTCGTTGGCGGCGTGCATCCCTCGCCGATGGGTATTGCCGACGTGGTGACGAGCACCACGCACAAGACCCTGCGCGGCCCTCGTGGCGGCGTCATTTTCAGTCGTGAAGCCTACGCCAAGGACATCGATCGCGCGGTGTTCCCAGGACTCCAGGGCGGCCCGCACAACCAAACGACCGCCGGCATCGCGGTGGCTGCGCTGGAAGCGGCTCAGCCGAGCTTCAAGCTGTACGCTCAGGCCGTGGTCGACAACGCCAAGCTGCTCGCCGAAGAGCTCACCTCGCGCGGCTTTAGCCTCGTGACAGGCGGTACCGACAACCACCTGATTCTCATCGATCTCACCAACAAAAACGTCAGTGGTAAGCTGGCAGCTCAGGCCCTCGACCGCGCGGGTATTTGCGGAAACTACAACTCCGTGCCCTTCGATCCACGCAAGCCCTTTGACCCCTCGGGGCTGCGCATTGGAACCCCCGCAATCACGTCACGCGGCATGGGCGCCCCCGAGATGAAGCGACTCGCCGGTTGGATGGCGGACGTGGTGTCCAACATCGACGACGTAGCCCGCATCGCGACGATTGCTGGCGAAGTCCGCGAGCTATGCGCGGGGTTCCCCGCTCCAGGCCTCCCAGTCTGATTGCTCGCAGGCCAATGCTGACGCGGCGGTATGTCCGCTGCGTCGACTCGGCAAATCGGTCCGACTCCCTCTAATCAAGGGAGTTTGGGCCGTTTTTGTTATCGCGGTTCTCCCTCATCAAACCGCGCGTCGCATGTGGGTATTTCACCCTCACCAGGAAAAGCTGTCCGGTCTCCAACAGAGGGTGCAAAATGGTTGGGATCACCGAATGGGGAATCCTCTGTCACACGAAGAGCTGCCAATCTCGCTAGGGCCCTACACCCTGACTCGGCTGCTTGCGCGTGGTGGGATGGCTGAGGTCTACGAGGCTTGGCGTAGTGGCCCTCGAGGCTTTGCTAAGCGGTTTGCTCTCAAGCGATTGCTACCCCAATTTGCCCGCGACGAACGCTATCTGCGTATGTTTGATGATGAGGCGCGTGTTCAGGCGCTCCTCACGCATCCCAATCTCGTTCAGGTCGTCGACTTCGGCGAACATGGCGGGGAACCGTTCATCGCGCTCGAGTTCGTTGATGGCGTTTCGCTTGCTGACGCGCTTGAAGCCGCTGGCTCTGCGGGGCGCGTCGCTGGCACTGCGACCGTGGCAAGGATCGCGCGGACGCTCCTGGAGGGGCTGGGGCACGTGCATGATGCTTGTGATCCCGACGGGCGCCCGCTTCGACTGGTGCATCGGGACGTCAGTCCTGAGAACATCCTCATCTCGAAGCTCGGCGAGATCAAGCTGGCCGATTTCGGGATTCTACGGGGCGCCGGCTTCGGGACGCCCACGCGACCGGGTGAACTCAAGGGTAAGCTCGGCTACGTCGCGCCCGAACAGTGCCAGGGGCAGCTGGTTGATCACCGCAGCGATTTGTTTTCACTGGCGGTTGTCTTGGCCGAGCTCGTTCTCGGGCGGCCGCTGTTCGGCGGACGCTCTCCGCTGGAAATCGTCGAGCGAGTCACCAATGCGGATTTGACTGAGCTCGAACGCGCGCCGTCCGGGCTCAATCCTTCCCTAAAAAACTGGCTGAAGCACTCGTTGGCCAGGCGACGCGAAGACCGTTTCCCCGATGCGTCGGCGATGCTGCGGGCACTCGAGCAAGCGCTCTCTCCTGCCGAGTTTCATGCGGACTCGACCGAGCTCCTAGGGTGGCTGGTCGACCTTCGCGTCATCAATCTGCGCTCGCGCATCACTCCGCGCGCTCCGACCCAGCTAGACGTGCCCCAGCTGGACGCGTCCCAGCGGAATCAGTCTCGGCTTGCGGCGGACCGTGCCTCCGCGTCGCCCGTCGTGGCGCGTGTTTCGGCTGATGCCTCGCTTCCCCTGATGATCCGTCGCCCGGGTGGCACCATCGTCGGACCTGTTGCACTGTCGTCCGTTGTGGAGATGCTCGTCACTGGAGGCATCGACGGTGAGACTCAGGTCTCGAAGGCGGGTGGTGGGTACGGTCCGCTAAGCTCGCTCCCGCCGTTCGAGCGCTACATGCAGCGGCGTCTCATGGATTTTGGACCACTCCCTGCGCAGCTCGCTCAGCGCGCAGAGCCGATCGCATTCGGGAGCGTGGCTGCTCGCCTGTTTGGTTTGGTGTCGTCGCGGGCAACGGGCCTGCTGATCCTACGTCGCGACACGTTCAAGCTACAGATTGCGCTCGAGTCAGGCGTGCCGTTGGCGGTGGCCTGTTCGGACCCCACGCAGCTGTTCTGTCATCGCCTTCAGCGTGCTGGAATGCTTTCGTCAAGCGACCACAAGAAATGCGTGGAGGGCGCGTTCACGAGTGGCATCGCGGTTGGGACTTGGCTTGTGACGCACCACGTCATTCGCAAGGAAGTCTTGCCGCCGCTGCTCGAGGAGCAGCTGGTCGAGCGACTCTCGCTCGCGACTCGGCAAACGGAAGGGCAGCTCGTCTTCTGGGACGGTCGTCGCGATGAAGTCAATTCGCTGCTACCGACCGGGCGCGGGCCGTACGCGCTCGTGGCCACCGCCGTGCGCCGCAGCTTTCGCCCAGAGGAGCTCAATGCTTGGCGCCCTCGTCTCGCTGGACTGCGGGCGCGAGTGGCCAACCCGACAGGCGAGCTTGAAGCGGCACTGCTGCCGACCGAACTCGAACGTCGATTGCTCGCCGGAATCGCCCTGAGTGGCCGGCTTGACGGCGGTCTCGACGATTTGGGCACCTCCCCCAGGGGAAGTGAACGCGCTCTGGCCGCTCTGGTGGCGCTGCTCGCCGCAGGCGTCGTGGTGCCGGAATCCTGAGCTCGTTCGTTGTCAGTCTCTGCCGCGCTAAACCCGGGTAGGGGTTTGGGGGGTGCGCTGCGCAGCGATTCGTCGTAGAAATGCCTGGAACCGCTCCCATGGCATCCTCACTTCCGCCCACAGGGCGCACAGCAACGCTTCTCGTCTCTTGCCCCGATCGCCGCGGCATTGTGGCTGCGCTCGCGCAGGTTCTGTTTGGGCATGGCGCAAATATCCTGGACTCCGACCAGCATTCGGATCCGGTTGCTCAGCAGTTCTTCCAGCGCATTCGCTTCGATCTCACGGAGCTGCTCACCGACCAGGGCACGCTCGAGCGTGCCATCGCGGAGGTCGCGCAGCGGTTCGAGATGCAGTACCGCCTGTGTCTCTCGACGCAACCCAAGCGCGTGGCGATCTTCGTCTCTAAGTACGAGCACTGCCTGCTTGATCTGCTCCTTCGACATCGTGCCGGTGAGCTCGAATGCGAGATCCCGGTCGTCATCAGTAATCATCCCGATCTTGAGTCGCGGGTGCGTCATTTCGGCCTCGAGTTCCGGGTGTTTCCACTCGATCCAAGCAACAAACTCGGACAAGAGCAGGCAGAGCTCGCGTTGCTCGATGAGCTGAAGATCGATCTGGTCGTACTCGCGCGCTACATGCAAGTGCTCTCCACCGACTTTGTTGATCGCTACAATCGGCGCATCATCAACATTCACCACTCGTTCTTGCCAGCCTTCGTCGGCGGGCGGCCGTACCATCAGGCTTACGAACGCGGCGTGAAGTTGATCGGCGCCACGGCGCATTACGCCACTCGCTTACTCGACGAAGGTCCGATCGTCGAGCAGGACGTCGTGCGTTGTTCGCACCGCGATCAGGTCGAGGATTTGGCGCGCAAGGGCCGTGATCTCGAGAAGGTCGTGCTCGCGCGCGCGGTGCGCTGGCACCTGGACGACCGCGTGCTGGTGTACGGCAACAAGACGGTCGTCTTCGAATGAGCGAGGGCCCGCTTTGCGGGCCGCCAGCGGGGGCAACTGGGGACAGGGAACCGTTGCTGGGGACAGGGAGCTGTCGGGCGATTAGCGCAGTCCCATTCGCGCGATTGCGGCATCGAGGGCGGCCCATTCGACGACCAGCTCGGCGCGCTCCGGAAGAGGCGTGACCCGTTCTGCCCCTTTGCCGCCGACCCACAGGGAGCGTTCGGGGGCCAGAAGCTCGGCGAGTTGACGTAGGTGCTCGGCAGCCCCAGTTGGGGGCGCCGCCAGAGAGACGCTGACTCCCACTGCGCTGGCGCCGAGGGACTCGGCAGCCTCCGCGATCTCTTGCGGTGGAGTGTCCGTCCCCAGGGTCCGCACAACGAGCCCATGCACGGCGAGGTAGACGCTCACCATCTCCAGTCCAAGGCCATGGGTCTCGCGCGGGAGCGTCGCGAGCAGGACGCAGGGTCCCTGACTGCCATCGTGCTGAGCGGCGAGAAAGCGCAGGTGGCTCGACAGGACTTCGGCGATCAGGTGTTCGTGCCGGACCCCGAGCTCGCCACCCGCCCAGCTCGTGCCCACCCGTTCGAGCAGCGGCCCCGCCACCTCAGTGATGAAGCGCTTGGAGCCTTCGGTGGCTGAAAGCTGCCGAAGCTCGAGGCGGAGCGCATCGACTTCCTCGCGCGAAAGTAGGTCCATCAGGCGGTCGACTGCGGGGAGTGCAAAAAGGGGATCGGCCGGCGCTCGCGACTGGGCGCTGAGCAACTCCTTCAAGGCATCGACCTCCAGGCGAATCGCCTCGCCCGCGCGGTAGCCAAGCTTCATGGCGCGACTGACGAGCACGAGACGCTCGACGTCGCCCTCTTCGTAGACGCGGACTCCCTGATCGTTGCGGATCGGGCAGGGAAAGCCATAGCGCCGCTCCCACATCCGCAGGGTGTCGGCAGAAATGCCGCTGAGTCGGGAGGCAACTCGAATCGAGAAACCCTGTCGTGGCTCAGTAGGATCGATACTCAGGGACGTCAGGGTCATGGGATGCCTTCCAGTCTCGGACAACTCTAAGTCACCAGTTCGACATCTGCCAACTGCTGAGCAGTCCCGCCCCCGCTTCCGCTTCCGCTTCCGCTTCCGCTTCCGCTTCCGCTTCCGCTTCCGCTTCCGCTTCCGCTTCCGCTTCCGCTTCCGCTTCCGCTTCCGCTTCCGCTTCCGCTTCCGCTTCCGCTTCCCAGCTAACGGACCGCAGCGCTCCCCGGGGCTTCGGGTGCTCGGGGCGCTTACGCCGGCTTTGCTTCGCACGGACGAGTAGCGGACCGCAGCGCTCCCCGGGGCTTCGGGTGCTCGGGGCGCTTACGCCGGCTTTGACTGCGTACCCGCCCGGGGGCCCACTTCGTGGGTCCCTTTTCCGGGCTGGGGGTTGGGGTCTCTTTGGCTCCGCAGTGGGGTTGGGACTTGAACTGGTAGCACCCGCCGGCGGGCGCCCCTGCGCTCCGAAGCGCCCGGTCGCTTGCTAGGTCCGTACGCGTCGAGCTTCATTGGTCCGGGGGTGCGGCGCGGCACTCAGTCGCACGGCAACTGACGACGGATGTCGGCTCACAGTTCCCCGCTCACAGTTCCCCGCTCCCCGTAACGGTCGCTGCTCGGCCCGCGACCGTCCTCCTCGGTGCGGCTATCTGCGACAGAGGGCGTAGAGACGGGCCCCAAGTGAATCGAGGCTGGTCTCGGCGGCGGCGACGTCCGCGGCGCTGAGGTGCCCCCAGGCGACCGCGACGCGCAGCGCGGTGCGTGACTCGCAGAGCGAGCCGCGAGCGGTTTCAAACCGCAAGCGAGCCTGCCCCCGC